>JAMLJA010000004.1 GCA_023953905.1 Rhizobiaceae bacterium | reverse complement strand
CAAAACGAGTATTCCCTGAGAGTCGTGGAAGACGACCACGTTGATAGGCCGGGTGTGGAAGCGCGGCAACGCGTGAAGCTTACCGGTACTAATAGCTCGATCGGCTTGATCGTTCTCATTCTCAATGTCCATCTTGATGGACATGATGTTTATCTGTCCTCACGGGTTGGTCGCCCTCCGGACGGGGCGCGCCACGAGGCGCGACGGCCAGTCGGCCTTGCGAAGCAATGGCTTCGGAAGGCCGGCCGGAAAGACATCATGAAAGCGCACATAAAGACAATCTGGCTAAGCCAGCAGCTTCTCGATCATGCATTTCGCCGACCTGGTGGTTATGGCGGGGTGGCTGCACCCGTTCCCATTCCGAACACGGCCGTGAAACGCCCCAGCGCTGATGGTACTTCGTCTTAAGACGCGGGAGAGTAGGTCGCTGCCAGGTCTGCTAAATGCATGAAATCAATCTTCTCTTACGACACCGCCGGTAACGGCGCCTCAAGGCCGCGAAAGCGGCCTTTCGTTTGCAGGACTGGAATTTGCGCAGGCTTTCGCCTATGCTGAAAAAGAAGGTGACGCGGGGTGGAGCAGCCCGTTCGGCCTACAATCGATCCACCCGATCGATTGCTGACGGCCTCACCTCATCAGGCTACGCCTGACTTCGCTCCCGGGCCTGAAGCCCGAATAATGGTGACGCGGGGTGGAGCAGCCCGGTAGCTCGTCAGGCTCATAACCTGAAGGCCGCAGGTTCAAATCCTGCCCCCGCAACCAAAGCCTAACCAGACCTATACGTCAAAAACGCCGCCCCTCGGGGCGGCGTTTGGCGTTCCAGCACCTCGAAACGTCGACAAACGCGGCATTGGAAAGTGCCGGCTCGTGGCGCGGCTCGGGTGCAAGCCACAAGCCCGAGAGCCCTCAGGCCTCTCGATCACGGCGAAGGCAATTGTCGCGGGCGTTGCTCGCCAATCAAAAGCTGCACGGCGGCAGCCGCGAAGCCAACCGCTATCAGTGCGAGCCAGCCGGTCGAATAGCTGCCACTGATCTGGTAGCTCAGGCCGCCAAGCCACGCCCCCAGAAAGGCGCCGATCTGGTGGCTCAGGAACATCACGCCGAACAGCGTGCCGAAGTTCGACGCGCCGAACAGACCGTTGATGAGGCCGCTCACCGGCGGCACCACGCTCAGCCATAGAAATCCCATCGCCGCCGCGAAAATCAGCGTCGTCTCGACCGTCACCGGCAGGGCAAAGAACAGCCCGATCGACACCGTTCGCAAAAGATAGATCAGCGCCAGAACCACCCCGTTCCCCCAACGCTGGCAAAGATATCCCGCTAAAAGCGTCCCAAACGCGTTGCAGATCCCAATCAACGCCAAAGCACTCGCCCCAACCGATGGAGGTAAACCGCAAAGCGCGATGTAGTTCGGAAGATGTGTCGCGATGAAGATCAACTGAAACCCGCAGGCGAAGAAGGCGAGCGTCGTGATGACGAAGCTACGGTTCGACAGAGCCTCGCCAATCGCGCCCCGGGCGTCGGGGCGCGGCAACTCTCCCCGGATACCCGCGGGGCTCCGGCGGAACAATGCGGCCAGTGCTGCCATCGAGGCAGCCAACACCGCGAGGCCGGCCAAGGCGCTGTGCCAGTTCCATCGTTCGATCATGGCCTGGGTCGCCGGGGCGACCAGAAACGTCCCGAGTGAGCCGGCAGCGGCAAGTATCGACACGGCAGTCGCGCGGATTGCAGGGGATGCAAGCCGCGAGATGATCCCCACCAGAACGCCATGTGAGGTCGCTGCCACTGCAAGTCCGATCAGCAGCCCTCCTCCGAGATAGAGGCCCAGCGGGCCGCCCTTCGCCATCATCCCCAGCCCTGAGCAATAGAGGACGGCTGCTCCGGCTACGACAATGCGCCCGCCGAACCGATCGCAGAGCGCTCCCATGAAGGGCTGGCCGATTCCCCAGGCAAGGTTCTGGACTGCCATTGCAAAGCCGAAGGTCGCGACGGTGACGGCGCCGCCGCGCACCATGGGCTCCATGAAGAGGCCAAGGCTCTGGCGAAGACCCATGGAGAGCGACAGGATCGACGCTGCCGCCACGAGCGAGATTAGAAGAGCTGGGGTCCAGGCCCCTATGGTCGGTTTAGACATGTGACATTCCAGTTCATTGGAATGCCGACTTTAGGAGTCTGCGGGGAATAGAACATTCACTAGTCGGTATACTGATATGTGCCGTTAGAAAGGTGCGCATCGGACACCGACACGGCTCTGGCTGCGCTATGCCGTGAGGCATTCATGTCGGCCGCAACAAGCCTTGCTGCGGCTTCTCCTGCCGAAAGTGCATAGGACGTATCCGAGTGAATGAGCATCTGTGCGATCGCGCCCTCGATCAGAAGCGCGATATGCCGTGCTAAGTGCGACGGGTCATTTGCCCCGCCGGACGTCAACTCCTGCTCCAGCCATGCCTCGAACCGCTTCTTGTGGCGAGCGGCCATCTGCACCGCCGGGTGCCCTGGCTGGCCGGCAAGCTCGACCGCCGCGCGTGTGAAGCCGCAGCCGCGCCATCTCGGATGTTTCGCATAATCGGCAAGAGCAGCGAACATGCCCCTGATGCGCTCGGACATCGGCAGCGCGGCATCACCCAGCCAGTTGCGGTATCTTTCCACCGTCGCGCTGTCACGGGCCTCAAGATAGGCCGCGATCAGCGCATCCTTGCTTTGGAAATGATTGTAAAGCGTGCGCTTGGTCACCCCCGCGCGCGCGGCTATCGCGTCAACACCGACACTGCGCAGCCCGTGTTCGTAGAACAGAGCTTCCGCCGCCTCGACGATACGGGCTGACGTTGTTTCGCTCATGTCTAACCTGCCTTGCCGATCATTGGTCCGCGATCGCCTCGCGGATCGCTATGCTTCAGTCCACGCTGCATGCGAGCCGAGATTGCACTGCACGTCTCACATCTTCAACCCCGAAGCCTGCTACTCCGTTTCGCCGATCGCGAGGCTGTCATGGCCTGCCGAGACGAGGCGGTCATGCACGATCATGCCCGCGCACATTGCGACCACAAACACCACAATTCCCCACATGCCGATGGACAGACCCGCGACTGCCGGGCCGGGACAGAAACCGGCAATACCCCAGCCGATGCCAAAAATGACCGAGCCGATCAGCAGACGCTGGTTGATGCCGTCGCGTTCAGGCAAGTCGAACGCGTCTCCCAGCGCGGGTTTGGCGAGCCTGCGCTGAATCAGCATGCCCGGAACCGCTGTCGCGACCGCACCCCCAAGCACGAACATCAAACTCGGGTCCCAATTACCACTGGCAATGTCCAGAAATCCAAGCACCCGGGCTGGATCAACCATACCAGACACAGAAAGTCCGAAGCCGAACAGCAGTCCGGCGACCAGCGCCGTGAGGGCGCGAAACAAAGATATGGTGCTCATCGCAGGGCTCCCATCAAGGTGGCGGTTGCCACGCCGGCCGCCAGGAATGCCGCCGTCGCTGCAATGGAGCGGGGCGAAAGCCGAGCCAGCCCGACAATGCCATGACCTGACGTGCAGCCGCTTCCCATCCGCGTTCCAAAACCGACCAGAAGGCCAGCGAGCGCGACGAGCGCCCCGGAACTTGCAATCTGGACATTCGGAAAGGTGCCAAACACGATCGCATAAGCGAGCGGGCCGAGGCAGAGGCCAAGAACGAATGCTGCGTCCTCCACCCATTTCGAACCATTCAACAACTGCCCGACAATCCCACTGATCCCGGCTGTTCGACCGTTGACGATCATGAGAATTGTTGCGGCGACGCCGAGAAGCATGCCGCCCAGCAGCGGGGCGAGATAGGGGCTCAAGCAGAAGACTCCTGGCAGAAGATTGCGTAGAGGGCGCCGACCAGTTTCGCGGCCTTCGCCTCTGTCAGTTTGTAATATATCCTTTTGGCGTCGCGCCGGGTTTGGACAATGCCCGCGTCGCGCAGCACACCCAGTTGCTGAGAGAGTGTCGGCTGACCAACCCCTACCATAGCCTCTAGTTCGCCGACGGAATATTCCTTCTCGGCAAGCGTGCACACTAGCATCAGACGAACGGGATGCGAGAGGGTCTTGAGAAGTTCCGAGACCTCCTGGGCCTGCTTCTCCATGGCTCCGCGAACGCCTGCCATATCGCTTTACCAGCTACCAGACTGCGCCGTCCAGCGCATCTAGCGGGAATTTGAGGTAGCGTTTTCCGTTCGACTCAGGATCTGGCAGGCGCCCGCCGCGCACATTGATCTGGAGTGCATGCAGGATCAGCTTCGGCATGGGCAGGGTCTTGTCGCGGCTTTCGCGAATGGGCACGAAGCGGGCTTCATCCATTGACGCGATATGAGAGTTTGCGCGCTTCTCTTCTGCGACCGTACTCTCCCACCGCGCGTGGCGCCCGCCTGGCTGGTAATCGTGACCGGTGAAGATGCGGGTCGCATCCGGCAATCTGAGTATCGCCTGGATGGAGCTCCACAAGGCCGTGGCGCTTCCTCCGGGGAAGTCCGCGCGCGCCGTTCCGGAATCCGGCATGAACATCGTGTCATGCACAAAGGCGGCGTCGCCAACGACATAGGTGATGGAAGCCAGGGTGTGGCCGGGAGAGTGCATCACGCGTGCCTCCAGATCGCCGATCCTGAAAGTGTCGCCATCGGAAAACAGCTGGTCCCACTGCGAGCCGTCAGTCTCAAGATCTGGCCAATTGTACATCTTCTGCCAGATCTTCTGGACATCGATCACATGCGCTCCGATTGCCATCGGCGCACCCGTCTTCTGCTTGAGATAGAACGCGGCGGAGAAATGATCAGCATGCGGATGGGTGTCGAGAATCCAGTCTACGGTCAGGCCTTCTTTTTCAACAAAGGCGAGCAATGCATCGGCATTTGTAGTTGCCGTTGCTCCAGACTTTTCGTCAAAATCGAAAATGGGGTCTATGATGGCGCACCGCTTGGTCGCGGGATCTGCGACGACATATTGGACGCTTGAGGTTCGAGGATCGAAGAACGCCTCAACCTTTGGGCTCTGCGCTGCGTCGCGATCGAGCCAGGCCGCCGCGCCTGAAAGATCGAAGCCGACGGTCTTGCCGAGTTCTACAACCTCTTCGCGTGTCATGCGACCATCGAGGGCCTCGCCCAAGGCGTAGAGCGTAAGCGATCGCAGGCCGCTTTTGCAGTGGGCAAAAACGCGCCCATCAACATTAGAAAGCGCATTCTGGAAGGCGCGAACATCGGCGCGGGTGATTGTCGGGACGGTCACGGGCACGAAGCGATAGGCAAGGTCCGCCTCTTTGGCGGCATCCTTCTCAACCTCGTTGCCCGGCTGGTCGTGTTCTTCGCCATCCGGTCGCGAATTGACTAGTGCTGCGAACCCGTCGTCAGCCAGCGCGGCAATTTCCGCCTGGGTTGGCTGCGCGGCCACCCAAAGCCGGTCGTTGATCTTCACTGACTTCATGAGGCTGCCTCCACCAGACACTATATGCTTTCATATAATGAGAGCTAACTGGAAGGGAAGAATTTTCCACGCATCGGCAAGATGGAAACAGCCTGTTGCGCATGTCTGCCATACGTCGAAACAGCGTTCTCTTGGAATTCTGACTTGTGGCAATCTGTTCCACCTGTCCATCGCCACTATCGCGAGTATGGAGGAGTGGCTTTGAAGCGGATGGCCAGCTATTGGGGAATCTGGAGGACCTTATGAGCGACGCCGACCAGTTCGATTTTATCATAGCAGGCGCGGGATCGGCGGGCTGCGTGCTCGCCAATCGTCTCTCCGAAGATGGGCGCTATCGTGTAGCCCTCGTCGAAGGCGGCAGCCGGGACAACTGGATCTGGTTCCACATCCCGGTCGGTTATTTGTTCGCGATCGGCAATCCGCGTTCGGACTGGATGTTCAGGACCGAGGCGATTCCCGGACTGAACGGGCGCTCGCTCGCCTATCCGCGCGGCAAGGTTCTCGGCGGCTGCTCGGCCATCAATGCGATGATCTACATGCGCGGACAGGCGGCTGACTATGATGGTTGGCGCCGGCGGGGACTTGAAGGGTGGGGCTGGGACGATGTTCTGCCGATCTTCAGGAAGCATGAGGACAACTGGCGCGGTTCCAGCCCTCTGCATGGAAGTGGTGGTGAATGGCGTGTCGAGCAGCCGCGGCTACGCTGGAGGATCCTTGACGCATTTCGTGACGCTGCCGCTGAAGCCGGCATTCAAAGGTCGGTGGATTTCAACACCGGCACCAATGAGGGATGTGGGTATTTCGATGTCAATCAGAAGCGCGGACGACGTTGGAGCGCCGCGCGGGGCTTTCTGCGGCCTGCGCTGTCACGCCCCAATCTCGTCGTGATCACCGGGGCGCTGGCCGACCGCGTGATCGTCAAGGACGGTCGTGCCGTGGGTCTGGCAATCCGTCACGAAGGCCGTTCGCAAATCCTTCATGCGAAAGGCGAGGTGGTGATATCGACAGGCGCGGTTGCCACTCCGGCGTTGCTCGAGCGGTCCGGCATCGGCGACGCGAAGCGTTTGGGCGCGCTTGGGATCGATGTCGTTCACCACAGTCCGGGGGTTGGTGAAAATCTGCAGGACCATCTGCAAATCAGGCCGATCTATTCAGTGCAGAATGTGCCCACGCTCAACATGCAGTATCGCTCGCTCGTCCGGCGGGGACTGATGGGCCTGGAATACGCGCTTCTCAGGCGCGGGGCGATGACCATGGCGCCGTCGCAACTGGGAGCCTTTACACGGTCCTCGTCGAAGTACGAAACGCCGAACGTGCAGATGCATATCCAGCCTCTGTCACTCGACAAGTTCGGTGACAGCATGCATGATTTCCCGGCGATCACGACGAGCATCTGCAATTTGCGACCGACCAGTCGGGGCTCGATCCACGCCCGCAGCCCCCGTGTCGAGGACGCTCCGATCATTGAGCCGAACTATCTCTCGACTGTGGAAGACCAGCAGGTGGCAGCCGATTCCATACGCGTCGTGCGCAACATCATGGCGCAACCCGCAATGTCTGCCTATGCACCGAGCGAAGTGCGTCCCGGCGCGGGCCTGACGACCGACGGCGAGCTTGTCGACGCCGCCGCCGAATTGGGCACGACGATCTTCCACCCGGTCGGCACCGCGCGCATGGGCATTGACTCCGATTCCCATGCGGTTGTTGACGCGTCACTGCGGGTACGGGGTGTTGACCGCCTGCGGGTCATTGATGCGTCTGTGATGCCGACGATCACGTCCGGCAATACAAACTCACCAACCGTCATGATCGCCGAAAAGGGAGCGGCGATGATTCTTGATGGGGCACGGTAGCGGGGTCCATCGGCGCACCGCTGATGTAGCGGCTTAAACCAGTCGGACTCAGTTGCCGGAGACTGTCGCGATCGTGAACGTCGAGCCGTAATTGTCGCACTGACCCGAGTCCTGGAGTCTGGGCGTGCAATTTGGGACTTTTGTCGGGGAGGGCGCCGTCTGGCATCCGCCCAGAAAGACCAGAGTTCCAATCAGAGCAAATCCGATTCGACGCATCGCCAGCACCTCAAGCTCCCGAATAATGCCTGCATTCGCCCGGCATGCAAATTGGTCTCCACCAGTATTTACACTGGTCGGCACGCGACGTGCCTGTCGCCTGGACCAACAAGCGAACTTCATTGTTCAATAGAGCGTTTCCGATCCGGATTGAAGCGCTTTGTTTGTGGGTGCAGGCTGACGGCGGCGACGTCGTTTTGTGCGCCCGATCAAATCCCGATGGCCCTGAGGCCGCGGCGCAGGAAAGGCCCCACTTTTCGCCAGAGAGGAGAAAGCAGATAGCTGACCACTGGAATGGTCAGGATCCCCACGACAATCCCGACAACGCCTGAGCAGAGAGCTTGGACCGCCCATCCAAGGAGCGTTCCTGCGGCGGGAAGCGCGGTCGCGGCGCCTTCAGCCAGATGCTGGGCGAGATGCGCGGGGGCCTCCACGCCATAGGTCTCCAGTCCATGGAGGATGATCCCGCCGCCCACCCAGAGCATGGCGAATGTGCCAACGATTCCAAGTGCATTGAGGAAGTATGGCATGCCAGTGACAAGACCACGACCCAGGGCAGGCACAAGTACACCTGCCGAATCTTTGCGCGCCAGGGCGAGCCCTATGTCGTCGGCTTTCACAATGATGGCGACCGCACCGTAGACTCCGAGCGTAATTCCCACTCCGACAATGGCGAGAACTGCCGCCTGCGCCAGAAATCCAAGGTTGGGAACGGTTGAGAGAGTGATCGCCATGATCTCCGCTGAAAGAATAAAATCTGTCTTGATGGCGCTGGCGACCTTCCTGTCCTCAAGTGATTTTGCGTCGGGATTGATGGAGTCCAGTGCCGCCTCATGCCCTCCCGCCGCGTCAGGCATCAGCAGTCCGTAAATCTTTTCCACGCCTTCGTAGGACAGATAGGCACCGCCTATCATCAGGAGGAACGTGATCGCCTTGGGCAGGAGCAGACTAAGCACCAGCGCCGCTGGCAGAAGGATCAGCAGCTTGTTGCGCAGGGAGCCCAGTGTGATCTTACCAATTATGGGCAGTTCGCGCGCCGCAGAAAAGCCCGTGACAAAGCGCGGCGCAACGGCCGTATCATCGATCACGAGACCGGCGGCCTTGGAGCCTGCCTTTGCAGCCTGTCCCGCGATGTCGTCGAGCGATGAAGCCGCCACCTTGGCCAGTGCCGCTATGTCGTCTAGCAGCGCGAGCAGACCCAGACTCATTGTCTCTCCGTTTCGTGAGTTGTGGCTGTCACCCTCACAACAGACGACGAATTGTATTGCTGCGTATTGATTGTGTCTGTGACCGCTGATGGCAAGGTGCACGGTCCTGTCCGGCCTGGGACAGATCGGCGCATGCGCCCGACGCAAGGGCGCTGGGGCGACACACCGGCGCGTGTTCATACATCGGTATGCGTCAACGCGGCGCGGCGCCTGTTTGGGTGCATTGCAGCAATCGTGCCCCATATGTACCTTCAATGGCGTCACGTCGCGACCAGCCAAGCTTCTTTCAATGAGGATTACCCAGATGTCGGACAGCACAAACCAAGGAACTCTGCGCGGCCGTGGCGCAGTCGTCACAGGGTCGACCAGCGGTATCGGTCTGGGCATCGCGCGTCGTCTCGCCTCGCAAGGGGCTGACATCGTGATCAATGGTCTCGGTGATGCCGCTGCCATCGAGAAGGAGCGCGCCGCGATCGAGGCGGACTTCGGCGTACGGTGCTTCTATTCGCCAGCGAACATGCTGAACGGCGAAGAAATCGCCGGAATGATCGCCTTTGCCGAGGACAAGATCGGCGGCTGCGATATCCTGGTCAACAATGCGGGCATACAGTTCGTGGCGCCCATCGACGAGTTCCCCGACGACAAATGGCAGCAGATCATCCAGATCAACCTCGTTGCCTCATTCCATTCGATCAAGGCGGCATTGCCGGGCATGAAGGCGCGCGGCTGGGGCCGTATCATCAATATCGGATCCGCCCATGCCTTGGTCGCCTCGCCATTCAAATCGGCCTATGTCGCGGCCAAGCATGGCATTGCGGGTCTGACGAAGACCGTAGCTCTTGAAGTCGCGACCCAGAAAATTACGGTGAACGCCATCTGTCCCGGCTATGTCTGGACGCCGCTGGTCGAGGCGCAGATTCCCGACACCATGAAGGCGCGCGGCATGAGCAAGGAACAGGTGATCAACGATGTCATGCTCGAAGCCCAGCCGAGCAAAGAGTTCGTGACCATCGAACAGGTTGCCGGCATGGCCGCTTATCTCTGTTCGGATGACGCCGCACCGGTCACCGGGGCGATGATGTCGATCGACGGCGGCTGGATGGCCCATTGAAAGTCCTCAACACAATGTCGGGAGGTTCACCTGGCAATCAAGCGCCGTGTCTGACGGAGGTACATCGGCAGCGTGCGCGGGAGCTATCGAGATGGATCAGATAACGCCAGACCGGTCTCACGCCGCATTCGACTTAAAGCCCCTGCTTCAGTCCTACCGCTCGATCGCGCTGGTGCTCCAGGGCGGCGGCGCGCTCGGAGCCTATCAGGCCGGGGTGTTTCAGGGGCTGCATGAAGGCGGCGTCGAACCGAATTGGTATTCCGGCGTGTCGATCGGCGCCGTGAATGCTGCGATCATCGCCGGAAACAGAGCCGGAAACCGGGTGGATCGTCTGCGCGACTTCTGGGAGACGGTCACGACGCGCCGGATCTGGAACTTCTTTCCCGAAGGCGATGTGTTTCGCAAATGGCAGAATGAACTAAGCGCCATGACGACCATGTGGTCCGGGCTGTCCGGGTTCTTCAGTCCCCGCATGGTGTCCCCCTGGATGCAGTTTCCCGGGGCGAGTGGCGCAACCAGTTTCTACGACACAACCGAACTTGAGGTGACGCTCAATCGTCTCATCGACTGGGACGTCCTCAATGGCGGCGATCAGCGCTTGAGTGTGGGGGCCGTCAATGTTCGAACCGGCAACTCCCGCTTCTTTGATACCGGATCGGAGGTGTTGACGGCACGCCACATCATGGCATCTGGCGCGCTGCCGCCAGCTTTCCCTGCCATCCGGATCGAGAACGAACATTATTGGGATGCTGGCGTGGTCTCGAATACGCCGCTTCAATATCTTCTCGAACGAGACGATATTGGAGACACGCTGGCCTTTCAGGTCGATCTCTATAGCGCGCGGGGATTGCTGCCGCGCGATATGGCGGACGTATTGGGGCGCCAGAAAGACATCATGTATTCGAGCCGCACCCGCAACAATACCGATGCGTTCCGCCAGATGCACAATCTGAGGCTTCGTTTGCGCGACGCGCTGGGACGAGTGCCAGCTGAATCTCTCACCAGTGAGGAACAGACGTTTTTGACGGCAATGGAGACCGTGCCGCAAATCAACGTGGTGCATCTTATCTATCAGCAGAAGGTCTATGAAAGCGTGGCCAAGGACTACGAGTTTTCCGTGACCTCCATGCGCGATCACTGGGATGCCGGCTACCGGGATACATGCAAGACGCTGCGCCACCGCGAATGGCTGGCGAGTGCACCTGGATCAGACGGAATGACGGTTCACGACGTGCATCGAGACGATCCCAGCTGATTTGCCCGAGGCGTTACTGGTCTTCAATTGTCCTCGTGCCACATATCTGCCACATGGCCGAGGTGGACGGACGGGGTACGCCTGTAATATGAGCCTGCCCCACAGGGTGCGTTCGCGCCGGATGATCCCGATTGGAGTTTTGTTTGAGCTCATCAACCATTCTTGAGGTCCATAGCCACATTGGCTGGCCTCGGATGCTCGCGCAGGCGGCGGCCGACATAGGCGGCGGTCTGCAGCGCTGGCGCACATGGACCTTTCTGTCCTCACACGAGCTTCGGCGCCAGTATCAGCGATCGGTGCTCGGACCATTCTGGCTGACGATCAATATGGGCATCCTCGTCGGTGCCCTGGGGTGGTTTTATTCGGGCGTGTTTGGACAGGATATCGAGTCGTTCCTGCCGCATGTCACGCTTGGCTTCATGGTGTTCGGTCTGATCTCGGGAATCATCAACGATTCCTGCGCTGTGTTTTCAGGTTCCGCGGCTTCCATCCGCCAGTCGCAACTGCCGCTCAGCTTTTACGTGTTCAAGCTGATCTGCCGGCACGTCATCGCCTTCGCACACAATTTCAGCATCTATGTCGTCGTCTGGCTGTTCTTTCCGATCGACCTCGGCTGGAGCGCGTTTCTGGCCATTCCCGGACTGGCTCTCATCCTGCTTGCCGGTTTCTTCGCAGCGCTGATCATTGGCCCCCTATCGGCCCGCTTTCGCGATATTCCGCCCATCATCGGCAGTCTGATGCAGATCTTCTTCTTCCTGACTCCGGTGTTCTGGAATGCCGACGCGCTCTCCGACCGCGCCTATTTCGTCAACGCCAATCCATTCTATCACTATCTGGAACTGGTGCGTGCACCTCTAATGGGCAGTGCTCCGGCGACGTTGAGCTGGGTTGTGGCGGGAGGCCTGACCGCGGTTCTGGCCGTTGCGGCGTTCATCTTCTTTGCGCGATATCGTTCGCAGATCGCCTATTGGGCCTAGGGTTTTCAGCATGTCCAGCATCACCCTTGACAACATCACGGTCGACATCCCGATTCTTGGGGCCGGTACCCGGTCTCTCAAGAACAGCCTCATATCTGCGGCAACGGGCGGTACGCTGAAAGTCCGCGACGGATACAAACTCTCCGTTCGCGCAGTCGATGGATTGTCGCTGGAACTCAATCATGGCGACCGGCTCGCCCTGATCGGCCACAATGGTGCCGGCAAGTCGACCTTGCTGCGTGTCATGGCCGGAATCTATCCGCCCACAGAAGGATCAGTGCGCGTCGAGGGCCGCATCGCCCCTATCTTCGATCTCGGCTTCGGCATGGATCCCGATAGCAATGGCTGGGACAACATTCTGCTGCGGGGAATTGCTCTCGGACTGTCCCTTGATGAGATACGTCCGGCAGTCCAGGAAATCGCCGAAGTCTCGGAACTCGGTGAGTTTCTCGACATGCCGATCCGCACTTACTCGGCGGGCATGTCGGCGCGTCTGGCTTTCGCGATCTCGACGTCGGTAAGGGCTGACGTGCTTTTGATCGACGAGGGCATCGGTGCAGGCGATGCGGCTTTTCTCAACAAGGCAAAGCAGCGCACCAACAAGCTCATCGAAGAAGCGGGGCTCCTCGTTCTGGCCTCACACTCCGATCAGCTGATTGTGGACTGGTGTACGCAGGGGCTGTGGCTGGAGCACGGTAAGCCACGCATGATAGGTCCCGTCGAAGAGGTGCTTTGGCACTATCGGGTTTCGGTCGAGGAAGCAGCGAAAGCCTCCGCGTGAACCTTCCCATCTGAAAGATCGCCGCACACCAACACGCGGCATTTTTGAAAGTCATTTGACAGAATAAAACAGTGATGCGAACCTGTGGCTCTTCAGGGAGCTGCGGGGCCATGGCACTGCGAGGCACAAACCAGGAGTTCGGGCGACCGTACAACAGACGGATCGTCCTTGAATCGATCCGTCTTCGCGGTCCGGTGACGCGGGGGGATGTGGCCCGAAGCGTCGGGCTGACGGTTCAAACGGTGTCCAACATCGTGAGGGAGCTTGAGGAGCAGGGTTATTTGCTTTCGCTCCGCGAGGAACCAAAGGGACGCGGACTGCCACCGGCGACCCTGCGCATCAATCCCGACGGCGGATATGCGATCGGCCTCCATGTCACACCGCGCGGCATAGATGCTGCCCTCATCGATCTCAGCGGCGACGTTGTCTCCAAGGTTCGGCAGGATGCGCCTCAGGCAATGCCCGATCACGCGTTTGCGCTCATCGGCGAGATTGTCTCGGAGCTTGCCGAAAGCCGTCCGGGTGGGCGGATGCTTGGCGTGGGCATGGCGCTACCTGGCCCGTTCGGTGTCGAATCCATGAGCTTTGTCGGACCTACTACCATGGCCGGCTGGGAGGATGTGTGTATCCCCGAACGTCTCTCGAAGCTGACCGGGCTGCCGTCATTCTTCGACACCGACATGATGGCGGCTGCATTGGGCGAACAGCTATATGGATTGGGCACGGAGCTTTCCGAATATTACTACCTGTATTTCGGGCTCGGACTGGGCGGCGCCATGGTGCATGAGGGCAATGTGCTGCGCGGCGCGTGGGGCAACGCCGGCGAGATAGGGCATATTCCCGTCATGCCGGGCGGCGAGGCGTGCCCATGTGGCAATCGCGGCTGCCTGGAGCGGTATGTCTCGCTGGAGGCGCTTGATCGCTGGGAGGGGACCGAGGCGCAGTGGGTCGAACACATCGCTCCGATCTTTCGCAACGCGATCGCGATCATCGAAAACCTGCATGATCCACAAACGGTCGTGCTCGGCGGTCAGGCATCAGAGCATCTTTTGCAACGCCTTGCGTCGATCAGCCTGCAGAATTCGGTTTCCGCTCGCCGGGACCGCACAGTGCCGCGCCTCGCGGTCGCGCGTGGGGGCACGGATTCCGTCCTGCGCGGCGCCGCAGCCCTTGCGATTTCAGGGGTGTTGTCGCCACGCTTCGGCCAGATGTTCGTCGAGCGCGAAGGCGCACCATCGAGAGGGGAGATCGCCGCATGAGCGAGCCGCTTTTGGTCCTCGACAATATCCGCAAGAATTACGGTGCCATCGAGGCGCTGAAGGGCATCAGCTTCTCCATCGACAAGGGCGAGGTTGTGGCCCTGCTGGGCGACAATGGTGCGGGCAAATCAACATTGGTGAAGATTATCGCCGGTGGCCTGGAGCCGACATCCGGGCGTATGCTGTTTGAAGGCAAGGAGTTCCGTGCGCGTTCTCCCGCCGAAGCCAAGGACGCCGGGATAGAGACGGTCTATCAGGATCTTTCGCTCTGCACGAATGTCGACGTCGTCGCCAATTTCTTCATGGGAAGGGAAATTACGCGCAAGTTCCTCGGAATTCCTGTCCTTGACGAGCGTGCGATGGAGCGGGAGGTCGCCGAGGCGTTGGCGAATGCGGGAACCCGCATTCCTTCGCTCAGGACAAATGTCGAGCATTTGTCGGGCGGCCAGAGGCAGGCGATCGAGCTGAACAGGTTCGTTCATTGGGGCGGCAAGCTGGTGCTGCTCGACGAGCCCTTCGCCGCGCTTGGCGTCGAGCAGACGCGACGCGGCCTCGAAATGATCCGACACGTGGCCAATCAGGGCATCGGCGTGGTCATCATCACGCACATCATGCAGCAGGCATTTCAGGTCGCCGATCGGATCGTCGTGATACGCCAGGGCGTGGTCGCGGGCGATGTGGCGACCAGCCAGACCAGCCCTGACGCGGTGATCAACATGATTACAGGAGAGGCTGTTGCCGGCGCCGGACCGGTAGGCTGAACGAAGAATACAGGGGTTTCGGCACAACAGGAAGGAGCAAACACAATGAAGCGGTTCTTGACAGGCTTGTTCGGCATCCTGGCCTTGGCCATGGCGATGCTGACACCAGCCTTCGCTCAGTCGAAGGGTACGGTCTACTATCTCGTGCCGACCTTGCTTGACGAATTCCAGACGGGCTCGGTGAGCGCGCTGGAGATGTTCCTCAAGCAGGTCGGCTATGAGATGAAAACGCTCAATGCCGACAACAAGACGGACGTGCAGCAGAGCCAGATGAACGACGTCATCGCGCTCAAACCGCAGGCCATCATTCTGGCCGCGGTGGATTTCAACGCACTCAAGCCGTCGATCGAATCTGCCCGCGCCGCTGGCATCCCGGTTGTCGAGTTCGACAGGCAGATCACGTCCACAATGTCCGATTTCACCTCGGTGGCGGGCACCATCGAGATCGGATATGTCGCAGCAGAAGCGGCAGAGAAGCTGCTCACCGAAAAGAACGGCTCTGTGAAGGGCAAGATTCTGCAGGTGCTGGGCGATCCCGGGGATCCCTACACCCTAGATATCCAGAAGGGTTTTGAGGAGAAGATGAGCGCGTTTCCCGAGGTGACAATCATCTCGAAACCGGCGATGCAGTGGGAAGCCTCGAACGCTGGCACCATCGTTGCCGACGCGGTGGTTGCCAACCCAGACATCGATCTGATCTTCAATCATGCAGCGCATCTTTCCGTGGCTGCTGTCGCTGCACTGGAGACCGCCGGCAAGAAGCCCGGAGACATCCTGATGATGAGCTCCAACGGAGCCCCCGTCGGCCTCGACCTGATCCGCAAGGGGTGGCTCAATGTCGAAGTCGAGCAGCCGCTTTATGCACAGGCCGCGGCAGTCGCCATGTTCATGGACAAGCTCGTCAACAAGCAGGAAATCAAACCCGGCGAGTATGATGTGATCGGGCTGAAAGGCGTCGTCACCAACGAGGCCTGGGGTCCAAACCTCAAGGTTCCGGGTGCGGCGATCGACAAGTCCAATGTCGATGATCCGAAATTCTGGGGCAACATGAAGCCTCCGTCGGACACGATCAAATCGGTGGAATAGAGCCATCGACGGGCGCTCCGCCATAAGGGGCGCCCGTTCAAAAGCCGCTATGGTCTGTTTCTGCTTCCATTGGGTGAGCGCATGAATCCCAGAACACGCCGCCTGCTCGAGATCGTGCTCGACAATCTCGTCTGGTTCATGCTGATCTTCGTGTTGGCGATCTTCTCAGCGTTCGTTCCGAATTTCTTCCAGCTCGGCATTTTCGCCAATATCATCGAGGCGTCGAGCGTTCTTGGCGTCATGTCCATCGGTCTGGCGCTGGTCATCATCACCGGCAATATGGATTTGTCTGTCGAGTCGGTGGCAGCATTGGCCGCCATGTCGGTCGGCGTGCTCTTCTGCTCGGCGGGCATCGGAATCGGCGTCACGCTTCACCCTGAATGGCTGATGGTTCCGGCTTCGCTTGCCATCGCTCTTGTGGTTGGCGGGTTGATCGGAGCCATCAACGGCTTCTTCATCGTCAAGGTGAAGATGAACGCCTTCATCATCACCCTGGCCTCCTATATCTGGGTGCGCGGGCTGGTGGTGGCCGTGTCAGGAGGGCGATCCGCCCAGGACCTGGCGCCTTCAATCCGCTGGTTTGGCATCCAGCGCGTGCTCGGTATTCCGCTGACGGCGTGGATCGCCATCGCCTGTTTCGTCGTGTTCTCGCTGATCATGGCCAAGACGCCTTTTGGGCGTCACCTCAAGATGATCGGAGGCAACGAGCAGGCCACGTTCCGTGCCGGTATAAGGGTCACGCGGAACCTGCTTATTGCCTTCATTCTGGCTGGTGCCATTGCCGGCATGGCAGGCTGGCTGCTGACGATCCGTACGTCCGGCGCGACCGCCAATCTTGGCGTCGGCCTTCTCTTCAACGCTTTCGCTGCGGTCGTCATTGGCGGCATCAGCCTGAAGGGCGGGGTGGGATCGCTGCCGGGTGTCTATGCGGGCGTGCTTTTGCTGTCGTCCATAAACACGGCCATCAATCTCATGGGATTGCCGGCCAATTTCACACAGGTGATCCACGGCCTTCTGGTGCTGGCGGCGGTGCTGCTCGACACTCTGAAGCAATCGATCCGGCATAAACTGGCATAGGGGGACAACGTTGGCGGGCAGGCTGGATGGCAAGATCGCGCTCATCGTCGGGGCGGCGCGGGGTATCGGCAAGGGCATTGCAATCCGCTTTGCCGAGGAAGGGGCGCAACTTGTCCTGGCCGATACGGAAGTCGATGCAGGGCAGGCTGCTGCTGCCGAGGTCGGCGCTGCCTTCATCCGGACCGACATTTCGCGGATGGAGGATGCGCAGAAGGCCGTGGCGCTTGCGCAGGAGCGCTACGGCCGGCTCGACATCATCGTCCAGAACGCCGGAATATATCCGTGGCAATTGATCGAGAACACCAGTCCCGACGACTGGGATCGCGTGATGGCGGTCAATCTGCGTGGCACTTTCAATGCAGCCCGCGCGGCACTCGTGCCAATGAAGGCGCAAGGCTATGGAAGGATGCTCTTCACGTCATCCATCACCGGCCCCCATGTGACGAGCCCCGGCCATGGACACTATTCCGCGACCAAGGCTGGGATAAACGGTTTCATCAGATCGGCCGCGCTGGAGTTCTCCGGCTACGGCATCACCGTGAACGGGGTTGAGCCGGGCAACATTCTGACCGAGGCGATCACGGAACATCGCGGGGCCGAGTTCATCCGCAACATGGAGGACTCGATCCCGCTCGGCCGACTGGGCAAGCCGCGCGACATCGCGAATGCGTTTCTTTTCCTGGCATCTGATGAAGCGGACTATATCACCGGCACCACCATCGTCGTCGATGGTGGTCAGTTGCTGCCAGAAGGCGCCGACTTCCGCATTCTGCCGCCATGATCATTGAGTTTGGTGACGGCTTTGGCCTGCGGCAGGCGACGGTCGAAGATCACGCGGCATTCTGCACCGTTTGTCTCAAGACGGGCGATGCGGGCGAGGACGCTACGGATCGCGAGGACGATCCAAATCTCATGGGCCTGATTTATGCGGTGCCCTATCAGGTGCTGGAACCCCGCTTTGCCTTTGCGATCGAAGGTCCGCGTGGCGTGGCGGGCTATCTGTTTGGTGCACTGGAGACAGAGACGTTCAATGCGCGTCTCGCGCGTGAATGGTATCCGCGTCTGCAGGCCGAGGTGCGCGATCCGGGCTTTGAGGAAACCAGGTGGAAAGCAAGCGACTGGGCGCGTGCGCATATCCACAATCCTGACCTTTCTATCCCGCCTGCCTTGCAGCCCTTTCCCTCGCACGGCCATATCGATCTGCTTCCAGAAGCACGCGGCAGAGGGATCGGAAGGCGTTGCATGGAGCATCTGCAGCGTGAACTCGGTGGTTCCGGCTCGACGGGCATGTTTCTTGACGTCCATCCGCGCAACACCAATGCCCGCGAATTCTATCGACGGCTGGGATTTGCGGATGTTGATGGGTTGGCAACCCGCCCCACGTCGCTCTTCATGGCGAAGCGGTTCGGGCGTGTCTGATCTATATGCGCTGGCCGTCGGCGTCGAACATGAAGACCTTGCTTCCGTCAATGCCGAAGCGCGCGTCCGCGCCTTCGCCAAAGCCCTTGTCGTCGCGGGTCTCCACGGTGATCATGGTTCCGTCGCCCAGCGAAGCATGGACATAGGTGACCCCACCGAGACGCTCGACCACACTTACCTGTCCGGCCAACGTGGCGTCCGAACCCTTCGCGGCAACGAAATGTTCAGGTCGAATGCCGAGCGTCACTTCAGTGCCCTCGCCAGGACTGGCCCCGCGGGGCTGCGCTATGAGCTTCGCGAGACCCGTTGCCGGAGCGCTTAATTCTATCCCCTCATCCGTTCGGCGAATGATCCGCGCCTTCACGAAGTTCATGCGCGGTGAACCGATGAAGCCACCGACAAAACTGTTGTCGGGGTTGTGATAGAGCTCCAGAGGCGCTCCGACCTGCTCGATGCGTCCCGCACGAAGCACGACAATGCGGCTGGCCAGTGTCATCGCCTCGACCTGGTCGTGTGTCACGTAGATCATGGTCGCGCCGAGTTGCTGATGCAGACGCGCAATCTCGATGCGCATCTGGACACGCAACTCCGCATCCAGATTTGAAAGCGGCTCGTCGAAAAGGAACACGCCCGGCTGGCGCACAATGGCGCGTCCGATGGCAACGCGTTGGCGCTGTCCGCCTGACAGTTCGCGCGGCTTGCGCTGCAGATACGGTTCCAGGTGAAGGACACGCGCGGCCTCAGCCACTTTCGCATCGATCTCCGTCTGTGGCAGTCCGGCCATTTCGAGCGGAAAGC
This sequence comes from Rhizobiaceae bacterium, assembly GCA_023953905.1. GTDB lineage: Bacteria > Pseudomonadota > Alphaproteobacteria > Rhizobiales > Rhizobiaceae > Arvimicrobium. The sequence goes on along the minus strand of JAMLJA010000004.1, from coordinate 302,058 downwards.
CCATATTGGCCGCCACGGTCATATGTGGGTAGAGCGCATAGGTCTGGAAAACCATCGCGATTCCGCGCTTGGCCGGATCCACATGCGTTACATCGGCACCGCCGATTTCGATGCGCCCCGAGCTGGTAGTTTCAAGCCCCGCGATCATGCGCAGCAAAGTCGACTTTCCGCATCCAGATGGACCAACGAAAACCACGAACTCGCCCTCTTCGACCTTCAGGTCGACCCCGGCGATGACTTCCGTATCTCCGAAACGCTTCTTGACGGAATGAAGTGAAAGACCTGCCATGTTTGAACCTACTTGACCGCCCCTTCAGTGAGGCCGGAGACGAACCAGCGGCCAACGAATGCGAATAGGATGACAACCGGGATCGTCGCTGCGGTGGCCCCTGCAAGCAGGAGGCCCCAATCGATCTGGTATTGTCCGATGATACCGGCAAACCCCACGGGTATGGTGCGTTTGGCGTCTGAAACGATGAGCACCGAGGCGAAGAGGTATTCGGTCCATGACGCGATGAAAGTGAAGATCGAGACGCTGGCGATGCCGGGCGCGATAAGCGGCGTGAGGATGCGCAGCAGGATGACCCGCGGCGGCGCGCCATCGATCACAGCGGCCTCCTCGATTTCGCGTGGCACCGAGGCGAGAAACGACCGCATCATCCAGATCGAGAAGGGCAGGGCAAAGGCGATATTGACGATCACGAGCCCGATACGCGTATCGATCAGTCCGAGACGTGCGAAAAGACCATAGATCGGTATGAGGACCACGACGCTTGGAAACGCATAGGCGAGCAGAATGACCCTGTAGAGCGCGGCACGGCCGGGAAACTCCATCCGGAAGAACGCATAGGCGGCCGGTAGCGCCAGCGCGATTGTGAAGGCGGTCGAAAACAGCGCCACCACCATGCTGTTCAGCAGATAGCCGGGAAAATCGGTCGACTGGAGCAGCTTCTCGAAATGCTGCAAAGTAAAGGAATGCGGCACCATGGTTGGCACGCGGCTGATGATTTCGCGTGGCACCTTTATGGACCCGCTCGCCACCCACCAGAACGGAAGCCCGATTACGGCCGCAAGCAGCCCGAGCCCACCAAACAGGGCGATAGATTGTGGCCAGGTCCGCTTCATCGGGCGTCCTCGCTGGCCGTCATCGCGCGTGTGGCGAGCAGTGCGAAACCCATGAGCAGCAGACTTGTGAGCACCGAAACGGTTGCCGCCTCACTCAGCCGGTAACCCTTGAACGCGGTCTCGTAGATCAGAACGGGCAGCGTCTGTGTCGCCTGGGACGGGCCGCCCGCTGTCAGCAGCCAGATCACATCGAACACATTGAAGGAAAGGAGCGTGCCGACGATGCCGAGCACCAGAAGGGTCGGCTGCAACAGCGGCCAGGTGATGCGCGTAAACCGCTTGATCGCGCTCGCGCCGTCGATGCGTGCCGCCTCGTAGAGATCGGAGGGGATTCGGGTCAATCCCGCCAGCATCATCAGCGCGGTGAAGGGGAACCAGCGCCACGAATTTATCATGATCAGCGAGGCCATCGAACCCTCGCGGGTGGCAAAAAAGCCCACCGGTCGGTCGATCACGCCAGCCTGGATCAGAAGCGGATTGACCATGCCGCCAGACGTGGACAACAGCCAGCGCCAAATAATGACAACGACAACCGTGGGCACGATCCAGGTAAGAATGATCCAGGTCCGCGCGATGCGCACGCCAGGAAATTTCTGATTGAGGATGAGCGCGACGCCAAGCGCGAGCGCGGTCTGTACAGCAGCATTGCCGACGACCCAGATCGCGCTGCGCCCAAAGGCATTCCAGAAGCCCAAGCCCCCGAGAACGGAGACATGGTTGTCGAATCCGACCCAGCTTCCGGCCGTGCCGATCACGCCGACATTCTGAAACGACAATATGATCGCCTGCACGAGCGGCCAGCCAAGGACCGCCGCCAGGAAAGCGAGCGCGGGAGCGACGAAAAGAAACGCCAGACGGGGATTGCTCATCGCAATCCCCGTGCGCATTCGATCTCGCCCCGCGCGCTTCCGGGACGGTACCTGTCGGAAAGCATGACGGGGCGAGACATGATCATCACAACAAGATCGGGAATTACTTCCCTGCGATCTCGCTCATCTTCTGCTGGCCGTATTTGACGGCATCGGCGGCGCTGTCGCCATCAACGACCATCTTCTGCAGCGACTCGGCGATCACGTTCTGACCCGAGATTGCACCGATAGACGGAAACACCTTTCCGGTCGTGAAACCGAACAGCTTGCCGTTCTTGGAGTTGGCGATCATCGTTTCGACCTGCGACTTGTACTTGGTCACAACCGGATCGCTCCAGAAGGATTCCGCTTCCGCACCATCATTGGTCACAGGCAGGAACAAGCCGGGCTCCATGGTGAGGAACCGACCGTAATTTGCAGGCTCCAGCAGCCATGCAAGGAAGGTCTTGGCAGCCGCCTGCTTGGCCTCGTCCTTTGTCGTCAGCATGATTGCGTTGGAGTAGGAAATCGTGCCGGATTCCGTCATGTCGTCTGCGTGCGGAACAGGCGCAACGCCCAGATCAGCTGGGTCAGCCTCCGCCTGCGTCTCATAGGTGTTGATCACGCTGAACTGCAGGATCGTTCCGCAGGTCGCGCTTGCGAAGCAGGCTTCGGCCTCGCCCCATGTCCAGCTGGTTGAGTCCGGTGGCGAGAGCTTCTGCAGCGCGCCATAGGTCTCGAAAGCGGAGACCGTCTCCGGCTTGTCGAAGGAGATCGATCCGTCTTCGTTGTAGATATCCTGCGCGCCGCTGTTGACCATCAGCGCATAGACGGTCTGGTCGGTGTAAAGCTGCTTGTTGGCGGGCAGGCCGACACCATACTTGCCGTCGACGGAGAGCTTCTCGGCGGCTGCCTTCCACTCGCTCCAGGTCTTCGGCACTTCAATGCCGGCGGCTTTGAACTCGCTGTTTCGGTACCACATGGAGATGGCCATGTTGTAAGCCGGAATGGCCCATGTATGGCCGTCATATTGGTAGGGAGCGATGGTCGCCGGAACGAAGCCGTGCTTCGATTCCATTTCCTTGGCCAGATCGTCGACCGGCACGACGGCGTCGATGCCCTTGATCACGGTGGTGAAATCCGGAATGCCGAAAAGCAGGTCAGGACCGGTGCCCGCGGCAAAGGCGGCAGGCGCCTTGGCATAGACCTCGCCCCAGCTCTGCGGCTCCTGCTTGACCATGATGTCCGGGTGGGCCTTGTTGAACTCGTCAAGCAGTTCCTGCATGCGCTGAACGCGATGGGGTGGCTGCTCCATGTGCCAGAACGTGATGTTGACCGGTTCCGAATAGGCGGTGCCCGCCATCAGAAGCGAGGCGAAGCCTGCAAATGCAATAAGTCTTGTCTTCATTTCTCGTGCTCCCTGTTTCCCGCGGTTCCGTGCGCGGGGATTGCTCAAAGATGCGGATTTCGTGGCTTGTAGCGTTTGACAAGGGCGATGTTGTTCTCGGTCGCCCCCGGCATGTTTGCGCTGAGATAGATGGGCGCGCCTTCGCCGGATGACTGAAGGCGCGCCGCAGCTTCGACCAGCACTGCGTTCAGCAATGCCGCGCCGATGGACGTCGACACCGGCCCGACTTTCAACTCGCTGCCGGGAATCGCGGTTGTTGCGTCTCCGGATGGCGCGCCGTTGTCGAGCACGATGTCGGCGATGTCCGCCAAGCGCGCCCGGCCCCTGGCGGCTTCGCGGGAATAGATTTGCGAGGTGATGGCAATAACTGTCGCGCCGAGCGCCTTGCCGATCCTTGCGGCCTCGACAGGCACGGCGTTCACCCCGCTGTTGGAGATGACGAAGAGCACGTCTTTCTCGCTGATCGGATAGCGATCGAAGATCGGCTGGACGATACCTGTCATGCGTTCAAAGGTGGTCGATGCGATAGCCCCTTCATGCAGCATGGTCGCGGTCGCCAGAATGGGAACGGTCAGCGCCAGTCCACCGGCGCGATAATGCGCTTCCTCTGCGAGCATGTGGCTGTGGCCGGTTCCGAAAATATACACCAGCCCGTCATTCTTGGCCGTTACCTCGATCGCCGCCGCAGCCGCGGAAATGGCCTCCGCATTGGCAGAAAACAGCCCATTCATGCGGCTTGCGAGTTCGCTCAGATAAGTGTGTGCTGTCGTGGCGTCTGTCATTGTGCTTTCGTAAGGCTGAGTTTGACGCGCATGCTGAAGCAGTCGGCGCGATAGACCGAACGCACATATTCGAGCGGACGGCCGGCACTGTCGAAGGTTCGGCGGGTAAATCTGAGAATCGGTGCTGTGGTGGCGACACGCAACGCCGAAACGGCTGTGGCGTCTGCAAGATCGGCCCGCACGGTTTCCTCCGCCTCTGTGGGGACGACGCCATATTCTTCCCGCAGCACCCGGTAGAGAGAGTCTCGGGAGAAATCGGATCTCTCCAGAAGGCCAGGTGCCAGCGCAACCGGTATCTCCGTGCGCTCGATGGCAAGCGGCTCGGCGTCTACCAGACGCACGCGCACGAGGCGATGAACCAGCGTGCTTTCCGCAATCTCGAGACCGCGTGCGACTTCCGCATCGGCAATTCCCACACATGCATCGAGCACCATGCTCGACACGTTGCGGCCACCGCGCTGCATTTCCTCGGTGAATCCGTGGAGCGTGCGCGATTCCTTTTCGATGACAGGATGGGCGACGAATACACCGCGACCGACCCTCGTCTCGACCAGGCCGCGCTTTTCGAGAGACTTGATTGCCTGCCGTGCTGTCATCCGGCTGGCGCCGAGTTCGTCGGCGATCTGGCGTTCTGATGGAACGCGGTCACCGCTCTGGAGCAGACCCGAGCCAATCTGATTCTCCAACCAGAGGGCGATGCGCTGGTAGAGGGGGATGCCGGTTTCCAGTGTCAGGTCTGTTGCCATATCGGCGGTATATCCCGCTGCTTCCAGTGGTATGTACCACGCGGGGAAAGAGCGTCAATCCGGTCGACGAAGAATCAGATCCCTTTGGGCGCAATAGTTCGAGAAGGCGTGATTCCACGCATTGCGCGCTTCCAGATACGGAATCTGTCGGCGTGCGATCTGTTGCGTCGATAGGGAGGCCTCCCGGATTGAGGAAAACACTCCGACCGCAGTTGCCGCGAGCAAAGCCGCGCCTCGCGCGCCAAATTCCGAGCCCGCGGGGATTGCGACCGGTTTGCCGGTGGCATCTGCAAGCATCTGCGTCCAGATGAGGCTGTTTGCGCCGCCGCCTGTCAGCAGGATTTCGCCCTCGACATCCGGAAGGTGCTGAAGAAGATCGCGCACGGCCAGAATAACCCCCTCATAGACGGCGCGCATCATGTGCTTGCGCTCATGTCGTGGCGTCAGCCCGAAGAAGCCTGCGCGTGCACGCTGATCGAAAACGGGGGCAATGATGCCGCTGTCGGAGAGGTACGGAAGATAAACGACCCCGTCGCAGCCGATTGGAACCTCCGCGATCATTGCGTCGAGCCGGCCAAAGAGTTCCGCATTCCGCTCGGTCTCGCCCAGAATGTTGGCGATCGCCCAATCCAGATTGAGCGTGCCGGCCACATTGACCATCGAACGGAACCACGCTTTGCCGGGCAGCGTGAAAAGAAGGCCAAGATCCGGTGGCGAGAATACCGGTTCGTCGGATACCACGCCCGCAATGCAGGTGGTCCCGAGCACCACAAGAGCGGTTCCTGCCTCCAGCGCGCTGGCGCCGACGATTGTCGAAGGCACGTCACCGGCGCCGACTGCGACGGGCGTGCCCTCGGGCAGGCCTAATTCTTCTGCCGCAGTCTTGGTCAGGTGTCCTGCGAGAGCGTCCGAGTCGTGCGCATCCGGGAACTTCTCGCGAAACCTGGTGAGATCAAAGAGGTCGAACATCTCTTCGCTGCGGCCACTCCCGCGTGCATCGCCCGGCGCGACCGCCGCTTCCGTGCGATCGGCAGCCGCAACGCCGGTCAGCTTCATGCGCAGGAAGTCCTTGTAGCTGAAGATATGCGCAGCATCCGTGAAGAGCTCGGGCTCATGATCCCGCAGCCACGCGGCGAGCGGCAATGTGCAGCCCTGCTGCATCACACAGCCATCCACTCGAAAGATCCGGCGATAGAAATCAGGATCTGCTTGGAGACGGGCGTCGAGCATCTCCTGGGTCCTGCTGTCCTCCCAGTTGATTCCTGCACGCAGCGCCTTACCCTCTGCGTCCACAAGCCATGCGCCCACCATGGCGGCGGATATGCCGATTGCGGCTATGTCTGACGGGGAAATATCAGCTTGCTCGACCACTTTGCGGATCGAGGATTTTGCCGCCTCCCATGCCCGGACCGGGTCACATTCGACCCAGCCCATGCGGGGCCTGTCCAAAGGCACCGCCACTGCGGCACGCGAGATCTCTTGCCCCGCAAAATCGAAGAGTGCTGCTTTGGTAAGGGTCGACCCGGCATCCACGCCGAGGAGGTATCTAGGCATTGCGTACCGTTTGGGAGGGCAAAATTGCGGTTGTCTCGCTCCCTAAATCTGTCACGCCGCGTTGGCAAGGCACGTCACCTTGCCCGCAAGCCAGGTCAGCCTTTGACGTCCGTCTCCGGCCGATCGCCACCTTGCGCCAGCTCTTCATGCCAGCTTCCATCCTTACTCTGGAACACGATTCCATGCGTGCTGCCAGCAACGCGCTGCTCTGCTGCAGCCCGCTCCGCCGCGCGCCGGGCGGCATCATGGCTTGGGAATGTCTCGGAAAAGACCTCGCCCACCTTGTAGGCCCAGCCCCCATCGTGCTCGACTATCTCGTAGGTGACGTGAACCATGTCCAGATACCTTGTTCGTGTTGAGTCCGATGCCGGGGCAATTCGGCCTTTCTACGTCAATAGATGACGCGGCGCGGCTTCGGGTCAAGGGTCGGGATCAAGCAGAATTGGCCTTCGCAAGCTCCATATTGCCGACCAGCGCTTCCAGATCCGCGCTTCGCATGGGTTTGCCGAGCAGATAGCCTTGCAGATGGTCGCAGCCCATTTCTCGCAACCGCTGTTCCTGAAGAGGTGTCTCAACGCCCTCGGCTGTTGTCTTGAGACCCACGGCCTGCGCAAGGTCGACGATCGCCTTCACGATGGCCTCGTCGCTGCCCGAACCACCAAAGCCCGTTATGAAACTCCGGTCTATCTTTATGCGATCGACGGCCAGATTCTGGAGCCGGCCGAGCGAGGAAAACCCGGTACCGAAATCATCGATCGATATTTCAATGCCAAGTTCGCGCAGTGCCGTGATGTTCTCCTGTGTAGATCCGGAGATGTCGATGATGGCGCTTTCCGTCACTTCCAGTTCCAGACGGCTTGGCTGAAGCCCCGCCGCCATCAATGTGGCGGCAACACGCGAGGCAAAGCCGGGATTGCGCAGTTCGATCGCCGAGACGTTGACAGCCACCGTCTCTATGCCAAGCGCTGCTGCCGTGGCACAGGCCTGCCGCAGGACAACTTCGCCGACCTTTTCGATGAGGCCTGTTTCCTCTGCAATTGGAATGAATACGTCGGGAGGGATGAAACCGGAAGCGGGATGGATCCATCGCATAAGGGCCTCGACCCCAGCCAGTTTGCGGTCCGCCGCCGAGTAAACGGGCTGGAAGAATGCCTCGAGTTGCTCGCCTGTTCGCAGCGCTTCGCGCAGATCACGCTCAACCGTGCGCCGACGCTGGATAGCGGAATCCATGCGCTCGTCAAATATCGCAAACCGTCCGCGACCGGTCGTCTTAGCTTCGTAGAGCGCAATATCGGCCTTGCGCGTCAGTTCGACGCGACCCTGGCCATCTTGCGGCGCGCAGGCCACGCCGACACTAACTCCCACGAAGACATGCGCGCCATTGATTTCAAATGGGGTCCGCATCGCGTCGACGACACGCATGCACAGGGTTTCGACGCGCTCTTGTCCTGAACCTGTCGGAGCGATGATGGTGAACTCGTCCCCGCCGACACGCGCTACAATATCGCCTGAAGCGGTGAGCAGTTTCAGCCGGCTTGCGAACTGTACGATGAGTTCGTCACCCGCCGGATGCCCGAGGGAATCGTTGACCTGCTTGAAACGATCCAGGTCGAGGTAAAGCAGGGCCAGGCTCGAAGCGCCATTGCGCACCCGTCGGATCTCACGGTCGAGAACTTCCTCGAAATACAGCCGGTTCGGAAGCCCTGTCAGCGTATCGTGGAATGCCAGATGACGGATGGTCACTTCGCTGGACACCAGCTTCAGTGAGCGCCGTTTCACCGCGATCACGAGGACAGACAGAACGGTCATGACAATCAAAAACACAGCCGCGAGCGTCGGTATCATGCTGTAGACGACGTCGCTGCCGGGTCTGTAAGGCCGCCAGGACAGGAATCCCAATGTGTCCCCCGCGGACGTCTTCAGGGCAATGCTGGCTTCCTTCGATGAAGAATCGTTCGTCCAGCTGAAGCGCAGACCATCGAGCATGTAGTTGTCAGCCAGTTCCCGAAGCACGTCGCCGTCGAGCAGTCTCACCGCAACATGCAGATACTCCTCACCGGGTACTTGCTTGATGTTTCCACTGTCCGAAATGATCGGTTTTATGCTGACCACGGCCGGTCGTCCGAGAAAGATCGTCAGGTCGGAGACGCCCAGGCTGAGGACGCGGTCGTTTAGTTCGTCGGTGACGCCTTGGCGGAGTTTGAAGCGCAAAGCTGAGACAAGCGGCATAACCGCGGGTTCAAGATGATCGAACTCCTTGTTGTCGATCAGCGAACCCTGAAACGAACTGAAAACCGGCCTGTCTTTTGGATCAAGCACAAATCCGCCATCATGCCCGAAGTAACTGTGCATCCAGAGGCCAAGATTGGCATCTATCCAGTTCTTGTCGCCCTTTCTAACATTGTGGACGGCATCATCCCAGACAGTCGCACTCTCCTGATCGTGGGCTATCGCCGCCCGCAATTTATCGACAGCCACATCCATCAACGCTGATTGTCGACGAAATGCGGCTTGGTCGGCTTCCCATTTGGACCAGGCAAGAGGAACGATGACCGCCGCGAGAATTGCCGCAGCGATAGCGAGTATTGGCAGAACGAACCTGCGAAGTAAGTGCGCGCTGCGCATGCGCTTCAAAGATCGACGCATTCCAAAACCCGTTCAAGCCCTCCCTTAGCTATAGTATCGGCAGGTTAAGTTAGGGTGCAGATTCTGGAGAAAGGTGCGATGAGCTCGCCCCGCCACAGGAATTGACAGGCGAACATGGCGACAGTTGTAGCAAAGCGTCAATGCCTAACGGCCGATCTCGCAAGTTCAGCGGACGACCCAGTATAGCAGGTAATCAGGTTGCCTTGGTCGCCTTTGTCGCCCTGGCCCGCGAGGGCTTTGGCGTCGTCACTGGCTTTTCGGCCTTCGGCGATGGCGCTGCCTTTGCTGGTGATTTGCCGGGACGACCCGCCTTATCAGCGACGGAGGGCTTGCGAGCCCCCTTTAGGGGAGCAGAGGAGCTTTCATTCGAGACTTCGAGCTCGATCTGCCTGGTTGCCTCGAGCCAGTGATCTTCGTGGGCACCATGGACGCGGCCTGCACGCTCCCAAAGTTCGTAGGCCCGGACGCGTATTCTGTCTTCCTTGCTGGACATGTCGTCTCCTGGACGTCGGCATTCAGTGGATACAGCCTATGCAATGCAAAACTTGTACCCTTTTTCGAGTATGCTCAAGCGCGAAAACGCGACTCGCCTCGAAATGGGCCCTCCGCGTGGCAAGATATGTGTTTTCGGCTCGATCTCAGTCACGCTCGTGCTGAAACCTGCTTGCCTCGACGCCTGTCTGTGCCCATGCTTTGGGCAATTCGTTCTCAATCGAAGTCAGCAAATGCCGTCGTTAAGTCTCAGGATCAATCTGGACCCGGAAGGGCGCCTTGGACCGGGCAAGGTCGATCTGCTGGAAAACATAGCCGCATTCGGTTCGATTTCCGCGGCGGCGCGCGGCATGGACATGTCCTACAAGCGTGCCTGGGATCTCGTGGAGGAAATGAACCGCTTGTTCCCTGCTCCGCTGGTCGCTGCCAAGACAGGTGGAAAGAAGGGTGGCGGCGCCGAACTCACGCCTGCCGGACTTTCGGTGGTGACACGGTTCAGGGCGATTGAGCGGGCTGCGCTGGCGGTCGCCGAGCCGCACTTGGCCGCACTCCAGAAAGACATATCTGGTGACTGATCCGGGACTGCTGTTTCCCTGCTTGCAGAAACGCCACCGTTGATCAAACGGTCTCGGCGGGAAAATCAGCGTGGGTCTGGATCGCCAAACACGACACCAAGGAAATCGTGCAGCCAGCGCTTCAGGTGCATGTCCCAGATCATGCGTCCGTGGAGATGATCGCGACCTGGCTGCGCATTGGGAAGTTCGAATCGGTGCGCTCCACGCACGACCCAGCGGTGCATCATCACCCGCGTCAGTTCCGCATGAAACTGGATGCCCCAGGCATTTGAACCATACCGGAAAGCCTGGTTCGGGTAGGCTTCGCCGGCCGCGAGCAATGTCGCGTCCCTTGGCAGTGAAAAGCCTTCTCGATGGAACTGATAGACCATCTCCGGCCATTGCATGAGCGACTTGCCCTCTTCGGTCGCCTGCAGGCCGTACCAGCCTATTTCCACAAGCCCGTCGTCGCGTCCATGAACCTTGCCACCAAGATGGTTCACAAGCATCTGAGCGCCAAGGCAGATGCCGAGGAAAGGCCGGTTCTCCTTCAGGGGAACTGACAGCCAATCCGTCTCGCGCTTGACGAACTCGTCGGGATCGTTGGCGCTCATTGGTCCGCCAAAAACGACCGCCCCAGCATGCGCATCCAGAGTTTCAGGTAGTGGGTCGCCCAATGGTGGTCGGCGAATATCCAGATCGAACCCGCCTGAGACAAGGAGTTGACCCACTCGGCCGGGCGACGACGTTTCCTGATGAAGGACGATCAGAATCTTCGGGCGCGAGAGCGGGGTTGCCATGAAAGACGTCAATTGATGGTCCGGGATCCGATACGGGTCTTCACTGCGATTCTCGCGGCGATTCGCTCCCGGCTGGCAACGCCGAGCAACTCCGCGATACGCCAGAGCGTGTTGTCCTCAAGTTCGTGCAACTCGCCATCGGCATAGCAAACCTCCCACAAAAGCCGCACGAAATCGATGCGGGCGTCTTCGTCGAGATTGCGCTTCAACACACTGGTAAAGGCGTAGAGGTCGATTGCTTCGCTGTCGGCTTTCTCACCATCGTTGAGCAATCGTTCGAGCGCACTTCCGCCAATATTGTAGGTTTCCGCCAATATCGCCTTGATACGCTCGCGCTCCACGTCCTGGCGCGCTCCGTCGGCATCCATGACATGAACCAATAGCGCCGCAGCCGCGATCCTCGGATCTTCGCTGTCGTCTTCATGTGAGGCACCGGGAAGCTCTCTCAGAAAGCCAAGAAATCGCTCGAACATCGTCTTGCCCTTTGTCGGCGTGAGTCGCCGCCGCCACGATCCAAACTAACTTCGAATCTTAGATAAGAGCAACGCTTCGCAGTTGCGAATGGTTCGATCTCGAAACTTGATCAAAAAAGCCTGAACTTCCGAGGCTCGTTATCATTGGCTTTCTTGGGGTCCACCCCCGGATCGTCCGGGGGGCGCGAGGGGTCGAAAACGGGCGGTTTGTCTGTCTCGACGGCAGCAGATTTCTCGTCGTTAGCACTTGCGGGCTCGGCTGGCGGTGTCGATTCGGCCGGCTTCGGTGCGGCTTCGGCGTGAACCGGCTCAAACGCGGTTGCCGGTGACTTGGCGCTCGGTGCCGCTACTGCCTCGGTTGCCGCAGGTCGGGGGGATGCCGCGGAGGGCGTTTTATCCAATGTCTCGGGCTTGCTGACCACCTGCTCATTCTTGACGACAGGCTCCGGAATGATCTCCACCGCTTCCTCGGACTTCTTGGCATCATGTGGAGGTACAGGTGCAGGAACAGGTGCTGCCGGCAGAGCGGCCTTTGCGACGGGTTCGTCTTGTTCGATCACCTGTCCCACGCGCTCGACGGGCACGCGCCATTCGAACGCATCGAGGCGACCGGTGACGGGCGAGAAGGGCGCCCATCTCTCGGAGATGTAGCCGTCGGCAACCCATGCAGGATCACGTGGTGCTCTTACCGCCTTGGAGAGCCACTGACGTATACGCCCCTGATCGCCGGTTTCAGCTTCCTCGATGTCGGCCAATAGCAGGTAGACACGCTCCTGAGGCTGTAGACGCGCGGCCGTTTCCGCTTCCGAACGCGCCAGCTTGTACTCGCCCGCGTCGAGCGCCGCGCGAGCAACTGCCAGAGCGGACTCGGCATTGTTCTGTTTCTGTGACTGAAGCTTCTTTGCGCGATGCAGCCTGTCTCCTACCGCGTCACCTGCGCGCGCGTGCACATAAAGGTCGGCAATCTCGGGATGCGGCTCTGCGCGCCATGCAGCTTCCAAGATCTTGGCGCCTTTGCGCGTATCGTCGGCAAGAAAATAGGCCTTTGCAGCGGCAACTGCTGCCGGAACGAAGGTCGGCTCCAGCTTGTTGGCTTCGAGTGCCGCAGCACGCGCAGCACTGCGATCCGTGTCGGCCATCGCGATGGCCTTGCCGGTCAACAAGACGACCCGCCTGCGGGTTGTCGCCGCCTTGTCGACCTGTTTGGCGCCGCGCTGGGCATCGACCAGCCTGAGAGCGCCGTCCCAGTCACCGCGTGCGGCCTTGTCATCGAGCGTGGCCTCTGCCGCCCAGCCCAACTGTGGCGCGATTTCCGCAGCGCGGGAGGCGTAGTGGCGTGAGACATCACGCTCGCCCAGCCGCTCGGCTTCCAGATAGAGCCCATGCAACCCAAGCAGGCGCGTCTCCGGATCGTCGAGCATGGCTTCAAACTTGGCGCGCGCTGCTTCATGGTCGCCTTCAAGTATCGAGGCCTGAGCGTCCAGCAAATGGATGAGCGGCTCCTGATCGGAGTTCACCAGCTTTGCCGCCTGCTTGGCCATGCTTCGTGCAAGCGTAGCGTCGCCCGCGCCAGCCGCGATCATTCCCGTCGACAGCGATTGATAGCCACGATCGCGACGCCTGACCCGGAAATAGCGCGAGACGAGATAGGGGCTGTTCCACAACGTGCGCAGCAACCACCAGGTGATCATGACAGCAGCAACGATCGCCACGATCGCCACTGCGGCCACCATCAGGCTCACCTGATACTGGTACCCGTCGAGAGTGACGATCATGTCACCCGGACGATCGGCCAGCCAGGCGAAACCAAGACCCAGTGCGAAGACAAAAATCAGAAAGAGCAAAATGCGGATCATGGAGACTTCGATTCTCGTCAGACGGTTCTCATGGCTTCGGCGATGGCCTGATCGGCCAGCGTTTCGACATCGAGGCGGGCCTTGACGCGGTCGGCAAACGCACGGCCTGCGGCCTTGGCCGTGTCGGGAAGGGTTTCATATTCCGCAAGCGCGGCTTCGAGATCACCCGCCTTGACCGCGACTTCCATCCTCGCAACGGTTTCCGGGACGCCGGTGCCTTCGACCGAGCCCACCGGCCGCACAGTGACCAGCGAGGCGGCGCTGTCGAGCAACTGATTGAAGTAATTGGCATTCGGGTCGACCGGTCTGGACGACGCGATCATCGCATCAGCTGCCGGCGCCATCTCTGCCAGAAGATCCTCTCGCGTGGCCACGCCCGCCTCGGCATAGTTGCGCAAAGTCGCCAATTGCGGAACGTCCGGGCTGATAGCCGCGAGCGTTTCGATTTCGGCTGTAAAGGGCTGGCCCCGGTCGATAGCCGTTTTGAGCGCCGACGCAGCGATGGAAAGGGCGATCTTGGGCTGATTGGCCTGCGCCTCCATCTTGCTGGTCAGCCCTTCGACCGTCTGCTCCAGGGTTGCCAGTCGGGTCTCGTCCGTTGCCGATGCATCGGTCGCAGCCTTGACGCTTGCCTCAAGCACCGCGACACGCTCGCTGAGCGGTGCAAGATCGACCGGTTCGGTCACGGCGTTCTGGCTCAGCTGCGACAGTTGCGTCTGCAGTTCGGCGATCTTTCCATCGAGTGCTGCTATGCCCGCATCGCCGCCTGAAGCACTGGATTCAACGCTGGACTTGATCGCGGCAATGTCGCTTGTCAGCGTGTCGACTCGTGTCTGGAGTTCCGACACGGAGTTCGCCGTGGTGGTTGTGTCGTTGCCGGTCTTCACATCCGCCAATTCCGTCCGCAGCGCAATGATCTCGGAACGGAGGCTCTCCAGTTCGGCACTGTTGCTGCCTGCTGCTGAAAGTGATGGCAGAAGCCCGCCATACTGAAGTGCACCTGCTCCTGCGAGGACAACGAAGCCGCCGATGATGCCGGCTGCAAGTGCCGAGAAGCCTGAACGCTTTGGCACCTGCGGGGGCGGATTTCCAGCCGATTGAGTTGCGCGCGGTTTCTCTTCTGCCTTCTTGTCCGATGGTTTTGCTTCAGCGGTATTTCCGCTGCTTGGCGGGGAATAGGAGGGGGTTCCGGCCGACGCTGTCGAAAATGTCGATCCGGCCTTCTTTTCCGCGGCCGAAGAGGAGGGCTGATCCACCGACGGTTTGTCAGCTGTGGCGCTGGAGGCGGCTTCTTTTGCTGCCTCGCCTTTGTCCGAGCCTTGCGTGCCTGCCGAGCCTGCCGAGCCTGCCGGCGCACTGGCCGCCTTCTTCGCATCCGTTGCGGACGTTACATCAGGCTTCGCTGTCTCAGGCTTCCCGGATGGAATCTTCGACGGCTCAAGATCGATCGTGACCGGATCGTTGCGCGATTTCGAATGCCGCACACTCGGAGTTTTGACCATATCTTTCTCCAGTCTCGATATCGCGCTCTTGCGAAATCCGGTCGCTGCTCGACCATAGCATCAATCGACGAAAAGGGGCCCGCTTATGGTTCCGCCGACGAAATGTCGCGCAATGTTGAAAGCATTGACGCTTCCGTAGGTTCCCGCGCGACATGGGTTTCGGTAAAATTCTCCCCAAGTAGGGCGCCGACGCGGGAAGATATGCATATCATCGGCGTGTCCCGCGACATCAGTGTCGAACCGCCTTTCTCCAGCAACCGCATCAGCGAACGGGCGGTCTCAAGAGAATGCACAAGAATGCCACCAATCGGCTCGCCACCAAGCTTGGCCGCCAACTCATCCAACCCATATGTTACCTCGACGGTATCGTAGACTTCGATCGGAGTGACGTCAAAACCGTCATCCCGCAGAAGACTCTCAAATGTGTCTCTTCGAAGTTTGCCGCACAGATACAAGATCCTGGATCGTGCCGGCATTGATCGCAATATCAGTGCAGCAAGAGCACCTGCGTCGCCTTGCGCGCTTGTCACCTCGGTAAAGCCAGTTGCGCGCGCCACATTGGCGGTCTCGTCGCCCACCGCGAAACAAGGCAAATGACCGATATCCGTCAGGATGGCCCGACTGCACAGCCGCGCGGCATTGGCGCTGGTGACGGCGACGGCATCGAAGTCTCGATGGTTGATGATCCTTGCATCGATTGGCGCAATGCGCGCCAGCGGCAGCACGACCGGCTCGTGGCCAGCGGCCGTCAAACGTGCCGCCGTCCGGGAGGCGGCTGGTTCGGCGCGGATCACCAGAGCGCGCATCACGTCCAGTCGGCGAAGAATTCAGGACCGGCTTGCGCGCGCAGTTCCTCTCCTGCATCGCGACCGATGGCAGCCGCATCCGCGGCCGGGCCGTTCTTTGAAATCTCGTGGACCCTGCTGCCGTCGGGGGCCAGGACCATTCCGCGGAATGACAATTGGCCGTTTGCAATCGTCGCATGGCCCGCGATCGGCATGCGGCACGAGCCTTCAAGCGCCGCAAGAAAACTGCGTTCGCAGGCCAGTGCATTGGAGGTGGGGGCATGATTGATGGCTGAAAGCAGCTCAGCCGTGCGCGTGTCGCCGCTGCGAATTTCAATACATATCGCTCCTTGACCGGGAGCAGGCGGGAATTTGTTGAGTGGCATCACGTCAGTCGCGATCTGCTCCAAACCCAGCCTTTTCAACCCGGCAAGGGCCAAGATCGTGCCTGCGGCCACGCCTTCGTCAAGCTTGCGCAATCGTGTCTGAACATTTCCCCGATAGAGAATGACTTTTAGGTCGGGCCGAAGGCGTCGGATCAGCGCCTGCCTGCGCAACGAGGATGAGCCGATTGTCGCCCCCTCTGGCAACGACTCGATCGATGCCGCATTTATGGAAATGAAAGCGTCGCGAGGGTCTTCACGCGGCAGAAACGCCACGAGTTCCAGTCCCGGGGGCAGTGTTGTCGGCATGTCCTTCGAAGAATGAACCGCAAGATCGATGCGTCCTTCGAGGAGCGCGTCCTCGATCTCTTTGGTGAAGAGCCCTTTTCCGCCCGCTTCCGAAAGCGCGCGATCCTGAATGCGGTCGCCGCTGGTCGAGATCACTTCGATCCCGAATGCGTCGTTTTGCATGCCATGCGCAACCATAAGCCGCGCTTGCGTTTCGTTGGCCTGCGCGAGGGCCAACGCGCTGCCGCGTGTGCCGATACGCAGAACGCTCCCTTCGGCCACTATTTGCTTCCTTCCCTGTCCGTGCTAACCCGCGCGCAAACGCCGGGTCCTGATCTTCGGGCCCTCCTAACACTTCAACTTGCAACCGGGCAATGAGCGAAGGGCCGCATCGAGACCTCACCGTGCTGGGCATCGAGACGAGCTGCGACGAAACCGCGGCCAGTGTCGTTACGTGGGTTGCAGGCGCACGGCCGGACATCCGCTCCAACGTCGTGTTCAGTCAGATCGAGGAGCACGCTGCGTTTGGCGGCGTCGTGCCCGAGATCGCGGCCCGCGCACATGTCGAAGCGCTGGATGGGATTGTCGAGGCAGCACTTGCCGATGCGGGTGTCGAGCTTGCCGAAATCGACGCAGTGGCTGCCACTGCAGGGCCTGGACTTGTTGGGGGTCTGATCGTCGGGTTGATGACGGCAAAGGCGATCGCTGCCGCAGCAGGCAAGCCGCTGATTGCGGTAAATCACCTCGAGGGTCATGCTTTGACGGCGCGGCTCACCGACGGTCTGGGCTTTCCCTATCTGCTTCTGCTCGTCTCGGGCGGCCATACACAGATCGTTCTGGTGCGCGGCGTCGGAGATTATGAGCGATGGGCGACAACCATCGACGATGCGCTGGGCGAGGCTTTCGACAAGACGGCGAAGCTGCTCGGCCTTCCTCATCCCGGCGGCCCGAGTGTCGAGACCGCGGCTCGGTCGGGCGATGCGTCGCGTTTTTCGTTTCCTCGCCCCATGAAGGGCGAGGCCCGTCCTGATTTTTCCTTTTCCGGCCTGAAGACAGCGGTGCGCCAGGCCGCCACTGCCATCGCGCCTCTTTCGGATCAGGATGTCGCGGATATTTCAGCCGCTTTTCAGGTTGCCGTCACGGATGCACTCGCCGATCGCGTGTCCATGGCGCTGACCCGGTTTAACGCAACCTTCCTAGGCATCGGTTCGCCCGCGCTCGTGGTCGCTGGCGGTGTGGCTGCGAATGCGCGGATTCGAGAAGCTCTGGAAGTGCTCTGCGCGCGCAATGGCTTTCGTTTTGTCGCGCCGCCGATGAAATTGTGCACCGACAATGCGGCGATGGTCGCGTGGGCCGGTATTGAAAGGTTGATCGCCGGTCTGACTGTTGAGGATGCAATGGTTCTCGCGCCGCGCTCGCGCTGGCCGCTGGACACCGTGTCGGCTCCGGTCATCGGGTCCGGTCGTCGTGGAGCCAAGGCATGAGCGACGGGGCGTCAGTTACTGTCCTCGGTGGCGGAGCATGGGGAACCGCGTTGGCTGTGGCCGCACACCGCGCCGACAACCGGGTGCGATTGTGGGGGCGCGACCCTGAAACAGTCGACGCCTTGAACGAGGGCAGGGGCAACCCGCGCTATCTTTCCGGCATTCCCATTGCGGATCGGATCGAGGCAACGACAGAGTTGACCGTGGCAGTTCGCGATGCGTCCTGCGTGCTCGTTGCAACGCCCGCTCAAAGCCTGCGTCATGTTCTGCTGGAACTGCGCGGCTCGGTTGCTCAAGGCGTTCCTCTGGTGCTGTGTGCCAAGGGCATCGAGCGCGAGACCGGCAAACTCTTGTCCGAAATCGTCACCGAGATCATGCCCGGTCATCCGGTGGCGGCGCTCTCTGGACCGAGCTTCGCGTCAGACGTCGCGCGTGGGTTGCCGACGGCCGTTGCAATCGCCGCGCGTGACTCCGGCCTTGCGTCCGACCTTGCGCAGGTTCTCTCATCGCCGCGCTTCCGTTGTTATTCCACCGACGACCTGATCGGCGTGGAGATCGGCGGCGCGCTGAAAAACGTCTTTGCGATTGCGGCCGGGGCGGTGGTGGGCGCTCGGCTGGGCGCCAGTGCGCAGGCGGCAATGGTGACCCGCGGCTTCGTCGAGTTGCGGCGCATTGCCACCAGCTTCGGCGCGCGCCCGGAAACGCTGATGGGGTTGTCCGGTCTGGGTGACATGATGTTGACCTGCGGCTCTTCCCAATCCCGCAACTTCGCTTACGGTGTTGCGATCGGACAGGGCGCGTCGCGTGTCGATTTTCCGCTCGCCGAAGGTGTCGCGACGACGTCGATCGCTGCACGGATCGCACGGGAGCGCGAAATCGTTGCGCCGATCATCGGTGCGGTCGACAGGTTGCTCGACGGTTCCTTGTCCGTGGAGGAGGCAGTGTCGTCGTTGATGACACGCCCTCTGCGCAGCGAGGATGAATAGCCTTCGGAGGCATGGTGCCTTCGGCATAATGGGAGTAGGAAAGCATGCTTTTTGCATTTGTCGGCAAGGACAAGCCGGGCCACCTTCAGGTCAGGATCGACACGCGCCCCCCGCATGTGGAGTTCCTGAATGACCTGAACGCCAAAGGAACGCTGAAGTTTGCGGGGCCTTTTCTCGGCGAGGACGGCAAGCCGAATGGAAGCCTTGTTGTGATTGAGGCCGACAGCATCGATGCGGCCAGGGAAATTTTCGCCGGGGATCCCTACGCCAAGGCCGGAATCTTCGCCCAGACCGAGGTGACCGCCTGGAACTGGGTCTTCAACAATCCGGCAAGCGCCTGATAAACAGACGGCAGCGACGTCGGTAAGATTGCCGGCGTCCGTCGCCAATAGCGGAGTGCGCATGTCCAGGAATTACTGGCTCTTCAAGTCCGAGCCGCATGTCTTTTCCTTCGACGATCTGACGGCGAAAGGTAAGAAGGGCAGCGAATGGGACGGCGTTCGCAACTATGCGGCCCGCAACAACATGCGCGCCATGCAGATCGGCGATCTGGGCTTTTTCTACCATTCCAATGCGGGAATGGATATCGTCGGCATTGCCGAGGTCTGTGCGCTCGCCCATCCCGATTCCACGACCGACGACCCACGGTGGGAATGCGTCGACATTCGCGCCGTCAAGCCGGTGCCGAAGCCCGTCACGCTTGCGCAGGTTAAAGCCAATCCGAAGCTTTCTGAGATGGCGCTCGTGCGTCTCGGACGTCTCTCCGTGCAACCGGTGACGCCCGAGGAATGGCAGGAAGTGTGCCGTATGATGGAGCTTGATCCCGCACCTTGAAGAGGCTCACGCCGGCCGAAGCCGAACGTTTCATTCTGGCCAATACGACGCTCGGCGCGCCGCCGCATGTGCCGGAAATCTTGCTTCACCTTGCCGATGAGGCGCATGACCTTTGGCAGAAGACGGAGGAGGAACTCGCGGAGATCGGTTTGCCGCCGCCATTCTGGGCTTTCGCCTGGGCGGGCGGGCAGGGGCTGTCGCGCTACCTCCTCGACAATCCCGCCGTTCTGGCCGGCAAGAGGGCCCTGGATTTCGCTGCGGGGTCAGGTCTGGTTGGCATTGCCGCTGTGAACGCGGGGGCCAGAGACGTTATCTCAGCCGACATAGATCCATTCTGCGAGGCTGCCATGCGCCTCAACGCGGCTGCCAACAACGTAGCGTTGGAAACCGTCATCGCGGACCTGATTGGACACGACCATGGTTGGGACGTTTTGCTGGCGGGCGACATCTTCTACCAGCGCGACATCGTGGACCGTCTCGTTCCTTGGTTTGAAACGCTGCGGCGACGCGGTTGTGTGATAATCGTGGGCGATCCCGGAAGGGCCTATCTGCCGAAAGACCGGCTGGAACAAGTGGCGGAATATAGCGTGCCGGTCAGCCGCGCGCTGGAAGACGCGGAGGTTAAGCGAACGATCGTCTGGAGATTCGCCTGAGCAGATCTATTTCACGCTCAGAATGGTGCGGGTCGACAGGTAGGGCAGCAGCCTCTCCATGACCTGTCGCGTCACCGCAACGCATCCCTGTGTCGGGGTGAATCCATCTCGTGCGAGATGAAAGAAAATCGCGCTTCCGCGCCCGCGAAGGCGCGGCCGGATATTCCAGTTGAGAACAATGCAGATATCGTACAGCCCATCGGCGCGCCGCATGGTCTCGTGACTGGCGGCATAGGGCATCTTGACCGGTCGATTATAGTTGCGATCGTCGGGGACCTCGCACCAGCCGAGTTTTGGCGTGATTGCCCTCATTGGAAGTCGGGTCGCGCGCGGCGACACGAGGTGATCGCGCCGATAATAGCCCCCGAGAATACGCATTCTGGCGCGCGGCGTGCCTCCGTCTCCCTCATGCTTGAAAGACACGATTCCACCGCGCCCCAGGGCGCAAGGAAACACGGTTCCGCCGGCATTCAGCAGCCCTTGCAAGCGGTTTCCCGGGCGCGCCCTCACGGTTAAGTGCTTCATACGACCGCAGTGCTCTGGCGCAGGGGATTTGCGCTCACTATTTTTCGAGTATGATCGCACTGCCGAACAATTCGCCGTGAGGTGGGTTATGAGAGCGGCAGGTTCCGCATAAAGGCAACTGCGTCAACCCGGATTTTCATTCCACACCAATGGATTGTTCATGACCTCACGCACCATCCTGATTGTCGATGACGATGACGACCTCCGCGGAACTCTTGTCGAGCAACTCGCCCTCTATGAGGAGTTCGACGTTCTCCAGGAGCCAACAGCGGCCAAAGGCATAACCGCGGCGCGCAATGGCCTGATCGACCTGCTAATCATGGATGTCGGCCTGCCTGATATGGACGGGCGCGAGGCGGTGAAGGTCCTTCGCAAGGGCGGTTACAAGGCTCCGATTATCATGCTGACGGGGCACGATACCGAGTCAGATACCATTCTGGGTCTTGAAGCTGGCGCCAACGACTATGTGACAAAACCGTTCCGCTTCGCCGTATTGCTAGCGCGCATCCGCGCGCAGTTGCGCCAGCACGAGCAGAGCGAGGACGCCACTTTTACGGTCGGGCCCTACACCTTCAAGCCAAGTCAGAAACTTCTCATCGACCAGCGGGGGAGCAAGATCAGGCTGACAGAGAAGGAAGCCTCCATCATCAAGTATCTCTATCGGGCCGACCACAAGGTGGTGACCCGTGACGTGCTTCTGGAAGAAGTCTGGGGCTACAACTCCGGTGTCACGACCCACACGCTGGAGACACATGTCTACCGGTTGCGGCAGAAGATCGAGCGGGATCCGTCCAATGCCGAAATTCTCGTCACGGAGAGTGGCGGCTACAAGTTGATTCCCTGAATTTGCGGTGCATTTTCGCGCGACACTATCGTTTCTGGTCGACTTCTGCAGTTTCGGCATAGGCTCTTAACCATATTGCGCGAGACTGGCGCTGCTGAGGGGACAGAATCAGCAGTGCAACCGGGGACAAGGATGATGATCCACCTATTCTGGGTCGATTCTGCTTCCGGGGCGGCGAGACAGATGGATACGGCAAGTGGCGGGGACGCAGAGTTCCCCGGCTCGCCGTGTCGAGTGTCCGCATGCCCCAGGACCGGCGTTTGCAGGGCCGATGTCGAGCGATGGGCCTCACATGGCGCTCGATGAAGACGTCCGCATCCTTTCGGCCGTCAGGCTTTTTCAGGGTTTCCATGAGGATCAGCTGAGATTGCTTGCCTTCGGGGCTGAAAAGCTGTTGCTGTCTGCCGGCCGGGATCTTTTCCACGAGGGCAGCGCGGCGGATGCGGCGTTTGTCGTGGTTTCTGGTGATATCCGCCTCTACCGAGAACGCGGAAACGAACGCGCCGAGATCGGAATGGCGCAGCACGGCGCCTTGCTCGGCGAACTGGCGCTCATAGCTCCCACGCGCTGGTTGATGAGTGCGGAAGTCGTATCAGATGCCAGAGTCATGCGCCTCAGCCGCAAGCAGTTTCGCCGTATGCTCGAGGAATATCCTGATCTCGCCGTGCTGCTTCACGAGCGGATAACGCATGACCTTCAGGAGATGCTGCAGCGGATCGAGCGCCTGTCACCCCGCTTTGCCGGCTGAGTGTCATAGTCCAACAAAAAACCCCGCCGAAGCGGGGTTTCCAGTAACTCGTCCGATCTGGCTCAGATGCCGAGATTGGCGAACTTGTTCTTGAACTTCGAAAGGCGGCCGCCGCGGTCGAGCAGGTGCTGCTGACCACCGGTCCAGGCCGGATGGGTCGAGGGATCGATGTCCAGGTTCAGCGTGTCACCTTCCTGCCCGTAGGTCGAGCGGGTCATGTATTCGCTGCCGTCGGTCATCACGACCTTGATCATGTGGTAGTCGGGGTGGATCTTGTCTTTCATCGCGAAATTCCTGCAAATGGTGCCGCGCGGCTCGTTTACGCCGCCTGCGGCGATGTCACCCACGCTTCAATGCTTGAAGGTCGTCTCGTCTGAGGCTACGGCTTCAAAACGGTCGGTTGGGCCTATACATCAGCCGAAAATTAAGCACAAGAGCCGCGCAAGGGACATTTTCCAACGAAGCGGTGCGCGGGACGCTAAACTATGGCGATGGAGCCAATCACAGGACAGGACGGTCGCAACCGTTCCTTGAAGCCTCTCAGCAAGTTATGGCCGTATGTCATGCGGTATCGTGGCATGGTGATTGCTGCGGTCTTTTTCTTGGCGCTTGCTGCGAGCACCACGCTTTCCCTGCCGCTGGCCGTTCGCCGGATGATCGATCACGGCTTCACCGCTTCCGATTCCAGGCTGATCTCGGACTATTTTGCCATGCTGGTGGGCCTTGCCGGCCTGCTCGCCTTCGCATCCGCCTGCCGCTACTTCTTTGTCACCATGCTTGGCGAACGGGTTGTCGCCGACATCAGGCGTGACGTCTTTGCCCATGTGGTGACGCTCTCGCCGTCGTTCTTCGACCGCTCGCATTCGGGCGAGATCATCTCGCGCCTGACAGCCGATACCACGCAGATCAAGTCAGCCGTCGGCACAAGCGTCTCGATCGCTCTGCGTGACACGATCCTGAGCGTCGGCGCATTGTTCATGATGGTCTATACGAGCCCAAAGCTCTCGGCCCTCGCCATCGCTGCCATTCCCGTGATCGTTGTGCCGCTGGTGGTGTTCGGACGCCATGTGCGCAAGCGCTCGCGGCGCGCGCAGGACATGCTCGCCAAGGCGACCGCCTATGCGAGCGAGCAGATTTCGTCGGTCCGCACGCTGCAGGCCTTCACCAACGAACATCTCGTCACCAATCGGTTTGGCGAGGCGATCGAAACGGCCTTCCAGACCGCGCGCGGCTCGACAGTGGCCCGAACGGTTCTGACCTTCTTCGGCGTGTTCACTATTTTCGGATCGATCGTCGGGTTGCTGTGGCTGGGCGCCCAGGATGTCCTCACAGGCGCCATGACCACCGGTACGCTTGGCCAATATCTGATCTATGCCATCCTGGCTGCGAGTTCGCTTGGCGCTCTGTCCGATGTCTGGGCCGAGCTTGCGCAGGCCTCCGGCGCTGCCGAGAGGCTGACCGAGCTTCTCGCCGAACAACCGGCCATTCTGCCACCTGCGAACCCGCGTGCCTTTCCTTCACCTGCGAAAGGCGCGATCGAGTTCTGCAACGTTGAATTTTCCTACGCCGCCCAATCCGGGCGTTCGGCCCTGCATGGACTCGATTTCCGGGTGAATCCGGGCGAGACCGTCGCAATTGTCGGCCCTTCGGGAGCCGGCAAGACCACCATCTTCTCGCTGCTTCTTCGTTTCTACGATCCCGCGTCGGGCAAGATCCTTGTCGACGGAGTTGATTTGCGGGAGGCAGACCCTGCCGCTTTGCGCAGCCGCATCGCGCTTGTTCCGCAGGATTCGACAGTCTTTGCAGCAAGCATTGCCGAAAATATCGGCTTCGGTCGGCCAGGCGCCAGCCGTAAGGAAATCGAAGCTGCTGCCCGCACCGCGATGGCGACGGATTTCATCGACCGGATGCCGGAAGGCTTCGACGCTATAGTTGGAGAGCGCGGCATGACGCTTTCGGGCGGCCAGCGGCAGCGCATCGCAATCGCGCGCGCCGTCCTGCGCAATGCGCCGATACTGCTCCTGGACGAGGCCACCTCCGCGCTTGACGCGGAAAGCGAAACTATGGTGCAGAAGGCGCTTGAGACTCTCATGCGCGACCGCACCACCCTCGTCATCGCGCACAGATTGGCGACAGTTCTCAAGGCTGACCGCATTCTGGTGATCAACGACGGACGCCTGATCGAGGAAGGCACCCATGCCAGTCTCGTGGCTCAAGGTGGCATTTATGCGCGGCTGGCTAAGCTCCAGTTCGAAACTGGCGCGACCGCCTTCCAGGCTGCCGAGTAGCGCGATCAGGTCCTCCCGACCGTTTCTTCAGCCTATTGATGCTTTCCGGTGCGCAGATTGGACACGGCCTTCAATTCTGCCCAAAGCTCCGGACCGCTCCAGCGACGTCGGGATGCAGCCTCCGTTCGGTGAATGAGGTCAACCAGCCGTCGATTGGCGGGGGCAGTCAGGCCTTGACCTTCTGCGAGACGCACGATTTCGCCATTGAGCCAGTCAACGTCTGTTTTTCGGCCCGTGTCCAGCGCATCGATCATCGAAGAGCGTGCAGCCGGATCTATCGACATGATGCGCCCAGCGAGGCGCAGGAAAATCCAATCTGGGAGGCGAAGGAAATGCGGCAGCCATTCGGGCGGTAAAGGCGTCATGCGTGCAGGCTGAATATCTGCGGCGTGCATCGCCGCGAGTGCTTCCTGCTGTGCCAATGCCAGACAACGGCGATAGTCGCGCTGTGAGAGCTCTTCGCGCAGCGGCAATCCCGACAGACCGCTGATGGCGTTGTTCAGGTTCATCAGCAGTTTGCCCCACTGAATCGAACGGAACGAACCATGCTGGGTTAGGGGAAGTCTCGCGCGTCTAAAAGCGTCCAGCCAAGGTTCCAGCGCGGCGCTCCTTTCGATGTCGAGTGCGCCCCCGGTAGCCTGTTTGAAGGTCGAATTGGGTTGCCGGACGACGTTGAATGGCACCATGCCGGGCAATATCGTCCGGCCAGGAAGCAATCGGCGCAGCACATCTTCATTGCCAATACCGTTCTGGAAGCTGATGATCAGTGCATCACGCGGCGCATATCTGGCGAGCTCGGCGCCCGCCGCTTCCGTATCGCCCGCCTTGACTGTCAGCAGGATCAGGTCGGCCTTCGTCAGGCCCATGGGATCCGTGCGAAAGTCCACCGAACCGGGAGCCAGACGAAGATCACTCCCAACTTGATCCGTCAGTCGCAATCCGTTGGCGGCGATCTCTGCTGCCAGACGCTCGCGGCCGATGAAACGGACCCGAGACCCGGTCGCGGCAAGACGACCACCAATATAGAGGCCGATGCTTCCCGCACCCAAGACGGCGATCAGCCCGCCGTCCATGGTGATCAGGCTCCGTAGCGCGATTTGAGATGATCCATGAAATAGTGCGCCTTGAGCTTCTCGCCCGTTGCGCGCTCCATGAGTTCCGGCGTCGACCAGCGAGAGCCCTGCGACCAGATATTGTCTCGCCGCCACGCATTGACCGTTTCAAAGTTTCCTTGCGCGATTTCCTCATTCACGTCCGAATGAGCTCGGGTGAGCGCCGCCCATTGCTGCGCAGCCATCATGGCGCCGAGCGTGTAGGAGGGGAAATAGCCGAAAGCCGCGCCCGGCCAGTGAACATCCTGCATCGGGCCGTCCGCCGGGTTCTCGATCGTGGAAAGCACGAGATAGGCCTGCATCTTGGCGTCCCATGCCTCGGGAATGTCACGCGTCTCCATCCGGCCCGAAATCAGCTCCTGCTCAAGCTCGAACCGAAGGATCACATGGAGGGGATATGTCACCTCATCAGCGTCGACCCGTATCAGACCGCGCCCGACGTGATGAACATGTGGAAGAATGTCGTCCATCGACCAGGCCTCGCCGAGATGCTGTTCGACCGTCGGCAACGCCCATTGCCAGAACGCCGGGTTGCGACCCAGTTGCTTCTCGACAAACAGGCTCTGGCTCTCGTGGACCGCCATTCCGCGGGCGCGCCCGAGCGGCCAGTGCGCCCATTCCCGGGGAAGATTCTGCTCGTAGAGTGCATGACCAGTCTCGTGCAGGACGCCCATCAGCGACGAAAGGAATTCCGTCGTCTTGTAGCGTGTCGTTATGCGGACATCCGTCGGCACGCCGCCGCAAAACGGGTGATGCGAGACCGACAGGCTACCATGCGTCAGATCGAACCCGACAGCATTCATCATGGCCAGTCCAAGCTCGCGCTGGCGCTCGATCGGGTAGACGCCGGAAAGTGCCTTCAACGGACGCTTCGCCAGTCGCGCTTCTTGCACAGCGAGAGCTTCGGGGACGAAATCCTTGAGGAATGTCTTGAGTTCATCGAACACGGGCGCGATGTCGGCGGCTCTGTTGCCGGGATCGAACTGCTCCATGAGCGCATCATAGGGATCAAGGCCGAGCTTGTCGGCGCGCAGTTGCGCTTCTTCGCGTACCAGCCTGATCACGCCGTCGAGCGCTGGCATGAAGCCCGCCCAGTCCCCCTTTGCGCGCAGATCCCGCCACAATTGCTCGCAGCGCATGCGTGCACCCGTCTGTCTTTCCACGAACTCCGATGGCAGGCAGGTCATATTGAGGTATTGGCGCCGGAACTCGCGCAGCGCCAAGCTTTGATCCTCGTCCAGATCCTCGTTCCCGGCCGCATCGATCCAGTCGGCTATTTCCGGCGCGGTCGCCTGTCTGTGATGCATGCCGGCGAGCGCGCCCATTGCCTCGGCCCGCTTCTCTCCGCCGCCCACCGCCATGTGCGTCGCCTCGTCCGCGCCGAGTATTGCGAGGGCATGCTCAAGCGCTTCGAGCTTGTGGCACAGTTCGTCAAGTTTCTGGAAGGACATTGCGGCTCCGATGACAGTTCGCCCGGAGAGGATACGATGTCGCGCGGCTTGGCAAGGCGCAAGCGCAGGCCGCCGCTTTCGGACGCGTGAGGATTCTCCGGCGGCAAGAACATTCGTCGCCGGATGATGCGCGTTAGCGCTCGGTGAGCTTGAGCTCGATCCGCCTGTTCCGGTTGCGAGCTTCTTCCGTATCGGCAGGATCGAGCGGCTGGAATTCGCCAAAACCCGCTGCGACAAGGCGATTGGCCGGAACGCCATTGGCAATCAGGAATTTCACCACCGATGTCGCGCGTGCCGACGAAAGTTCCCAGTTGTCGCGGTATCGACCCGTCCCTGAGAGCGGGCGGTTGTCGGTGTGGCCATCTACCCGCAGCACCCAGTTGATTTCCGGCGGAATCTCTTGCTGCAACTCGATGATGGCGTCGGCCAGCTTCTTCATCTCGCCTTGTCCCGCATCATTGATGACCTCGGAGCCGGAGGGGAAAAGCACTTCCGACTGAAACACGAATCGGTCGCCGACGATGCGGATGTTGTCGCGATCGGACAGGATCTCGCGCAGCCTGCCAAAGAAATCTGAACGATAGCGGTTCAGTTCCTGAACGCGTTGCGCAAGCGCCACGTTGAGCCGGCGTCCGAGATCGGCAATCTTCGTGTTTGACTCGCGGTCGCGCTCTTCGGATACGTCAAGAGCAGACTCGAGCGCGCCGATCTGCTTGCGAAGCGCGGCAATCTGCTGGTTGAGCAATTCGACTTGGCTTAGCGCCTGCTGGCTGATCTGGCGCTCTCCGTCGAGTTCTCCGGTCAGAGAGTTGATGCGCTGGGCTGCTTCATCGCTCGCACCCGATCCCTGCGCCAGCAATTGCTGCAGGCGGCTCCGCTCGCTTTGCGCTGCGGACAGGGATGCCTGAAGATTTGCAAGCTGGTCCTGCACATCCTGTGTGTTGGAGCGCTCAAGCGCGAGCAACTGGGTAAGCTCGTTGATCTGCGAGTTGAGGCGTGTCAGCACCTCGTCCTTACCGGAGATCTCGCGGCTGAGAAGAAACTGCGCCAGCACGAACACCGAGAGCAGGAACATGATCGCAAGCAGCAGTGTCGACAGGGCGTCGACGAACCCCGGCCAGTAGTCTACCCCTCGGTGCGCGCGCCGGCCGCGCGCCAGTGCCATTAGTTGCGCTCCCGCTGCTTGAGAGCTTCGGTGAGCTTGTCGAGCGTCGCGCGTATCGCCTTCTGTTCATCGGCCTGCGCTTCGACCCAGTCCCGCATCAGCTGCTGTTCGCTGCGCATGTTCTTGACCAGACCGGAAATGCCATCGGCCAGGTTTGCCATCGCCGTTGCGACACGTGGGCTTGAACCTCCCGTGTCCTGAAGATTGCGCAGCCGTTCGGAAAGCATGCGGATTTCCTCGGAGGACTTTGCATTGGAGGGATCCGGCACAAATACGTCGGACGAAACGTCGGTCAGCGCGGAAAGCCAGTTCTCCAGTTCAATGTAGAAGCGGTTTTGCGCGCGTCCCGCCTGCAGGTCCAGAAAGCCCACGATGAGGGAGCCCGCAAGACCGAACAGTGACGAGGAAAATGCCGTGCCCATGCCGGACAGCGGCGCTGAGAGCCCCGTCTTCAACGCGTTGAGCACGTCATTGGCGTCACCCGAGCCCGGATCGAGCGACTGGATCGTGTCGCTGATTGAACCGATCGTTGCCAGGAGACCCCAGAAGGTCCCGAGAAGGCCCAGAAATACGAGAAGGCCGATCAGATAGCGCGTGATATCGCGCGTCTCGTCCAGGCGCGTGGCAATCGAATCGAGGATCGAGCGCGTCGTGGAAGTGGAAAAGGACGTCGCCGAGGAACGGCTGAGCAGCGATTTCATCGGCGCAAGCAAAACCGGCTCGGATGCTGATGAGCCGGCACGGAAGGAGTTTACCCACCGAATCTCGCGAAACAGGCGGAGCACTTGCGAGAACGAAAGAATGACACCGATGGCTAATACACCCAGAATAAGCCCGTTGAGCCCCGGATTGGTGGTGAAAGCCGCGGATATCTGGCGATAGAGGATGGCTGCGATGAAGCCGGTGATGGCCAGAAATATCAGCATCGACAGCAGGAAGACCTGGGGGCTCGAGAGCTTGCCCGGGTCGTTATATTGTACTTCCGCCGGTCCTCCCGGTCCGGTACCCGTCACTGCCGCCATGCGATTGCCTCTTCCCAAGCCACTGGAATTTCGGCGACTCTAAGCGGAATTATGTCCAAATTGAAAGATGCCGGGCCATGTTCGGCGTCGCGCTTGCTCACAAGCGGTTGATAACCAACGTATCCAACACCGCAGCCAGATGGAGCGACGCACCGGTGACGACGAAGCCATGCCAGATAGCTGTCTGGAATTTGAGTCTCTGCCACACAAAAAAGACAACGCCCGTGGAGTAGACGATACCGCCTGCCACGATCAGCCAGAGCGTCGTTGACGGCAGATCCTGGAGCAGGGTCGAGAATATCGCGGCGCCGCTCCAGCCAAGCGCGAGATAGAAGGCAATGGCGAGGCGATCGAAACGGCCGGGCAGGAACAGCTTGATGGCGACGCCCGCAGCTGCCGCACTCCAAATGAGGACGAGCAGGGTGCCAGCCGTCGCCGCGTCGTCAAGTTGCGTGAGAAATGGTGTGTAGGTTCCGGCAATAAGCACATAGATCGCCGCGTGATCGAAGCGCCGCAGGATCCATTTCGCGGGAGTGTGCGGCCAGAGATTGTACGCGCAGGAGATCGACAATGCGGTCAGGAGGGACGCGACGTAGAAGATCGCGGCCACATATTCGCCGGCCTGCGTTCTATACGCCGCAAAGCCGAGCAGAGCCGCGCCAGCGGCAACGGCCAGCACGATGCCGACAACATGCACAACGCCATCTGCGATCAGTTCAGCACGGGAGAACGAGAAACGCCCTGCGAAAGGGATGTCGATCTCATTCCGGTCGTTTTTGCGTGGCGCCATTCCCTACCGTCGCATCCGCATGTGACAATGCGATGGCAACCGCAGCGCCAGATGCGCCGCGTTGCTCGTCGCTCATGCGGATATGGGGCGGCACCCCGCCCGCTGCCAGGAGCAGGTGAGGGGATCGAAACGTGCCGCGATCAACGCGGCAGGGGCTTCTTCAGCATTTTCAGGAGGGCGCCGTGGATCGCCTCGTTGCCGGCAACGACCGAGCCGTCGTCAAGCATCTTCGATCCGCCGGACATGTCTGTGGCGAAACCGCCAGCTTCACGCACCAACAGAAGTCCCGCTCCAATGTCCCAAGGCTGCAGGCCGGTTTCCCAGAATCCGTCCATGCGTCCGGCAGCGACATAGGCAAGGTCCAAAGCAACCGAGCCAAGCCGGCGGATGCCTGACACCTCGCCCATGACGTTGCGCAGTTCGATCAGGAAATTGCCGTGATGCCCGCGCCCCAGATGCGGTACGCCGGTCCCGATGACGGCATCGGAGAGCTTTGCACGCCCCGCCACGCGGAGGCGGCGGTCATTCATGAACGCGCCATCGCCGCGCTCGGCGGTGTATAGCTCGTCCATCGCGGGATTGTAGATCAATGCCGCGACAAGCTGACCCTGCCTCTCGAGCGCAATGGAGATCGAGAAAATCGGGATGCCGTGAAGGAAGTTGGTCGTGCCGTCGAGCGGATCGATCAGCCAGCGATGCTGGCTGTCATCGCCTTCCACCGCGCCGCGCTCTTCCATCAGGAAGGAATAGCCCGGGCGAGCGCGGCTCAGTTCGTTATAGAGAATGTCCTCCGCCTTCCGGTCTGCCTGACTGACGTAGTCGCCCGGTCCTTTCATGGAGACCTGGAGATTCTGAACCTCGCCGAAGTCACGCGCCAGTGAGCGACCGGCTTTGCGTGCCGCGTCGACCATCACCTTCATCAGTGCGGAGTAAGCCATCTGGTTCTTCCCGCCCTCAGTCGGCGCGGCGCAGATAGGTGAGTTCGTTGGTGTCGACCAGAACTCGCTCGCCCGCTGCTACGAAAGGCGGCACCAGGATGCGGATACCGTTTTCCAGAATGGCTGGCTTGTAGGATGACGCCGCCGTCTGCCCCTTTACCACCGGATCGGCCTCGGCAATTGTCAGCGTGACCTGATCCGGCAGGGAAATGCCGATCGGCTTGTCTTCATAAAGCTCGACCGTAACGGTCATGTTGTCCTGAAGGAACGCCGCGCGCTCGCCAACGAAATCCTTCTGCAGTTCCAACTGCTCGTAGGATTCGGAATCCATGAACACGAGAGACTCGCCCTGCTCATAGAGGAACGTGAAGTCCTTCTGCTCGAGCCGCACCCGCTCGACGGTTTCTGCGGAGCGGAAGCGCTCGTTCAGCTTGGTGCCGTTGATCAGGTTCTTGAGCTCGACCTGATTGTAGGCGCCGCCCTTGCCGGGCTTCACGGCATTTGTCTTGACGGCGACCCAAAGGCCACCCTGATGCTCGATGACGTTGCCGGGACGGATTTCGTTGCCGTTTATCTTGGCCATGTTTGTTCTTCCGGAAGTGGATTGATGCCGCGATGGGACTTTTTCGCGGCTTCCAAGATCACAAATTGCCCGGAGAGGCAAGGCCACCCCCGCCAAACGGCATCCGACGCGGCAATGGGGTGCGTCTCTGTTCAGTCGGTGGATGGCTCAGTGCAGGCGGTTGGCGCGCTCCAGCGCACTCTTCATCTCTTCATCCGTGAGGCCCGCCAGAAAATCTTCCATCTCCGGATCGATCAGCCCGGCGCGCCTCGCAAATATGTACCAGGCTGCTGCGAGGTTGGAATCGGGCTCTGTGCCGAGCCCGCCCATATAGAGTTTCGCGAGCCTGTTGGCTGCGGCGATATTGCCGGCATCGGCCGCGCGCTTGATCCAGTTGAAACCCGATTTCATGTCACGCTTGCCGTTGCGTCCCTCGATCAGCCAGGTACCGAGTTCGACCTGGGCGGTATCGAAATTCTGGCGTGCCGCCAGCGTCAGCCAGTTCTGTGCGGCGAGCATGTCGGCCTTCTTCCCTCCCGCTCCGTTGAGGTAGATCTGTGCCATGGCATATTGCGCATCGGGCAATCCGGCGCCTGCCGCCCGTTCATAGTAGCTGACCGCCTTTGAAAGTCCGCCAGGGCCCGGATCCCGATC
The DNA here is from genome assembly GCA_023953905.1 of Rhizobiaceae bacterium. Lineage (GTDB taxonomy): Bacteria > Pseudomonadota > Alphaproteobacteria > Rhizobiales > Rhizobiaceae > Arvimicrobium. The sequence goes on along the minus strand of JAMLJA010000004.1, from coordinate 269,760 downwards.
GATGATCATCTGGGCAAGATTGAACTGGGCAAGGCGATTCCCCGCCGCGGCCGCCGCTTCCATGAGCGCGTAGGCCTCCTTGACATCCTTTGGGACATATTTGCCGTCCAGCAGCATCAGCGCATACTGGAATTGGGCCTCGGGAACACCTTGCTCGGCTGCCTTCTGATACCACCCTGCTGCGGATTTGTAATCGCGACGCATGCCAAGTCCGCGTGCAAGAAGTTCGGCGACCAGCGTCTGCGCTGCAGAGTCACCCGCTTCGGCTCTGACGAGCGCCAGATTGTAGGCGGTCTTGTACAATCCGCGCTGGAATGCTCCGTAGGCGGCATCGTCAGGTCGCTGCCCGAAGCGTTGCGGATCTATCCCGGATTGCGATCCGCTCCCGGTTTCGCCAGTCGCATGCGGGGTGATGTCCCTTGACTTCAGGATCTTGATGGGCGGCACGCCAATCGCATCCTTCGGCTCGACCGGCAGGCCGAAGCGCGAAGGATCGATCTTCGGCGGTCGGATTTCGGTCGGCTCGCTTGCCGCCTCAACATCGTCTGTTTGCGGTGCGGCTATCGCTCCTGTCTGGTAGGACAGAATCCCAAGCAGGGTGAACAGCCACAGACCAATTTCTCTCGACATGACCTATCTTCCGAACTGCGGCGCCTTTTCGTCGAGAAGGGCATTTGCCTGCTGGATGGCCCCGCGCGGATCGGTTTCGTCCGAGAATACCGCTGCCGACAGCGCGACGAACTCAGCCCCGGTCGCGGCCGCCTCCACCACCGATCCAATGTCTGATCCGGCCATCACGATGCACGGAATCTCGATCATCTCGGCCCACCAGGTCGCCAGCGAAATATTGCGGGGATGCGGCTCGGGTTTGTTGTCGTAGCCAAAACGCCCAAAGAATATGTAGTCGGGCCGCAATTCACCCAGATCCAGCGCGTCGTCGCGTGATTTGACGCCACCAACTCCCACCATCAGCCGTTGCTGAAGTCGTTCGATGTCATTGGATATCTCGGCGGGCCCGGTTTCCAGATGAATGCCATCCGCCCCGATCCGACCGGCGATCTGCGTGTTCTGTTCGATCACAACCGCAATGCCGCCGTCCTGCGCGATCGGTGCCACATGCTCGCAGAAATGCTGGAACGAGGCATCGTCCATGCCGTTCACCGGGAGGATCAATGAGGCAATGTCGCCGCCGTCCATTGCTTGACGCAGACGCGTGGCGAAGCGTTCCGCGGACATGCCCGCGGGGGCGATCAATACGATACGGCAGCGTCTTGGTTCAGTGGTCATTCTCTCGTCCAGTCGTTTCTGCCTATGGCGATGCTTCGTGTTTGCATTGCGGCAACGCAACTGCAAGGCCTGAATTGAACGGGGAAAGCCTCTCGCAATTTGCTGCGTGGAGGGATATTGCAGGTCAAACGACAGACCCGCCATGACCTCGCTTCTGACAGATCCGTTATTCTACGCGGCGGCAGTTCCGGCCGTTATCCTCGTTGGACTGTCAAAGGGCGGTCTGGGCGGCGCCATGGGATTTCTGGGCGTGCCGTTGATCTCGTTGGTGGTTCCGACGGTTCAGGCGGCGGCCATTTTGCTGCCGATTCTCTGCCTGATGGATCTTGTGTCCTTGTGGAACTGGCGCGGCACCTATGATCGTCGCCTGCTCTGGTCCTTTCTGCCCACCGCGATCATCGGGATCGGCATTGGCTGGCTGACGGCGGCAATCGTCACGGAGGGGATGATCAGGTTCATTGTGGGCGCCGTCGCCGTGGTATTTGTCGGCAGATGGCTTGTTACCAAGCTGAGCGGCGGCGTGGTCAGGCCTTCCAAACCCAATCGCTTCGCTGCAGCGTTCTGGGGCGTCATATCAGGCTTTACCAGTTTCGTTGCGCATCTTGGTGGCCCACCTTTTCAGGTGTACGCACTGCCGCTCCGCATGGATCCCAAGCTATTTGTCGGCACAAGTGTGATCCTTTTTGCCGCCATGAACGGCATCAAGCTAGTGCCCTATTTCCTGCTGGGGGAGTTCGACAGCGCCAATCTCATGGCTGCCGCCGTGCTGCTACCTTTCGCGCCGCTCGCGACGCTTGCCGGAGCCTGGTTGGTGCGTCGTATGAGACCCGAGTTGTTTTATAATTTTTCTTATATCACTGTCGGTCTGATCGCCTTGAAACTGATCTATGACGGGGGCGTCGAACTTCTGGGCTTGTGATCGACGCGATGATCGCAGTACGGGGCCGGCTGGAAGCTTTGGGAGGAGTTGCGTGTTGAATCCATATGATGAAAATCTCGGGAAGAACGAGGCAAACTATCAGCCCCTGACCCCGCTTACCTATCTGGAACGCACTGCGCGCACCTATCCCGATCGCGTCGCTGTTATCCATGGGGGGAGCCGCACCAGCTATATCGATTTCTGGCGGCGTTCCCTGCGGCTCGCTTCAGCGCTGTCGAAACGCGGCATCGCCAAGGGCCATACGGTCACAGTTATGTTGTCCAACACCCCGCCAATGCTGGAAGCGCATTTTGGCGTCCCAATGGTAAAGGCTGTGCTGCATAGCCTCAACACCCGTCTCGACGCAGCGATCATCGCGTTTCAGCTCGATCATGCGGACTCAAAGGTACTGATCGTCGATCGCGAGTTTTCCGGTGTCATGCGTGAGGCTCTGGCCCTCGCCAAGGTCAAACCGCTGGTGATCGATTTCGACGATCCAGAATATGGTGACGACGCCCCCTATCCGAAGGGAGCCAGGCTGGGTGATCTCGAATACGAAGAGTTTCTGGCCGAGGGGGACGAAAACTTCGACTGGTCGATGCCGGATGACGAATGGGATGCGATCTCCCTCAACTACACATCCGGCACCACGGGCAACCCGAAAGGCGTTGTCTACCATCATCGTGGCGCTGCGTTGATGGCCTACACCAACACCATTCATGCCGGCATGGACAAGCACGCGATCTATCTGTGGACCCTGCCGATGTTTCACTGCAATGGCTGGTGTTTTCCATGGACGCTGGCAGTGCAGGCCGGAACTCATGTTTGCCTGCGCTGGGTCCGTCCGAAGCCGATTTACGACGCGATCGCCGATCACGGGGTCACGCATTTGTGCGGCGCGCCAATCGTCATGTCGACTTTGATCAATGCACCGGAGGATGCCAAACGGACGTTCCCGCAGGTCGTTACATTCAACACCGCAGCGGCCCCGCCGCCCGAGAGTGTTCTTGCCGGCATGGCGGAAGCGGGCTTTGCCGTGACACATCTCTATGGCCTGACGGAAACTTATGGGCCGGCAGTGGTCAATGAATGGCACACCGGCTGGGATCAGCTCGACAAGGGCGGTCGCGCCGCAAAGAAGGCGCGGCAGGGCGTTCGCTATGCAGCCCTCGAAGGACTGACGGTTATGGACCCCGAGACGATGATGGAGACGCCGCGCGACGGCGAGACCATCGGAGAGGTCATGTTCCGGGGCAACATCGTCATGAAGGGCTATCTCAAGAACAAGGCCGCCACCGATGAGGCTTTTGCAGGCGGATGGTTTCATTCAGGCGATCTCGGCGTGATGCATCCCGATGGCTACATCCAGCTCAAGGATCGATCCAAGGACATCATCATTTCCGGCGGTGAGAACATCTCCTCGATCGAGGTCGAGGATGCGCTCTACAAGCATCCGTCTGTCGGCCACTGCGCAGTCGTGGCGCGCCCTGACGACAAATGGGGAGAGGTGCCGGTCGCTTATATCGAACTGAAGCCCGGCAAGACAGCGACCGAAGCTGAACTGATCGAGCATTGCCGGACACTTCTTGCTCGCTTCAAGTGCCCGAAGACCATCGTGTTCGCCGAGATTCCGAAAACCAGCACCGGCAAGATCCAGAAATTCAAGCTGCGCGATATGGTCAAGGCCAGCTGAGCGGGGCGATCGAGCGCCCCGCCGCATCGCAACACAATTCTAAGCCTGAGCTGCCGCTGAACGCGCGCCGGTGCCGAACGCGGCAACGATTCCGGCGAGCAGCATGAGGCCCATCACGGCCAGCAGTGCACAATCGTCGCCGGTCGGCTTCAGAACCATGTCCACGACGACCAGAAGCATGATCGTGTAGTCCAGCCGCGCAATCCTCAGGATCTTTCGGCCTTCATCCATTACTGCCGGCGTTACTCCATCCTTTGCGATGGATGCGTTCATCCGATCCGCTGTCGGCTTGAAGACGGCCGAACCGATACCGGCGCTGACGGCGAAGCCTATCAGGGCGAGCACGATCCATAGATCGCCGAAGCCGACCCAGAACCAGCACATGATCAGGCCGAACAAGAGCGTCAGCATCGACATGGGCATGAACAATCGGTTTCCGAGCTGGCCGATCGTGCGCATGACCTGCAGCGTTCCGGCAATGTCACCCGCATTGTCTGCGCGTATTGCTGCCAGCATCAGCGCAAAGCCGCCACCAACCCAGACGACAGCGCAGATGATGTGCGCGAGCTTGATAAGTGCGTACCAATCCATTCCGTTCTCCTCTCAGCGGTCTCGCTGATATTCGTTGAGGGACGGGCGTCTATCATTTCGTACGTATCGGGATTGTGTCGCCGCGAAATCGCGATTGTTTCGGCCGGCAGTGAAACCTAGCCGCGATCCGTTCGGAACGGCTTTGGCAGGCTTCTAGTGCGCATTTTCAGCGAATATCGGGCAAGGCGTTAACCACTCATTAAGCTTTATGCGTGTTTACTGTGTGTATCCAGTGATCTGGATTCTTACCGAGTGGTGGAGCCACTCTGTTTGACGCCTCCCTGTTAACTCCTGAGAGCCGCCCAACCCGCGGCTCTTTTTTTGTCCGGAATTTCCCTGCACATTCCGGTGGACAAACTCTGTCGTTAACCTTCCGTTAAACATGCGCTTGCCTTCGTGAACATGGCGGCGCATGTTCCCGCGCGCTGTCCCAAGAGGACGCCGCAGTCATCGAAATGGTGACTAAAACGGCAGCAGCGACCGATCGAGGGGTGAGGTGTTTATGAGTGAGCTCCAGAGAGATGCCGGCAATACGATTAAGCTGGCGGAGCGGCGCGTCTTTTCCGACTCGTTCAAGCCTCTCTATAATGAGGGAATGGGACTGGTTGAACAGACGGCCTCTTACCTGGACGGTCCCGGACGGGTTGAAGCCAAGAAACTGTCGCGTGTTGCCGCAACATTATATGCGGCCGAGTCCATGCGTCTGACGACGCGATTGATGCAGCTTGCGTCGTGGCTGCTTTTGCAGCGTGCCGCCAATTCCGGTGAGATGACCCGGGATCAGGTCGCCTCCGAGAAGACGAAGGTGCGGCTTGATACGGCATCTGCGGCCCAGGACGTTGTAGGCTGGAGCGAGTTGCCTGACGATTTCCGGGATCTCGTGATGCGGTCGCTCAGGCTGCAAACCCGCGTACGGAACATGGACGATGAGATCTATGGATCGGGAACGCAGACGTCGGATATGTCGATCACGCGACGGGGCAACCCCGTCAACGAGCAGATACGTCTCCTCGACACCGCTTTTGCGCGCGGCTGATCAGTTCCACCCGAATTCTTGAGTATGGTCCTGGCGTGTCGCGGTGCGTAGTGTCGCGCCATGGCAGACGCGATTCGTATCATAGGCATCGATCCGGGACTTCGGCGCACCGGTTGGGGCATCGTGGAAACCCTTGGGAATTCGCTTCATTTCATCGCCGCCGGCACCGCGCGTTCTGACGACAAGGGTGAGCTCGCAACCCGCCTCTGCCAATTGCACGACGCGCTTGTCGATGTGATCGACCGGTTCGCGCCGCAGGAGGCGGCCGTCGAGCAGACGTTCGTGAACAAGGATGCGGTCGCGACGCTGAAACTCGGCCAGGCACGGGGGATCGCCATGCTGGTGCCTGCGCGGGCGGGGCTGCTCGTTGCCGAGTATGCGCCAAACGCGGTCAAGAAGGCGGTTATCGGCGTTGGTCATGGGGACAAGCGACAGATCCACATGATGGTGAAGGTCCTGATGCCCAAGTCATCCTTCGATAGCGAGCATGCGGCGGATGCCCTCGCCATCGCTATCTGCCACGCACATCACAGGCAGAGCCGGGCGCGGCTGGCGAGCCTGGTGTAGTCATTCGGCGTTCTTGACTTGTTCCATCGTGCGATCTACCCAGATCGCAGGGCCGGTCAGGCGGCAGGGGGCGCGCGACGATGATCGGCAAGCTGAAAGGTGTGGTTGACGAGATCGGTGAGGATCACGTCGTCGTCGATGTCCACGGCGTAGGCTATATCGCCTTTTGTTCGGCCCGCACCCTTGCCGCGCTGACGGGCGAAGGCGAAGCCGTAACGCTTTTCATCGAAACCTATGTGCGCGAAGACATGATCCGGCTTTATGGTTTTCGCTCGGCACTTGAGCGCGAGTGGTTTCGGCTCCTCCTGAACAATGTGCAGGGTGTGGGCGCAAAGGTGGCGCTCGCGGTGCTGTCCACCCTCGCACCCTCCGACCTTGCGAACGCCATTGCATTGCGCGACATCTCGATGGTTTCGCGTGCCCCAGGCGTTGGCAAGAAGGTCGCCGAACGCATCGTCACCGAACTGAAGAACAAGGCCCCGGCTTTTGCGGGGGAAGCTGCCGCGACGATCGGGATCAAGCAGGAGCTCGGCGAAGGTGTGGCGCCCGCGCCGATCGCGGATGCCGTATCGGCGCTGACGAATCTGGGGTATTCGCGTGACGTTGCGGCCAACGCTGTCGCAGCCGCGATGAAGGTTGCAGGCGAAGGTGCCGACTCTTCCCAGCTGATCCGTCTTGGCCTGAAGGAACTGGCCAGATGACGCCGTTCCGATCCATGAGTTGCAAGGACGCTCCACAGATTGAGGAAATGGAACTGCTGATTTGAACACCTCGCCCCGCCTCATATCCTCGGAAAAGCTCGGCGACGATGTCGACCAGACGCTGAGGCCGCAGTCTCTCAACGACTTCGTCGGTCAGCAGGCCGCGCGCGCCAATCTGAAGGTTTTCATCGAAGCGGCGAAAGGGCGTGGCGAGGCGCTGGACCATGTGCTGTTTGTCGGACCGCCCGGCCTCGGCAAGACCACGCTCGCCCAGATCATGGCCAAGGAATTGGGCGTCAATTTTCGTTCGACCTCGGGGCCCGTCATCGCCAAGGCTGGCGACCTTGCGGCGCTCCTGACCAATCTCGAAGATCGCGACGTGTTGTTCATCGACGAGATTCATCGTCTCAGTCCGGCGGTCGAGGAGATTCTCTATCCGGCGATGGAGGATTTCCAGCTCGACCTCATCATCGGCGAGGGTCCTGCCGCGCGATCTGTGAAGATCGATCTTGCCCGCTTCACCCTCGTGGCCGCCACGACGCGGCTCGGGCTCCTCACCAACCCGCTGCGCGACCGGTTCGGCATACCGGTCAGGCTGAATTTCTATACGGTCGAGGAACTTGAGCAGATCGTGCGACGCGGGGCTCGGATCCTGCAGATGCCGCTCGCAGACGATGGTGCGACCGAGATCGCGCGCCGCGCGCGCGGGACGCCCCGCATTGCTGGTCGATTGCTGCGGCGCGTGCGGGATTTTGCCTCCGTGGCCGGTGCCGACCGTGTCACGAAGACAGTGGCCGACGAGGCGCTGACGCGGCTGGAGGTCGACACGCTCGGCCTAGACCAGCTTGACCGGCGCTATCTCTCCATGATCGCGCACAATTTCGGCGGCGGTCCTGTTGGTATTGAGACGATTTCAGCCGGGCTTTCCGAGCCGCGCGACGCGATAGAGGACATCATCGAGCCCTATCTTATCCAGCAGGGCTTTATCCAGCGCACCCCGCGCGGGCGCGTGCTGACGGCCAATGCATGGCGTCATCTTGGGCTGGACATGCCGAAGGACCTCGCGCAGCAGCAGATCAATCTGTTTCAGGAAGAATGAACGTGTCCCGCCTCATCTGAGGCTGCGGATCATGTCCATCACGTCGGGCTCGGCAGGCTGATTGTCGAAGGCCTCGACCACACCAAACGCGCCGCCATAGCTCCAGATCGACCACGCGAAGCCGTGCTTTTCGGCCAGTTCGATCATGTCACGGGAATAGGCTGCGCGCCATTGCGGGTTCATGACGAACGGGTGGGCATATTCCTGACGGATCATCCCGAACTCACCGAGCAGAATATCGTCCGCCGCCACGCCATGTTGACGCGCCCATTCCTCGACAGTGTCAAAATCGCGCGCCATCACCGCCCGAATCTTTTCCGGCGTATCGATCTCGGCAAACTGCTCGTCCAGATAGGCGATCATCGCATCACGGCGCAAAAGTGGCGCTTCGCGTCGTATCGTTGCGCGGATCCGCTCAAGCGTATCTGCTGCGTCTTGGTCGTCGACCGCAGGCGGGTAGGGCAGGCCTGTGACATATCGGATGAAATCACCGGCCCAGCTTGCGCCCTGATGGGTCAGCAGGAAGGGGGCATAGGAATGAAAGGTCCAGATCAGATTGTCGTCGGGGAAGTCCGACGGATCGATGCGGGTGAGACCTTCGGCGGAGCTCCAGCAACTTCCCTGCAGGATCAGCGTCAGCCGCGTTGCCGATGCGCGCGATGCCGCAAACAGCCGTTTCAGCCTGTCTGGCCAGACTTTGTCGCCTGCCTGACAATCGGCTGTCGGCTCGTTGATGGGTTCGAATGCGACCTGGGTCGGGTCTTCGTACGCGAGGCGCGCCGCAACGGTTCTCACCAGCTCGACATATCTGTCGAAGAGTGCGTCGTCCTCCATCAGGCGGCCGGTGCTGAGTGTCCGATCGTCGCCCCATGGCAGGGTGTGCAGGTCGACAATTACCTTCAGGCCGGCCGCATTCGCCAATTTGACTGACTCCAGCATGCTGTCGAGCAGCTGGCTCTGCAGTGGGGCCGCTGTCGGCGACAACAGCGGAGCAGGGTCGATCGGCATACGAACGAAGTCGAGGCCTGATTGTCGTAGAGCCCTCAGACCATCCGTGCCGAGACTGCGGCGCCATTCAGGAAACGGCAGAATGACGGCTGGATCGCCCCATTTATCTTCCGAGGGCCAGGTCACCCAATTGTCGAGATTGATGCCCCGCTTCACCGAGAATGTGGCCGCGTCTGCCGCGGTCAGGCAAGCAAGGCCGAATGCAAGCGCAAGCAGCGTCTTCTTGATTGAGGCGGCCATCAGTGTCATGCGGTCTTGTTCCGGCATGGAGATTCCCTGTCAGCCATGTGCGCAAAAGGAAAGTCCCGATGACAGATCATGGTGAATTTGAACACCTTCTGACGGGCATCGCCGGCGAACTGACACCGCTTGGTCACCGGATAATGGCACGTGTCTACTATGCAGATACCGACTTTTCAGGTGTCGTCTATCACGCCCGCTATCTCGAATTCTTCGAGCGCGGCCGGTCAGATTTCCTGAGACTTGCCGGCGTGCACCATACCGAACTGGCCGATGGCAAGCATGGCGAGAAGCTTGTGTGGGTGGTGCGCCGCATGGAAATCGACTTCCGCGCGCCGGCCCGCATCGACGATATTCTGACTGTGGAAACGCGCGCCGCGGAGATTTCCGGCGCGCGGATCGTCATGTCACAGCAGATTAAGCGGGGCGACGATCCGCTGGTCGAGGCGCGGGTGGAAGCGGCGATCATTGGAGAGACCGGTCGCCCGCGGCGCTTTCCAAAGGAGTGGATTGCCGCCTTCATGCCCAAAGGCTGATCACCACAAAGTCGGCGCTGTCAGGCCAAACCTAACGCATCCTTAACCATAACGGTTCATGAACGAGGTCATTCAAATTCGACCAGATGAATGACGCCTTCGTTTGACCAAATTTCACTCCGACAAGGCCGCAAAGGCGCGATCGGGGCAATGTCGGGTGCTGTCGGGGCCCCGGCGACGGGATGCAGATGCAAGGGCCGGCCAGCCAGGCCCGCTGACCTTTAGGAACGCAATCATGGAATCAACCGCACTTGCCGAGCCGGGCGTGCAATTGTCGATCTGGCACCTGTTCTGGCAGGCAGGCTGGGTCGTCAAACTTGTCATGATCGGGCTTCTTTTCGCCTCGGTCTGGACCTGGGCCATCATCGTCGACAAGGTTGTGGCCTACCAGCGGATGCGTTCGTCGCTCAATCGCTTCGAGCAGGTGTTCTGGTCCGGGCAGTCGCTCGAAGAACTTTACCGAGGCCTGTCGGACCGCGCGACAACAGGCATGAGCTCGATCTTTGTTGCCGCGATGCGCGAGTGGAAAAAGAGCTTCGAGAAGGGTGCAAAATCTCCACTCGGCCTTCAGACACGTATCGACAAGGCGATGGATCTGGCGCTGACCCGCGAGATGGAGCGGCTCGAGGGCCGGCTGGGGTTCCTCGCCACCATCGGCTCGGCCGGACCATTCATCGGTCTGTTCGGTACCGTGGTCGGCATCATGACCTCGTTCCAGGCAATCGCAGGATCGAAATCGACCAGTCTGGCGGTCGTGGCGCCCGGCATCGCCGAAGCTTTGCTGGCGACCGCGATCGGTCTGCTGGCAGCCATCCCGGCCGTCATCGCTTACAACAAGCTTTCATCCGACGCTGGCAAGATCGCGGTGCGCATGGAGGGATTCGCCGATGAGTTCTCGGCCATACTCTCGCGCCAAATCGATGAAAAGGTTGCCCAGAAGGGCTGAGGTCGGATCATGGGTATGTCGGTAAGTGCAGGCGGTTCTGGCCGCGGCGGACGTGGACACCGCCGCAGGCGTGGCCGCGCGCTGATGTCGGAGATCAACGTGACGCCCTTCGTGGACGTCATGCTGGTTCTCCTGATCATCTTCATGGTCGCGGCTCCGCTCCTGACTGTTGGTGTTCCCATCGAACTGCCTGAGACGCAGGCCAAGGAGATGAACGCCGATACGCAGCCGATCACGGTGACGATCAACCGCGACGGCGAGATACACCTTCAGGAAACCGAGGTTCCGTTCGACGAGGTCGTGCCGAAACTGCAAGCGATCGCAAAGACGGGGTACGAGGAACGCATTTTCGTGCGTGGCGACAAGGATGCCGATTACGGGACCGTCATGAAGGTGATGGCGCGCATTTCGGCTGCCGGATTCAAGAATATCGGCCTTGTCACGCTCCAGGAACAGGGCACTTAGTAGAAACGCGAATGAAAGCGGGCCTGACGACATCGGTAGTTCTGCACGCCGCTTTGCTGGGGATCGGCCTGGTGACGTTTTCGGCGCCCGATCCGCTTCCGCCGGCGCCTGAATCGCTGCCGGTTTCCATCATTCCCGTCGAGGATGTCGCGCAGCACGATCAGGGTGACGAAAAAGCCGCCCTCAAGGAGCGTGCAGCACCTCTGCCGACCGAGCGCCCCGACGTTGTGGCCGACGCGCAGAAGGTCGGGGAGAACTCCGTCGATACCGAAGCGCCCGTGACACCGGAGGCCAAGCCACGTCCTGTGGAAACAGCGGCCGCGCCGCCCCCGCAACCCAAGCCTGTCGAAAAGCCGAAAGAGCAGGAAGCGCTCAAGCCAGTGGCTGAGCCGGAGCCGGTTCCCGCAACCGAGGCTGCTCCGACGCCGGCAGCCAAGCAGCCGGTCAAGCCCGATCCGGTCAAGGAAGAGCCGAAGCCTCAGCCGCAACCGGTCAAGCAGCCCGAGCCAAAGCCCGCGCCTGAGCCCGAACAGCAGACGGCCGCGATCGATCCCGAGATGACGAAGCCCGACGCGATTTCAGAAGCCATCGATGCGCAGCCGCCTGTCGAGGAGAGCGTCGCGCTGCCGACTTCCGCACCGGCACCGGAGTCGCGTCCCCGCCCTGCGGAAGCGCAGACGGCAAAGGCACCTCAACGCAAGGCCTCCGAAAAACCTGCCAAGGAAGCCGCATCCAAGCCCAAGTCGGATAGCAGCGAAGAATCTGTTGAGGACAAGATCGCCACGCTCCTCAACAAGGAAAAGCCATCAGGCGGCGGTGCCAAGCGCTCGACGGATGCAGCCGCTCTTGGGGGCAAGAAGAAGACGGGCGAGAAGCTGACCAACAGCGAGATGGGCGCGTTGTCGGATCAGCTGGGTCGATGCTGGGCCATCCCCGCCGGCGCCGAAGGAGGCGAAGGAATGCGGGTGTCGGTTCGGTTCAATGTCTCCGCGAGCGGCAAGCTGGAAGGCCGCCCGGAAATCCTCTCATCCAGCGGTAATCGGCCGTTCGACGAAAGTGCCGTGCGCGCCGTACAGAAATGCGACCGCGATGGCCTCGTATTGCCGGCAGGAAAAGCAGACATCTGGTCGGAGGTCATCGTGAACTTCGATCCCACCGAAATGGGTATGTGACGCTTCCGCGTTATCGCAAACAAGGAATTGCCATGAAGAACTTCCTCAAGACCATTCTTCTGGTCGCGTCTGTCGCCGCTGGCTTGACCAGCGTCGCCACGTTGCCGGCCAGAGCTCTGGTCGAGATTGACGTCAACAAAGGCAATATCGAACCGTTGCCGATCGCCATAACCGACTTCCTTTCGTCCAACGGGATCGGTCAGGAAATATCCGACATCGTCACCGCCGATCTGCAGCGCTCCGGCCTTTTCGCGCCGATCGACAAGGGCGCGTTCATCGAGAAGATCAGCAACACGGATCAGGCGCCGCGTTTCGAGGACTGGAAGGTGATCAATGCGCAGGCCCTTGTTGTAGGCCGGGTCAGCCAGGAAGGGGATGGTCGCCTGCGTGCGGAGTTCCGCCTCTGGGACACTTTTGGCGCACAGCAGCTGATTGGAGAGCAGTTCTTCGCCAATCCGCAGAACTCGCGGCGCATCGCCCATCAGATTGCCGATTCGATCTATGAACGCCTGACTGGCGAGAAGGGGTATTTTGACACGCGCATCGTCTTCATCGACGAGTCCGGGCCAAAGAACCAGCGTAAGAAGCGCCTTGCCATCATGGATCAGGATGGCGCGAACATTCGCTATCTTTCCGACGGTCGCTCAATCGTTCTGACGCCTCGCTTCTCCCCAACGCGTCAGGAAATCACTTACATGTCCTACGAAAGCGGCGAGCCTCAGGTCTATCTGCTGCAGATCGAGACCGGGCAGCGCGAACTCGTCGGCAAGTTCCCCGGAATGACCTTCGCTCCCCGTTTCTCGCCGGACGGTCAGAAGGTGATCATGAGCCTTCTGCGAGACGACGGGAACTCGAACATCTTCACCATGGATTTGAGGAGCCGCAATACCATGCGGCTGACCAATTCGAGTTCAATCGACACGTCGCCGTCCTATTCGCCGGATGGATCGCGTGTGACCTTCACGTCCGACCGCGGCGGCCAGCCTCAAATCTATGTGATGGGCGCGGACGGTTCCGGGCAGACCCGTATCTCCTTCGGCGGCGGATCCTATTCGACGCCGGTGTGGTCGCCGCGCGGCGATCTCATCGCTTTCACCAAGCAGGTGGGCGGTCAGTTCCAGATCGGCGTGATGAAGACAGACGGTTCTGGCGAGCGGATTCTCTCGACCGGGTTCCTTCAGGAAGGACCGACCTGGGCGCCGAACGGCCGCGTGCTGATGTTCTTCACCGAGGCGGCGGGCTCGGGCGGTCCAAAGCTCAGGACTGTCGATCTGACGGGCCGCAATGAACAGCCGATCCCGAGCAAGAGTTTCGCTTCGGACCCGGCCTGGTCGCCGCTTCTTGAGTAGCGGCAATTTCGCCACCCGCCATAAACATGGCCGAAATGCCGTGTTTGCGCCTCATTTGGCGTTAGGGGTGGTACATGAGGGCGGCCGGGGACGAATGGCCGTAAAGCAATGCTTAACCATGTTTCTTGAACGGCGGTTAACCCAAACGTGGTTACTGGTTGCTCAACGAAGCCATTACATTCCGAAGGAGAGCGGGGATGCGCCGCATCGCCAAACTTGCATCTAATCCCATCATTGTCGCATTGGTCGTCGGACTGACGGTTGTCGGTTGTGCGTCCAAGAAGACGCCGAACAACGCCGCAGATCTGGGTCTCGGCGGGGGCGCGGCCACGCCGGGCTCGTCACAGGACTTCACCGTAAACGTCGGCGACCGTATTTTCTTCGACACCGACTCTTCCGCCATCCGCTCCGACGCTCAGGCTACTTTGAGCAAACAGGCACAGTGGCTGAACCGCTACGGGCAATATCGGATCACGATCGAAGGCCACGCCGATGAGCGCGGCACGCGTGAATACAACATTGCGCTTGGTGCGCGTCGCGCAGCGGCGACCCGGGATTTTCTCATCGGTCGCGGTGTAGCTGCCAATCGACTGAAGACGATCTCCTACGGCAAGGAACGTCCTGTCGCAGTCTGCGACGACATTTCCTGCTGGTCGCAGAATCGTCGCGCTGTCACGGTTCTGAACGGCGCCGGAAGTTAAACGCCAGTTTCGGCATACAGATTTCGAGCGGCGGCCTTCGGGCCGCCGTTTTCGTATGAGAGTTCCATTTTTGCGTGCCCGCAAACAAAATTTGGCCGAAGTCGCGCGGCCTGATATTCCTGAATGCGCGCCGCGTTTTGCCATGCGCGCGCCATCACCGATTCACGCAAACAGGCAGTGAGAGACGAATGCACTTTCGATCCATCCTGAGCGGCACGCTTGGCGTGCTGCTGCTTTCCGGGGCGGCTGTTATGGCCGCACCCCATCAGAACGGCATAACCGACGCAGCGCCTCGCAGCGGCCTTTTCGGCATCTTCGAGAAGCGTAGCGACGAGGTGCAACTTGCCCAGGCGAGCGATCCACGCCTTATCCAGCTCGAGGAGCAGGTTCGTTCGCTGAACGGCAAGCTTGAAGAGCTGAATTTCCAGATCCTCCAGATGCAGGAGCAGATGCGGAAAATTCAGGAGGACAACGAGTTCCGGCTTCAGGAGCTCGAAAAGAAGGCCGGTGACGCGGGCGGGAGCAAGTCCCGCAACGTTGCGGAACAGGCTCCTGAGGAGAAAGCGCCGGCAACCGCCGCCGCTTCCGAAACGGCTGCCGCTGCGGATACTTCGCTGGCGGAGAACCATCCACCGGCAGCAGAGCAGGAAACGACAGCAGCAACAGACTCACCCGCAAAAACGGGTGAGCCTGAGCGCCAGTTCGGCACGATCACGGTCGACAAGGATGGCAACGTCGTCTCGACGACGGTGGATCAGCCTGTCGATCTCATGCCCAAGGCGGCCGAACAGAAGACCGACAATGTGGAAGTCGCCGCTTTGCCGCAGACCGACGATCCCGAGGAATTGTACCGCAATTCCTACCAGTTCGTTCTGTCTGGTGATTATGCGAACGCGGAAGCTGGATTTCGCGATCACATCAAGCGCTTTCCCGAAGACGGCAAGGCGGCTGATGTCAGCTACTGGCTAGGCGAGTCGCTGCTCGGCCAGCAGAAATACCGTGAGGCGGCAGAAGTCTTCCTGGCAGGCAGCAAGCAGTTCCCAAAAGCCAAGAAGGCTCCCGACATGCTCTTGAAGCTCGGCGTGTCTCTGGTCGGCCTCAATCAGAAAGACGTCGCCTGCGCCACATTTGGCGAGGTCGCAAAGCGCTATCCAGGTGCCTCCGAAACGCTGAAGCGCCGCGTCAAGCAGGAACAGGCTCTGGCAGCTTGCTGATGAATGAAAGGTCGTCCATCGACCTGCAGAGAGTTTTTTCGACATTCGATTTTGCGAGCCGTCGTGCAGTTGTTGCCGCGGTCTCGGGTGGGAGCGATTCGCTCGCCATGCTGCTCCTTCTGAAGCGCTGGCTTGAGCAGACTTCACCTTCGACCCATCTCGTTGCCGTCACGGTTGATCACGCTCTCAGATCCGCCTCCGCGCATGAAGCCCAACTGGTCCATCGGTTTTGCACCGAGCGGGGCGTTGCTCACCGAATCGTGAACTGGACTGGGAGCAAGCCGCAGACAGGCATTTCCAGTGCGGCGAGGCTCGCCCGCTATCGCCTTCTCGCCGAGGTTGCGCACAGCGAGCGCACCGATATCGTGGTGACGGGGCACACCTCGGATGATCAGGCCGAAACGGTTGCAATGCGTCTGGCACGAGGCAAAGGGCGAGGGCTGGCCGGAATGGCCACCGCGACCCTGTTCGACAATCGCGTCTGGATTGCGCGGCCGTTGCTGGATGAGGATCGTCAGAAATTACGCGCTTTTTTGCGCCGGCGGGGGGTGTCGTGGGTCGACGATCCAACCAATGAGGATGCGAAATATGAACGAGCGCGCATGCGCGAAACGCTTGCGGCGGGGACCGAGCGTGAAGCGAGCCGGCGCGATCTGCTCGCCATCGCTGAAAACTCCGCCAGCGAACGGATCGCGTTGGCGGAAAAGGCCGCCGGTCTCATCCGCTCTCATGCTTCGAGCGTGGTCCCTGGCCTTGTCAGGCTGCATCCGGCTGTTCTCAGAGAAGAAATTGAGCCGCTTGTGCTGGTTTTAAGGGTTCTGCTTGCTGTCTGTGGCGGCAAGGACCAGCTTCCCGACAGGCCGGCGGTTGGGCTGCTTGCAAACCAGTTGCGTGAAGGCGGCCAGCGCGCGACACTTTCGCGCACTGTGATCGATCCGCGCCGCGCGGGCATCTTTCTCTACCGCGAGAAACGCAATCTCCCGGACGTAGCGCCTGCGCACAACGGTGCGGTCTGGGACGGGCGATACCGGCTTTCGGGGCTAGGGAATTCGGTGACGGTCGAGGCAGCGACGCGTCACCACGAGTTCGGCTGTCCGCAAGCTGTTCCGGCCAGCATCTGCCGCGCAGCCGCGCAATCGCGTCCGCTGTTCAGGGACGCCAACGGTACATACGAAGTCCGGTCCGACGCGACGGTGGTCCCCGTTCTGGCGCCCTGGCGCTGCTTTTTGCCCGCTTTCGATCTGGTTTTGGCGCGCACGGTGTCGGAGCTTTTGAGCGCCGATGAAATTCCCGCGCCGCCATTTGTGGGCCACAATGGACAGGAAGGTTAACCGCAGCAAGGTCTAATGCTTGGCAACGGCGATACCCCTGCCTATGTTAGCACCAACCAGATGTTGAGCACGGGCGCGACATTCGTAAGCCCACGGGACCATAGATGAATCCGAATTATCGCAATCTTGCGCTTTGGGCGATCATAGCCGTTCTGCTGATCGCACTTTTCAACCTTTTCCAGAGCCCTCAGCAGAGAGGCGCTTCTCGCGAAATTGCCTATTCGGAGTTCCTGAGTGAACTCGATGCGGGCCGGATCAAATCCGTGACGATAGCGGGCGACCGCATCTCCGGGTCCTATTCCGACAATGCGAGCGGCTTCCAGACCTATTCGCCGGGCGATTCATCGCTGGTATCGCGTCTTGAGGAAAAGAACGTCACCATCAATGCGCGCCCCGAGACGGACGGCTCGAACACCTTGTTCGGCTATCTTTTGTCGTGGCTTCCGATGATCCTTATCCTTGGTGTCTGGATCTTCTTCATGCGCCAGATGCAGTCGGGTTCTGGACGCGCCATGGGCTTCGGCAAATCCAAGGCAAAGCTGCTGACGGAAGCGCATGGACGCATCACGTTTCAGGATGTTGCCGGCGTCGATGAAGCGAAGGAAGATCTCGAGGAAATCGTCGAATTCCTGCGTGATCCGCAGAAATTCCAGCGTCTCGGCGGCAAGATTCCGCGCGGCGTTCTGCTGGTTGGACCTCCCGGTACTGGTAAGACGTTGATCGCGCGCGCCGTTGCCGGCGAAGCGAACGTGCCCTTCTTCACGATTTCCGGTTCGGACTTTGTCGAAATGTTCGTCGGCGTGGGCGCCTCCCGTGTCCGTGACATGTTCGAACAGGCCAAGAAGAACGCGCCCTGCATCATCTTCATCGATGAAATCGACGCAGTCGGCCGCCATCGTGGCGCCGGTCTTGGCGGTGGCAACGATGAACGCGAGCAGACCCTCAATCAGTTGCTTGTCGAGATGGACGGCTTCGAGCCGAACGAGTCCATCATCCTGATCGCCGCGACCAACCGTCCGGACGTGCTGGATCCGGCATTGCTGCGCCCGGGCCGTTTCGACCGTCAGGTGGTCGTGCCGAACCCGGACATCACCGGTCGCGAGAAGATTCTCAAGGTTCACGTTCGCAATGTCCCGCTGGCTCCCAATGTCGATCTGCGGGTCATTGCGCGCGGTACGCCGGGCTTCTCGGGCGCCGACCTGATGAACCTGGTCAATGAAGCCGCTTTGATGGCTGCACGGCGTAACAAGCGTCTTGTCACCATGGCTGAGTTCGAGGATGCCAAGGACAAGGTAATGATGGGCGCGGAACGCCGCTCGACCGCGATGACGCAGGCCGAGAAGGAACTGACCGCTTATCACGAATCCGGACACGCGATCCTCGCTCTGAACGTGCCGACCGCTGATCCTCTGCACAAGGCGACCATTATTCCGCGCGGTCGCGCGCTAGGCATGGTCATGCAGTTGCCCGAGGGTGACCGCTATTCGATGAGCTACAAGTACATGATCTCGCGCTTGGCGATCATGATGGGTGGCCGTGTCGCGGAGGAAATGAAGTTCGGCAAGGAAAACATCACCTCGGGTGCCGCCTCCGATATTGAACAGGCGACGAAGCTGGCGCGTGCGATGGTTACCCGTTGGGGCTTCTCCGACAAGCTCGGGCAGGTTGCCTATGGCGAGAACCAGGAGGAAGTCTTCCTCGGGCATTCGGTGGCGCGCACGCAAAACGTTTCGGAAGAGACCGCGCAGATCATCGACGATGAGGTGCGCCGCCTCATTGAGGAGGCCTACACGACGGCACGAACTATTCTCACTAAGAAGAAGAAGGATTGGATCGCACTTGCCGAGGGGCTTCTCGAATACGAGACTTTGTCGGGCGAAGAGATCAAACAGCTTCTGGCGGGCAACAAGCCCTCCCGTGACATGGGCGACGACACACCGCCAAGCCGCGGATCCGCGGTTCCCAAGGCGGGTGCTACCGGCCATCGCAAGAAGGGTGGTAACGAGCCCGAAGGCGGGATGGAGCCACAGCCCCAAGGCTGACGGGACCCCTGAATTGGATCTGATAAAGCGCCGCGCATTGTCGCGGCGCTTTTTGTTTGCGGTGGGGTGAACCCGCTATATCGGCCAGCTTCTGCATGCTGCCCAGTCGATCAAAATCGCCTCGAATGCACGATTCTCTAAGGTTTCGTAATAAATACTCACACAATGTGATGTCTGACCCCGCGCCTGCTGTGGCATATCGCGGACAGAGAATCGGTGGGACTGCAACTATGTCGAAGCGTTACTTCGGAACCGATGGTATCCGCGGACAAGCCAACAAATTTCCAATGACTGCGGAAGTCGCAATGAAGGTAGGCATGGCCGCTGGCATGTCTTTTCAGCGCGGCAAGCATCGTCATCGTGTCGTGTTGGGCAAGGATACGCGGCTTTCCGGCTACATGATCGAGAATGCCATGGTAGCCGGATTCTGCGCCGCCGGCATGGATGTATTCCTGCTCGGCCCCATTCCCACTCCCGCCGTCGCCATGCTCGCCCGCTCGCTTCGTGCCGATCTTGGTGTCATGATCTCGGCCTCGCACAACCCCTATAGCGACAATGGCATTAAGCTGTTTGGCCCGGACGGCTACAAGCTTTCCGACGAGATCGAATCGCGCATCGAGGCGATGCTGGATGAGGAGATCGATATCAAGCTCGCCGACACCGACTCACTCGGGCGCGCCAAACGTGTCGATGGTGTGCATGATCGTTACATAGAATTTGCCAAACGCACGCTGCCGCGTTCGATGTCGCTGTCGGGTCTGCGCATCGTCATCGATTGTGCGAACGGTGCGGGCTACAAGGTGGCGCCCGCTGCGCTTTGGGAACTGGGTGCGGACGTCGTCACCATCAATGACGAGCCGAATGGCTTCAACATCAATCAGGAATGCGGGTCGACGCATCCCGAAAGCCTTCAGAAGAAGGTCCACGAGGTTCGTGCCGACATCGGCATTGCACTGGATGGTGATGCCGATCGCATGGTCATCGTGGACGAGAATGGCAATGTGGTCGACGGCGACCAGATCATGGCGATGATCGCGGAATCGTGGAGCCAGAGCGGACGATTGGCCGGTGGCGGCATCGTCGCGACGGTCATGTCGAACCTCGGTCTTGAGCGGTTTCTTGGTGGCATGGGCCTTTCGCTCTACCGCACCAAGGTTGGTGACCGATACGTGGTGGAGCACATGCGTGCGCATGGGTTCAATGTCGGCGGCGAACAGTCCGGACATATCGTGCTGTCCGATTTCTCCACCACGGGCGACGGGCTTGTGTCCGCACTTCAGGTGTTGGCCTGTATCAAGCGCTCCAACAAGCCCGTGAGCGAGGTTGCCAAGAAATTTGAGCCTGTGCCGCAGGTGTTGAAGAATGTCCGCTTCGCCGGCGGCAAGCCGCTCGAGGACCCGATGGTCAAGGCGGCCATAGACGAGGCGCGCGCGCGTCTGGGCACCAGCGGTCGGCTCGTCATTCGCCCGTCCGGCACGGAGCCTCTGATTCGCGTCATGGCCGAAGCAGACGATTCGACCCTGGTCGAACACGTCGTGGACGACATCGTCGGCGTGATCCGTGAGCTGAAATCCGCCGCCTGAGGCAAAACCTCACAGTTCCGCCAAGGCGGACGCATCAAGCAGCAAGCCCGGCCGAAGCGCCGGGCTTTTTATTGTCGCGAACCGCGATAGGCGCGGCAAACGTCCCTAACCAATCCTTAGCTTTAACCAACGCTTAACCACTATCGTTAACAATCCTCCGGGAAAGATGCCGTGCGTTTCATGCACCGCTTCCGGGAGTCGTTGGGATGAAATTCACCAATCATGTTGCGTCTCTGCTTCTGGCAGCCGCTATTCCGTTCGCGCCGGCATTTGCGGCCGACTACGATCCGCCCGTCGTGATCGATGATGCGCCTGAGATGGTGCCCGTGGAGGTCGGCTCCGGCTGGTATCTGCGAGGCGATCTCGGCTACGTGATCAGTTCCAAGATGGACAATCCCGTTTATCGCATCATTGACCCGGCCAGCGGAACCTACAGCCTGAGCGGTTTCCAGGGAGAAATGGACAATCCCTTCACGTTTGGAGCGGGCTTCGGATATCACTTTAACGACCTCCTCCGCGCCGACTTGACCGTCGATGGCATGCGCTCCGGGTTCGACGGGCGGGGTGCGAGCGGCTCACCCTGCAGCGGCGGACTTCACGGGACGGGCTGTCGCTCGGAGAGTGACTCAGAGATGTCTGCGGTCAGCTTTATGGCCAACGGTTATGTGGATCTCGGAACGATCGCAGGACTTACACCCTATGTGGGCGCCGGTGCGGGCTACACCTATGTCAGTTGGGATTCCCTCGATACCAATTATTACTGCACGGGCGCTTGCGGCGGTGTCGGCCTGGTCGGACAGACGCAGAATGGGGGCACCACTGATTGGCGCTTCACATGGCAGGCCATGGCCGGCGTGGCCTATGCCATCAACAGCAACCTTAAACTTGACCTCGGCTATCGCTATCGGCAGATCAGCGAGGGCGACATGTTCAAATGGAACGCCGCCGAGCAGGCGCTTGGTGCGACGGGCAACAAGGGCATTGATGGCGATCTGAGCCAGCACGAGATTCGCATCGGTCTGCGCTACGATCTTTGGTAGCATCTGCGCCTGATCGACAGAGCGGGGCGGACTTCGGTCCGCCTTTTTGCTATGCGCGATCGGGTGGAATCAGTCGAGGGAGCCGAGGGTGTCGAAGGTAACGCGCGCCACGAAGGCATTGGATCAGGCAGGCGTTTCGTTCACTGTTCACAGCTACGACTATGATCCCGATGCCGATCATATCGGACTGCATGCCGCCAAGGCGCTGGGCGAGGCCCCTGACCGGGTTCTCAAGACCCTGATGGCACGCGTCGACGGCAAACCCGTGTGCGTCATCGTTCCCTCCAATCATGAAGTGTCGATGAAACGGCTTGCGATCGCAGCCGCTGGCAAGTCTGCTGAAATGATGAGACCGGCGGAAGCCGAACGCCTGACCGGCTACAAGGTCGGCGGCATCAGCCCTTTCGGCCAGAGTCGCAGGGTTCCTGTCGTCATCGAGGCATCGGCGCTCTCTCACGACCAGGTTTATGTCAACGGGGGGCAGCGCGGTTTGCAGGTGCGTCTCGCTCCCGCGGACATCGTTGCGGTCAGCGAGGCGACGGTTGCTCCCGTGATCGCCTGAGGCGATTGATCCCATCATCAAGACACATCTGTGGTCGCAATGCACTGTGCAGCCTCTTGCGCTTTTCCCTGGCTTGGCGTAATGCCCGCAGCGGGCCACTCCTCCCCAACGAGGAGCTAACTATCTGGAAGGATAGACCAGATGACGACGACCGTCTCCAAGCCCGGACTCCGTCCGGCAAACCCCAATTTCTCTTCAGGTCCTTGTGCGAAGCGTCCCGGCTGGTCGCTCGAAGCGTTGTCGCAGGCCGCCCTCGGCCGCTCACATCGCGCCAAGATCGGCAAGACCAAGCTCCAGCAGGCGATTGATCTGACACGTGAAGTGCTCGGCGTGCCCGCCGATTACCGTATCGGCATCGTTCCGGCATCCGACACGGGCGCGGTCGAGATGGCGCTCTGGTCGCTGCTTGGCGAACGCGGTGTCGACATGGTCGCCTGGGAAAGCTTCGGCGCAGGATGGGTGACTGACGTTGTCAAGCAGCTCAAGCTTGACGACGTGCGCAGGCATGAAGCCGACTATGGCAGTCTGCCCGATCTTACCCAGATCGATTTCGATCGCGATGTCGTGTTCACCTGGAACGGCACAACCTCCGGCGTGCGCGTTCCCAATGGCGATTTCATCCCGGCAGACCGCAAGGGACTGACAATCTGCGACGCGACTTCCGCCGCGTTCGCGCAACATCTCGATTTTGGCAAGCTCGATGTCGTGACCTTCTCCTGGCAGAAGGTTCTCGGCGGCGAGGGCGCCCATGGCATGCTGATTCTTAGCCCGCGCGCCGTCGAGCGGCTCGAGACCTACAAGCCCGCATGGCCTCTCCCGAAGATCTTCCGGCTGACCTCAGGCGGCAAGCTCTCCGAAGGCATTTTCAAGGGCGAGACAATCAACACGCCGTCCATGCTGTGCGTCGAAGACTATATCGACGCTCTGAACTGGGCGAAGTCGATTGGCGGGCTCGATGCATTGGTCGCTCGAGCGGACGCCAACGCGGCTGCGATCCAGAGTTTTGCGGATGCCAGCGGCTGGCTGGGCAATCTGGCCGTCGACCCGGCCACGCGCTCGAACACGTCCTTATGCCTGTCGATCGTCGATCCGGCATTGGATGCAGACGCTCAGGCGACCATCGCCAAGGGCATTGTCTCGGCGCTGGACAAGGAAGGCGTCGCCTTCGACATCGGTGCCTATCGGGACGCGCCTGCGGGTCTCAGGATCTGGTGCGGAGCTACCGTCGAGACAGCTGATGTCGAAGCGCTGATGCCTTGGCTAGACTGGGCTTTTCACAACCAGAAGGCAGCGCTCAAGGCTGCCGCCTGAACACGCCCGCGCCAGATTTCACCGAGTTCTTCTTATCGGGTTCTGCTCGGACCGCTTCCTTCCGCCTTTGATGGTGAGGGAAGCGCGAGCGACCGCAACTGACAGGATACACAGATGCCCCGCGTACTCGTTTCCGACAAGCTTTCCCCCACTGCCGTGCAGATCTTCAAGGACCGCGGTGTGGAGGTCGATTATCTGCCAGACCTTGGCAAGGACAAGGAAAAGCTCCTTGAGGTCATCGGCAAGTATGACGGACTTGCAATTCGTTCGGCCACCAAGGTCACCGAGAAACTGATCGCCGCGGCCACAAATCTCAAGGTCATCGGCCGCGCTGGAATCGGTGTCGACAATGTCGACATCCCGGCCGCGAGCCGGCGCGGTATCATTGTGATGAACACGCCGTTCGGCAACTCCATCACGACCGCTGAGCATGCCGTTGCCATGATTTTTGCGCTGGCGCGCGATCTGCCTGCCGCCAACGCCTCCACACATGCAGGAAAGTGGGAAAAGAACCGCTTCATGGGCGTCGAGGTCACGAGCAAGACGCTGGGCGTGATCGGTTGCGGCAATATCGGATCGATCGTCGCCACGCGCGGTGTCGGACTGAAGATGAACGTCATCGCCTATGACCCCTTCCTGTCGGAACAGCGGGCCTCCGAGCTTGGCGTCGAGAAAGTCGAACTCGATGATCTGCTGCGCCGGTCGGATTTCATCACGCTTCATACGCCCATGACCGACAAGACCAAGGGCATCATCAACGCCGAGTCGATCGCCAAGATGAAGGATGGGGTGCGCATCATCAATTGCGCGCGCGGCGGCCTGATCGTCGAGGCCGATCTGCTGGCAGCGCTCAAGAGCGGCAAGGTCGCAGGTGCGGGCATTGACGTGTTTGAGACCGAACCGGCCACCGAGAGCCCATTCTTCGGCTTGGAAAACGTCGTGGCGACCCCGCATCTTGGAGCCTCCACTGCCGAAGCACAGGAAAACGTCGCTCTGCAGGTCGCCGAGCAGATGTCGGACTATTTGATCAAGGGCGCTGTCACCAACGCGATCAACATGCCTTCGATCTCGGCTGAGGAGGCACCGCGCCTAAAGCCCTTCGTCAAGCTGGCTGAAGTGCTCGGCGCATTCGTCGGTCAGGTGACCGAGGAGCCGATCAAGGAAGTCGAAATCCTGTTCGACGGCTCCACTGCGCAAATGAACACGCGCGCCCTCATCTCCGCGACGCTCGCCGGTCTGATTCGACCGCAGGTCGCGGATGTGAACATGGTATCGGCGCCTATCATGGTGAAAGAGCGCGGGATCATCGTATCAGAGGTCAAGCGCGACAAATCGGGCGTGTTTGATGGGTACATCAAGCTGACCGTGAAGACGGAGCGCATGACGCGGTCGATTGCCGGCACCTGCTTCTCCGACGGCAAGCCGCGCTTCATACAGATCAAGGGCATCAATCTCGACGCCGAGGTCGGTCAGCATATGCTCTATACCACCAACGCCGACGCGCCCGGCATTATCGGTCTGCTCGGCTCGGTGTGCGGTGAGAACAACGTCAACATCGCCAATTTCCAGCTTGGACGTGATCATCCAGGCGGCGATGCGATCGCGCTTCTCTATCTCGACGCTCCGTTCCCGGACGATGTCCTGGCGAAGGTGCGGGCACATGGTGCAATCCAGTCGGCGAAGAAATTGGCCTTCGATGTCGCCGAGGCCTGATCAGGTCTTGATCGTCGACGCGGCGTGAATTTGGTCTATGGACCGGGCGAGCGCCGCGTCGAACTCGCTATCGCTCATCGAGACCCGCAAATCCTCGACAAGGGCGCGCGAGAAGCTTGCGATCATGTCGTGATTCTCTGCCAGCATCCGGCATGCTTCGTCGCGGCTGTAGCCACCTGAGAGAGCCACGACGCGCGCCACGCGTTCATGTCTGGCGAGTGGCGCATAGAAATCGGCAACTGTTGGCAGCGTCAGCTTCAGCATCACCTGTTGGTCGTCGGGAAGCGCATCGAGTCGCCGCAGTATCTCGTCGCGCAGCAGCGCTTCTGCCTCCGCTTTTTGCGGGCTCTTGATCGAGACTTCGGGTTCGACGATGGGTACAAGGCCATAGTCGCTGATTTGACGGGCAATATCGAATTGCTGGTCGACAATGGCCCTGACGCCTTCCTTGTCGGCGAGATTGATTACCGAGCGCATCTTGGTGCCCACCATGCCAAGCGCCACGGCGCGTTTCAGCAGGCTGTCCAAGTCAGCTATCGGCTTCAGGAGGCTGATGCCATTCGCTTCGGATGCGATCCCCTTGTCGACCTTGATGATCGGCAGGACGCCGCGCTCCAGAAGATAGGCAGGCACCGGCTTGCCATCCGCCTCGCCGTCCATTGTGTGCTCGAACAGAATGGCGGCCAGAATCTTTTCGCCGGTGAAGGCGGGTGCGCCAATGATGCGCAGCCGCATCTCATGTACGAGCCGGAACATCTCCTCTTCGCTGTCATAGTCAGACTCGGAGATTCCGTAGCTGCGCAATGCGCCCGGCGTTGAGCCGCCACTCTGGTCCAGCGCCGCGACGAAGGCCGGTCGCGTGGAGATTTGTTTCAGCAATTCAGTGTCGACCATCGGGCTTCCTCACATTCATGCGCACAAGATCGGCATGCATAGTGCCATGCCGGCTCGCCGGGAGACAACTGTGTGGATGGAAGTGCGACACCTGATCAAGCCGCCTTCCTGCCCCTTTCCGCCAGCCAGATTCCTCCCAAAGCCATCACAAGGGCGATCGCATGGTAGGAGTGGAACTCCTCGCCCAGGATCACCAATGACAGTAACGTCCCACAGATGGGCACAAGATTGATGAACAGGCCCGCCCGATTGCTCCCGATCATCTCCACCCCGCGTATGAAGAACATTTGCGAGATGATGGACGGAAGGGTTGCCGTGTAGGCGACCACCGCCCATCCCATCGGCGTTGGAGTGATCACGGCACCATATGCCGCCTCTATCGCCACGAAGGGCAATGCCGTGATGAAGGCCGAGAAAGTCAGCCCGGCCATGAGGCTCTGCCAGTGCACGTCGGGCTTCCATCGCAGCGTCACACTGTAAACTCCATAGACCAAGACCGCGACCAGCATGATCGCGTCGCCCTTGTTGACGTCGAGCGCGAGAAGACGCGACAGCTCGCCGTGACTGGCCACGACCATGACCCCGCCGATGGAGATCAGGAAGCCAAGCACCTGTGTGATTGAAACCTTGAGACGGAACAGGACAAAGTTTGCGACGAAAATCACCATCGGAACGGCCGCCTGCTCGATGCTGGTGTTTACGGCGGTCGTGAAGACCAGAGAGCCGTAGAGAGCGACGGTGAACACTGTAAAGCCGAACATCCCGGCGAGCAGCAGAAAGATCCAGCTTTCGCGTAGCTTCGTCAGGTCGTTGCGAATGCGCGGCCATCCCAGAACGAGCAGGATGAGAAACGCGATGCCCCAGCGTAAGGCGGTCAGCAGCATCGGCGATACATTGCCCACGGCGACCTTGCCAGCCACGGAGTTGCCGCCCCAGAACAGGCAGGTAAGCAAGAGGAGGATATAGGCAAGTCTCGATTGCATCGCGCAGCCCGTTGGGTAATGGGGCTCGCGGTAGGCTTTTGATCCGGGGATGTAAATATGCCGGGGCGCAGCAGGGATTGTGCCTAAGACCCCTCAACAGGTCGCGCGGTTCAAGTCGCAGTCGAAAATGATGTCGGTTCCCAGCCCGTAGACGCGGGTTTCGGGGCGTCTCGCCTCAGTCAGCGTCTGCACGGGGGAAGTCTTCAAACCAGCGGGGCCCGCGCCGATTAGCAATGGCGCAATGGACACATGCAGACGATCGAGCACGCCCGCATCAAGGAAATGGCCGATGGTTGTGGCTCCACCCTCGATCAGTATGGTGCGAAAGCCACACTTGCCCAAAGCTTCGATGATCGCCTGCGGATCGAGGCGACCAGCTCTTGAGGGCACGGCGACGCTCTCCACACCCGACGGGCGGCCGGTGTCGGAGCGCCTCAGCACAATTGTCCGGCCGTCTGCAGCAAACAGGGGGCAATCATCGGGTAACCGACCGTGCGGATCGATGAT
Source organism: Rhizobiaceae bacterium (assembly GCA_023953905.1). Lineage (GTDB taxonomy): Bacteria > Pseudomonadota > Alphaproteobacteria > Rhizobiales > Rhizobiaceae > Arvimicrobium. Next base: position 242,270 of record JAMLJA010000004.1, on the reverse strand, counting down.
GGCGCGGGCGGGGCTCTCGCCTTCAACCAGCCTGACAGTAAGGCGCGGATCGTCGGCGAGAACCGTGTTAACCCCAACCACCACCACATCAGCCAGTGCACGGCATCGATGCAGGTGTTTCAGCCCGTCGCGGCCAGAGATGTTCTGCGCATCGCCGCTCTCCGTCGCGATCCTCCCGTCAAGTGACTGGCCGATCTGGGCGAACACGAATAGCGGGGCGACAGGCCCGGCTAAGGGCGCATAAAGTTCCCAGGCCGCGTGTTCCTCCGTGCTCCATCCTGTAAGTGGACGCTTCCCTTTCGACTGCCTGAGCAGCAGAAGCTGCCGCCAGACCGAATCCGACACATGTGCGCCTTGAAAGCGAGGCTCAGCACGCGCCCGAGCTTCATCATTGTCTTGAAAGGCGATCGCCGTGTTCATGCAGAATGCCCCTCTCCATTCGCATCCCGGGAACCCTGTGTGAACGTCTCGAGAAACTTGTCGCGGAACTGGTCCATTCTGATCACCGGGGAATAGCTCGAAGGCGCCATACCTTTCGTCCATCCCCAATCGTCGAGACGCGAAATGGTTTCAGCGTCTCCGATGATATGGATCGGCACGTCGCGGTTCGTTTCAGAACCGGAGACAAATGGAGCCGGCTGGTGATCTCCGAGAATGACAATGAGGGGAGCGTAGTCCGCGCGATTGACCGCAAATTCACCGATGGTGCGAAGCGTGTAGTCGATCGCCTTGCGGAACTGGTCCCTTACGCGATCATGGTCGCTCCAGACTTCTTCCGGAGATGCACCGTCACTGGCTTGAGCATTGAAGACGCTGCCGTCGCCAATCTCGCTCCAGGGCAGGAGTGTGGGTATCGGGGTCCACGGCGCATGAGACGATATGAGTGCAATTTCGGCGAAGACCGGCGCCCTGCTGGCGGGGGCAAGGACCATCCGCTGGAAGGCTGAGAGCGTGTACTGATCGGGCATGGTGACCCAGTTGAAGGGCAGGCCCTTGTAGCCGAGATCCCCTGCAGCCAGCACCTTGTCATATCCATAGAAGCTGGCTTCTGGCCATGCTTGGGTGATTGCAGGCATCACGCCGATGGTGTTCCAGCCATTTTCACCGGCGAGCCTGATCAGGGTTTTGCGTCCGCTGCGCGTGAGCGCTCCGTAGCGGCCTTGGGTGTCGATCCAAAGTCCGGACATGAACGTCGAATGGGCGAGCCAGCTCTGGCCGCCATAGGTTGGCGAGGTCAGCCAGGCCGACCGGGCAGAAAGGCCGGATGTAGCGAGCCGGGCCTGGATATGTGCCAACGCCGCGCTTGTTGTCGGGGCATAAAGCGGATTGTCGATCGAGGAGCGACCATAAGACTCCACGAAGGCAACAATGATGTCGCGTCCCGCAAGCCTGTCGAGCAGGGAGCCCGCTGGCGCGTTGGCATAGATGTCGTTGACCGCATCGCGCGAGAGCGATGTAATTTCCTTTTGCGCCGCAGCGGCCGCCTTGGCATGTGCCACCACTGTTTGGCTGGTGCGCGTCGAAATGCTGGGTCCCGATTGTCCCGCAATCGTCACCAATGTGGCCACGAACAACATGGCCAGCGACACGAGGAAAGATCGTCTGGGCAGTCCGCGTGTGAGTGCGCCGGTTGCCCACCAGACAAGCGCGACACTTGCGCAGGCCACGCCAATTGCCGCCGCGAGATACCCACATGCGCGAACCGCGCCGGTGGAACCAGACAACACGGTCCAACTCGCCGGAATGAGCGGGAGGTCATAGGCGAAGTTGAAGGGCCGGTTCAGCGCACTGAACATCCCGATATCTGCGAGCTTGACGATGATCGATATGCAAATCGCGGCAGTAACGGCCAACCGCGCCACCAGTGAACTTTTCGTCCGAGGGGAGAAAGCCAAGAGCAATGTAACGGCTGCAAGGAGTTCCAATGGCAGCACAAGAAACATCGAGGGTCTCAGGGCGTCCGGACGGTCAGGCAACGCGAGTGCCAGATGAAGTATGGTCAGCGCCACGGCTGCGGCGATCAGCGTTTCTGCGCCGTGACGCGTTTGACGACGCGACAATGTGGCGCCAACATTGGTCATTCAGCAGAGCTCGATCTGTCCGCAGGACTTGTCATGTACTGCGGTCCTGCCGGAGGAGCCAGCGGACATCGATCAGGAACGAGATGGTCAGCAGGGCAAGAGCTACAAACGCGATAAGGGGCGAAACAGGGGGCGCGATGACCGGAAGCACAAGCGCGCACAGGGCAACAATCTGGATGACACAGATGATCTTGCGTCGGCGCGACTCCGGGAGTGCGCGTGCGAGTTTCGGAAACAGCCAGCCCGCAGCCACGAAGCCATAGCGCATCAGACCGACCATCAGCACCCACGCGCCTGCCTTTCCATCGAGCCAGGCGAAGCTTGCAAGCAACATGATCAGTCCGGCATCGACCTCCATGTCGAACCGCGCGCCGAAGCGTGAGGCTGTGCCGGCGCGTCGCGCCAGCCATCCGTCCAAGGCGTCGAGCAGGAGGATGAATACCGCCAGACCGAAAACAAGCGCAAAATGTCGCTCGCCGGAGGCTTCCAGAAGGACGAGGGGAGCGAGCAACGACAAAAGAGCCGCCCGAAAGAGCGTGACGCTGTTTGCAGCGCCGAATGTCGCGAAGGGATGAAACGCATGGACACGGGCCGCGACAATGATTGCCACCGCACAATAGAGCGCCGCGGCAACGGCGGCTTGCGGTGCGCCGAGCCAGATGGCACCGGGTGCCGTGAGCGCACCGACGCCAATGATCGGCCCGAGCGCGCGGTTGCGCCGCCATTCGGAGTGAACCGCAAGCGAAGCAGCCGTGCTTTGCATGGTCATGACACTACTCCCGCGCCAAAACTATCGACACTGCCAGGGCCTGCACAAGGCTGAGTCTTTCCAACGGCATCAGATTCATCCATGGTTCGGGCATATAGGGGGCTGATCCGCATGGGCTATGATACGACCGCACGCATTGTGCACTGGACCGTGGCTCTGCTCGTGATCCTGATGATCCCGGCCGGTCTGGTCATGACATCGGGCGTCGACCGATCGCTGCAGAATGTGCTTTTCGCGTTCCACAAGAGCGTCGGCACGATACTGCTCCTGCTTATTGCGTTTCGCATTATCTGGCGGTTGACCCATCCGGTATCTCCCTTGCCTGCATCCGTCGGCGCCATGCAGCGACTTGCTGCCCATGCAACGCATTTCGGCCTCTATTTCTTCCTGATCGTGATGACCGTCAGCGGATATGTGCGCGTGACAACGGGTGGGTTTCCGATCGAACTGTTCGACGCCCTCGGTATTCCGCCATTGTTCCCGCGTTCGGAAGCCGTCGCCAATACCGCGAAATCGATCCACGCGGTGGCAAAATACGGCCTCGTGCTCTTGATCGTCATGCATGTCGGGGCCGCCGTTTTCCATGGCCTGCTCTTGCGGGATGGCGTTTTCTCACGCATGTGGCCACCGTTCCGCCGCGACTCTCGCTGAGAAGCGGCCCATCGGAAGGTAGCCAGCAATTGCGTGCCCAGCGTATCGCCGTCTCGGCGTATTTTCTCGCCGCCGGTGTCGGACTGGGCGCGTGGGTGGCCTGCCTCCCGGCCTTGAGCCTTCGTGCCGATTTGGACAAGCGTCAATTGGGCATGGTTCTGCTGTGCTTTGCGCTTGGCGCGATCATGGCCATGACCAGTACGGGCCGCATTGTGGCGCGCCATGGTACCGGTCTTGCCTGTGTTCTGTGCGCGATCGTCTTTGGTGCTGTCCTTGCGATCGTCCCGAATATCGCGTCTAGCGTCATTGCTCTTTCGGGTCTGATCTTTGTCGGTGGCGCCGCGTTTGGCGCGCTCGACGTTGCCATGAATGTCGAGGCGTCCGTTCTGGAGCAACGATCGCGGCGTGCCATCATGTCATCGTTCCATGCGCTGTTCAGCGTCGGCAATCTGATCGGTGCGGCCGCTTCCGCGCAGGTGTTGCGGCTGGGTGGCGGCATGACGGTCTGTCTGGTTGCTGGCGGTGCAACAGTCGCGGCTCTGGCTGCTGCTGCGTGGTGGTGGTCGCCGGTGGCGGAGCGGACTCCAGAGGAGAGGTCGGGCCAGCCACATGACCGCGTCCGGATCGCACCTGAACGCAGCAGGCAGTTGTGGCTTCTCGGCGGGGTGGCATTCCTTGCGCTTCTGAGCGAGGGAGCGCTGATGGATTGGAGCGCTATCTATCTGGTTGGGACAATCGGTACCAGCGAGAGTGCCGGGGCGCTGGGCTTTGCCGTGCTGGCAGGTGCAATGGCGGTCGGACGCGTTATCGGCGACGCGGCCACGCGCATTGCCGGCCCAGAACGTCTCTTGCGGTATGGAGCTTTGGCCGTGGCACTGTCGCTGGCGATCGCCCTTGCGTTGCGCGACCAGACCGCAACCTATGTCGCGCTGGCCGTCTGCGGGCTTGGTGTCGCGAATGTGGTGCCGATCCTGTTTTCGTCAGCCGGCCGTATCGGGGGCGATGCCGTCGGGCCGGCAATGTCCCGGATATCGACAATGGGCTACGCGGGTCTTCTCGTCGGACCGGCGTTCATCGGCTTTGTCGCAGAAGCGACGTCGCTGACGTCAAGTCTGTGCGCCATCGTCGTCTTCGCGCTGGTCGTTGCTGGAGGGGCGCGGCTTGTCCGTGCTTCCTGAAGCTGATGACTTCCATCGCAACTTTGGCTAAATCCCTGATGACAGGAGTTCGGGAGGGGAGGTCCAGTGTTGGGTCGCCCGGTCTTTTGCGCTGCAATTCGTGGGCTTCAGGGAGAAGATGATGAAGGCCAGACTCGGTATTGCACCCATCGCCTGGTGGAACGACGATCTGGAGGAACTCAGCGATGACGTTTCTCTGGAGGAGTGCCTGAGCCAGGCACGCGAGGCGGGATTCACCGGCATGGAAACCGGGCGACGCTTTCCCATGGACGCTTCCGTGCTCGGACCCATCCTTGACACTTACGGCATCAAGGTCTGCGGCGGCTGGTTTTCCGGGCGTCTTCTGGATGGGGATATCGAGCAGGAGAAGGACCGCATTGCCGCGCAGATGTCGCTTTTCAAGGCAACTGGCGCGCCTTGCATCGTCTATGGCGAGACCGCCCGCACCATCCAGGGCGACCGGCACGCACCGCTGGCCACCCGGCCGCGTCTCGACGAAGACCAGATCAAGAAATATGCGCGCAAGCTGACGGCGTTTGGCGAATGGTGCAGCGAACAAGGCATGCCGATTTCCTATCATCATCATATGGCGGCACCGATCGAAAGTGAGGAAGACGTCGATCTTTTGATGAAGCATTCGGGCGAAGGCCTGCCGCTTCTCTACGACGCCGGTCACATGGCCTTTGCAGGCGGCGATGTCTTGCGCGTCATCGACAGGCATCACAGGCGCATCTCGCATGTGCATACCAAGGATGTACGTCAGGACGTGATCGACCGGCTCGATCGGACGAAGGAGAGTTTTCTCGACGCGGTCGTCAAGGGTGCCTTCACGGTTCCCGGCGACGGTTCGCTCGACTTCGAAACGATCGTCAAGCGTCTCGCCAGCTATGGGTATGAGGGCTGGTTTGTGGTTGAGGCGGAGCAGGACCCGAAGCCCAATCCACCGCTGGAGATGGCAAAGATCGGCCATACCGAATTGCTCAGGGTGATGGCGGCGGCCGGCTATACGGTCGTCGCCTGATCACAGACGTGACACCGTCAGCTCAGCGGAATGTCGTTGGCGTCCTTGCTTTCCTGGTAGATTTCCGAAAGCCGTTCATAGGTGGCGGAAATGCCGGTGATCCGTCGCTCCATCGCCTCCCGGTCTGCGTCGGGCATCTCCCGAATCAGGCGCCGTAGCCCGAAGCTTTTCCAATATGCATTCTCGGCATTGTAGCCGCCCGCATCGAGCGTGAAGACCTCTTTCAAGATCTTCAGATCGTGCGGGATGGCAAAACTGTCACGAGAATCCTCATGGCTGAACAAGTAGTAGAAATTGTCGAAACCCGTCCAGGTGATTGCCGAGAGACAGAGCGAACAGGGTTCATGGGTCGCGATGAAAATACACTCACCGGTTTCCGGGCGGTTGGCCTTCGGCATCTCATAGAAGCGTTTCAGGCAATGAACTTCGCCGTGCCAGAGTGGGTTTTCCATCTCGTTGTTGGTCTCGGCAACGACGAGCGACAAGTCATCCTTCCTCAGGATGGCCGCCCCAAACAGTTTGTTGCCCTTCACGACGCCTCTGGCCGTCATCGGCACGATGTCGTGCTCGATCACATCGAAAAGCCGGCTGATGAAGTCTGTCCCGATCATATGGCTGATCCCTGGGGCAAATGTATCTCGTAAGGTTCCGCGAAATGGAATTCTTCGAGGTTCTGTCCGTCGCCACCGCGATCGATGACCGCGAAGTCTTGATTGTCGCCGATTGGCGTCAGTACCCCATGCCAGCGATTGGGGGGATAGTTCACACCCTGTCCAGGTTTGGTCAGGAAGGCGCGCGGGGTACCCGGACCCGCCGGCGTGTCATCACAAACAACCACCAGGAACGGGCGGGGCGAAAGTGGGATGAAAGCCTGGCTGCCGAAGGGATGCCGTTCGACCAGATTCAGCTTCAGGGGGAAGCTGTAGGGCGTGCCTTTGAAAAGCGAGATCAGCACGCGTGCATTTGGACCTGTCGCCTCGACCTGAGCGAGATCGTGGAAACGCTCGCACTTTCCGCCATTGATCGGAAAATGATTGGCGCCGTCGGTTTCGATGACATCCCCGAAAGATCCGAAGCTCTCGCGGGTGAGGGGCTGCGCGATGATGATCCCTGTCATCGGGACCACAGCTTTGCGTGTCGGTTGACATCCTTGTAGAGCAGGTAGCGGAATTTGCCAGGCCCCCCGGCATAACAGGCCTGGGGACAGAAGGCGCGCAGCCACATGAAGTCGCCCGCTTCCACTTCGACCCAGTCCTGATTGAGCCGGTAAACCGCCTTTCCTTCCAGAACATACAGGCCATGCTCCATGACGTGGGTTTCCGCAAAGGGGATGACCGCGCCGGGCTCCAGCGTGACGATGTTAACATGCATGTCGTGTCGCAGGTCTTCCGGATCCACGAACCGTGTCGTCGCCCAGCGTCCAGCGGTTCCGGGCATCGACAACGGCACAATGTCCTGTTCGTTTCGAACGAACGCGTCCGGCACGTCGATCCCTTCGACCTTCTCGTAGAGTTTCCGGATCCAGTGAAACTTGCAGGGCGCCGAACCATCATTCGTCACCGACCAGACGCTGGCTGGGGGCAAGAAGGCATAGCCGCCCGCCTGAAGGCGGTGAGGTGTGCCCTCGATCGTCAGGGTCAATTCGCCATCCATCAGAAATATCACGCCTTCGGCCTTGGCCTCCGGTTCTGGCTGCTCGCTGCCGCCGCCGGGTTCAACCTCAACCACATATTGCGAGAAGGTTTCCGAAAAGCCTGAGAGCGGGCGTGCGATGATCCATGCCCTAGTCTTGTGCCAGAGCGGGAGATAGCTCGTCACGATGTCCCGCATCACGCCATTCGGGATGACCGCGTAGGCTTCGGTAAAGACGGCGCGCCCCGTCAGCAATTGCGTTTGCGGAAGGTGCCCACCAGGAGGCGCCGCGTATTTCGGTCCGGCCAAAGACGTTTCCCCTTATTGTATTTACGCAGGCAGGAGGTCATCCAGCCGCAGCCTGGCAATGCGCTCCACCTGTTTGCAGGCGGTGTCGAATTCCGCTTCCCGGCTGTTGTTCAATCTGTGTTCAAAGCCAGCCATAATGCTGGCTTTGGTGTTGTCCCGAACCGCGATGATGAACGGAAAACCGAAGCGCTCGACATACGCTTCGTTGAGTGACGTGAACTTCTCCCGTTCCTCGTCGGTCAACGCGTCCAGTCCGGCGCTTGCCTGCTCGGCCGTCGACTCCGCCGTAAGCCGCTTCGCCTGCGCCAGCTTTCCGGCGAGGTCCGGATGGGCCTTCAGGACGCCCAGGCGTTCGTCCCTGCTTGCGGAACGGAAGATACGGGCGAGGGCGTTGTGAAGTCCACCCGCGCTGTTATGCGCGGCGCCGAGCTCAAGATCGAAGGCGTGGTCGGCGATCCATTCCGAATGCTCGAAAATGCCGCCAAACGTCTCCACGAACTGCTGCCTGCTCATGCGCGAAGGCCGCAGCGCTGGCGTCACATAAGGATGAGTCTCGCGCCAGTGCTCGGCGATATCAATGCGCCGGGCCAGACACACCTTGTCGTGGCTCTGAACATAGTCGATGAAACGCTTGAGTGCGGCCGCGCGGCCCGGACGCCCGACCAGGCGACAATGCAGGCCGATGTTCATCATCCGGGGGCGGCCAGCCTTGCCCTCCGCATAGAGCGTGTCGAAGGAATCCTTCAGATAGGTGTAGAACTGATCGCCCTCGCTGAACCCGGCGGCCACCGCGAAACGCATGTCATTGGCGTCGAGCGTGTAGGGGATGATCAGCTGCGGTGAAATCGTATTGCCGTGACCGTCGTGGTCAAGCCAATAGGGAAGCTCGTCATCATAGGTGTCCGAGCAATAGGCAAATCCGCCTTCCTCCGCGACAAGACGCACGGTGTTGACCGATGTGCGCCCCGTATACCAACCCGTGGGGCGCTCGCCCACCACCTCCGTGTGGAGGCGAATGGCCTCCATCATGTCGCGACGTTCATCCTCGATCCCATGGTCTCTGTAGTCGATCCATTTCAGGCCGTGCGAGGCGATCTCCCAGCCCGCCTTCTGCATCGCCTCCAACTGATCGGGGGAGCGCGCGAGTGCAGTGGCGACGCCATAGACCGTTACAGGGACGTTAGCCTGGGTGAATATGCGGTGCAGCCGCCAAAAGCCGGCGCGCGCGCCATATTCATAGATCGACTCCATGTTCCAGTGCCGCATACCCTGCCAGGGAACGGCCCCGACGACTTCCGAGAGGAATGCTTCCGAAGCCTGGTCGCCATGAAGAACGCAGTTCTCACCGCCTTCTTCGTAGTTGACGACGAACTGGACGCAGACATGTGCGCCACCTGGCCATTGAGGATCTGGCGGGTTGGCGCCGTATCCGCGCATGTCCCTGACGTAACGCATTTGGACTCCTGACTTCGGCAGCGGGCACGATAGAACAGCGCGCCTGCAAACATTCCAATGAAAATCTTGAAACTGCTTATCGGACGGTTTCGCTTTCGCCTATCTTGGAATCCATCTGGTTTTCCTGCAACTTGGCGGTCACCGAGTACGAGGTAGGGAAACGGAATGTCGCAAGCCGAGAGCGGTCGCCTGACGACACATGTGCTCGACACCGCTTCAGGGGCGCCCGCCGCAGGGCTGACGATCGAGCTGTTCAGCGTCGAGCGGGACAACCGGCATCACATCAAGACTGTCACGACGAACGATGATGGGCGTTGCGATGCGCCGCTTTTGCAAGGCACGGAGTTCCGCACAGGCGAATATGAGCTCGTGTTTCACGCAGGCGCTTATCTCGCCGCGACCGGCGTCAAACTTCCGCAGCCACCGTTTCTGAACCTCGTTCCGATCCGCTTCGGAATGGCCGAGCATGCGCATTATCACGTGCCATTGCTGCTGTCGCCCTATGGCTATTCGACCTACAGAGGCAGCTGAGAATGGCGAAGGTCAAGACGCGGGATCATATCCGCTTCCTGCTGAATGGCGAGGAAGTGAGATTGTCGGACATTGCTCCTGACGAAACGCTTCTCGATTATCTTAGATTGCGGCGCGCGCTTCGGGGCACCAAGGAAGGCTGCGCGGAGGGCGATTGCGGCGCCTGCACGGTGCTCGTGGGTCGGCTGGTCGCCGGCAAGCTGGTCTATGAAAGCGTCAATGCCTGCATCCGCTTTCTCGGATCGCTCGATGCGTCTCACATCGTCACCGTCGAGCATCTGGCGCCAAATGAAAGCGGACTTCATCCCGTCCAGCAGGCGCTGGTCGATTTTCATGGCTCGCAATGTGGCTTCTGCACACCGGGCTTCGTGATGTCGCTCTATGCGCTTTGGATGCGCGATCCCAACCCATCCGATGCCGCAATTGAAAAGTCCCTGCAAGGCAATCTCTGCCGCTGCACCGGGTACGAGGCGATCATGCGGGCCGCCCGCGCAATATCCACCTACGGGAACGCCGCAAAAGACCCGTTGGCCCTGGAGCGCAAGGCAGTTGCCCGAAAGCTCGCCGGAATGAAGGATGGCACGCGCGTTGAAATCGGAGAAGGCGCGAAACGGATGATCGTGCCTGCCGACCTCGAAGATTTTGCCGCACTGTTGAAACGCGAACCCGATGCCACCGTCGTTGCGGGGTCGACCGATGTCGGGCTTTGGGTCACAAAGTTCATGCGTGACATTGCGCCCGTTGTTTTCATCTCCGGTCTTGAAGGACTGTGCGACGTCTCGGTCGAAAAAGGGGTCGTGACCATCGGTGCGGGCGTCACCTATACCGATGCTTTTCCCACCCTTTCCAAGCGGATTCCCGCGCTTGGTACACTGATCGATCGAATTGCGGGTGATCAGGTGCGCAACATGGGAACGATTGGCGGCAACATCGCCAATGGCTCGCCCATTGGCGACATGCCGCCGCCGCTGATCGCGCTCGGAAGCACACTCACTCTGCGTCGAGGCAACAAGCGGCGTACAATTCCTCTCGAAGATTTCTTCATCGCCTATGGCAAGCAGGATCGACGTCCCGGCGAGTTCGTCGAGGCGGTCCACGTTCCTGTTCCGCAAAAAGGCGCCCATTTTGCTGTCTACAAGGTTTCGAAAAGGCGTGACGAGGACATAACTTCAACACTTGGGGCCTTTGTTCTGAGCTTGTCGAAGAATGGTACGGTCGCGTCCGTGCGCATTGCCTATGGCGGGATGGCTGCAACGCCAAAACGCGCGAAAGCGGTTGAGGCCGCGCTGATCGGCAAGGTGTGGAATGAGGACACCGTCGCCGCCGCGATGGAGGCCTATGCGCAGGATTTTGCGCCGCTCACCGACATGCGCGCCACGGCAGAATATCGGTCGCTCGCGGCCAGGAACCTTCTCATGCGGTTCTATCTTGAGACGAGCGGCACTCGGGCGCCGCTCCAGGTCAAGCGGAACGAGGCGGCGTGAACGCGATGAACAAGCACGCGCCCAATCTGAAATCAGAAAAAATCGTCGGTGGCGTCGCAACCGATCAGCGCCACGATTCGGCTCACAAACATGTGGCAGGAAGCGCGCTCTATATCGATGACATGCCCGAGCCGGCGGGTACGTTGCATGGCTGTCTCGGTCTTTCGGCAGTTGCCCACGGCACAATAGTGCAAATGGATCTTTCGGCGGTGCGATCCGCTCCTGGTGTCGTTTGCGTGCTGACGGCGGCTGATGTGCCTGGACGCAACGATATCTCTCCGACTGGGCGCGACGATGAGCCAGTGCTGGCGCAAGGCAGTGTGCAGTTTTTCGGCCAGCCGATCTTCTGCGTCGTCGCCGAAACACGTGAGCAGGCGCGGCGCGCCACGCGACTGGCAAAGGTCGAGTACAAGGAATTGCCCTTCGTCATCGATGTCGGCGAACTCGATCCTCGCAAGGCCAAACTGGTCACGCCGCCGCTGACGCTCGAGCGCGGAGACGCCGAAAGGGCGATCTTGGAAGCACCTCGCCGGCTGAAGGGACGCATGCGCGTCGGCGGGCAGGAGCACTTCTATCTCGAGGGCCATATTTCGATGGCAGTGCCCGGCGAGGATGACGACGTCACGGTCTACTGTTCGACCCAGCATCCGAGCGAGGTCCAGCACATGGTCAGCCATGCGCTTGGTGTGTCGAGCCATGCCGTCACGGTCGAGATACGTCGTATGGGCGGCGGTTTCGGGGGCAAGGAAACCCAAGGCAACCAGTTCGCCGCGCTCGCCGCGCTCGCCGCCAAGAAACTTGGACGTGCGGTGAAGATTCGGCCCGACCGCGACGATGACATGACCGCGACGGGAAAGCGGCACGACTTCCTGATCGACTATGAGGTCGGGTTCGATGACGAAGGAAACATCCTCGGCGTCGACTATGTCTACGCCGCGCGCTGCGGCTTTTCCTCCGATCTATCCGGCCCGGTAACCGATCGGGCTCTCTTCCACTGCGATAACGCGTATTTCTTGCCGTCCGTCCGCGCCGTCTCGGCGCCGCTCTACACCAATACGGTTTCCAACACCGCATTTCGCGGGTTTGGCGGACCACAAGGCATGGTGGGTGCCGAGCGCGTGATCGATGAGGTTGCCTTCGCAGTTGGCAAGGATCCGCTGGAGGTTCGCAAGCTCAATTTCTACGCTCCCGAAGACGATTCGGGGAGCGAGCGCACCACCACGCCCTACCATCAGACGGTGGAGGACAATGTCATTCACAAGATCGTGGCGGAGCTGGAGGAGAGCGCGAACTATGCGCGCCGCCGTCGCGAGATCGCAGCCTTCAACGCAAACAGCCGCGTGATCAAGCGTGGCCTGGCCCTCACGCCCGTGAAATTCGGTATTTCTTTCACCGCCACGCACTACAACCAGGCAGGAGCGCTGGTGCATGTGTATACCGACGGCTCGGTGCATCTGAACCATGGCGGCACCGAGATGGGGCAAGGCTTGAACACCAAGGTGGCGCAGGTCGTGGCGGAAGAGTTCCAGATCGACCTCGAACGCGTCAAGATCACGTCCACGACGACTGGAAAAGTGCCCAACACCTCGGCGACTGCCGCCTCCTCAGGCTCCGATCTCAACGGCATGGCCGCTCAGAACGGCGCGCGCCAGATCAAGCAACGCCTGATCGACTTCGCCGCCGAAAAATACAATGTTCCCGCTGATCAGATCGCGTTCTTGCCGAACCGTGTGCGGATTGGCAATCAGGAAGTCGCCTTTACCGACCTCGTCGGCCAGGCCTATTTTGCCCGCGTTCAACTCTCTGCCGCCGGTTTCTACAAGACCCCAAAAATCCATTGGAATCGCGATAAGGGCGAGGGGCGCCCCTTCTACTACTTCGCATATGGCGCTGCATGCTCGGAAGTGTCGATCGACACGCTGACAGGCGAATATGTGGTGGAACGCACCGATATTCTTCACGAGACCGGTCGATCGCTCAATCCCGCCATCGACCTCGGTCAGGTCGAAGGGGCGTTCGTGCAAGGCATGGGCTGGCTGACCACCGAGGAACTGTGGTGGGACGACAAGGGACGCCTGCGCACCCATGCGCCTTCGACCTACAAGATCCCGCTGGCCTCGGACCGTCCGAAAATCTTCAACGTGAAGCTGGCCGACTGGTCGCTTAATCGCGAGCCGACCGTGCATCGTTCAAAGGCAGTCGGAGAGCCGCCTTTCATGCTTGGAATGTCGGTGCTCCATGCGCTGTCCGATGCAGTCGCGAGCGTTGCAGATCACAAGATTTGTCCGCGTCTGGACGCGCCGGCGACTCCGGAGCGCGTGCTGATGGCGGTGGAGCGGCTGAGGACGGCCACCCACTGACATGTGTGATATGGTCGAGCCATGACGACGTTGGTCAATGAGCTTCGCGCCTTTCTTGATCGCAACCCGGCTTCCGCACTGGTGAAGGTGGAGTCCGCAAGGGGATCGACGCCACGCGAACAAGGCGCCTGGATGGCGGTGTCGCCGCAATCCATTTTCGGAACGATCGGCGGCGGCCAGCTTGAGTATATGGCGATCGACAAGGCCCGCCAGATACTTCGGCTACCGGCAGGCGGCGCGCCGCAAGACATATCTCTGGACATACCGCTCGGTCCCGAGATCGGGCAGTGCTGCGGTGGGCGTGTGGAACTCTCCGTGCGCGTCATTGACGAAGCGATAGCCGGGCAACTTTTGACAAACGCGCGCGCGGAAGCCGAGCATCAACCGCACGTCTACATTTTTGGGGGTGGGCACGTCGGACACGCCCTTGCTGAAGCGCTCGCGCTGTTGCCGATCCGTGTCACGGTGGTGGAAACTCGCGCTGCGGAACTGGAAGGGCTTCCAGAGAGCATCGAAACGCTTTTGACCGCGGTGCCGGAGGCATCGGTGCGCGATGCGCCCTCAGGCTCTGCCTTTCTGGTGCTCACGCATGATCATGCCTTGGATTTTCTGATCGTCGCCGAAGCACTCAAGCGCACAGACGCTGCCTATGTCGGGATGATAGGGTCCAAAACCAAGAAGGCGACGTTCAGAAGCTGGTACCTCAACACTGCAAACGGCGATCAAGAGAGGTTTCAACGCCTGGTCTCACCGATCGGTGGCGACGAGGTTAACGACAAGCGCCCCGCTGTCATCGCAGCATTGGCTTCAGCGGAAGTACTAAAGGCACTGGCGGCGTTCAACGCCACCAGTATTGGGACCGAGGCTCCTCAACGGAGAGAGTAGAACGACTACTCTTTCTCCTGCGTGTGCGCCTCGAGGAACCAGAGTGATTTGTCGAGCGACCGCGAATAGGCGGTGAAGATATCAGCGGTGTCCGCATCGCCAGCGTCGTCGGCTTCATCGATCGAGGCGCGCGCCGCCTTGCCAGTCTCTGCAAAACGATCGATCAGCGCGGCGAGATGATCCTTGGTCGTGTAGATATCGGTCGGGTAGGGGGCAAGCTTGCTGTCGGCCGAAACGACCTGCGAGGTGCCAAGCGCCGTTCCGCCGAGCTGCACTGCCCGCTCCGCAATCGTATCGACATGCGCGTCGAGATCCTTGCGGAAACCGTCGAGCATTTCATGGACGGCAATGAAGTGCGGTCCCTTGATGTTCCAGTGAGCCTGCTTGGTGATCAGGGAGAGATCGATGGCTTCCGCCAGTCGTGCGTTGAGCAGGTCTATCGACGTCTTTTTGGTGTTCGACTTCAGGTCGTTGCGTGTCTTGTGATCTTTCATGATTTTGCTCCAGCACTAAATGTGACCGCTTGTGGCGGCGACTAAAATCTACTGGTCAATGCAATGCGCGCGTCTGGGTTCCGCTCGAAGTCACCGACCGGCAAAGATGTCGCGGATTGTCTTCTGGCAACGCTCGGCCATGAAATCGAGTAGCAGGCGGACCTTCGGATCCTGCAGGTTCTTGTGCGGGTATACGGCCGCGAGCTGGACGGGAAGCGGCGGCGTCTCGGCCAGAATGACTTTCAGTCGCCGATCCCGAATGAAGGGTTCGATCTCGAATCTCGGCTTGTTCACAATCCCATGTCCGGCGAGCGCCCATCCAGTGAGCACGTCGCCATCATCGGAATCATAGGGGCCGCGCACCTCGAGTTTCTGGATGCCATCCTTAGTCTGCAACTGCCAGAAATGCTCGCGCATTCCCGGATAGCGCAGCATCAGGCAATCGTGGCTCCCGTCCAGCAACTGCAATGGGTCGGTTGGCTCACCACGCCGTTCAAGATAGCCAGGTGATGCGACCAGCACGCGCTCGCATTCCATGATTCCGCGCATCCTGAGGCTTGAATCCTCTATGATCCCAAGTCGGAAAGCGAGATCTATGCCCTCCTTCAATATATCGACATTGTGGTCGGACAGGCGCAGCCGCACTTCGATGTCGGGGTACTTTTCGTGGAAATCGGGAATGCCCGAGGCGATGAAGCGGCGTCCGAGACCCAATGGCGCCGTGACGCGGATCGATCCGCGCGGCTTGCCGGAAAGTGCGGCCACCGCCGCTTCCGCTTCCACCACAGCGTCGAGCACGCGTTTGGCGCCCTCATAGAACGCGGTGCCATGTTCCGTCGGCATCAATTGCCGGGTCGTGCGGTTGAAAAGCCGCACATTCAGGTGCTTTTCGAGTTCCTTGATGCGGTTCGATGCCACGGCGGGGGAAATGCGCATGTCACGACCGGCCGCGGAAAGGTTTCCAAGCTCGACCACGCGCACGAAAACGGCGATGTTGTCGAGGTAGGCCATAGCTGGGTTCCGCTCCGGACAGGATTGTGGGTCAGGCTATTATTGTTCTGAAATTTTTGAAAGTGATAGCGCACTCCATCTATTTCGGTTTGCAGTCATTGTCGTAAAGTCCGCGAAACTGGGGAGCATGCATGAACGATTTCGCGATCTTCTGGGACTGGCTGAGCTTTGGCGTGCGCTGGCTCCATGTCGTCACGGGTATCGCGTGGATCGGCTCGTCATTCTATTTCGTCGCGCTCGACCTGGGTCTTCGTCAGCGGCCCGGCATGCCCGTCGGCGCCTATGGCGAGGAGTGGCAGGTTCATGGCGGGGGATTCTACCACATACAGAAGTACCTGGTGGCACCTGCGGAGATGCCGGAACACCTGACCTGGTTCAAATGGGAAAGCTACGCGACCTGGATGTCCGGCTTCGCCATGCTCGCCATCGTCTATTATGCGGGCGCGGATCTTTTCCTGGTCGATCGCAATGTGCTCGACGTGCCCGCCTGGGGCGCGATCCTGATCTCGCTCGCCTCGCTCACGGTGGGCTGGATCATTTACGATCTGCTTTGCCGATCGCCGCTTGGGCACCACGACACACTGCTGATGCTGGTGCTTTATGCGATCGTGGTATTTCTGGCCTGGGGCTACACGCAGCTCTTCACGGGCCGCGCCGCCTTCCTGCATCTGGGCGCGCTTACGGCGACGATCATGTCCGCCAATGTCTTCATGATCATCATCCCCAATCAGAAAATCGTGGTGGCGGATCTGATCGCGGGCCGGAAGCCGGATCCCAAATATGGTCGAATCGCCAAGACGCGCTCCACACACAACAACTATCTGACGTTGCCCGTTCTGTTTCTCATGCTGTCAAATCACTATCCGCTGGCATTCGGAACACAATTCAATTGGGTGATCGCGTCGCTGGTGTTTCTGATGGGCGTCGTGATCCGCCATTACTTCAATACGAAGCACGCCCGGAAGGGGAATCCCACCTGGACGTGGCTCGTCGCGGCGATCCTTTTCGTCATCATCATGTGGCTGTCGACAGTGCCAAAGGTACTAACTGGGGAGGCGACCGATACCGCGGCCTCTGCTCAGGCTCAGAAATTCGTCGCCTCCGCCCATTTTGCGGCGGTGAAGGACACTGTGCTCGGGCGCTGCTCCATGTGCCATTCTGCCGAGCCATTCTATGACGGCATCTACCACGCTCCCAAGGGTGTTCTTCTGGAGACCGATGTAGAGATTGGCGAGCATGCGAGGGAGATCTATCTGCAGGCTGGGCGCAGCCACGCCATGCCTCCAGGCAACGTGACGGCCATAACGCCAGATGAGCGCAAGCTTATCGTGGCGTGGTTTGAAGAGGCGCGTCGCTGACATGGCCGACCTTCTCCTGCGCGGCCGCACCTTGTCGTTTCGCCGCTGGCCTGAAACGGTCGATGATAGCGGCGCTTACGACTATGAAGAAGATGGCGGCATCCTTGTTCGCAACGGCCTGATCGTCGCAGCAGGAGGCTTCAACGATGTGGCCAAAGGTGCCGCGGAAGGCGTCGTGATCGTCGATCATCGCCCGAACCTCATTCTACCGGGCTTCATCGACTGCCATGCGCACTATCCGCAGATGCAGGTCATTGCCTCATATGGCGCGGAATTGCTGGAATGGCTGAACAAGTACACTTTCCCCGCCGAATCCCGATTTGCCGATGAGCAGCACGCGCGACGTATCGCGCGGCTTTTCCTGGACGAACTGATCCGTCATGGGACCACCTCGGTGGTGGCCTACTGCTCGGTTCACAGACAGTCCGCCGAAGTGCTTTTCGGCGAGGCCTACAGCCGCAACATGCTCACGGTCGCCGGCAAAGTGATGATGGATCGCAATGCACCGGACGCGGTGTGCGATACCCCGGAAACGGCCTATGACGACACCAAGGCGCTGATCGCCGAATGGCACGGGAACGGACGTCAGCATTATGCGATCACGCCGCGCTTCGCCATCACATCGTCACCGGCTCAAATGGAGGTTGCCGGCACGCTATGTCGGGAACACCCCGATCTCCACATGCAGACCCATCTTTCGGAGAACCATGCCGAGATAGCCTTCACGCAGGAGCTCTATCCGTGGTCGCGGGATTACACGGACGTCTACGAGCACTATGGGCTGCTGGGCCAAAAGAGCCTGTTTGGCCACTGCATCCACCTTTCAGAGCGCGAGGCGGACGCTCTGTCGGCATCCGGCTCGGTGGCCGTCTTCTGCCCGACATCCAATCTCTTTCTCGGATCCGGCCTGTTTGACTATCAACGCTACCGGCGCCGCGAAAACCCGGTGCGCATTGCGTCGGCCACCGACGTGGGCGGCGGCACGAACTATTCCATGCTGCGCACCATGGATGAAGGCTACAAGGTCATCGCGCTCAACGGCACCAAGCTCAACCCATTCCAGTCGTTCTGGCAGATCACGCGCGGCAATGCCGAGGCAATTTCGCTCGTCCACCGCATCGGCACGCTGGAGCCCGGGACTGATGCTGACATCACGGTGCTGAGTGCGCGAGCAACCCCGGTCATGCGGATCAGAGCCGAGGTCGTTGAAACGCTTGCCGAGGAGCTTTTCCTCCTCCAGACCATGGGGGACGATCGGTCGGTGGCTGAAGTCTATATCGCAGGCCGCCCGGCAAAGAGCGATCTTGCCATCTAGCGTCTTGCAGCCTGTGTTCGGACAGTGCACTTGCAGGGATGGGCGATCTCAGCCGCAGCCTTTCGGCGTTTGATGCTGCCCGCTTGTTATCGGAGCATGAGATGACGATACCTGACCCCAAGGCACTCCTGACCTCGATCTTCGAGGCTGCGGTCGCTGCCGCGGATCCGGAGAAAGTGATCCACAACTTCCTGCCTGAACGCCCGAAAGGTCGCACGATCGTCGTTGGAGCAGGGAAGGGCGCGGCGCAACTTGCCGCCGCCTTCGAGCGCGCGTGGGGCGAACCTGTCGAAGGGGTGATTGTCACACGGTATGGTTATGCAGCGCCTTGCAGCCATGTGCGTGTCATGGAAGCGGCTCATCCCGTTCCCGACGAGGCAGGTCTCGCGGCGTCCCGGGCACTCCTCGATCAGGTTTCGGGTCTGTCCGAGGATGACCTGGTGGTGGCGCTTGTCTGCGGGGGTGGGTCCGCATTGCTGCCGGCACCCCCAGATGGCCTGACATTGGCCGACGAAATCGCCGTCAACGAGGCGTTGCTCGCCTCCGGGGCACCGATTTCGGCGATGAATACGGTGCGCAAACACGTATCGGCGATCAAGGGAGGGCGGCTTGCCGCAGCAGCTGCGCCTGCCCGTGTCGTGTCGTTGGTCGTTTCCGATATTCCGGGAGACAATCCCGCGCTGGTTGCTTCCGGTCCCACCGTGCCGGATGCCGCGACCCGCCAGGACGCGCTCCGCGTCGTGGAGACCTATGGCTTGAAACTGCCGGAGGCGGTGATGGTGCATCTACGGTCTGACGGCGCTGCGGCGCCGCGCCCCGACGACCCGTGTCATGCGGCAAACGAGGTCCATGTGATCGCGTCGGCTGCGGTGTCACTCGAGGCGGCTGCTGCGGAGGCGAAGCGGCAGGGTGTGCAAGCCGTCATCCTGTCCGACGCGATCGAGGGCGAGGCGCGCGAGGTGGGTTCCGTTCACGCGGCGATCGCTCGGGAGATTGCAACCCGCGATCAGCCGTTTCGCAAGCCCGTTCTGATCCTCTCCGGGGGAGAAACCACGGTGACGCTGCGGGCCAAGGGCAAGGGCGGCCGCAATTCCGAATTCCTGCTGGCTTTCGCGATCGGTGTGGATGGCCACGAAGGCATCCACGCGCTAGCCGCCGATACCGATGGTATCGATGGATCGGAGGACAATGCAGGCGCCTTTGCGGATGGAAACTCGGTGGCGCGCATGCGCACGGCAGGAATCGACGCCAAGGAGAGGCTCGCCAACAACGATGCCTGGACGGCGTTCAATGCCGTCGGCGACCTGTTTGTGCCAGGGCCGACGGGCACAAACGTCAACGATCTGCGCGCAATCCTCGTAAGGTAGAGCCCGGGTCTATCCGCGCAGTTCCCGGCGCAGGATCTTGCCGACCGGCGTCTTGGGAAGCGATGTCCGGAATTCGATATGGCGCGGGCGTTTATAACCCGTGAGGTTGGTGCGGCAGTAGGCCAGCACGTCCTTTTCGGTCAGCGCCTCATCCTTCTTGACGATGAACAGTTTCGGCACCTCGCCCGAGTGCTCGTCCGGAACGCCGATTGCCGCGACCTCCATCACGCCCGGCATCTGCGCGACGACTTCCTCGAGCTCGTTTGGATAAACGTTGAAGCCGGACACAAGGATCATGTCCTTCTTCCGGTCGACAATCTTGGTGTACCCGTCCTTGTTCATGAAACCCATGTCGCCGGATTTGAAGAACCCGTCCTTCATCATGACTTTCGCGGTCTCGTCCTCGCGGTTCCAATAGCCGACCATGACCTGAGGTCCACGGATACAGATTTCTCCCACTTCGCCGAGCGGCAGGTCGTTCCCGTCCTCATCGCGAATGGCGATTTCCGTGGAGGGGATCGGCAGGCCGATGGTTCCCGTGAACTCCGCCCCGTTGACCCGGTTGGCCGTTGCAACGGGAGACGTCTCCGACAGCCCGTATCCCTCGGTGATGGAGCATCCTGTGAGTGCTTTCCATCGCTCCGCGACACCGCGTTGCACCGCCATTCCGCCTCCGATCGTCAGGATGAGATGACTGAAATCGAGCTGACGGAATTCTTCATTGTTGAGCAGGGCGTTGAACAGCGTGTTCAGGCCCGGCAGGATATGAAACGGTTGCTTTCGCAGATCGGCGACAAAGCCCGGAATATCGCGCGGATTGGGTATGAGAACGTTTCGGCCCCCCTGCTGCATCCCCATCAGCGCATTCACGGTCAGCGCGAAAATATGATAGAGCGGCAACGCGCAGACAAAGACCAGGTTCTGGGGTTTTGGCTTCACCGTATAGGCATCTTCAAGCCACATGCTCAGTTGAGCGACATTCGAGACGATGTTGTGATGGGTAAGCGTCGCGCCTTTTGAAACGCCAGTCGTGCCGCCCGTATATTGCAGGAAGGCCACGTCTTCCGGTGCGATCTCCACAGGCTTGAATGTGTGACCGGAGCCTTCCTTGAGAGCTGCCGGAAACCGTATCGCGCTGGGCAATGACCAGGCTGGCACGAGCTTTTTCACGCGCCGCACGACGAGATTGACGAGCGTGCCCTTCACCAATCCAAGCATATCCCCCATCGACGCCACGATGATGTGCTTGACCGAAGTCTGAACCACAACCGCCTGCAGCGTCGCGGCGAAGTTCTCCAGAACGATGATCGCCTCGGCACCAGAATCGCGCAATTGATGCTGGAGTTCGCGTGGCGTGTAGAGCGGATTGACATTCACCACTGTGTAGCCGGCCCGCAGAACCGCCATGATCGCGATTGGATACTGGAGCACGTTGGGCATCATGATGGCCACGCGCGCGCCCTTCTTCAGCCCGCGTGACTGAAGAAACGCACCAAAATCGCCCGATGTCTTTTCCAATTCGGCGAAACTGAGCGACTTGCCCATGCAGGTGAAGGCGGTGCGGCCAGCATAACGCTGGCACGCGTTCATAAGAAGCGCGCTGACGGATCTGTCTTCCACCGATGGAAGCTCGCCCGGCATGCCCTCCGGATAGTTCTTGAGCCACGGGCGGTCTGTGTCACGGAGCGTCGCCAGACTGTCAGGCAGGTCCGCCTTTGGCATGTCTGCATCCGGGATATGTGGAGGCTTCCTTTTTGCCGGGCCTTTACTGGTCGCAACCGGTGTCTCTTTGCTGCGGGGCTTTTTCTGACTTGCCGTCGGTTTTGCGGTCGCAGGCGCTCTTGCGGGGGATTTGGCTGAAGAGGTCTCCGACCTTGCGCGCGCAGCTTTTGTCGGCGCCTTTGTCGACGTTACGCCTGCCGCTGTCTTTTTTGAATTTGGCGAACTGGCGGTTTTAGGGCCCTTGGCGGGCGCCTTGCTCCCCTGCGCTTTGGCCGTCTTCGGCGTTTCATCCTTTTTCAGTGAGGCGCCAGCGGCTTTTGACGCCGCTCGAGTTGGCTTTTTCGCCTCGTTTGTCGACTTGGCCAAAACTTTCCTCCCTAAGCGTGGCTTTGCTTACCACGACGCATGTTTTTCGACGCTTACCGTCGCTTCTCCCGCCTGCGTACACATGTATGGGGTCAAGCCCTTGAAGGCGCAAGCCGTGGTGGTCATGGCGGCGGGTCTTTGGCCGCGATCTTTCCTCATTGCTCAGTGGAAGCAGGATTGAGATCAAATCAAGGCGCGGCATCCCTCGGAAGGCGGCTGCATCCTCGGTACGTCTACCCAGTTTTGCCCAAAGCACTATTTCTACTTACCAAGCGGAACCTGAGGGGGAGTTCCAAAGCGCTTGGAACTTTGCTTATATGGAGGCTTGTCGAGCCTAAGAGGGGCTTCGAGAAAACAAATAGGGAGTGCTCAATAATGAGGAAGTTCACTTTCGCCGCTGCATTGCTGGCAGCGACGATGCTTGGCGGAGTCGCAAACGCGAAGACGTTTGTCTACTGCTCGGAAGCTTCTCCGGAAGGCTTCGATCCCGGTCTCTACACCGCCGGCACGACCTTCGACGCATCGGCGCACCCGGTCTATAACCGCCTGCTCGAATTTACGAAGGGCACCACGCAGACCGAGCCGGGCCTCGCAGAGAGCTACGACGTTTCGGATGACGGATTGGAATACACCTTCCATCTGCGCAAGGGCGTGAAGTTCCAGACCACCGACTTCTTCACACCAACACGCGACTTCAACGCGGATGACGTCGTCTTTTCGTTCGAGCGCCAGTGGAAGACGGACAACCCCTGGAATTCCTATGTCGAAGGCGCGTCATGGGAGTATTTTGCGGGCATGGGCATGCCTGACCTGCTCGAAAAGGTCGAGAAGGTCGACGACAACACGGTCAAGATCACGCTGAAGCGCAAGGAAGCTCCATTCCTGGCCAACATTGCGATGCCATTCGCGTCGATCCTGTCCAAGGAATATGCCGACAAGCTCGCCGCCGATGGCAAGATGAACGAGATGAACCAGAAGCCGGTCGGAACCGGTCCCTTTACCTTCGTTGCCTATCAGCAGGACGCGGTCATTCGTTACAAGGCCAATCCCGATTACTGGGGCGGTAAGCAGAAGATCGACGATCTTGTTTTCGCCATCACGACCGACGCATCGGTTCGTTTTCAGAAGCTGAAGGCCGGCGAATGCCACCTGATGCCCTTCCCGAATGCGGCTGACGTCGAGGCCATGAAGGCGGATCCGGCGCTCAAAGTGGCTGAACAGGAAGGTCTGAACGTCGCCTACCTTGCCTACAACACGACGCAGGCTCCGTTCGACAAGGTCGAGGTTCGCAAGGCCCTCAACATGGCGATCAACAAGCAGGCGATCGTCGATGCCGTCTTCCAGGGTGCGGCAACGCCAGCTAAGAACCCGATCCCACCGACCATGTGGTCCTACAACAAGGCCATAGAGGACGACAAATACGATCCGGAAGCGGCGAAGAAGATGCTTGAGGACGCAGGCGTCAAGGATCTCTCGATGAAGGTGTGGGCGATGCCGGTTGCACGTCCCTACATGCTCAACGCCCGCCGCGCGGCAGAGTTGATCCAGTCCGATTTCGACAAGATCGGCGTGAAGGTCGAGATCGTTTCGTACGAATGGGCCGAGTATCTGGACAAGTCGAAGGCTAAGGATCGTGACGGAGCGGTCATGCTGGGCTGGACGGGCGACAATGGCGACCCGGACAACTTCCTCGACACGTTGCTTGGTTGCGATGCCGTGGGCGGTAACAACCGTGCGCAGTGGTGCAACCAGGAATTCGACGATCTGGTGACCAAGGCGAAGGAAACCAGCGACCAGGCCGAGCGCACAAAGCTTTACGAAGAGGCACAGGTTGTGTTCAAGCGCGAGGCCCCTTGGGCAACGCTCGACCACTCGCTGTCCATCGTGCCGATGCGCAAGGAAGTCGAGGGCTTCGTGCAGAGCCCGCTCGGTGACTTTGCTTTCGACGGCGTCGACATCAAGGAATGATGCCTCCATCCTGACCGGTGAGGGGCGTTCGCGGAGCGGACGCCCCTTTCCGTTTTTCTGCCGGCTGGGGACGCCGGTCGTGGCGAAAGCCCACAGGGGTCTGACATATGTTTCGCTTCTTTCTTGGACGGCTGGCCGTCCTGATTCCCACCTTCATCGGGGTGTCGATCATCGCGTTCACCTTCATCCGGCTCCTGCCAGGTGACCCGGTTGCGTTGCTTTCGGGCGAGCGCGTCATGTCGCCGGAGCGACATGCCGAGATTTCGCATGCCCTGGGTTTCGATCGACCGATCGTCATCCAGTATCTGGACTATCTCTGGGGCGTTCTGCATGGCGACTTTGGCACATCGATCTCCACCAAGGGCTCGGTGCTCGCCCAGTTCATGCAACTGTTTCCAGCAACGCTGGAACTGTCGCTGTGCGCCATCATCTTTGCGATAATTCTCGGGATCCCGGCGGGCGTGATCGCGGCCGTGAAGCGCGGCTCCTTCTTCGATCAGTCCATCATGGGAACCGCCCTCATCGGCTATTCCATGCCGATCTTCTGGTGGGGCCTGCTGCTCATCATCCTGTTCTCCGGCATCCTGCAATGGACACCCGTCTCGGGTCGAATCTCACTGATGTTCTTCTTTCCGCCGGTCACCGGCTTCATGCTGATAGACTCGCTGCTGTCGGGGCAGTCGGGCGCTTTCAAATCCGCTGTCAGCCATCTTATCCTTCCGACAATCGTCCTTGGCACGATTCCGCTTGCGGTCATCGCGCGCCAGACCCGCTCGGCCATGCTTGAAGTGCTGTCGGAAGACTATGTGCGTACTGCCCGCGCAAAAGGCCTGTCGAGCTTCCGCGTGGTCGGCATTCATGCCTTGCGCAACGCGATGATTCCGGTGATCACCACCATCGGCCTGCAGGTCGGTGTCATGCTGGCCGGGGCTATTCTCACGGAATCGATTTTTTCATGGCCAGGTATAGGCAAGTGGATGGTCGATTCCGTCTTCCGGCGAGATTATCCGGTCATTCAGGGCGGGCTGCTCATCATCGCAGCGCTGATCATGTTGGTGAACCTGATCGTGGATGTGCTCTACGGTCTCATAAACCCCCGTATTCGACGCTAGGAGGGCACCGTGTCCACACCGTCTTCCCCGTCTGGCGAATTCACCGGTTCCGATCCAGTCGATCCGTCACGCCGTGCGCGCTTCCTCGAATTCTGGTTCTATTTTTCGGAGAATCGAGGCGCGGTCATCGGCCTGTGGTTCTTCCTGTTTCTGGTCGTTCTCGCGATATTCGCGCCACTGATCGCGCCACATGCGTCCAATGCTCAGTATCGGGACGCTGTTCTGGTGCCGCCCTTCTGGCAGGAGGGAGGCAATACGGCATACCTGCTTGGAACCGACGCGGTCGGCCGGGACATCCTGTCCCGCCTTATCTATGGGACCCGTTTCTCACTGTTCATCGGCGTCATCGTCACCACGATCTCGTTGATTGGCGGCATCTTTCTAGGTGTGATCGCCGGCTATTTCCGTGGCTGGATCGACACGGTCATCATGCGGCTGATGGACATCATTCTGGCCTTTCCGTCGCTGCTCCTCGCGCTGGTGCTGGTCGCCGTTCTCGGCCCGGGTCTGACCAATGCGATGATCGCGATCGCGCTGGTCTTCCAGCCACATTTCGTGCGCCTGACGCGCGCCGCAGTCATGTCTGAAAAGACACGGGACTACGTCGTGGCGGCGAAGGTGGCTGGTGCCGGCAATCTGCGCCTCATGTTCAAGACCATTCTGCCAAACTGCATGGCGCCTCTGATCGTCCAGGCCACCCTGTCATTCTCAAACGCAATCCTGGACGCCGCCGCGCTCGGCTTTCTCGGGATGGGCGCACAGCCGCCGACGCCGGAATGGGGCACGATGCTCGCCGAGGCCCGCGAGTTCATCCTGCGCGCCTGGTGGGTGGTTACATTGCCCGGCCTCGCCATTCTTGTCACCGTTCTGGCGATCAACTTGATGGGTGACGGGCTGCGCGACGCGCTCGATCCCAAGCTTAAGAGGTCGTGATCATGGCTCTGCTTGAAATCGAAAACCTTGTGGTCGAGTTCCAGACGGCCACGGGCCCGTTCCGCGCCGTCGATGGCGTTTCGCTCAAGGTGCACGAGCGGGAGGTTCTCGCAATCGTGGGTGAGTCCGGTTCCGGCAAATCCGTGTCCATGCTGGCGGTGATGGGTCTATTGCCCTGGACTGCGAAGGTGACGGCCGACCGGTTGACCTTCAACGGTCGCGATCTTCTGGAAATGTCGGAGACTGACCGGCGCAAGATCATCGGCAAGGACATTGCCATGATCTTTCAGGAGCCGGTCGCCAGCCTCAATCCATGTTTCACGGTAGGCTTTCAGATCGAGGAAGTTCTGCGTGTTCACATGGGCATGGATCGGGCCGCGCGTCGCGCCCGCGCTATCGAACTGTTTGACGCTGTGGGAATCCCGCAACCAGCCGAGCGGCTGTCATCCTATCCTCATCAGATGTCGGGAGGGCAGTGTCAGCGCGTCATGATTGCGATTGCACTTGCCTGCAATCCCAAGCTTTT
Source organism: Rhizobiaceae bacterium (assembly GCA_023953905.1). Taxonomy (GTDB): domain Bacteria; phylum Pseudomonadota; class Alphaproteobacteria; order Rhizobiales; family Rhizobiaceae; genus Arvimicrobium. The sequence goes on along the minus strand of JAMLJA010000004.1, from coordinate 215,742 downwards.
GATCGCCGACGAACCGACCACCGCGCTCGACGTCACGATCCAGAAGCAGATACTCGACCTGCTCATGACGCTGCAGGCCGAGCATGGAATGGGACTGATCATGATCACTCACAATATGGGAGTGGTGGCGGAGACCGCTGATCGGGTGATCGTTCAGTACAAGGGACGCAAGATGGAAGAGGCCGATATCCTGTCACTCTTCGAGAGCCCGAAAAGCAACTACACAAAGGCGCTTCTTTCGGCGCTGCCCGACAACGCCGTTGGCGACCGCCTTCCCACCATCGATTCCTTCCTGATCGAAGCCGACGCAGCCGCAGTCGTAAAGCCAGTCATGGAGCCGCCGCTATGAGCACGAAAGTCCTCGAAGCGAAGAACATCGTACGCGATTATCATGTCGCTGGCGGCTTGTTCAGCCCGTCAAAGACGGTTCATGCGGTCAAAGGCGTCAGCTTCTCGGTGGAAAAGGGCAAGACGCTGGCCATTGTCGGCGAAAGCGGATGTGGCAAGTCCACGCTCGCCCGGATCGTGACAATGATCGATCCGGCGACGTCCGGCGAAATGTTCATTGACGGGCAGAAGATGGACATCGCGAAGGACGCGTTGACGCCCGAGATGAGGCGGAAGGTTCAGATCGTCTTTCAAAATCCCTATGGCTCGCTCAATCCGCGCCAGAAGATCGGCGACGTGCTGGCCGAACCGCTTGTCATCAACACCGATACCCCACGGGAAGAGCGGCGGGATCGCGCGATGACAATGCTGAGAAAGGTCGGGCTCGACGAGAAGCACTTCAATCGCTACCCGCATATGTTCTCCGGCGGTCAGAGGCAACGCATTGCAATTGCCCGCGCATTGATGCTCAATCCAAGCCTTCTGGTGCTCGACGAGCCGGTTTCAGCCCTTGATCTGTCGGTGCAGGCGCAGGTGCTCAACTTGCTCGCGGATTTGCAGGATGAGTTCCAGCTTACATATGTCTTCATCAGCCACGATCTGTCGGTCGTGCGCTATATCGCCGACGACGTGATGGTGATGTATTTCGGCGAGGCGGTCGAATACGGGTCACGCGACGAGGTGTTTTCCTCTCCCAAGCATAGCTACACGCAGACCTTGTTTGCGGCCACGCCCAGGGCGGATGTCGAAAGTATCCGCGCGCGTCTGGCGCGCAAGGCGGCGGCGTGACGGGAGGTATCCACAAACCAAGTCAGCCTCTATAGGCTGAGATTTGCCGGCTGGGGTGGAGCTCGTGCCGGTTCGCATTGTCGGGAGGACGATTTTGAAGAAGATACTCAACGATCCGTACACCTATGCGGACGAGACTTTGCAGGGGCTCTGCCGTGCCTATCCGCAGTTTTACCGGTTCGCGCCTGACACGCCGCGCGTGATCATGCGCCCCGATGGCCCGATCAAGGGCAAGGTGGGTATCGTTTCAGGCGGTGGCTCGGGCCATCTACCAATCTTTACCGGCTATGTCGGGCCAGGCTTTCTCGATGCCGTCGCATGCGGTGACGTGTTTGCATCGCCCTCTGCCGACGAGATGGCGACCGCAATGCGCTGTGCCAATGGTGGCGCAGGCGTCCTGCGGCTCTACGGAAACTACGGCGGCGACGTCATGAATTTCGACATGGCCGGCGATTTCGTTGAGATGGACGGCATCGAGGCAACCACGGTGGTTCTGGCAGACGATGTGGCCAGTGCGCCGATCGCCGAACGCGAGAAGCGGCGTGGCGTGGCCGGCATGGTCCTGACTTTTAAGATTGCGGGCGCGGCCGCTGACGCCGGCCTCGACCTGAATGGGGTGACGGGAGTGGCGCAGAAAGCCGCTGACGGATGCCGCACGATGGGCGTCGCGCTGTCTCCCTGCACCGTGCCACAAGCGGGAAAGCCGACCTTCAGCATCGGCGAAGACGAGATGGAAGTCGGCATGGGCATCCACGGCGAGCCAGGGGTCAAGCGCGGCAAGCTGCGCCCTGCCAATGAGGTCGCCGATGCCATGATCGACCCGATCCTGGCCGATCTCTCCCTCCCGCGTGGCGAACGCGTCACCCTTCTGGTCAACAGTCTGGGTGCCACCCCCGTCGAAGAGCTTTTCATCCTCTATAATCGCATCGCCGATCGGCTGGAGGATGCCGGCCTGTCGATCGCCCATCCGCTCGTGGGCCGCTATGCGACATCCATGGAAATGGCGGGCGCTTCAGTAACCGTCATGCCGCTTGACGGTGAGATGGAGAAATATCTGACAGCACCGGCGGCGTGTGCTTTCTGGAAGGTCTGATCATGGCGATGACAACCGGCACGCTGCGCCAGGCGATCGAGCGCATCCTTGCCTCACTGCAGACCGAGGCTGAGCACCTGACCAGCCTGGACGGACAGATCGGCGATGGTGACCTCGGAATCACGCTGCTGAAGGCCTTTCGGGAACTCGACCGGATCAAGGAAACGCTTCCCGAGGATCTCGGCGCGGCTTTCATGCAATGCGCGGCGGCTGTATCGCGCGTATCCAGTTCGAGCTTCGGCACACTGTTGGCAACTTGCCTCATGACGGTCGCCAAGCAGACCAAGGGCCACACGTCGGCCGACTGGTTGGAGTTTGCGGGATATCTCGACAAATCCGTCGACGCCATGATTGTTCGCGGCAAGGCCGCACTCGGCGACAAGACGGTGATGGATGCCGTCAAGGCGGCGGCGACCGCAGCGGAAGGCAAGAGCGATCCTGCTGAACTCCTAGCTGCGGTCAAGGCGGCAGTCGACCAGACGATGGCGGCCTTTCGCGACAAGCCGAACAAGGTCGGTCGCGCCCGAATCTTCGCCGAACGCACGATCGGAATGGACGATCCAGGTATGGTCGCCTTCAAGGTGATGGTCGACGCGATCTGATATTCGACTGGCGCGTGCCTTGCTGCACGTCGTTGCAACCAGTGCGGGCAAAATTGGTTATTTATCGTCTTCGGACTCTTGAAGGTTCGTTGCGAGACTGCGATGGTCCGCGCCACAACTGGAGATTAGGTTATGGCGACGGTTCGCGCATATCAGGGCATCAGCCTGCTTGACAGCTTTGACTTCAACGGGACGCCATCTTTCACCATCAGTTCGACGAAGGTAGTCGTGACGGCGGGCAACACTCAGGTCACGATTACCGGCTCGGATTTCGAGTTCGGCACAAGCGGCGTCACGGGCGGTACGGTGTCGGGCATAGAACTCAAGACCGACGGCGAGGTCGCGGTTGAGGTGCTGGACCTCAACATGTCGCTGAAGTCTGCGGCCGGACTGCTCATTGCTGGTGACATCGAGGGGTTGTTGTCCAAGGCGTTTGAGGGGGATGATAGCTTCTTCGGATCCAACGCGGCCGACATTCTCTTCTCATTTGCCGGCAACGACACCTTGCACCTTGGCGGCGGTGACGACGTTGCGGACGGCGGCAGCGGTATCGATACCATGGTGCTCGATGGATTGTTGAGCGACTACGAATTCACCACCACGGAATCAGGGGCGGTCAAGATCGTCGCGCTTGATGGACCGGAAGGTACAGACCTCGTCAGCAATGTAGAGATCGTGCGCTTTGCTGACGATTCCGAATTCGATCTCACCCTGCTTGCCGCAGATGCCTGGTACAAGCACGATACCGATGTCGAGCTCGTGGCTTCAACCTACCAGTTCTTCACCGGCAGCGTCCCGATTGCTCTGGGATTCGAGTATCTGATCGACTCCGACCAGAATCCGAACGACCTGAACGATCCCTATTATGATCAGTTCAACCGGGAGAACCGCTACATAAACTTTGCCAGCAATCTTGGCACCGATGGTGCTGGTGCTGACGAGTTCGAGGCGACCTACGGCGCCCTGAGCTTCGAACAGACGGTCAAGGCGGCCTATCTGGAGATCATGGGCAAGGCACTCTCGGGAGCCGCCCTCGATTTCTTCCTCAACGCGGAGACATTCTATCAGCAGGTAGCTGAAGAGCGCGTTGTGCGGCCTGGCGTCGATCTCGACGAAGCCACCAAGATCGTTGCCATCGGATCCATCCTCAATGAAAGTTTGAAAGCCGGCACAGGAGCCTACGCGGAGGCTGTCCATGTGCTGGTGGACGATGTCGCACCTGACGGCCAGTCCGATCTGCTCGGGCAGGACTTGTTCGCCATCGCGTGATCCGCAGGCTTGATTGCCGCCATTCGCGCCGTTGAATTGGCGCGAATGGCCAACATGCGAACAATTTTGCGGTGTATGGGTAACGCTGGTGTGACATTTCGATCTTAGTCTTAGATGTCCCCCGCGCGTCGATCCGCGTATAGGGTGCTGACCGCGAGATGCGTGCTTGCGGTATTGGACATCTGCCTCTGAACATCAGCGATTGTTGCCCGTGGACCTCGAACCAGACCTAAGATTGGCGAATGCATCCGAGAAATGGGAGAGATCTGATCGTCTCTCCGAGGGTCGGTCGCAAAATGCCGACGAGAGTTCCGCACGCCCGAAAAAGCGCAAGCGCCGTCTTTGGCAACTCGCCATACTTTTGGTGATCGGGGCCGGCGCGCTCTTCTGGAGTGTCTCGGTACCGGATTCCGGCGGCAGCAGCGGTGATCGCGGTGGGCGCCTTGTGGCATCGTCAGGCCCCACGCAGAGCGCGGAAGCACCGCCGACGCCACCACGCAATGCGGTTCCAGTTACCGCTGCGCGTGCGGAGCGCAAGGATATCGCTATTTTTCGGACCGGGCTTGGGTCGGTTCAGGCCTTTAATACTGTCTCCGTGACTTCCAGAGTCGACGGACAGCTTCAAGAGATCCAGTTCGAGGAAGGGCAGGAGGTCAAGGCCGGCGACGTGCTGGCACGGATCGACGACCGCCTCTATCAGGCTGCGGTCCGCCAGAGGGAAGCGCAATTGCGTGCCTCCACCGCGCAGGTCAACAGTGCCCGCGCGGATATGGAACGCCTGAAAACGTTGCTTAATCGGGATGTCGGTTCGCGGCAGGCCTACGAAGCGCAGGTCGCACTGGTCGAGCAGAACGAGGCCCAGAGAGATGCCGCCAGCGCGGATCTCGACAATGCGCGACTTCAACTCGAATACGCCACCATTCGCTCCCCTATCGATGGGCGCGTGGGTTTTCGCCAGATCGACGTCGGTAACATGATCGCCGCTGCGGAGCGCGCACCGATCGCCACGGTCACGCAGATGCAGCCCGTCAACATCGTCTTCACCCTGCCGCAAGAGGATCTGCTTGCCGTCGGAAGCCAGCTTGATGCCGGCGAGGCGCTTCCGGTGTCTGCGCTCGCGCGAGACGGCAGGCTTGATCTCGGGCAGGGAGAGCTCTCGACAATCGACAACCAGGTCGATTCTACCACCGGAACCTTCAAGCTGAAGGCGCGCTTCGACAACGAACAGAAGACGCTGTGGCCCGGTGAGTTCGTGACTGTCAGGTTGATGGTCGAGAAAGAGAACGGCGCTCTTGTGGTTCCCGCCCAGGCGGTCCAGCGCAGCCAGCAAGGCACCTATGTCTATGTGGTCGGCACGGATGATATTGCGCAGATGCGCGACGTGCAGGTCGGCCTTATTCAGGATGGACTTGCCATCATCAAGTCGGGGCTCGAAGACGGTGAACAGGTCGTCGTCGACGGCCAATTCAAGCTGGAACCCGGAAGCCTCGTCTCGACGACCCCTGCGACTGCTCCTGCCGCCATGTCGGACGCGACGACCAATCAATCTCCGGGCTGACGGCCGTGAACATTTCCGCGCCCTTCATCAAAAGGCCGATAGCGACGTCGCTGCTGACCTTCGGCATCCTGCTGCTCGGCATTCTCGGATATCGGCTTCTGCCGGTGGCCGCACTGCCTGCGATCGACTTTCCCACCATCGAGGTGAGCACCACGCTGCCAGGTGCGAGTCCGGAGGTCATCGCGTCCTCGGTCACCGCGCCTCTGGAAAGCGAGGTGGGCCAGATACCGGGTCTGCTGACGATGAGCTCGATCAGCTCGTTCGGCAAAAGCACGATCACGTTGCGCTTCTCGCTCAGTCGCAACATCGACTCGGCCGCGCAGGACGTTCAGTCTTCCATCAGCGCGGCCACGGGATTGTTGCCCGATACGCTGCCGAGCCCGCCAACCTACAGCAAGATCAATCCGGCCGACGCTCCCATTGCGGTATTGGCGCTGACCTCGGAAGCGCTGCCGCTGTTCAAGGTCCACGACTTCGCGTCGACGGTGCTCGTGCCGAAGCTTTCCCAACTCGACGGTATCGGGCTGGCCTCCATTGAGGGCGGCCAGAAGCGTGCCGTTCGCGTGCAGGTTCTGCCATCGGCGCTCGCTGCACTCGGCATTGGACTCGAGGACGTGCGCACAGCCATTCAGGCAATCAACGTCAATGCGCCCAAGGGCAATATTGACGGCAAGCGTCAGTCCTATTCGATCTCGGCGAACGACCAGTTGCTCTCTGCAGAACCTTATGCGGACGCAATCCTGACCTATCGCAACGGCGCCCCGATACGCCTGCGCGACGTTGGCACGGCGATCGACAGCGTCGAGAACGCACGGCTGGCAGGCTGGCACGGCGACAAGCCTGCAATCCTCCTGGAAATCCGCCGTCAGCCCGGATCGAACATCATCGAGACCGTCGACCGGGTCAACAATCTGCTGCCGTCGCTACGCGCAGCACTCCCGCCGGCCATTGACCTGGTGATGCTGAGCGATCGCACCGAAACCATCAGGGCATCCGTTCATGAGGTGCAGTTCACCTTCGTCCTGACCATTGCCCTGGTCGTCTTGGTGATCTTCATCTATCTCCGCGATGTCCTCGCGACAGTCATCCCCAGCATCGTTCTGCCGCTGTCGCTGGTGACGACATTCGGCGTCATGTTCGTCTGCGGATACAGCCTCAACAACCTCTCACTCATGGCTCTGACCATCGCCGCGGGCTTTGTCGTCGATGACGCCATCATCATGATCGAGAATATCGCCCGGCACCGGGAGAGGGGGCTTTCCGCGTTTCAGGCGGCCATGACGGGGGCCAGCGAGATCGGCTTCACGGTGGTGTCGCTGACAGTCTCGCTGGTGGCGGTTTTCCTGCCATTGCTCCTGATGGGCGGCGTCGTCGGGCGCCTGTTTCGCGAGTTCGCGGTCACCCTGTCCGTTGCCGTCATCATCTCGGCAATCATTTCGCTGACGCTGACGCCGATGATGTGCGCGCAATTGATGCGCGATGGCGGCAGCCGTCGAAAGACCGCGCTTATGCCCTGGCTGGACGGCTTTTTCGACGTTCAGTACCGCTTCTACGAAAGGACGCTTGGCTTCACCCTTCGCCATCCGGTGGCCATGCTGACGCTGACCCTGGCTGCCCTTGCGACCAGCATCTATCTTTACGTCATCATGCCCAAGGGGTTTCTGCCACAGCAGGATACCGGCATCATCATCGGCGTGACCGACACATCGGCAGACATGTCGTTTCAGGGCATGGTCGAGAGGCAGCGCAAGGTCACCGAGATCGTCGCGAAAGATCCCGACATTGCGAGCGTCGCGAGCTTCGTGGGGGCAGGGACCGTCAATGCGACGCCCAATAGCGGCCAGCTTTCGATCACTCTTAAGCCACGCGATGAACGAACCTCCAGTTCTGATGAGGTCATCCGCAGATTGCGCGAAGCGACGCGATCGCTGCCGGACGTGACGCTCTTCACACAGACGGTTCAGGACATTCAGCTCGATCCGCATGTCAGCCGCACGCAATATCAGTATGTGCTGCAGGACACCGACTTTGAGGAACTCATCGTCTGGGTGCCGGAACTCGTGGCCGCCTTGGCGAAGCGACCGGAATTGCGCGACGTTGCCAGCGACCTGCAGTCGGGCGGCCTGCAAACCCGGCTGGTCATCAATCGCGACAAGGCGGCCATCCTTGGCGTTTCCGTTCGCGACGTGGATGATGTGCTCTACGACGCGTTTGGGCAGCGCCAGGTTTCCACCATCTTCACGCAACTCGACCAGTATCGCGTTATCCTGGAGGTCGATCCTCGCTACCAGACGGACGAGTCCGCACTGGACGCGCTGTTCGTCAAGAGCACGAGCGGCCAGCAGGTGCCGCTGAGCGCGCTTGTGGACGTCAGCAACAGCACCGCGCCGCTCTCCATCAATCGCCTTGGTCGTTTTCCCGTTGTTACCGTGTCGTTCAATCTCGCGCCGAATGTATCACTCGGTGAGGCGGTGGACGCGATCGCGGCAGCAGAGGCGGAGATCAGCCTGCCGGCTTCGATAGCGACAAGTTTCGCGGGAACTGCAGCCGAATTTCAATCGTCGCTGAAGGATCTTCCCGTCCTCATCATCGCGGCAATCGTTGTGATGTATATCGTTCTGGGCGTGCTGTATGAAAGCTACGTCCACCCGATCACAATCCTCTCTACCTTGCCATCGGCAGGCGTCGGCGCGCTGCTCGCGCTTTACTGGCTCGGTTATGAGCTCAATCTGCTGTCGATCATCGGCCTGATTCTGCTCATCGGCATCGTCAAGAAAAACGCCATCATGATGATCAACTTCGCGCTGGAAGCGGAGCGAACGGAAGGGATGAGCGTCGAGAAATCGATCCATCAGGCGTGCCTGCTGCGTTTCCGTCCGATCATGATGACAACCATGGCGGCCATTTTCGGCGCATTGCCGCTGGCGCTTGGCGGCGGCTCCGGATCGGAACTGCGCAATCCAATGGGCATCGCGATCGTCGGCGGCCTTGTACTGTCGCAGTTTCTCACGCTCTACAGCACACCCGTCGTCTACATCATGCTGAGCCGGCTCCGCTCCAACCGGCAGTATGAGGACGGGCCTGGCCCGGCCACCAGACCGAGCCTGCCGCCGGCATGAGCGTCATCGACTTCACGGTCCGGCGCGTCGTCGCCTGCACCTTGCTGGCGATGGGTGTCTTCCTGCTTGGCCTGCTTGCCTATCGCGAGCTGGAGGTGGCCGCCTTTCCGGCAATCGATCTGCCGACCATCGTCATCAATGCGGCACTGCCGGGCGCCGATCCGGAGACGATGGCGGCGACGGTTGCGACGCCTCTCGAGCGCCGTCTGGGGCGGCTCGCCGGCGTGTCGGAAATCTCTTCGATCAATGGTCCCGGCGTCACGCAGATCAATGTGCAATTCAATCTCAGCCGCGACATGGATGGCGCGGCCACCGACGTTCAGGCGGCTTTGAGCGCGGCATCGAGCGAACTGCCCAAGGAAATGGCGTCGCCGCCGATCTATCAGAAATTCAATCCGATCATCGCGCCGATTGTTCTCATCTCCGTCACATCAGACACGCTGCCGCTGTCGACCCTCTACAGCTACGCGGATACGGTGATCCGGCAGCGGCTTTCGGAGGTCGAGGGTGTCGCGACCGTCGCCATCCAGGGCGCATCGCGACCCGCGATCAAGATTCGTGTGAATTCGGAGGCCATGGCCGCTATGGGACTTGGCCTGAGCGACGTCCAGACCGCCGTGGCCGAGAACAACATGCTTCAGCCCGTCGGCATGATGAGCGGGGACCGGCAGTGGTCGACGCTTTGGGTGAACGATCAGCTTCGTACCCCTGAAGAGTATCGACAGCTGATTGTTCGCGCACACGATGGAGTGCCCGTGCGGCTGAGGGATTTCGCGACCGTCGAGGAAGACATCGCTGACGACCGCATCGACGGGCGCTTCAACGGCAAGCAGTCGCTGTTCATTTTCGTCCAGCGCAAGGCGGGGGCCAATGTCGTGGAGACAGTCCAGGCCGTGAAGGCGAAACTGCCCGGCATCGCGCCATGGCTGCCTCCGACGATGCAGCTCGATCTCGTCATCGACAGGTCTGAGGACATCAACGCCACGCTCTACGAGGTGCAGGAGATATTCGTCATCACCTGCGTGCTGGTTGTGATCCTTGTACTGTTCTTCCTGCGAAGCTGGGCTGCAACGCTGATCGCCAGCGTGTCGATCCCGCTCTCGCTGGCGGCCACTTTTGTGGTCATGCATCTCTGCGGCTACAGCCTGGATCTGATTTCGCTCGTCGCGCTGATGTTGGCGATCGGCTTTGTCGTCGACGATGCGGTGGTGGTGTTGGAAAACATCGTGCGTTTGAGCGAGAACGGTGGCAGCCGGCTGGACGTTGCGCGCCAGGGCGCAAAGCAGCTTAGCTTCACCGTCGTCTCGATCACGCTCTCTCTGATTGCCGCGTTTGCCCCGTTCTTCTTCTTTTCAGGCGTCATCGGCGTCATTCTGCGTGAATTTGCCGTGACGATCTCGACCGCGATTGCTGTATCGGCGGTGATCGCACTCACCCTCACTCCGGCTCTTGCTGCGGCCTTCCTGAAGCCGACCCATCGAAAGACAGAGACCGGGTTGGCGACTTTTGCGGAACGCGGCTTTGCTGCGGTCCAACGGTTCTATTCGAACAGCCTGCGCTATCTGCTCAACTACCAGAAGACATTGCTGGCCCTGACGTTCGCCATGACGGTTGGGACAATCTGGATGTTCGGCGTGGTGCCGAAGGGCTTTCTCCCAAGACAGGATTCAGGCACGATCATCGGCGTTGTCGAAGGCTCTCCCGACGTCTCGTTCGATACGATGCGCGCACAAATGCTTGAGGTCGGCGCCTATCTTCAGACCGACCCCGCAATCGCCACGGCCAACACGCTGACCGGAACGACCGGTGGACCGACCGGTGTCCGCACCGGGCATTTCTTTGCCACGCTCAAGCCCATAGGCTCGCGTGACAACGTCTCGGATGTGATTGCGCGGCTCCGCGAGAAACTGTCGGTTCTGCCCGGCGTCAGCGTCTTCATGGTGCCTATCGAGGATATTGCCGTTGGTGCCCGGGAGGGCAAGGGCGAATACCAATATACGCTGCTCGGCGACAACTGGCCTCTGTTGGAAGAGACCGCCGCTGCATTCCTGCCAAAGATCCGTTCCATCGCGCAGGTGCGCGACGTCAGTGCGGATCATGACGCGCGCGGTCTGAGGGTTCTCCTCAATATCGACAGGGACAAGGCGGCCCGGCTCGGCGTCTCCCCCGCCGCCGTTGATCGCGCGCTCTACAGCGCTTTCGGACAGGGCCAGATCGGGATCATCTACGACGACAACGAGCAGAGACAGGTGACGCTGGGGATCGAAACTCCCGGGCGTGCGGAGCTGGACAGCCTCGATCGGGTTTATGTCAGGGCAAACGACGGAACCCAGATTTCGCTTCGATCGATCAGCAGTGAATCGCAGGAGCCGACGGCCGTGACCATTCCCCATCAAGGGGAGTTCCCGGCTATTACCTTCGCCTTCAATCTGGCACCGGATGTTCCAATTGGGGAGGCGGTGTCGGCGATCAACGCGGCGGTCGCCGATTTCGGGCTGCCCGAAGGCGTCCGCGGCAGCTTTGCGGGCAAGGCCGGCGAATTCCAGGCCTTTTCCGGACTTGAGGGCGTACTTCTGCTCGGGGCGCTCTTTGCGATCTACATCGTGCTTGGCGTTCTCTATGAAAGCTATCTGCATCCGCTGACCATTCTCTCCACCTTGCCGTCGGCAAGCCTTGGCGCATTGATTGCGCTTTGGATCGGCGGTCAGGAACTCTCCCTGTTCGCCTTCATCGGCATCATTCTGCTGATCGGTCTCGTCAAGAAGAACGCCATTCTCGTGGTGGATGTTGCGCTGAGGAACACGCGTATTCACGGCATGGAACAGCGTGAGGCGATCATCCATGCGTGTGAGGTCCGGTTGCGGCCAATTCTTATGACCAACGCCATAGCAATCTTCGCGGCACTGCCGCTGCTCTTCGCATCGGGAGCCAGTGCGGCCATTCGTCAACCGCTCGGTGCGAGCGTTGTCGGAGGCCTCATTCTCTCACAACTTCTGACGCTCTATTCGACACCGGCGATCTATCTGCTGATGAACGGTCTGGGAGATCGCATCTCGCGGCTCGCCCGCAAAGGACGCAGTCGCGCAGCCACCACGGTCTCGGAGGCAGGCTCCCGATAGCGCGGCGTTATCGGTCACCCTCCCAGATGAAATTCGGTTCTCACACGACCGCTCGCCAGCGCCAGTTGCGGATTTCGGGCATGTCTTCACCGTACTCGCAGATGTAGACTTTGTGGTCCGCCAGCTTCTGCTCGATCGACTGGACGAGGGCGGATGTATCCCCGGCAACAGCGCCAAGCCGTTCTATTGCGGCAAGCGCGAGGTGATAGCGGTCCACACGGTTCATCACCGCCATGTCGAACGGCGTGGTTGTCGTACCTTCCTCCTGAAAACCATGCACATGGAAGTTGACATGGTTGTTCCGCTTATAAGTCAGGCGATGAATGAGGTAAGGGTAGCCATGATAGGCGAAGATCACCGGCTTGTCGGTGGTGAACAGCCCATCGAAGACCTCTTCTGTCATCCCATGCGGATGCGTGTCGTGCGTAATCAGCGTCATCAGGTCGACGACATTTACCACCCTGATCTTCAATTGCGGTAACGCGCGGCGCAGGAGGTCGACTGCCGCAAGCGTCTCGATTGTGGGCACGTCCCCGGCGCAGGCCATGACGATATCCGGCTCTTCATCTGTGGCGCAGGTGCAGGCCCAGTCCCATATGCCGGCGCCGGCAGTGCAGTGACGCTCCGCTTCCTCAGCCGTCAGCCATTGGGGCTGGGGCTGTTTGCCCGCGGTGATCACATTGATGCGGTTCCAGGTGCGCAGACAGTGATCCGTGACCCATAGAAGCGTATTGGCGTCGGGTGGAAAATAAAGCCGCACCGTACCTGGCTTCTTGTTGGCCACGAAATCTGCAAAGCCGGGATCCTGATGGCTGAAACCATTGTGATCCTGCCGCCAGACATGGGAGGTCAGCAGATAGTTGAGCGACGCGACAGGCGCGCGCCACTCGAGCGCGGCGGTCGTCTGCAGCCATTTGGCGTGCTGGTTGACCATCGAATCGATGATGTGGATGAAGGCTTCGTAGCATGAGAACAGCCCGTGCCTGCCGGTAAGCAGATAACCTTCCAGCCAACCCTGGCAAAGATGCTCCGAAAGCACCTCCATCACACGGCCCGAAGGCGCAAGATGCACGTCATAAGGTTCGATTTCCTCCATCCAGACGCGCTCGGTAACGTCGAAGACGGCGTCGAGGCGATTGGAGGCGGTTTCGTCGGGACCCATCAGGCGGAAGTTGCGCGCGTCTTCATTGAGCGTCATCACGTCGCGCAGGTAGCGACCCATCGCGCGCGTTGCCTCACCGGTGGCCGCTCCCGGCGCATCCACCGGCAGCGCCATTGATTTCCAGTTGGGCAATACGAGATCGCGCTTCAACAGTCCGCCATTGGCGTAGGGGGTAGCCCCCATGCGCTTCGTTCCTTCCGGCGCCAGCGCCTTGAGTTCGGGCATGAGGCTGCCATTGGCGTCAAACAGTTCCTCGGCGCGATAGCTGCGCATCCAGTCTTCAAGGATCTTACGGTGGGCATCGTCCCCGCGCGCATTCGAAACCGGTACCTGATGGGAGCGCCAGAAGCCCTCAACCTTCTTGCCGTCTACCTCCTTCGGGCCGGTCCAGCCTTTCGTGCTGCGCAGGATGATCATCGGCCAGCGTGGTCGATTGACAGTCGCGCCTTCGGCCCGTGCGGATTGCTGGATCGTGCGTATGGTGTCGAAGGCCGCGTCGAGTGCAGATGACATGGCCCGATGCATTGGCATCGGATCGTGCCCTTCGACGAAAATCGGCTCGTACCCCAAGCCGGTGAAGAGATTGCGCAGTTCGGCGTCATCCATTCGCGCCAGCACCGTCGGATTGGCGATCTTGTAGCCGTTGAGATGCAGGATCGGCAGGACCGCGCCGTCGACTTTGGGGTTCAGGAACTTGTTCGAGTGCCAGGCCGCCGCCAATGGGCCGGTTTCGGCTTCACCGTCACCGATGACGCAAGCGGTCACGAGGTTCGGATTGTCGAAGACAGCACCGAATGCGTGCACCAGTGCGTAGCCAAGTTCGCCGCCTTCGTGGATCGATCCGGGTGTCTGGGGCGCGACATGGCTCGGTATCCCGCCGGGAAACGAAAACTGCTTGAACAGCTTTTTCATGCCGACGGCATCGAGGCTTATGTTCGGATAGATTTCGCTGTAGGTGCCTTCGAGCCAGGTATTGGCCACCATGGCGGGGCCACCATGTCCCGGCCCGCAGATAAAGAGCACGTCGGCGTCGCGCTCGCGGATGATGCGGTTGAGATGGACATAGATGAAGTTGAGGCCCGGTGTCGTTCCCCAATGGCCGAGAAGGCGCGGCTTGACGTGGTCTGCCAGCAAGGGTTCGCGCAGCAGCGGATTGTCCAGAAGGTAGATCTGGCCAACTGAAACATAGTTTGCCGCACGCCAGTAGCGATCCATCAACTCCAGGGTCGAAGGTTCAACGCTCATAGAATTCTCCTTGGGCAAGTGCCCATGCGGAAGTTTTGTCGGCGCGATGCAGCCGTCGGCGACGCGCAGTGGCAAGCTGACGATCTTTCACGACAATGCGCCATTATAATGCCCGCGCCATGATGCAGATCAATGACATCGGTTTTCAGCGCGCCCTGCGCGGCAGTCGAAAGCGAAGCCTCGACAAGTCGACAATCATCACGACAAAGGCGGCGCCGAACGCATCAAGGAACTGGCCGGAGAGTTTATCCTCTCCCGGCCTTCACGCCGCGGGCGTGCTCGACACTGCGCGTTGCGGTCTCCACTACGCTTTTCCTGGTGAACTCCGTCAGATGAACGGGTTCTGAAAAGTAGTATCCCTGCGCATAGGCGACCCGCGTCGCCCCTTGCAGATAGGCGAGTTCCTCGACCGTTTCGACACCCTCCACCACAACCGATATGCCCAAACTGTGGCTCAACGCCTCGATCGCCTTGAGCACGTACTGGCTGCGCGGCCGCTTGTGGATGTCCGTCACAAAGGACCGGTCAATCTTGACTTCGTCGGCCGTGATGTCGGCCAGAGCCGACAGCGAAGAATAGCCAACGCCGAAGTCGTCGATCGACACGCGCGCCCCGGAGGCTCGGATCATCGGCAGGATGCGCTCCTGAAAGACGCTCTTTGAGAGAAACGCCTCTTCGGTCACCTCCACGATGAACCGTTCGGGATAACCTGATGCGATAAGCGCATCGACGAGCGATTTCATGAATGTGGGGTCGCCCGCCTGGGTAGCCGTCACGTTGATGCTGATCGATATCGTTCCGCCGAAAGCCTCGTTTATGAGGTCGACCGAGGCGATGGTTTCGGCCACGATCGAATGGGTGAGGTCGTCCATCAGACCCAGTTCGCTCGCCAGCGCCAAAAAGTCTCCCGGCGCATGGATGATTCCGTCCTCATCCATCCATCGCATGAGAACCTCGACACCGGTCACTTCACCGGTTCTGAGCACGACTTTTGGCTGGTAGACACAACAGACGCGCTTGTCGCGAATGGCCCGGCGGACCCTTTGCTCGAGCCGGGTTCGCTCGGCCACGGCATGCTCGATGGTCTTGTCGAAGAACTGGATCGTGCCCTTTCCGTTCGACTTACCGCGATACATTGCCCGATCGGCGCTGTCGCGCAGTTCGGAATAGTTCCTTCCATGTGCTGGATACAAGCTGACGCCGATGGAAGCCGATGCCAGCACTTCGAAACCACTCAGCACAAACGGCGACTTGATCAGGCGCGAAACTTCCTGAATTCTGCCCTCGAGTTCGGGTGCGGCCTCCGCAGGCGAGACCAGAAGCACGAATTCATCGCCACTCAGGCGTGCAAGCATGTCCGTCGAACGCAGGCTCCGAGACAGTCTTTCCGCCAGTCTTGCGAGAAGCGCATCACCTATATCGTGGCCGAAATAGTCGTTCACTTCCTTGAAGCCGTCGAGATCTATGAATGCCAATCCGAATGTCTCGCCCAACTCGATGAGTGCATTCACGCTGCGCTCCAGCAGCGCGCGATTGGGCAATCCTGTCAGATCGTCGAAATAGGCACGTTGGATGAGTTCATGCTCGCGCTGTTCCTGTTCGGAGGCGTCGACCGTCAACGAAATATCATATGACACACCGTCGCGCTCGACGTTGAAGGCGGTGGATCGCGGTCGATCAATGAGGGGACTGGCCTGAGCGAGGTTTGAATAGACAAGCTGACCGTCCGTGCAAACCTCAATGCCGAATCCCGCCTGTTCGAGAATGTCGGCCAACCGATGCCGGGGCGCAGCCTCTGCGGGCTGCTTTGTAACTGTAGGATTCATTGCCTGGCCGCTGTCGGTCATTCTCAGCGGCTCGTAAGCCGATTGCGATATTCCGTGACGGTATCGCCACCGCCCACTCTTTCATTTGAAATCGTCTGCAGTCCGAGCGCCAACGCGCTCTTTCGCTCGGACGCCAACGGAGCCTGAGCGGCGGCCTTGTGCTGATCGCGCCAGTTCGGCTGGCTGATGCTCGATTGGCGCCATCGCTCCACCGCTTGTCGCACAAGTTCGATCCGGTCGAGGGCCGGACTTCTCGACGCGCGGCTCTGATCGTTGAACGGGAGCTCTGCCGGCGCACGAAGAGTGAAGGAAAAGCGGGTTGGCACAGGTAGACCCTCGCCAATTCCCACGGCCTCACCGGTTCCAAGCGTTGGTATGAAGGGGAGCAGATTTTCGGCAGTGTCCGAAACCGCTGCCTGCAGGATGCGCTGGTCCTGATCGTTGGCCATGCGCATGAAAAACAAAGTGCTGCACTGTGAAATGATGGTCGGGTCCAGTTCAGCTGGACGCTGGGTGACAAGACCCAGATGAACGCCGTATTTGCGGCCTTCCTTGGCGATTTTCGACAGTGCGCGTCTCGCAGGTGCGAAGCCGACCGAACGATCCGCCGCAGCGTAGCGATGGGCTTCCTCGCACACGAGCATCAGCGGTATGCCGCCATTACTCCATTGCCCAAACTCGAAGGCGAGGCGCGCCGTCACACACACAATGGCATCGATGACTTCACCCGGAAGGCTCGCAAGCTTCAGTATCGTGATGCTGCAATCATCCGAATCTACGTGAAACAGTTGGCCGAGCACCGCGGCCATCGTGTCACCGCCCACATTTGCATTCTCGAACATGAACGCAAAGCGTTTGTCCTGAATAAGCGCTTCGATGCGCATCATCAGGCGATGATGGATCATTCGCGTGGATCGATTTTCCAGCTTCCCCATGCGCTCGTCGATCAGCCCAAGCAGATCATGCATCAGGTATGGGGAAGGTGTGTCGGCAGTGAAGCCGGCGGCCTTGGGGTTCTTGCGCGATAGGATCGACGAGCGATCCTGTGAGCCCTTGTAGCTTTGATAATGTGCCTTGGCGGTCGGAATGAGTTCCAACAGGATCTCGGTCTCCTCCGCCACCGCAGGTTTGCCGCCATAGATGACGTCGGTTATTTCCTCGAAGGTGAGCAGCCAGAATGGCAGGCGGAGTTCGTCGGAGCCAATCGCCTTGGATCGATCGGGGAAGCAGTTGCCGTACTCGTTGTGAACATCCAGAAGCAGCACGCGGACGTCCGGGCGAGCCTTCGTGAGTTCATCAATAATGACCGCAACGCCGGAGGATTTGCCAACACCGGTCGATCCGAGCACTGCGAAGTGCTTGGCAAGCAGTTCGTCCGCATTGACATGAACCGGAATGGCAAGATCCTGATTGAGTTGGCCGACGACGATAGAAGATTCCTGCGGAGATGCATAAATCAGCCGCAACTCTTGTGCCGACAGTGGTACAGCACGATCACCGATAGCCGGGTAATATCTCACTCCCCGCAGAAATCTTTTGGAACCCGTGTCATCGGGTCCGATTTCCCCGATAAGGTCAACATTGGCGATCGCGCGTTGCGAGGACATCTCAATGCCTGATGAGGCACTGGACGTCACTTCCGAAATCAATCCGATGATACTTCTGCCAGCTGATTGTATAGCAATCGCAGTGCCGATCGTGATCCGCATGGGGCGCTCACTCCGACCATCGTCGGTCATCGCGATCCGCGCCTCTGAGCCACGGCAGGACATGACCCTGCCGAATGATCCACCCTGTTTATGCTCGTCACGAAACGTCTCTAGCATTTCCAAAATTAGCCTCTCCGCGTTCGGCGCTGATTGGCGCCGACAACTCTTGCGATGGCGTAAAGCTTCAGAGCGCGAAAGTGGGCATGGTGAGCAGGTGGTAACCGCGAACGTTCAAATTTTAGCGAGCTGAATGAGGTGGTGCCGGTTATTGCCGCAGTCCTTTCCGATGCGCGAAGCAGCTGGATATGTTGACAGAGCGGTCAGCCGCGTCAGAATGCGCTTGTTAGAAACACTCAGGACAGGGATTGGGGATAATGAATCGTTGCGCATATTTTGATGGCTGGCGTCAAGAAAAGTCCATCAGTGGTCTGATCAAGCCGCGCTGATTTCTGCCAAGCGAAAGAGGCCCACTTCCGTCGAAGGGAGTGGGCCTCTTTTGCGCAGTGTTGTGGCATTGGGCAGTGTTGTGGCATTGGATTGTAGATGCGGACAATTGTCTGAGCGTTATAGCCTTCTCCTCGCCGCTGATTTAGAGGCACGGGACCGACAATCAGCGCGCCGACTGTGTCAGCGTTTGATTGTTGAATGTCGGGAATGGCTTCCCGCTTCGTGCAGGTCTTGCGATCGCAAACACCATGCACCTCGACTATGAGCGCGAATAGAGCCCACCTTCCTCAACGATAAAATGATGAAGTTCCGCGTCTTCGCTGTTGTGGTCCTCGACCTTCGCCGCCATGCGTTTCGATAATCTGATCTCGTCATTGCCATACTTGCCGCCGTTGAGACGCACGCTCGGAGCAGAGAACCCCGGCAGGATGTCCGACAGCCTGCTGCGAAGAGCGGACGCCACGAGGTCGATCCGGTCGGAACTGCCGACAAACGAATATCTTTCCATGATGATCGATCGGGTCGCGGAGAATGAAGCCGAGCCGCCGATCCGGCGGCACTGATCATTGGGAAAATAGTAGCCGCGATCACGACAGAACTCATAAAAATACTCGAAATTTCGATCTCCAACGAATGGCGCTATATGCGGAAGCCAATCGGGACTTCTTCGCATCAGTGCATACAGTGAGATGGCACGCTCGACGGGATCGCGTGTCACGGCAAACAGCACGCGAATATCGCTCGGAGCAAAGCTGGCCGCGTCCAGGTCCGCCAATCCGAAGTGTCCTGCAAGATAGGCTGGCCGGGGTGCGGCCTTGGCTTGCGCGATTTGAGTCAAATCTAAGCCGCTCAACACCCAGGATCGATCTTGGAGCGTTGGGACATTGGCTGGATGAAACGTTGAATGGATGCTTGATCCGGCGGTCCGTTCAGGCCCCTAGATTCATTGGGCTGGTCCTGTGGACGATCTGGACCGACGCGATCAAACCGCGACTGATCCCCGCCGACGACATTGCCCGTGTGGCTGACGACGTTATCGCCAAATATCCCGACCCGGAGCTTGAGGCTTTCGCCCGCCACGAGCGTGCGTGGTACGACAGCGATGGTGCGGAGCAGACCTATTGGTACCGGGTGCGGAAGGCCGTCCGGCGGCGGTTAGAGCGACCGTCGGGCCAGTGACCATGCTAAGGCCCAAGTCGCAGAAATGTAATGCTTTTGAGTTCCACGACTCCGTAGGCGTCTGGTCGAAATTCCACCGCGAAATCAGGTTCGTCGGGCCAAGCTATTCCACCGCGCTTGACTTGAGCGATGATCTCGTCGGCTGCCTGCTCATAGCGCAGTGCGAAGGCTTCAAGGTCGGTTATCACGCGATCAGCTTGCCGGACTGCGTCCACCCCGACTCCGGAAGTGGTCATGCCTCCGGCAGGCATGTAAACTTTGCCGTCGATCTCAATGGGAGTGTTTATTTGAGCATTACGAAGTTTCTGACGTTCGGAGTCGTTAACGGTTCGCGCTAGACCGTGTACACCCTGCATTTCAAAAACTAGACCTTCATTGGGCCAATTATCCACCATCACATGAATAACATGTTCCCGAGCCCAATCTTGGTGGGTCATGACATCGATGAGAAAGGCTTTGTCGTGACGGAATACGGCGAAGATGATTGGCCCGTCGCGCTTCACGAAACCGTCTGACTCAACATCTTGAGAAAAGTGCAGATGGTGCACCCCCCAAGCGCTCAACATCAAATCTAAGTCCTGTCGGCGATGAGGCTTCAGCCCATTCCCGTTCACATATCCGTGCTTCACCGCGCGGCTAAGGTACTTAGTCAGATCTCCCCCCGACTGAATGTCAGCGATCAACGCCTGAACGTCAGCTCGTCGCTGCTGCAGTACGGGATTTGCCTTAAATTCGTTCGACTGCAGTACCTGCCGAGGCATCGGAGGCAACATGCGCCGGGTCCAGTTGAACCAGCGAATTAGCAGATCAGTAGGCGTCATGGCGGAAAGCTCTCGCACGATATCGCTGTCTTGACGGTCATACGGGAGATTATCCAGCACAAGCCGCCTAACACTCGCCATCAGGAGATTTTGAAGATCGCTCATGACCCCACCGCCGTTCGGCCACCCTTGGCCCGTTTCGGGGAGAAGTGGTGCCGCTTAGGTGACTCGAACACCTGACCCCATCATTACGAATGATGTGCTCTACCAACTGAGCTAAAGCGGCATTGCCCCTGCAGCCAAGCCCGCAGCGGATATGGGCGCCTGATAGCTTCATTGCGGGTGAAGATCAAGGCTCATCGCAACTGTTTCTCATGAATTGAGGATCGCCCTTGCATCGCTCAAACTATTCGATAAGGCTTGGCCAAAGCGCTTTGGAGGAAACGTTATGCCGGTTCGTACAGTAGTTTGGGGCGAGAACATTCATGAACAGACGAATGAAGACGTTCGCGCACTCTATCCCGAGGGCATGCATGGCGCGATCGCGGCGGCATTGGCGGAAGACGGCAACATTCAGGTCAGTGTCGCGACATTGCAGGACGCAGAGCATGGTCTGAGCGAGGAGCGTCTCGCGGCCACCGACGTGCTCACCTGGTGGGGACACCGCGCCCATGGAGACGTGAGCGATGAAGTCGTCGCACGGGTCCAACGTAGGGTCTGGGAGGGAATGGGGCTCATCGTTCTTCACTCCGGCCATTACTCGAAGATATTCCGGCTTCTGATGGGCACGCCATGTTCGCTCAAATGGCGCGAGGCGGGAGAGCGTGAGCGCCTATGGGTGGTCAACCGTGGACATCCGATCGCGCGCGGACTGGGCGACTATGTCGAACTGCCGAATACGGAAATGTATGGAGAGCCATTTGCCGTTCCCGAGCCAATGGAGACTGTCTTTATCTCCTGGTACGAAGGGGGCGAGGTCTTCAGATCAGGGATGACGTTCCAGCGCGGTGCCGGACGCATATTCTATCTGTCGCCCGGCCATGAAACCTATCCGATCTATCACAATCCGGAAATGCAGCAGATCCTGCGCAACGCGGTGAACTGGGCCTACAATCCGATGCCGGGCTGGAGTTCGATTACTCAAGCACCGAATGTTCCGATCGAACAGGCGCGCGAGAAACTGGTTCAGAAGGGTGCGCGCCTTCATGCCGACGGCGAAGAGGGTTTTCGCTGATCATGCGCCGGCTGCTCCTGTTGGGTACGGGCTCCATAGCGGCCCAGCATATCACCGAATTCGGTGCAGTTGCCGAGTGCGAAATCGTGGCCTGCGCTGATGCCGTTCCCGGTCGGGCTGCCAACTTCGCGGCAAGAGCGGGGATCGGAAACGCCTTTGAAAGCCTTGACGCGGCGCTTGCCTGGGACGGTTTCGATGCCGCGATAAATGCGACACCCGACCGCGTCCACAAGGTCACCACCCTGCAATTGCTGGCGGCGGGCAAGCATGTGTTCTGCGAAAAGCCGCTGGCGCCGAACCATGCCGACGCGCTCGAAATGACCGAGGCGGCCGAACGCGCCGGACTGGTCAACATGGTCAACCTGACATACCGGAATTCTCCGGCGATCCAGCGCGCGCGCGAAATGGTGATCGAGGGCGCGATCGGCGACTTGCGTCATGTTGAGGCCGCCTATCGTCAAAGCTGGCTTGTGGGCCGGACATGGGGCGACTGGCGTGTCGAAGACAAATGGCTTTGGCGGCTGTCCAGCGCGCACGGATCGACGGGCGTTCTGGGCGATGTGGGTATTCACATCCTTGACTTCGCGACCTATGGCGCCGCGCAGGAGATTGCTTCGCTGCGGGCTGATCTGGTGACCTTCCCGAAGATCGAGGGGGACAGGATTGGAAACTATGCTCTCGACGCCAACGACAGCGTTGCCATCATGGCGCGGCTGTCTGGCGGTGCACTCGCCACCATCGTAGCGACGCGATATGCAACGGGTCATCTCAACGATCTGTCGCTCATGCTTCACGGTACGCGTGGCGCATTGAAGGTGACCACCGGCATAGATTCGGCGTCGCTCTCGGCCTGTCTTGGCCATGATGTCGATGTGCCTGTCTGGCGCGATGTACCGCTGCAATCCACACGTCGCAACGCGCAACGCTTCATCGACGCGCTCAGAACGGGGGTCAATGGAGATCCGTCGTTCCGACGCGCGGCCGACATGCAGCGCATCATTGATTCGGCCTTTGAAAGCGATCGATGCGGTCGGAGCATCGAATTGCCATATGGGTCTGGCGAATTTGACGGTAGTGTGGGCATGGACAGACAGGCACTTGGCGAATCGCCGGCATTGCCAGATTGATTGGCGGCGTCGGCGGGGTTAACCAACGACCAAGCACAGAAGGCGCAGAGGCCGACATTGGATCCGATCGAGAAAGCCATCCGGACCGCCCTGGAAAAAGGCGATGCGGAAGACCCGGAGTTTCGGGGGCGCGTTTATCGGTCCGTCGAGGCCGCGCTCGACCGCGTTATCAAGGCCAATCCACAGCTGACGGTTGAACGGGTCATCACGCGCCGCAAGCAACTTCAGCAGAAGATTGTCGAGATAGAGAGCGAATTCGTCCCCGCGCGGGAGCCAGAGCCGACCGATTCGGAAGATGATCTCGACACCGCGTTGCTCGATATTCTCGAACATGCCCCCGCAAATGATCTGAGTGACCGTGCCACGCCCAGCCGTCCGTCGGAGCCGCCACGATACGACGCGCCGGGAGGGCGCCGAGAACCGGGCTTCTCGTTCGACGATCGCTTCACGCCCAGTGCGGATCATGTCGATCCGGCGATGGATCAGCATATTCCGATGGATGAGTGGGGTCTCTCGACCGAAACGCCGCGAAGGTCGGCGGAACCCGAAGTCGATTTCGACGCTGTTCCGCATCTGCCCGAATCGGCTGATTCCTCGCTCGATTTCCCGGCCATCCCGCCCGCGATGGACAACACGGATATGTCGTCGCCCGTTCCGCAATCGCCGCCGGATGTCATATCGGCAGATCGCGTTACAAGGCACCGCGAGCGGCGGCGCCCGTTTGTAGGACTTTTTGTGACCGCTGCACTGCTCGCCCTTGGTGTGGGGGGCTTGATGTTCGCATTCCAGACCGAACTCCTGAAATCCGCGGACGAGCGCGACACCTCAGTGCACAATCCTCCCGTGGATCTTGGAACAGAGGACTACACGCCATCCAATGATGGCCCGCCGCCTCTTGGCGAGGTGGCGCCGTCTCAACAGCAATGGATCACGGTATTTTCCCCGGGCACGCCTGCGACTGTTTCCGCACCGAGCAATACGCGCGCCGAGGCGATGCAGGACGAAAGCGGCCAGTTCCTGCGTATTCGATCGAGTGAAGACGGCTCTGCCGTCAGCTTCGATGTCGGGCCGGGCATTCTTGAGCAACTCGCGGGCCGGAAAGCCGTGTTCAACATCACTGCGCGGGGGGAGGAAGGCCAGACGACGGAAATGTCGGTCGCCTGCAATTTCGGGGATCTCGGTGACTGCGGGCGAAGGCGCTATGAGGTCGGATATGAAACAGGCGACTATCTTTTCGAGGTCACCTTTCCGGACAAGCGCGCGGGTTCGAGCGGCACCATTGCCATAAATTCCGATTTCTCGGGTCAGGGCAGATCGATCGATATTTACGGAATCCGTGTTACGGCTGAATAGGGTCAGCTAAGCAGCGCTTGCAAAGTCTCCAGCCGGTCAGCCTCGGCGGTGGGCTTGTCCCATCTCAGTCGCGAGATACGTGGAAAGCGCATCGCGACCCCCGATTTGTGGCGGCTCGATAGATTGAGCCCCTCGAAAGCAACCTCCATGACAAGCCCGTGTTTGCGATCGGCGCGCACCGAGCGCACCGGGCCGAAGCGCTCGATCGTGTTGTCGCGCACAAATTTGTCGATCTGCTTCAACTCTTCATCGGTAAACCCAAAATAGGCCTTGCCGACAGGCACCAGTTCTTCAGACCCTTCCGGGCCGGTCCACACCCCGAATGTGTAGTCGGAATAGAAGCTCGAGCGCTTGCCATGCCCTCGCTGGGCGTACATCAGCACGGCATCGATCGTGTGGGGATCGCGCTTCCACTTGAACCAGGGCCCCTTTGGCCGACCAGCCAGGTAAGGCGAGTCCCAGCGCTTGAGCATCACCCCTTCGATGATCGGATGCGGTGGTTCACCTCGGATTTTCTCGAGATCTCCCCATTCGTCGAACGCGACCAGCGGCGACAGGTCGAAGCGGCTGGGTTCGAGGGTCGCCACAAATATCTCAAGCGCGTCGCGCCGTTCGCGAAAGGGCCGACCACGCATATCATCTCCGTTCCTTTGCAGGATGTCGTAGCAACGGATGAAAGCCGGGAATTTGTCGCGCATCTTCGGCGACACGGACTTGCGGTTGAGCCGCTGCTGGAGGTCCGAAAATGTACCCGTACGCGTTCGCGGATCTCCTACCAGCAACTCGCCATCGAGCGCGGCTTCGAACTGCATGGTTTCTACAAGGTCGGGGAACGCCCCGGAAATGTCGTCGCCAGTTCTTGAATAGAGCCGTCTGGTGCCGCCCTCGCAAACCGCCTGGACCCGGATGCCATCCCATTTCCACTCGGCGGCGAAATCCGCCGGGTCCTGCTTCTCGAGATCCCTGTCCTCGACGGGATGCGACAGCATGACGGGACGAAACAGTGCCGCGGCTGTCTTTTCGGGCTTGGGACCACGCCCCTCCAACCACGCAAACAGCTCGACATAGGGCACGGCCAATCCGTGCCAGAGCTCCTCGATCTCCGCGACGTCCACCTTGCCGAGCTGAGCCAACGCCTGTTTGGCCAGACGCGCCGACACGCCGATCCGCAACCCGCCGGTAACGAGCTTTATGATGGCAAAGCGAGCCGGAATGCTCGCACTGTCGAGCAGGCTGGCCAGCACAGCGGGCCCGTCCGACCGGCTTGCCGCCTGAAGCTTTTCGACCACTTCCGAAAGGGTAGGCGGTCGGTTGGCGCGGACCCTGTTGTCGGGCTCAGGCCAGACCAGCGAGACGGTTTCCGCGAGATCTCCCACATAGTCGTAGGAATAGCCGAAAAGGACAGGATCCATTCTTTCCACGACAAGCATGCGCAGCATTGCGGGTTTGACGGCGGCAATATCCAGTTCTCCCGTCAGCGCCGCCAGCGCGAGCCCTCGGTCGGGGTCGTCGGTTTCACGGAAATAATCCGTCAGGAGCGTCAGTTTCTCGTTGCGCGAAGGTGTCAGCACGAGGCGGTCGAGAAGCTCTGCAAAGCGGTCCATCAGTCGCCCTCGTCTTCATAGCCGACGAGATGCAGCGCCTTGCCGTCGATGTCGTTCATTTCGCACCAGCGCACAAGGGCCTCTTCGCGTCCATGCGTGACCCAGACTTCCTGCGCCTGCGTCTCCTGTATGGTCTCGATCAACTCGTCCCAATCGGAGTGATCGGAGATGATCAGAGGCAGTTCGACGCCGCGTTGCCTCGCCCGCTGTCGGATGCGCATCCAGCCCGAGGCGAAACTTGAGACGGGGTCGGGAAACCGCCTTGCCCAGCGATCGGCGAAAGCGGATGGAGGGCCAACGACTATGGCGCCCGCGAAGTCGCCTTTTGATCCGCTTTCCACAGTTGCGGGTGCAAGCGGTCCAAGCGTCACGCCCTGGCGCACATAATAGTCCGACAGTTTGGCCAGTGCGCCGTGAATATAGATCGTCTCGTCATAGCCTGCGTCTCGAAGCTCCCGTATCACGCGCTGCGCTTTGCCGAGCGCATATGCCCCCACAAGATGCGCACGCTCGGGAAACTGCTTCACGGATTTCAGGAGCTTGCCGATTTCCTCCGTCGCCGGTGGATGACGGAAAACCGGCAGGCCGAACGTCGCTTCGGTAATGAAGACCTCGCAGACAATCGGCACGAAAGGCGCACAGGTCGGATCACTTCTCCTCTTGTAGTCGCCAGAGGCGACGATGCGCGTGCCGTCGAGCTCGACAAGAATTTGCGCGGAACCGAGCACATGCCCCGCAGGTTGGAAGGTGATGGACACGCCGCGCTGGTTGATCGTTTCGCCGATGGCCGCAGCCTGGGTGGCTCCGGCGAAATTCTCGCCATAGCGCAGCGCCATGATGTCCAGTGTCTGGCGTGTGGCGAGTACATGCGCGTGGCCCGCGCGCGCATGGTCGGAATGACCGTGCGTGACGAGCGCCCTGTCCACCGGTTTGACAGGATCGATATAGAAATCGCCGGGGGGACAATAGAGCCCTTCGGGTCGTGGCTGGAGCAGGTCACGTGCGCGCATCAACTGAAGATAGGCGTGTCAATGAGAAGTGAAAGCCCACCGCGCAGCCATGATGATATTCCGCTTGCGCAACTGGCATCACACGACATATCGCTGCTGACCTTCCTCCTGACAACGTGTGCTCGCATGAAGCCGCTTCAGACCTCCTCCGGTGAACTCCTGGCCGATCGCCGGGCCGACTTCGCTGAATTTCTGTTTGCCTCGCAGGACTATGGGGAAGCGGCTGAGCTGATGATGAGCGCACTTGAACTCGCTCCGAACTGGTCGTTCGGCTGGTTCCGGCTGGGCGAGTTTCACGAGGCGGCGGGCGCCATGGATCCAGCTGTCGAGGCATGGCGAATGGCCTTGAAGCTCGATCCGGCGGACAGGGTCGGGGCCGCGCTCAAGCTTCAGCTTGCCGGGCAGGAACAGCCCGGTATGGGATCGACGAGCGGATTCGTCGAAACCCTGTTCGACCAGTACGCCAGTTCCTTCGACAAGGCATTGGTCGGCAAGCTCGACTACCGCGTTCCCGAACTCCTGCTCGACGCCATTCGAGCCCAGGCGGGCGACACGTCCGAACTCGCCATCGATCTTGGTTGCGGGACCGGCCTGATGGGCGAGAGGCTGCGGCCGTTCACTCGCAACCTAGAAGGCTACGACATTTCGACGGAGATGTTGCGAAAAGCGGCGGCAAAGAAGCTCTACGACCGCCTGCAGAAGACGGATCTGCAGACGATGGTCTATTCCGGCTTGCCCGCAGACCTCGTCGTTGCGGCGGATGTCTTCATCTACCTCGGAGCACTCGCCTCGGTCATGCATCTGGCACGATCGATGCTGCGGCCATCCGGATTGTTCGCATTCTCGGTGGAAAGGCATGGCGGGGACGAGGAGTTCGTTCTGCGGTCGTCGCGCCGTTATGCGCATTCCGAGCGTCACGTCCGAACCCTGCTTGAGGATGCCGGCTTCGCCGTGCTTTCGCTGACTGTCGAGGCCATCCGCCGCGACCGCGACCAAACGCTGGAGGGTTTGATCATTGTGGCGCGGGCGACGCCAGGAGCAGCCGAAGCAAACTTGCCCCTTCCCGGCGCGGGTGTTCTGCTTTAGTTCTGTCATGTGACCAGTCAGCCAGACATACAGTCAGCCGATGTTCTTCCTGCGACGTTGCCGCCGCCATTCCTGAAATGGTTTGCGGAACGTGGCTGGTCTCCGCGCGCGCACCAGCTCGGCCTGCTCGCGCAGGCGCAGGCTGGCAAGTCCGTTCTGCTGATCGCGCCGACTGGCGCCGGCAAGACGCTTGCCGGTTTTCTGCCATCGCTTACCGCGCTTGCCCAGCGCCCGCGTCGCAAGGCCGGAGAGGCGTATCGCGGGGTGCACACGCTTTACATTTCCCCGCTGAAGGCGCTTGCCGTCGACATCGAGCGCAATCTCGGAAAGCCGGTGTCAGAAATGGCGCTGCCTGTGGCTATCGAGACGCGGACTGGCGACACACCCACCCACAAACGGCAGCGACAGAAGCTCGTTCCGCCAGACATATTGCTCACAACGCCGGAACAATTGGCTCTCCTGCTCGCATCGTCCGATGCGCGGCGCTTTTTCGAGGATCTGCGCTATGTGGTTCTGGATGAACTCCATTCCTTGGTGACATCCAAACGCGGGCATCTGCTGGCGCTCGGCCTTGCCCGGCTGCGCAAATACGTCCCCGATCTTCAGTTGATCGGGCTTTCGGCCACCGTTGCCGAACCCGATGATTTGCGCCGCTGGCTGGTTGGCCAAAATCCACCCGGCGACATGGCCGAACTGATTACCGTCGCGGGCGGGGCGAAGCCGTACATCACGATCCTGGAGTCCGAGGAGAGGGTGCCGTGGGCGGGCCATTCCGCCCGCTATGCGATCCCGGAAGTCTATCAGGCGATCAAACAGCACCAGACCACGCTTCTCTTCGTCAACACGCGCAGCCAGGCAGAGATGCTGTTCCAGGAGCTGTGGCGGGTCAACGAGGATTCGCTGCCGATCGCGCTTCACCACGGCTCGCTCGATGTTGCGCAACGTCGCCGCGTCGAGAAGGCCATGGAAACCAATAGTCTGCGCGCCATCGTTGCGACCTCGACGCTTGATCTGGGTATCGACTGGGGCGATGTCGATCTGGTCGTTCATGTGGGCGCGCCAAAGGGTGCGAGCCGCCTGGCGCAACGAATAGGGCGCTCCAATCACCGCATGGACGAGCCGTCACGGGCCATTCTCGTGCCGGCCAATCGCTTTGAGGTGCTAGAGTGTCGCGCGGCACTTGAGGCAAATTATCTTGGCGCGCAGGACACCCCGCCTCTGGTCGATGGAGCGCTGGACGTGCTGGCGCAGCACGTGCTGGGCTGCGCATGCTCGGCTCCGTTCGACACCGACGAACTGTTCGAGGAAATTCGTGCCGCAGCGCCTTATGCAGGGCTTGATCGAGATACGTTCGTTCGGGTCATCGATTTCGTCGCAACGGGCGGCTATTCGCTCAGGAGCTACGAACGCTATGCGCGCATCAGGCAGACGCGTGAGGGCAAATGGCGCGTCACGCATCCGCGCATCGCCCAGCAGTATCGCCTCAATGTCGGGACGATCGTGGAGGCCCCATATTTAAACCTGCGCTATGTCCGGTCCGGCAAGGGCGCTTCGGCGCGAGGCGGACCGGTTCTCGGAAAGATCGAGGAAGGCTTTCTCGAGCAGATCGCGCCGGGCGAGACATTTCTCTTCGCCGGAAAGGTACTGCGCCTTGAGGGCATTCGTGAAACCGAAGCTTTCGTGTCGAATGCGACGGGTCAGGATGCACGCATACCTGTCTACGCTGGTGGCAAGTTCCCGCTCTCGACCTATCTCGCGGAGCAGGTGCGAGGAATGCTGGCCGATCCCGAGCGCTGGCAGGCACTTCCGGAACAGGTGTCCGATTGGCTGCGAATCCAGCGCGACAAATCTGTTCTTCCGCCCCGGGAGAGCCTGTTGGTGGAGACCTTTCCGCGCGGCAACCGGTTCTACATGGTGGCCTACCCGTTCGAGGGGAGGCTCGCGCATCAGACGCTGGGGATGCTTCTGACACGTCGTCTGGAGCGCGCGGGTGCCGATCCGCTTGGCTTCTCGGCGACTGACTATTCGCTCGCGGTATGGGGCCTCAAGGATATGGGGCAACTCTTCAAGGCGGGACGTCCGACCCTTGGCGATCTGTTTGACGAGGACATGCTTGGCGACGATCTGGATGCATGGCTTGCC
This sequence comes from Rhizobiaceae bacterium, assembly GCA_023953905.1. Classification (GTDB taxonomy): domain Bacteria; phylum Pseudomonadota; class Alphaproteobacteria; order Rhizobiales; family Rhizobiaceae; genus Arvimicrobium. The sequence continues at coordinate 185,921 of JAMLJA010000004.1, read as the reverse complement.
GACAGCTACCTCCTGAAGCGAACCTTCAGGAATTGTGCGATCATCGCCGGACTGATCGAACGTCGCCATCCCGGGAAGGAAAAGTCGGGCAGGCAGGTGACGGTTTCCGCCGACCTGATTTACGACGTATTGCGCAGCCATGAGCCGGATCACATCTTGCTGCAGGCGACGCGTGCGGATGCTGCTGCCGGACTGCTCGATGTCAGGAGACTGGGTGAGATGCTCTCGCGCATCCGTGGCCGAATCATGCATAGGGACTTGCAGCAGATTTCGCCGCTCGCTGTCCCGATCATGCTGGAAATCGGCAAGGAACGTGTCAACGGCGATGCCGGCGAAACCCTGCTTTCTGAAGCGGCCGACCTGATCGAAGAGGCGATGGGCGAGAATTGAACGGTCTTTCCACCATTTCGGATGCAAAATCCCGCGATAGCCTCACGATCGCGGGCGAGCGGGTCGTCTGCGACCAGCGCGGGGTTCTGTTCTTTCCCGATATATCCTTGCTTGCTGTCTCGGACCTCCATCTGGAGAAGGGATCGTCGTTTGCGAGACGTGGCGCGTTTCTGCCGCCCTATGACACTGCCGCCACGCTAGCGCGGCTGCAACAGGTGGTCGCCGATCACGATCCGCGCGTGGTGGTCAGTCTCGGCGACAGTTTCCACGACGGCGCAGGAGCCGAACGGCTCCCCGGCATGTTCCGACAGCAGGTGGAAGCACTCGCCGCAGGGCGAGACTGGTTCTGGATCGCGGGAAATCACGATCCGGACGCCCCCGCGGGTTTGCCGGGCGAGAGCGTTCGCGAGCTTCAGATCGGCGCGCTTTCTTTCCGTCACGAGCCATCGGCCACTGTCGTCGAGGGTGAAATCGCGGGTCATCTTCATCCATGTGCACGCATCGTGCAGCGCGGCAGGTCGGTGCGACGCCGCTGCTTCGCCAGTGACGGCCACCGGATCATCATGCCCGCCTTCGGCAGCTTCACCGGGTCACTCAACGTACTCGACCGCGCCTATACGGCCATGTTCCGTTGGGAACGGTTTTTCGCCTACATGCTCGGGCGTGACCGGGTTTTCCCGATTGCGCGCACTTTGCTCAGACCCGGTTGATGCGCGCCTGATACACTCGCTTTGCTCGCCTCGGCAACGGCGCCCAGTATAAAACGGACCTTTGCATGAGGGGCAAAATCAGTCCCTGCGGAAGAGTACGCGGCCGAGCCAGCCCGTCACCATGGCAAGCACCACCGCAAACACGCCATAGAGCACGCTGTGTTGGTGGGCGGCCTCAAACACGCGGCGTTCAAAACCGGATTTGAGAATTGCGAGCTGCGCAGAAGTTTCGCGCACGAAAACTCCATTCTTGAACAGAAATGCGCGCGCGCGGTGAGTTCCCACAGGGACATCAGGCGAAACGCGCAATGTGGCCCGAAAGAGGTTCTGCGACAGGAATTCGACGCCACCGATACGTTGCGTATAAAGGCCCGTCGTTTGCTTCAGTTCACGAAGCGCCGCGGTAAAACGCTCGATAGTGACGTTGCTGCGAAAATCTTCGCCCGATGGCTGCAGATACATGTTTGCGACACCCAGCGAGAGCTGCTTGTAGCTGGCTGGATCGGTGATGTCCTGAAATGGCCGGGTGGTTGCGACCGAGTAGGACATGGGGATGTTCAGGAACTTGTAGGAGTCCAGATTGATCCAGATGCCTGCCACGCGCTCCTTCTCTCGCACGACGATCGGACGAGCCGGCCCTTCGAGAACGACGATCACATCGTAGCGTCCCTGCCGGCTGACGAATGGGTCGGCATTGTCGACCGCCCCGAAAATCGTCAAATCCGTTCCCGAAAAGCCCGCCGTGATCATCACATGATCCATCGACAGGCCGATCTCGATCGTCTCAGGGTTTGCTGTCTGCTGCGCGCTGGTCGCTGACGCAAAGCCAAGCGACATTATGGTGATCGCGAGTATGGACAGGGCGGCCCGCCGCATATCACTCCGCCTCCGCGGCGGTGAGCGAATAGACGTTGTTGGGCTCGACGAACAGATCGAATGCCAGTCGCAGACCTACCGCGAGCACCAGCAACGCCAAGAGGGCGCGCAACTGCTCACCGCGCAGCTTCTGGCCCGCCTTGGCACCATACTGCGCGCCAGCAACGCCTCCAACCATCAGGCAGAATGCCAGCACCACGTCCACAGACTGGTTTGCCACGGCATGGATGATCGTGGTGTAGGCCGACACGAAGATGATCTGAAACAGCGAGGTGCCTACCACCACATTGGTCGGAACCTTCAGGAGATAGATCAGGGCGGGCACCATCAGGAAGCCGCCGCCGACGCCCATGATCGCGGCAAGAAATCCGATGCCGGCGCCAAGCGCGAGGATCGGTATGATGCTCACGAACAGCTTAGAGGTTCTGAACCGCATCTTGAGGGGGAGTCGGTGAATCCAGTTGTGCTGGCCCGACTTCTTGAGCGCTGGGGCTATTCCCGCTCGGGTCTTGCGCATCGCGTTCAGGCTCTCGACGAGCATCAGCCCGCCGACGGCGCTCAAGAAGACAACGTAGAACAGCGAGATAAACAGGTCCAACTGACCCAGCGCGCGCAGCAAGGCGTAGACATACGCGCCGACCGTGGACCCGACGACGCCCCCAATAAGCAGGACGGTCCCCAATTTGAAATCGAGTGTCTTGCGCTTGATATGAGACAGTGCCCCCGAGAACGAGGCCGCGATAACCTGATTGGCGCCTGTCGCGACGGCGATCGCCGGGGGAATGTTGTAGAAGATAAGGAGCGGGGTGATCAGGAAGCCGCCGCCCACGCCGAACATGCCCGACAGGAAGCCAACCGCTGCTCCCATCGCCAGCAGGACGAAAACGTTGACCGCCATCTCGGCGATCGGGAGATAGATACCCACCCGAATAACCCGACTTTTGCCATGAGGCCGTCAAGCGGAAGCTGCGACCCGGACCTTTCGTAGCGCTACCGGGTACTTGCGCCGACAATGCGGCGGAGTCAAACAGTCTGGCCGAAAAACGGCCGGAATCTCCAGCAATTTCCGGGACATGCGGTATTTGCGCCGCAACCCGTCGCTCTCAGAGAATTCACTTGCGGGCGAGCAGCTCCTGCACCAGCCTTTCGGTGACCTGTCCATCGGCGGGAATACCGCTATCTTTCTGGAAAGCGATGATGGCTTTGCGGGTCTTGGCTCCCATCAATCCGTCCGGGCTGCCCACGTCATAGCCGTTCTTGGCGAGGATCATCTGAATCGTCTTGATCGCCTTTCCCGTGTCGACGCTGGCAGTCTTCTCATGGCTTTCCCGCCATTCGTCCGGAACGTCTACGACATTGGCCACGGTGTCCACAGGGAGCGGTTTCCAGAGCTTTGCGGCGGCGCGCGCATTGGCCAGTTGCTCGGGGCGCAGCGAGTTGGCGATCTCGTCGCGCTTGGCAGCCGCGTCACGGTCGCCTGCCTCGGCCACCAGTGCAAACCACTTATAGCTTTCTTCCAGATTCTGCGGCATGCCCACGCCCTTGGCGTTCAGAATGCCAAGATTGAACTGGCTGTCCTTGACGCCGAGGTCAGCCGCCTTGTTGAACCAGCGCGCTGCCGATTCATTGTCGACCGTACCGTCCGCACCCATCGCATAGAGCACTGCGAGATTGTGCATGGCGCTTGCATTGCCCTGTTCGGCGGCCAGCTGATACCAGGTTTTTGCCTTCACCAGATCCCGTGGCACCCCGATGCCCTTCTCCAGCATGTTGCCGATGCGGTACTGCGCCGGTGCCAGGCCGAGTTCGGCGGCGCGCTCATACCATTCGGCGGCAGTGGCATTGTCCGCCTTGGTGCCGCGTCCTTCCGAATAGCGGGCCGCAATCTCGAAAAGAGCTTTCGGATCACCAGCTTCGGCTGCTTCACGCAGGGCAATTGGACCAGCATCAGCTGGGATTGTCGGCAGGGCGACGACTGGTTCGGGCAATGTTGTCGCCATCGCCGCTGGTGCGCTGTCCCTCGGCGGGACGGAAGCGGTCGTCGTTGCCGATGTGCCATCGGGCGCCGGAGCCGGAGGCGCGCTGGCCTCCGCAGTAATGTTCGCCTCGCCGCCGGTCTCCTCGTCGATGGCTGAAAGGTCGGATGCGGTCGATTCGGCGTCGAGCGGAGGCAAGTCCATCTCTTCCGGCACCGCAGCCTGGGCAGTTGCCGGTTCAGCTATCGGCGTGTCCAGTTCTCCGGAGTGGACTGTTTCGGCAGGCTTGACGGTACCGGTCGCCTGTGCCGGTGCCTCAACTGTCTCGGCCGGCGGATTGGTTGCGTTGCCGCCGGCGACCACCTTGTCATCCGACAGGAAGGCCTTGCCGAGTTGCAGGCCTGCAAGAGCGATCATGACGGCTGCGGCGCCCATCAGAATGGGCTTGCGACGCGCCTTGAGAAGGTCGCCGAGCTTGAAGCCTTCCGCAGATCCGCCGATGTCTGAATGTCTCTTGAGGACTTCTGCCTCGGCAGCTGCCGCCTGCGCGGCACGCCGGGCTGCCGCGATGAAGTCTGACTTTCCGGCGTCCTCCTCGCGCCGGACAGGCGCCTGTTGCTGGGCACGCTCCTCGCGAACGCGCTTCATGATCCGCGAGAGATCGGGCGCGCCGGAACCCGGCTGCATGGGGCGGTTCGCCACCTTCGGATCCAGCGGTTCGTCAAGCGCGACCGTGGGTGCTTCGACCGAGGGCCGATCTTCTTCCGCAGCCTCGACGGGCTCGGCCTTGGACTTCTTCTTGCTTCCAATGACGCGGCTCAGACCACTGAGCATTGACCGCCGCTTGGGGGCCTCCGACGCTTCGCTCGTCTCTTCGGCAGGCATGGCTGCCAATTCCGACACGGCCTCGATCATCGGCGCAGGCTGGTCTTCAGTTTCATCCGGGCTGACCATGTCCGTCGGCACGATGGAGGGAGCTTCCTTGACCGACATCTTTGCCGGCTCGGAACTGGCCGCGCCGGTCTCGATCGAGCTCAGCCGGTCCACGATCTTGAGCAGAGTGTCGTGTATCGCTTCGAAGGTCTTGGAATTGCGGTCGTCGGAGCGCTTGGTGAGTGTTTCGAGCGTCTTCAGATCGTGCGACAAACCTTCGACTGCACTCGTATCCGTCTTTGAACCTGAAAAGGATCGCGCCACATCTTCAGCGGCCTGTCTGGCGGCATCGATCACCATGTCGCGGTTGCCGCGAATGGCCTTTTCCATCTCTTCCAGTCGCGGCGAGAGGGCATTGACGGCAGGCGAGGGGTCGACGGGCTTCGACAGGAATGCCGACAGTCCCGCAATCTGCGCTTCGAGATTGCTGATTGCGGCAGAGTCTACCTGCGGGAAATCTGATGGCGCGTTCTCGAAGCGGCTCGCAATGGTGTCGATCTTGGCTTCCAGCTCACGCACCGAGCTCTTGTCGAGCAGGTCTTCCCTGTTCACATCCAGCCTGTGCGAAAAGTCTGCGAGCCGTTCGTCGATCGAGTGCATCAGATTGGCGCTTTCAGCGAAAGCGGCGTCTGGGCGCTCATCGAGCTTTGAAATCACGTCATGCAGCCGTGCTTCGAGATCACGGAAGGCTGTATGGCTGGATTCCAGTGCGGTGTCCTGACGCTGTTCCATCAGTCCTGCCAACTGATCGAAGCGATTTTCCAGCCCACGCATGATTTCGTCCGCGTCGGGCAGCATGGAGCCCGAGTCGATACGGTCCACGATCATGGCGATCTGGCTTGCCAGCAGTTCCACGGATTGAGCCGGGACCTCTGCCTGTCGCGCTACATCATCCATACGCAGCGAAAGCGCATTGAGCCGGTCGAGTATTTCGACCGACGGACCGGAGTTGGCGAAGCTGTCGAGCTGGTAGGCCAGCTGCGAAATGCGGCTCTCGATTCGATCGACCGTCTCCGGGTCGATGCTGGCGGGCTGAGGCGCCGTTGCTGACGCCACGATCGCGCGCGAAATCTCGTCAAGGCGTTGTTCTATCGCCGAGAACAGCTGCGGAGCGCGACCATCCTGCTGAGCGAAATGATCGACGGCGCCAGCCAGCGTTCGGACCTTGTCCTCCAACGATTTCAACGAGAGCGATTCGGGTAGATTGTTGACGGCCTCGGTGATCTGAAGAAGCCGGTCTCCCAGCAATTCCAGAGCGGGGTCTGGCTGGCGTGCGTCAATCCGGTGTTCCAGCTCGTTCCACCGCTGGTCAAACTGCTCCCAGCGGTGGTCGAGTGAGCGAACGCTATCATCGCGGGCCAGGCCGTCGAGTTCCGAGCGCAATTGCTCGATATCCAGCCTCAGCAGGCTGATGCCGCGATCGTCGCTCCGGCTGGACAGGGCACGGATCGAATCGGAAATATGCTCCAGCTCGCCCGCAATCTGCGTGCTCGCGTCAGCTCCAGAGTTTGCATAGGCGTGGGAGATATCCTTGCGCAGAGTGTCAAACTCGTGCTGCAATCCCGCCGACATCTGATACCGGAATTCATCGCGAAGGCTCTTGACCTCCGCCGCCAGACGGGCCGAGGCGACAGTCTGCGGATCCTCACGCGGCACGACGGGCTCTTCGCGCCAGGCAAGCGGATTCGCGGCTGCTGCGGTAGGCGACGGCATCGGCCCGCGCTCCTGCGGGTTTGCCCATGGCGCGCCAGATCGTCCCTGGGGCTGGCTCCCATGCCCAGAAGCCTCGCGCTGTCCCAGCCGTTCACTCAGACGCTCGAGCGAGCGGCTGAGTTCATCGAGCGAGCTTGTCGCCCGACGCTGCCTGCCGGCATTGAGAGTGTCGAGATAGGTCCGCCTACCGTCCATGATCGCGCCCGTTCACCGTTTCGCTGGCTAGCCAGCCATATTCACCGTCGGGACGGACGTGACCGCGTGACACGGCGGAAGGCGTTCTTCCGGGCTTTTAACCCCCGTCCGAAGAGCCGTGAAAAATTCGATACAGGATAAACACGGAGGACCGACGCGCACACATTTCGCCGAGTGTGGTAAACAAGCCGTTAACCAATCTTACCTGGGCCTTTCGAATATGGTCTCGGCCCTGCCGATTTTGTCGCAGTCCGTCATCTTGCGTGCAGTGCAGCAAATCACTACATTTACGTAAACGTAATAGTTGGCTGCCATCGGGCTACGCGCGGAAAGCTGTGTGGCCCGTTGTCGATTTGCCATGCAGGAAGGGACGCGGGCGAGGCTCGCGAAAAAACCAGCCATGACTCTCTTTGCAACGGCGGCCATGGGGGCCGCCGCGAACACTCATTCATTGTCCGATGGCGCCTCAAATGAAGCCGCGAGCTATCGCATTGGCGATCTAGCCAAGCATTTCGGCGTGTCATTGCGCACCCTGCGTTTCTACGAGGACAAGGGCCTTGTTTCTCCAAGACGGGAAGGCATGACCCGGTTCTACGACGACGCAGACAAGGCACGTCTGGAATTGATCCTGCTTGGTCGCCGCGTGGGCTTTACCCTCCGTGATGTGAAGCAGATGCTCGATCTCTATGACCCTGTCGGTCAGAATGCGCGCCAGTTTCGTCTGGCGCTGGAGAAATCCGAAAAGCAGATGACCAGGCTCCACAAGCAGCGCGAATCAATCAATTCCGCGATCGACGAACTCTCCGGCCTGATAGCCAATCTCCGCCAGCGGCTCGACGTGTCTGCGCCAGCGAAAAAGACCGGGTGACGTGTTGCCCGGAGGCGCTTTTTCCGCTGCCCTCGCATAGTCTGCCGGCACGCGATATCGGCATTGGAGCGCATCAATCCTCAATTGACGTTTACGCAAACGTCAATTAACTACATCTCTATCGAGGCGCGTGTCTCCGCGCCGTCGTCGTTGCGTGGAGGAAGCCTATGCCGACCTACCGGGCCCCGGTCGAAGATACCCGTTTCATTCTGAATGAGGTGCTCGGGTTCGAGCGCTACGCAAACCTTCCCGGATTTTCCGACGCGACAGGCGAGGTGCTTGACGCCATCTTGTCGGAAGGTGCGCGGCTGTCCGAAGAAGTCGTCCAGCCCACCAATCGCATCGGTGATCTGGAAGGGTGCGTGCGCCATGAAGACGGATCGGTAACGACCCCATCAGCCTTCAAGGATGCCTGGCGTCAGTATCGCGAAGGCGGTTGGCTGGGCCTTGCCGTTCCTGCGGAGTTTGGCGGGCAAGGCCTGCCTTATGCGGTACACACCGCCGTCGGCGAGTTTCTCGTCTCGGCCAACATGGCATTCATGATGTACCCGGGCCTGACTCAGGGCGCTATTGCTGCCATTCTGGCGCATGGCTCCGATGACCAGAAATCCGCCTATGTGCCAAAGATGACGGAAGGCGCCTGGACCGGCACCATGAACCTGACCGAGCCGCATTGTGGCACCGATCTCGGTCTCTTGCGCACAAAGGCGGTGCCGGCCGGCGACGGTTCCTACAGGATCTCCGGCCAGAAGATTTTCATCTCTGCTGGTGAGCACGACCTTTCCGACAATATTATCCATCTCGTTCTGGCAAGGATCGAAGGCGCGCCGGAAGGCACCAAGGGCATCTCGCTCTTCATCGTGCCAAAATTTCTCCCTGACGCCTCGGGCGAACCCGGCGAGCGCAACGCGCTATCTTGTGGCTCCATCGAGGAAAAGATGGGCATTCACGGGAACGCGACATGCGTGATGAACTATGACGAGGCGACGGGCTGGCTGCTCGGCGCCGAAAATGGTGGCCTCAAGGCCATGTTCGTGATGATGAACGAGGCCCGGCTTGGCGTAGGCATGCAGGGCCTTGCCATGGGCGAGGTCGCCTATCAGAACGCAGCCGCCTACGCGAAAGAGCGCCTTCAGGGCCGGTCGCTGTCGGGTGCCAAGGATCCGGAAAAGAAGGCTGATCCGATCATCGTCCATCCGGACATTCGCCGCAGCCTGATGACGATGAAGTCATTCAACGAGGGCGGTCGCGCGCTTCTGTTGTGGACGGCCATTCAGTCCGACCTCGCCCATCGTTCCTCTGACGAAAAGGAGCGTGAGGTCGCGGATGATCTGCTTGGCCTCATGACGCCCGTGATCAAGGGTGTCCTGACCGACAAGGGATTTGACCACGCGGTCATGGCGCAACAGGTCTTCGGCGGGCATGGATACATCGAAGAGCATGGCATGAGCCAGTTCGTTCGCGATGCCCGTATTGCCATGATTTATGAAGGCGCCAACGGCATTCAGGCTCTAGATCTGGTGGGCCGCAAACTGGCGCAGAACGGCGGTCGCGCCGTGCAGGCTTTCTTCAAGGAGGTCGGAGAGTTCTGTGAGACAAACCGCGCCGACGAGAAGATGGCGCCATTCACCAAGCACCTCAAGAAGGGATTGAACGATCTTCAGGCCGCGACCATGTGGCTGGTCCAGAACGCCATGGCCAAGCCAGACAATGCGGGCGCCGCATCGACCGATTACATGCATCTCTTCGGTCTTGTCGCACTCGGCTATATGTGGGCGCGAATGGTCAAGGCGGCGCAGGTGAAGCTCGCCGAGGGCGCATCGGCTGCGTTGTACGAAAGCAAGATCGTCACCGGGCGCTACTTCATGGAACGGGTCATGCCGGAAACCTCGGCGCATCTCGCACGCATTTCGTCGGGGGCAGACACCATGATGGCGCTGCCGGCCGAGGCGTTCTGAACGCGATGTCCGCGCCAGCCGAAATTCTCGCCCTGCCGAAACCCGCCTGGGTGACCGAAGACGTCGCCATGCTCTACGACATGGCCGTGCGCTTCCTCGAAGCAGAGATTGCGCCGAAATATGAGGAGTTCGAGAAAGCCGAGATTTTTGATCGCGAAAGCTGGCTGAAGGCGGGCGCGAACGGTTTGCTCTGCGCTTCGATGCCCGAAAAATATGGTGGCTCGGGCGGCACCTTCGCCCATGAGAGCGCCATCATCGAGGCCATAAGTCATGTTGGTACCGATGGTTTCGGAATCGCCCTGCACAACTCGATCGTTGCCCCCTACATCCTTCACTACGGCTCCGAAGATCAGAAGAAGCGCTGGCTGCCGAGAATGGCGTGCGGCGAACTGATCGGCGCCATCGCGATGACGGAGCCGGGCGCTGGCTCCGATCTGCAGGCGGTCAAGACCTCTGCCCGGAAAGACGGAAACCATTACGCGCTCAACGGTTCCAAAACGTTCATCACAAATGGTCAGCTGGCCAACCTGATCATAGTTGTTGCCAAGACTGATGCTTCCCGCGGCGCGAAGGGGACATCGCTCATTGTGGTGGAAACCGACGAGGTCGAAGGGTTCGAGCGCGGCCGGAACCTCGACAAGATCGGCTTGAAGTCGAATGACACGTCCGAACTGTTCTTCAACGACGTGCGTGTCCCCACCTCAAATCTTCTTGGCGGCGAGGAGGGACAGGGTTTCGTCCAACTCATGCAGCAGTTGCCGCAGGAGCGCCTTCAGATAGGCGCGACCGCCATCGCCATGGCCGAGAGGGCCTTGGCCCTGACCATCGACTACGTCAGGGAACGTAGTGCCTTTGGTCAGAAGATCATCGATTTCCAGGCCACGCAATTCAAGCTGGCCGAGCTGAAGACGGAGATCACGATCGGTCGCGTCTTCTACAATGACTGCGTGGCCCGCCACCTGAACGGGGGGCTGGATCCCTCGACCGCGTCGATGGCGAAATACTGGCTGTCTGATCTGCAGGGAAAAGTTGTCGACCAATGCCTGCAACTCTTCGGTGGCTATGGCTATATGAATGAATATCCCATCGCCCGGATGTACCGCGACGCCCGCGTCCAGCGCATCTACGGTGGTACAAACGAGATCATGAAACTGCTGATCGCGAGATCGCTCTAGGCGGAAGACATTCCGTCCTGAAGACTGGGAGATCAAGAAATGTCCGACGCCTATGTCTACGATGCCGTCCGCACCCCGCGCGGGCGCGGCAAGAAGGATGGCTCATTGCACGAGGTTCCGGCCGTGCGCCTCGCCGCCAAGACGCTCGAGGCAATTCGCGACCGCAATGGACTGGACACCTCGCAGGTGGACGACATCATCTTCGGCTGCGTCGATCCCGTCGGTGAAGCCGGATCGGTAATCCCTCGCTCGGCCGCGTTCGAGGCCGGCTACGCCATGTCCGCACCGGGCATGCAGATCTCGCGTTTCTGCGCGAGCGGGCTCGATGCTGTCAATCTGGGCGCCGCCAAGATCGTGCAGGGCGCGGACGAGATGGTGATTGCCGGCGGCGTTGAATCGATGAGCCGTGTCGGCATGGGCATGTCTGGCGGTGCGTGGCTCATGGACCCGTCGGTCGGCCTGCCTGCCTATTTTATGCCTCAGGGTGTCTCTGCAGACCTGATCGCAACGAAATACGGTTTCTCGCGCGACGATGTCGACGCATATGCGGTTGAGAGCCAGAAGCGCGCCGCCAAAGCGTGGGAAAAGGGCTACTTCAAGAAGTCGGTGGTGCCGGTCAAGGATCAGAACGGCCTCACCATACTCGATCATGACGAGCACATGCGGCCTTCGACGGACATGCAGGCGCTGGCCTCGCTGAACCCTTCCTTTGTCATGCCCGGCGAGATGGGTGGTTTCGCAGCTGTTGGCATTCAGCGTCACCCGGAAGTCGAGGAAATCAACTACGTCCACCATGCAGGCAATTCGTCCGGCATCGTCGATGGCGCGGCTGCCGTGCTTCTCGGCTCCAAAAAGGCTGGCAAGGCGATGGACATCAAGCCCAGAGCGAGAATTCGCGCCTTCGCCAATATCGGCTCGGACCCGGCGCTGATGCTGACCGGCCCGGTCGATGTGACGGAAAAGCTTCTGAAGCGGGCTAAGATGAAGTTGTCCGATATTGATCTCTTCGAGCTCAACGAGGCGTTCGCCGCCGTCGTCCTGCGCTATATGCAAGCTTTCGACATTCCGCATGATCGGATTAACGTCAATGGCGGCGCAATCGCCATGGGGCATCCGCTCGGGGCGACCGGCGCGATGATCCTTGGCACGGTGCTGGATGAACTGGAGCGACGCGATCTCAACACCGCTCTCGTGACGCTTTGCATCGGCGCGGGCATGGGCACCGCGACCATCATCGAGCGCGTTTGATCCGACCGGAGGACTGCACAATGGCTGATTACAAGAATTTCGCGGTCGACGTCGACGACGATGGCATCGCGCTGGTGACATGGGACATGAAGGATCGTTCCATGAACGTCTTCACCGAAGAGGTGATGGATGAACTGGAAAAGATCATCGATCAGGTCGCTTCGGATGAGAAGATAAAAGGTGCCGTGATCACGTCGGGAAAGGAGACGTTTTCGGGCGGCGCCGACCTGACAATGCTGCAGAAGATGCTTGGAATTTTCAAAGCCGAGCGCTCGAAGGATAAAGAAAAGGCAACAAGACTCCTGTTCGACAATGCCGGTCGCATGACGTGGCTTTTCCGCAAGCTCGAAACGTCAGGCAAGCCGTGGGTCTCAGCCATAAATGGCACCTGCATGGGTGGCGCGTTCGAATTGTCACTTGCCTGCCATGGTCGCGTAGCCGCCGATAGCGAAAAGGTTGCAATGGCGCTGCCTGAGGTCAAGGTTGGAATCTTCCCTGGCGCTGGCGGTACGCAGCGCGTCATGCGACTGGCCGACCCGCAGGCTGGGCTGGAAATGCTGACCAGTGGCAAGTCGCTTTCGCCGCAGAAGGCGAAACAGATGAATCTCGTTCACGAGATCGCTTCGCCCGACAAGCTGATCGACACTGCCAAGCAGATGATCCGTGACGGTCTGAAACCCGTTGCGCCATGGGACGAGAGGGGTTTCAAGCTCCCCGGTGGACCTGTGTACTCCGCCGCTGGCGCCAATCTGTGGCCGCCGGCAATTGCCTTCCTGCGTCGCGAAACGGCTGGAAACTATCCCGGTGCCACCGCGATTCTCAAATGCGCGTATGAGGGTCTGCTTGTTCCCATCGAAACCGGCCTCCGGATCGAGCAGCGCTACTTCACAGAAATCATGCAGACGCGTGAAGCCGAAGCAATGATCCGGTCATTGTTCGTTTCGTTGCAGGAACTCAACAAGGGCGCGCGCCGTCCAGAAGACGTGCCTGCGTCGAAATTCAAGAAGATTGGCGTGCTCGGCGCCGGCTTCATGGGAGCAGGCATCGCCTATGTCACGGCCAAGGCGGGCATTCCCGTTGTGCTCCTCGATCGCGACATGAGCGCTGCCGAAAAAGGCAAGTCGCATTCGGACAATCTCATCTCCGACGCGATCAAGAAGGGGCGCGCAAAGCCCGAAGACAAGGAGAGGCTGCTGTCCCTGATCACGCCGACGGCTGACTATGCCGAACTGGACGGCGCCGATCTGGTGATCGAAGCCGTATTCGAAGATTCACAGGTCAAGAAGGGCGCCACCGAGAACGCCGAGGCGGTGCTCAAACCGTCTGCGGTCTTTGCCTCGAACACCTCTACGATACCAATCTCATCGCTGGCCCAAAATTCGAAGCGGCCCAAGAATTTCATCGGCATCCATTTCTTCTCGCCCGTGGACCGGATGATGCTGGTCGAGATCATAATGGGTAAGAAAACCGGCGATAAGGCGCTTGCCACGGCGATCGACTATGCTCGGGCGATCAAGAAGACGCCGATCGTGGTCAACGATACGCGCGGCTTCTACGTCAATCGCTGCGTCCTGCGTTACATGGCGGAAGCCTTCCAGATGCTGATCGAGGGCGTCCCGCCTGCCATGATCGAGAATGCTGCGAAGATGGCCGGAATGCCGGTCGGTCCGCTCGCGCTGACCGACGAGACGGCAATCGATCTTGCCCAGAAGATCATGAAGCAGACGATCCGCGATTTGGGCGAAAAGGCGGTCGACAAGGACCAGTTTGCGCTGATCAATACGATGGTCGATACGCATGGACGTCTTGGTCGGAAGAACGGCAAGGGCTTTTATGACTATCCGCCGAAGCCGGCCAAGAAGAAACTTTGGCCTGGGCTGAAGGATCTCTATCCGCAGCAGGATCCCGACAAGATCGATGTCGGGGAGCTGAAGGAACGCTTTCTCTATGTGATCGCGCTGGAGGCCGCGCGAGTGATGGAAGAGAAGATCCTCGTCGATCCGCGCGAGGCCGATGTCGGATCTATCCTCGCTTTCGGGTTCGCGCCCTACACCGGTGGAACCTTATCCTACATCGACGGCATCGGGCTGAACAAGGTCATCAAACACGCCAAGCATCTGCAGAAGAAATACGGTGCGCAGTTCAAGGCACCGAAGTTGCTGGTCGACATGGCGGAGAAGGGTGAGACGTTCTACACCCGCTTTGATCCCTACAAAGATCAGACGAAAAAGGCGGCCTGAGCGCGCTACAGGCGTCTACGCCAGACCGTACGGTCGGCGCGGATATAGAGAAACCGGCGGCGATGATCCGCCGGTGTCGAAGCAGAGCGGGTTTCGGAATTGTCACTGCCCTTTCTCGGGCTTATGTGGCCTGCGATGGCTGGACACGAGAAGTCGCTCCCGCTATGGAGGAAGGTATATTTTCCTTTCAGAAGGACGACGCGATGCTCTCTCATGAGCGCGTTTGGGCCGCGATCGACGCTCTTGCCGCGCGTTACCAATTGTCCGCTTCAGGTCTCGCCAAACGCGCGGGCCTGGATTCCACCGCCTTCAACAAATCGAAGCGCATGTCGGCAGACGGACGTCCGCGCTGGCCATCCACGGAGTCGCTGTCGAAGATCATGGAAGCCACCAGTGCATCGCTGGATGAATTCGTGGAACTCGTCAGCGGCGCAACAGAGGTGAAGAAGCAAGCGCGCAAGTCCGCCGCCGTTCCGATGATCGGCTTCGCGCAGGCCGGTGCGGGCGGCTTCTTCGACGATGCGGGCTTTCAGCCCGGCGATGGCTTCGAGCTTGTGGACGTGCCGGAAAATGCGGGAGAGGGCGCTTTTGCCCTCGGTGTGCAGGGCGACTCCATGCTGCCGCTCTATCGCAAGGGCGATATTCTCATCGTCAAGCCGGATGCCACGCTTCGCCGGGGAGACCGCGTTGTTGTAAAGACGGTGAAGGGGGAGGTGATGGCCAAGGTTCTCGAGAAGCGAACGACCAAGGCGATCGACCTGAAATCGCTGAATCCAGAGCATCCTGACCGACATCTGGCAGTCGCAGATGTGGAATGGATGGCGCGTATTCTTTGGGCGAGCCAGTAATGCGTCCACCCATCGCCGCCGGGGCAATTGCCGGCTTTGTCGTGTTGAGCGTGCTTGTTTATGTTGCGGGTCACTCGTTGGTAGAGCCATCGATTATCATCGATGCCGAAGACATGCCTGCTGACTATGCCTTGCCCGACGACGCTGAGGGCAACGAGGCCGACCTCTCACATCTGGACCATACGGGTGCCACGTCGGACCAATCCGACGCGGGCAATTCCATCGATCCATCGGGATACGAGCGCATTGAGCCGAGAGCGCCGCTAAGCGAACTGTCGCTCGCCCTGCCACCTCCCCCGAAAGACCCGAGTGAATGGGAAGGCACGATCCTACATCGTGCTATTGCCCCATCAGCCGGCGTCATTGAGGCAATGGGATATCACGTTACGATCGATGGCGTCGAACCCGTCGCAGCGGACACACGCTGCACTTACAAGGGGGAAGAATGGCAATGCGGCATGCGCGCGCGAACCGCCTTTCGTGGCTTCCTGCGCGGACGTTCGCCCACATGCAAGGTTCCGGACGAGCCTCCCAGCGAAATGATCTCGGCCAAATGTCACATCGGCAAGAAGGATCTCGGCGAATGGCTTGTGTCCAATGGCTGGGCGCGAGCGGTGCCGGCTGGTCCATATGCGGAAGCTTCCGCCAAGGCCGAGCAGGTAGGACGCGGCATTTTCGGAGCGCCTCCCGGAAAGGGTGGACTGCCCGAACTGCCGGAGTCCTATCCGCCACTCACGGCGACTGTTCGCGAGACGCCATCGATCGAAATTCTGGTTCCCGACGCAAGCCAGTCCCCGTCTTTCGAAGGAGCTACGCCACCAGTTCCCCAGCCAGAGCCTGCGCAATGAGTGCTCGGGTGTTGTCGGTGCCATAAAGCGCTGCGAACGAACCGAAGCGCGGGCCGCGCTCCTGCCCGATCAGGATCTGATAGATCATCTGGAAGAACGCCACGGACACGCCGGGGCCGCCTTCCGGGCTTTTCTTCGTATGATCCTGATAGCGCTCGATCTGGCGCGCGACATTTAGCGCGGCATTCTGGATCGCTTCGCTGCCGGTATCCGGTGGCAGATCAGCCAAAGCATCCGAGAGCTGTGAAAGCGCCTGACGCTCCACCTCGTCAGGAGCGCGATAGACCTTGGCCGGCCGCACAAAATCCTCGAAATAGCGGATCGCATAGCCCGCAAGCCGGTCCAGCTCGGGATGGGTTTGCGCCGTTATTCCGGGCGCGTGGCGTGAGATGAAGCCCCAGAGAACCGAACGGTCGTGCGCGTTCGAGGCACTGACCAAATTCAGCAACAATGCGAAGGACACGGGCAGTTCGATCGCGGGCGGTTCGCCACCATGGATGTGCCACACCGGATTGCCCAGACGCTCCTTCAAAGCCTGCTTCGGATAGGCCGCAAGGAATGAATAATACTCGTCCACCGCCTTCGGAATGACATCGAAATAGAGCTTCTTGGCCTGCCGGGGACGCTGGAACATGTAAAGCGCCAGGCTTTCCGTCGTTGCATAGGTCAACCATTCATCGATGGTCAGACCGTTGCCCTTCGACTTGGATATCTTCTGACCGTTCTCGTCGAGGAAAAGTTCGTAGACAAAATGCTCAGGCGCGCGTCCACCCAGAATGTTGCAGATACGGTCGTAGACTACCGCATTTGTCTGGTGATCCTTGCCGAACATCTCGAAATCGACGCCGAGCGCCGCCCAGCGCATGCCGAAGTCCGGCTTCCACTGCATCTTCACCTTGCCGCCCGTGACGGGCAACGTCGTTTCGGTGCCGTCCTCGTCATCGAAAGTAATCGTGCCGGACTTGGCATCGACATTCTTCATGGGGACATACAGGACACGACCGGTCTTGGGCGATATGGGCAGAAACGGGCTATAGGTAGCCTGGCGCTCTTCGCCCAGCGTCGGCAGCATCACCTTCATGATGTCGTCGTACTTTTCGGCGGCGCGCAGCAGAATCTCGTCGAACCGGCCGGACTTGTAATATTCGGTGGCGCTTGCGAACTCGTAATCGAAGCCGAAAGTGTCGAGGAACCGGCGCAGCATCGCGTTGTTATGGTGGCCGAAGCTCTCATAATCTCCGCCGAACGGGTTCGGCACGGAGGTCAGCGGCATCTGCACATAGGGCTCCAGGAACGCACGATCCGGCACATTATCGGGGATCTTGCGCATCCCATCCATGTCGTCGGAGAAGCAAAGCAGCCTGGTCCTCACCTTGTCCTGGGTCAGTAGGCGAAAGGCGTGGCGGACCATTGTCGTGCGCGCCACTTCGCCGAAAGTCCCGATATGTGGCAGGCCGGATGGGCCGTAGCCGGTTTCGAACAGGACGGTCTCGGGGAAATCGCGACCTTTGTAGCGCTCGACGATTTTCCGCGCTTCCTCGAACGGCCACGCCTTGCTCTCGACAGCCGCGGCCAGAGTTTCGGGAGACAGATCGATCGGATCAGATCGAGACATAGGCAAAATCCTGATGATAGGCCGCACCGGCCTCGTACGGGCGCATGCTCTATGCGTGCGCGCTCAATGCGTCAACGATGGCGGGGAATTTCCTTGAACAAGCGCGTCGGCCTACCCAAATTCGGGATCAATAATGTTGAGGGATCAAAGTGCCGCTGCCAAGTGTTCAGGAAGCCATCATCTATCTGATGGTGATCACGTCCGCCTCGGATCGCGATATGACCGATGTCGAGCTTGCACGTATAGGCGACGTGGTAAGGACATGGCCCGTTTTCGATGGTTTCGATGACTCCAACCTTCTGGAGGTCTCGCAGCAATGCCAGTCCGCTCTGCAGAATCCAGGCGGCTTGAACAAGCTGCTCACCGAGGCAGCGCGCGCCATTCCAATCCATCTTCATGACACGGCCTACGCTGCGGCATTCGAGGTCGCAGCCGTCGATCTGGAAATGCGCATGGAAGAGGCGCGCATCATGCAGATGCTACGCGGTCATCTCGAACTGGAGCCTTCCGTCTGCACGGCAATCGAGCGTGCTGCCAAGGCGCGTCTGCGCTCCTTCGGCTGATTGCGCGGCACTCAGTAGAAGCTTATCGGGAAATAGCGCAGGTAAAGCTCCGCAAAGATGCCTTTGACGCCGATTTCGTGC
This sequence comes from Rhizobiaceae bacterium, assembly GCA_023953905.1. Classification (GTDB taxonomy): domain Bacteria; phylum Pseudomonadota; class Alphaproteobacteria; order Rhizobiales; family Rhizobiaceae; genus Arvimicrobium. The sequence continues at coordinate 167,684 of JAMLJA010000004.1, read as the reverse complement.
AGCGCATAGTTGAAGGCCTGCGCGAGTTCCTGATCCTCTTTTGGGACAGCGATCGCGAGACCCTGGCCAAGATGTTCGGGCGCGATATAGGGGCCGCCAACAAACCGGCAGCACCCAGCCTCCTGCGACGTTCCCAGCCATATTGCGAGCCGCATACCGTCCCCAAACACGGCATCCAGCTTGCCCTCCGCAAGCTCGTCCTGCATCGTCTTCGCGTCGGGATAGGGTATCGCGACGCTCTTTGGAAAATCGGCCTTGAGCATGCGCTCATGTGATGATGCGGCCACCACGCCGATTCGACGGCTTTGCAGGGATTGGTAGAGCGGTTCCGCAAAGTTTGAGGCGTTTGTGGCGACAAATCGCGCCGGAAAGCGCAGATATGGCCGCGTGAACGCATACTTCTCCCTGCTTTCGGCTGTTATGGCCACGCCCGCGAGGAGCGCCTCGCCCTGCTTGTCGGACAAGGCGGCGTCGAGTTCCGACCAGGGCAGCGCCTGAATCTGGCATCGATCCGAGATCTTCAGTTCCCGGCAGATCGCGCGAGCGAGATCGACGTGGAATCCGGAGAGACGGCCATTTGCGTCGAGAAAATTGAAAGGCGCGAAGTCCGTGGTGGTCAGGAAGCGGATACGTTCGCGGGTCGAGAGATCAGGGACGGTGAACTGTTCCTTTTCGTCCCAGAAGACCGGCACGTTCGGTGACTGTGCCAAAGCGGGCGCGACGGTAAGTCCGAATAGAAGCAGCAAAGAAAGGATGGAAGATTTCACACAAGCCGCCGCGTCAAATCACGAACAAGGGAACTCGAACCCTAATTGAGCGCGATTATCCCTTCAATGTGGTCGGTTCGAGGCAGTCATGGTCGCGCGAACACGTCGCCCCAGGATCGCGCTAAACGTGCAGCGACGATCCCAGTCGCAATCATGGGTTTGTTGATGGAACAGGTAAAGAAATAAATAGTTGAAATGGAATATTTTTACAGATTTCGGAAGAATTTGAGGTGCAAGGATTGGGAATTGGAATTGGCGTTTCTATCGATTTGACGCCACGGGAGATTGAATGTCTCGAACTGGCTGCAGATGGCAAGAGTGAATGGGAAATATCCAGAATTCTAGGTATCTCTGAACACACTTCCGAGAAGCACTTGCTCAACGCGAAAACAAAACTTGGCGCGGTCAACCGGACGCAGGCAGTCGCGGTGGCAATCCGTCTTGGATTTATTTCCTGACCGGGATTTCCTTTCGCAAGGACATCGGCACGCGCGCAGATCCCGGTGAATTCTGGGTCAAATCTGTCCCGCCGAGGATCGACACCTGCGCGATCACGTAATTTGCGCCGTTGCGGGGCCCGCTATTCTTGAGGCTGGGTGGGATTGACATGAAATCAGTGGCACTTCGCGCGCTTGCGGATGTGTTGCGTCTTCCGGACGCATCCTCGTGAGCGCGCGTTCGGATCTGTTGATCATCCGCATCTGGGTGGATCCCTTCACTCATCGGTGCGTCCATGTCGTACTTTGAGGTTTCCAGCTTTGAGCCCCAACGGCGCAACGGCGCCGTTCCCGGAGGCGGCTCTTCTCCCTTGCCGGACACGACAGCCCGCAAGGCCGCCGACCTTATCTTCCCGCAACTGTCCACCTGGTGGCCAATCTTTGAACGGCTCGGAATCTCTGACGAGAAGGCCGTCACGATTGCTGCTGCTGCGGAGCGAAACGGCACCACGCTGAAGGAGGAGGCGGTCGCGCAGGGGCACGCCACCGCGCATGACATTGCCCGCGCCGTGGCGGCAAATGCCGGCCTGGATGCGCAAGGCGAGGTGGATGCCGACGCGCTGGTGCTGGGCGACAATCAGGCGGCTATGATCCTGGCGAGTGACCGCCCGATGCCGCCCCTGCGCGTCAGCGACGGTGCCGATACACGCGTTCTCTTGCACAGCCTTGAGGCGCAAAAACTCACGCGACGTCTGCGTGAGATGCCGCAACTGGCAAGCCGCCTGCGTGTCGTTGCATCGCCCATTCTGCGCGCGGCATTGATGCGGCGGGTCTCCTCGCTGCTTGGCAATATTGCCACCTTCGATCTCTTCACGCGTTATCCCGACTATTCGGCGCGCACCGTGGTCAATGCCTGGCAGGGCAGCGTGGTTGGCGCCTTGGCCATCGGCGTGCCGGCAGCGATGTGGACATGGCCGACCGCCACCTTCGCCGTGCTTCACGTCGTTTTCAGCTTCTTCTTCCTGTCCTGCGTATGCCTGCGCTTTGCCGCTGTCGCATCCGGGGTCAATCCGCCCGTCCGCGCCGAGGAACAACCGATCCCCGTCGATCTGCCGGTCTATTCCGTGCTTGTGGCGCTGTATCGCGAGGCCGAGATCGCCGGCGAACTGGTTGCATCTCTGAGCCGGATCGCCTGGCCGGCCAGCAAGCTCGACATAAAGCTCGTATGCGAAGCCGATGACGCCGAGACGATCGCGGCGCTGAGGGCGGCCCGCCCTCCCTCCTATATGGAGATCGTGGAGGTGCCGAATTTCGGACCGCGCACGAAACCCAAGGCGCTTAATTACGCGTTGCAGACATGCCGCGGTTCGCTGGTCGTTCTCTACGATGCGGAGGACCGGCCACATCCCGATCAGCTGATCGAGGCATGGCAGCGTTTTTCGACAAATGACGAGCGTCTTGCCTGCCTTCAGGCCCCGCTCGAGATCGCCAACGGGCACCGGAGCTGGATCGCGCGCTCGTTCGCGTTCGAATATGCGGCGCTCTTCAGGGGTCTTCTGCCCTGGCTCTCGCGGCATCGGCTGATGCTTCCGCTCGGCGGCACATCAAACCATTTCCGCCGCTCCGCACTGGAGAGCGTCGGCAGATGGGATCCGTTCAACGTCACCGAGGATGCCGATCTTGGCGCGAGGCTCATGCGGTTCGGCTATCGCACGGAGACCATCTCGCTGCCGACGCTCGAAGATGCGCCGGAGACGGCCCGGGTCTGGATCCCCCAGCGCACGCGATGGTTCAAGGGCTGGTTGCAGACGTGGCTCGTCCACATGCGCAATCCCGCCGCCTTCTATCGTCAGCTGGGACCAAAGTCCTTCCTGATCGCGCAGGTGCTGTTTGGCGGAATGGTGCTCTCGGCGGCCGTTCACCCGGTTTTCATCGGCACCATGAGCTGGGTCGCGATCAGCCTCGCCACGGGACACACGCTCAGCACCCTCCAGTCGTCGCTGCTGGTGGTCGACACCGTCAACATCATCGCGGGCTATGTGTCGTTCTGGATGCTCGGGCGGCTGGCGACGCCTCCGGACAAGCGGCGCGGCTTGTGGAAGGTCATCGCGGTTACGCCGCTTTACTGGCTGATGATGTCCTATGCCGCGTGGCGCTCCATCGTCCACCTCTACCGCATGCCGCATCTTTGGGAAAAAACGCCGCATGGCGCGGCAGCCCGCGCACCAAGTCGCCCTGCCGAATAGGGGTAGTTGCTTGCAGACCTTTTGGATCGCGAGCGAGAAGTATGGCCGAGAAAACGGACTATGAGGCCCTAGCGGCGAACCTCCTGAAGACAGAATTGAAGCGCCACGGGGTGCCCTATGCGCAACTCGTGGAAAAGATGGCAGCGATTGGCGTTGACGAGAAGGAAGTAAACGTGCGGAATAAGCTCTCCAGGGGCAAATTCACGGCGGCTTTTCTACTTCAATGTCTTACAGCCATCGGCGCGACAGAGGTGCGCTTGTAGCGCTTGGACTAGCGCTGGTTTCGATTGTCGCGATTTGCGCCATCCAGACGTGGGCGGGTGATCCAGTCAATGCCCAAGTAAGACAACCAAACACCGAGCAGACAGCCGGCAGACACGACCAGCCAATCGTAACGACCGGATTCTGGGAAACCTACACTGCGCCGAAGGATTCGTACGCACAGTGGATCATGGCGTTCTTCACAATTGCTGCCACTGGCGTCAGCATATGGGCTGTAAGGCTCGTTCGCGACACGCTGGTTACGAACCGCGAGATGAACGCCATAGCCCGGCAGTCTCAGCGGGCTTGGATAGGCGTCGATTTGACAATCGATGCCATAACCGTGAGTGACCAACAACTCTCCTTTCCGGTCAATATCATTGTTAAGAACTTCGGTTCCATGCCAGCGTTTAGTATCAACAGCGACTTGGAATCGACCTTTGATCTTGAAAAGGTTCCCGAGATCATTGCGCGCCTGGCTGAGCAGGGGAAGATCGCTAATCGAGACGGTCGGTTCTTAGTCCCGCAAGAATCTTACCGCAGATACCAAGCATTCTCGGCGTCGATTGACGATTTGAAACCGAATGCCGTCTACACCAGTCGTGTTTATCCCATTGTTTGCGGATGCGTCACCTACCGGACGCCGTCTGATGAATCGATCCATCAAACCGGTTTCTCGTTCCTTATCTCTCAAGGCAGTATTGGTGTTTCCATAATCGAGGACACAGAACAATTTGAAATTACAGGGGACATCGGCGGCTTCGCCACCTAGAAAAGCAAGCGTCACTACCATCAATGCGCGCATAGCGCGGTTCCTTTCTTGGAACCGGCTTTAGGCCGCTCTGCACCGCTTGGTGCTTTATCTACCTAAGGCCGCATCTTTGGGAAAAGACGCCGCATGGCGCGGCAGCCCGCGCACCAAGTCGCCCTGCCGCGAAGTCGGAGGACCTGAGATCGCGGCGGCGTTGCGGCTTATCAATCATCCCCGCCGCTAAGTCACCACCCGGCTACTCGTTGAGGAAGCCGGGGCCGTCGCCGATGATCTTGGGATCGGCCTTGCCGATCGCGTCGAGGTCGCGATCCGTATAGGGCAGGCTTTGAAGCACGCGCCGGATCGCCGCGAGTCGCGCGCGCCGCTTGTCATTGGCGCGAATGATGATCCATGGCGCATGCGGGGAATGCGTTCGGTGGAACATCAGGTCGCGCATCTCGGTATATTCGTCCCATTTCTTCATGCCGGCGACATCCATGGCCGAGAACTTCCAGTGCCGCAGCGGGCTGTGGCGGCGGTCGTGGAAGCGCTTGAGCTGGGTTTCCTGGCCGATATTGAGCCAGAACTTGAACAGATGAATATGCTCGTCGACAATCATCTTCTCGAAGCCGGGTGTGGCTTCCAGAAAGTCGCGGTGCTGCTCAGGGGTACAGAACCCCATGACCGGCTCGACGCCCGCGCGGTTGTACCATGAGCGGTCGAAGGTGACGAACTCGCCGGCGGTCGGAAAATGCGTGATGTAGCGCTGGAAATACCACTGGCCGCGCTCGGTTTCGGTCGGCTTGGTCAAGGCGACGTTGCGTGCGCTGCGCGGGTTCATGTTCTGTCGAATCACATTAATCGTGCCGCCCTTGCCGGCGGCATCGCGCCCCTCGAAGAGCGCGATGACGCGCTGGCCTGTCTGCTGCTGCCAGGTCTGGACCTTCACCAGTTCGATCTGCAGCGTCCGCAGCGTCTCTTCGTACTCTTCCCGGTCCATCTTCTTGGAATACGGATAGCCGCCCGCGCTGAGCACACGCTTCTTGACCCAGTCCGGCAGATCGGGATCGTCTATATCGAAAATGCGCTCCTTCCCGCCCACCTTCACCTTGAGCGTGTTCGACGTCTTGTCGCTGTCGTTTCCGGAACCCATTTTGTCACCTTTCTGAAGCTCTGCTTATGCTATTGGGTGCGCGCATGGCGGTCCAGAGCCGAGTGATGGACCGGAGCAGCGGGGCGCAATGAATACTGAGGGAGTTGACGGCGAGACGAGGTTTTTCGAGCGCGTGATGGCTGCCGGCCGGCGGGAATGGCCAGTACTTCTGATCGCTCTCGCGGCAACGGCGCTCGCATTCTACCATCCCGCATGGGCGATCGCGGGGCTGGTCGTCGTGGTGGCGGCAATCGTGCTGCGCATCGTTGTGGCTGAAGCGCCGGAATCCACGCAAATCCCGGTCATTTCTAGCGCCCGGCCTGAGACGGCGGTGACCGACCATGTTTCGGCGCTGGACCTTGCTGCGGCTGTTCCGGATCCGCTGATCATCTTTGACGCGACCTCTGCGCTTTCCTACGCCAATGATGCTGCCCGGCGGGCATTCGGCCCGCTTCAGGAAGGCATGCCGATGCTCCTGAAATATCGTGCGCCCGAAATGCAGGAACTCCTGTCATCCGTGATCGGTTCCAGCGACGGTCCGCGTCGCGTGGAATATGTGGAACGTGTACCGGTCGATGCGAGCTATCTGGTGACGGCAGGGTCTATTGGGGCCGGGTCGGGCCTGTTTTTCCTGCTGTTCAAGGACCAGAGCGAAGCGCGCCGCATCGATCGCATGCGCGCCGATTTCATTGCCAATGCCAGCCATGAGATGCGCACGCCACTGGCCTCGATCAGCGGCTTTGTCGAGACGCTGCGTGGTCCCGCCAAGGATGATCCGGCAGCCCGCGAGCGCTTCCTGAAGATCATGCAGGAACAGACCGGGCGCATGTCGCGCCTGATCGACGATCTGCTTTCGCTGTCGCGTCTGGAAATGAAGTCGCACGGCAAGCCCGCCGAACCGGTCGATGTGCGCTCGGTGGTCCAGAGCGTCATCGATACCCTCAAGCCGCTGGCGAAGGATCTTTCGGTTGCCATCCACACGGATTTCCCCGCGGGCGACCTGCTCGTGTCGGGCGATCGCGACGAACTTTTCCAGGTTTTTGAGAACCTCGTCGAGAATGCCTGCAAATATGGGCAGACCGGCGGTCGGGTCGATGTGTCGATCTCGAGTCAGGGCGAGGGTGGGCAGCAGCAGATCCGGGTTGCCATTCGGGATTTCGGGCCTGGAATTCCCGAAGAACACATTCCTCGCCTGACGGAGCGCTTCTACCGCGTCGACGTTCAATCCAGTCGTGCCCAGAAAGGCACGGGGCTGGGATTATCCATCGTCAAGCATATTCTGACCCGGCATGATGGTCGTCTGTCGATCAAATCGGAAGTCGGGCAGGGGGCCGAGTTCACGGTGATCCTTCCCGCCAGACAGGTCGCCTGAATGATGCGGCCAATGCCGCTGCGGAAGGTTTCTTTTTTCTGTCACGTCGATAGCCTATGTTGCAGATCGCGCGAATCCGCGCCGGGAGAGAACTGACGTGGGCGACAGACCTCACATATTTCGCGCCTATGACGACGAACTGAAGAATTTGACGTGGCGCATCGCCGCCATGGGCGGACAGGCCGAGCGGATGGTGGATCGCGCGGTGACGTCGCTGGTGAATTCGGATGCGGCACTGGCTCAGCAGGTCATGCGCGACGATGCCATGCTCGATACCGCGCAACGCGAGATCGACGAGAAGGCAATCGTGATCATCGCCCGGCGTCAGCCAGTGGCGGCGGATCTGCGCGAGGTGATTGGCGCCATTCGCATCGCCTCGGACCTGGAGCGCGTTGGCGATCTGGGAAAGAGCATTGCCAAGCGGGTCGTCGCGGCCACGCAGGTGCGTCAGCCGGTCAGCCTGTTTCGCGGCCTTCGCGGTCTGGCGGAACTCGCGCTGACGCAGCTCAAGGACGTGCTTGACGTCTATGCCTCCCGATCAGTGGAGAATATCGGCTCCGTGCGCGACCGGGATGGCGCGATCGACGCCATGTACACGTCGCTGTTTCGCGAACTCCTGACTTATATGATGGAGGATCCGCGCAACATTACGCCGTGCACGCACCTGCTTTTCTGCGCCAAGAACATCGAACGCATCGGCGACCACGCGACGAATATCGTGGAGACGGTGTATTACGTTGCAACGGGCGAGCAGATGCCGCTCGATCGTCCCAAGGACGACAAGAGCCATCGCGTGACGATGGCTCCGACCACTGAAACCATCGGTTGATGTGTCGGCCCTGAGCCTCGGCGGCCATTCACGGCCGAAGCTCCGGGAATATCCGGCGTGGCTGCCGCGTCAGCGGTTGCGCCGACGCTCGGCTGCCGGCTGAAACGCGATGGATGCGTGGAATGCGCAGTAGGGACCGCTGTCGCCCACGTCATTGCCGCAGAAGCTGAAGTCTTCCGAAAGCGGGTCGCCATCCGGCCATTTGCACGTCCGCTCGCTCAGCTGCGTAAGGTGCAGGTTGCGCGAAATCGGCACGACCAGATTCGACGTTGGGCGCGACTGTGGCCGGACCACCGGCGCTGCCGCATCGAACTGCGACTGCAAAGCTGACGCGCCCTCGTTCTGGGCGACGACGCGCGGGGTTGCCGCGGGCTTCGGTGCTGACTTTGGCGCAGCTGTTGTTGACGCCGTCTTCTTGCTGCGCGTGCCGGAACTCGTTGTCCTGCCGCGACTGGACAGGTGCAGGCGATGCACCTTTCCGATGACCGCATTCCGGCTGACGCCTCCAAGCTGGGCTGCGATCTGGCTCGCGCTCAGGCCCTCCGCCCAAAGTTTCGTCAACTGCTCAACGCGTTCGTCAGTCCACATGCGGACATGCTCCTTCGCCAATGGCGTGCGGAATCAGAATCCAGTCCGCCGCCCGGGTTCGCACCCAAGGGAGGTACTACATCTACGCAGTTGGTCTGGTTCGCCGCACGAAATGTTGTTTTCGTTGCCCGGAATCTATCTACCCGGTGACTCCGTGACAAGAGTCCCGGGGGCAACACGAATCGGTTTTTGCAGTTTTCCCCAACTTGCCGGACGGGCTTGCTCTGCGGCAGGAAGCCTGGGATTCCGCCAAAGGCATGTTTTCGTTGACTTCACAGGCGAAAACACCAATATGCCCGGCAAAGCCGCGGATCAGCGGCTTTTTTTAGTTCTCGCCGGCGGCAGGATCCGATGGCTCGGTTCGGCTCAGGCGGGACTGTTGGGAGAACGGAAATGAGTGGTTCGCCGCTTTATGAAACCTTCGCACGCGCGCCTCTTGCCTTTGAAAAGGGTGAGGGTTGCTGGCTGGTGACGTCTGGCGGTGAGCGATATCTGGATCTCGCCGGCGGCATTGCCGTCAACTCTCTGGGGCATAGCCATCCGCACCTTGTTTCGGCTCTCAGCGAGCAGGCGGGCAAACTTTGGCATGTGTCCAATCTCTATGAGATTCCCGAGCAGAAGCGTCTTGGCGAGCGTCTGGTCGACGCGACATTCGCGGACAAGGTGTTTTTCACCAATTCCGGTGCCGAGGCGCTGGAATGCGCTATCAAGACTGCGCGGCGCTATCAGTTTGTGAATGGCAGACCGGAACGTTTCCGCGTCATCACATTCGAAGGTGCTTTCCATGGCAGGACCCTGGCGACGATCGCCGCAGGGGGGCAGCAGAAATATCTGGAAGGCTTCGGGCCCAAGGTCGAAGGTTTCGACCAGGTCCCGTTTGACGACATTGATGCGGCTGAAAAGGCGATCACCGAGGAAACTGCCGCCATTCTTCTCGAGCCCGTGCAGGGCGAGGGCGGTCTGCGCACATTCCCGGCCGCGTCGCTCAAGCGCCTGCGTGAACTTTGTGAGAAGCATGGGCTGCTGCTGATATTCGACGAAGTACAATGTGGCGTTGGCCGTACGGGCAAGTTCTTTGCCCATGAGTGGTCAGGCGTAACTCCGGACGTGATGGCGATCGCCAAGGGTATCGGCGGCGGCTTTCCGATGGGCGCATGTCTCGCGACCGATGCGGCGGCAGTCGGCATGACTGCCGGTGTCCACGGCACGACCTTCGGCGGCAATCCGCTCGCAATGGCCGTTGGCAATGCTGTGCTCGACGTCATTCTGGCCGATGGATTTCTTGACGAGGTGACGCGAAAGTCGCTGCTCTTGAAGCAGGGACTGGCGGCGGTAGTTGATGAGTTTCCGGATGTGATCTCCGAAATTCGCGGCGTTGGCCTGATGCTTGGCCTCAAATGCGTGGTGCCGAACACCAAGATGTCGGCGGCACTTCGTGATCGCCATGTGCTGGCGGTGGGAGCGGGCGACAATGTGTTGCGTCTGCTGCCTCCGCTTATCATTTCCGACGAGGAGATCCGCGAGGGCGTGGAACGCATTCGCGAAAGTGCGGCGAGCCTGTCGCAGACGTCGGCTGCAGCAGCGGAATAGAATAATGAGCATTCGCCACTTTACCGATCTGTCCACCGTTTCGGCGGTCGACCTGCGCCTGATGCTCGACGATGCCGTGGATCGCAAGACCAAGCTCAAGGCCGGTCAGCGTTCAAGGCCTTTCGACGGCAAGGTCCTCGCCATGATCTTCGACAAGCCATCGACGCGCACAAGGGTGTCGTTCGATGTGGCCATGCGTCAGCTTGGCGGCGAGACGATCATGCTGACAGGCACCGAGATGCAGCTTGGCCGCAGCGAGACGATTGCCGACACCGCAAAGGTTCTGTCGCGCTATGTGGATGCGATCATGATCCGCACGACCGAGCATGAGCGGCTAATCGAACTGACCGAGAACGCGTCCGTTCCCGTCATCAACGGTCTGACGGATGACACGCACCCCTGCCAGTTGATGGCGGATATTATGACCTTCGAGGAGCATCGCGGGCCCGTCAAGGGAAAGACATTTGCGTGGTCCGGGGACGGCAATAACGTTCTCCACTCGATGATCGAAGCCTCTGCCCGCTTCAGTTTCAACGTCAATGTCGCCCATCCTCAGGGCAGCGAGCCAGATGGGAAATATGTGCGCTGGGCGCGCGAGAATGGTGGCGTGGTGCGCTTTTCCGAGACAGCCGAGGAAGCTGTGGAGGGTGCGGATTGCGTCGTCACGGATTGCTGGGTGTCAATGGGTCAGGAGCACCGGGCCAGGGGCCATAACGTCTTCCTTCCGTATCAAGTCAATTCAGCCCTGATGGCCCGTGCCAAGCCCGACGCGCTGTTCATGCACTGTCTGCCCGCCCATCGTGGCGAGGAGGTGACTGACGAAGTCATCGACGGTCCGAACTCGGTGGTGTTTGACGAAGCCGAGAACCGTCTTCATGCGCAAAAGGCCGTGTTGGCCTGGTGCCTCGGCGCTTGAACGACCGAACCCGCGCCCCTATCTGACGGGCATCACAGATTTGACAGATCCTCCTCGTCCGGGCCACTTTCCCGCTGGTCCGGACGATAACGTTTGGAGCGTAGCCATGGCCGATGCCGCCAGGAAATTAGGAGAGTTCGGCTTTGCCGGCGACGATCACGTCGTCCCCTTTGAAGTCGACGCGCTCGACATGCGTGGACGCACCATACAGGTCGGTCCGCTGCTCGACGACATATTGAGCCGGCACGACTATCCGGCTCCCGTCGCGCGCCTTCTTGCCGAGGCAATCGTGGTGACGGCCCTGCTTGGCACGTCGCTCAAGTTCGAGGGCAAGTTTATCCTGCAGACGCGGACCGATGGTCCCGTTGACATGCTCGTCGCGGACTTCTCCACGCCCCAGGCCATGCGCGCCTATGCGCGCTTCGATTCCGACAGGCTTGAGGCGGCTATTGAGTCCGGTGTCGACGCTCCTGCCGATCTGCTCGGCAAGGGAGTGTTGGCGCTTACCATCGATCAGGGCGAGCATACGCAGCGCTATCAGGGCATCGTCGAACTCGACAACACGTCGTTCGAGGATGCCGCGCGCACCTATTTCAGGCAGTCGGAACAGATACCGACCGACCTGCGCCTCGCCGTTGCAAAACAGCGTCTACCCGGTTCCACGACCGAGAACTGGCGCGCGGGGGGTCTGCTTGCGCAGTTCCTGCCGGATGCGGCTGAGCGGATGCGCGTCCCGGATCTGCCGGGCGGGGATGGCGATCCCGGTGATATTGACGATGTCGCCGATGATGCGTGGCAGGAGGTTCAGGCATTGCTTGAAACCATCGACCCGAGCGAATTGATTGATCCGACGGTTGGCGCGGAACGATTGCTGTTCAGGCTCTTCCACGAACACGGCGTACGGGTGTTCGAAGGTGTTCAGATCGCCGATCAGTGCAGTTGCTCGCGCGAGAAGATCCGCGGCATCCTGACGGGCTTCTCCGCGGAGGAGATTGCCGAAAGCGTCGAGGACGGAGCAATCCGGGTGGAGTGCGAATTCTGTTCGAAGTCCTACGAGTTCGATCCAGCCGAATTCGTGGACGGCGAGCGATCAGATGCTGCCATTGGGACGGAACCTGATCTCAATTCATGACGCGCCTCGCGTTCGGCGTATCAAGAGAGAAGGCGGGAATGTCAATATCGAACATTTCGCCGCCCTCTCCGCGCATCGTGTAGCGCCCGACCATGATTCCCGACGGCGTTGAGAGCGGACATCCCGACGTATATTGATAGCTGTCGCCCGGTGAGAGTTCGGGTTGGTCTCCAACAACTCCCTCGCCGCGCACCTCTTCAACGCGGCCGACGCCGTCCGTGATGTGCCAATAGCGGGAGAGCAGCTTGACCGCCATTGTGGAGCCGTTCGCGATCGTGATGCGATACGCCCAGAAATAGCGGTTTTCGTCAGGTTCGGAACGTTCCGCGAGATAGAAGGGCTCAACGCTCACTTCGATCTCGCGTGTCACTGCCACATACATGCTTATCACCTCGTCACAGACGCACGGGTTCGCGCCGTGTGCCGTCCGCTCTATGAACCAAGGGCTGCGTCGAGATCCGCGATCAAGTCGTCCACGTCTTCCAGACCGACCGACAGCCGCAGCATGCCCGCGCCGATTCCCAGTTCCGCGCGCGCCTCATTGCTGAGATTCTTGTGCGTGGTTGTGGCGGGATGCGTGATCAGGCTCTTGGCGTCGCCGAGATTGTTTGAAATCTTGATGATTTTCAGGCCGTTCTGCAGACGGAACGCAGCTTCCTTGCCGCCCGCGACCTCCAGACAGACCAGCGTAGACCCTCCGGCCATTTGCTTTTTTATGATGTCGGCCTGAGGGTGATCAGCACGTCCCGGATAAATCACCCGCGCGATTGACTGCTGTTCGGCGAGGAAGTCGGCGATCCGCGCTGCGCTTTCGGTCTGCTGACGCACACGCAGCGGCAGCGTCTCCAACCCCTTAAGCAGAGTCCACGCATTGAAGGGCGAGAGGCTCGGTCCTGTATGACGGAAATAGTCGTGCAGGTTTTCGTCGATCCATTTCTTGTCTGACAGGATGATCCCGCCCAGACACCGGCCCTGACCGTCAATGTGTTTGGTTGCCGAATACACGACGACATGGGCACCAAGTTCCAGAGGCTTCTGGTAAAGCGGCGTCGAAAACACATTGTCGACGACAATGCGTGCGCCGATGGAGTTGGCAATCTCGGCCAGCGCGGCGATGTCAATCACTTCCAGCGTCGGATTGGTCGGGCTTTCGAGGAAGAAGAGCTTTGTGTTGGGCCTGACTGCCTGCTGCCAGTTGGCCATGTCCGTGCCGTCCACCAGCGTCGCTTCGATGCCGTATTTTGGCATCAAGGTTTCCACGACCCAGCGGCATGAACCGAACAGCGCACGCGCGGCGACCACATGATCGCCAGCCTTCACACTGCACAACAGTGCAGCGGAGACGGCCGCCATGCCGGAAGAGGTGGCTCTCGCGTCCTCCGCTCCTTCCAGTTCGCACATCCGCTTTTCGAACATGTCGACGGTGGGGTTCGCATAGCGTGAATAGATGAAGCCCGGCGCCTCGCCCTTGAAGCGGGCTTCAGCGGCCTCCGCCGAGTCGTAGACATAGCCCTGCGTCAGGTAGAGAGCCTCTGAGGTCTCGCCAAAACTGGATCGCGTCGTGCCGGAATGCACGGCAACGGTCTGCGGTTTCCATTTTCTGTCGGTGTTGCTCATCGTTCAATCCAAAACAAAAAAACCGGCCGCGAAAGTCGCAACCGGTCCAAACGGCCTCATCAGCCTGCGGTCCTTTAGCGACTTGTTTTACGTGGCTGCAAGCCGACCGGCCAAATCACCACGGGATAATCGACCCTTAGACCCGCATCGGACTTGCGTCAATCGCTGCCATGATTAAACGTCCCGCCACATTGGAGCTTTGGATGCGGCAGACAGGCATTCTTCCGGACGAACATATAGCAGCGCTTTTCGCGGAAGGCGCGCTGGTATCGGCGCGAGCGCTGGACTCTGACCAGATCCAGCCCGCAAGTCTCGACCTGCGACTTGGCGACAAGGCATATCGCGTGCGCGCCAGTTTTCTGCCCGGACCGGACAGCATGGTCGCAGAGAAGCTCGAACGCCTGAAGCTTCACGAAATAGATCTGACCCAGGGTGCGGTGCTGGAGACGGGATGCGTCTACATTGTTCCTCTGCTCGAAGCCCTTGCGTTGCCTGACGACATCTCGGCCTCCGCCAATCCCAAAAGTTCGACCGGTCGTCTCGACATCTTCACGCGCGTGATGACCGACCGGGGACACGAGTTCGACAAGATTACGGCCGGCTATCATGGGCCACTCTATATCGAGGTCAGTCCACGCACTTTCCCGATCGTGGCGCGCACCGGCTCGCGACTGTCCCAGATCCGCTTCCGCAGGGGGCATGCGCTGCTGTCCGAGACAGAGATTTCGGAACTGCATCGCACCGAGACGCTGGTCGCCGTCGATCCGCCCAACATCACCAATGGCGGCATTGCACTCTCGATAGATCTGCTTGGCGGCGACAATGATCTGATCGGCTATCGCGGGAAGCACCATACCTCTGTGATTGACGTCGACAAGCGCGCAGCACACGATCTGCTCGACTTCTGGGAGCCTATCTATGGCAGGGGGCAGGGCGAACTGATCCTCGATCCGGACGAGTTCTATATTCTGGTCTCACGCGAGGCAGTCCATGTTCCGCCCCTGCACGCGGCTGAGATGACGCCATTCGATCCGCTGGTCGGCGAGTTTCGTGTGCACTATGCCGGTTTCTTTGACCCCGGCTTCGGTCATTCTGCAGCAGGCGGCACGGGCAGTCGCGCCGTGCTGGAGGTGCGCAGCCACGAGGTTCCATTCATATTGGAACATGGACAGATCGTCGGGCGGCTGGTCTATGAGCACATGCTCGCGCGTCCCCGGGCGCTCTACGGCAGCGATCTCGGCTCGAACTATCAGGCTCAGGGCCTGAAACTGTCCAAGCATTTTCGTCCACCGGGCGCCTGATCCGACCAACCGCGCGCTGTGGCACTGGAAACGCGCTGCGTTTGCTTTTATCAAACCTTGCAATCAAGCAGGTGACATCATGTTCGAAACCCTCCAGCCCGCCGCGCCAGACAAGATTCTCGCGTTGATCGGAATGTTCCGCGACGATCCGCGTCCGGGCAAGATCGATCTTGGCGTTGGCGTCTACAAGGATCCTGAGGGGCGTACCCCCGTGATGCGGGCAGTGCGTGTGGCCGAGAAGCGCCTCTATGATGAGCAGACGACGAAGGCTTATCTAGGCATGGCCGGCGATCCTGCCTTCAATGCGGCGATGATGCGGCTCACCTTCGGTGACGATGCGGACACGTCTCGCCTGCGTGCGGCCCAGGCGCCAGGAGGATCGGGCGCGCTGCGCCTCATCGCCGAACTTTTGCACCGTTCCCGGCCCAACGCCACGGTGTGGGTTTCGGACCCGACATGGGCGAACCATGTACCGATCCTGTCTGCGGCGGGATTGAAGACCGCGACCTATCCTTATTTCGATGCTGCCACGGGCCAAGTGCGGTTCGAGGCAATGCTCTCTGCTCTCGAAGGTGCAGAGCGCGGGGACATCGTGCTTTTGCATGGGTGCTGCCATAATCCGACCGGAGCCAATCTCGATATCGGCCAGTGGCGTGAACTTGCCGATCTACTGGCCGAACATCGCCTGTTTCCGTTTGTCGACATCGCCTATCAGGGCTTCGGTGACGGGCTGGATGCCGATGCGGCGGGCTTGCGCCTGCTTGCAGATCGCGTGCCGGAAATGGCGGCCGCGTCCAGTTGTTCAAAGAACTTCTCGGTTTACCGCGACCGTGTTGGAACCGCCATGCTGCTAGGCGCCACCTCTGCTGACGCGGATGTTGCGCTGAGCCAAATGCTGTCGATCGCGCGTAGTATGTATTCGATGCCACCGGATCATGGTGCCGCGGCCGTTCGCATCATCCTTACCGACCCGGACCTGCGGGCCGATTGGGAAAGCGAACTCGATGAGATAAGGGCACGCATGATCAGGCTTCGCGAGGGCTTCGCTGAAGCACTGCGCCGCCAGTCGAATTCCGATCGCTTCGACTTCGTTGCCCATCATCGCGGGATGTTCTCGCGGCTCGGCCTGTCGGTGGAACAAGTCCACCGCCTGCGGGCAGAGCACGGCGTTTACATGGTCGACGACAGCCGAATCAATGTCGCCGGTCTGCCTGAGGACAGGCTGGACGACCTAGCCAAGGCAATCGTTTCGGTTCTGGACTGACGCCGTCGCCGGCTGCAGTTGGACAGGTCCCGGGGCGTCTCAATCGAGATGGAAGACGTCTTCCATCTGCGCCCACCGTTCTCCGGGCTTTCGGGTGGTCAACGGCGACTGCATTGGCTCGCACAGCGACCACCACTCCTGCATTCTGGGATGCGCGGCCATCTTCGCCATATCGGCCGCATAGTCGCTGCCGTGATATTCATAATAGGCGAAAAGCAGGTTGTCCGGCTCTTTGAGAAAGATGGTGTAGTTGCGGATATTGCAGTCGGAGATCAGGTCCAGCACCTCCGGCCAGACCTCGGCGTGAACCCGTTTGTACTCCACGATCGCCTCCGGCTTGATGCCCAGTACGAGACCCATGCGTTGCATTCCGTTCCTCCCGCTATGTGACATGCGTTGCCCGCGGCGGCCAAACGAGGCGACCGGACTATCGCTGGATTAAGAATATCACTTTTCAAGAAAACTGCTGGAGCGGGCAGCGGGAATCGAACCCGCACGAAAAGCTTGGGAAGCTTTCAGGCTACCACTACATCATGCCCGCTTCTGCGATTTGGTTAGCACGGGCCACGGCGGGCGAGCAATTGGAAAGATGCGGTCCTAGCGGTGGGATGTCGGGAAACGAAGCGCGCCTCGATATGCCCGGGTTCTTGACTTTAGTATACCGTATGCAGAATAGTCGCTGAAATCTTGTCGTATCCGTTCTCTTTGGTGTGAAATTGATGGAAGCATCCGGACCGCGTCCTGCAACCCAGGAGTCATGGGTAGGTGCACCTATTCAGCGCGCAAAGACCACGGCTGAAGAGGTGGAGGAGCGTCTCATCCTTGCCATTGCGCGAGGCACGAAGTCGCCCGGCGAGAGAGTGACGGAGAATGAAGTTGCAGCGGCGCTCAATGTCAGCCGTGTCCCTGCGCGTGAGGCGATGCAGAAGCTCCAGTTGCGCGGCATTCTTGTGGGGGCACCGGAACAGCGCGGCCTCAGGGTCGCCGACTACAGCCAGCAGCGCATCGCGGAACTTTACGAGTTGAGGCTCGCTATCGAGACCATCATATTTCGGCACGTCATGCGCCCGGGGCATGATCGTTCGCCATTGATCGCGGAGTTGAACGAAATCCTCAAGACGATGGGCGCGCTTTCCGGATCAGGGGATCTCGTGGCGCTCGGCCTGGTTGACCTCGACTTTCATCGGGCCGTTGCGCGCCACTCCGGTAACGAACTTGCCGCCGAGATATGGGAAGGCCTGGCGCAGCACATGCTGATCGTGTTTTGCCGAGATTGGGCGGATGCACCCGACCGTACGGGTGAAGTCGACCTCCATGCGCGGTTGGTCGAGTTCATACGCAAGGGCGACGCAGGCGACATCCACGCGTTCCTCCTCAATCACTTCTCCCCGCCGACCGAGCGGCTTCAGCCACAAGCGGGAACCTAGAAACACCTCCTGCACGATTGACATACGGTATACCGTATGCGAACTTCAGTCGGCGGGAATGAATGTGCCCGCCTTGACAAGGACGAGGTCGCATCTTGGTGCTGCAAGTCGAAAAGAGCCGCATCTCCAACCCTATCGATTTTGGATTGGATGGACGGCAGGCGGGCTATCTCCGCGCCCCTCTTTCGCGGAACAATTCAGGCTGGGGCGTGGTCGAAATACCGATCATCTGCGTCAAGAACGGCACCGGCCCGACGGTCCTGCTGACCGGGGGCATCCACGGCGACGAATATGAGGGGCCTATCGCGATCTCATATCTTGCGCGGTCGCTTGATCCGGCCAAGGTCCAGGGCCGCGTGATCATGATTCCGGCCTACAATATCCCCGCGGTTCTCAACGATACGAGGCTCAGCCCGGTCGACAATCGCGACATGAATCGCTGCTTTCCCGGAAACCCCAAGGGCACGTTCTCGGAGATGCTGGCGCATTTTCTGGACGGCTATGTGCTGCCGCTCGCTGACGTGTCGGTTGATTTGCATACGGCCGGGCACAGCTTCGATTCGGCTCTTTCGACCAACATGCACTACCTCCCCGAGGCGGAGAGGAGACAAAAGACCATGGACGCGGCGGCTGCCTTCGGAGCGCCGTTCAATACCGTCTTTTGGGGTGTCGATGAGGGCGCGACGTTTACCTCCTGCGTCGAGCGGCGTGGGGCCATTTCTCTCGGCACTGAATTGGGTGGCTGGGGTCGCGTGAATGTCGAAGGTGTTCGCATCGGGCGGCGCGGGATCGATAACATCCTGAAGCATTTCGGTGTCGTCGATGGTACCCCCGAGACCGCGCAGCGCGACGGATCTCCAGCGACCAGACACATGATGGTGCGCGACCCTGCTGGCTACGCATTTGCTCCTGCCGGCGGACTGTTCGAGCCGACCAACGTTGTCGGTGAGAAGGTGAGTGCCGGCTCGCCGGCCGGGTGGCTGCACTTCGTTGAAGATGTCGACCGGCCGCCTGTTCAGATCGACTATCAGCGCGACGGCGTATTGTGGATGTCGGCCGGACCGGGCCGCGTGGCGCGGGGTGACGCTGTCGCCGTCGTCATGAGCGA
Source organism: Rhizobiaceae bacterium (assembly GCA_023953905.1). GTDB lineage: Bacteria > Pseudomonadota > Alphaproteobacteria > Rhizobiales > Rhizobiaceae > Arvimicrobium. Next base: position 148,925 of record JAMLJA010000004.1, on the reverse strand, counting down.
CTATGACGACACCCTTGCCGCAGGCTGAACGATCGCCACGGAAACAGCCGCCGTTTCGCAAGAGACAGGTGGTTCAAAGACGAGACTTTTCGAAACGCCGCGAGGCGCCAGCAGACAAGGCAAACAATGAAAATCGAGAGCGTTGACTTCTTCTACCTCGCAATGCCCGAGGTTACGACCGAGGCGGATGGTAGCCAGGATGCGCTCGTCGTGCGCGTGGAAGCGGGTGGACATGTCGGCTGGGGCGAATGTGAGGCCGCTCCGCTTCCTTCCATCGCGGCCTTCATATGCCCGATGTCGCATGGCGCCTGCCGTCCGGTATCAGATTCCGTGCTCGGTCAGACCCTCTCCGAACCGGCAGATATTCATCGCATGTCGGCCGCGCTCGCATTCAACAGCATGGACCTGCTGCAGGCCGCACACACCTGGTCGGGCATTGAAATGGCGATGTGGGATCTGCTTGGCAAAGCGAGAGGCGTGCCCACCTGGAAGTTGCTCGGCTACGAGGCGGCCTATCCGAAGGTGCCCTATGCATCGGTTCTCTTTGGAACCACTGCGCAAGGCACACTCGAACGCGCAAAGGAAATGCGCGGACGTGGTTTTCGGGCGGCGAAGTTTGGCTGGGCGCCGTTTGGCGATTCACTGGAAGGCGACATTGCCCATCTTGATGCTGCGCGAGAAGGGTTGGGGCCGGACGGCATTTTGTTGATCGATGCCGGGCAGATCTTCGGCGAAGATGTCGATGCGGCAGCTTTGCGGCTCGATGCCATGGAACGCAACCGCGTCACGTTTTTCGAAGAGCCGTTCCATGGATCGGCCTATGGCGCCTATGGCGCGCTGCGAGATCGCGTGAAAACCGTGAAGACCGCTGGCGGCGAGGCCGCGCATAACAGACACATGGCCGAGCATCTGATCGACTTTGGTCGGGTGGGCTTTATCCAGATCGATTGCGGCAGAATCGGCGGACTTTGGCCGGCCAAGGAAGTTGCCGACTATGCGGTGACGCGTGGCGTCACCTACATCAATCACACATTTACATCCAACCTCGCACTGAGCGCCTCGCTACAGCCTTTTGCGGGCCTGAAGGATCACGTGATCTGCGAGTATCCCACGACGCTCAAGCAACTCGCGGTCGATATGACCACGAACCATATCGTTCCGAACGCCAACGGAGAGATTGTCATCCCGGATGCTCCGGGCCTCGGGGTGGACATCAATCCCGACGCCCTGACGCAGTACATTCAGGATGTGGAGATCAAAGTGGCTGGAAAAATCCTCTATCCACCGTCGCGCGTCGGTTAGAGGATCGAGGCGGATTGCCATGACCAAGGTCTTGCTCGAAGTCGACAGCCTGACGGTTCGCTTGGGGCATGCTGACTCCGCTGCGACACTGGTGGAGGAACTGAGCTTCTCCGTTGCCGCCGGGGAAATCCTCTGCATCGTCGGAGAGTCCGGCTGTGGCAAGACCGTCACGGCACGATCGGTGATCGGTCTCAATCGCAACGAGCCGGGATTTCACACATCCGGAAAGATCATGTTCGATGGTCGCAATCTCCTGACGCTGGACGAGCCATCGATGAGACGGATCAGGGGCGCTCGCATGTCGATGATCTTCCAGGATCCGATGAGCAGCCTGAACCCCTTGCACCGTATAGGCACGCAGATTGAAGAGTCGCTCGCCATCCATGGTGACCTGGGGCGTCGAGAGCGCCGCGAAAGAACCGTCGAGTTGCTCTCGCAGGTTGGTATTCCGGACGCCCGGGCGCGTATAGACGACTATCCGCATCAGTTCTCCGGTGGCATGCGGCAGCGCGCAATGATCGCTCTGGCACTTGCCGGAAACCCCGATCTCCTGATTGCCGATGAACCCACAACGGCGTTGGACGTCACGACGCAGAAGCAGATACTAACGCTGCTTGAGCGTCTGCGAAACGACTATGGCATGGCGGTCATCTTCATCACCCACGATCTCGGAGTTGTCGCGGAAATAGCCGATCGCGTGATGGTCATGTATGCGGGCAAATGCGTGGAGAGTGGCACCGTTCGCGAGGTCTTTCATGCGCCGCAGCACCCCTATACTGCTGGTCTTCTCGCTTCGATCCCGGCGCTCAATCGTCCAAAGCTCCCGCGCCTTCAGTCGATACGCGGCGCGCCGCCGGTTCTGTCTGAGGGGCGGCCCGAAGGCTGTGCGTTTCAACCCCGCTGCGCCCACGCGTTTGACGCCTGCTCGACCGAGCCGCCAATGACATCAACTGGCGAGCTGGACCATCTTGATCGTTGCTGGCTTCTGCCCGCGCAAAAGCGGCATCTGGCAAACGCGATGGAGGTGAATGCGTGACCCACGCGCCCCTCGTGACCGTCAGCGATCTGCGCAAATCCTTTGCGATCCGCGCAGGACTGATGCGCCGCGTTCGCGATGAGCTTCGCGCTGTGGACGGCGTCAGTTTCGATATTGGACAGGGCGAGACGCTCGGGCTGGTCGGTGAATCCGGTTGCGGAAAGTCAACCTTGGCGCGATGCGTGGCCCGTCTGGCCGAACCCACGAGTGGCAGCGTCCGGTTCGCGGGCGACGAGATTGCACACCTCACGTCGCGCCGTCTGCGTCCGCTTCGCCGCAGCATTCAGCTGATCTTCCAGGATCCGATGGCAAGCCTCAATCCTCGCAAGCGGATAGGCACGACTCTGCGTGACGCCTTGCGTTTTCAGGGGATCGCCGGGACCAGGGCGCGGGAAACGTCTCGCATAGGCGCCCTTCTTGAGCAGGTCGGGCTTGCCCCTTCCTATGCTGACCGAATGCCCCGTGAACTTTCCGGCGGGCAGCGACAGCGAGTGGTGATTGCGCGCGCGCTGGCTGTTGAACCGAGATTTATCGTCGCCGACGAACCGGTTTCGGCGCTCGACGTGTCGGTTCAGGCCCAGATCCTGAATCTCCTCAAGGATCTGAAGGACACGCTGGGCCTCACAATGCTTTTCATATCGCATGATCTTGGCGTGGTGCGGCACGTCTCCGACAGGATAGGCGTGATGTATCTCGGCAAGCTGGTCGAACTCGCTCCGGCCGATGCGCTTTATGAAACACCGCTGCATCCATATTCGCGCGCGTTGCTTGCCGCAGTGCCCTTGCCGGATCCGGACGCGCGCGGTCACCATGGCAACGTTATCGAGGGCGACATACCCACGCCTCTGAATCCGCCCCGGGGATGCCGGTTTCACACACGTTGCCCTCTCGCACAGGAAATCTGCGTGAAGACAGAGCCGGTGCTGACGGCCCACGCAAAAGGACACTTCGCTGCATGCCACTTCGCTTCCGCCGAGCATGGGGTGCAAGCGACATCCAAAGCAGTCAACTGAATCGTCAAAAGTCAAAAATAACGGGAGCAGGGAAATGAGCGATCATATTGCGAAGCTGAACATCAACCGGGCGCAGTTTCTGCGCCTTCTCGGAGGCAGCGCGGCAGCCGCGATGTTGCCCGCCGGGCTGGGGCTTGCGACGACGGCATTTGCCCAGGAGGGAGGTGAACTCGTCGTCGGCATTTCAAGCGACATCAATACGCTCGATCCGCAAATGTCACCAAGCGACGTTTTCCGGCACACGATCCGCTCGACCGTTTTCGAGGCGCTGGTCTTCATCAATCCCGATACTCTGAAGGCAGATCCGCTTCTGGCTGACAGCTGGGACATTGCCGCGGATGGCCTCACGGCCACATTCAAGCTCAAGTCCGGGGTGACTTGGCACGACGGTTCGCCCTTTGGCGCAAGCGACGTCGTCTACTCCTTCAAAAGGGTGCAGGACAAGGAAGTGGGAAGCCCGTTTTCGCCGCAGCTCGCGGCGGTTTCAGGTGTCGAAGCGGTGGACGATGCGACGGTCAAGCTGACCCTCGCCAATCCCGTTCCCGGACTTTTGAGCAATCTTGCGGTCATCCAGATCGTCAAGGAAGCCAATATTCCATCGATCAACACTGCACCGATCGGGACAGGTCCCTTCAAATTCGCAAACTGGGCGCCCGGCGACCGTATTCGCGTGGAACGCTATGCCGATCATCGCAACGCGGCAAAGGTGAGCGCCATCGAATGGCGTATCGTCCCCGATTCGCAGGCCCGTCTCGCCGGCATGCAGGACGGTACCTTGCAGATGGTGGCGCTCGTCGACGGCAAGGATGTCATCCAGGCGCAGGGGGCTGGCGTGAATGTCATTCAGACCAAGCCCTACATCCTCTATGAGAACTTCAACATCAACACCAAGCGCGCGCCCTTCGATGACAAGCGGGTCCGCCAGGCACTGGCCTACGCCTTCGATCGTGGGAGCTACGCCAAGAGCGTGTGGTTTGGCTTTGCCCGGCCGACCATAAATCCCGTGCCGCAGGAGATGGCCACCTATCTGCCGGAGTCGGCGGATATGTATCCGTTCGATCTCGACAAGGCGTCGGCTCTTTTGGCTGAAGCGGGCTTCACCAAGGACAAGCCGCTGACGATGGAGATCCTGACCATTCAAGGCTTTGACACGCTGAAGTCGATGGCCCTGATCCTTCAGGACAATCTCAACCGTCTTGGCCACAAGGTCTCGGTGCGTGAACTGGAGGCGACCGTTTGGCTCGATCGAGTGCTCCACAAGCCCGACTACGACATCACGTCCGACAACTTCAACACGGGGCCGGAAGATCCCGCCAGCATGTTCAACTCGCCCAATCTTGCGCCCGGCGCGAACGTCAATCAATGGAATCCCGAAGGCTATGCGGATCTGGTCGCGAAAGCGGGTTCCGAGCTGGACTCGGCCAAGCAGATCGCTCTTTACCAGGAACTGCAGAAGCTCGTGCTTGAGGAGATGCCTCAGATCACCGTCAACCACCTGCCGCTCTTTTTCCTCGGCGCCGAAGGCACGGACACGCTGGTGATCGGCCCGAGTGGAATAGACGACTACACCAAGATCGCGCTCTAGATTGCGCACAACCCAAGGATGGCATGCGGCGCCGCTCCGGCGCGCATGCCAGACTGAGGTCAGTCATGATTTCGTTCCTTCTTGCGCGCCTTGTCGGGGCAGTCGTCACCTTGTTCTTCGTGAGCGCACTCGCCTTCTTCGCGACCGCATTTGCTCCCGGCAATCCGGCAGCCGTTCTTCTGGGAAATATGGCGACGCCGGAGCGCGTGGAAGCCGTCACGCGGCAGATGGGCCTCGATCAGCCCACCGGCATTCGCTACATGATATGGCTGCGGGAGACGTTGAGCGGCAATCTCGGCACGTCGAACCTGAGTTTCAAACCAGTCAATGACCTGCTGGCGGCGGCCCTTCCTGCGACGCTCGAGCTTGCGCTGGCCAGCCTGCTGGTCGCCGTCGTGATTGCGCTGCCGCTGGGTTTGCTTGTGGCACAGCATCGCGATAGCTGGTGGAGCCGTCCGACATCGGCGCTCGTGACCCTTGGCATTTCGGTTCCCGGCTTCTGGGTCGGCCTGATCCTGATCGTGACCTTCTCGGTCTGGCTCAAACTTCTGCCATCGGCCGGCTTTGTCCCACTGTCGCGCAGCGTCGCCGGCAATGTCCGATCGATGATCCTGCCCGTGACAACTTTAGCGATTTATCTCATCCCTTCTCTGGTGCGTTTCGTGCGCGTCGCTGCCATCGATGTGCTCCGCGAAAGCTACGTTGACACCGCGCGGGCCAAAGGCGTGGGCCCCTGGGCGATCCTGCTGCGCCATGTCGCCCCCAACACGTTGATCACCACCATCACCTATATCGGCCTGCAACTTGGCGTGCTGATTTCCGGCGCCATCGTCGTTGAGGTCATTTTCTCAATTCCTGGAATTGGACGTCTCGGCATGAATGCGGTTCTCAACCGCGACTATCCTGTCATTCAAGGTGTCGTGCTGGTGGCAGCCACAGGCTATGTCGCGGTCAATCTGCTGATTGACATCGCCTATGCACTGATCGATCCGAGAGTGAGGACCGGATGACCGACGTGCCAGCCGAAAAGAGGCGACCGAGCCATCCAGTGCTTGGCATTTTCAGCTTTCTCGCTCGTCGCTCGCCTCTGGCGCTCGGCCTTGTCTCGATATTCGTTCTCGCAGCAATCCTCGGGCCGTTCATTGCGCCCTATTCGATGACTGACACCAATCTCGCAATGTCGCTGCAGGGACCGAGCGCACAGCATTGGCTGGGGACCGATCCTCTGGGGCGGGACGTTCTGAGCCGGCTCCTCGGTGCCTCTCGCGTTGCCGCACAGGCATTTCTCATCGTTGTGGTGATTGGCGGCGTCGTAGGAACGACGCTTGGAACAATCGCCGGCAGTCGTGGCGGGTTCATCGATCTCGTCGTCTCGCGCGTGACCGAGATCCTGCAGGGCTTTCCCACGATACTCGTGGCGATTGTCATCGTCGCGCTGCTCAATCCGTCTCTCACCAATGCGATGATAGCCGTGGGGCTCGCCGCGATCCCGGATTTTGCGCGAGTAGCCCGCAGCGTGGCGATACAATTACGCGACCGCGAGTTCATCGAGGCAGCGCGAGGACTCGGCGCCAGCGAAACGCGAATTCTGTTTGGGGAGATCATGCCGAACATGGTGGGTCCTCTCATCGTGATCGCCAGCTTCGACGGTGCGCAGGCCGTGCTCTGGGAGGCGTCGCTGAGTTTTCTCGGCATGGGAGTTCAGCCGCCCGCTCCGTCGTTCGGTTCGATGCTGCGCGAGGCGCAGAACTATCTCGCGATACAGCCGTCGCTGGCAATCATCGTCGGTCTGGCGGTCTCGGGATTTATTCTGGGCCTAAATCTGCTCGGTGACGCACTGGGCGACTATTTTGGCGAGGCGCGCCGCTAACGCCGATGTTGCCCTTGGTCGATCGCCTTTACTTCGCCCAAGAGAAAGTGAGTCGCCGTTGAGAGGGCCGATGGATGCGTTCTAGCGACGCGACGCAGACGCCCCTGCTACAACCATTTCCAACTGCTCCGTCATCCTCTGCCGGCTTGCATTCAGGTGAAATGACATCGCTTTGCGCGCCGCCTCGGGTTCGCGCTGTTCGATCAGCTCAAAGACCCTCTCATGTTCCTTGATGAACTCATTTCCGCGCGGGCGCGGATGAAAATAGGCGGTATGTCGCAACAACAGGCGCTCGGCATCCTTTGAGAGCTCAATCGATCGCGCGGCCTCAATGAACCTGCCATTTGTGGTCGCAAGGGCAATGGCTTCATGAAAGAGAAAGTCGAAGTGATGCGTGATACGACCCGCCCCGTGAGCCTCTTCGAATTGGTCCAGTGCCGAGCGCATGCGGTCCAGGTCCGCCGTCCCACGCCGCCGCGCTGCCAGATAGGCTGCCTCTGGCTCGACTGTGAGGCGAAATTCCAGATCGTCGAGCATGGCCTTTGCCTGAACGGTCCAGTTGCTGTCGAATTGTGGTCCTGAGGCTGCCAGATGCTCAAGGCCCGATACGTAGTTGCCCGAACCACGCAGAGACTCCACCAGTCCTTCGGCCCGCATCTTCTCCAGCGCCTGACGCACGACGGGTCTTGAGACAGCGTAGGTGCCAGCCAGTTCGACTTCAGAGGGGAGCTTGTCGCCCTTTGCAAAGCGCCCGGATACGATTGCGTGCACGAGGCTCTTGTAGACTCGTTCGTAGAGCCCTGCCGGCCTGTCTGTGCCGAACAAGCCTTCCGCTGCCTCCACTGAGAAACCTGCTTTGGCTGGCCTGCCTGGCGGCATAGTTCAACGTCTCCTGGCAACAAATAGAATCACGGGCTGACCGAGACCAATTTCCAGATATGCGGGCCACACGATAGTGTCCAGCCGACGTATCTCGCAAGAGCATGCGGCCTACACGTCAAGGCTTCTTGTCTTATCCACGACAGGCGACGTCTATCCGCCTGCCTATTTGACAAATGACTTTACATCATCGATCTGCACTCGCTCGCAAACTTGACGTCGTCAGTGAATCCGAATGCAAAACTGCGCATGTCCACAAAGATGCCAAGGAACGTCGCGACTGCCTCAGTCGAGACGTATGAAGACACCTTTTGTATTCAGATATTCGTGCAGGTGCTCAATGCCGCCTTCGCGGCCATAGCCGCTACTCTTGTAGCCTCCAAAGGGTACGGCCGGATCGATTGCGTGATAGGTATTGATCCAGACTGAGCCCGCATGCAGGGCGTTGGAAAGCCTGTGCGCACTGGAAAGATCGCGCGTGAATACGCCTGCTGCCAGTCCATACGGAGTGTCATTTGCGCGCTGAACTGCCTCCTCCAGTGTGTCGAATGGCATGGCTGAGATCACCGGACCGAAAATTTCCTCGCGGGCGATCGTCATGTCGTCGGTGACTTCCGCGAAAACCGTCGGCTCCACGAAGTGCCCTTTCGCAAGCGTTTCGTCCTCGATCCGCTGACCGCCTGTCACGAGCCGTGCGCCTTCCGACGCCCCCTTCTCGAGATAGCCTGCGACCCTCTCGAACTGACGCTTCGAGATCAGCGGTCCGATTTCAGTTTCCGGCTTGATGCCGTCGCCGATCTTCAATGCGGCTGCGAAACTTCCCAGTTTTTCGACAAAGGCATCATGAATGCGTCTCGCGACGAACAGGCGTGACCCTGCGATGCAGATCTGGCCGGAGTTTGCAAAGACCGCCATTGCCGCCAACGGCACGGCGCGATCCAGATCCGCGTCCTCGCACACGATGACAGGTGATTTTCCACCCAGTTCCAGAGATACCCGCTTGAGGTTGCCTGCCGATGCCCGAACGATGCTCTGGCCGGTTGCGGTCGAACCTGTAAACACGATCTTGTCGACATCCGGATGTTCGGCGAGAGGCGCTCCCGCGTCCTTCCCCGTGCCGGTGACGACATTGACGACGCCGTCCGGCACTCCGGCTTCTGCCATCAGTTCCGCAATCAGCAATGGCGTGAGCGGCGCTTCTTCCGACGGCTTGAGCACAATCGTGCAGCCGGTCGCCAGTGCCGGTCCGATTTTCCAGATCGACGCGGCAGTCGGCGCGTTCCATGGAATGATCGCGCCGACCACGCCCACAGGTTCGCGGCGTGTGTAGGAGGTTATCTCGCCGGGCAGGGAGTTGTTGATCGTCTCGCCGTGGATTGACGTCGCCAGACCTGCATAGAAGCGAAGCATGCCAACGACCCGGTTGCGGTTGCCGCGCGTACGGCTGATCGGCATCCCCATGTCGAGTGTGTCCGAAAGGCTGAGCTCGTCCCAGTGCTTTTCGAACAGATCGGCTATCTTGAGAAGCAATACCTGCCGTTCATATGGCTTGTATCGGCTCCACGATCCCTCGAAGGCGGCTCTCGCCGCTGCGACGGCGCGATCCACGTCCGCTTTTCCACCGGCGGGAACGCTGGCAAGCAATGCGCCGGTCGCAGGGTTGCGGCTTTCGAACGTCTCGCCGGACGACGCGTCAACCCACGCACCGCCGATGAACATCTTTCTGTGCGACCCGTCGAGCGTGCGCCTCAAACCGGCAGGAGTCGTAACGGCGGTCATGGAATATCCTTCCTCACGTCAAAAGTGTCAGGCCAGCGCCTTCATTGCTGACTTGATGAAATCGAGCCGCATTTCGGATCCGCAATGCGATGAATTGCGATGCAGCGCCACTTCTTCCGGTGTCATGTAGACGTGCCTTGGAACGGCGCCAAGAATGACCGCCACGGTATTGTTTTCAGGGCTCACATAGATCCACTGGCCATAGCTGCCAAGAGCCTGGTAGTCCCCGCCGTGACGCACCCACCACAGATAGCCATAGCCCTGATAAGCAGCATCGGCGCCCCCGGCCGCACCTCGTTCGCCGCCGAAATCGAAGGCGAAATTCGGCGCAGTGGGGGTGGTTGCAGCTTTCACCCAACCCTCTGGAACGACGCGCTTGCCATCGATGACGCCGTCCGAAAGCATGAACAGCCCCCACCGCGCATAGTCGCGTAGCGAAGCGCCGCAGCAGCTGCCAACTACTTCATGCCCATCATCCGAATCGAGAATGAAAAACCCGTCCTGCTCGAACCCCATGGGCTGCCAGAGTTTCTCTGAGCAATATTCGGAGACGGTTTTTCCAGTCGCGCGGCTGAGAATGTGACTGAGAATAAAAGTATCGCCGGTGTTGTAGTAGAACTGCGTCCCGGCCGGGTTGGCGCGCGGTCGTGTCTTCAGATAGTTGAGGATATAGTCGGGCTTCCGCGCTGCGATGACCTTTATGTAGTGTTCCGCCACATCTGTCTTCAGATCGTCCGTGTTTTCGACCCAGTCGACGCCGGATGCCATGTGGAGAAGATCCTTGATTGTCACGCCCTCATAGGAACTTCCCGCGAATTCGGGCAGATAATCCGTGATCGGCTGCTCGATTGACCGGATCGCACCGTCATGCACGGCTGCTCCGATGAGTATGGCCGCAAGTGATTTGACCATCGAGGACGATTGCCAGCAGCGTTCCGGGTTCAAGCCATTGGCATAGCGTTCCAGCTTGATCTCGCCATCCTTGACCACAAGCAGACCGCTGACGAATTCCCACCGCATCAGACTGTCGATGCTGTGCGTCTTGCCGCCGCTCTCAAAGGTTATGTCGAGTTGCGCGGAGGCCACCGGCAGCGGCTTTGGCGTGCCGCGCTTGATGGTACGCGTCGCCCAGATTCGGTCCCAGTTGAGAAACGCCTCTGCCTGTATGTTTGGCGACCAGAGCAGGAAGTCGCCTGCCATATGTCGACGGATGAACTGGTCGCTGGGCTCGCCTTCTACGGTCTTGTCCATGTACGCGTCTCTCGATGTCAGGGCTTTGCAGGTACCGCGACGCCATAGCGGCGCGGCTGGTTTATGCGTGGTTCGGCGTCGATCAACTGACGGGTATAGGCGTCGCGCGGCGCACGGAACACGTCCCGGGCCTTGCCCGTTTCCACGAAGCGCCCGCGATGCATGACCCCGATATCGTCGGAGATCGATTCCACCACCGCCAAACTATGGCTGATGAAGAGGAATGCGATGCCGTGGCTGTCGCGCAATTCGCGAATGAGTTCCAGCACTTGCGCCTGCACGGAAAGGTCGAGAGCCGAAACCGGCTCGTCCGCAACCACGAGTTTGGGGCGACAAATGAGCGCCCGCGCGATCGCGATGCGCTGGCGTTGACCGCCGGAGAACTGGTGAGGGAACTTCCTTGCATCGTCCGCCTGCAATCCGACGCTCGTCAGCGCCTCGGCGATCATGTCCTCGCGCGCTTGACCCTTGGGCGCCTTGGGGTCGAGATAAAGCGGCTCAGCGATGATGCGGGACACGCGCTGTCGCGGATCAAGCGATCCTTGCGGATCCTGAAAGACCATCTGGAACCCGCGCCTCGCCTCGCGCAGCTCGCGAGTGGGCTTGGCGAAGAGATCGTCACCGTCAAACAGCACCTGTCCGCCGGTTGGCCGGTCGAGTCCCATGACAATACGCGAGAGGGTCGACTTTCCGCATCCGCTTTCGCCGACAATACCGAAAATAGTTCCGCGTTTCACTGAGAAGCTGACACCATCCACCGCCTTGGTGAGAACCTCGCCGGAATTGGAGCGGTATTCGCGCTTGAGGTCCTTCACCTCAAGAACGGGAGGTTCACCGGGCGTCAGAGCTTTCGGTTCGATGCGGTCAGCTTCTTCATCGCGACGTGGCATCGCCGCAATGAGACTGCGGGTGTAGGTCTCGCGCGGCTGACCAAGCACCTGGGCAGTCTCACCCGCCTCGACCATACGTCCGGATTTCATCACCATCGTGTGTTCGCAGATGCTGGCGATCACGCCCAGATCGTGACTGATCATGAGAAGCGACATGTTCAGGTCGCCAATCAGCTCGCCGAGCAGTGCCAGCACCTCGGCCTGGACCGTCACATCGAGCGCGGTTGTCGGTTCATCCGCAATCAGAAGGGAAGGGCCGGGGGCCAGAGCAATGGCAATGCCAACGCGCTGGCGCTGACCGCCCGACAATTCGTGCGGAAAGCTGTCGATGCGCCGGCGTGCATCGGGCATGTGTACGCGGTCCAGAAGCCGCAGCGCTTCGGTGCGCGCCGCGGCGCGCGAAATTGCCTTGTGCGCGAGCAGACCCTCTGCGATCTGTTCGCCGATCCGCATGGCCGGGTTGAGCGCGGTCATTGGCTCCTGGAAAATCATTCCGATCTTCGCGCCGCGGACGCTGCGCATCTCCCTTGCCGAAAGCTGCAGCAGATCGGTTCCGTCCAGATCGATCCGGCCCCTCGCCGCCATTCCTGTCGGCAGCAGGCCCATGATCGCCAGCGATGTGAGAGATTTGCCTGATCCGGACTCGCCAACGATCCCCATGGTGGTGCCGGCGGGGATGTCGAACCTGATATCCTCGACAAGCGCGCGACTGCCTCCGGTCCAGCGAGACAAGGTGATTGATTCAAGTGCAACAGACAGGGTCATGAGCGCCCCTGTGTTCTGGGATCGAACTTGTCCCGTAATCCATCCCCGAGCAGATTGAAGCCCAGCACGGCGATGGCCACGGCGACACCTGGGGCAACTGCCATCCATGGAGCCTGGCTGAGATAGGTCTGAGCATCGCTCAGCATCCGACCCCATGACGGGGAGGGTGGCGCGAGGCTCAGGCCCAGAAAGCTCAACCCGGCCTCGACCAGGATCGCAAGGCCGATCTGGATGGTGGCCTGGATGGCAATTCCACCGGCGATGTTGGGGATCACGTGATCGGTGGTGATCCGAAAGGAACCTTTACCCGCAGCCTGCGCCGCAAGGCAAAAGTCGTTTGCCCACACGCGCTGCGCCAGTCCGCGGGACACGCGGATGAAGACGGGAATGTTGAACAAGCCTATCGCCAGTATGGCAGTGGTCGCGCCGGAGCCGATGAGTGCTGCGATCATGATTGCCGAAATGATGGCCGGGAAGGCGAAGACCACATCGGCAAAGCGCATGATGATCTCTTCCACGGCTCCTCGCCTGGCTGCTGCTGCCGTGCCGAGCGCGACCCCAAAGATCAGCCCGATGAGAATGGCTGCCACGGCGATGGACAGCGAGTTCCATGCCCCGACCATGAGTTGCGAGAAAAGATCGCGGCCCAGCGCGTCGGTCCCTGCCAGCCCGGCCTCCAGCGGAGGTTTCAGCTTGAGGGCTATTCGCATCTTCGAGGGCGGTGACGGCGTCCAGAAAAGCGACAGGACAGCCAGTCCCACAACACAGGCCGTGATGATGCTGCCAATGTAGAGACGCGCATGCGGACCGAACGAAAAGCTCCGCGTTGTTTCGGTTGAGTCGCTCATCTGCGCGCCCTCAACCGTGGGTCGAGCCAGAGATAGGACAGGTCCACGAGAAAATTCACGAGTATTACGAGGCCAGCAAAGAACATCGCCACGCTTCGGATAACCACAAGATCCCTTTGCGAAAGTGCCTGATAGGCGAGGCGACCGATCCCAGGCAGGTTGAAGACATTCTCCACCAGAACGGCTCCGGCGATCAGGAAAGAGAACTGGAGTCCGATGATGGTCACGATTGGAACCAGTGCATTGCGTACCGCATGCCGCCAGAGAATGCGGGTCTCGCTAAGCCCCTTTGCCTGAGCCGTTCTGATGAAATCGTCTCCCAGCACATCCAGAACAGCCGAGCGCGTGACGCGCGTCAGAATTGCCGCCTGCGGAAGAGCCAGCGCGAAGGCAGGGAGAAGAAGCGCCTTGATTGCGTCGAGCGGCGTGGCCCAACCTGGGAAACCGCCCGCCGAAAACCACTGCAGGGACGTGGAGAAGATGAGGATCAGGAGGAGACCGAACCAGAAATCCGGAATTGCGATCCCCACCTGCGCGAAGCCCGACGCCACACGGTCAGGTGTCTGACGCCACCTTGCAGCCGCGGCGACGCCCATGGGAACGCCGATACCTACGGCGATAATCAATGCCAGGGCCGCGAGCGGCAGCGTCACAACCAGGCGTTCGGCGATAAGTCCGCCTACCGAGACACCATAGGACGCTGATTGACCCAGATCGCCCGTGAAAGCACCCAGAATCCAGGTGAAATACCGTATGTAAGCCGGCTGATCGAGCCCCAGCTGCTGTTCAAGCGCGGCGATCGTGTCGGGACGTGCGGCGGTGCCGAGAAGGATCGCCGCCGCGTTTCCGGGCAACAGATCCATGGTTGCGAACACCACCAGCGACGCAATGAAGAGCGTCAGCGCAACGGAGCCCAGCCGGCGCATCAAAATGCCTGGCATGGAAAAGACCTTCCGACTTCAAACCTTGCGCTACACGCGCCACTCGGGGGAAATCCCGCGCCGTCACCGGCGCGGGTCCCACTGCCAATCTTGCCTACTCGGCCCAGTAAGCGTCGCGGACGTAGACCTGCGAGATTGGTTCGTTTTCCCAAAGACCTTCAAGCTTCTTGGACCAGATGTTCAGGCGAGGAAGGTCGAAGAGATAAAGAGCAGGCACATCATTGGCGAGTATCTTCTGCGCTTCGCCGTAGAGCTTGCTGCGCTCGGCTTCCTCGGAATTGACGGCGGCCTTTTCGATCAGTTCGTTAAAGGCCGGGTTCTTGTAGAGGAAGTAATAGGTCGGGCGTGAATAGATATCGATATCCATCGGCTCGGCATGGTCGATGATCGACATTTCATAGTCGTGCTTGATGAATACCTCGTCGATCCACTTGGCTGGAAATTCGCTCGCCTCGATGTTCATCGTAACACCGATTTCCGACAGCATGGCCTGCATCACTTCGCATGCACGCGTCGTGTAGGTCATCTGGGGACACTTCATCGATACGGTGAACCCGTCCGGATACCCGGCTTCCGTCAGCAGGTCTTTGGCCTTCTGGGGATCATAAGGGAGTACCCCGGTCAGATCGAGGTAGCCGGGATCGGTGGGTGCATAGTGGCTGCCGATAGCGATGCCATAACCCGAATACGCACCTTCGATGACCGTCTGGCGATCGATGGCGCTCATCATCGCCTGCCGGACCTTCACATTGTCGAACGGCGCCTTGGAGTTGTTAAGTGCAGCGACAAGTTTCCGAGGGGTCTTGCCGGGCACGACATTGAAGCGATCGTCGCTCTCGAACTCGCCATAGAGTTCAGGTGCCGTGAAATTCGGAAAGGCATCGACGTCGCCGGCGCGCAGTGCCGCTGCCTGTGCGGGCGCATCGCCAATGAAGCGGAACGTGACAGAAGAGAGTTTGGGGACACCGCTTTCCCAGTAATCATCATTGCGGACCACTTCGACGCGGTCGCCGCGCTGCCAGGATTTGAATTTGAACGGCCCAGTTCCCACCGGATCGGTCTTGTTGGTCTCGACGGTCTTGGGATCGACCATCACGGCGTCTCCCCATGCCAGATGATAGACAAACAGTCCGGTCGGGGCCTTGAGCTTGATCACGGCCGTCAGGGGATCCGGCGTCTCGATGCTCTCGATAGGCTCGAAGAACTGCTTCTGCGCATTGGTCGAATCGTCGGCGCGAGCGCGGTCGAGGGAGAATTTGACGATGGATGAGTCGAAAGCGGTACCGTTGTGGAACTTCACATCGGGGCGCAGCTTGAACGTGTAGGTCAAGCCGTCGTCCGAGACAGTCCATTCGGTCGCCAGCAACGGCTTGATCTGGCCGTCCTTGTCGAGAGTGACCAGTCCTTCATAAATGTTGCCCCACGTGACTTCGCGGATCGCGACGGGCGCGCTGATCGTCGGGTCGAGGCCAGTCGGCTCGATGGGCAGGCCAAGCGTAAGCGTATCTTTGGCCGATGCGTAGGCCACGCTGGAGAGGATTGCGAGCGCCGCCACGGCCCCCCTCAATCCGGTTCGCATGTTCGACATGTTCAGTCCTCTCTGAAGGGTGCGTTCATCAAATTGGGGTGCGCTACTGGCGCGGGTTACGAACCTTTGCCGTGCCGTTCTTTTCGCGGCGGCCTTATCGGCGTTACTCAATCAAATCGTAGGGTCGTATGCGCAAAGTTGTCAATTTATTTTATTGCTTTTTCGGTGCAGCTGTCAGAAGCTTTGCACAACACTCGAACGCGCCAACGCCTGATTTCAAGGGCGCGATCAAAGTCTGAAAGGGGGAGCCGGATGTCGGAACTTCACTATTGGCCGCTTCTCAAGTTGTCAGAGCACCTGCGTACCGGGGCAATTTCCCCGGTCGAAGTTGTGCGCTCCATGCACGATCGCATCGAGACGATCGACGGTAATCTCCATGCCTACATTACCGTGATGGGCGAACAGGCCCTGGCGCGAGCCCGGATCGCCGAAGGCGAAATCGCCAAGGGACTTTGGCGTGGTCCGCTTCATGGCGTTCCACTTGCCGTCAAGGATCTGCTCTACACCAAGGACGCCGCGACATCGGCCGGCATGCTGATCTACAAGGACTTCGTGCCCGACTATGACGCCACGGTAATCGAACGTCTCTACGCGGCCGGCGCAATCATCCTGGGAAAGCTGACGCTGACGGAAGGTGCCTACACCAACAATCACCCCGTGTTTCCGACGCCTATCAATCCCTGGAATGCCGACTATTGGGCCGGCACGTCGTCCAGCGGGTCAGGTGTCGCAACAGCGACAGGCATGACATTCGGTGCGTTGTCCACCGACACCGGCGGATCGATTCGCTTTCCTTCTGCCTGCAACAATGTCACCGGCATCAAGCCAACCTGGGGACGGGTCAGTCGCTATGGTTGCTTCACGCTCTCGCACTCGCTGGACCATATCGGACCTTTTGCCCGCAGTGCCGCCGATGCCTCCGCAATCTTGCGTGTCATCGCAGGCCCGGACGAACGCGATGGAACGGCGTCGTCGGCTCATGTGCCGGACTATCTCGAGGCGACGCGTCGGGGCATCAACGGACTTCGCATCGGCTATGATGAGAGTTTCGTATCGACGCGAACGCATCCCGAGGTGGTTGCCGCGGTCGAGGCGGCCATCCGTGTTGGCGTGCTGGGCGCGCATTCGCCCGCTCTCCTTCCGTCTCGCCATATGATGCGTTGCGCGGATGGTTCGACATATGCGGGGCTGAGACCGCCAAGGTACATGCCGCGACCTATCCATCACGCGCCAGCGAGTACGATGCGGGAATGGCTGGACTGATTGAGCACGGTCGCAAGGTGAGCGGCGAAGCGGTCGCGAACGCCTGGGTAAATCGGCTGGAATTCTCGGGACGTCTCTCGGCGGCATTCGAACACGTGGACCTGATGCTCATTCCCACAATGACGACGCCGACGCCGACAGTTTCTGAACTGGAGGCATTTGGCGCGGACGACGATGTATTGCTCCAGATGATCCGCTACACAGCGCCTTTCGATCTGGCCGGAAATCCGACCATCGTGCTGCCGGCGGGCTTTTCCAGCAACAACGTCCCGATCTCTTTGCAACTGGTCGGAAAGCACCTGTCGGAGGATGTGCTCTGTGCAGCGGGCCACGCTTTTCAGCAGGCAACAAGCTGGCATCTTCGCCGCCCGATCGACTGAGCCCTTTCACACGTCCGGAGAATTGCAATGAAACAGTCGGTCGGTGTGATCGGTGTCGGCCTCATGGGCCATGGCATCGCCAAGAACATTGTGACGAAGGGCTGGTCTCTTTCCTATCTGCGGCACGACGGCAATCAGTCGACCGACGATCTTGACCAGGCAGGCGCGCGGGGTCGCGATACGACAGCCGAGTTGGCTGCCGAGTGCGACATTGTCATCCTGTGTGTGACGGGATCACCTCAGGTGGAGGATGTGCTTCTTGGCAGCGGTCGGCTGCTGGACGCTGTTCGAGCCGGTACGTTGATCATTGACTGCTCCACCGCTCAGCCAGATTCGACGGTCGCATTGGCGGCCAAGGTCGCGGAACGCGGCGCCCGTTTTATCGATGCGGCCATGACGAGAACGCCGAAGGAGGCCGAAGAGGGAAGGCTGAACCTGCTAGTCGGCGGGGACGCGGAGACGCTTGAATCAGTCCGACCACTCTTGTCCGCCTTCGCGGAGAACATCTTCCACGCTGGGGGCGTCGGCACCGGGCATCAATTGAAGCTTCTGCACAATTTCGTATCGCTCGGCTCAGCGACGCTTATCGCGGAAGCCGCTGCCTGCGCGGCAAAGGGCGGGGTATCGATGGACACCTTTGTCGACTGCCTTGCGAGGGGCGGTGGCAATGGCGTCGCGCTGGACCGCATGAAGCCCTACATTCTCTCACGGGAAACAGATCAGTTCCGCTTCAGCATCGGCAATGCGCACAAGGATATCGGCTATTATCGGGACATGACGGCGACCATGCATGTTGCGAATGCGGTCGCGGAAGGCGTCTTCCAGACACTGGACGGTCTTGTGAAATCAGGATCGGGAAATGCACTCATGCCCGAGCAGATCGATCTCTTGAAATAGGCGTGCCGGAATTTTCCACGCCTCAGCTGTGCCTCGGATCTACATGACGACGCGCGCCACCGCGTAGGCGCCAAGCTCCAGACTGTTGCCTTCGAACGCATGGGATGCGACGGCCATAAAGTCCGGCGCCGCGGCCGCGCGTTCAAAGCTCTCTGCCGACAATATACTCACACGCGCCGTTCCAGCCGGATCGGCAAGGCGTAGCTTCCGGGTCTCCGCCGTCAGGTTTGCAAGCCAGAGAACTGTTTGCCCTTCCTTGCGGGCCGCCAACGCCTCGACGCCGTCACCGCCGGCAATCTCGACATCGACCAGGGTCGCGCCGGAAAGCTGCGCCAGTCCGGCCATGACATGATAGGCCGGGTAGACGGACGTGCCGTCCTGATCGTCAAACCAGGGCTGATCGAAATCCGCTTTGCGATGGATGAGCCCGAACGGGCCTGTCGGAGAGCCGAGCGCGATCGCCTCCACGCCCTCGCGGGCGGCCGCGGCAACATAGCCAACGGTCCAGGCGGCATTGAAGAGCCCGCGCTGTCTCGGGTCGAGGCGGCTGAGACATGCCCGCCTGTTGTCTGGGTTTGGTGTCGTCGATTGTCCGTAGGGATTCTCCCGACACCCGAGCTGGCTTGGCCCTATCCGCAAGGGACGATCTTTGGCGAAAAAAGACCGGGCAGACCGTATCAGATGCGGAATAGCTTCCAGGGTCTCCATGACGGAAACGTCGTCGGCC
The DNA here is from genome assembly GCA_023953905.1 of Rhizobiaceae bacterium. GTDB lineage: Bacteria > Pseudomonadota > Alphaproteobacteria > Rhizobiales > Rhizobiaceae > Arvimicrobium. The sequence goes on along the minus strand of JAMLJA010000004.1, from coordinate 129,911 downwards.
GCGTGCACGCTCGGACAGGTTGTGAAGGTCACGTAGTCCAGCAATGCGTCGGGGGGACGTTTGCGGTTGAGTTCCGTGAAATAGGCGGCCATTCCCCCACCGAGCCTGACGCCGGGAAACGCCTTTCGCGCGGCAGCATAGCTTTCCTCGAAGGTTGGCATTTCCGGCCATGCAGCATCCGGCTGGACGGACTTCATGTCCTGTGCGGGAAAAACGCTGACCGCTTCGGGCGTCATCTTGATCGCGCGCAGCGCCTCCCCGATGGGCGCGAGTTCCGCGAGCGGGTCGAGCGAGCCCTTCGTTATGATTTCCAGGACGATTTGCGCTCCTGCGAGTTTGCCAAGAGCCGCATATCTCTCAAGTTCGCTCTTGCCATGGCCGAGGCGTAGATCGATCTGGCAGACCAGCCAGCGCGGCCCCAACTGCTTGATGAGGTCTGGAACGCCAACCGCATGGCTCGCCTCGTCCGCCGGTACACCGATGCCGATCGAAGGGACCACACCGTATGCCTCGCCGATCGTGATGACACCTATGCTGTCCTCGTTAACGGCGTCCGATTTCGAACTTGGCCTGCCTGAAAACGAAAGACTGACGGCTTGAGTAAATTTCTGCCCCCTGTCCAACTGATAGGGCCATGGCCTTCGAAGCGGTCGGACATAGGTTTTGTAGGAAGCATCAGACCAGTTGCGCTGATCTTCCATTTCGTAAGCGTCCCCATCCATGGTGCAGGTGGCCCAGACACCCGGGGAAATCTCATGCGAAAGTGAGCGAATATCGGTGAATGGGCATCGCGGATCTACATTTTCCGGAAAGATCGAGCGCTCTTCGCGTCCGTCATCATGCACGACCTTGACCGGACGTCCGGCGATGTCCCGGATCGGATGGAGCACTATGAAACCGGTTCTGTTTGTGAGAACGTCGGTTTCCGGCATCGCATCGACCGTGAAGGACAGGGCGCCGTCAGCGCTGCCAGTGATCCGCGCCTCATAGTTGAGCCTGCGGGAAGCGTCAGCGCAGCTTGCGCGATAGGTGACGGTGAAGCCGCCTGAATTCTCCTGAATGTCGAGATTCTCGATGTGCGGAGCGAATGTCCCCCAGTTATCATCGCGGACGAGAAAGGCGATTGCCCGCAGCACCTCGACCCCTCCAAACCGCACATAGCGCAATGCGCCATTGTCGAACTGAACGCACAGGGAGCCTGCACGCAATTCGCGCATGGGCGCATCTGTCTGTTCGGTACCGAAAAGGCGGATCGCCGTGGATGGGGCAGCGGATGCCATCAGATCGCTCTCCCTGTCTCGGCATCGAAGATCGACGCCCTGTTCATATTGATGTCGAGCGCCAGCTTTTGTCCGGCGCGGCTGACGTCATGGGCCTGCAGTTCGGCTACGACAGGCTCCCGACCAAGGCGAAACGTGGCGTAGCTGCGTGAGCCGGTGGGTTGAACCAGATCGATGAGCGCGTCGTATCTGACAGAGCCCGGCGTGGGAGCCTCTCCCTGGGCGCGGCTGATATGCTCGGGCCGCAAGCCAAGCAGCACCGACTTCTCGCCTTTGACCGTGTCCGGCGCGCGTCCCTGTGGCAGCGGCATGAAGTGCTCGCCGACCGCAACGCCCACCTGTCCATCGCGCGCGCCGAGGCGACCTGGCAGAAAGCTCATTTTCGGAGAGCCGAGAAATCCTGCGACGAAGGTGGTGGCAGGTCGTTCGAACAGGTCCAACGGCGCGCCCTGCTGTTCGATCAGCCCGTCGCGCATGAGCACGATCCGGTCAGCCAGCGTCATTGCTTCGATCTGGTCGTGCGTCACGTAGATCATCGTGGTGGCGATGTCCTGATGCAGCCGTTTGATCTCGCCGCGCATCTCGTCGCGCAATTGCGCATCGAGGTTCGAAAGTGGTTCGTCGAACAAAAAGATGCTGGGATTGCGCACAATGGCGCGCCCGATGGCGACGCGCTGTCTCTGACCGCCGGAAAGCTGTCGCGGAAAACGCTCGAGCAGCGGCACGATGCCCAGCATCTGTGCCGCTTCGCCGACGCGCTTCTCGATTTCGGCCTTGGGCATTTTCCGGGCCTTGAGCCCGAACCCGATATTGTTGGCGACCGTCATATGCGGATAGAGCGCGTAATCCTGAAACACCATGGCCACGTCGCGGTCGCGCGGGCGATCATCGTTGACCACCTTTCCATTGATGGAGATCGATCCCCCGGACGCTTCTTCCAGCCCGGCGATCGTGCGGAGCAGGGTGCTCTTGCCGCAACCTGAGGGGCCAACCAGAACGGTGAATTCGCCGTCCGGAATTTCCAGGTCGATGCCACGTACGGCGTGGAACGCGCCATAGTGCTTTTCAAGTCGTTGGATGTTTACTTCAGCCATTTGTTCCGTTCTTCCTAGCCACGGACCGCACCAAGGGTGAGTCCTCGCACAAGGTGTTTTTGAGCCAGAACGCCCAGCACGATCGAGGGTCCGAGCGACACAATCGCGAGTGCGGCGGCTTCGCCATATTGAGCGCCCTGGAACCCGATGAACGACCGGAAGACCGTGGGCAGCGTGAATGCGGTTCGACCCGTGAGCACGAGTGCGAAGAAGAATTCCGTCCAGCACGCGATGAAGGCGAACACTGCCGCCGCGACGATGGCGGGGGCGGCAAGCGGCACCGCAACGCGCCAGAAGGCTTGCCATCGGGTCCAGCCGTCAACCAGGGCGGCCTCTTCCATGGATTTCGGCATCTGCCGGAAATAGGCGAACATCATCCATACCGAGACCGGCAGGGTGAACACCGTGTAGGCCATGATCAGACCGAAATGCGTGTCGTGGATTCCGAGGTTGCGATAGATCAGGAAGACCGGGAGAACGATGCCGACGGGCGGCAGGAAACGTTGCGAAAGCACCCAGAAAGAGAGATGCTGGCCGCCCGTGTTGAAGCGGGCGAGGCTGTAGGCCATCAAGGTGCCGAGCAATGCGGACAGGGCAGTTGCCGACAGCGAAACGATCAGGCTGTTGATGATGCCTTGCAGACCCCGATAGGTGAACAGCGCCGCTTCATAATGGACGAGCGTCGGCTCATCGGGGAACCAGACCGGCGGTATTGCCAGATAGTCGCTGCTCGGTTTGATCGACGTGTTGAACATCCAGTAGATCGGCGCCAGCACGAACAGCAGGAAGAAGCCGAGGAGCAGGTAACGCCCGATCGAGGCGAGCCGCCGCTGCGACAGGAAGCTTGAGCCACGTGCCGCCATCAGACCGGCTCCACTTTCAACAGCCGGCGCACCAGAAGTATGACCACAAGTGCGGTGAAGATGAGGAACAGCCAGCTTCCGGCTGTCGCCTGGGACAGATTGAACTGCGCAAACCCGATTGTGTAGAGGTAGTAGGTGGCCGTGTAGGTCTGCGTGCCCGGTCCCCCGCCCGTCATGATGAAGATCGTATCGAACATGCGTATGGCGTCGAGCAGCCTGAAGGTCAGCGCGAGCAGGATCATGGGCATCAGATGCGGCAGCGTGATCCAGCGAAAGGCGTCCCACGCGCCGACACCGTCGAGCTCGGCGGCCTCATAGAGATTGTTCGGGATTGCCGTCAGCCCCGCGAGCAGTATGACGAACATGAAAGGCGTCCACTGCCAGACATCGGCAAGAATGAGCGAGATGTAGAGCCAGGGCGCCTGCGTCAGCCAGCTGATTGTCACTTCCTGCCCGAGAATCTGGCTGAGGACATAATTGGTTGGGCCAAACGGGCGTTGAAGCATGAGCGTCCAGGCCTGCCCGACAATTACCGGGCTGATGAAGAGCGGCACGATCAGGATCGACATCACGAGACCGCGTCCGCGAAAGCTCTTGACCATCGCCAGAGCGACAAGCAGGCCGAGGCCAAACTCTATGATGACGCTGGTGCCCGACAGGAAAGCCGTGATGACAAGCGACCGTCGCGCCACGGGGTCGGCGATCACGCGTTCGAAATTCCGCAAGCCGACAAAATCGTGCCCCGGAACCTGAAAGTCGTAGTTGATGAACGAGACGACGAGGGAGAACACGAGCGGGTAGATCGAGAGCGCCAGTATCAGCAAAACGGCGGGCGCGACGAGCAGCCACTTGAAGTGCCGTTCGCTCCACGCCGCAAGTGACGAGAGCCGGGGCGGCGCGCCTGCCGCTTCCATAGGCGTTATTCTGAAGACTTCAGCCATAGTTTGGCGCCTGCACACATGCGGAAATGAGATGTGGAGCGAGTGTCGGGCCCCCCCGCGGGGGGGCCGACACAACTGGATTAGTCAAGCTTCACGGCCATGCCGAGTTTTTCGACCGTGTTGTCGGCCGTGGCACCGGGGAGCTTGAGGAACTCCGCGTAGAACGCCTTCTGGGAATCCACACCGAGGCGTTCCGTGGTCGAGTCCATTTCCGCCGCCGCGGTCTTCAACGCAGCATCCGGATCACCGCCCGCCCAGACCTCCGTACACATACGGTCTATGCTCAGGAAATATTCCTGTGCGCCGGGCATGATCGGATCGAGAAGACCGACATTTGCCGAGTTGTTCAGATTGTACAGATACTCCTTGGCGCTCGGGAACAGGCCGGCATAGAGGTCCGACTTGAAATGCGAGAGCCGATACGGATCGCGCAGCGCGTAAGGCAGCATGACGCGTGCCAGCGACACTGGTGGCGAAGTGATCCACTGCATGAGCAGGTACGCGGCTTCGAGATTGGACGACCCTGCGGCAAGCGCCTTGTTGAAGCCTGTCGCATGTTCAGGGTTGCCCGGCACAACCGCATATCCGACCTTTCCGGCGATCTGGGATTGCGGAATGAAGTTGATTGCCGTCGCGCTCTGCGAGTAATTTGCGGCCATGCGACCGGAGGGTGGCCATGAATAGATCATCGCCACCTTGCCGGTGAGGAACGCGGCCCAAAGCGAGACAGCATCGAGTTCGTTGTTGCCGGGCATTGACGCGGCGTTGGACGCCATCATGTTCTTGAGCGTCTTCATTCCGGCTTCCGATGCCAGGCCCGCCTTCATGTCGTCGTCGAACAGCTTGCCGCCATTGGTACGGAACTGTTGCAGGAAGTCGAACTGGTTGCCGGGGCTTCCCGCTTTGCGGAAGTGGCCCGCGCCATAGACGTTTGGCGCCATCTGGTCCGTGATGAACTGAGCGATCTGGTTGTATTCGTCCCAGGTTTTCGGGGGCGCGAGTTCCGCGTTGAACTTGGCCTGATAGGCTTCCTTCAGCTTCGGATCCTCGAAAATGTCCTTGCGGTAGTAGAGCGCGAAGATATCGCCGTCATCGAAGAAGCCCCAGATCTTGCCCTTGTAGGTCGGCAGGGCCTTGTACAGTGGATGGTAATCCTCAAGGTCGGCCATGTTCATGTATTTGGAGATGTAATCGTCCAGAGGCGCGATCACGCCGCCATCGGCGAGCGACGGCGTCCAGGACGGCGAAATGTCCAGAACGTCATAGGCGCCGGAATTGCCGATATGCTCGGCCACCGCCTTCGAGTAGAGGTCGGGATGCGCCAGTTCCGCCACGTTGGTCTTGATGCCGGTCAGTTGCTCCCACATCGGTCCGCTGAAGTTGCGCGGATCAAGCGCCTGCAATCCTGCTTCCGATGTCATGTTGAGCGTGACGCCCGAATACTGCTTTGCAGCCTCGACCGCTCTGAACGCAGAGCCGTCAGCCGGTTCGCCTTGCGACGCCTTGAGTGCAAGCGCCTGTGCCTGTCCAAGAGGTGTACTTGGATCGGCAAGTTCAGCGGCCTGCTGGGCCATCGCCCAGTCCGTGACTGCCGTGAGCGCCGAGCCGGAAACGGCCAGCATGCCCGTCATCTGCCCGAATCTGGTGATAAACGTTCTGCGGGTACTTTCTCCACGCAAGAATGCATCAACCTCGTGGCCGAGGCCGGCTTCGAAATCTCGTCTTTCCCGATCGTCCATTGCTTTTCACTCCTCCCAGAATGACCGCGCCTGACGCGGCGACGGCGTTTGCCTAAAACTCGGTCGCGGGCGCAGCGGCCGGGCGTTTTCCAGTTTTTGGCCGAATGGGCCAGCGCCCCGGTTTTCGAATATCTCCTTCAGCCTCCAAACCGACTGGCGTAGTCCGCCAGACGTGCTTTCCAGCGTTCCGATGAGAGAACCTCCCTGTTCACCACACCGCGTGGTTCATGGCCTTGCATGACGTCGAACACTGCCTTCACGTCCGCCGCGCCATTGCCGGCGAAGCACTGGTCGGTCCAGCAAAGGGCGTGTGGCGCGAGAATGACGTTGTCGAGTTTCAGAATTGGATCGTCCGCCTCCGGCGGCTCCTGCTCCAGCACATCGAGGCCCGCTCCCGCGATCCGGTTTTTCTGAAGCGCCTTGGTCAGCGCCGCCTGATCGACGATCGGTCCGCGCGCCGTGTTGATGAGATAGGCCGAGGGCTTCATCGTCGCGATCCGTTCGGCATTCACGATATGCCGGGTCTCATCGGTCAGGGGACAGCTAACCGAAAGCACGTCCGCGCGGCGGAAAAGCTCTTCCAGACTGACGAGTTCGATGCCGAGTTCGCGCGCCACGCCGCTGTCGGCAAATGGATCATGTGCGATGAATTTCATATCGAAGGGCCGGGCCATTCGGAAAACCTCGGCCCCGATATTGCCGATTCCCAGCGAACCCAGCGTCCTGCCGACCAGACCGACACCCATATGCTGGGAACGCAGGTCAAAACCGGCGGCCCCCATCCTTGTCAGCCGGTCCTTGACCATCAGCTTGCCGGTCAGCGCCAGCATCAGCGTTATGACGGAAACCGCAACTGGTCGGCGCACGCCATCCGGCGTGATCACCAGAGCTATGCCCGCTTTCGTGCAGGCAGTCACATCGACCGTGTCATAGCCGACGCCAAACCGTGCGACGACCGAGAGACGGCCACTCTTCGGCACGCTTTCAGGCGTAAATCTATGCGTGAGCAATATCAGGGCATCGAAGTCCTCAAGCTGTTCGGCCTTGAGTGGATTGCTGACCTCTAGGAATTCGACCTCCAGGTCACGTGCCGCGTAGAGCGATGCCATGTCGAAATCCGGATAGGTTGGCGACCCGTCCGCCTTGCGGAAATCGCCGGAAATCGCAACCCTGAATGTATCGGCAGTCATCACATGTCTCCGCCTTACTTGCAGCCTTCACGCAGCTTGCCGATCGCTTCGGCGAGCGCGTTGTGGAGCACCCAGACATCTCCGGAGTAGCAGACGAAGTCGAAGCCCTGGCCGTAGATGTCGATGCCGGTTTTCACGTCGGGAACGAGCCTGCCGAGCGCCTTGTTGTGCTTCTTCGTGGCTGCCGAAGTCTTCTCGATGGCCGCCTTGAACTTCGGATGATCGAATTCACCTGGAATGCCGAGCGAGACCGACAGGTCGAAGTGACCGACCCAGAGACAATCGACCCCGTCCAGCGCGGCGAGTGCGTCCGCGTTTTCAACGCCTTCCGCAGTCTCGATCTGACAGAACAGGGTGGTGCGCTTGTTCGCTGCCACGAATTTGTCGGCTACGGCGCCGGCGCGATAATTGTCATGCGCAACCTGCAGCGCGACGCCACGCTTGCCGACCGGATGATACTTCATCGCGTCAAGAATGCTGCGTGCCTCTTCGACATTGCCGACCATTGGCAGCATCAGGCCCTCTGCGCCCATATCCATGGCCCGTGCGATATGATGGTATTCCTTTGAAGGCACGCGCACGATCATCGGCAGGCTCGCTGCCTCGAAATAGCGCACGGCACTTTTGACCGTTTCTAACCCGAAACCGGAATGTTCAAGATCGAACAGCACGAAATCGCAGCCTGCCGACTTCAGAATATGCCCGATTCCCGGCGTTGCGAATTCGACCACGAAATGCCCGAGCTTGGCGGATCTCGATCCGGCCATCTCCTTGAGACCCTTTTCCGTCATGCAATTCCTCCCTGCATGCGCGAGACGCGCTTTCCTGTTGGTCCGGCTACGGCTGTCCTTCGAAAACCAGGTCACAAAGCGCCGTGATCTTGAGGTCCACGAGCGCTTCGCTAGCCAGATTGAATTCGTTGAAGTGCGGCGTCTTGCAGTGATCCTGGAAGGCCGCCTCGTTGTCATAGATCTCATAAAGCAGAATGCGATCAGGCTCGCCGCGCACCTCGGCAACGTCAAACCGACGACACCCTGGCTCATCGCGAACCGACGCTGCAGCATTGACGTCAATGAGCTTGCGGAACGCATGACGCATGCCCGGCTTCAGGCGGAAGTCGACAATCACCACATAACCAGCAGTCATTTCGCCTCCGCGAGCTCGGTGTAGCGACGGGCGACGTATTCGAGATGCTCCCGCATCGCTGCTTCGGAACGGTCGGCATCGCGTGCCGCTATTGCCTCGAAGATTTTTCGATGCGCTTCAAAAGCGACCCGATCGACGCCATTCTCGGTTGCCAGAGTCGTGTGGCGCTGTTCGAGCAGCCAGTCGACAAGCGCGGCATGGATCGCGGTGAAGATCGGATTGTGCGTGATCACCGCCAGCACGTAGTGAAAGTCGACGTCGGTCTGCTCGAAGCGTTCCAGATCGCCCATCGACAACCGGTTCGCTTCAAGGGCGTCGGCAAGCTGCGCGATGTCTTCTTCCGAACCGTTGACGGCCGCGTTGCGAGCGAGACCGATCTCAAAGAAAAGTCGGGCGCTCTGAAAATTCTGTATGCCGCCGGGGGCGCTCATCATGTGCCGCGCCGGCACTGCCAACGCGTCGATCACAAACTGCGGAGTCGGGCGCGTTATACGTGCGCGCTCGCCGGAGCGGACCTCAACCAGTCCCATCTTGCTCAGATGTTGCAGCGCCTCCCGAATTGACGGGCGCCCCACGCCGAACTGCCGCATCAGTTCGCGTTCCGAGGGCAGTCGATCAGCTTCAGCCAGTTCACCGGAACGTATCAACCGCTCCAGATGCTCCGCGACATCGTCCGAAAGCTTGCGCTGTTTTAGAGGAATTCCGACCACTTTATTGGCATACCTGTTATACCATCAGACCACGATAGTATGATTGGTAGAGCTGTCAAGCGACAGTCTCGCAAAAAATGGGGAAGGGGAGCGTTCACATGACAAGTCAGCACGCTGCGTCGACACCGCCGCGCCAGGTCGTCGAAGCGCGACCGGTCATTGAGGCTCACGAGACGCGGCCAAATACACAGCGTGCGCGGCCTGCGAAGGACGCAATGCGCGACGTGGGGTGAACGGGAGAATGGAAGGAGACGTGCCCGTCTGATTTGACGGGACCTGAGAGACCCACAATCGACTGCGGGTCAGCGGGCGGGTCTCAAGGCATCAATCTGACGGCAGGCACCGTCAGATAACTGGCAAATATACCGCGGCCTGTTCGGCGGCGGTGATCAGATCATGTAGTCGCCGCCATTCATGTTCATGCTCGCTCCCACGAAGTAGGAGCCTTCGTCGGACGCCAGAAGCAGAAACGCCGGCGCGACCTCGTCGACCTCGCCGAACCGGCCAATCGGAAGTTCGCCTTTCTTGCGCTCAAGCCATTCCTGCGGCAGTCCATTGAGGAGAGGGGTGTTGATCGGGCCCGGATTGATGCAGTTCACCGTTATCCCGTCGCGCGCCACTTCATAGGCAAGCGCACGCGTGAAACCCATAATGCCGGACTTGGCGGCAACGTAGTGCACCATCGTTGGCGCGCCCTTGTGCGCCAGCTGTGAAGACAGGTTGATGATCCGTCCCCATTTCTTCTTTTTCATGGCGGGCAAGACTTCGCGTGTGCAAAGGAAGGTGCCGCGCAGGTGAACATTGATCATCCTGTCCCACATATCGGTCGGCATGCCGTCCAGTTCGCGCGTGGTGTCGATGCCGGCATTGTTGACCATGATGTCGACGTCGCCGAGTTCGGCCACCAGAGATTTCAGGCCGGCTATCACATCCTCTTCCTGGCTGACGTCTCCTGTGGCGAATGCCACCTTGCCGCCATGTGCCGCGACTTCATCAGCGACAGCTTTCGCATTGTCGGGGTTGAGATCGAATATGCCGACCGACGCGCCCTCCTTGGCGAAAAGATTGGCGACACCCCGTCCGATGCCGCTCGCGCCGCCTGTGATCACCGCCACCTTGCCGTCGAGCTTGCCCATTACCGATCTCCTGCGTTTTCGGGTATGCCGATCTTGATGGGTTCCGGGATTCCGGCCCCCAGAATTCTGTCAGCCTCGCTCTGGAAGCGGGCAAAGCTGTCGAAATCCTTGTCCAACTCCGACACTTCCTTGTGCCGGTAGCATCGGACGGAGTGATTATCCGCAACCATCTCGACGGGCGGCATCGTCTCTCGACACCGGTCGATCACCATCGGGCAGCGGCCAGCCAGATAGCAGGCGGGCGGCAGGTTGATGGGACTGGGAATCTCGCCGGACAATCTGATCTTGCCGCCGCTCTTGATACGGGGATTGGGCAACAGCACCGACGATAGAAGCGCGACGGAATAGGGGTGGGAGGGCTGCGCGAACAGCTTTGCGGAAGGCCCTTGTTCGACGATTTTCCCGAGATAGAGCACCGCGATACGATGGCTGATGTGCCTGACCGCTGAGAGATCGTGACTGATAAAAAGATAGGCGGTGCCCAACTCCCGTTGAATGCGGATCAACAGATCGATGATCTCGGCGCGCGCCGTCGGGTCCAGCGCCGAGGTGGGTTCGTCCAGCACCACGATCTCCGGTTCGGAAATCATCGCGCGGGCGACGCCGACGCGCTGCTGAAGTCCCATGCTGATCTCGGTGGGAAAACGTTCAAGCAACGACTCCGCAAGGCCGACGCGGCGTGCCGCGAGCCTTACTTTTGCTTCGCGGTCGGCCCGAGGCATCTTTAGGGCGCGCAAAGGCTCGTCAATCTGCTCGAACACGCGCATGCGCGGATTGAGCGATTCCGCGGGTTCCTGGAAGACCAGTTGCAGCTTGCCGCGAAGCTCGGGAGAGCGGACGGTCCGGTGGCGTCCAAGCGTCGTGCCGTCAAAATTGATACGCCCCCCAGTCGGCTCGATGAGCCCCAGAACGCATCGGCCAATGGTGGTCTTTCCTGAGCCGGATTCGCCGACCAGCGCCAGCGTCTCTCCTTTGTCGAGGGAAAACGAGACACCATTGACGGCACGCACGACCGACTTCGACCCGCCGATCGGGAAATGCTGCACAAGCTCGTCGACTGTCAGAATACTCATGGCCGCTCCACTGGGAAATGGCAGCGTACAAAATGACCGGGACGGTGCTCGGTCAGAACGGGATGTTCGGCGAGGCAACGCTGCTGCACCCGCACGCAGCGATTCTGGAACGCGCAGCCAACAGCACTCGGGCCACTGTTTTCACGCACCTTGTCTTCGCCAAGCCAATAACGGCGCAGACGCTCATTCTGCGCGAAGGCGGCAAGCAGTAGCACCGTGTAGGGATGCAGCGGATCATCGAAGAACACGCCGCGATCGGCCACTTCCATGATTTCGCCCGCATAGATGATGGCGATGCGGTCGCAATAATGCGCCGTGATGCCGATATCGCGGGTAATGAACATCATCGACGTGTCGCGTTCGCTGACAAGCTTGCGGATCAGTTCCAGAACTTGCGCCTGAACGGTGACGTCGAGACCGCTAGTCGCATCATCTGAGATGATGAAACGCGGCGAACAGGCAAGCGCGATAGCGATGACGACACGCTGCGCCATGCCACCCGAAAGTTCATGCGGATAGGCGTCGAGCCGTCGCTGCGGATCGGGAATGCTGACCTGTTTCAGAAGGTCGAGCGCGCGCTCGCGCACATCCTTGCTGTTGAGGTCCAGATGGTAGCGCAAAACATTGCCGATCTGCTGGCCGACGGTTTGAAGCGGGTCGAGCTCACCTCGCGGATTGGAGATGATCATTGCGATATCCCGGCCCCGCATCCGTCTCAGCGCTTCGGGATCCAGCTCTCCGAGGTTTGTGCCTTCGAACGTCACGGAGCCCGACGTGATTGCGCCCGGTTGCGGAATCAACCGCATGATGGCGCGCGCAAGCATCGTCTTTCCGGAGCCGGATTCACCAACCAAGCCCAACACCTCGCCGCGGCTGATCGTCAGGCTGACGTCACGCAGCGCCACCGCCTCTTCGGCGCCGTAGCGCGGGAAGGTGACATAGACGCCATCGCATTCCAGCAGCGGTTCGGCCACGGTCTGGTCCATTGTCTCGCTGTTGGCCGCTTCGGACATCACCGGGTCCTCGGGTCTATGGCGAAATAGATCAGATCGACGATGAGATAGATCACCAACGACAGGATCGCCGAATAGAGTACGAAGCCGAGCACCGGATTGAGATCCGCATTGAGGACTCCTTGCACGGCGTACTGCCCCGCGCCGCCCCAGCTGAACACGATCTCAACCAGCACCGCGCCACCGATCAGGAATCCGTAGAGCACGCTGACAATGGTGATGACGGATGGAAGCGAGTTTCTCAGTGCCTTGCGCGCCACCACTCTGTCGGGCAGGCCGCACATTTCGGCATACCGGCTGAAATCTGCTTCCAGCATGCGATCCATTGTCGACATAGTCATTTTGAGGATCGGCGCAGCATTGATCAGCCCAAGGGTGAGGACGGGAAGAATCAGATGGCCAAGGGCGTTGCGCAGCGCGAGCCAATTGCCGCTGATCACGCTGTCGATGAGTAAGGACCCGGTCACTTCGGGTGGCGGAATAATCGTGAAGTCGATGCGCCCGAGCGGTGCGGGCACCACGCCCAATATTGTGTAGAATATGAAGATCAGGACCAGACCGAACCAGAAATCGGGCAGGGAACCGGCTGCCAGTCCGTAATATTCGACCAGTTTGCGGATGATCCCGTTCTTGCTGCGAGCCCCTATGACCCCCAGCGGCATGCCGATGGAGAGCGCGAGCAGCAGTGACAGAGTAACGAGCTCCAGAGTCGCGGGAAAGCGTTGGGCGAGATCGGAAGTGACGGGCATGGTCGTCTGCCAGGAGGTGCCAAGATCCCAATGGATCACCCGCCAGAGATAGATACCGAACTGCTTGATGATGGAATGGTCGAGGCCGAGCTCCGTTCGCAGTCGTGCAAGTCCCTCATCCGTCGCAAATGGCCCGAGCATCATCACGGCCGGATCGCCGGGTATGAGCTTGAGCAACAGAAAGGTGACAAGCAGGATGCCGACCAGTTGCGGAGCCACGAAGATCAGGCGGCGGCCGATATAGGAGAGTATCTGCATGGCGCCTCTCCTTAGACCTGACCTGCCGGAGCGACGTTGGCGCCACGTCGCTGCCGAACTTCACCCGCAAGCCGGCCGCGCCGAACCGGATCGGCAAGGACTTCGACGCTGGCTCCGACAAGCGAGAAGCCGAAGATTGTCAGCGCCAGTGCAAGGCCGGGAAAGATCGATGGCCACCAGTGACCGGTGATGATGTTCTGGTAGCCCATTGCGATCATGCTGCCCCATTCGGGTGTTGGCGCCTCAACGCCGGCTCCGATGAAGCTCAGCGCAGACGTCAGCAGGATTGCCCAGCCAATATTGACGGAAAGCTGGGCCAAGACCGGCGCCATGGCGTTGGGGATGACATGCCGCGCCAGAATGCCGAGGTCGGATGTTCCGGCGATATAGGCCGCCTCCACATAGCGCAGCCGCCGTACGGAAAGGACCTGACTGCGCATGAGGCGCAAATAGATCGGCGCGTTCACGAACGCGACCGCAAGGATGATGCTCTGAAGGCTCTGGCCGAGAACCGCCACCACAGCGATCGCGAAAACGAAGACCGGGAAAGCCTGAATGACATCAGAGCTTCTCATGATGAAACCGGAGACAAGCGTGCCAAGTCCGCGCTTCGTCTCGTAATAGCCAGCGATAGAGCCGAAAATCGATCCGAACACTGCCGAAACGAGCGTGCCGGCGAGCGCGATCGCAAGGTCGATGCGCGGCGCGTAGATGACGCGCGAGAATATGTCGAGACCGGTAGCGTCGGTGCCCATGAGATAGGGCCAGCCTGGTGGCTGCAGAAAGGCCGAGGGATTGGCCTGCTGCGGATCGAACGGCGCGATCAGGGGCGCGAAAATGGCGAGCAGAATGATGAGCAGCACGATTCCGTAGCCAAGCGCGAATTGCGGGCGGGCCCGCAAAACCGCAAGGAAAAACCACCACGAGCCGGAAGCGGATGGTCGACCCGCTTCCTCTGGTGCTGCCTGGAGCGTCGGAACGCCCTGGGGTTGCGATGTCACGTCAGGCTCAGCGGCTGAAGTCCTGGAAGCGGATATTGTTGGACGTGTAATAGGTCCAACCCTTCAGATCGGCTTTGCGTGCCATCGTGTAGTTCGGATAGCAGACGAAGGTCCATGGCGCTTCGTCCATGATGATCTTCTGGGCTTCCTTGGCCTTTTCGAGGCGCAGGCTTTCGTCGGCGGTTGCCGCCATCTCTGCCAGCAGCTTGTCGACGTCGGCGTTGACGTAGTTCGAGTAGTTCACATAGCTCTTGCTGTCGAAATAGAGCGTTAGCGAATAGCCGGGATCCGGGCACCACGGGCTGTCGACATAGAAGATCATCGGCTGCTTGCGATCGGTGACGAAGTTGTAGAACGAGCCTGCCGGAACCTTCTTCAGTTCCAGTTCGATCCCAATCTTGCGCAGCGCCGACTGATAGATGATGGCAATCGGTTCCTGCACAGGATCGCCGGCGTTGTAGGCGAGCGTGCTCTTGAATCCGCCACCGTGTCCGGCCTTTTCGAGCAACTCCTTGGCCTTGTCGAGATTGTACTCGTAATCGTAAAATTCGCCCGAGAAGCCCGGATAGATATTGGGCATGCAGCCGTTGAGGGGGCTGGCGAGATCCTGATAGACGGCTTTGATGACTTCCTGTTGAGGGAAGGCGAAGTTCATCGCGCGGCGCACATCGACATTGTCGAATGGCTCGATCTTGGCGTTGAGCTCGATCCAGATCATGAAGGACGCGGGAACGGTCTCTACCGCAACCGAAGGCACGTTCTTCAGGCTGATGATCTCCAGCGGCTGGAGGTACTGCGCGATGTCGACCGCGCCGCCCTGGAGCAGCTGGACGCGCGAAGCCGAGGTCGGCACTTCCTTGAAGACGACCGTATCGATGGCCGGCTTGCCGCCATAGTAGTCGGCCCGCGCCTGAAACACCGCCTGCTGGCCGCGAACCAGCTGCTGAAGCTGATAGGGTCCGAAACCCGCACTGTTGTTCTCGATGAACTTGCGCGCCCACGGATCGTCCGTGCCGCCCTCGGCCTTGCACTTCACGCTGTCATAGACAGGCGTGTAGAGGTTCGTGTGGATCTTGAGCAGAAGCGGGTTCGGATCTTCGACGTTGAAGGAGACGACGTACTTGTCCTCCACCTTGATGTCTTCCGGCTTCTTCAGACCCGTGACAGCCGTATAGAAGGCGCCAAGACCACCAAGCTCGAAAGCGCGGTTCCAGGTCCAGCGGACATCTTCGGCGGTCAGTTCGTTGCCCCAGTTGCTCATCACGCCTTCGCGCAGCTTGAACACCACACGCTTGGCGTCGGGAGACAGCTCCCAGCTCTCTGCCAGCTTGCCGACCATATTGACGCCGCCGGGCTTGTCGGCATGAAACGCGATGTCCTCACGCCGCGCATCGGGAACGCCGGCATCGGGAATTTTCTCGAAACCGAGCAGGCCATCATACAAAGCGGCGATCGCTTCGAAAGTGCCAAGGCTCACGTCGAAATTGCAATCAAGGCTCTGAGGTGTCGCTGGCGCCGCGATCACGAGGGTGGATCCGGCCTGCGCATAGGCGGCCGGAATGTCGAGGATGCGAGGCATCACAGTGGCTGCTGCTGTCGCTGATGCCGCTTGCAAGAGATTGCGACGGTTCAGGTTCGGCAACGGAAAATCACGAAACGACGACATGACAGTTCCCCTTATTGGTTAAGACGTCTTGATGACGCTCGATCATCCTGTGCGCTTCTGACGAGCGCTTTCAGGTCGACTTCTTGGATGATGCGCCGCAGCAATCGGGAAAGTCCAATAATGAAAAAAAACGTATCAATGCCGATCTCGCATCAAACTCGCGTGGTTCCTCTGGCAGCTGTGGCGACCCGATATCGGCTTGAAGGACGATCGAAACAATCATGTTGCCCGCCTTGAAGCCGCCGCCGTGCCAACGTATCTGGGCGTAATGTTACTGGAGACGGTCCTATAATGCAGGCGCTAAGCCGATTCCTTGGTGACAGCCCTTTTCGGGTCCTCATCAAGCTGATTGTCGTATCGTTTCTCGTTGGGCTCGTGATGAGCGCGTTCGGCTGGTCGCCTTACGACATTCTGTACGGAATTCAGTCCGTTCTGGAACGCATCTGGCGCACCGGCTTTGCAACGCTGGACAGTTTCCTGGGGTATATCTTGCTAGGGGCGGCGATTGTGGTGCCGATATTCCTGCTCATACGCATTACGCGCTTTCGCGGTTGATGCGGCCTCAACCGGCGTAGCGCGAAGCCACGTCGAACAGGATGGCGTGGCGCTCGGCCAGCGCTGTCACATCCTGAGAATAGCCGCCTCCGAGTACTCCGCAGACCGGCACGCCAAGCTTGCGGAACGAACCGATTACCAGTTCTTCGCGCCGTCTGAGCCCCTCGTTGCTGAGGGCCAGCCTGCCGAGCCGATCCTCCTGGTGCGGGTCGACTCCTGCATTGTAAAAGACGATGTCCCAAAGTCGCATGCCACACAGACGCGGAAGTTCCTTCGCCAATACTGACAGATAGGCATCGTCCTCCATGCCATCGGGGAGCGCGATGTCGAGATCCGATAGGGCCTTGCGGACCGGATAGTTCCGTTCGCCATGCATGGAAAACGTGAAAACCCGCGGCTCGTCGGCCAGAATCTGGGCCGTGCCGTCGCCCTGATGCACATCCAGATCGACGACCAGAATATTGCGTGCCCGCCCCTCCGACAGAAGTACAAGGCTGGCGATCGCCACATCGTTGAACGTACAGAAGCCCGCGCCATGGTCGCGCCTCGCATGATGGCTGCCGCCGGCGGTATTGCAGGCCAATCCGTGTATCAGTGCCAGTCGCGCCGCGAGCAAGGTTCCTGCGGCAGCAAGCTGCGCACGCAAGGACACACGTTGGGTTACCGGGAAACCGATCTCCCGTTCGATCTTCGGTGGCACTGTGCACGACACCACCTGTCCCACGTAGTCAGGCTCGTGTGCGAGGTGAAGCCATTCCGGTAACGGGAGGTCTGGTTGGCTCACTGAACCCATCAGTCCCCTGTTGGTGAGGATATCGACGAGCGCGCTGTATTTTCCCATCGGAAAGCGATGGGATGTCGAAAATCCAGCGTCGTAGTCGGGGTGGCTGACGATAGGAAGCGGCACGGACGGCACTCTATACGGGTTGTCGCATTTTTTGGAAGGCGGGATCGTTGGCTCGGCGCTGGCGGGAAGAAAGATGGCGACGGCTGTCGACTGGTCCAGCACTCCACGCGCGTGGTGCTTGCGCCGCGCTGATTCCTCGCAGAGAGATGCGCAATGATCGAGCAGTCTCCGAAGCCCTTTGAGGTCACCAACCGCGTGGTTCTTTCCATCGCGGTTCCAATGACGCTTGCCTATCTAACGACACCGCTGCTGGGGATTGTCGGCACAGCAGTCGTCGGCCAATTCGGAAGTGCTGCGCTGCTTGGAGGGCTGGCGGCCGGCGCGATCGTGTTCGACGTGGTCTTCACAACCTTCAATTTTCTTCGCTCAGGAACCACCGGGCTGGTTTCTCAGGCCTTCGGGCGAGACGATCCTGCCGAGGAGCAGGCGATCTTCTGGCGGGCCTTTGCCATCGCATTGACCAGCGGCCTCATACTTGCCGTTGCTGCTCCTTTGGTTGCTGATGCGGGTCGATGGTTTATAGGCGCGGATGCTGCCGTCAGCGAGGCGCTTGAAACCTATGTCCGGGTGAGGATGCTGGGCGCACCCTTTGCGCTGATCAACTATGCGGTGCTGGGCTATGTGCTGGGGCGCGGAGAAGCAACGCTGGGGCTCGCGCTGCAAATCCTCCTGAACGGCCTCAACATCATCCTTGCCTTGATTTTCGGGCTCTACTGGGGCTGGGGCGTCGCCGGTGTTGCATGGGCAGTTGTGTGTGGCGAGGGAGTGGCGGCTTGCGTTGGCATGATCATCGTCATGCATCGTTTCCGCCAGCAGGCGCCTTTGGAGAAAGGAGCGTTGCTCAATGCCACGGCCTTTCGCAGGATGCTGTCGCTCAATCGCGATATCATGATCAGGTCCTTCTCACTGCTTGCCGCTTTCGCGCTGTTCACGCGACAGGGCGCGCAGTTCGGAACGGTGACACTGGCCGCCAATGCGGTTCTGATGAATTTCTTTCTGGTCGGCGGCTTCTTTCTTGACGGGTTCGCCAACGCGGCCGAGCAACTTGCGGGGCGCGCCGTGGGTGCACGCTATGCGCCAGCCTTCCGGGCCGCGCTGCGTCTTACGACCATCTGGGGCTTCGTTCTCGCGGCGCTCGCCACGACGGTGTTTCTGATTTTCGGGCCGGCGCTGGTGGAAACGATCACCACTTCGACCGATGTGCGCTTGGCGGCTGATCAGTTCCTTGTCTGGGCAGCCTTTACGGCAGTCACTGGCGTGCTGGCTTTTCAGATGGATGGTGTTTTCATCGGCGCCACCTGGTCGAGCGACATGCGCAACATGATGGTCTTGTCGCTTGTCGTATTCGTCGCGGCACTCGAAATCCTGACCACCATCTTCGGCAATCATGGCCTGTGGGCGGCGCTACATATATTCCTGCTGACGCGGGGTATCTCGCTGCTTTGCGTTCTGCCCGCTAGAGCGAGAGCGGTGTTTACGCGCTGAGCGGCCGCTCTGCCCAATCGTCGAGCCGCGTGTCGCGCAAGGCGCGCACATTTGCTGCGCCAAGTGCTGCCACCGTTCGTCCCATATCGCGAATAATGCGACCGGGAAGGCCGGGGCCGGCATAGATCATCGACGTATAAAGCTGCACCAGATCGGCGCCCGCGCGGATCTTTTCGAGAGCTGTCTCGGCGGAATCGATGCCACCCACGCCGATCAAAGCAACGTCCGGACCGAGAAGACGCCGCATTCTGGCCAGCACGATGGTGGAGCGCTCGAACAAGGGCTTGCCGGAAACGCCCCCGGCCTCTTTGGCAGCAGCGCTCAGCAGCCCCGCGCGCGACAGCGTTGTATTGGACACGATGACGCCGTCTATCCGCTTTTCCAGAACTTCGGAAGCGATGTCATGCAGTTCTTCATCGACAAGATCAGGCGCGATTTTCAGGAAGATCGGTGGTTTGCGGCTGGCTGATTCTCGCGCTCGGACCACGCGCTCAAGAAGTTCGGCAAGGGCGGCGCGGGCCTGCATGTTGCGCAGGCCCGGCGTGTTCGGCGAAGATATGTTGACGGTGAGATAGGAGGCAAGGAAGGAAAAGCGCTCTACCCCGCGCTCATAGTCCGCGAAACGGTCCGAGCTGTCCTTGTTGGCGCCGACATTGACGCCGACGATGCCGCCTTTCGCGCGCCGCTGTTTCAGTCGCGCTTCGGCAGCATCATGTCCCTGATTGTTGAATCCAAGTCTGTTGACGACCGCTTCATCCTCGCTGAGCCGAAAGATTCTGGGCTTTGGATTTCCACCCTGGGGAAGTGGCGTGATCGTCCCCACTTCGGCGAAGCCGAAACCCAATCGCAAGAGATCGTCTGGAACTTCAGCGTTTTTGTCGTATCCCGCGGCCATGCCCAGCGGGTTCGGGAACTTCAAACCGCAGAGATCTAAAGCGAGATTTGCGTCAGGTGGGCTGCAGGAGCCGAACGGTGCGCCGCACTTCAAGGCCGCAATCGAAAGGCCGTGCGCCGTTTCGGGATCAAGCGCGAAGAGCGCGCGCCTGCCAACCGCCTCGAACAGGCTCACGCCGTCAGATCCGGAAAATCATGCGTGCCGTCTGGCCCCAAAGGCAACGGCCTGACCCAGCTCACGGCGTTGAGATCCAGCGGCCCGTAAAGATGCGGGAACAGTGCGCCACCGCGCGACGGTTCGTAGCGTAGCGATGGCCCAAGTTTGTCTGGGTCGATGGCGATCAGGAGCAGGTCGTCATGGCCGGCAAAATGCTTGGCAGCGGTTTCGCGAACCTGCTCGACCGTGGAGAAATGGATGAAGCCGTCCGCGAGATCCACCGGCGCGCCCGCAAATGTCCCAACGGATTCCGCTTGCCTCCAGAGGCTTTCGGGGCAGATTTTATAGATGGCGCTGTGCATCGCCGCGCTATAGTCGCAAACGGCCAATTGAGGAAGAGCCGTATCGTATTTCCGGCACAAAGCCGTGGTATGATCGTGTTCAAAACAAGGAGAAGCCCATGCGTATCGTTGCCATCACCGTGATGATTGCATCGCTGGCCGCCTCTGTTTCGGCAGTTTCGGCTCAGGAAGAACGCTACCGCCTGGAACGCACCGACAATGGCTATGTGCGACTTGATACCCAGACCGGCGACATGTCGATCTGCGAGGAGCGGACCGGTCAATTGGTGTGCCGGGCCGCTGCGGAGGAGCGCGCCGCCTTTCACAATGAAATTGATCGTCTGAACGATGCGATTGCGACGCTGGAGAAGCGTGTGAGCGCACTGGAGAAGTCGCCTGCGTCCTCTGGACTTCCCTCCGAAGAGGAGTTCGACAGGACCATGAGCTACATGGAGCGCTTCTTCCGCGGCTTCATGGACATTGTCAGGGACAACGAAAAGGATGTGCCGTCCGACCGCACATGACCTTTGACGCCGAATTTTTTGCCAGCTTCAAAGCCTTTTGTCCCTTGAAAAGCCCGGTCGCCGGCTCATAATCCACCCGGACTTCACGCCGACACGCAGAACTGGCGGAAGCGGGAGGATATATTGCCGCAAGGCTTCAAGTTTATTGTCGCAGATGATCATCCTCTTTTCCGAGGGGCGTTGAAGCAGGCGATCGGAGGAATTGCCGCGTTGGGCATTGTCCTGGAGGCGGGCGATTTTGATAGCGCCCGCAAGATCGTCGCGGAAAACGAGGATGCAGACCTTATTCTGCTCGACCTTTCCATGCCCGGCGCCAGCGGGCTGTCGGGTCTGCTGTCTCTTCGCAACCTTTATCCGGATATTCCACTGGTTGTTGTATCAGCCCGGGACGATCGCGAAACGATCCGCCGCGCTTTGGAGCTTGGCGCTTCCGGGTTCATCTCGAAATCGGCGAGCATGGACGAGATTCGGAACACGGTTCGTACGGTTCTCGCCGGAGGGATCTCTGCCCCGGAGAACATCGACCTCGGAGTTGAGGAAGATGAGGCAATCTCCGATCTGATATTGCGTCTGCAGTCGCTGACCCCGCAGCAGGCCAAGGTTCTTGGCATGCTCGCGGAGGGGCTGCTCAACAAACAGATCGCCTATCAGCTGAACGTCTCTGAAGCGACGATCAAGGCCCATGTGTCCGCAGTGCTGCAGAAATTGGGCGTGGACAGCCGCACCCAAGCCGTCATCCAGCTTGCAAAGATTGGAAACCAGTCGGCACAGTCCGCCGGCGAAGTCTGACCACTCTTAAGCTGTGACTGGGATCATGCGCCGAACGCGCATGAGGTTGGTGCGCAATGCCGCCGGCTTCAGAGGTTTATTCAGGATCGGCACATCCATAGCGTCGGCAGCCTCACGCACTTCCTGAGAACGGTCAGCGGTGATCAGGATGGCAGGCAGGTCGCGGCCGAAGCGGGAGCGCAAGAGTGCGATCGCATCAAGGCCTGTTTCTCCGTCCAGATGATAGTCAGCGAGAATGAGGTGCGGCGCAGGCAGATCGCTGCGCTGACTGAATTCGCCCGAACTTGCGAATGTCTCGACCCTGCAGCCCCAGCCTTCAAGCAGCAGCCGCATCCCGCTGAGGATGCGCGCGTCGTTATCGATCGCGATGATCTTGAGCCCGTGCAGCGCCACCTGAGGCGTGGGTGGCCTCACCTGTTCCGGCACAGGCGGTTCGAGCGATGAGCAGGTCGCGGGCAGGAGCACGGAGACGCGCGTCCCCTTTCCTTTGTTGGAATGCATCTGGAGTTCGAGGCGCAGCACGCGGGCAATTCGATCGACGATGGACAGGCCGAGACCCAGACCTTCCGCCTCGCGGATCCCTTCATCCAGTCGCCTGAACTCCTGAAACACGAAGCCAAGCTCATTGGCATCGATCCCCATTCCCGTATCGATGACCTGAATCTCCGCAAGATCGCCGCGTCGGCGCACGCCAATGAGGATTTTTCCCGAGCGCGTGTACTTGATCGCATTGGAGACCAGATTCTGGACCAGCCTTCGAAGCAGGTTCCGATCGGTCTCGACAACGAGCGATGATGTGACGATTCGAAGGTCGAGCTTCTTTCGTTCCGCCATCGGCAGGAAATCGTTGGCGATCTGGCGCAACATGTGGTCGAGGCGAAATTTGCTCTCTTGCGGTTTCAACGCGCCGGCGTCGAGCCGCGAAATGTCGAGCACGGCGCCCAGAATTGCCTCCACGGATTCCAGCGAGGACTCTATGTTGGACACCGTCTCCCCGATCCCTTCCTGTGGAACGCGTTCCATCAACGACGAGGCGTAGAGGCGTGCCGCGTTGAGCGGCTGCAGAATGTCGTGCCCGGCGGCGGCAAGAAACCGCGTCTTGCCGAGATTGGCTTCCTCTGCAAACATTTGCGCCTGCGCCAGCTCGGCATTCACCCTCGTCAGTTCGGCAGTCCTGTTCTCGACGCGCAATTCCAGCAATTCGTTGGCTTGCTTGAGCGCCTTGTCTGCCGCGACTCGTGCCGAAATATCTGCATAGGTTGCGACCAGCCCCCCATCGGGCATCGGATTGGATCGCAACTCTATCGTTCGACCGCTGACGAGGAGTTCAAGTTGCCAGGGGCTCCCGAAAATGGTGAGGCGATTGAGTGCATCGACAATCTGATCTTCGGAGATATCGCCACGCTCGGCCAGAAAACCAAGGATGCGATGCAATGAAATTCCGACCTGTCCCATTTCGGCCGGCAAGTCGAACAGAATGCGGAACTGTCGGTTCCAGCACGTGAGCCGGAAATCCTTGTCGAAGACGGTGATGCCCTGCGCCATCTGGTCCAGGGCTATCTGAAGAAGATCGCGGTTGTACTGCAGCGCCTCCGTCGCATCGTCGAGCAGGCGAAAAGCATCCTTGGCGTTCGGATCGTTGCGCTGAAACAGCAGTGACAGGATGAGCCGCGCTGAGGACGAGCCCACCGCGCTGGCCAAAAGCTGCTCAGAAAAACGGATCACACCAATGCTTGCCTGCTCGCCGCCCTTCAGGCGCACTCCCTGCGAAGCAGAGAACGTCTCGAAGGAGCGTTCCGTGCGTTCGACCCCCAGATAGCGTGAGATCGTATCCTTCAGTTCGTCAACCGTGACTGCTGTTCGAAAGCGCCGGAGCATCGGCATCGGGCTGGTATCGCGCGGCACGAAAATCGCGCCCTGTATGCGTTCGAGCGGTGCGGCGCGGCGCGAAAGCGACCCGAAAACAAAGAACAGGGCATTGATCGACAGGCTCCACAGCACTCCGTGGTTCAAAGGCTCAGCCAGCGTGCCGAACAGCGACTGCGGCTTGAGCGCCTCGATCCCGAACGGCCCGTTTGCGATGATGGAGAGATCCGGTGCGGCCAGCGTCGGGAAAAGCAAGGTGTAGGCCCACACGAAGATCCCGGCGGTCATGCCCAATATCGCTCCCCGCGCATTGGCGCCGCGCCAGATCAAGCCGCCGAAGAATGCCGGTGCCAACTGCGCGATCGCAGCGAACGACATGAGGCCGATCGCCGAGAGGCGCGCATTGTCGGTGCTGCCGCGATAATAGAGGAAAGCCGCAAACAGAATCATGAAGATCGCTGCACGTCGAACTTTCAGGATGAGACGTGTCCAGTCTTCCGTGGCAGCAGGCGCCGACTTCAGCAGGCGTCGCACAAAGATCGGAATCACCAGATCGTTGGAAATCATGATCGAGAGTGCGACGCTCTCCACGATCACCATCGCGGTTGCGGCCGATAGCCCGCCGATGAATGCGATCAACGCGATCGCGTCCTGTCCCGCCAGCAACGGCACCGAGACGACATAGAGATCGCTGCTCGTGGTGTCCTGGACGATGGCAAGGCCGGCAAACGCAATTGGCAGAACGAAGAGATTTATCGCGATGAGATAGAGCGGGAAAACGCGGCTAGCGTGCCGCAATTCGCTGACATCCCTGTTCTCGACAAAGGTGACATGGAACTGGCGCGGCAGCATGATGATGGCAAAGCCACTTATCACGGTCGCGACAAGCCATGTGCCGAGTGACGTGCCATGCGCCAGTGCTTTCTGGATGGCCGCCGTATCTTGGAATGATTGCAGCAGATTGCTCGGTGTGCCGAACACCATGAAGGTGACGAACAGGCCGACCGCGAGGAAGGCCGCGAGCTTGATCACCGACTCCACCGCAACCGCCAGAACCAGTCCGTCCTGATGTTCCGTCGCATCGGCATGCCGCGTGCCGAAAAGGACGGCGAAGAGTGCGAGCATTCCCGCGACGACCAGCGATATGTCGCTGACGAATGGGTCGAATGTGAACGGTACGCCCGTGTGATGCTCCACGATGAGGCTCATGGAACTCGAGATCGCCTTTAGCTGCAATGCTATGTAGGGCACGGCGCCAACAGCGGCGATCAACGTGGCGATCGAGGCGACCCCGAAGCTCTTGCCGTAGCGGGCTCCGAGAAAATCAGCGATGGAGGTGATCTTCTCGGCCTTGGTAAGCTTTATGATATGCCTGAGCAGCGGTACGCCGAAAGCGAATACAAGTATCGGGCCGAGATAGATGGCAAGAAACTCGATGCCGCGTTCGGCGGCAAGGCCAACCGATCCGAAAAACGTCCATGACGTGCAGTAAATACCGAGGCTGAGGGCATAGGTATTGGGACGCGGCAGGCTGGCCGGGCGAGTGCTCGAATTGCGGTCGCCAAGGCTGGCGATTCCAAAGAGAAGCGTCACATATGCAACCGCGACGACTGCTACGAACCAGGCCTGCAAGCCTTTGATCTCCTTGCATCAATGGAGCGACGCAAGCACAGCTTGCCGCTTCTGTCGAGGATACTCTGTATCGCGTAAAAATTAGCCTGTATCGCGCATCTGCATTTGCTAATGTGGGTAGTGGTCGCGAACCGGCGACTACGCGGTTGGGGACAGCATAGGAGAAGGCCCGTGCTAAAGGAATTTCAGGAATTCATTGCCAGGGGCAACGTCATGGATCTCGCCGTTGGTGTGATCATCGGCGGCGCTTTCGGTCTCATCGTCACCTCGCTGGTTGGAGACATCATCATGCCAATTGTCGGGGCCATTTTCGGTGGCTTCGATTTTTCGAACTACTTTATCCCGCTGTCGTCCTCGGTCACGGCTACGACGCTTGATGCTGCCAAAGAACAAGGCGCGGTCCTTGCCTATGGCGCATTCCTCACGGTGCTCATTAATTTCCTCATTCTTGCCTGGATCATCTTTCTGATGGTCAAGGCCGTGAACAATCTTCGCAAGCGCTTGGAGCGTCAGAAGCCGGCGCCGGCTGCTGCGCCGCCTCCACCAGAGATTGGCCTTCTCACCGAGATTCGCGATCTTCTCGCCAAGAAGTAGCTTCCGAGACTGGTTTCCCCGGATCGGATTGCACCAATCCGGGGAAATTGCTTGACGCACAGCAGCGATCACTCGCGACTTGACCGTGAAGCGTCTATGACCGGGACATTCCGCAATCGGTGTCCCCATGCTCACATCACACATCCAGCCAGCCGCCGCGAAAGCTCCCACGAGTGGCATCATATCCGTCGTTAACTACGGTCGCGACCGGCAGGGACTGATCCCGCTATGGGCCGGCGAGGGTGATCTGCCGACGCCCGACTTTATCTCCGAAGCTGCGGCGAAAGGTCTTCGCGACGGCGAAACCTTCTATACGTGGCAGCGCGGAATTCCCGATCTTCGGGAAGCCCTTGCACGGTATTATCAACGCCACTTTGGCAAGGCATTTCCCGCTGATGAATTCATCGTCACCAGTTCGGGAATGCATGCCATCCAATTGGCGATTCAACTTGTTGCGGGAGGTGGCGACGATCTCGTTTATCTTTCACCCGCATGGCCGAATTTCGCAGGCGCGGCCACGGTTGCCGGTGCCAATCCGATCCCTGTTCCGCTCACGCTTTCGGGCAATGGCTGGACGATGGATATCGAGCGCCTGGAAGACTCCATTACACCGAAAACACGCGCGATCTTCCTCAACAGCCCGTGTAATCCGACCGGCTGGACGGCGGACCTTGCCACCCTGCAGTCGGTGCTTGATCTGGCGCGGCGCAAGGGTTTGTGGATCATAGCCGACGAAATCTACTCGCTATTCTACTATGACGGAACCCGAGCGCCCTCGTTCCTGGACATCATGGCCCCGGAAGACCGCATCCTTTTCGTCAACACGTTTTCCAAGAACTGGGCGATGACCGGTTGGCGAATAGGATGGCTGCGCGTCCATCCATCGCTCAATCCCACACTGGAGAACTTGATCCAGTATTCGACGTCGGGAGTCGCTCAGTTCCTGCAGCGGGGCGCGGTCGCGGCACTGGATCTGGGAGACGATTTCATCGTGTCACAGGTCGAACGCGCGCATCAGGCCCGCGATCTCGTCTGCCGCATTGTCGGCGCGAGCGGCCGGGCGCGTTTCGCCGTTCCTCAGGGCGCATTCTATCTGTTCTTCTCCGTCGATGGGCTCGACGATTCAATGGCTGCGGCCGTTGAGATCATCGACAAGGCGAATGTCGGTCTCGCGCCGGGAACGGCGTTCGGAGCTGGCGGTGACGGGTATTTGCGACTGTGTTTCCACAGACGTCTCGATCAGGTCGAAGAGGCTTCCATGCGCGTCGCGCAGTGGCTTGAAAGTCGCTGAAACAAAGGCAAAGCACGCTTCAGGAGCCGCGAGGCCGGCACAATCGAGCGGCGTTCTTCGCACGCCGCTCCTTGCGAAGGATATCTAGCCGCCGGACTTCGGCACCAGGAGAGGCACGATGCGATCGCTCTTGATGACCGAGGGCTGACCTGCTGCGCCGTAGGGGATGCCCAACGCTTCCCACGTCTCGATCAGCGCGTCTCTCAGATCCGCAATCAGCGCGTCGGAGTGGAACGGTGTCGGCGTGATACGCAAACGCTCCGTGCCGCGCGGGACGGTCGGGTAGTTGATCGGCTGGATGTAGATGCCGTGACGGCCAAGCAGACGATCGCTCGCCATCTTGCAAAGTTCGGGGTCGCCGACCAGCAGCGGCACGATGTGTGTCACCGACGGCATCACCGGGAACCCGGCGGCGGAGAGAATGTCCTTTGTCCTGTCTGCCTGCCTTTGCTGGGCATCGCGCTCTTGCTGAGAGGCTTTCAGATGGCGGATCGAGGCAGTCGCGCCCGCCGCGATCGCTGGCGGCAGCGCCGTCGTAAAGATGAAGCCCGGCGCATAGGAACGAACTGCGTCGATCAAGGTCTTTGTGCCGGTGATATATCCACCGAGCATGCCAAACGCCTTTGCAAGCGTGCCTTCGATCACATCGATCCGGTCGGCAAGGCCTTCACGCTCGGTAATGCCACCGCCGCGCCCGCCATACATTCCAACCGCGTGGACCTCGTCGATATAGGTCATCGCATTATAGGTTTCGGCGAGATCCGCGATCTCCTTGATCGGCGCGATATCGCCGTCCATCGAATAGACGCTCTCGAACACGATGAGCTTGGCGCGCTCGCGCCCTGCGGCCTGGAGAAGGCTTTCCAGATGCGCCACGTCATTGTGCCGGAACACCTTCTTTTCGGCCCCTGAGCGCCGTACGCCCTCGATCATCGAGGCGTGGTTCAACTCGTCGGAAAGGATCAGGCAATTCGGCAGGAGGCGGCCGATCGTAGAGATCGCTGCTTCGTTGGAAACAAACCCGGAGGTGAACACTAACCCAGCTTCCTTCTGGTGCAGGTCAGCGAGTTCTTCCTCAAGTTCAACGAGCGGATGACTCGTGCCGGAAATGTTGCGTGTGCCGCCAGCGCCGGAACCCATGCTGCCGGCCGCACTCTGCATCGCTGAGATCACGTCGGGATGCTGGCCCATTCCGAGATAATCGTTGGAACACCAGACGGTGATTTCCTTGGGCTCGGCTCCGCCCCGCCAGATTGCTCGGGGAAAGGATCCGACGATGCGTTCAAGATCCGCAAATACGCGGTAGCGTCGCTCCGCATGGACCTGATCGACGGCTTCTTCGAAGAAACGCTGATAGTTCATGTTGCCTGCTCTGTGGGTGGGCGGATCATACTGACGCCATGCCCGCGCGTCTATTCTATGTGCACGGTCAAAATGCCACGTCTTTCCACCACAACGAAAAAGCTGCTGCTTTGATTTCCCGCAAATCGCAACATGCCATCAAAAACCTTCCCGAGAACTCATAATCCCAG
Source organism: Rhizobiaceae bacterium (assembly GCA_023953905.1). Classification (GTDB taxonomy): domain Bacteria; phylum Pseudomonadota; class Alphaproteobacteria; order Rhizobiales; family Rhizobiaceae; genus Arvimicrobium. The sequence goes on along the minus strand of JAMLJA010000004.1, from coordinate 101,485 downwards.
CGCTTGCCACTCAAAATTGAGAGATTCTCATCCTATTGTCGCGTCAATTTGGAGAGTGTGATGGCAGTATTGGTGACAGGCGGAGCCGGCTATATCGGTAGCCATATGGTTTGGGAACTCCTCGAGGCCGGCGAGGATGTAGTGGTGCTGGACCGTCTCTCGACAGGATTCGAGTGGGCAGTTGCGCCCGAGGCGGGCCTCTACATAGGTGACGTGGCCGACACTGCTCTCGTTGAAACCATCATCCGCGACCACAAGGTGGATGCCATCATCCACTTCGCTGGTTCGATCGTGGTCAGCGATTCGGTTGCCGATCCGCTTGGCTACTACGACAACAATACGGGCAGGACGCGGGCGCTTCTGGATGTCGCGGTGCGCACCGGTGTGCCTCATTTCATCTTTTCCTCCACTGCCGCCGTCTACGGTTCGGCGGGAACGGAGCCGATCACGGAGGATGTGCGGACAGCACCCGAATCCCCCTACGGCCGTTCCAAGCTGATGACGGAATGGATGCTTGCCGACACCGCTGCCGCACATGGCCTCGGCTATACGATCCTGCGCTATTTCAACGTCGCGGGGGCGGATCCGCAGGGCCGCACCGGACAGGCGACGGCAGGGGCGACGCACCTGATCAAGGTTGCCTGCCAGACTGCAACGGGCAAACGAGACAGGATGCAGGTCTTTGGCGCTGACTACCCGACGCCTGACGGCACCTGCGTACGCGACTACATTCACGTGAGCGACCTTGCCGTGGCGCATCGGCTGGCCTTGGAGAGATTGCGGTCAGGAGGCGGAAATCTGGTTGCCAATTGCGGATACAGTCACGGCTATTCGGTACTCGAAGTGATTGATGCGGTGCGACGTGTAAGTGGTCGTGACTTTGCAGCCGATTTCGGCCCGCGCCGCGCCGGAGACGTCGCGGCTATAGTCGCCAACTCGGACCGCGCCCGGCGCGAACTGGGATGGGTCCCCCGTCATGACAATCTCGACGGGATTGTCGCGGATGCCTTGGCGTGGGAGAAAATTCTTGCAGGCAAGAACTCCGCTCAAGCGTGAATCCCGGCAAGACGTGGTTGCGCTACCACTACCAACCGCTCGGATGCTTGTGCTAGGTAAGGTCTGAGAACAGCATCATAACAACCACTATAGGGCGAACGCAGGCTGCGGCCGGAACGAACGCCCCCGAGGCAAACGACCATGGATACCATCGCAGGAAACCCGGCCCGCACTTTGCGACTGAGCCAGGACGACAACATCTTGGTGGCCGGCGAAAAGATCGAAAAAGGGGTGGCGGGCGCCGAAGGCGTCGTCGCTCTGCAACGCATCCCATTTGGCCACAAGATGGCGACCGTAGACATTGCGAAGGATGCGCCGATCGTGAAATTCGGCCAGATCATCGGCTTCGCAAAGCAGCCGATCAGCCGAGGCGACTGGGTGCATGAACACAATGTCTACATGCATGAGTTCGAGCGCGACTATCGCTTTGCCGAGGGTGCGCGGCCGGAAAACATCCTCCCTGTGTCCGAACAGGCAACATTCGAGGGATTTCGCCGCGCCAATGGCCGCGCTGGCACGCGCAACTACATTGGCGTGCTGACAAGCGTGAACTGCTCCACCACGGTGGCGGGTTTCATCGCGAAAGAGATCGAACGATCAGGCATTCTTGACGACTATCCGAACATCGACGGCATCGTCGCTCTCAAACAGGCGAATGGATGCGTGATCGATTATCGCGGCGTGATCTTCGACACGCTCAAGAAGACAACCTGGGGCTATGCGACAAATCCGAACATGGGTGGCGTCATCATGGTCGGCCTTGGCTGCGAGGGGTTTCAGATACCCCGCTTCAAGGAAGCCTATGGCGTACAGGAGAGTGAAACCTTCCGAACGATGACCATTCAGGAAGTTGGCGGCACGCGCAAGACTGTCGAGGCTGGCGTCGAGGCCGTGAAGGCGATGCTTCCTACGGTGAACAAGGCGAAGCGGGAAACCATTCCGGCATCCGAACTGATGCTGGCGTTGCAGTGCGGCGGCTCTGACGGCTATTCGGGCATCACGGCCAATCCGGCGCTTGGTGTTGCAGCCGACATACTGGTTCACCATGGCGGTACGGCGATCCTTTCCGAGACGCCGGAAATCTATGGTGCTGAGCATCTTTTAACGCGCCGCGCCCGCAGCAAGGAGGTCGGAGAAAAGCTCGTCGACATCATCCACTGGTGGGAGGACTACACCCGGCGAAACAATATGGAGATGAACAACAATCCGTCTCCCGGTAACAAGCTTGGCGGGCTGACCACCATTCTCGAAAAATCCCTTGGTGCAGCAGCAAAAGGCGGCTCGACGACCCTCAATGCTGTCTACAACTACGCCGATCCCGTCACCGAGAAGGGGTTCGTGTTCATGGACACCCCGGGCTATGACCCGGTTGCCGCAACCGGTCAGGTCGCCGGCGGGGCGAACATACTTGCCTTCACGACCGGCCGTGGTTCTGCCTATGGCTGCAAGCCCACGCCATCCATGAAGCTGGCGACAAATACGCCCATGTATGAGCGTATGAAGGAAGATATGGACATCAACTGCGGCGATATTCTCGACGGCGTGACGTTGCGCGAGAAGGGCGAGGAGATCTTCAGTGAGCTGCTGGCCGTCGCGTCGGGCAAGAAGACGAAATCGGAATTGCTCGGTTATGGCGACAACGAGTTCGTCCCATGGCAGATCGGCGCAACCATGTAGGCTGACTGCGGGCGGGCAGATGCGCCCGGCTCAGTCTCCGGATTTCACGTCGACGGCATCTTTGATATTGGGTTCGGGTGGCACCTCAGGATTGCCTTCCGACCTGTCTCTGTAGAGAGCCGAGCGACCGAGCATCATCAAGGTGACCGGGGTTGTTAGCGTCACGAATATCGCGATCAGGATCTCATGCAGTACCGGCCGCGCCGTCGTTGCGGTGAAGATGATCATGGAACCCAGGATCATGCCACCCGTGCCCCAACTGGTGCCCAGCGTAGGCGCATGGATACGCTCATAGAATGTCGGCAGACGAACGAGCCCGATAGCGCCGACCAGTGTCAGCAGCGCTCCAATCACCATGAATATCGAGCCCAGAATGGCAGCCCAGAGCGGCACGTCGGCAAGATCGAACGTCATTCGATGACCTCGCCGCGCATGAGAAACTTGGCAAGCGAGACCGTTGCAACAAATCCCAGCATGCCAATGATGAGTGCCGCCTCGAAATAGATCGTCGATCCGGATCTGACGCCGAAGGCAACGAGTTGCAGCATCGCGCAGATATACAATGCATCCAGCGCGAGGATGCGGTCCTGCGCGCGCGGGCCTTGAATCATGCGCAGAACGCAAAGGCACATGGCTGCAGCCAGCGCGCCCTGAACGATCCACAACGCCACGACCAGTACAATGGCGCTCATTCGAATATCTCCATCAACAACCGCTCATATCTGTTTGCGATGAGATCCAGCAATGTCTCCGCGTCATCAAGGTCGAGCACATGGATGATAATGGCCCCCTGAGTTGAATTGTAGTCCAGCCAGGCAGTGCCGGGTGTGCTCGTCAACACGATGGCGAGCACAGCCAGGCCCGAGGGGTTGCGCAGCCGCACCGGAATCGTCAGGAAACCGGAGTGCCCTTTGGTCGCCTTCTGGGAAAGGGTGATGCGCGTCACCGCGATGTTGGACCAGAGCACATCGCGAAAGACAAGGCCGGCAAGTTCGGGAATGGCCAGCCAGCGTCGGATCCGTGGGCTTGTCTCGCCGAGTGCCTTGAGACCCTCTGTCGCGAGGATCGCGACACCGATGGCAACCACGAACTGTCCGAGCGTAAAGCCCGCCAGCAGCAGCCACATGACGACAAGCCCAAGGGCAAGAAGCGGATATGTGAAGATCGCCGTCATTGCTCACTCTCCGCGTAAGGAGGCACGCGCTCTGCGTCGAGAACGGCTGACAGATAGCGACCGGGATGATGAAGATCATCCGCGGTGGCTTGCAGGAGTTCCATGACTGGGCCTGCATAAGCCGCCAACGCGATAAGCATGGCGAGCAGAAGCAGAATGGGGGCAGTCTCCACGATTGTGACCTTCGGGGTGAAGGGTTCGATAGGCGCCCAGAATGTTCTGATCCCCATTCGCGAAAGTGCAATCATCGACACGAGGCCCGACACGAGCAGAAGCACGACAAGCGTTCCGCGCATATTGCCGGTGGAGCCGAGATCCTCCGCGCCCGGCCCAAGGATTGCGGTCAGGATGGCGAATTTTGCGAGGAATCCAGAGAGAGGAGGGAGGCCGATAAGAATGATTGCCAGAAGACCGAACGCGCCGCCCAATATCGCGACCGCGCCCGGCATAACGCTGCCGACTTCTGTTTCTTCCTCGAAATCGTCTTCACCATAGGCTTCCTGCGTCACGCCGAGAACGCCGGCAGTGATGTCCTGCTCGCGCTCCAGAAGCTCGACCAGCATGAACAGTCCGCTGACCGCGAGGGTCGAACTGAGAAGGTAAAACAGGGCTCCCGCCGTCCCGCCCTGCAGCGAGATGCCGAAGGTGGAAAGCAACGTGCCGGACGACATCAGGATGAAATAGGCGCTCGCGCGCTTCATCGATTGGGATGCAAGCACGCCCACGCAGGCGAAGCCAAGCGTAGCCGCGCCTCCAATAAAGATAAGGATCGCGCCGAATGCAGCCCCTTCCCCGGGCAGAAGCAGAGAAAGTCTTAGCAGCGAGTAGATGCCGACCTTGCTCAGCATCGCAAAAACCGCGGCAACCGGCCCGGCTGCTGCGGCATAGGCAGGCACGAGCCAGTGACACAGCGGCCACATGCCGGCCTTGATGAGGAATGCGAGCGCCAGCATTGCCAGCCCCACATCGAGAGCCGGCCGTGCAAATCCCTCGAGCATCTCGGCGCGCACCGCAATCTCAGCCAGGTTCAACGTTCCCGTCGCGCCGAACACCATCGCGATTCCCACCAGGAAGATCAGCGAGGCGCCGAGATTGACCGTGATGTAGTGCATGCCGGAGCGCACTCTGAGTGCCCCGCCGCCATGCAGCACCAGCCCGTATGAGGCGGCCAGCATAACTTCGAAGAAAACGAACAGGTTGAAAAGGTCGCCGGTCAGGAACGAACCATTGATCCCGACAAGCAGAAACTGGAATAGTGAATGGAAATGCGGCCCCGCCCGTTCCCAGCGTTCCATCGCAAACAGAATGGCTGGCAGGGCCAGTGCTGCGGTCAATACCAGCATCACGGCGGAGAGCCTGTCGGCCACGAGATTGATTGCCACAGGCGCCGGCCAGTTGCCGACCAGATAGACCATCGCCAACGCCTCTTCGCCGTTATGGACGCGGTCCAGCAGCATCAGGGCGACGCCGAGCAGGCCGAACACGGAAAGGAGCGACATTGTGAGTTTGAGGCGTCGCTCGCGATCGTCGAAGAACAGCATCAACGCGCCGGTGAGCAGCGGAAGGATGATCGGCACGATCAGGAGATGGGCGGGAGTGACAGGCACGTTCATCCCTCCCTACCGTCGACATGATCGCTTCCCGTCAACCCGCGAAGCACGATCAGCACCACGAGAAAGAGAGCGGTGGTGGCAAAGCCGATCACGATTGCCGTCAGCACAAGGGCCTGCGGGACGGGGTCGGTGTAGGCGGTCGGATCGACCGGCCCGTGACCGTTGAGCACCGGAGAGGCATTCACGCGAAGCCTGCCCATGCTGAAGATGAAGAGATTGACGGCATAGGAGAGGATCGTCAATCCGATCACCAGCTGATAGGTGCGCGGGCGCAGGATCAGCCAGACGCCCGATGCGGTAAGGATGCCGATCGCGGCTGCAATGACCAGTTCCATCAGCCATGCCCCCCGTCGCCGGAGGCACGGACGGCGCGCGACCTGATGCGCAAGGTCTGGTGGGCGATGGCGATGAGTATGAGCACGGTGGCGCCGACCACGAGACTGAACACGCCGAGGTCGAACAGCAATGCCGAAGCCGTCGGCATTTTGCCGATGTACGGAATCTCCGTGTACTGGAAATACGACGTTAGGAACGGATAGCCGAACACGAAGGAACCGGCCCCCGTCAGTGCTGCAATCAGGAGGCCTGTGCCGATCCACCGCACAGGCAGGATCCTCAGGCGGTCCTCAACCCAACGCGTCCCGCCTGCCAGATACTGCAGCAGAAAGCCGATTGCCATCGTGATGCCGGCGGCAAAGCCTCCGCCCGGCATGTCATGGCCGCGCACGAACAGATAAGCAGCCAGCAGGATGATCACGGGGAACATCCAGCGCATGATGACCGAAGGCACGAGCAGATAATCCTGAAGCGTTTCGCCTTGCTCGCGGTCGCGGCGCACGCTGTCGAACTCCTCCTGTTCCTTCTGCTGGTAGGGCAGCCCCTTGTTGTCCTCTGCGGGGCGGAACCTGCGCAAAAGTGAAAAGACGGTCAGACCGACAATGGCCAGAACGACGATTTCGCCCATCGTATCGAAGCCGCGGAAGTCGACCAGAATGACGTTGACGACATTGGTGCCGCCGCCCTGCGAATAGGCGTTGTTAAGGTAGAAATCCCCGACGGATGAGGGCGGAGAGGTCAGCATCATGAAGTAGGCCAGAACCGCCGTGCCCAGCCCCGCGGCGACAGCGAGTGCAAAGTCACGATGCCGACGCAGTCGGGTGGTGCCGTCTATCCGCTTGGATATCTCAGGGCTGCGTTTCGGCAACCAGCGCAAACCCAGCAGAATGAGCACGGTGGTGACGATCTCGACCAGAAGCTGCGTTACCGCGAGGTCGGGCGCCGATAGCCACACGAACGACAGGCACGTCGCGATACCCGTGCCGCTCATCAATATCAGGGCGGCAAGGCGATGGAACTTCGCCTGATAGGCGGCCGCGACGGCGCAGAAGGCGCCAATGGCCCAGAGCACACCAAGCACAGGGTCGAGCCCATGCAGGCTCAGTTCGGGAAGCACATCTCCCGAACCCCACATTGCCCAGACGCCCGCAAGGAGAGCGGAGACGACCAGAAGCCGCATCTGCGGCTGAAGCTTGCGTGTTGCGAGGACGCTTTCCACGGTTCTCGCCCAGCGCCAGCTCACGGTGATCAAAATGCGCTCGAAGATGCGCTGCCCCTTCAGCCGCCTGAAATAGGGTGGGCCTTCTTCGCAAACCTGAAGATACTTGCGCAGCCGCCAGTAGAGCAGTCCGCCGCCGATCATGGCAACGACGCTCATCAGCATCGGAATGTTGAACCCATGCCAGATCGAAAGGCTGTATTCGGGCGTGCGCTCGCCAAGTACCGCGATGACACCGGTATGTAGGAACGGACCGATGCTCATGGCCGGAACGATGCCGACAATGACGCAGAGAATGACCAGCAACTCCACCGGCCTGCGCATCCACCGCTGGGGCTCATGGGGTTCCTGCGGCAGATCCTTTGCTTTCGGACCAAAGAACACCGTGTGGATGAAGCGGATGGAGTAGGCCACCGCAAAGGCGCCGGCAATGGTGGCAACATAGGGCGCTGCGCGATCGAGCAGCGAGTACTGGTGTTCTTCTATCGCCTCGGCAAAGAACATTTCCTTCGACAGGAAGCCATTGAGAAGCGGCACACCCGCCATGGACGCACTTGCCACCATCGCAAGCGTTGCAGTGTAGGGCAATGCGCTGAACAGGCCGCTCAGTCGCCGCATATCACGAGTCCCCGTTTCATGGTCGATAATGCCGACGGCCATGAAAAGTGACGCCTTGAAGGTTGCATGGTTGAGCATGTGAAAGATGGCCGCGACAGCCGAAAGCGGGCTGCCAAAGCTCAACAGCGAGGTGATCAGCCCAAGATGGCTGATGGTTGAATAGGCCAGAAGCCCCTTCATATCATGCTGGAAGATGGCGAAATATGCGCCAAGCAGAAGGGTCGTCAGTCCCGCGATCCCGACCAGCGTAAACCATTCCGGCGTGCCGGAAAGCACGGGCCAGAATCGCGTCAGCAGAAACACGCCTGCCTTCACCATAGTGGCCGAATGCAGGTAGGCCGACACCGGCGTGGGCGCGGTCATGGCGTTGGGGAGCCAGAAATGGAAAGGGAACTGCGCGCTTTTGGTCAGCGCTCCTGCCAGGATCAGAAGCAGCGTCGGCACGTAGAGATGATGCGACCGAATCACGTCGCCAGCGGCAAGCACCTTGTCGAGGTCGTAGCTCCCTGCCATCTGGCCCAGCATCACCATTCCCACAAGCAGGCACAGACCGCCTGCGCCGGTAATCGTGAGTGCCATGCGTGCGCCGTCGCGTGCGGATTGATTGTGATGCCAGTATCCGATCAGCAGGAACGAGAAGATGCTCGTCAGTTCCCAGAAGATCGCAAGAAGGATCAGGTTGCCCGAAAGAACGAGACCCAGCATCGATCCCATGAAGGCAAGAAGATAGGCGTAAAATCGGCCGATCGGATCCTGCGGGGACATATAGTAGCGCGCGTATATGACGATGAGAAGACCGATTCCCGTGATCAACACGGCAAACAGCCAGGCAAAACCATCCATTCGCAGCGTGATCGTAAGCCCGAGTGTCGGCACCCACTGGACGCTGTGTCGGATGACTTCGCCATCTGTGACGGACGTGTAGGCGGTAGCCGTGATCAGCAAAGCAACAGCAGTCACCGTGCCGGCGAGCCATGCCTCTGCATTGCGGGCGTTGGGCGACAGCAAGGACGCCAGCACCGCGCCAGCGAAAGGCAATGCCACCAGGACCACGAGAAGTCCGCTATGCCACATCAATCAACCTTGTCTGTTCGACATGCCGCGCGCGACGAGCCGAAGGAGGCCCCTCGTTCAAATGCTGCGAAGCGCGCGTGCGATATCTTATTCCACCATGCGCGGCGGATGAGAACAAGCCGTTGAGTCGGCAATGATTTCCCGTGCTGTGCGATATATTGTCGTCTGTGGCATGGGCGCACTTCCAAGGGCCGATTTCATGCCCCCGGCTGCACCAGATGGCTTCGCCGATGTCCGAAATTCCTGTCGAGAACCCGTCCCGGCCTATTCGGCAGCCTCTGCATAGGACGAGGGAATGTAGTTGAGCACCGGCCCGAGCCAGCGCTCGACTTCCGCTATATCCATTCCCTTGCGTGCAGCATAGTCCTCGACCTGATCACGCTCGACCTTCGCAACCCCGAAATAATAGCTCTCGGGATGGGCAAGGTATATTCCCGACACGGAAGAGCCGGGCCACATGGCCATGCTCTCGGTCAGTCTCACGCCCGAGTGTTTTTCGGCATCCAGGAGCCGGAAAAGTGTCGTTTTCTCGGTATGGTCGGGCTGCGCCGGGTAGCCGGGTGCCGGGCGAATGCCGCGATAAGGTTCGCCGATCAGCTCATCCGGAGCGTGTCGTTCGTCAGGGGAATAGCCCCAGAATTCGGTGCGGACCTTCTCATGCATGCGCTCCGCAAATGCCTCTGCAAAGCGATCGGACAGCGCTTTCACCATGATGGACGAATAATCGTCATTGGCCCGCTCGAAACGCTCGGCGATCGCCACTTCCTCGATGCCTGCGGTCACCACGAACCCGCCAACATAATCCGTCTTGCCGGTTTCCAACGGCGCCACAAAGTCGGCCAATGCCATGTTCGCTTTGCCGTCGCGCTTGGAAAGCTGCTGCCTGAGCGTGAAGAACGTCGCGAGTTCCTGTTCGCGATTGGCATCAGCAAAGAGGCGGATATCGTCGCCCACCGCGTTCGCGGGCCAGAAGCCGATCACAGCTTTCGGCGCGAACCATTTCTCGTCGATGATCTTCTTCAGCATCGCCTGCGCGTCGTCGAACAACTGGCGCGCGGCAGCCCCCTGTTTCTCATCATCGAGTATCTTCGGGTAACGCCCCTTCATCTCCCATGTCTGGAAGAACGGCGTCCAGTCGATATAGCCGGCCAGTTCCGCGAGGTCCCAATTGCCGAATACTCTCGTGCCCAGGAATGACGGCTTGGGCGGATCGTAGTCTGTCCAGTCGATCCGGTGGGCATTGGCGCGTGCCTTTGCGATCGGCAAGCGCTGTTTGTCGCGCTCCGAACGTTCATGTGCCTCGGTGACCTTCTTGTATTCCGCCCGTATCGTCTCGACGTAACCGGGCTCCGTATCGGCTGAAAGCAGGTTGGAAACGACACCCACAGCGCGACTGGCATCCGTCACATAGACGGTCTGTCCGCGTTCATAGCGTGGATGGATCTTGACCGCCGTGTGAACACGGCTCGTCGTCGCCCCTCCGATCAGAAGTGGAATATCGAAGCCTCCGCGCTCCATTTCGGAGGCGACGTGCACCATCTCGTCCAGCGAGGGGGTGATCAGCCCCGACAGTCCGATGACGTCCACCTTCATCGCGCGCGCCGTCTCCAGAATCCTGGTGGCGGGCACCATCACGCCCAGATCGATGATCTCGTAGTTGTTGCAGGCCAGAACCACGCCGACGATGTTCTTGCCGATGTCATGCACATCGCCCTTGACGGTCGCCATCAGGATCTTGCCGGCGCTTTCGCGTTCGCCGCCGCCATTGGCCGCTTTCTCTGCCTCCATGTAAGGCAGCAGCAGGGCGACCGCCTGCTTCATCACCCGAGCCGATTTCACGACCTGGGGCAAAAACATCTTGCCGGCGCCGAAAAGGTCCCCGACGACATTCATTCCAGCCATCAACGGACCTTCGATCACATGCAGCGGGCGTTCCGCCTTCTGCCTTGCTTCCTCGGTGTCGATGTCGATGAATTCGGTGATGCCGTTGACGAGAGCATGTTCCAGACGCTTCTCGACGGTCCATTCGCGCCAGCGGAGATCGCGCTCCTTGGCGTCCTTGCCCGCGGTGCCCTTGAACCGCTCGGCGATTTCCAGCAACCGCTCGGTAGCGGTTCCGCCAGCCTTTGGAACCCGGTTGAGAACAACGTCCTCACATGCCTCTCGAAGTTCCGGTTCGATGGTGTCGTAAACCGCCAACTGGCCGGCATTGACAATGCCCATATCCATGCCGCGCTGGATGGCATGGTAGAGGAACACAGCATGCATGGCCTCGCGCACGGGCTCGTTTCCGCGGAACGAAAACGAAAGATTGGAAACGCCGCCCGAGACATGGACATGCGGCAGGGTTGACGTGATCTCCCCCGTCGCCTCGATGAAGTCGACGCCGTAATTGTCGTGTTCCTCGATACCGGTCGCCACCGCGAACACATTGGGATCGAAGATGATGTCTTCCGGTGCGAACCCTGCCTTCTCGGTCAGCAGTTTGTAGGCACGCGTGCAGATTTCCACCTTCCGCGCCTTTGTGTCGGCCTGCCCGGCCTCGTCGAAAGCCATGACGACGACCGCCGCGCCATACATGCGGCAGAGCTTGGCGTGATGGAGAAACGCGTCCTCGCCCTCCTTCATGGAGATCGAATTGACGATCGGCTTGCCCTGAACGCACTTCAATCCGGCTTCGATGACGTCCCATTTGGAGGAGTCGATCATGACCGGGACGCGCGCGATGTCGGGCTCTGCCGCGATCAGATTGAGATACTCGACCATCGCCTTTTGCGAGTCGATAAGGCCCTCATCCATGTTGATGTCGATGATCTGGGCCCCATTGGCGACCTGATCGCGCGCAACGTCCAGCGCGGCCGCATAGTCACCCGCCGTGATCAGTTTGCGAAACTTCGCGGAACCCGTGACATTGGTGCGCTCGCCGACATTGACGAAAGGAATGTCCTTCGTGAGCGTGAACGGCTCCAGTCCTGATAGACGCATCAGAGGAGAACGCGTTGGCACGCCGCGTGGCGCATGGGCGCGTACCGCTTCGGCTATTGCGGCGATGTGCTCAGGCGTCGAGCCGCAACACCCCCCGACGATATTGACCAGCCCCTCGCTCGCGAACTCTTCGACCTGTGCGGCCATGAATTCCGGGCTTTCGTCATACTGCCCGAAGGCATTGGGCAGTCCGGCATTGGGATAGGCACAGATAAACGTATCGGCGGCACCTGACAGTTCAGCCAGATGCGGGCGCATTGCCGCTGCGCCAAGCGCGCAGTTCAGGCCGACCGAAAACGGCTTCGCATGACGGATCGAATGCCAGAAGGCGGTTGGCGTCTGCCCAGAAAGTGTACGGCCCGACAAATCCGTGATCGTGCCGGAAATCATCACGGGGAGATGAATGCCCTTTTCGATGAAGATTTCTTCACACGCAAAGATCGCGGCCTTGGCATTGAGCGTGTCAAAAATCGTCTCGATGAGCACGATGTCGGCGCCGCCATCGATGAGGCCGCGCAACTGTTCGCCATAGGCGAGGCGCAGATCGTCGAAGGTGACAGCCCGGTAGCCGGGATTGTTGACGTCCGGGGACATGGACGCCGTCCGGTTCGTGGGTCCGAGTGCACCGGCCACAAAACGGCGTCGGCCATCCTCCTGCTCGGCGCGGCGCATCGCGCGCTTGGCGAGGCGCGCGCCGTCGCGGTTGAGATCATAGACCATGTCCTCCATGCCATAATCGGCCTGCGCGATACGGGTGGAGGAGAAGGTGTTGGTCTCGACGATATCCGCACCCGCCATGGCATAGGCGAAATGGATGTCCTCGATGGCCTGCGGCTGGGTAAGAATGAGAAGATCGTTATTGCCCTGCTGGTGGCAACTGCAGCCGGCAAAACGCTCGCCGCGAAAATGATCTTCCTGAAAGCCCAGGCCCTGGATCTGTGTGCCCATCGCGCCGTCGAGCACAAGGATGCGCTCGCGCGCTGCGTTTTGTAGGGCGGCGAGGATTTCGGTTCCGTTCGGCGCGGCGTCGACCGGGCCGAACAGTTCATCGGCTATGGACATTGCGACGCTCTCTGTTCTCGATGCGGCATCCGCGTCAAGTCACATAAGGACATCTTTATGTCAACATGCGATGGCGATTAAATGACCTTTCCTGCGCCCAAAGCGTGCAAGGCGGCGCGGTGCCGTCAAATCGCCTTGCAGACCTCGATCCTCACCAGATTTCTCTTCCAAGACAGGGGTATTGTTTCCGCGAGAGCCAACGTTCCGTTGCAATGCCACGTCATGTTCCGCTATTCCCGCCCTCAACGAAGATCGGATTGAGACCTCATGACAAATGTCGCGCTGACCGGCCTGGCGCGTGATCTCGCGCGACGTGCCGATGAAGGAAAGCCGGTGCGCATCGGCGTGATCGGCTCGGGCGAAATGGGCACCGACCTTGTTACCCAGTGCATGCTGATGAAGGGTGTGGAACTGGTGGCCATGTCCACGCGGCGCCCGCATACGGCACGCAATGCGGTGCGCATGGCCTATGGTGATGATAGCGCGGCGGTCGAGGCCGCAACGGAATCGAAGCTGTCAGCCGCGATCGAGGCGGGCAGGATCGCCATCACCTCCAACGAACTGTTGGTCACAAACCCGCTTGTCGATGTCGTCATCGACGCGACCGGCAAGCCAGGTGTCGCGGCCGACTTCGATCTGATGGCGATGGAGCATGGCAAGCATATCGTCATGATGAACGTGGAGGCCGACGTCACCATCGGCCCTTACCTCAAGCGGCAGGCGGACCGGCTCGGCGTCATCTATTCGGTTGGTGCGGGAGACGAGCCATCTTCCTGCATGGAGCTGATCGAATTTGCGACGGCACTCGGCTACACGATCGTGTCGGCCGGCAAGGGCAAGAACAATCCTCTGAACCACGATGCCGTCCCGGACGACTACCGCGAGGAGGCCGAACGGCGGAACATGAATCCGCGCATGCTGGTCGAATTCGTCGATGGTTCGAAGACGATGGTCGAGATGTGCGCGATCGCCAATGCGACGGGCCTCGTGCCTGACGTTCCGGGCATGCACGGACCGAAGGCCGACCGCGACAGTCTCGCCAAAGTGTTGATCCCGCGCGAGGATGGCGGCTTGCTCAGCCGCAAGGGCGTTGTCGACTATACGATCGGCAAGGGCGTGGCGCCTGGCGTGTTCGTCGTGGTGGAGGCGACCCATCCGCGCGTGATCGAACGTATGGACGATCTCCATGTCGGTCATGGGCCATACTACACCTTCCACAGACCCTATCACCTGACGTCGCTCGAAGTGCCGCTGACGGCAGCCCGCATCATGCTCTATGGCAGGCCGGATATGGTTCCGTTGCCGACCCCGGTGGCCGAAGTGTGCGCGCTTGCCAAACGCGACCTGTCGGCGGGGGAAACCTTCGATGCCATTGGTGAAACCTGCTACCGCTCCTGGACCATGACAGTGGAAGAGGCGAGGGCGGCCGGTGCCGTGCCCGTCGGGCTGCTTGAGGGCGGAAAGGTTCTCGCGCCGGTCAGAAAAGGCGAGTTGCTCACAACGCGCAACGCCGTGCCGGACACGTCGACCAACCTTTACCGCCTTAGGCGTCTTCAGGAACAGATGCTCGAAACTGCGTGACGCCGAGCACAGCGTTTCTTCGCATTTCGTTTTCCTCCGGCACGTATCATGCTTGCTTCACCATCGTGCGGTTGTGCTCAGGCGGTGAGCGGCAGAAACTGACGAGGAAGGTGGGCAAGTGACCCATTTTGATACGGGAATGCGTTCCATTTCGAAGCAGCCGGCTGTTCGGGCCAAGTTGCGATTCGAAACTCTCGACTCCTGGCGAGGCATCTGCGCGGTGATCGTCGCCATGATGCATTTTCCCGCATCGGGCTGGCTTTCCGAAACGTCGGTCGTGCGCGGCGGCTATCTTTTCGTCGACTATTTCTTCGTCCTGTCGGGTGCCGTGATTGCTCATGGCTATGGCGACAAGATTGTGGATGGCGCGAGCTATGTGCGTTTCATGGCTCTCCGGCTCGGTCGCATCTATCCGCTCCACGTGGCCGTCTTGCTGCTGTTTGTCGGGTTCGAGGCTTTGCGCTGGGCGGTACCTGCCTTGCAAGGCGATGGCGCGCTTCCCTTCACGGATGGCAACGATCTGGGTGGGCTTGTCTCGTCATTGTTGCTTCTGAATGGTGTGGGCATCGAGGACCAACTCGTCTGGAACGGGCCAAGCTGGAGCATCTCGAGCGAATTCTGGACCTATGTGCTGTTCGGTGCCGTCGTGATGATCCTGCGCGATCGCGTCTGGATCGCTCTGGTGTCGGCGGTGTTGGTCGGCCCGATCGTTTTGACGCTCGGCACGACCAGCGAATACATGGATACCACCTTCGCATATGGCCTGGTGCGCTGCATCTACGGGTTTTCGCTTGGGGCTTTGATTTACGGTCTTGTGCGGGGCCGCATTGCGGCATCGCGTGCTGCAGCCGGGCAGGCAGTGATCGTGTGGACCTTGGCCGAGATAGCGATGATCGTCGCGGTGGGCGCTTTCGTCAGCTTCGCCGCGCACAATTCTTGGAGCTTTGCCGCACCTTTCGTGTTTGGACTGGCGCTCGTGGTGTTCATGCATGAGGGCGGCCTTGTCAGCCGGCTGCTGCGCATGCGACCGCTTCTGTGGCTCGGTGCGCTCTCCTATGGCGTGTACATGGTGCACATCTTCGTCCAATCGCGCATGATCAATGTCGCGACGCTGGCTGAGAAGGTCACGGGCCTGGACATTGTCGGGCCTTTCGAAATGGTCGGCCAGCAATTCTATGGGTTTGGAATGAACGGGCCTGTGTTCGGCACCGCCATGATGCTGGCGATGATCGTTGCGGTTGTGATCGTTGCCTGGATCGGCAATGTCATTGTGGAACGCCCGTTTCAGCGCCTCGCGAAGGCATGGGTCGCGAGGCTTGGCGATCAGGATCGGGCAAGACCAACTGCCGAGGGTGTCAATACCGCAGGCCACAACGCTGCGATTTCGCCATCCACCTGAACATTCCTTGGAGCGGTCGATTGCCGGCCAGATGGCTGGTCAGTCGCGGCCGAGTTCCTCCGAGCGAAGGCGCGCTGCTTCCACCGCCTCGCCAATCAGCTTCTTCAAGCGCTCGTCGCCCATGAGGACATTCAGTGCGGCGTCGGTCGTGCCGTTCGGACTGGTGACCTGCTCGCGCAATCTCCCCGGCTCTTCGCTGCTCTCGGCCGCAAGTGAGGCCGCGCCAAAAACGGTCTGCATTGCAAGCAGCTTCGACGTTTCGAGCGGGAGGCCTGCTGATACGCCGGCGTCGGTCAGGCACTCGATGAAATGAAACACATAGGCAGGGCCGGAACCCGACACCGCCGTGACGGCATCCATCAGACCTTCGTCGTCAATCTCCGCGACCGCGCCGCTTGTTGCCAGCAGCGTTTTGACGAAGTCGAAACCCGCCTCGGGCACATGCGCATTCGCGTAGACCACCATCATGCCCTTGCCGATTGCGGCGGGCGTGTTGGGCATGCATCGCGCTATCGGCGTGGTATCGCCCAGTATCTGCGACAGAGCTGCCGTGGACGTGCCGGCCGCGACGCTGAGGAAGATCGTCGCACCATCTGCAAACCGCTTGTAGCCGGTGGCCACGGTGCGGATGACCTGGGGCTTCACGGCAAGGACGATCAGTTGCGGGGAAGTCTGTGAGGGAATTGTATCGGCGCTGGTTCCTGTGCTGACGCCGAGCATCGCGGCTCGTTCCCTGAGCGCGTCAGCCGGCTCAATGACGAGAACGTCGGCCGGCTTGAGATGGCCTGACTTGAGCCAGCCGGCAAGCATGGCGTAGCCCATGTTGCCGCATCCAACCAGAACAACCTTGATCGCCATGTTTCCACTCCTGTTGCCCTCGATTAGTGCGGTCGCAGGCAAGGTGCAAGCGGCAACGATGTCAGGCGGGGTGCGCTGGAATGATGCGTCGGGCGACCATACGCAGGCCAAGGACACTGATCACGAAGAACAGCCAGACTGGATCGACACGTCGGAAGAAAAAGCTCTCCAGAAATGCGTTCAGCGCGGTGAACATGAACGTCATCATGAAAAAGTCGCCGAGCAGAACGTTTTCCTTTTTCAGTGGAATGCGCAGATAGTCACGCATCGGCACAATGAGAAACGTGATGATCGCGACGCCGAGCGCAGGCAGTCCCATCGAAAGGGCGATGTCGATATAGCCGTCATGGCCGTGCACGGACCTGCGCACATCCCATGCGCGGTCGATGGGGTGATCGGTCGTGGCCAGCGAGATCTTGCCCCAGAAACTGTCGAAGCCGTAGCCCGTCCAGGGTCGACGGGCGATCATCTCTCCGGCGAATTCCCAGATCGACGTGCGGCCGGTATAGGTGAGGTCAGGGAAAAGCGACAGCATCAGGTGTTTGACAGGCTCGATGAAGACCATTCCCACGGTCGCAAGCGCCGTACCGATCATGATGGCGGCAACGAGAAACACTGTCAGTCCGCGCATTCCCAAAAGGCCCGGAACCATCACGATGAGAATCGAAAGCGGGACGAGGCCGGCCGTCGTCTTTGAACCCGTGTTGGCCATGAAGAACATCGCCGCGGCCAGCAGCGCCAGTCCACGCAGCTTCCAGCCGCGCCGAAAAAGATAGATACCCACGAAGCTGAACCCCGCCATGACAGGTCCGGCGATGTTCTTGTGGGCAAAGACGCCGCGCCAAAGCCCGGCGAATTCCGATTCGACTTCGGCGGCGTTGTGCATGGCGGCCCCTGGAAGCAGCACGAGCCCGATATAGCTCAGGCCGACGACGGCGGCGCCCGAGACGCCGAGCACGGTGGAAAAGGCATCAGCGTCGCGCGGCAGGGAGAGAATGGCGACGACCGTCACGAGCCCGATAAGGGTGAAAAGCCCGGCGCGCGCGGTGGCCGACGGGTCGAGTGCGTGCGTAATCGAAAATGCGAAGCAGCCGAGCATCGCCAGCCACCAGGGGCTGAAGAAGATCGAGACCACACGCGGATTGGCATAGGTGACCAGACTGAACAGGGCCAGTCCGCCGACCATGCTGAACCCGAGCTGGTTGACGATGTCGCCGCCCGCATCTGGATCGAGCCCTGCGCCTTGCGGCTGAAACGGACGAAAGGAGATGAAGACGATCGTCAGCAGGATGGCGGCGATGGCCGTCGGGGCATGGGTGGACCCGACAACGCGCGCCAGCCAGGCCGGTTCAGTTCTTTTCAGGCTGGCGGTATTGTTCGTTGGCATAGCCGAATTCCGCCATTACGCGTCCGAGGGCGACATAGATCGGATAGACTGCGATTTGCGGAGAGGAGCTCTCGACAAGTCGCAGGATCGCCCGGAACGGCGACGCTGCAAGTAGAGCGAGGCTCTTGGCGAAGACCTTGATATTGGCCAGAGGTGTGCCCGAGCGCTTCTTCTTTTCCACGAGCGTCGAAATCACACCGTTGCGCAGGCTGCGGGCCCTGATCCAGTCGGCCTCGGTCCGACGCGACGGCACCGCCTCGCGCACGATTGCCTCCGCGCACCATCCGAGCTTGAAACCGGCCTGCGCCGATCGGCTCAGAAAGTCGGAATCGCCCCCGCCCATGAAGTTGAAGCGCAGATCGAGAAAAGGCGGCCCCATACGTTCCAGCACCGGCCTGCTGACGAGCAGATTGCCGGAGGAATAGAGCGCCGGAACCGGTCCTGTCGCCGTGTAGGGCGGCGCGAAGACAGGATGGCTCGAAAGCCGGGCCTGTTGCTCATTGGCAAAGACGGGGACCTGAGGACCGCCGACAATATCGACGTCGAGTTTCTCGGCGGTGGAACACATCCGCTCCAGCCATAGCGGGTCGGCGACCTCGTCGTCGTCGATCACGAGAAGGCGCCGAAAAGCGGGGAATTCTTTGAGCGCGGTTTCCCACCCAGCATTGTAGGCGCTGCAATTGCCGCGATCATGCGCGATGATCACCATGCCGGAAAGCTCGCCGCTTTCGAAGAGGGGAGCGGCGGCCTGTGCGCCCGCGCGTTCCTCGGCTTCGTTTTCCATGACGATGATCGCAAAGCGCCGGTCAGTCTGTTGCGCCTTGAGCGAGGCCAGCGTTTCAAGCACCTGCTGTGGACGCTTGAAGGTCGGCAGCGTCACGACAGCTTCCACCGCATCGGCATTCAGCGCCGGCGTTCTTGAGTGGACCGAGATCGTAGACGTGCGTTGAGGCATGGATCCAAAGGGTTCGAGGCCCTGCCTTGTAGCCCCTCCGCGCATAAGGATTCGTTAAACCTCGCGCACGAAATCGGGCGTCGGCAGTGGGGCATATCCATGCCGCCTTAAGCAGCGGTTCACTCGGCTTTGCTATGTGGGCGAAAACACGGGCAGAATATGAAACTCGTCCTCGCAACATCGATTATACCTGATGGGCGCCAGACATCCGGCAACGAGATCGCAACGGCGGCGATCCTGGATTCGTTGCGGCGTGCGGGCGTCGAAGTCGTTGTGGTCGGTTTTCGCTGGCCCGACAGCACGCCCGAAGATCCCGATCGCACGGTCGTGCTCGGAGCGGTTGACGTCAAGACGGCCACCGCATCACTTGGGACGAAGCTGCGATGGCTTGCAAAGGCGGTGCGTTCCAATCTGACCTTCGCATCCGCAAAGCTGCGCGAGATGACGCCGAAGTCGCTTCGCGAGACGCTGGCGGGACTGGAACCCTATGATGGATATGTATTGAACTCAGTGCAACTTGCAGGCGCCTTTGAGGACTGTTTCCGCAATAAGCCGACCATGTTCCTCGCGCAGAATGTCGAGCACGTGACCGCGCGAGAGAATGCCGCCGCGTCCCGGAGCTTCGTACAACGCCTCCTTTTTCTGCGAGAGGCGGCCTTGCTGGAAAAGCTGGAGCAACGCCTGTGTTCATCGGCCCGGTTCGTTTTCACATTGTCGGAGGAAGACAGGGTCGCACTCGGCGTTGAAGATGATCGGTCCGTCACGCTCCCGCTCGTTGCCCGCAGGGCGCCCGACGCACCAGAACCCCGTCCCGTGCTCTACGACGCGGCATTGATCGGGACATGGACGTGGCAGCCAAATCGCATCGGCCTCGATTGGTTCCTGGAAAAGGTCGTTCCGTTCCTGCCTGCCGATTTTTCGGTGCGAATTGCCGGCAGCGTGCCCGACGATGTCTCCGTGGATCGACCCAACATCCAGTTTGTGGGCCGCGTTCCCGACGCCGTGGAGTTTGTCCGCGGAGCCGCCATGATCCCGCTGATAAGCACGTCGGGAAGCGGGGTTCAGCTTAAGACAATCGAGACGTTCGAACTGGGATTGCCCTCGGTGGCAACGCGTCACTCGCTACGTGGTGTGGATTATCTTCCGCCCAATTGTCACGTCACCGACGATCCGCGAGAATTTGCCAGCGCGATGGTCGCGACAGCGAAATCCCCGCAACTGGTTGATGGGCGCGCATTCTATGCGCGGCAGAAGCGGCTTCTCGATGCTCGCGTCAGGCAGGGGCTGGAGGCAATGGATGGCACGCGGCTGGAGCGTGTCGCATGACGATCCGGGTTGCTGCAAAAGCACTCGAACCTGTTTCTTTCAGGTCGATCCTGGGGGTTGAGGTTGCAGAACTCGGCTGGGATGAGGCGATTGCCTTGCTGCAAGATCGGCTCCGCGCGAAACGCTTCACCCGGGTCGGCTTTCTCAATGCCCACATTGCCAATATTGCCTGCACCGACGAAAAGCTGCGGGCGGCGTTGAAGGAATTTCTTGTTTTTCCCGATGGGATTGGCGTCGATATCGCCGCCAAGATACTTTACGCGAAGCCGTTTACTGCGAATCTCAACGGAACGGACCTTGTTCCCCGATTGATCATGGCGACTCGCGACCCTCTCAAAATCGGCCTTATCGGCGCGACGCGTCAGAATGCTGATCGCGCTGCCGCCGCGTTGGCGAAGATGGCCCCACAACACTCGTTTCGCGTCGTCTCAGACGGCTTTTTCTCCACGGCCGATGAACCTGCGATACTCTCGCAGCTCGCTCAGTACAGGCCTGACATATTGCTCGTCGCTCTCGGCGTACCGAAGCAGGAGCTTTTCATCTCAAGGGTGATCACGGCAGAACATGCAACCATGCCCTTCGCGGTCGGTGCCTTACTCGACTTTCTGTCGGACGCGGTGCCACGCGCGCCGCTATGGGTGCGCAGGTTGAGGATGGAATGGCTTTTCCGCATGGCCAATGAGCCCGGACGGCTATGGCGTCGATACGTGCTGGGCAATCCCGCCTTTCTCGGGCGGGTGATGCGTCAGAAGATGGGCGGAACCGGGAGTTCCGCATGAGCGAGCATTCGAACGCCATTGTCACGGCGAGCTACGCACCTGATTTCGAGCGTTGCCGGCTTCTGTGCGAAACGATCGATCTGCATGTCAGCAGCTTCAAGCGTCACTATCTGCTCGTTGAAGGTCGCGACGTCGCTCAGTTTCGAGCGCTGGAGGGCGCCCATCGCATCGTCGTGGATGAGCGCGATATTCTGCCGTCCTGGCTGCGTCCCTTCAACGATCCGTTGAGCCCCGGCCGCCGCATCTGGCTCAGTCTCAAAACGATGCCGCTGCGCGGCTGGCACGTCCAGCAATTGCGCCGCATCGCCATTGCCGGCCATATTGACGAGGAAGCTCTTATCTTCTGCGATTCGGATGTGGTCTTCGTCAAACCCCTTGATTGCGGCCTCTTCTGGAACGACGACAAGGTCAAGCTTCTTCGCCATGACAACGCGCTCGAGCGCCCGCAAATCTCCGACCAGTATATCTGGTCCCGCAACGCGGGCGAGGTGCTTGGTATTGAGTCACCCAAAATGTCTCTAAATGACTACATCTCCACCGTGATCGCCTGGAGACGCAGTTCCATTGTGGCCATGTGCCAGCACATCGAAAACGTGCAAGGCATGAACTGGGTCGCTGCGGTCGCCCGCCGCAGGAAATTCTCCGAATGCATGCTCTACGGACGGTTCGTTGACGAGATTGCCGGTGGCGCGGGGCATTTTCACTCGGCGACGGAATTGTGCCACGTTCATTGGGAGGGCAAGCCGATGAGCGACGGGGAGTTCCGCACATTCGTTGATGAAATGGAGCCTGAGCAGGTTGCGGTCGGGATGCAGTCTGCGATCGGCACGGATGTCTCTCGCATTCGTCGTCTGGTGCTCGAGGATGCCTGAACTCAATACGTCGTTCGGCGCTCTTCGCTGGGCGGTCGGCCGAACTGCAAACGGTAACTCTGCGCGAAATAGGAGTGCGAGGTAAAACCTGTCGCGATCGCGATGTCGAGGATCGGCATATTGGTCTGCCGCAGCAATTCCCGCGCGCGCTCGAGTCGTAGCCGCATGTAATAGCGGCCCGGTGTCATATTGAGATGCCTCAGGAACAGCCGCTCGACCTGACGAACCGACAGTTTCGCCGACTTTGCCAGTTCTACCGCCGAGTAGGGCTCGTCCAGGTTGTCGGCCATGAGTTCGACAATCTTGCGCAGCTTCTCCGATTTACCCGTCAGGTCGCGTTCGGGTCCGACCCGCTGGCGGTCGCCCGCCGAGCGGATGCGCTCGTGCTGGAATTGGTTGGCAACTCCGTTGGCGAGGCTCGAACCGAAATCCGAGCGGACGATCTCCAGCATCAGATCGATCGAGGTCGTGCCGCCGGCACAGGTGTAGCGCTTTCGGTCGATCTCGAAGACGTTGCCGGTGCATTCAATGTTTGGGAAGCGCTCGATGAAGCCGGCCCGGTTTTCCCAGTGAATCGTACACCGGTGTCCTTCGAGCTGACCTGCCTCCGCAAGAAGGTGCGCCCCGACCGAGAGCGCGCCAAGCGCACCTCCACGCCGGCCCCAGCTGCGCAAGGCGCCCACAACTTTGGTCTTGCCCGGAAAATCGAGAGAAAGTCCCACGCATACGAAAAGGATGTCAGCCGTTGGTAGATCAGCGATGCTGCGATCGACCTTCAGCGGCAAGCCATTGGAGGCCACTGCGGCGTCACCATCTGGCGAGATCGTGGTCCAGGAATAGAAATCGCGGCCCAGAAGACGGTTTGCAGAGCGTACGGTGTCGATCGCTGCCGCCAGCGAGAACATCGAAAACTTGTCGACCAGAAGAAACGCGAACTGGCGGCCTGCCTGTTGCGGCTCCGATATGGACTTTGTTTCTGTGGGAGCCTCGAACCGGCCGAGGCCTACCCGCTCAGCCATGTTTACTGCCTCAGAAGATCGGACGTTCGAGACCTGCCGCCAATGCAGCGGACGCGAGCGTGTTTGCCATGAGCATCGCAATGGTCATCGGGCCGACACCGCCAGGTACCGGGGTGATCGCGCCCGCGTGCTCGGAGGCGCTGCTAAAATCGATATCACCGACCAGTCTGGTGGGGCGCTCGGCTCCCGGCAAGCCCGGAGCCCGGTTTATGCCGACATCGATTAACGTGGCGCCGGGCTTGACCCAATCACCCTTGATCATTTCGGGGCGCCCGACCGCGGCAACAAGGATGTCGGCGCCGCGGCAAACGTTCGGAAGGTCCTTGGTGCGGCTATGGGCCATCGTGACGGTACAATTGGCCGCGAGTAGCAGGCTCGCCATCGGTTTGCCGACAATATTGGATCGTCCAACGACCACCGCAGACAGCCCCGACAGATCCTTGCCACGCACACGCTCGATCAGCAGCATTGCTCCGGCTGGAGTGCAGGGTACGAAAGCTGTCTCGGTCTCGCCGGCCACCAGCTTTCCGACATTGATGAAATTGAACCCATCGACGTCCTTCTCTGGCGCGATTGCCTGAATGACCTTGCCTGCATCCAAATGCGCTGGCAGCGGCAACTGAACCAGAATGCCGTTGATCGCGTCGTCCTGGTTGAGGTCGTGGATCAGTTTGAGCAGAAACTCTTCGGACGTATCGGCGGCAAGCGTGTGTTGAACAGAATGAAAGCCGCATTCCTTCGCCTTCTTCGACTTCGAAGCGACATATACCTGACTTGCGGGGTCTTCGCCGACGATCACAACCGCCAGGCCCGGCGCGCGATGTCCTGACGACAACAGCTCTGCCGTCCTGGCCTTGACGGTCTGCACCACCGCGGCCGCGATGCTTTTGCCGTCGATGATATCAGCCATGCTCTACCCTCGCGGATTGATCTCACGGTGGGCATATTGATCAAACCATCACGATGCAAGCGCACCGAAGCGCCGTATTTTGACGCAAACCCGCAAGCGAACGAAACTCAAGGCCGCATGCGGGACTAAATGTAGCGTCTTGCCTGCCGATTGTCGGCGAATTCTCGCATCGCTGCTCTGAAGTCTGCGATGCTGGCTCGAATGTCCTCGATTGCCTGCGACGAAATGGGTTCGGCCTGGACCTGCGCATTGGTCCAATCGTCATTGTCAGCGGTGAGGCGGGAATGAGGCTTTGGCGCAGTGGAGTCGTCGCGCAGAAGCTCGATTTCGGCTGACTCATCACCTACCGTATAGGAGGCCTGCGCGACATGGGCCTTCAAGGAGTGTGCAAATGCGCCCGGTTTCGGCGGCTTGGAATATCCCAGGCTTTGGGTTGCCCGTTCGGTCAACACATACGCCGCCGACATGACGCCGCTCTGTCCATCTGCGCGATTGCCGCCAATGGCCTTCGCCCCAGGAGCATGTGGAGTGTCCGAGCGTGTCTGGCTGTCCGCAACGGATGGTTTGGAACTCCCGGAACGGCTTCGCCTGCCTGACGGCGACGGCGTGGCACCGCCATCGGGAAATGAAGGAGGAACAGGGCGTGACGGCACTCTTTGGCCGATGCGCCGACGGTCGCGCAGGCTCTCATACGCGCCGCGCAACATTGCAAGTCCGACTCCTGACGCAAAGCCCAGAAATGCGCCGGTCAGTGCGATCATCGATCGGGACGGGCCGGTGGGATCAAGCGGCGGATAGGCCGTCGAGATCACGCTCATATTCGCTGTGTTGATGTCGCGCTGCTCGCCGGTCTCCCGAGCGCGCAGCAGATAGGACTCATACACGGCGCGCTTGGTCGAGGCCTCGCGCTCGAGCTCGCGCAACTGGACCAACCCTCCGCTCAGATCGCCCTGCCGGACCTTCAATTGCGCCAGTCGACGCGCCAGATCCTGCTCAAGTTCCACGGCGCGTTTCAGCTCGACCTGCATGGACGACGTGATGCGGCGCAACTCATTGGAGATCTGTGCGCGCGCGCCGGCGAGCTGAGCATTGACGGCCTGCAGTTCTGGATGGCGTGGCCCAAGCCGCACGGCGAGGCGCTCGGCTTCGCTGCTCAGCGCGGCATATTGCGAGCGCAGCTCGGTGATGATGTTGGACCCGATGCTCTCTGGAATGGCTCCTGAAAGCACATCATTGATGTCCAGCCCCCTGACGGAAGCCGCGCGTGCATTGAGCTCCAGCGTGCGCGCGCGGGCAACGGAAAGCTGGTCGTTGAGCTTGATGATCTCGTCATCGGTGATGAGCCGCCCTTGCGGGTCGACGATGTCATTTTCTGCCTTGAAGGTTGCGACCTTCCGCTCGGCCGCCTCGACGCTCTTGCGCAACTCGTCGAGCCTTGCCGTGAGTTCATCAGTCGCGCGGCCAGCTGTCTGGGACTGAATCTGACCGTAAGTCTGCAGAAAGACGGTTGCCATCGTATTGGCGATCAGCGCCGATTTTTCCGGGCTTTCGGTCTTCGCGCCGACGGTGATGATGAAGGTCTTGCCGCTGCGTTCGACCGTTAGCGCACGTGCGAGATTTTCGATCGCCACGGTGCGCTGGTAGTCCGCGTTCTGGGGCGTGGCGTCGCGACGCGAGATGAGTCCCCTGAGTTCGCCGATGAGTGCACTCAGGCCGAACGTCTTTAGTTGCCCGTTGAATTCCGGGTCGGATGTAAGGTTGAGATCCTCGACGACCTTTGTAAGGACAGTGCCGGAAGTCAGCACCCGTGTCTGGTTTTCCACGATTGCCAGTGTCGCGTCCGAGGGCAGCCCCTGTTGCGTCAGGTCGCGGTCGGAGAGCTTGAGATCGCGCGGATCGACGAGCAATTCGGTATAGGCTTCAAACTTCTTTGGTGTGGAAAGCGCGATGCCGACGCCGATGGCTGCGCCAAGCAGCGTCATTGAAACGATGAGAAGCTTGGAGTCGGCGACCCGGCCGATTACCCGCAGAGGGTCGATCAGCGGTGTCCAGATCTGGTCGTCGGATTCTCTGTGGTCATAGCGCCGATCATCAACGACACGCGTCTCGCCTTCGATGCGTGGATCGGCAGAGGGCGCTGCGGGCGCAGCAAAGGCGGCCTCATCGCTCGCCGCTTCGGTTGGACGCTCGACGGGCAATGCACCTGTGGTGACTTCGTGCCGATGCGCGCCATCATCCCTCTTAATGTCCGCGGCATCTCCTGGAAGCGCTGGTTCATGAGGGTCGGGTGTTTCGCGAGCAGTCCGGTTCTCGGCAGCGTCAAATATCGCATTGCCACGCGCTTCGCGTTTGGCGCGTGCGATGCGGTGACGGTTCTGTGCATTTCCAAGATGTGGCGAAGAAGCCTGCGCGGCGCTGTTGTCTTGAGCCGGGCTATCCGGTCCCGTATCCAGCGACAGCAGCGACCGAGGCTCTTTTGACGAGCCATTTTTCTCGCGTTCGAACATGTGGGACGCCAATGGCTCCGATAGGATGCGGGACTGGGTAGCTCAGTTGTTAAGGCAAGCTAAACCGTCATGGGAAACAAAACGTTAATTTCTCGATGTCACGCGCTCCGCGCACACGCTGCGTTAAGTTTTCCCGTGTACCCAGCTTCTCGAAGATGACGAACGTCGCGGACACGGTCTTAGCAAGCAAGATGAGCGGTATGCGCGCGTTTCTGTCGGATCGTCGCGATCTCTTGAGGGGCTATTTTTCCGCCGTCAGTGGGTCAGCGGGTCGCCTCGTTTTCTCCCTTGCCTATTTTATCCTTCTCGCAAACTCACTGACGATTTCCGATTTCGGCTTGTTCGCGACCGCAAGCGCGGGAGGGGTGATGCTGTCGCGCATCCTTGCCTTCGGCTTCATGTCCCCACTTTACCGAGCCGCCAGCGTCAAACCATTGCTGATAGGTGTTTTCACGGGTGGCTTCATCATGATGTCGGTGCTGTCCTTGCCCGTGCTCGCGGCAGCATCGCTGGTGACCTACCACCTGTTCTTCGGCAGCGATCTCCCACTTTCCGTCTTCGCCCTTTTCATCGTGGCAGAGGCGCTTCTGTGGCGTCCGTTCGAGGCGGTGGTGATCGTCAACAATGGCTTGGGAAAGTTCGGGCGCGGCGCGCTGCTTGTCATCATGGGTACAGCGCTCCGCATGGCCGCCGCGGGTGCATTCGCGCTCTGGTCGGATCACACGCTTGCAGTCTGGGCGTTTTTCTATCTGGCCGCCAACACCGTCACATTCCTGCTTGCGGCCATTTCCTCATATCCGAGGCGGCGCATACGTCTCCGTCCCGCTCTCTATTGGAGACGCATGGGGGATTCCGTGACCGTCGCGGTCAGCGAGGTCCTGTTCTACCTTCAGTCTGAGTTCGACAAGCTGTTGGTCCTTGCCTTTGGCGGACCAGCGCTCGCCGGCATCTACGCCATCGTCATGCGGCTGGTCGACCTGACCGCGATTCCGATCCGCGCCTTCTCCATGATGCTGGTTCAGAAAATGATGCGTTCCCCCGAAATGCTGCGAGGGCTGCGCCGTAAAATAGCGGTCGAGGCAGGCATATTCAGCGTTTCGACCTGCGGGTTGCTTGCGATGGCGCTGGTACTGCATTTCTTTCCAGCGGCTCTCGGTCGAAATGTCTCGGAGGCCGCGCCGCTGATCGGGCTGGCGCTGCTCGTTCCGGGTCTGCGCAATCTGATTGAGTATCAGGCCGAGCTTCTCTATGCGCGCGGCCAGACATTCCTGCGCATACTGAGTCTGGCGATGCTGGCCGGGATCAAGGCGCTCGTCCTTTATCTGCTTATACGTGCGTCAATGTCGCCGGACACGTTGATCGTATGGCTAAATGCAGCGTTCCTGGCGCTCTATCTTGCATCAGCGACCTTCACCTACACAGTGCTCAGTCGGCCAGCCAAGACATTCTGAGCCGTCAGGCATGCGCCTACGAGCCTATGCCGCGAAGGCGCTCGCCCCCTGATCGGCCCGGCCTGCGAGATGACGAAACCCTGCAAAAAGCTCTCGCCCGAAACCGTGTTGATTTGCCGACAGATCGGGCACGTCGCATTCGCGCTTTTCAAGCTCCTCGGCAGCCACAAGGAGCTCCAGCGTTCCCGTTTCGGCATCGAGCAGCACGATATCGCCATCGCGTACGCGTGAAATCGCCCCACCTTCGATGGCTTCGG
The DNA here is from genome assembly GCA_023953905.1 of Rhizobiaceae bacterium. GTDB lineage: Bacteria > Pseudomonadota > Alphaproteobacteria > Rhizobiales > Rhizobiaceae > Arvimicrobium. Next base: position 73,370 of record JAMLJA010000004.1, on the reverse strand, counting down.
GCGTCACATGGATTGCGGCAGGTACTTTGCCGGAAGCGCCGGACATGCGGCCGTCAGTGACCAGCGCGACCTTGTATCCGCGATCCTGAAGCACGCCCAGTACGGTGGTGAGCTTGTGGAGTTCCGGCATGCCGTTGGCTTTTGGCCCCTGAAAGCGGATGATCGCCACGAAGTCGCGATCCAGTTCGCCGGCCTTGAACGCGTCATGCAACGCCTGCTGGCTGTCGAAAACCCTGGCCGGCGCCTCGATAATACGCCGCTCGGGTTTGACCGCCGAGACCTTGATGATGGCATGTCCGAGATTGCCGCGTAGGACCTTCAGGCCGCCACTCGCCTGGAAGGGGTCTGCAGCCGTGGACAGAACCTTCCGGTCCCCGCTGATCTTCGGCGCGGGGTTTCGTACCACCGTGCCATCCTGTGCCAGCGCAGGTTCGATCGCATAGGGACGCAATCCTTCGCCCCATACGGTCTGAACATCCTCGTGCAGATATCCGGCGTCCAGCAATTCGCGTATGAGATAGCCCATGCCGCCCGCCGCGTGAAAATGGTTCACGTCCGCAAGTCCGTTCGGGTAGACGCGTGCCAACAGGGGCACACTGTCCGAAAGATCGGAAATATCCTGCCATGTGATGGCGATGCCCGCCGCCGCAGCCATGGCGATAAGGTGGATCGTGTGGTTCGTCGAACCGCCGGTCGCATGCAGTCCGACGATGCCATTGACCACCGAACGTTCGTCGATCATGCGCCCGACCGGCGTATAGGAATTGCCGAGTTGGGTGATGGCCAGCGCGCGTCGGGTCGCCTCGCGCGTGAGTGCGTCCCGCAGCGGTGTGTTAGGGTTCACAAAGGACGCGCCGGGCGTGTGAAGACCCATGATCTCCATCAACATCTGGTTGGAGTTGGCCGTTCCGTAGAACGTACAGGTGCCGGGGCCGTGATAGGACTTCGACTCCGCTTCCAGCAGTTCCTTGCGGCCAACCTTGCCTTCCGCATAGAGCTGCCGAATGCGCGCCTTCTCGTCATTCGGCAGGCCGGTCGTCATGGGGCCTGCCGGGATGAAGACTGCAGGCAAATGGCCGAAGGTGAGGGCACCGATCACAAGGCCCGGCACGATCTTGTCGCAGACGCCGAGATAGACAGCCGCGTCGAACATGTTGTGCGAAAGCCCGACCGCCGTTGCCATGGCAATGACGTCACGCGAGAAAAGCGACAGCTCCATGCCTGGCTGGCCCTGGGTAACGCCATCGCACATTGCAGGCACCCCGCCCGCAACCTGCGCCATGCCGCCCGCCTCGCGCGCGGCTTCCTTGATCAGGGCAGGGAAGGTCTCAAATGGCTGATGCGCCGACAACATGTCGTTGTAGGAGGTAATGATGCCAAGGTTGGCGGCACGCTCGCCCGACAGCATCTCCTTTTCTGCGGGCGCACAGGCGGCAAACCCATGCGCGAGATTTCCGCATCCGAGTACCGCGCGATTGACGGTCTTGCTTGCCGCGTCGGCAATGCGCTCAAGATACGCCTCGCGTTCGACCCGTGACCGCTCGCGAATTCGCGTCGTGATTGCCTCGATTTTCGCACGTGCGCTCATATCCATCACCTTCCTTGCGTTGCGGCAACACTCTCACGCTTGTGAAAATGCGCGCCCGCTAACTGACCTGGATGACGGACCTCCCGACCGCTATCCAGCTGTCCAAAAAACCTCCACCTGACGTGCTTGGTCGACGACCGAAGCAATCGGCTTTCGTCGGCCATCCCGCTCCGCCATTGCCATCTCCAATGCCTGTCGCTTGGCGTCGCCCTCGATGTGAAGCACCAGCGAATGTGCCGAGACGATCGCTGGTAGCGTCAGTGTGAGACGGGGCTCGCCTGCGCTGGCTGCATGAACCGCATCGACCTTTCGCGGGCCATTTGGATCAAGCAGTTCGTCCAGATTGGGCGCATCGGGAAACAACGAGGCGGTGTGGCCATCCGTTCCCATTCCAAGCACGGCGACGTCGAGTGGCCAGGGTGCGCCAGCCAGTGCCTCTTCGGCGAGCCGCGCGCCTTCGTCCGGGTCGTTCGCGCCGTTGTAGAGCGGCAGGAATCGCGCCGCGCTGGCCTCGTTCTGCAAAAGATTGGCTTGCGCGAGACCTTGATTGGATCGCGGCGACGTGTGGTCTACGAAGCGCTCGTCAATCAGCGTCACAACCACCTTGCTCCAGTCCAGATCGCGCTTCGAGAGCGCCTGAAAGAAGAGCTTTGGCGTCGTGCCTCCGGAAACTGCCAGGAACGCGGTTCCACGTTCCGACAGTGCGGCGCCAAGCCGTTCGGCAACCCAGTCGGCCAGATTGTCCGCGAGGATGTTCGAGGATGTCGCCTCGTGCCATTCAAGCGTCACCTTTCCGCTCACTCGCTCTCGTGCCAGGTGCGGCCGTCACGCTCGATGAGTGCGATCGCGGAGGAGGGCCCCCATGTGCCAGCGGTGTAGCCCTGGGCATCTTGTCGGTTCTCCTCCCAGGCCTCGAGGATCGGATCGATCCATTTCCACGCGGCCTCCACCTCATCACGGCGCATGAACAGCGTCTGGTTGCCGCGCACCACATCCATGATCAGGCGCTCGTAGGCGTCGGGATTTCGCCCGACAAACGCATCGGCAAAGCTCACATCCAGCGATATCGGTCGCAACCGCATCCCACCCGGACCAGGGTCCTTGATCATGATGAACTGCTTAACGCCCTCGTCGGGTTGCAGCCGGATGACCAACTGATTGGCTTTTATATTGCCTGCCCCTTCTCCGAAAATATTGTGGGGTATCTGCTTGAACTGAATGACGATTTCCGACACACGCGATGAAAGCCGCTTGCCGGTGCGAAGGTAGAAGGGCACGCCTGCCCAGCGCCAGTTCTCGACCTCAGCCTTGATTGCGACAAAGGTCTCTGTCCGGCTCTCCTTGTTGCCCAGTTCGTCGAGATAGCCCTTCACCGCACCGGTGGCCGAAGCGCCTGCCTTGTATTGCCCCCGGACCGTCGCCTTGGGGGCCTCCGCCCCATTTATGCGCTTCAGCGAGTTCAGGACCTTCAGCTTTTCGTCGCGAACCGCGTCCGCATCCATGGATGACGGCGGCTCCATCGCCACGAGGCAGAGAAGCTGCAGCATATGGTTCTGGACCATGTCGCGCAAAGCGCCTGCCTTGTCATAATATGCGACCCGGTCCTCGAGGCCGACGGTTTCAGCCACGGTGATCTGCACGTGATCGATCAGCGCAGAGTTCCACAATGGCTCGTACAGTGCATTGCCGAAACGCAGAGCCATCAGGTTCTGCACGGTCTCCTTGCCGAGATAATGATCGATGCGGAAAATCTGCTGTTCCGCGAAATTCTGGCCGATCACATCGTTCAGGCCCGTTGCCGAGGCGAGATCGCGCCCGATCGGCTTTTCGACCACGATGCGGGAATTCTCAGTTACGAGCTTGTGCTGGCGCAGGTGCTGGGAGATGTCGCCGAAAAGCTGTGGCGCAACCGCCATGTAGAAGACGCGTATGCATTTGCTATCGCCAAGCTTCTTCTTCAGCGCGTCGAAGCCGTCGCCACTGACCGCGTCCACAGTGATGTAGCTCAGGCGGGCCAAAAACGTGTCGACCTGCTTCTTCTCAAGCTCGTCCTCATGGACGAAATCTTTCAGAGCCTTGTGCGCGAAGGTTCGGAACTGCGCGTCGGACAGTTTGCTGCGGGATGCACCGATAATCTGTGTGGGCTCGGAGAATTGGCCGGCCACCTGACGGTGATAGAGGGCAGGCAGGAGCTTCCGCTCGGCCAGGTCGCCCGTGCCGCCGAAAACGATGAAATCAAATGGATCAACGGGTATTGTCTGGCTTGTCATCGTTGTCCCAGTCTCCCAGCTTTGCTGTGATGTGATAAAACTAATCTAATCGATTTAAAATTGCCAGTGGCAACGCGTGCCAGCGCCAAGGTGTCGCATCCTGTGCCTTGACAGGTTTTGCGCTGGCCGCTTTCTGCAATCATCTACGGCCGATTGAATTTTGCGGCGCACCATAATGCCCCGGCAACGCGGCACAAGAAGAATTTGTGGCGACTTGCATCGGCCATTTCGGAGGAGAAACGTGAATGAGCAGGCTCAAGGACAAGGTCGCTATCGTAACGGGAGGTGCATCCGGCTTCGGTGAAGGCATGGTGCGGCGCTTCGCGGAGGAGGGCGCCAAAGTCGTTGTCTGCGATCTCAATGCGCGTCGCGCCGAAGAGGTTGCATCCGAAATTGGGGCAAATGCGGTGGCCGTCACCACCGACGTTTCGCAGAAGTCCGAGTTCAACGAGATGGTCGATGTCGCGATGTCAGCCTTCGGCCGTATCGACATCATGGTCAACAATGCCGGCTACACGCACCGAAATGGCGATATGCTCGGCGTTTCGGAGGATGTGTTCGACCTCATCTACGCCGTCAACATGAAAGCCATTTACCACGCCGCCCTCGCCGTCGTGCCAATCATGGAAAAGCAGGGCGGGGGCTCGATCCTTACCACCGCGTCAACCGCAGGACTGCGCCCGCGCCCTGGCCTGACATGGTACAACGCGTCAAAAGGCTGGGCGATCGCTGCGACCAAATCAATGGCCATCGAGCTTGCGCCCAAGAATATCCGCGTGAACTGCCTTTGCCCCGTCGCGGGCGAAACCGGAATGCTGGCGCAGTTCATGGGCGAGGATACGCCGGAACTTCGCGCCAAGTTCAGGGCCTCAATTCCGCTCGGTCGCCTTTCGACCCCGCTCGATGTTGCAAACGCCGCGCTGTGGCTGGTTTCGGACGAAGCCGAGTTCATCACAGGCGTGGCGCTGGAGGTTGATGGAGGACGTTGTATCTGATCGGATGTCGCGGGCGGGCTTCAGATTCGATCGCGTAATGCATACCAGTTGAGCGCAAGGAACAGGAGTGGCGCGCGCAAACGCCGCCCGCCTGGAAACGCGGGGATCTTCAGATCCTTGAAGAGTTTAAGACGGTCGGTATTGCCTGTGACGGTCTCCGCGTAGAGTTTTCCGACGAAGTTCGACAGCATGACGCCGTGACCGGAATATCCGCTCGCCGAAATCACATTCGGCATGACTTCACGTACGAACGGCTGGCGGGGCATCGTTATGCCGACGAAGCCTCCCCAGGCATGCGTGATCTCGACATTGCCCAGGCCTGGAAAAATCTCCGCGATTTGCCGCTGGATCTGTTGGGGTATGTCCTTCGGGTCATCGACCGCATAGACCTCGCGACCGCCGAAGAGAAGGCGTCCGTCTTTCGATCTTCGGAAATAGCGCACCACAAAGCGTGAGTCGTCGACGGATTCGCCACCGGGCAGCACCGGACTGTCATTGCCGAGCGGGACCGTCGCGCCAATGAACGAGCCGATCGGCATGACATGCGCGGCACTAATGGGCTCAAGGTTGCCGCCATAGGCATTGACGGCGATCAGGCATTTCTGAGCGGTGATGGTGCCGCTTGGTGTCGTCACCATGACCTTGCCGGCATTGCTGGCGATATTTGTCGCTTGCGTGTTCTCGAAGAGATGCGCGCCGGCTGCCGCTGCAACGCGCGCAGTTCCCACGACCAGCTTCATGGGATGGATGTGGCCGGTTCCCGTGTCGCGGGTCCCGCCGAAGTAGCGCGTCGATCCCAGCCGCTTCGCCGTCTCTTCGGCATCCATGAAACTGATATGAGGATAGTCGAAACGCGTCGCCAGGATTTCGGCATGCGCCCGATAGTCTTTCACATAGCGCGGCTTGTGTGCGAGCGACATCTGACCGGGCATGTAGTCGATATCGATGTCGTGAGTGGCCGAGAAATCGAACAGATGCTGCTTCGCGTCCTCGGCCAAATCGAACAGTGCCTTGGCGCGGGTGAACCCGTATTCGGTTTCCAGTTCCTCCGGCCATGCCCGCTGGCCCGTATTCAACTGGCCCCCGTTTCGACCTGAAGCACCGTCGCCAAGGCGGTATGCCTCAATCAACGTCACGTCCACGCCCGCAGCCGCAAGATGTGCAGCTGCTGACAGCCCGGTGAAACCACCGCCGATAATGACGACGTCCGCCTGACGGCTTCCGTCAAGCGTCGGGTATTGAGGCCGCTCGGCGAGGCTTGCCTCATACCAGGAATGACCGGGGGAGATGGGTGACTGATAATGCATTGTTTGATCGATGAACGTGGAAGCGGGTCTCAGACGTTCAGGAGCAGATACTCCCGCTCCCATGGACTGATGACCTCCATGAAGGTCTCGAATTCGGCGCGTTTGATGGCGACATAGGTAGAGACGAAGCCGCCGCCCAGCATCTCCCTCAGGTCATCATCCGCCTCGAACAGGTCGACTGCCTCAAGCAGGCCACGTGGCAGGTCGATGCCGTCTTCGTTGGCGGTCGTGACGATTGGATCTTCCGCCGGCAGTCTGTTGATCAGTCCGATCAGGCCACAGGCCAGCGAACCGGCAAGCGCAAGATAGGGATTGGCGTCTGATGACGGAATGCGGTTTTCGACGCGCCGCGCCACCGGATCCGATCGTGGAACACGAAATGCGGTGGTGCGATTGTCGTAACCCCATCTCGTGTTGACGGGAGCGGACGCGGCCTGTGTCAGCCGGCGATAGGAATTCACATAGGGAGCGAACATGACGAGCGCATTTGGCACGTGCTTCTGCATGCCGCCGATAAAGTGCCGGAATGCTTCCGTTTCTTCGCCCTGTTCGTCCGAGAAGATGTTCTTGCCGGTCTTTTTGTCGATGATCGACTGATGGATGTGCATGGCCGATCCGGGTTGTCTCTGGATCGGCTTGGCCATGAAGGTGGCGTAGGTATCGTGTTTCAGCGCCGCCTCGCGAATCGTGCGCTTGAAAAGAAACACCTGATCGGCCAGTTCGATCGGATCGCCGTGCCGCAGGTTGATCTCGAGCTGTCCGGCGCCCTCCTCATGGATCAGCGTATCGATCTCAAGGCCCTGGGTTTCGGAGAAGTGGTAAATGTCGTCGATGAGCTCGTCGAACTCGTTGACGCCGGCGATGGAATAGCCGGCACCGCCGCCGATAGGGCGTCCCGAACGGCCAACCGGCGGTGTCAGCGGATAGTCGGGATCGGGATTCTTGCGTACCAGATAGAACTCGATCTCCGGCGCCACGACAGGGCGCAGGCCAAGCTTGTCATAAGCCGCCGCGACACGCTTCAGCACGTTTCGCGGGGTAAATTCCACCGAGCGTCCGTCCTGATGCACCAGGTCGCAGATGACCTGCGCGGTCGGATCCGACTCCCAAGGGACCACTGACAAGGTGGACAGGTCGGGTACCAGCTTCAGGTCGCCATCGTCTTCGGGATAGGAAAAGCCATTTCCATCCTCGGGATAGGCACCCGTGATCGTCATCATGAAGGGGGCGGAGGGCAGGGCAAGCGAGGTGTTTGACGTGAATTTGTTCGATGGCATCATCTTGCCGCGCGCCACGCCAGCCTGATCAGGCGTGATGCACTCGATGTCTTCGATGCCGCGCCATTCCAGCCAGTCGGCGGCTTCACGCCAGTTCTTGACGCCTCGGAGGTTCTTTACGAATTGGGGCGTGCGAACGCGATCTCCACGTTTCGACGGGCGCAGTTCCTTCTTGGCAGGCGGCATCAATCACCATCGTGGTTGCAGATGGCCAACTATAGCCTTCGCTCGGGTCGAAAGGAAAGGGCAGCCGCTTGACGCTCAACCCCTGCCTTTGGCGAGACGCTCGATGATCGGCTGCAGCCGTTCAGGCGTTATCGGCTTGGTAACGACGGCATTGACCAGCGACGGAAGCGACAGCGACTCGACGGAACCGTTGCGGTTGGATAGCATGATGACATGCGGGATCCGCGCTTCGCTCGTTCGTTGCAAGGCCGCGATCTCGTCCATCAATCCATCGCAATCACGGTTCTCGACGCCACCATCGAGAATGATCAGACGTGGGCGGTTGAACTTCAGATGACCGGAAGCGCTTTCGACGGTCTCCAAAAGAGATCGCAAGCCGCAACGGTGGACAATCTCTGAGACAACGACTTGATTGACACGGGAACGCCCGACAACCAGCACCTGTCCGTTGTCGGTATCCAGTCCTACGCTCATTTCGACTAAATGCTCCGGCCGAAGACAACGCGGGCCGCAAAACTTCCTGTCGATGGCCAGGCTTCAGCAAACCTGAGGCGCATGGAAAGGTATTTCCTCCGCAGCTCGCAAGTTAATCGAGCACAGAGATTTTCTCAACATTGTGCAGAGGTCAAGTTGTCGCGATGATCTCATCCTCTTGAATAATCAAAAACCCGCGAAGGACAACAGCCTCCGCGGGTGTATTTGATGCGGCGAGCGTTCAGGCTGCGTGCGACTGGGTCAGCACAACCGGAACCAGGAGGTCACCCCAATTGCCATTGCCGCCGTGATGTCGCGCCGAGCGCACCAGCTCGACGGAGACGCCGGCTTCCACTGCCTTCATCACTGCTTGGTTGAGGCGATGCAGGTCGTTTGCCACCATACGGATGACGGCCTGCTGGTCCTCGTTCATCGACGAAGACTGTTCCTCCGCCCGTTCCTTCACGCGTGTCTTGGGGGTCATGTCTTGGCTCCTTGCCTTGATTTGCGCCAGATTTGCGGAGGCTCACTCCCAGACCTCCGCAAACCGCCTTTGATCTTTACTCGGCTGCGTCCTTGAACTGTGCGTGTTCGGTCGATTCATGCATGGCTGTCGTTGACGACTTGCCGCCGCTGATTGCCATGGACACAGCGTCGAAATAGCCGGTGCCCACCTCTCGCTGGTGCTTTGTCGCGGTGTAGCCGTTTGCCTCGGCCGCGAATTCTGCCTCCTGAAGCTCCGAATAGGCAGCCATCTGGCGATCCTTGTAGCCGCGGGCCAGTTCGAACATACCGTAGTTGAGCTGGTGGAAACCGGCCAGCGTGATGAACTGGAACTTGTAGCCCATGGCGCCCAATTCGCGCTGGAACTTGGCAATGGTGGCGTCGTCGAGGTTCTTCTTCCAGTTGAACGATGGCGAACAGTTGTAGGCCAGCAGTTTGCCGGGATGCGCCTTGTGCACGCCCTCCGCGAACTTTCGGGCCTGTTCAAGATCAGGCTTCGAGGTCTCACACCAGATCAGGTCGCAATTCGGAGCATAAGCAATGGCGCGCGCGATGCAGGGCTCGATGCCGTTGCGGACATTATAGAAACCTTCGACCGTGCGTCCCGCGTCGTAGTCGACAAATGGCCGGTCACGCTCGTCAATGTCTGACGTCAACAGCTTGGCGGCCTCGGCATCCGTGCGCGCGATGACCAGCGTCGGCGTGCCCATCACGTCGGCGGCAAGCCGCGCGGCGTTGAGGTTGCGGATGTGGGCCGCGGTCGGGATCAGAACCTTTCCACCGAGATGTCCGCACTTCTTTTCCGATGCGAGCTGATCCTCATAGTGGACGCCGGCCGCACCCGCCTCGATGAACGCTTTCATGATCTCGAAGGCATTGAGCGGGCCACCGAAGCCGGCTTCGGCATCGGCGACAATCGGCGCGAACCAGGTGTCGACCGACAGGCCGTTGCCTTCCGACGTCTCGATCTGGTCGGCGCGCTGCAATGTGCGGTTGATGCGCCTGACGAGCTCCGGCGCCGCATTAGCCGGATAAAGCGACTGGTCGGGATACATGGCGCCTGCCGTATTGGCGTCCGCCGCGACCTGCCAGCCTGACAGATAGATGGCCTTCAGTCCGGCGCGAATCTGCTGCATTGCCTGGTTGCCCGACATGGCGCCGAGCGCGTTGACGAAGTCCTCTTCGTGAATGAGCTGCCACAGGCGGTTGGCGCCCTGTTCGGCCAGCGTCTGACGGATCTGCACCGAACCGCGCAGGCGCTCTACATCCTGTGCCGAGTATGGACGTTCGATTCCATCGAAGCGGCCCTCCGGCGCGCTGGGGACGAGGTTGTAAAAATCGGTCATGTCGGTCTGCCTGTTCCGTAAACACTATGAGTTCGGTTGTTTCAGTCTGCGCTCTGGTGCGCTGTGACTTGACACAGCATTTACACTGCGTTGCCGAAGAAGCGAGAGTTTCAGCAGAAAACCGTCCATAAACCGGGAAATTCTGTGTTGAGGTTCACAAGAGAGCGCTGTAAAACTGTAAAGACTGTAAAAGACAGATCGATCCTTGATTCTGTCAAAAGATGTCAAAAAAGGTGCGATGTCCGACCAGAAGATTTTTGCGGGTCCGCGTGTGCGCCGCATCCGCACGGGTCTCGGCCTGACCCAGACGGCGATGGCCGAGGGGTTGGGCATTTCGCCGTCCTATCTCAATCTGATCGAGCGCAATCAGCGGCCGCTGACGGTGCAGTTGCTGCTAAAACTCGCGTCGACTTACAAGGTCGATCCGGCCGACCTGCAGGGCGAGGCCAAGGGCTCGGTCGCTGCCTTGAAGGAAGCATTCTCGGATCCTCTTTTGTCAGGAGAATTGCCCGGCGATCAGGAACTCATCGACCTCGCCGAATCCGCTCCGAACGCCGCCGCGGCCGTCGCCAAGCTCTATCGCGCCTACCGCGAACAGGCACGGCGGCTGTCCGATCTGTCGATCCTGTTGGCTCATGAGGGGACGACATCGGCTCTGGCGTCGACACAACTGCCAATCGACGAGGTCCGCGATGCGCTTGAGCGCAGACCGAACCACTTTCCCGCGATCGAGGAAGAGGCAGAGGCGTTTGCAAAGCTTCTGGACCCTCGGGACGATCTTTTCGGTGCGCTCAAGGCGTGGCTGAGGCGCGAGCACGGCATTGTCGTGCGCGTTCTGCCTGTCGCAACCATGCCAAACTGGCGTCGGCGATATGATCGCCACTCCCAAAGGCTTTTTCTGTCCGAAAGGCTCTCACCATTCGATCAGCTGCGTGAAGTGGCGATGGAAGCATCGCTGATCCGCATGTCAGTGGCGATCGCCGCCGATGTGCAGGCGTTGAAACTGTCGTCGGATGAGGCACGGCGGCTCGCCAGATTCGAGCTGGCGCGCTATGCCGCCCATGCGTTGATGATGCCATATGCGGCATTCCACCAGGCCGCCACACGGACGCGTTACGACATTGACGTATTGCGCTCGCGCTTCAGCGTTTCGTTCGAACAGGCGGTGAGCCGTCTGACGACACTCCAGCGGGAGGGCGCGGCAGCGGTCGCTTTCTTCCTTCTTGAAATCGATAGCGCCGGCAACGCCATTCGACGCGCTGGTGCGACAGGATTTCCGCACAATGGTTTTGGCGGCGCGTGTCCGAAACTCGGTGTCTATGCCGCCTTTTCCCAGCCCGGTCATATTCTGGTCGATGCCGTGGAGACGGGTGGGGAAAAGCGGTTTTTGACAATCTCCCGCACGCTCGAAGGGCCTCAGGGAGCTTTCAACGAGCGCCCACGCCGCACGGCAATCCTGCTTGGATGCGACCTCGGTCACGCTGGAGAAACGGTTTATGCGGCGGCTTTGCCTTCAGGTGCGATCGGGCCGGATTCTGCGTCGCCAGGTCCGCAGGGTACCCCAACGCCGATTGGTCCGGCCTGCCGCCTGTGCGAACGGGCCGGTTGCCTGTCGCGCGCCGAGCCTCCCATTACCCGGCCGCTTGGACTGGATGAGATGGTGACAGGTCTCAGCGCGTTCGACTTCCAGTAGGCTGACCCAAATCTCCGCTCTCATCGAATCGCTGGAACGGGGTCGGAACAGAGTTTGTCGCAGTCGGTCGAGCGCGACCGTCTTCCTTGGCGCAGATTGCGTCACGAAAGCGCTGCTTCAGGGGGAGGCGTAAGGATGCAGGAGGGCGGATCTGCTGGAAGCGAGCGCCTGGGCGCAGTCCTCGTGTTCCTCTCCGCTCTATGCTGGAGCTTCGGTGGCGCAATCGCCAGGTTCATAGATGAGGGAGATGCCTGGACGGTTGTCTTCTGGCGGTCCGTATGGGCCGCGATCTTCATCATCGGCTTCATGTTCTGGCGCGACGGATTGCGCGGCACGCTACTTCTGATCAGGGGAATGGGTGCGCCGGGCCTTGTCGTGGCCATCTGCTTTGCCGTTGCCTCGACGGCCTTTGTCGTCGCTCTCCAGTATACGACGGTCGCAAACATACTTCTGATGCAGGCTGCCGTACCCTTGCTCGCAGCGCTGATGGCGTGGATCGTGTTTCGCGAGAGCGTCAGCGCAGCGACTTGGGCTGCCATCGCCGCGGTGGTGGGTGGCGTGGCAATCATGGTGTCAGACTCGATTACCGGCGATGTATCGCCGATCGGTGACGGGCTGGCCTTGCTGATCTCGACGGTGTTTGCCGCCGCGACCGTGATCACGCGGCGGTTCGCCCATGTGCGCATGACGCCGGCAACCGGTCTTGGCACCATCTTTGCTGCGGCCTTTGCGTCCAGTCAGGCCTCGGCCTTTACTGTATCTCAGCATGATATGGCGTTGCTGTTCGTTTTTGGCGTCATCAATCTCGGTCTGGGGCTTGCATTGTTTGCAACCGGCGCGCGGCTAATTCCTGCAGTTTATGCCGCTCTGCTCGGTACGTTCGAACCTATACTTGGTCCCATCTGGGTCTGGCTTGCCCACGCCGAAGTTCCCTCGGCTCAGACGATGCTTGGCGGATCCATCGTCGTGATTGCGTTGCTGACCTATCTGACGCTGGAGTTCAGACGTCAGAAGATGCCCTCTCGCCCGGGCGTGTCTGGTGTTTCAACGCCGCTGTGATTCTGGTTCGATATCACGCTGTGCTTGGCCGACTACTTTGTTCGCAGCGCACAGATTTCATGCTTGTCGTACTGGTTAATCATTAATAGGCTTGGTTTGAAGGCCGGTCGCCGGAACACAACCTGCGGTCCGGGGAGACTGAAAACAAAGGATGATCGACGATGGTCCGTAGTGTATTCCGGCTATCGACAGCGATGGCTGTCATGGCGTTCCTGACAGCTTCCGCTGGCGCTCAGGAGCGTGTCGTGAATGTGTTCAACTGGTCGGACTATATAGACGACTCGATCATTGAAGACTTTACGAAGGAGACTGGAATCAAGGTCGTCTATGACGTCTTCGATTCCAACGAGATTCTCGAGACCAAGCTTCTTGCTGGCGGAAGCGGCTACGACGTTGTCGTGCCGACTGCAAACTTCCTGGCAAGGCAGATCCAGGCTGGCGTCTTCCAGAAGCTGGACAAGTCGAAGCTGCCGAACCTCAAGAACATGTGGGACGTCGTTAACGAAAGAACGGCTCGTTACGATCCCGGCAACGAATATTCCATCAATTATATGTGGGGCACAGTCGGCATCGGCTACAACACCAAGAAGGTGATGGATGCCTTGGGGACCGATAAGATTGACAGCTGGAGCGTGCTGTTCGATCCGGAAAACGCCAAGAAGCTTGGAGATTGCGGCATCTATGTGCTGGATTCTCCGACGGACGTGCTGCCGACCGTCTTCAACTATCTGGGCATCGATCCCGATACCAAATCCCCGGATGATTTCGCCAAGGCGTCAGATGTCATGATGGGACTTCGGCCCTACGTACGAAAATTCCATTCCTCCGAGTATATCAATGCGCTCGCCAATGGGGATATCTGCGTCGCGATCGGTTGGTCGGGTGACGTGTTTCAGGCGCGCGACCGTGCCGCCGAGGCAGATCAGGGTGTCGAAATTGCCTATTCCGTACCCAAGGAAGGGGCTGAAATGTGGTTCGATCAGATGGCCATCCCAGCCGATGCGAAGCATGTCGATGAGGCCCTCGAGTTCCTCAACTACATGATGAAGCCGGAAGTCATCGCGAAGGCATCGAACTACGTATTCTATGCAAATGGCAATCTCGCTTCCCAGCAGTTCATCGACAAGGATATCCTCGACGATCCGGCGGTATATCCGGACGCTGAGACCATGAAGAAGCTCTTCACGGTTGGTGCATATGACCCCAAGACGCAGCGCGTGGTGACGCGGACCTGGACGAAGATCGTCACCGGTCAGTAAAACTTCGGAAAGGCCCGACCCAGTGTCGGGCCTTCTGCATTGGGGACTGAGGGACATCATGCAATCACTCGGCAGCATCCGCAGAAGCTTCGCGCCTTGGACTGACCCGCAAGCCAAGCCCTATATCGTTTTCGACAATGTGACCAAGCGGTTCGGCGATTTCACCGCCGTCGACAATCTCTCGCTTTCCATCTATGAGCGGGAGTTTTTCGCGCTGCTCGGCGCATCGGGTTGCGGAAAATCGACGCTTTTGCGAATGCTCGCCGGGTTCGAGGAGCCGACATCGGGCCGCATCCTGATTGATGGGCAGGATCTGCGAGGAACGCCACCCTACAAACGACCGGTCAACATGATGTTTCAGTCCTATGCGCTGTTCCCGCATATGACCGTGGAAAAGAACATCGCCTTCGGACTGAAGCAGGAAGGCATGCCGGCCGATCAGATCGAGGCGCGCGTGACCGAGATGCTGAAGCTTGTGAAGCTGGAACAGTTCGCCAAGCGCAAGCCTCATCAGCTTTCTGGCGGGCAGCGGCAGCGTGTCGCGCTTGCCCGTTCGGTCGCCAAGCGGCCCAAGGTGCTGCTGCTCGATGAACCCCTTGGCGCGCTCGACAAGAAGCTGCGTGAGGAAACGCAATTCGAGCTCATGGACCTGCAGCAGAGTCTGGGCCTGACTTTTGTCGTCGTCACCCACGATCAGGAAGAGGCGATGACGATGGCCGATCGGATCGCCATTCTCGACAAGGGGCAGGTGATGCAGGTGGCGACACCGGCCGAGATCTACGAAGCGCCCGGCTCGCGCTTCGTCGCCAATTTCGTCGGCAATGTGAACCTGTTTGAAGGCGAGGTTGTCGCCCGAGAGGAGAACGGCGCACGCATCCGGGGCGCGACGGGTGCCGAGATCCGCGTTGAGAATGCAGGCGCTGCCGCTGCGGGCAACTCGGTCGTTTTTGCCATTCGTCCCGAGAAGATCAGGGTGTCATCCCGAAGACCGGATGAGTCTCGGCTCAATGCCATGGAAGGTGAAGTCTACGACATCGCGTATCTGGGGGACATGACGATCTACCACGTGAAGCTCGCCGACGGACAGGTCGTCAAAGCCAGTGCGCTCAACAGCTCTCGCGTAACAGAGGATCCGCTGACCTGGGACGACCGGGCCTGGATCTCCTTCCAGCCTGATGCCGGCGTTGTGCTGACGCAATAGTGGAGGCGCGAAATGGCTGACACGGCAATCTCCGCGCGTGACACAGTTTCTGAAACCCCGTCCATGACGAGAAGGCTGTTTTCGGCTCTGATCAGCCGGTTGGTTATCGCCATCCCCTATCTTTGGCTACTCGTCTTCTTCCTCATTCCGTTCTTCATCGTCTTCAAAATTTCCCTGTCGCAAACCGCGATTGCGATGCCGCCCTATACGCCGGTCATAGGCGTAAGCGACTTCTTTCAGAAGATCGGAGAACTTTCCTTCGACAACTATGTCTGGCTGACGGAGGATGCGCTTTACTTCAACGCCTATATCTCCAGCATCTGGATTGCAGGTGTTTCAACATTTCTGACTTTGTTGATCGGATATCCGATTGCCTACGGAATGGCCCGCGCACCCACAACGGTGCGTCCGACGCTGCTGATGCTTGTCATCCTGCCCTTCTGGACCTCTTTCCTCATCCGGGTCTACGCGTGGATAGGGATTCTGAAGCCCGAGGGCCTGCTCAACCAGCTCTTGATGACACTCAACATCATCGATGAGCCTCTGATCATCCTGAACACCAATACGGCAATCTTCATCGGCATCGTCTATTCCTATCTGCCGTTCATGATCCTGCCTCTCTATTCCGCGCTGGAGAAAATGGACTACACCTTGATCGAGGCGGCGAACGATCTCGGCTGCCCGCCGCTAAGCGCCTTCTGGAAGATCACGTTTCCGCTCTCTCTTCCCGGTGTGGTCGCCGGCTGTCTGCTGGTGTTCATTCCGGCTGTCGGTGAGTTTGTCATTCCAGACCTCCTTGGCGGCTCCGAGACGCTGATGATCGGCAAGACACTTTGGAACGAGTTCAATGCCAATCGCGACTGGCCCGTATCCTCGGCTGTCGCCATCATCCTTCTCCTTCTTCTCGTTGTGCCGATCATGTTTTTCCAGCATGCGCAGGCCAAGGCTCAGGAACAGGGGAGGTAGGGCAATGAACACCACCTGGAGCCGCTTCAACGTCACCTCCATCGCGCTTGGATTCGCGTTTCTCTATCTGCCGATCGTGATCCTGGTCATCTTCTCCTTCAACGAGTCCAAGCTGGTGACCGTCTGGTCGGGCTTTTCCACCAAATGGTACGGCTCGCTGCTTCAAAATCAGGGTCTGCTGGACGCCGCATGGGTAACCGTTCGCGTGGGGGTGATCGCGGCCACCTTTGCGACTGTTCTGGGTACGATGGCCGCCCTTGCGCTGACGCGATACACGCGCTTTCGCGGACGCATCCTGTTTTCGGGCATGGTGTTCGCCCCGCTCGTCATGCCGGAGGTGATCACCGGCCTGTC
The DNA here is from genome assembly GCA_023953905.1 of Rhizobiaceae bacterium. GTDB lineage: Bacteria > Pseudomonadota > Alphaproteobacteria > Rhizobiales > Rhizobiaceae > Arvimicrobium. Next base: position 56,891 of record JAMLJA010000004.1, on the reverse strand, counting down.
ATTGCTGCTGTTGTTTGTGGCGGTGGGGCTAGATCGCGGGTTTCTGACGGTAACGCTCGCCCACATCACGTTCTCGATGTGCTTTGTCGCAGTCGTGGTGCAGTCGCGTCTGCTCACTTTCGACCGGTCGCTGGAAGAGGCCGCGATGGACCTCGGAGCCACCCCCGTCACGACATTCTTCCATGTGACGCTGCCGGTCATCCTGCCTGCCATTGTTTCCGGCTGGATGCTGGCATTTACGCTGTCGCTTGACGATCTGGTCATCGCAAGCTTCACTTCCGGACCGGGTGCAACCACCTTGCCGATGAAGATCTACAGTCAGGTGCGGCTGGGTGTGACCCCGGAGATCAATGCGGCATGTACCATTCTCATCGCCATCGTCGCGGTGGGTGTGATTGCAGCATCGCTCGTCAACAAGCGGCGCGAAGTTCAGCGCTTGCGCGACGAGCAGGGAGCTCAGCGCGGTTGATTGGCTTTCCGTGACGTCAGTTCGCTCACTGTGGTGCTGTCTGGGGCGAAATGAACGGTTCTGAAAGGCTTCCACCGACAAAGAAACGCGCACCGGGCGCTGCCTGTCCACTATCTGCTGCGGCGGTCGCGACACTACCTGAAAGCGCTAGTCCGCCGCCAATATAAGAAACAAGGCCGGAAAGCTGCACGCGGTGTTGGCCTGAGACTAATTCTGCACGGTCAACGTGAACCAGATTTCGCGTGATTGTGGTTTGCAGATCGAGCCGGTCAAGGGGCAGCGTGCCTTGCGACACGTCCTCAAGCGAGAAGAACCCTCCGTCGCTTGTCCTCTTCAGGAAAGCCGGCAAATCCACACCGACAAGCGTTCCTTTGCCGAAGTTCGCGCTGAAAGTGCCTTCCAGACCGTCGCTGACATGATCCCAGCGTTCCACTGGCCCCTTCAGCATCAGCGAGAAGCTGCCGCGACTGGCCGGAACCGCGCGTGTCAGGCCAAGCGTACTGCCCAATGCGCCACCATCGATATCGGTCGCGCGTACGCTGGTGCCCATCTCGACGCCTGACGCTGTTATGTCGAAGCGCAGCCCCGCCTGCAGCGAGCCGTCGAAGGCCCGTGCGTCCGAAATGTCGAACACGGCCAGACCGTCGCGGATCTGAGCCGTTGCGGCGACTTCCGTCATCGCAATCGGTCCAGCAGTTGCCTCGGTGGAAGAAAGCCGCAGGTCGAGGTTCAGGTGTTCCGCGAAGGTCGTGTCGAGCGTCGTTCCAGTCTCCCCGCCGACGGGCGATAGCGCCGACATGAGGGAGCCGAGATTGATCCGTTGAAACGCCAGGGTTCCGGAAAGCGAAGGGCGGGCCTGTCCGAGTTGCAACTCCATTGCGCCGCTTCCGGAACTACCGTCCAGCACGAGTTGAAGGTTTTCGAGCTTGATCCGGTTCTGACCACCCTGAACGCGGCCGCCGATGCTGACCGCGCTTATGTCCGGTGTCGACGCTATATCGGCGCGTGACCATTCAAGTGTCTGGCGAAGCGAGGATGTCGCAAATGCGCCCTCGCCATCGAAAAAGGGTTGCGCGGACAGGTTGACCCGCCCGTCAAAGGTTGCATTGCCGGGGGCGCCTGCGAAAGCAAAATGAAGATTGGCCGTGCCGCCCGCCAGGAGCAGCATGGGCTCGTTCGACGAGAACTCGACGATGACGCGTTCTCCGCGCCATGCGCCGCTCGCCTTCAGCGCTCCGCCACGATCGAGTCGGGGCCAGGTGACGATGCCCTCAAGTGCGTTGACGATCTCAGACCCGTCGACGGCATCCAGTATACGTCCGTCGAAAAATTCCACCGTTCCGAACGGATCACCGCCTAGCGCCGAGAGGTCCGGATCCTCAGGGTTGCTGGCTGTCAACACCTGTGCGTCCTTGACCGCGTTTGCCATGCGCCCTGCGCCGGGCAACCGTGGAAGGTATAGACCCGATGCGTAGGGCTCGACCCACAGTGTCGGTTTCACAAGCCGCACCTTTGAGAAATAGATGTCGCCCATGAGTGCGGAGGTCGGCGACAGGTTCATCACGAACTCGTCCGCCTCAAGCACTGGCTTGCCATCTCCGGTCCATTCGGTCAGGCGCACACCGTTGAGAACTGCTCTGAGCGGAAACAGCCTGATTTCGGGGTCGGATTGGATGGAGACCTGATAGCCGCTCCATACGCTCAGTTCGAACGCGATACGCTCCTTGACGATTCGCGTCGACGCGATGAACGGCAGGACAACGTAGAGAAAGAAGGCGAGGACTGCGACGCCACCCACGAACCACGCGACCGGGCGCCAGTTCGAACGGGCAACAGCAAAGAAGTTGAAGCGAGTATTCAGCACAAGGGTACCCCAAGGCGGTTTGCTGTCGCAGTCAAGGCATTTCAGCGCAACCCGTTTTGACATGCTCCCGCTGCGGCACGCGATCGCATGGTGCATGAGATCGATCGATATCTTGCAGTGCAGCATAGCGCTATGCAAAAGAGCTATGAGCAAAGGAGGATTTTGATGAAAGACATGCCGCTTTGGAATCCGACACCTCAACGGATCGCGGGTACAAATCTCGTTGCTTTCATGGAAAGAGCTTCGAAGGACACGGGGAAGAAAATTGCGGATTATGCGGCCTTGCACCGCTGGTCAGTCGAGGACCGCGCTGCCTTTTGGTCTCTGATCTGGGATGAGTATCAGGTTGTCGGTGAACGCGGCGAAAACGTACTCGAAGATGGCCACCTCATGCCGGGCGCACGCTTCTTTCCCGAAGCAAAGCTCAATTTTGCGGAGAACCTTCTACGCGGCACGGGCAGCGGAGAAGCCATCGTTTTCCGCGGCGAGGACAAGGCTGACCGACGGCTCACCTGGGACGAGTTGCGCGCGCTTGTCTCGCGGCTTCAGCAGGCCTTGCGGGCGCAGGGTGTCAAACCTGGCGATCGCGTCGCTGCGATGCTTCCCAACATGCCAGAGGCGGTGGCCGCCATGCTCGCCGTCACCTCGATAGGTGCGGTCTGGTCTTCCTGTTCTCCCGATTTTGGCGAACAGGGCGTGGTCGACCGCTTCGGCCAGATCGAACCGACCGTGTTGTTTGCTGTCGATGGCTACTGGTACAATGGCAAGGCTGTCGATGTTGCCGACAAGGTGGCGAAGGTCGCAGCACGTCTTGAGAGCGTCCGCTGCACGATCGTCGTCGACTATCTCGGAAACGCGGACAAGGTGGCATCCAGCGTCCCTTCCGGGCAATCACTGGCGACGACAGTTCGGCCGTTCGATGCCGGCGCGCTCGAGTTCCAGCGCATGCCCTTCGATCACCCTGTCTATATCGTCTTTTCCTCCGGCACGACGGGCATTCCCAAATGCATCGTCCATGGTGCCGGCGGCACGCTTCTGCAGCATATCAAGGAACATCGCCTTCATGCGGATCTGCGCGAAGGCGACAGGCTTTTTTACTTTACCACTCTCGGCTGGATGATGTGGAACTGGCTGGTTTCTGGTCTGGCATCCGGCGCGACCCTTCTTCTCTATGACGGATCGCCTTTCGCACCCGATGGCAATGTGCTGTTCGACTATGCCGCTGACGAGAAAATGACCTATTTCGGCACCTCGGCGAAATTCATCGACGCATTGCGCAAGTCAGGCCTTGAGCCGAAGAAGACGCACAATCTCTCGTCGGTCCGCACAATTTCCTCAACGGGTTCACCGCTTGCGCCCGAGGGCTTTCGGTTCGTCTATGAAGGCATCAAGGACGACGTGCATCTCGCCTCGATTTCCGGGGGCACGGATATCGTTTCGTGTTTTGTCCTTGGCATTCCGACGCTGCCCGTCTGGACCGGAGAGATTCAGGGGCCGGGACTCGGCATGGCGGTCGACGTCTGGGACGATGACGGCAAGTCCGTTCGGCGCGAAAAAGGTGAACTCGTCTGCACCAGGGCATTCCCGTCCATGCCGGTCGGGTTCTGGAACGATCCCGATGGTGCGAAGTACAAGGCAGCCTATTTCGAACGCTTCGACAATATCTGGTGCCATGGCGATTTCGCCGAATGGACCGAGCACGACGGAATTGTGATCCATGGCAGATCTGACGCGACCCTCAATCCGGGTGGCGTACGGATAGGCACCGCCGAGATCTATAATCAGGTGGAGCAGCTTCCTGAAATCGCCGAGGCGATCTGCATTGGCCAGGATTTCGACAATGATGTGCGGGTGATTCTGTTTGTGCGCATGGCCGAGGGCGTGAAGCTGGATTCAGCCTTGATCGATACCATCAAGCGCAAGATCCGTACGGGCGCCAGCCCGCGTCACGTGCCAGCGAAGGTCATCGCAGTCGCAGACATTCCGCGAACCAAGTCCGGGAAGATCACCGAACTGGCCGTGCGCGACATCGTCAACGGGCGCACAGTGAAGAACAAGGAGGCGCTCGCAAACCCCGAAGCGCTGGAACTTTTCCGAGATATCGCCGAACTCTCGGCCTGATAAATCGGAGAGTATGTTTAATGAATTGCGACGTCGGAATTTACCCAGACTTTACAGATGATACACAAACCTAAATTCCGAGCCACGCCGTTCATAAATTGGTAAGAATTGAGCCCGATATTCGAGCGTGAGTTTAAGGAATTCTTGCTTACGCTTGGAAACCTCTCGCAAACCGCGTGACAGCATTCTACCTCCAGCGCCCTCTTTGGGCGCTTTTTTTTGCCCTGTAGGAAGGTCCAGAGAAGATCTACAGCGAGGCTTCCCGATCGCGAGCCAGCGCGTTGGAAAGAATGATCACCGGGACCATCGCTGTCGCGATGATCACAAGGGCGGCCGCGGCGCCGTCCTGCGGTGCGCTGCGTGATGCCTGCTCATAGACAAAAGTCGCGAGCGTATTGAAGCCGAAAGGCCTGAGAAGAATCGTGGCAGATAGCTCCTTTACCGTGTCCACGAAGACAAGGACCATGGCTGTCAGAATGGCTGGATGAAGCAGCGGCAGCACAATGCTGAACGCGCTCTGGACTGGCGTTCTTCCGAGATTGCGTGCGGCTTCTTCCAGATGGGGTGGCAGTTTCTCCATGCCTGAGCGAACCGCGCCTTCGGCAAGTGCGAGAAACCGGATCGTACAGCCCAATACTACCGCTGCGGCGCTGCCCGAGACAAGCAGCCCGGTCGAGATGTCGAATTCGGCGCGCAGGAAGCGGTCGAGCGTGTTGTCGAAACGGGTGAGGGCAATGAACAGGCCCAGACCCAATATGCCACCCGGCAGCGCATACCCGAGCGAGGCAATGCGCACCAGCATCGCCATGCTGGACGATCGCGTCATTCGCACGGCATTGATCAGCACGAGGGCTATCGCCACAGTGATCAGCGAAGTGGCTGTGGCAGTGGACAGCGACGTCAGAAACGCCTTGCCGAGTTCTGGGGTCACGAACTGGTCAAGTCGCCGTGATGCATATTGCGCGAAGACAAAGACTGGGATGCCGAAGCCCAGCATGATCGGCGAAGTCGTTATCGCCATCGCGGCCCATCGGCGCCATCCGACCAATCTGATGCGCGGATTGTGGGCGTGAAGCTGCGTACCCCGATTGTTGTGGAAGCGTTGGCGCTTGCGGCTCTGCTGCTCGAGAAACAGCAGGACGATTACGAGGGCCAGGATGATGAGCGCCACCTGCGCACCGCCTTCAAGGCTACCTCGATTGAGCCATGTCGAATAGACGGAAAAGGTAAGGGTGCGAACGCCCAGATACTCGGATGCGCCGATGTCGTTGACCGTCTCCATCAGCACAAGCGCCACGCCTGCGATGATCGCGGGCCGGGTGACGGGAAGCAGCACACGCAGGAACACTTTTCCCGGACGCGCACCGAGCGTCCGGGCCACGTCGCCGATATTGCGACCCTGCATCAGAAAGATCACGCGTGTCGTCAGATAGACATAGGGATAGAGTACTGCGGTGAGCACAAGCGCTGCGCCGCCCGTGGAGCGGATATCGGGAAACCAGTAGTCGTGGATCGTCTGAAATCCGAAAGCGGAACGGATCAAAGATTGGACGGGCCCGCTATAGTGAAAGAACTCTGCGAAGCCATATGCTGCCAGATAGGGCGGAACCGCGAGTGGCAGCACCAGCGCCCATGACAGAGTTTTGCGCATCGGGAAGTCGAAGACGACGACAAGCCAGGCGGTAACCACGCCAATGATCGCGGCCCCCAGGGCCACCATCACCAGCAGCGCCAGCGTCGTTAGGGCAGCGCGCGGCAAAACGTTTTCGATCAGATGCGGCCAGATATCGCTGCTGCCACTCAGAGCCACGAGACCGAGGGACAGGACAGGCAGCAACACGATTGCGGCCATGGTCAACACGAAACCCGTCAGCCAGGGATATGTCCCATGCCGCGCGGGCGCCCGTCTGTCTATCAGATCGCTCGTTGCCATCCGTTCGCGTGATGCACGCCCTTCAGTTGCCCCTATGGTCCCAAACGGCAAAGGCCGGACCATCCCCGGTCCGGCCTTGCATTCTTTGCGGCTGCGGTCAAATCAGCTGTTTGGTCCGTCATCAAGTCCGACGCGATCGACCATCTCCGACGCCGCCTTGCGATTCTTGGCGATATCGGCAAGTGACAGCGTGTCGGCCTTTAATTCGCCAAATGCCTTGACCGTGGGGGAGGGTTCGAGGCCCGGCTCCACCGGATACTCGTAGTTCTTCTCGGCATAGATCTGCTGGGCTTCATGGCCGGAAAGGAATTCGATCAGCTTGACCGCATTGTCCTTGTTTGGCGCGTACTTCGCGAGCGCCACGCCGGAGATGTTGACATGCGATCCGCCTGTTTCGGTAAAGGTCGGGAACAGCACGTTGATGGCGTTGCCCCATTCCTTTTCCTTCGGATCTTTCTCGTTGTTGCGCATCAGGCCCACATAATATGTGTTGCCAAGCGCGATGTCGCACTCGCCCGCGGCGATCGCGCCAGCCTGGGGACGATCCCCGCCATTTGGCTTGCGAGCGAGATTGGCCTTGAGGCCCTTCATCCATTCTTCTGTTTTCTCCACTCCCCAATGCTCGATTGCGGCGGAGAACAGCGCCAGATTGTAGTCGTGCTGACCTGAGCGCATGCAGATCTTGCCTTTCCATTTTGGATCGGCGAGTTCGGCATAAGTGATTTCGGTCTGGGAGACACGATCCTTGGACGCGTAGATCACACGAGCGCGCTTGGTCAGGCCGAACCAGTCGCCATCAGGATCTCTGTACTCGGGAGAAATGTTCGCATTGACCGTCTCGTCGACCAGGGGCTGGGTGATGCCCTTTTCCTTGGCTGCGGTCAGGCGGCTGATGTCGACGGTCATGATGACGTCGGCTGGCGAGTTCTCTCCTTCCGAGGCGACCCGCTCTTCCAGGCCCTTGTCGAGGAAGAGCACTTCGGTTGCGATGCCGGTTTTCGCGGTAAAGGCATCCAGCACCGGCTTGATGAGTTCAGGCTGGCGGTAGGTGTAGACATTGACTTGCCCGTCCGCCAGCGCGGCGGTGGACATGGTGCTAACCATCGCAAGAGCTGCAAACTGCACGAAACGGGTGCGTCTCATCAAACCTCCTTCGGCCTAAGCCGTTAAACCTTCAGTTTCAATTCAAGAAACGAAGGGCTTATTGCCGATGATCGCCGGAGGGTCAAGAGAAAAGCAAATGAATTCAATAGTTTGGAGGCATTCTAAACTGGATAAAAGTGGTAATCTTTTCAATCGCTTGTGTCGAAGTCGCAGGCCGGTCACGCGAATGTGTCTGTTAAAAAAGTTTCACCCAGCCAGAACGCGCGTGGAGGGAAAGGTCACTTCCACCAGCGTTCCTTCGCCCGGCGTCGAGTAGATTCCGAACCTCGCCCGGTTCGCCTCGACCATGGCTTTGGTCAGCGGCAGACCAAGCCCCGTCCCATCGCCCCGCCCACGCTTCATGGTGTGAAGCTGTTTGAACGGCTTCAGGGCCTGCTCGATCTCGCTCTGACTCATGCCGATCCCGGTATCCCGGATACGCATCACGACCTCGCCGTTCGGTTCGAGCGCCGTCGATATGATCACCTGTCCGCCCGCCTGCGTGTAACGCACCGCATTCGATAGGATGTTGAGGGCGATCTGGCGCACGCTGCGCAAATCCGCCACCACTTCCGGCAGCCGTGAGGCGAAACTCGATCGGATGATGACCCGCTCGCGATTGGCCTGCGGTTGCATCATCGCCACTGTCTCGGCCAGCGTATCGTTGAGGGCGACGGCCTCGTAATCCATCTCCTGTTGGCCAGCCTCGATCTTGGAGATGTCGAGAAGGTCATTGACGAGATCGAGGACATGGTTGCCCGAACGGTTGATGTCGCGCAGATAATCTCGATAGCGGTCATTGGCTACCGGCCCGAATTTTTCGTCCAGCATCAGTTCCGAAAACCCGATGATCGCGTTCAGCGGGGTGCGAATTTCATGGCTGACGCGCGCGAGGAAATCGGATTTCTGGGTTGAGGTCCGTTCCGCCTGGGCACGGGCCTGGGTCAAATCTTCCTCCGCGCGCTTCCACTGCGTGATGTCGCGCAGCACCGCACAGAAGCCGCCATTTCCCGGGAGTCTGCCGATCGTCATGAAAAGAGGGATGAAGCGGCCCTGCGCTTCATGGCCGATGACCTCGCGCCCGTCGTTGAGCACGCTGGCCACGCCATTGTCTGAGAGGCTCGCAAGGTATTCGCCGGCAGCGCGCTGGCTTTCGATGGCGAAGAGCGATGCAAATGGCTTTCCGACGAGTTCGTCGCTGTCATAGCCAAATAACGCCTCGGCCGGTCGGCTGAGCGATCGCACATTTCCATCATTGCCGATCAGCACGACACCGTCGGTGGCGGTATCGAGGATTGTGCGCAGATCCTCCACCCGCGCCTGCAACTCGTGGTCCCCCTTCGTCGTCGCGGAGGAGGAGTCCGGTTGACGTATCAAGGTGAGCAGCAAGGCTTTTCCGCCCAGCCATGGCACCGATCTGAGGAACGCGTTGACGAAGACTTCCTGTCCGTCTGCCGTAAGCAGCAGCAAGCGACTATCGTCGGCGCCGCGATCCTCCGGCGGTCCGGAAAACAGCGCATCGATGCCGCCCGCTTCAGTGAAATCATCGAGCGACGGGTAACCCGTCAAAGCGAAGAACGCATCATTCGCGTAATGAAGCGTATCGCCCGCGTGGATGAGCACGGGGATGGGGAGTTGTGCGAGGATAGAGGTATCCGCCTGTGGCTTGGCGGGTTCGATCAAATCTGGAACTGTCGGCTTCTTGGGCTCAAAAGCGTCGCTGGCACTCTGCTTGGGATCGAGATGGCCATCATCCGGAACGTGAGTCGCTTCCGGAGCGTTGTCCAGGACAGGCTCGACCTCGGTCGGAACCTCGGACAATTTCGGTTCGATCGCGTCCTCTTCGTCACGGCGAACTGATTCGACATCCCGTATCGAACGCGAACCCGCAGCGGACTCGTCGCGCGCGTCGGATCCTGACTCAATCTGATCGGTGCGATATTTGCCCGTCTCGTCCGGCTCGGATTCTGGATCCTCCGCCGCCACTGTGGCAGAGGGTTCGTCTCCTGCATGTTCATCTAGCGTAGCGGGTTCAACATCGTCCTGAACGGTCAGCGCGGGTGCATCTGAGGCTCTATCGCCGAGCTCGTCGGAAGCGGTGCCTTCTGCCTTTTCCTCGGCTGCGACTTTGGCAGCCGTTGGATTCGCTTGCGAATCCAGGGAAGAGGGGCCGTCCTTTTCAGTCTGATCGACGTGGGAGATATACTCGGCCTCGCTCGCATCATTATCGACTGCGTCGGGGCGAAGTGGTGTCGGACGTGCAGCCTCCGGTGTGCTGGCCCGCTTCAACTGCTCGCCGATCTCCCGGAACGCGTTCCGTTCGCCCGGTGTGAGGGTTCTCTCGTTGGCCGCTTCGCGATGCTCCGCGAGACGGATGATCTTGTCCGAAAAGCGGCGTTCCGGCATTGGCGCCAATTCCAGAACGGGCACCTCTCCACCGAATGGGTCGGTCAGAGGTTCCTCATCTGGCATATCCTCGGGCAGCGGATCGTCATTTGCCGCGCTGGATTCAATCTCCGGCGCCGCTTCTTCGCTCTGTGTGGTCGAGGATATCTCGCTTGCATTCGGGTCTACGAGCGCATCGGCGACGCGCACCACTCCGAAACCCCGAAAACCCTCGAACTGCCTCTCGCGCCCATAGGCAGGCAGGGCGGCGAGGTCGACCGGGACACGCAAATCCGTGCCCGAGACAGGCCAAAGAACCGATCGTCCCGACCATGTGTCGCGCCGATTCAGAAGTCCTGCGATTTCGCCATCGGGATCGAGGCCTAAGCGCTTTGCGATCTCCACAAAATGCTCGCCGATCACGTTGCCTGTTTCTTCGCCGACCGCATCCGTGAATTCCGGCGACATGGTGCTGAACCGGCCGTCGGCATCCGTACGCCAAACGAAGCGCACGGGAACGGAATCCTGATCGACAGCGACGCTCACTTCCCTGCGCTCAGGCTTTGTGCCAACCTCGTCCCGGCCATGCGCGTCATTCGCCGCTTTGGCCGTCTTTGCACCTTCGCTGAAATACCAGCTGTCGTGGTCGCGCGCCTCTGGCTGAGACGGAGATTGTTTTTCGTCTTCATGCGCGACATCAGCAAGTCCGGTTTGGGTCGCCTCGGCCGGAGGCGTTGCTTCGGTCATTCGGGTACCACCGCTTTCGTCTCCTGCGGGGCTGCTCTCAACCTGCGTGATTGGTTCGGGGCTTGGGCGAGGAAATCCTTGGGAATCATCTGGAGCGAGTGCCTCAGGCTGCCGTTCCAGCTCAGCGGTCTGGTCGCTTTCGTCCACTGTAATCAGAAAATACCTCGCAGGATCTTCCGCCAGCCGGGCAAACCCCACCGGAAGCGAACGCCCGCTCACATCCACGATTCGTTTCAAAATGCGCTCGTCCGCAAGATCTTCGATGAGCCGGTTGAGCTTCGACGTGTCGAGGCCGATGGTCTCAAATCCCTTCGATGCTGCAAGGACCTCCGCATCGGGCCCTATCATCGCAACATAATGCCCGGCGTCCTCGAACCCGCCCATTGCACGCGCTGCATTCTCTGCCGCGCTGCGAGACGCCGTGTTGGCCGCACTGGAGACCAGCATCAACGCCGGCTGTCCACCCGGCAAACTGACGCTTGCCGCCCGAAGCATGAGAGCCTGGCTCTCAATACCCGTCGCAATTCGAACGGACACGGCACGGGATCGAACGCTCCGCGGGAAGCCCGGAATGGATTCGAGCTGCCGTCGCGCCGCGCGCCCAAGTCCGGCATCGCTGCCGATTGCGTCCTCGATCCCCGAAAAGCCCAGAAGCGCAGCGCCCGGACCATTGCACCAGATCACCGTCTCAAGATCGTCCGAGAGCACGACGACAGCGTCGCCTGCGGCAAAATGGCCACGCAATGCGTCAAGTGCGGCAATATCGATGAATGAGTGCGTTTCCGCAGCCATCAGGCTCTCGTCCCCGGTCCGGCAGGTCTATGGCTATTAACGCATTGTTAATAAAGCCAACGGCCCCAACAGTCCATAATCGTCGGCTTCGTGCACCTTCTAACTCCGCTCTTGGTTAATTGAGCCGTGAGAGAATACCGCATTGCACAAAAAATGTTGCAATGCACAATAATCCGGTCTATATGGAGGATACAAACAAACGGGAACCTCTGTAAGGCGTCCCGTAAAAAGGAAGGATAGGAAATATGTCCAAGACCGTGAAGTCCGATACCGCTGAAACCATCGTCGAATTCCCTACCTTTGACGCATCGAAGGCAACTGACCAGTTCCGTGCTTTCGCCGAGAAAGGCGTTGAGCAGTCGAAGGAAGTGTATGCCAAGGTGAAGGCTGGTGCGGAAGACGCCCAGAAGGCCATGGAAACCACTTTCGAAACTGTCAAGTCGGCAGGCAACGACATGTCGCTCAAGACCATCGCCGCGATGCGCGCGAACTCTGAAGCCGGCTTTACACATCTCGAGTCGCTTCTCGGCGCGCGTTCGCTCTCCGAGGTTGTTGAGCTGCAGACCGCATTCTTCCGCAAGAGCTTCGAGACTGCTGTTGAGCAGGCCAAGGAGTTGCAGTCGATTGGTTCGAAGGCGGCCGAGGACGTCTCCAAGCCCGTCAAGAGTGCCTTCGAGAAGGCCATGAAGGACGTCAAGATCGCCTGAGGCGATCCTGAAAAATGAATTCCGTCGGATGGATCCTCCTCCCTCCGTCTGACGGGTAGCGGTCAACACCTCCTCCCGTTGGCCCGCAAGAAAGGAAAGGCCAGGATCCTCCCCCTGGCCTTTCTTTTTTCCAAGAGCGCCCACCCAGCTGTCATTGACCTCCCATGATGAGAGTTGCGACCGCTCGCAAAGGTTGGTCTTGAAATATCCTCCAATTATCCGTATGGACCCGCCATCGACGTGACAGGCGGTTGTAGCTCAGTTGGTTAGAGCGCCGGATTGTGGATCCGGAGGTCGGTGGTTCGAGCCCACCCAACCGTACCAACGATCTTGCCGCCCTTTGTCCCGTAAACAAACCGCTTCTCTCGGATGCTTCTTGCCGGCGCTCGATGACCGAGCGCATATTTGAACTCAGAACATTCGAACGATTGTTAGATTGTTGCCAATCCGCTATTGGATTTGCGGGGCATCATCACGCCATCGCCTGTACCGATCGCGGGAGGGATGCGTCGACGAGGAGCAGCAGATCCGGTTCCCTAAGCATTGAGCTTTGGGAAGATGAGCCGATCCGCGTTGTGACCTTGCCAGAACGCTGCACTGGTGCAACGCGCTATTGATCGATCTGTGTGTCGAGGAGGCTTTTGAGATGGCTGGAGCGCTTGCCGGAACGACGGTAATCGATCTCACCCAGATGCTCGCTGGGCCATATTGCACCATGATGTTGGCCGATCAGGGTGCGCGGGTAATCAAGATCGAGCCTGTCGACGGTGATCCGACAAGGCAATTCGGACCGTTTCCTGACGACGACGAGGAACGGCATTTCGGTGGCTATTTCCAAAGCACGAACCGGAACAAACTCAGCCTCGGTCTGGATCTTAAGACGGCCCAGGGGAGGGACATCCTTCTGCGGCTGGTGCGCGAAGCGGACATTCTGGTCGAGAATTTTCGCGCAGGCGTCATGGATCGGCTGGGAATTGGCTACGAAGTGCTTGCGGCAGAAAATCCTCGGCTGGTCTATGCGACGATCCGGGGCTTCGGTGATCCGCGCACCGGTGCCAGCCCGCATGTCGACCGGCCAGCTTTTGACGTCGTGGCTCAGGCCATGGGAGGCGCGATGGGCATAACCGGCCCTGATGCGCACACACCCATCAAGATCGGTCCTGGTATTGGCGACATCTTTCCAGCGGCCTTGGCCGCCTTTGGTCTTCTCGCAGCCTATCACCACGCGGTGCGAACAGGAGAGGGGCAGTTCGTTGACGTGTCGATGTATGACGGTGTCGTGTCGCTATGCGAGCGACTGATCTATCAATACTCCTACACTGGACGGTCGCCGGTGCCGGAAGGCAATCAGCACCCAATACTGTGTCCGTTTGGTGTGTTTTCAGCCAGTGACGGTCAGGTCACCATTGGCTGCCCTCGTGATTCGTTCTGGGCCGAACTCACAAACATCATGGGGCGTCCTGAACTCGCGAATGATCAACGGTTCCGAACCAACAACGACCGTCTCGCTCATCGCAATGAAACGGTTGCTATCGTTGAAGAATGGACGCGCTCACGCACCAAGGCCGAGATTGCGAAGGCTCTCGGCGTGCGAGTGCCGTTCGGGCCGGTCAATACTGCTGCGGAAATTTACGCCGATCCCCATGTGAAGCAGCGCGACATGCTGGTCGAGGTCGAGCATCCGGGGTCGGCAAGGCCCGTGACGATCGCGTCTACACCCATCCGCATGACCGCTACGCCTGGTGGTGTGACACGCCGCGCTCCCCTTACCGGCGAACATTCCGAAGAGGTTCTGAATTCAATCGGAATGTCGCCAGACGAGATCGCGGCGCTCAAGGCAAGTCGGGTCGTGGCCTGACCGTTTAGATCAGGCGCTGTCTGTCAGCGTATCGGAGAAAAGGACGTCGGCTTCATGATCATCGTTTCCATCTTCTGGATGAACGGTGTCGTCTTGGGGCCAAATGCGATCCATTCAGGATCGGAGTAGAGCGCGGCTCGCTTCTCGTCACGTTCGGCCATGCTTTGATAGCCCCACATCGTGATGACCTGGTTCAATGTGCCGATGTCGGAGACGAAATAGCCGAGCAACGGCAGGTATTTGGTATGGAGAGGCAGTCCCTCTTTCTCATAGAGAGCGAGAAACTCCTGAACCCTGCCCGGATGAAACGTGTAGGTGCGCTTTTCGATAATCATGATCTTCCTCCCTGCGACAAGACAGGGAATACCATCAGCTGGGAAAAAATCAAACATGTGTTAGATTGTTGATCTCAACGTCGCGGACGCATGATAATGCGTCGAGTCGATTAGAAGCCCATTGAGGATGAGATGATGATCCCTCGCACGCTGTTCTCGGAAGAGCATGAGATCTTCCGGCAGTCAGTCCGCCGTTTCATGGAAGAACTCGCTCCGCATCATGAAGAGTGGGAGGAACAGGGCGAGGTGCCGCGTTGGGCCTGGAAAAAGGCTGGAGAGCAGGGTTTCCTGTGTGTTGCGATTCCAGAGGAATCAGGCGGCATTGGTGCGGACCGTCGATATTCCACCATTCTCATGGAAGAGCAGGCGCGTCTCAATCTGACCGGTCTCGGTTTTGCGCTCCATTCCGATATTGTCGCTCCTTATTTCGATCACTACGGAACTTCCGAACAGAAGCAGCGCTGGCTCCCGGCGATGGCCTCCGGTGACTGCATTGCCGGTATCGCCATGACTGAACCGGGCGGGGGTTCGGATCTGCAGGCGATTCGCACGACAGCTATCCGCGACGGTGACGAATATGTCGTGTCTGGTCAGAAGACGTTCATCACCAACGGTCAGACCGCCGATCTTTTTCTGGTCGCCTGCAAGACCGATAGGTCGGAAGGCGCAAGAGGCATCAGTCTAATCGTAGTCGAGGCCGACCGTCCCGGATTCGAACGCGGTCGCCGTCTCAAGAAACTCGGCACAAAGGCACAGGATACCTCGGAGCTCTTCTTCAATGATGTTCGCGTTCCGGTATCGAACCTTGTCGGCGAGGAGGGCCGAGGCTTCGCTTATATGATGCGGGAACTGGCGTGGGAGCGCATGCATGTCGGCATACAGGCGATATCCTGCTGCGAGGCGGCGCTTGAGTGGACGATCGAATATACTCGTAGCCGCAAGGCGTTTGGCAAATCCATCATCGACTTCCAGAACTCGCGGTTCAAGCTTGCCGAAGTCAAATCGGAAGTGCAGGTCGGCCGGGTGTTTCTCGACCGTTGTCTGGAACTTGTATTCAACGACGAACTTGATGCGACCACCGCCGCGATGGTGAAGCTATGGACCAGCGAACTCCAGGGCAGGGTGCTCGATACACTCCTGCAGATGTTTGGTGGCTATGGCTTCATGTGGGAGTATCCGATCACGCGCGCCTATGCTGACGCGCGTGTACAACGAATCTATGCGGGGACGAACGAGATCATGAAGGAACTGATCGCCCGCACCTTGTAGAAGGTTCAGGCGATATGGTGCTTGCGCGCTTCTGCAAACTCCCGCCAGCCGACCGCCTTGCGCCCGGTTATGGTTTCGACGGTGTCGAAGCTCTCGCACGCGATCGGCATTTCGCCGCGCTCGATCGCCGCGAGCCCGTCTGCAAGTCCGGCGGCGTAAAGCGGTTCCGCACCCTGTCTTTGAAGAATTGGGAGCAGATCCGACGCAGGACGCGACCGATAGTCGACAGGCTTGCCTGTGACCTGAGAGAGAATGTCGGCGATTTCGGCGAGCGTCAGGGATTCTGAAGCAAGCGGATATATCTTTTCGGCGTGGCGTGCCGGTTCGCGCAGCACGGCTGCTGCCACGGCTGCCATATCGTCTGATGCGATCCAGGAAACGCGCTGGCCTCCAACGAAATGCACAACCCTGTCGGGACGATGCACAAACCCATTCCAGACCGTGTCCATGAAGAAGTTGGGGCGAAGATGCGTCCAGCTGAAGCCCATGGCCTGAATTGCGCGCTCGACGAGCTGATGCCAGGCGAAATGCGCAAAGGGCGTATCCTCCGGTGCCAGCGCGCCAAGGTGCACGATATGGCGCACGCCTTCTGCTTTCGCTGCATCGAGAAGACGTTTGGAATGAACGAGCATGTCGACCGAATAGCCGGTGAGCAGAAAAACAGCATCGACGCCGCTTAGTGCCGCGCGCATCGTTGCAGGTTCGTCGAAGTCGAACGCTACAGGAGTGAACCCCTTGTCCCTCAATCGGCTCATGCCCTTCTCGCTACGTGCAGCGCCCAACAGTTCCAGGCGTCGTGCCTCGGCATCGGATTTGAGGGCACGCAGCGTGGCCCCTCCGACTGTGCCCGTCGCGCCGGTGACCAAAATCCTCGCTGTCATTCGTTCCTCCCAAATGCGACATGCCTGACTTGACCATGTCAGGATTCTAACAGATGTTTGGTTTTTACGGGAGGAATTGCTGTCATGTCCAGCACTGATGTGGACACGCGCCTTCGCGCGCGCCACGCCGCTCCGGGCGCGACAGAGTATATGTTGCTTATTGCGCTCAGCCTTGCCTGGGGCACGTCGTTCATGTTCACGAAGGTCGCGGTCGAATCTGTCCCGCCGGTGACGCTGATTGCTGTGCGCACCGTTATAGCGACGATCGCGATGTTCGGCCTCTTCGCCTTCCAGGGGAGATTGCCGCGACTGACGTACCGGGAGGTCGGCGCCTTCGCGCTCGTCGGGCTGACGGCCAATGCAGCCCCATTGTGTCTTATTGCCATTTCCGTTTCGCACGTTCCATCTGGCGTGACCGCCGTCACCATGGCCGTCTTGCCGCTTCTGACGGCTCTGCTGGGCCTCTTTCGGGGCGATGTCCCCAAGCCTCGCAATATCGTCGGCATTCTCGTGGGGCTCGTCGGGATTGTGGTTCTGTTTGGTCCCAAAACCTTCGCATCTTTCGGGGACAGCGCGATGGGACTCGCAAGCGCGATCGGCGCTGCGGTGATCTTTGCCATATCCCTTTTTCTTGTGGCGATGGTTCGCCATCGCGACGCCGTTACCGTCACCGCCTACTCGTCTGTTGCGGCGGCGCTTTGGTCCGTTCCGACGGCCCTGCTCATAGATGGATCACCACATTTTCCCTCGACCTACCTCGCGGTGGTTTCGGTTCTCGTTTTGGCCCTTTGGAATACTGCTGCGGCCAATCTCCTTCTTTTCGCCCTTGTGAAGCGAACGGGTCCGGCCTTCACCTCCTACAATAACTATCTCGTGCCTGCGGTTGCTGTGGCTTGTGGCACGATCTTTCTCGGAGAGCCGCTGACATATCGATCTATTCTCGGTGTCGCGATTGTACTTGTCGGAATCGCCATTTCGACAATCCAATGGCGCGGGCGGCGGCCACTGCCGCCGCTTCAGTGACGGGTGGTCACGAGAGCGCTCCCTTATCGATGCGAATGAGAAAGGCGATTTGCCGTTGCACTGTTTTCGAACAGATGTTAGGTTTTAATTCTGAAGGCAGTCTCGACTGCCGGGAGTGAGGCATTCGGGGTTGACCCGAACGGAGGAGCGAACCGTTTTTAAAGGCGGTTCCGATGGAGATTGCGGTCAATGCGCCGTCTTGAAGGAAAACTGGCCGTGGTCACTGGAGCGGCCAATGGAATAGGTCGGGCGTCAGCGCTTCGTTTCGCGTCGGAGGGCGCCAATCTGGCTATTCTCGATCTTGAGGAAGACAGCCTCGGCAAGACAGCAGAGGAAGCTCGTGCGCTCGGTGCCAAGGTGCAGGCCATAACCGGTGACTGTACGAGTGAGGCGTTTCTTGAGGCGTCCTTCCGCTCAATCTACGACGAATATCAATTCGTGGATGTGCTGATGAACAATGTCGGCCAGAGCGCGCGCGAGCGTGCATCTGAGTTCTATAAGTCGAACTCCGATGTTTGGCGCTTCGTTCTCGATGTAAGCTTGATCTCGACGCTCACGGCGTCGCGTCAGGTTGTGCCGTCCATGCGCGAAGCCGGTCGCGGCAAGATTGTGAACGTCGCATCCAACGCCGGCCTGGCTGGCGAGATCGGCATCAGCGAATATGCGGCCGCCAAGATGGGTGTCATCGGATTCACCCGCTCGCTTGCGCGCGAGCTTGCCCCTTTCAAGGTTAACGTCAATGCGGTTTGTCCCGGGGTGACAAAGACCCGTGTCATTGAGCGCATCTCCGAAGAGATTGTTGCAAAGATTCAGGCCTCGATCCCGCTCGGCTTTTTTGCAGAGCCAGAAGATATCGCGGCCGTTGCCGCGTTCCTTGCAAGTGACGATGCCCGCTACATGACAGGACAGTCCGTAGTTGTCGACGGTGGACGTTGGATGGTCTGAAAGCGGCTCGACGGGCGATCGCGACGCATCTCAACAATTTTGGAATTTCAGGAATAGGGTCGGGCAATGGCGGAAATGCTTGAGAACAAGGTGGTGCTGGTGACGGGGGCGGGGCGCGGCATCGGTCGCGAGATATCGCTCATGATGGCCCGGCATGGCGCAAAGGTGGTGGTAAACGACCCCGGCGTGTCTCTTGAGGGAAGTGACGAGACCGACGGCCCTGCCAACGAAGTTGTGCGCGACATCAAGGCGGCCGGCGGAGAGGCTGTTGCCGACTTCGGCAGTGTCGCCGATGCAGACGCTGCGCGCGACATGGTCACGCGCGCGGTCGACACGTTCGGTCGCATCGATGTCGTGGTGAACAATGCAGGCATCCTGCGCGATGTCATTTTCCACAAGATGACGGACGAGGATTGGGATGCCGTTCTCAAGGTTCATCTCTATGGCAGCTACAATGTAAGCCGCGCCGCCGCTCAGCATTTCCGCAATCAGCAGTCGGGCACATTCGTCCACATGACCTCCACCTCGGGTCTGGTCGGAAATCCAGGTCAGGCGAACTACTCGGCGGCCAAGATGGGCATTGTGGGTCTGTCGAAATCGCTGGCGCTCGACATGGCCAAGTTCAACGTCCGTTCGAACTGCATCTCGCCTTTTGCATGGAGCCGGATGGTCGGGTCCATCCCGAACACACCCGATCAAGAGGAGCGCCTGAAAGGTCTGCGCATGCTGACGCCTGACAAGATCGCCCCTGTGGCGGTATTCCTTGCCAGTGACGACTCGAGCGACGTCAACGGCCAGATCCTTGCGGTGCGGGGCAACGAGATTTTCCTGATGAGCCAGCCGCGTCCGCTTCGCTCCGTGCATCGAGCGGAGGGTTGGTCGCCGGAGACACTGCGCGATCACATGCTGCCGGCGCTGAAGACTTCTTTCATTCCTCTCGATATGTCGCGCGATGTGTTCTCGTGGACGCCGGTCTGAACAATGTCGCAGTATCGCCGTTACGACGAGGTATCAGTGGGCGATGTATTCCCGCCACAGCCGCTGACTTTTGCTGTCACGAGCGACGTGGTCGATCGCTTCTATCGTGCAACAGGCGATGACGATGCAGTTCGAAAGGGACCATCGCGGAAAGCCCCTTCGATGATTGCGTCGATCTATCTGGTCGACCTCCTGATGGCGCGCGGCAGCCCACCCGGTGGGATTCATGCAAAGCAGTCCATTCGTTTCCATCGGTCGCTTGCCGTGGGGGAAGACCTGTCACTGCAGGCGACGGTCGTAGACAAATACGTTCGCAAGCAACGGCCTTATGTCGTCTCGGAATTCGAGGCGCGCGGCAAGGATGGCTGCTTGGTGTCCTCGGGTCGTATCACCTCGATCTGGGGGCGTGATCAGTGAGCGCGCATGTCGCGCCCGACAGTCCGACTAATGCCGGTCGGGCCCTGCCAACGCTGAGGCGCCACGTCGATCAGGCATCGATCGACGCATATGCAGAGGCGTCTGGCGACTTCAACCCGATACATGTGGATCCGGAATACGCCAAATCGGGACCGTTCGGGCGCACGATTGCACATGGTTTGATGACGCTCGCCTTTGTTGCCCAACTCCTCAACACGTGGAGTGATGACCGCTTTGACGAAGAAGGCGAGATCGACATTGCCTTTGTCGGCCCTCTCTTTGCCGGGGAGACTGTTGAAGTCGGCGGCGAGGTTGAAGAAGCGTTCGAACGTGACGGCGCGTCATGGGTGCGCGTGAAATTGCTGGCGACAGCCGGTGAGCGGCGGATCCTTGCCGGGATCGCTGTTCTCCCAGCTGGATCGTAGAGGAGTTGTAATGGGGCGCGAGGCGGTGATCGTGGGGGTGGGCGACCTTCCTCTGAATGGCGGCAGGATTGTCGGTGGAGGATCGATTCTTCAGGTGCAGGCGCGTGCGGCCAAGGCAGCACTCGACGATGCGCGCATCCCGATGAGCGATGTCGATGGGCTACTTGTTGCAGGTCTGTGGGGCGTCCCCGGACCTGGGCTGCTTCCGTCCGTCACGCTTGGCGAATATCTCGGCATTCATCCGCGTTTCGCAGACAGCACCAACATCGGCGGAGCGGCCTTCGAGGCGCATGTGGCTCATGCCGCAATGGCGATTGAAATGGGCTATTGCGATGTCGCCCTGATCGTCTACGGTTCGAACCAGAAGAGTGAGCGGAGCCGCACCCTGGGTGGTCGCCCTCCCATACTTACCATGCAGTTCGAAAACGTGTGGGGCATTCCTCAGCCTGTAGGCGGCTACGCGCTCGCGGCGCGCCGACACATGCATGAGTTCGGCACGACCGAGGAACAGCTTGCGGAGATCGCGGTCGCGACACGCGGATGGGCCGCACTCAATCCAGCCGCGACCATGCGCGACCCGATCACGATCGACGACGTGATGAATTCCACCCCGATATCTGATCCGCTCAAGCTGCTCGACTGCTGTCTGGTGACTGATGGCGCGGGCGCGATCGTCATGACCACTGCCGACAATGCGCGGGCGCACGGGTCCACGATCACGCATATTCGCGGATATGGCGAGGCGCACACCCATTGGTCTATCGGGGCCATGCCCGACCTTGCACGCCTGACTGCTGCGGAGATGGCATCAAGGCGCGCCTTCGAGATGGCAGGCATCACCCATGACGCGATCGATCTCGTTGAATGCTATGATTCCTTCACCATCACCGTTCTGATGACGCTGGAGGCTCTTGGCTTCTGCAAGCCCGGAGAGGGCGGAGCCTTCGTCTCAGGTCAGCGCACGGCGCCGGGCGGTGAATTTCCCATGAACACCAATGGCGGCGGCCTCTCCTACTGCCATCCGGGCATGTACGGCATCTTCTTGCTGATCGAGGCAGTCCGGCAGCTTCGCGGAGAAGCGGGAGCGCGTCAGGTGCAAAATGTAGAGACCGCCCTGGTGCACGGCACCGGCGGAACGCTCTCGTCGGGCGCCACCGTTATCCTTGCGAACAATTGAGGCGAGGGCCATGAGCGAAACATACGAAAAGCCGCAGCCCGTCATCGACCCCGGCACCAGGCCGTTCTGGGATGCCGCGCGTGAGCACCGACTATCCATCCCCCGCTGCCGCTCATGCGGCCAGCATCATTTCTATCCGCGCGAACTGTGCCCTCACTGTCACTCGGACGATATCGAATGGATCGATGCGAGCGGACGTGGTGAGGTCTATTCCTACACAATCGCCAGAAAGCCAGCCGGTCCGGTCTTTGCGGCCGACGTCCCTTATGTGATTGCCATGATCGCTTTGGATGAGGGGCCGCGCATGCTCACCAACATCATCACGAGCGACGTCGAACAGGTACGGATTGGAGACCGCGTCTCCGTCAGGTTCGACGACGTCACGCCCGAACTGACGCTTCCGAAATTCACACTCGACAAGGACTGAGATGAACACCGCCCTCATCCCCGAAGAGATCTTGCAGATCGGCGAGAGCCTGATCCGCTTCGTTGACCAGGAAATTGCCCCCATCGAGGCTGCGAACAAGGCACTCTTGGCCTCGGATCGCACGATATTTGACGAGAAGGGTCGCTTTACGCCCGAAGTCGAGGACTTGAAGCGCACGGTCCGGATGAAATCGGCGGAAGCGGGCTTCTATACGATGTTTGGCCCCGAGGAGATCGGCGGCGGTGGACTGGGGCCTTTGGCATCCGCCTATCTGAACGGAATATTGTCAGCGCATTGCGGTCCGGGGCGTCCGCTGATCCATCCCGTCGTCATTCCGTCGCCCTTCACCAACGGGCTATCCCCGGTTCTGACCTTCCTCGATCCGGGCCTTCGCGACGACTACCTTCCGCAACTGGCCTCCGGTGACAAGACAATGTGTTTCGGCCTGTCCGAGCCGGATGCCGGATCGGACATCTTCAACATGAAGACCCGGGCGATCCGAGACGGTGATGAGTGGGTCATTACTGGCACCAAGCAATGGATCACCAACGGCCCTTATGCGGATTACGCGATGATTTTCGCCATTACAGATCCGGATCTTTTTGCTCAGCGCAAGGGCGGGATCACTGGCTTCTTTGTGGACACCAAATGGAAGGGTTTCGAAGTCGTCTCGACGATTCCCATAATGGGCCATCTTGGCGCAGAGATAGGTATTCTGTCATTCGATCAATTGCGTGTGCCTGACCAACATCGGTTGGGCGAGGTCAATCAGGGGCTCCGTGTTGCTCTACGCGGCGTGAACACCGGGCGGCTCGGCCTTTCGGCAACCTGCGTGGGACTTGCGCGCTGGGCACTCGGCCAGGCTGTCGAATATGCCAAGGTGCGGAAGACGTTCGGGCAGCCGATCGGCGCGCATCAGTCGGTCCAGATACTGCTCGCCGAGAGCGCGTCCGACATCTATTCCGCCGAGACGATGCTCATCGATTGCGCCTTGAAGCTGGAGCGCGGTGAGAAGGCGCTGGCAGAAACGTCCATGGTCAAGCAGCACTGCACTGACGCCTCCAACCGGGTTTTCGATCGTTGCATGCAGGTGCATGGCGGCATGGGTCTGACCAATGAACTGCGCCTTGAAGAGGGCTATCGCTTCACACGGTCGATGAGAATTCCCGACGGTACCAGCGAGATTCAGCGACGCACGGTCGCCAGAGAGCTGTTGGCGAACGGGATCAACTTCTGAGTGCCATGATGAATAGACAGACTTGTTCTGGCGGGCTGGACGCCCTGTTTCGACCGCGCTCTGTTGCGATTCTGGGCGCATCGGACGATCCCAACCGTATTTCGGGTCGACCCATCCGCTATCTGCTCTCAGGCGGCTTCAAGGGACCGATCTACCCGGTCAACCCCAATCGCGAAGTTGTGCAGGGGCTCAAGGCCTACAAGTCGCTGGACGAGTTGCCTCAAACGCCAGACGTTGCGCTGTTCGCGATTCCGGCGGGACTTACGGAGCAGGCGATCCGCGAATGCGTCGCTAAAGGCGTGAAGTCTGCCGTCATTTTCTCCGCAGGGTATGCCGAGATGGGTGAGTCGGGTCTGGAAATGCAGACGCGCATCGCCGAAACCGCGCGTGCGGGCGGGATGCGCATTCTGGGCCCGAATTGCCTCGGCGTCTTTAATCCGCAGATCGGCTTTTTCGGTACGTTCACACAATCGATGGACAGGGAGGTCCCCGGTCCGGGACCGATCGGCATCGTCAGCCAGTCCGGCGCCTATGGCTCCCACATCGCCTATCTTGCGCGCAAGCGCGGCATTGGAATCAACTACTGGATCACGACCGGCAACGAGGCCGACATCGATCTGGCCGAGAGCCTGGAATGGATGGCGGCGCAGGACGACGTCCAGGTCATCATGGCATATGTCGAGGGCGTGCGCGATGGCGAGCGCTTCCGCCGGGCTCTGGCTCTGGCACAGGCGCGAAGAAAGCCCGTGATCGTCATGAAGGTGGGCCGCTCCGAGATCGGTGCCAAGGCTGCCTCTTCGCATACGGCCTCTCTCGCCGGTTCTGATGCCATCTATGATGCCCTGTTTCGCCAATATGGTGTGCACCGCGCCACGACCACCGAGGAACAGATCGACATTGCCTATGCCTGCGCACGCGGCATTTTTCCCAAGAGCAACCGACTGGGAGTCGTTACGCTTTCGGGTGGTGCCGGTGTTCTGATCTCGGACGCAGCCGAGCGCTACGGCATGGATGTGGCGCCCATGCCGGAAGCCGCGCAGGCGACATTGAAGTCGCTGCTGCCGTTCGCCACCGTCGTCAATCCCGTAGACACGACCGCTCAGGCGCTCAATGAAATGGATCTTCTGGCTAACAATATGGAAGTGATCCTGGACCAGGGTGGTTATGATGCGCTGATCGCCTTCTTCACGACAGTGCCCAACACGCGCACCCTTTCAGGGCCCCTGCGCGACGCAATCGCCAAGGGTTGCGAGCGCTTTCCCGACCGGCTGATCGCGCTCGAAATGGTGGCGGATGAGGACGTCGTGAGGGAATATGAAGCGGCGGGATTTCTCGTCTTCGAGGATGCGGACAGGGCGGTGGCTGCACTCGCTGCGCTCGCGCGTTTCAACCAATCCTTTGACCGCGCGCAGACGCCCCGCGAAGTAACAATGGCTGCCGCCGTTGGCCAGGAATCCATGTCGGAGCATGCCGCCAAGGAGCTTCTGGGACGCGCGGGAATTCCCTTCCTTCGCGAAACCATTGTCGTCGATGCCGAAGCCGCCGTCGAAGCTGCAGGGGCTATCGGCTATCCGGTCGTCATGAAAATCGTCTCGCCCGATATTGAGCATAAGACCGAGATCGGTGGCGTGCTCGTCGGCGTCTCCGATGCCGATGGAGTACGTGGCGGTTTCGAAACATTGATTCAACGGGCGGCGAAGCACAGGCCGGACGCTATCCTCGAGGGTGTGTTGATCGCGCCGATGGCAAAGCAGGGCGTTGAGGTCATCATTGGCGTCTCGCGCGACCCAATATTCGGACCAGCTGTCATGTTTGGTCTCGGCGGTGTTCATGTCGAAGTGCTGAAGGATGTCACCTTCCGGCTCGCACCCTTCTCGCGAGACGAAGCTGTGCGCATGATCGACGAGATTCGCGGAAGGGCGATGTTGTCGGGCGTTCGCGGAGCCGCGCCATCCGATGTCGGAGCGCTGGCCGATCTCTTGGTGAGGATTTCCGATTTCGCAGCCGCCCATCGCGAAGATGTCGAAACCATCGATCTCAATCCCGTTGTGGTTCTGCCGGAGGGCCAGGGTGCCGTAGCATTGGACGCTCTGGTGGTGCCCAGACGCGACCATTGATTGCGCCAAGGCCTGCTTGCTCTTGAGTTCGAGCAGGTTTCGAACTAGTGTTAGAAAATGATCGAGCGCCGCATTGGCGGTTGAGCTGGGAGGAATAAATGGACGTCGATTACTCGAGCTACCGGTATTTTCTGTTCGAGAAACAGGACCGCACCATGACGGTGACGATGAACCGTCCTGACCAGCTCAACGCAATGACATGGGATATGCATGAGGAGTCCTCGCGCCTCTTCTATGACCTCGGCATGGATCATTCGATAGACGTGGTCATCTTCACGGGTGCCGGCAGGGCCTTTTCGGCGGGCGGCGACATCGTCGGCATGCGCAAGATGTATGAAGATACAGAGATGTTCGACCGCTCGATCAACGAGGCCAAGAAGGTCGTCTTCGGCATTCTCGATTGCGAAAAGGTGATCATCGCGAAAGTCAATGGCGATGCAATCGGGCTTGGAGCTACGATGGCGCTTTTCTGCGACATTATCATCGCCGCCGATCATGCCCGCTTCGGCGATCCGCATGTCAGGGTCGGGCTTGCCGCCGGTGACGGCGGTGCGGTGATCTGGCCGCAGGCGATCGGATACGCCAAGGCAAAAGAATACCTGATGACCGGCGATCTCGTCTCAGCCAAGGATGCCGAGGCAATGGGGCTGATCAATTATGCGGTTCCGGCGGATGAGCTGGATGCGCGCGTTGATGCCTTCGCCAAGAAGATCGCCTCGGGCGCGATGAAGTCGATCAAGTATACCAAGACGGCGATCAATATTGGGCTGAAGCAGCTCGCCCATTCGATGATGGACACGTGCATGGCTTATGAGGCGCTGACCAATCGCAGTCAGGATCATCTTGAGGCGATCGATGCCTTCAGCGAGAAGCGCAAACCCAAGTTCACGGGTCTCTGAGCCGACTAGCGACACGCACTCGACCCAGGGAGGCAGACATGCATTTCGGTGAGCCCGAACATATCGGCATGCTTCGGCAGAGTGTGCGCCGCATGCTGGACAAGCACGCCACACGCGAGATGATGGCCAAATGGGACGAGGAAGACAAGGTGCCGCGCTCCCTCATGGAGCCGATCAACGAGCTCGGCGTGTGCGGGATGACGGTGCCGGAAGAATATGGTGGCCTCGGGAGAGACATTCTGGCGACGATGGTGACGGTCGAGGAACTCTCGCGCCGATCCATGGTGATCGGCACGCTCTACCTGATGAACTCCTGCTATGGTTCGATGAACATTCTCGCTTCGGGCAGCGAGGAGCAAAAGCAGCGACTGCTGCCAAAGCTCGCGAATGGCGAATTGCTTTTCGCGTATGGACTGTCGGAGCCGGATGTCGGATCCGACCTCGCAAGCGTCAAGACGCGAGCCGAGCGACACGGCGACAAGGTCGTCATCAATGGATACAAGCGCTGGTGCTCGGGTGCCGAAAGCGCAGACTATATCTACGCGCTGGTCAGGTCCGGAGAGCCGGATGCGCGCTACAAGAATCTCTCGCTCGTTCTCATCCCGCCGACGGCAAAGGGTGTCACACTCACCCATATCCCCGCGATGGGCGCGAAGGGGCTCAACACCAATGACGTCACGCTCGACAATGTGGAGATCCCCATCGAGGATGTCGTCGGGGGCGAAGACGGTTGGAATCAGGGTTGGTCGAAACTCGCGGGGCCTGCTCTGGAGGTCGAGAAGCTTGAGGTCGGCGCCATGGCCCTTGGTATCGCTGCGCAAGCGGTGGACGATGCTTGGGAATATTCCCAGACGCGCAGTCAGTTCGGAAAGCGCATCTGCTCGCATCAATCGATCCGGCACATGCTGGCCGACGTTCAGACGAAACTCGCTGCCGCGCGGTTGATGCTCTATCGCGGATGCTGGCTTGTCGACAACCATCTCCCCTGCTCGGCAGAAACGTCGATGGCCAAGATGTTCGTCTGCGAGACGGGTCTGGACATCGTGCTTACCTGTCAGAAGGTGATGGGTGCGTATGGCTATGCCCGGGGCTTCGATATGGAACGCTACGTCCGGGACATGCTGCTGATGCCGATCATCGGCGGATCTACCGCGATACAGAAGAACAACATCGCCAACAGGCTCGGTCTGCCAAAGGTTTAGGTGCTACCGAGAAGGGGAGGGGAGGAGAGAAGATGATCGACACGCTGGGCGACATACTTCGTAACAATGCCTACAAGTTTCCCGACGAAATTGCTTATAGCTATCACGGCCGGGTTGTAACATTCGCGGAGCATCTGGATCGCGGCAACAGGCTTTCATCTGCGCTTTGGCAGATTGGCCTGCGTCGGCAGGACCGGGTTTCCGTGCTTTCGCAGAACACGATCGAGTTCATGGAGTGCTATGTCGCCTGCGAACTCGCGGGCTATATCGCAGCGACCGTCAACTGGCGCCTCGCAGCGCCCGAGATATCTTATATTCTCAAGGATTCGACACCGCGCGTTCTGTTCTTCGAGGCGCAGTATGCTGCAACGATAGACAAAATTCGCAGCGAACTTCCCTTTATCGAACGCTTCATCTGCTTCGGTGGTGAAGTTCCGGAATGGGCGGAGGATTACGAGACCTTTCTTGCCACCGGAGATGCACAAGGCGCGCCAAGCCGTCCGCTGCCAGACGAGATAATGCATCTGATCTATACCTCGGGAACCACAGGCAGGCCCAAGGGCGTCATGCGTACGCATAGGGCAGAGATCGCCATTGCGATTCTCATGGCCACAGAGCTTGGCCTGATCGTGTCCGACAAGCTTCAGTTGATGATGCCGGTGTTTCATGTTGGCGCACGGTTCCTGCAACTGGCGGTACATATTCGCGGCGGCAGCGTTGTCATGCATCACGACTTCAAGCCCGCAGAGATCGTTGATGCGATCGAGCGCGAACGGGTTACCATGACCCATATGGCGCCCACCATGGTGCAGGCGATGTTGAGCGTGCCTGGCATTGATAAGCGCGATCTCAAATCGCTGCACACAATCTGCTACTCGGCCGCTCCGATGCCGGTTCCGCTGCTCAAGCGCGGGTTGCAACTGCTTGGCCCGGTGTTCCTGCAACTCTACGGAATGACCGAGGGCGGCGGGACGACACTGCACAAAAGGCAGCACAAGCCGGACGGCAGCACAGAGGATATCAAGCGGCTCGGCTCGATAGGCCAGGCCGCGCCCAATGTTGACATCAGGATCGTAGATGAGGAAGGCCGGGAATTACCAGCCGGCGAGCCTGGGGAGATATTGACCCGGACGGCAACGCACATGCTCGGATACTGGAACAATTCGACGGCGACGATCTCGGCGCTGCGGGATGGCTGGTATTACACGGGTGACGTGGGCTATCTCGACGATCAGGGGTTCTTGTATCTGGTTGACCGCAAGAAGGACATGATCATCTCCGGCGGAGAGAACATCTATTCCCGCGAGGTGGAGGAGGCTGTTGCGACGCACCCGGCAATCATGGATGTCGCGGTCATCGGGGTGAAGGATGATTATTGGGGCGAGACAGTGCGCGCTATCTGCGTCCTCAATGCGGGCCAGACCGTAGCCGAGGCCGAACTGATTGACCACACGAAGGCGATGATTGCCAGTTACAAGAAGCCCAAATCCGTGGTCTTCGTTGACGATCTGCCGCGGCTGCCCAGCGGCAAGATCAACAAGGTCGCGCTGCGCCAGATGTATGGTTCGACCGGCGACAAGGGCAAATGAAATAGCGGCGGAAAGCGCGCGTCCAGCGTTGTGCGCCCGGGCAGCCGACGTCTGGTTCTCGCCAGCTTTGGCGGTGGCGCGAAAAGTTCCGGCTTGATGGATTTGGCGGGAGGCATTGCATGAGTGAAAACCCCGGAACGGCGATAGTCACCGGTGCTGCAAGGGGCATCGGGAAGGGCATAGTCGAGCGCCTCGCAGGCGAGGGATATTATGTCGTCGCGGTCGACCGCCTGGACGCCGTTCATGAGGTCGCGGCCGATCTGAAGGCGCGAGGCGCCAGAATCGATGCAGAGGTGCTGGATATTCGCGATCGAAACGTGATTTCCACCATGATGGATCGATACGCGCCGATCGACGTGATCGTAAACAACGCTGCGATCACGGGCACCTTCCATTTCGAGGAACTCACGGAAGACGAGTTCCGCGAGGCTTTCGATATCAATACCGTCGGCACGTTCGTGGTCGCGCAGGAAGGCGCCCGTCGGATGCGCAATGGCGGCCGTATCGTCAATATCGCTTCGCGTTCATTTGCCGGCGCCCCTCAGATGGCACACTATGTCGCCTCAAAGACAGCCGTCGTTGGCCTAACCCGCGCGATGGCGATCGACCTGTCCCCCCGCGACATTCGCGTCAACGCCGTGGCGCCCGGCGTCGTTGACACGGATATGCTGCGGTATATGACCCCAGAAAGGCAGGAATTGATGCTCTCGCTTCAACTGCTCGGTCGCATCGGCCAGCCGGAAGACATTGCGCGTGCCGTGTCTTTCCTGGCCTCGTCCGAGAACCGCTACATTACGGGGCAGGTCCTTATCGTCGATGGCGGTCGCTCCCTCGGCCAGGGCCAGCTTCCGCCCGAGGAGTCGCCCTATGCCTGAATTGAACGAAGAGCGGCGCCTGATTCAGCAATCCGCGCGGGAGTTTACGCGTGCCGTCGTTCGGCCGACGGCTGACCGTCTTGATCCCGTCAAGGGTGACATTCCACGCGAACTGATCGAGCAGATGGCCGACCTCGGCTATTTCGGCATCCTCATACCGGAAGAATATGGTGGGCTTGGTCTGGGGGCGTTTGAATATTGCCTCGTCGCGGAAGAACTCGCGCGCGGCTGGATGAGTGTCGCGTCACTGATCGCCCGTGGAAATGCCTTGATCGGTTCGCTGAAGGCAATGACGGAGGATCAGAAGCAGATCTACCTCCCCCGAATGGCAAAGGGTGAATTTCTTGGAGCGTTTTCGTTGTCGGAACCGGACGCAGGTTCCGACATCGCCAACATTTCGTGCCGCGCACGTCGTGTCGGGGATGAATGGGAGATCACTGGCAACAAATACTGGTGCACCTTTGCCGATGGCGCAGACTTCATCATGGTGTTCGCGCGGACTGACGCCAATGTTGACCCAAAGGCACGTCATCGCGGCATTTCCGCCTTCATGATCGAAAAACCGCGCGGGCAGTTGCCGCAAGGTGTCTCGGGAAGCCCTATCCCGAAGATCGGCTATTTTGGTTGGACGACCTGGGAACTGGCCTTCGACAAATGCCGCGTGCCTGCCGCAAATCTCATCGGTGAGGAAGGGCGTGGTTTCTACCTTGCAACGGCTGGGCTGGAAACAGCGCGTGCGCACACTGCCGCGCGCTCGATCGGCCTTGCGCAGGCTGGCCTTGACGACGCTGTTGCCTACGCTCAGCAACGTCGGCAGTTCGGTCAGTCGATCGCGTCCTTTCAGGCCATTCGCTTCAAAATCGCCAGTATGGCGACCGACATCGAGGCGGCTCGTTCGCTGATGTATTCCGTCTGCGAAAAGATCGATCAGGGCGTGCGTTGCGACAAGGAGGCCTCAATGGTCAAGCTCTTCGCCTCGGAGATGTCCGAGAAGGTGACGAGCGACGCTCTGCAAATCCTCGGCGGCGGCGGCTACACGACGCTGAATCAGGTCGAAAGACACTGGCGTGATGCAAGACTGACAAAAATCTTCGAAGGCACTTCGGAGATACAGATGCGCATTATTTCGGATCACATACTGGGCCGGGATTGACCCGATCAGGCTGAGCGGATGCGCGGCCGAGGGTTGTCATGCGGCTCGGTGGCCGCTTCGGAAAACTCGACTGGAAGCGGTGCTGCGCCACCCGAAAGTCCGTCCAGGACGAAGGATGCGAAATCGCGCGCGATCTGCTCGACGCTTCGTCCGCCCGGCTTGTACCACTCCACCGTCCAGTTGAGTGCGCCGAGAATGAAGAGGCGCGAGAGTGTGAGGCTGGCCGTCGTCTTGAATTCGCCGCGTTGCTGGGCGTCATTCATGATCTGCTGCCACATCGCACCATAGGAGTCGCGGAGGCGTGTGTTCCTGGCGCTGATCGCCTCCGGTACTTGTCCGGCAACGCGGCGCGTTGCGAGCGTATAGTCGCCGACCTCTATGATGGCGGAAAGGTGGGCGGCGATCGCAACCTCCACGCGCTGGCGCCCGGTTGCTTCTGGAGGAAGCGCCGCAAGCGCCTCCGTCACACGCTGGGTGACGGCATTGACGCCGATGTCGAGTACGGCGCCGATCAATTCGTCCTTGGATTTATAGTGATAGTAAATACTTCCGGCCTTGAGATCAGCTTCGTCAGCAATCGCACGCATAGTGGTTCCGGCATATCCGAAATCCCGGAATATCTTGGCTGCGGCATCCAAAACCCGCTTCTGCGAGATTGCCGATTTTGCCAGTTTTTTTGCCATGCGTGATCTCCTCACGGAGAATTACCTTAAATAGCCGGTCTTTTCCATGTGAAATGGTTTCTAACAACAGGAAGGTTTTCCATTTTCTAACTAGTGTTAGGTTTCAGGATGTTGTAGTCTCCGGGTCTGAAATGATCTGGGAGGAATCGGTGAAGTTTCTCGACATCCAACGGCTTGAGCGTGGCGTCGTCCGCATCGCGATGAACCACTCGGAGTCCCGAAACGCAATGGGCGAGACGCTGCGCGGTGAGTTGCTTCCGGCCTTCGAAGATCTCTTTCTTGATCCCTCCTGTCGCGTGATCATCCTGGCTTCGGCGCTCAATGACTTCTCGGTAGGTGGGGATCTGTCCAAGATGGACACGCTTGCCGATCCCAAGGCTGGTCGCCAGCGCCTGCTTTCGGCTCACAGGCTGGCACGTCTCCTCATCGCCGCTGACAAGCCTATGATCGCGGAAGTGCGCGGCTATGCGATGGGCGCGGGGGCAGGGCTCGCGCTATTCTGTGACACGGTCGTCATGGGTGACGGGGCGACGCTCGGTTTTCCGTTTCCCAAGGTTGGTCTCGCCCCCGATTTCGCGATCGCGCACACGCTGCCGCGCCGTATCGGCTTCGCCCGCGCCCGTCAGGCGCTCTTATATGCCCGCAGCTTCAAGGCTTCCGAGGCACTTGCGATCGGTCTGGCCGATGATGTCGTGGCGGACGATCAGGTTGAAGCGCAGGCGCACGCCCGGGCGATGGAACTCGCAGCGTTGCCCTCGCATGCATTGGCATTGACGAAGCGCATGCTTGAACGCAGTCAAGATCCCCTATCAATTCTGGACTTCGAAGCGACGGCGCAATCCCTATGCTTTGCCACGGAGGATTTTCGCGAAGGTGTTGCCGCATTTCGTGAAAAGCGTAAGCCGGGTTTCGACAAGGCCGTAGTATGAGTATCCTCGGCAGCGGAACGCGCGTTCCAGCCACTCTCGCCGATATGCTGGATGCCAATGCGTGGAAGTATCCCGACGAGACAGCCTTTGTCTGGCGGGATCGCCGGGTCACCCATGCCCAGCATCACATGCGTTCATCGAGGCTAGCCAACGCACTTCAAAGGCTTGGGCTGCGGCGGCAGGATCGTGTCGCCATTCTCAGCCAGAACCGACTGGAGTTTCAGGAGGTTTATAGCGCCTGCGAGCTTTCCGGATTCATCTGCGCCACCGTGAACTGGCGCCTCGCGGTGCCGGAAATGGTGCATATCGTTAACGATAGCGCGCCCAGGGTGCTGATCTTCGAGCGGGAATACGCCGCTCATGTCAATGCCATGCGTCCCCAGTTGGATTCGGTCGATCACTTCGTCTGTCTGGACGGACCCGACACCTCGGATGTCGCTGGCATGCTCGTTTATGAAGAGCTTCTCGCTGGAGGGGATGTGTCCGGTACGACATTCCGCCCGCGGCCCGATGACGTCGCATTCCTTATCTATACCTCGGGCACGACAGGCCGTCCGAAGGGCGTAATGCTGACTCAGGGCGGACAGGTTGCGGCTGCCGAAATCCTGGGTTCCGATCAGCGAAATTCGCCGGCGGACCGCCTGCTGATCATGATGCCGCTGTTCCATATCGGCGCGAAGATCATACAGCTCGCGCAACATTGGCGCGCCGGAATGGTCGTGGTGCAGAAGGGCTTCGATGCCCGCGCCATATTGAGCTGCATCGAGGACGAACGCATCACCGTCACGCATATGGCTCCGACGATGATCCAGACATTGCTGGAGCATCCCGAAATTTCCCAAACCGACCTGTCGTCACTCAGGATGATCGTCTACGCGGCAGCGCCCATGCCCATTCCGGTACTCAAGAAGGGTTTGAAACTGCTTGGCCCGGTTTTCCAGCAGCAATTCGGACAGACCGAAGGCATCGGAACGACGCTGCTCGCCCATCAGCATCGACCAGACGGCACCGATCGAGATCGTGAAATCCTCGGCTCCGTGGGCCAGGTTTCCCCACGCGTCAGCATCCGCATCGTCGATGACAATGATTGCGATCTCCCGGTGGGGGAAGTGGGTGAAATCCTGCTGACCAGTCCCGGTGCGATGAAGGGGTACTGGAACAACTCCGTGGCCACCATCGAGACACTTCGCGATGGATGGGTCCATACGGGTGACATGGGGCGTCTCGACCGTGAGGGGTATCTCTATCTGGCGGATCGCAAGAAGGACATGATCATCTCTGGCGGCGAGAACGTCTATTCTCGCGAGGTGGAGGAGGCCGTTGTCACCCATGAATCCGTCTCGGAAGTCGCCGTCATCGGGGTTCCTGACGAAAAGTGGGGCGAGGCGGTCATGGCCGTCGTGGTGTTGCGGGATGGGGCTGTCGCGAATGCCGATGACATCATCGGTCACTGCCGTAACCTGATCGCCAGCTATAAGAAGCCGCGCCATGTCGTCTTCGCGGAAGAAATAGACAAACTGCCGAGCGGCAAGATCGACAAGGTTCGCCTCCGCAGGCTCTACGGCGCGCGGACCTGATTGGGTCAAGGGAGGAAGTCATGCTTGATATGTTCTCGCTGCAGGGCAAGGTGGCGGTAGTCACCGGCGCGTCGCGCGGCCTGGGCAAATGCGCGGCAAAGGCGCTCGCGGCTGCCGGTGCACATGTCGCTCTGATTGCACGCGACCCTGACCGGCTTGACGAGACCCGCGCAGAGGTCGAGGCGGACGGCGGACGCGCGTCAGTTCTTGCATTCGATCTTGCCGATGAGACGTCCGTGCGAAGTGGCGTGGCAAAGCTGGCGGGGGATCTCGGTCGCATCGACATTTGCGCCAATATAGCCGGCATCATCGGCTGGCAGCCGCTGCTGGAAAGCGACGAGACCGAGTTCGACCGGATCATGCACACAAACCTGCGCGCGACATTCGTGATGTCGCAGGAATGTGCTGCCGTCATGCGAGCCGGAGGTCGGGGAGGGCGCATCATAACGACATCCTCGGTGCTTGGCCCTCTCGGACGTTCCAAACTGCATGCGTACGGAGCCTCCAAATCGGCGATTATCGGGCTGACACGTTCGCTTGCGGCCGAGCTTGGGCGCGACAACATCACAGTGAACTGCATCGCTCCGGGATATTTCATGACGGAGATCAACGCGCAGCTTCAGGCACGCGAGGGTTATGTCGAAGCCATTGAAGGTGTAACGCCCATGGAACGCTGGGGCCGCCCGGAAGAGATTTCGGGAGCGGTCGTCTTTCTGGCCTCGAATGCGTCGAGTTTCGTCAATGGCCATGTGCTGAATGTTGATGGCGGCCTCTCCTCGTCATTCAAGTTCCAACTCGCTGCGTAGGAGGCTGCCATGACGAAGCGCTTTTCGCTGGACGGTCAGGTCGCAATCGTAACCGGCGCCTCGCGCGGGCTCGGATTTGAGATGGCGCGCGCGATCGCCGAGTCTGGCGCCAGGGTCTGGATGACGGCGCGCGGCAAGGAGCAACTCGAAGACTCCGCTGCCAGGCTTCGAGCCGATGGGCTGGATGTCGCGGTCAGGGCGTTCGATCTCGCCGATGGCGAGGCCTGCGTGAAATCAATCCGGGAAATCGGCGATGCCGAGGGCGGTCGACTGGACATTCTGGTGAACAATGCCGGGATCAATGCCTGGGAACCTTTGGCGGAGGCCACAACGTCCACATGGGACAGGGTTATGGGCACGAACATGCGCGCGCCATATCTGCTTTGCCGTGAGGCTGCGCGCTTGATGGTGCCTCGCGGCTATGGTCGGATCATCAACATAGGCTCGGCGCTGTCTGTGGTGGGTCGCGAGAACATCGCCGCCTATGTAGCCAGCAAGCACGGCCTGGCCGGCATGACGCGCGCAATGGCTGCGGAACTCGGATCGAAGGGCGTCACCGTCAATATGATGGCACCAGGCTATTTTCTGACAGAGATCAACACGACGATCCTCGCGCGACCTGGATACGAAAAGGGCGTTTCGAACCGTATTCCGCTCGGGCGCTGGGGCGACCCCGAAGAGGCCGGCGGAGTGGTCGCATTCATGGCGTCCAAGGCGTCCGGATACATGAATGGCCATGTTCTTGTTGTGGATGGCGGCCTGACAGAAACGCTTGTACTGCCCGTGGATGCCGAGTGAGGATGAACTGATGTCGGACGAAAAAGAAGTTGCGCTGATCACTGGCGCAGGAAGAGGGATCGGGCTCGCCACGACCCAGAGGTTGCTGGAGGACGGCTTCCATGTGGTAATGGTTGATCTGCATCCCGAGCCCTTAATGTCGAACGCCGATAGGCTGCGCACCGCCTCCAATTCACTTGAACATCACGTTCTATCGGTGACGGACCGGGCCGCTGTATCCGCGCTGATTGCCTCACTTCCGCGGCTCGATGTGCTGGTCAACAACGCTGCTATCTTCTGGGACGGCAAATTCGATGCAGCGACCGAGGACGACTTCAGGAAAATGTATGAGGTCAATGTTGTCGGCTCATTCATCATGGCGCAGGAATGCACCAAGATCATGAAAAGGGGCGGGCGCATCATCAACATTGCGTCGCGCGCCTATCTCGCGGGCTATGCTCACGCCCCATACATCACATCCAAGGCGGGTACGGTTGGTTTGAGCAGAGGGATGGCTATCGATCTCGCCGCAAAAGGCATTTCGGTCAACGTTATCGCGCCTGGCCTGATTGAAACCGAGATGTTCCGCTCGCTGACCCCGGAACGCCAGCAGGAACTGATCGCCAAGCAGCCCACCAGAGAGGTGGGGCAACCAGAGGACATTGCCAATGGCGTGTCCTTCTTCGCAAGTCCGCGAACGAGAAATGTCACCGGCCAGATTCTGACTCTCGACGGCGGGCGTTCGATGGGTATTTCACTTTACTGATGTGATCACGCTCAAGCGTAAAAATGGCGGCGCCCACAAGCGCCGCCTTTTTTCTGTTCCCATCTCGCTTCAGGCGGCCTCTGCCGCATCCACCCCGAGATAGAACTTCTGAATGTCTTCATTCGAGTTCAGTTCCTGGCTCGTGCCTTCCAGAACGGTGCGCCCGCTCTCGACGACATATCCGTAGGACGCGTACTTCAGAGCGATGACGGCATTCTGCTCGACGAGCAGAATGGAAACCTTCTTTTCGCGATTGATGCGTGAGATGATCTCGAAGATTTCGTTGACGATCAATGGTGCGAGCCCGAGCGACGGTTCGTCGAGTAGGATCATCGACGGGTCCGCAACCAATGCACGCCCGATCGCCAGCATTTGCTGCTCGCCGCCCGACAGGTAGCCCGCCTGCTGGTTGCGTCGCGTCGAGAGGATCGGAAAATAGGAATAGACCTCGTCGAACGCATCCTTGCGCGAGCGCTTATGGCGCTGTGCGAAGGTCGCCGCGATGAGATTCTCCTCAACCGTCATGTCGCCGAAGATATGCCTGCCCTCGCGTACATGGAACACGCCGCGCCGCACGATCTGGTGCGGCGCGAGCTTTGCAATGTCCTGACCGCCGATCCTGATGGAGCCACTGGTGATCCGCCCGCCTTCGAGCGGGAGAAAGCCGGAGATCGCCTTGAGCGTCGTCGTCTTCCCGGCGCCGTTGGCGCCGAGAAGGGCAACGATCGCCCCCTCGGGAATCGTGACGCTGAGGTCCGCGAGTGCCTGGATGACACCCTGATAGACGACTTCGAGATTGCGGATCTCCAGCATATGGGTCATGCCTCAGTCTGCGGACATCCAGTCGGACAGCGGATCCTGGGCCCAGTTGTCCTTCATGTTCCACTTATAGATGCGTGCGAGACCGATTGCGTTGTTCTTGAACGACACCGGCTTCTCGATGATGCCGCCCGTGTCCCAATCCTTCAACGAGTTGACTGCTTTGACCAGATTGTCGCCATTGACTTCCTCGCCCGCCTCGATCGTGATCTCGGTCGCCTTTGCCGCCATCATGGCGTCGAGCCAGCCATCGAGATAGCCGGTCGTGACATAGCCGGAATAATTGGGATCTTTCTTGCGCTGGATGCCGTCGATGACCTTTAGCATCTCGCCCTCTGCGCCCTCGGTGCGGGTGTTGAACACCGACACGCCGACCAGTCCGTCCGCGATGTCGCCCAGTTCCATCACCTTCTCGCGTTCGTTCTGCCAGACCGTTCCCATATAGACCACGTCATCCATGCCGTAGTCGCGCGCAAGACGCATGATCTCAGGCCACACACCCATGGCATACCCATGGAAGATTACATGTGTCGGCTGGGCTTGGCGAACAGCCAGCGCGAAGGCAGCAACGTCCGTCTCGACCATCTTGGTTTGCTGAACAAGCGTGACGTCGATGTCGAGCTTCTTTGCTTCCTCTACGGCAAGATCGATACCGTCGCGTCCGTACGACACACTTGAGTGGACGATCGCGAGGCGTGGCTTTTCGGCGCCGCGCGTTTCGTTCACGTAGCGCACGAGAGCGACGAGTTGCTGGCCGTAGGTCGCACCGTTCACGAAATAGTACGGATAGTTGGCCGGGTCGGCGAGTTCTGATGCCTGGGAACCGCCCCCCATCAGGATCTTGTGGGTCTTGTTGTTCTCGGGCGACACGGCCTGAACCATGCCTGTACTGTCGGCATAGACGAAATCCAGGTGGCCGCCAGCCAGTGCCTTGTTGAAGTTCGCGACACTGACCGATGGCTGGAAGCCGGTGTCCATAACGGTTACCTTGATCTGGCGTCCGCCGATGCCGCCTTCGGCATTCTTCCAGGCGGCGAAGTCCTGGATACCTTCGGCTTCAGCTGAGCTGGAATAAGCGGCCGGACCGCTAAGGTCGGCATTGACGAACCATGAAAGGTCGTTGCCTTGCGCGCTCGCGGAAACGGCATAGGCCATTGAGCCGACGAGTGTCGCGGTTCCGGCCACTTTCAGGAAATTGCGTCTGTTAAGCATAGTCTCCTCCAGTTTCTGCGATCAGATCGATCGCGGTTCGTTTCTCCGCGCCGGCGGTTGGCCGGCGAAGTTCTCTATGTTCGGCTTCGCGAGATCGCGGAGCTTACTCGCCTCCAGAGCTGCGCAAGACCGCGCGGTTCCAGAAGCAGGAACCCGACAATCAGAACGCCGAAGATCGCTTCGCGCAGCGGCGTCAGGATGGGGCCGAGGTCGTAGCCCAACGTTGCGCCTGCCAGCAGCGACAATTCCCGCAGCACTTCGGGCAGCAGCGTCATGAATATGGAACCCAGAATGGCGCCCAATATCGTGCCCATGCCCCCGACAATCACCGCAGACAGGAAGAACACGGACAGCAGCAGGCCGAACTGCTCTGGATTCACATACTGGTTGAAATAAGCGAGCAGGCCACCGGCTATGCCCGCGTAGAAGGAGCCCAAGGCGAAGGCCAGAAGCTTGTAGCGGACGATCTCGA
This sequence comes from Rhizobiaceae bacterium, assembly GCA_023953905.1. Lineage (GTDB taxonomy): Bacteria > Pseudomonadota > Alphaproteobacteria > Rhizobiales > Rhizobiaceae > Arvimicrobium. Next base: position 17,882 of record JAMLJA010000004.1, on the reverse strand, counting down.
CACCCAGCACCTGCGCCGTTAGATCGCGTTCGCGAATGGCGACGAAGGCTCGCCCAGCACGAGAACGGATCACATTGTTGGCGAATATCATGAGAAGAATCATGACGGCGAGGATGAGGTAGTAGATGCGCGTCTCGTTGTTGAAGGCGAAGCCGAACAATGCCGCAGGGCGAACCGGCAGGCCGACATCTCCATTGGTGAGCCATTGCCAATTGACGAATGTGAACTGCAGGATGAATTGCGCAGCGAGCGTGGCGATGACGAGATAGAGCCCGCGAATTCGCAAAGACGGCAGGCCGAACCCCACGCCGATCACCGCCGCTGCAACGCCTGCCAACGGGAGTGCGATCCAGAAAGGCAGATCGAAATGCGTCTGCAGAAGCGCAACCGTATAGGCGCCCACCCCCACAAATGCTGCGTGCCCGAGAGACAGCAGGCCGGTATACCCCATCATGATATTGAGGCCTTGGGCGGCGATGATATTAATCCCAAGCAGACCTGCGAAGTAGATCCAGTACCCCGGTGCTACAAAGGGAAGGATGACGAGGAGGGCCATCAGTACTGCCGTCAAGATCCAGCGCGAGGCGTCCCTCGCGGGTTGAATCTGCGCCTCTGACATGCGGGAGGTCATGGTCGTCATATTCTCTCGACCTCCTTGCTGCCAAACAATCCGTTTGGCCGCACCAGCAGAATTATCAACGCCAGGATGTAGGGAGTGATCTCGCGGAAGCCCGTTGGCAGGAACAATCCCGTGATTGCCTCAAGCCAACCGATGATGAATCCTGCAACGAGGACGCCGCTGATCGAACCCATGCCGCCAAGAATGACCACTGCCAGCACGTTCAGCGCAACAAGCCCGAGATGCGGTGTCAGTGAATTGATATTGGCCATCAGAATGCCGCTGATGCAGCCAGTTACCGCGGCAATGACCCAGGCGAATGCAATGACGTTGCGTACATTGATTCCCATCGAGTACGCGGTGATCGCACTCGCGGCGGTTGCCCGAAGCGCCACCCCGGCGCGCGAATAGCGCAAATAGGCGATGAGCGCGACGACGATCACGACCGCGATGGCAAAGCCGCGTGCCGTCTTGCCAGGCACGAAAATGTCCCCAAGCATCACTGGCGATCGGGAAAGAATAGCAGGGATCTGGAGGTCGCTCGGACCCCAGACCATGCCGACAACACCGCGGATGATAGAGCCGACCCCAAAGGTCACCATCACGACGGAGATGAATGGCCGCCCGAGCATGGGACGGATAGCCACGCGTTCAATCACAAGGGCGATCACGATCGAGCAAATCAGAGCGACGATCACACCGAGCACCGGCCCAAGCGCGAAGGTGACGGCGGCAGCATAGAAGAAATATGCCGACAGCATCATCATCTCGCCCATGGCGAAATTGAAGGTTCGCGACGATTTGTAGATGACGATGATGCCCAGCGCGATCAGTGCATAGATTCCGCCCGAAGCGATGCCGACGATGGAATATTCGAGAAAGAGTTGAACCGGACTCACGCGATCCCCCTCAGGCTGCGTTCTGAACCGGCTCGTCGGCCGTACCCAGATAGGCTTTGATGACAGCAGGATCGGAGCGGACTTCGTCAGGCGTGCCCGACGCGATGGGCTTGCCGAAGGAAAGCACCACGACGTGATCCGAGATCCCCATGACCATGGCCATGTCGTGCTCGATCAAGAGGACAGTGGAGTTCCAGTCTTTTTTGACGCCGAGAATGAAGCGGCTCATTTCGCGCTTTTCTTCACGGTTCATTCCCGCAACCGGCTCGTCGAGCAGCAGAATCTTCGGTCGCATGACAAGCGCACGCGCGAGTTCGACACGCTTCTGAAGCCCATACGCCAGATCCTCGACATGCTTGTGCTTGACGTGATCGAGTTCTAGCAGACCGACGATATCGCGCTGGATCGTCTTATCGAGTTCGACCTCTTCGCGTCGCGCCGACGGAAGGCGCAAACCTGCCGAAATGATACCGCTCTTGAGATTGGTGTGGGCGCCGAGTTTGATGTTGTCGAGCACGGTCATCCCGTGAAACAGCGCGATGTTCTGGAAAGTCCGTGACATCCCGCGATATGCGCGCGAGTGAGGCTTGAGACGCGAGATCTCCTGGCCATCAAGCACAACCTTGCCTGATTGCGGCGTGTAGAAACCGGAGATCACATTGAATAGGCTGGTCTTTCCTGCCCCGTTTGGGCCGATAACTGAAGTTATCTTGCCTTTTTCCGCATGGACGGAAACACCGGACAGCGCGTTTACGCCACCGAACGACAAATGTATGTCGTCAACCTGAAGCATCGTCACACCCGCCATGCACGCATACTGCGGCACCGGTGCGGAAGTCCGCCCAAGACCATTATTTCCTCCCATGTTCGTTGCGAACAACCTTCCGCCCGAACTATTTCGCAAACTCTAACACTTGTTCGAAAGTTTGTCATCACCGATTCCAGACTCGTGAAACCGGGCTGCTAGCGACCTGAGAATGTTGGGGTTTTCTTCTCCACAAAGGCCCTCATTGCAATCGTCTTGTCCTCTGTTCCGAAGAGCAGATACGCGGCACGTCGCTCCAGCATCAGGGCTGCGTCGAGGGGCAGGTCCATGCCCGACAGCGCCACGCGCTTGATCTCAGCAACGGCCAGAGGCGGCATGGCGGCGATACGCGATGCAATCGCGAGCGCAGCGTCGACGACCTCGTCATCTGGGACCACTTCGCTCACGAGGCCGGCGGCGTGGGCCTCTGTCGCCGACATCGTTGAGCCAGTCAGCAGCATCTTCATGGCCCGATATTTTCCTATGGAACGCGTCAGCCGCTGCGTGCCGCCTGCACCGGGCATAATGCCCAGCCTCACTTCAGGTTGTCCGAATTTCGCACTTTCACCGGCCACGATGATGTCTCCATGCATCGCCAGTTCGCATCCCCCGCCGAGCGCGTAACCATTGACGGCCGCAATGACGGGTTTGAGGCACTGCGAAATTGCGGCCCAGTTCTGCTCATCACCCTGGGCCATCATTTGTGCTGGGGTCATGTCAGCCATGGCTTTAATATCCGCGCCAGCCGCAAACGCACGCATGTCGCCGGTAATGACGATCGCGCGGCACGTGTCGTCGCAAGACAGCGACAGGAAATGTTCGCGCAACTCCAGCCTGAGTTCAGGACTCAGCGCGTTGCGTGCCTCAGGTCGGTTGAGCCGAAGCAATGCGACATGCGGCATCTTGCGTTCGAGAAGCACGGTGGTCATTCTGGCCTCCGACCCGGATGCGCCGAACACAAGTTCGGGCTTTACGTGTCTACATTCTAACAGTAGTTAGATTATCGACCTATTCAGCTTCTGTCAAAGGCAGATCGCTCGAGATGTGTCGGATCAATCGGTGCAGTATTGTGCTGCGTTGCAGATGTGACTGCGAGGGAGAGACATAACCATGAGGGCACGTCGCCTTAGGCGCTGTCAGTTGGCGGTTCCCGGTTCAAGCGAAAAGATGATGACCAAGGCGGCCTCGCTGGATGTCGATCATGTCTTCCTCGATCTCGAAGATGCGGTCGCCCCGTCGGCAAAGGTCGGCGCGCGCCGCCAGATTGTCGAGGCCCTCAACACGCTCGACTTCGGCAAGACCGTGCGTTGCGTGCGCATCAACGACCTCGACACGCACTACGCCTATGAAGACATCATCAGCGTCGTTGAAGGCGCGGGCGCCAACATCGACACCATTCTGGTTCCCAAGGTGCGCAGCGCGTGTGATGTCCGCTTCGTTGATCGGCTGCTCTCCCAGATCGAGCGAAAATTTGAACTGGAACGGCGTATTGGGATCGAGGTCCTGATCGAGGAAGCGGAAGGCATGATGCGTGTCGAGGAAATCGCAGCCGCATCTGACAGGCTCGAAGCGCTTGTCTTTGGAATGGGCGATTACTCTGCCTCGCAGGGCTTAGACCCGAAAGCCATCGCTGGCGACTCCGGCTATCCGGGGGACATATGGCATTACGCGCGCTACAAGATGATCATAGCGGCACGGACCTATGGCCTCGACGCGGTGGATGGACCGTTCGTGAATTTCAAGGACGCTGATTGGTTTCGGGTGGAATGTGTCCGGGCAAAGCAGCTTGGTGCCGTTGGCAAATGGGCGATCCATCCGAGCCAGGTCGCGATTGCGCAGGAGGTTTTCAGCCCGTCCCAGCAGGAAGTCGATCGCGCGTACAAGGCGGTCTTGGCATACCGTGATGCGCAGGCCCAGGGTCTCGGCGCAATACAGGTCGATGGCCAGATGGTCGATGTTGCGACCGTGCGTCTTGTGCAACGCGTGATCGACCAGGCCGAACTGGCAGGGATTAAGCCCTCTGCGGGCATTTGACCATCATGTCCAAATCCACATCCGGCAATTATTTCGAAGATTTCCGCGTGGGGCAGGAGTTTCGCCACGCTGTACCACGCACCATAACCACGGGAGATGTAGCTCTCTATTCCGCCCTCTACGGAATGCGCTTTTCGATTCAGTCGTCGGACGCCTTCGCTCAATCGGTTGGCCTTGATCGCGCGCCGCTGGACAACCTGCTTCTCTTCCACGTCATTTTCGGCAAGACGGTCCCCGATATCTCCCTCAACGCAGTTGCAAATCTCGGCTACTCCGATTGCCGGCTGCTGAGGCAGGCCTATCCTGGCGATAGTTTTACCGCCCGATCCGAGATCATTGGCTTGCGCGAGAATTCGAATGGCAAGACCGGCATCGTTTATGTCCGGTCGACCGGCTACAACCAGTTCGGCCAGGAAGCCTTGACGTTCATACGGTGGGTCATGGTGAACAAGCGCGAGGAGGCAGCTCCCACGCCAGACGCTGTCATTCCGCAGACGCCTCCTTCGGTGGCACCGGAGCGCCTTGTGGTGCCCGAAGGCATTCGTTTCGAAGACTATGATGCAGCGATTGCTGGCAGCCCTTATGGGTTCGATGACTATCGGATCGGAGAACGAGTCGATCATGTCGATGGAATGACGATCGAGGAGGCAGAGCATCAGATCGCAACGCGCCTCTACCAGAACACTGCAAAAGGTCATTTCGACGCGCGCCTGCAGCGATCAAGTCGCTTCGGGCGCCGTATCGTGTATGGCGGCCACATCATTTCGCTGGCCCGTTCCCTTTCGTTCAACGGGCTTGCGAATGCCGCAACCGTCCTGGCCATCAATTCGGGGCGGCACGTCAATCCTGCGGCAGCCGGCGACACCGTCTATTGCTGGTCGCAGATTGTGGATCGTTCACGCCTTGAAGGGCGCGCTGATTTGGGGGCATTGCGGATACGCACCATTGCGACCAAGGATCTGCCCTGCACATATTTTCCCGAGCCGGGCGGCGAGGCGGAAGCCTCGGTGTTGCTCGATTTCGACTACTGGGCGCTTATGCCCCGCAAACTGTCCTGAGGACGATTGTCAAAATGCTTCGACGTCAGGACGCGCTGAGTTTTCCTTGGGCCGATGTGCCGGCCCCAGGCGAGGCGAGGGAGGTTGCTCCAGGGATATTGTGGGCGCGCTTGCCTCTACCGTTTCTCCTCAACCATGTGAATGTTTGGCTGATTGAGGAAGACAATGGCTGGACTGTCATCGATACAGGATGTGTAACGCCTGACATCATAACCACTTGGAGCCGGTTGCTGGCTGGCCCCATGCGCGGCTTACCCGTTGTCCGGGTGATCGCCACGCACGGTCATGTCGACCACATCGGACTCACCGGCTGGATGGTCGAGCGTTTCGACGCCGACTTCCTCGGCACATTTGCAGAGTGGGTATGGGCGCGCATCAGCCACACGCGCGACGTACCCGGATCAAGCCCGGCCCATGAGACATATCTGGCACGAAACGGGTTCGATGACGCTGCGGTCGCCCAGCAGGTGAGCACTCGCCATCGATTCATGGATCTCGCGACACCTTTGCCTGGCTGGATCAGCGAGATCCGTGATGGCGAAGTGGTCGAGTTCGGCGGAAGAAGCTGGGACGTGATCGTCACGCGTGGTCACGCATTCGAACATGCATCCTTCTATGATCCTGTCGGGAAAGTGCTGATTGCAGGCGATCACCTTTTGCCAAAAATCAGTCCCGCGATCGCGGTCTACGAGATGATGCCCAAGGGTGATCCACTTGGTGATTATCTTGCTTCTTTTCCCCAATTCGATTGCGTCGCGGACGATGCTCTGCTGCTCCCCTCTCACGGATCTCCCTATGTTGGAATTCGTACGCGGATCGGAGAGTTACGCGAGCATCACAGGCGCAGGCTCGACGACACGGCCGCATTCCTGCGCAAGCCAAGGAATGCGGCTGATCTCGCGCGCAAGATGTTTCCTCATGTCGAGGGCCCGGAAAATACCGGCTTTGCGCTTGGCGAAACCTTGGCTCACGTGAACTATCTCGTTCGGAGAGGCATCGTTGCGGACAACTCACCGGCCGGACCGTCGGCCACCTACCAGACCATTGGCTGATTCCGAGCGGTTCTCCTGGACTTGGGAGTGGCTGCGCATCGGCGTGGTCACAAGGCGATGGCGCTGCTATCCTCAAGTCTTTGGCGATCGAAAATGGAGGGCAAATGAGCGCGGGCGCCGTCAATTTTCTGGCTTTGGTGGGCGCCCTGGCAATCTTCAGCGGTGCAATCTTCGTTGCGCTCCTGAGAGCAAAACGCCGAGGCGGTCGCAAGGTCCCTAAACCAGCTTCACCTCCGAAGGCTCATTTCCGGAAGGTCAATCCCAAGACGGGCCAACTTTTTCCGTAGATGCGCGTGGGCGTTCGCTGGTCTCGCAAACGGGGGAATTGGCGACAAGGCAAACCACGCCGATGATGCGGGAACTGAGACTTTGAATCGTTCGACATGATCGATATTGCTGCTGGCGCGGAGTGTCCGGTCAGGCAGATTGGGCAACGTTCATCGTCTTTGGCAGATCGTCCCAGATATCCCTGCGTTGCGCCTCGAGATTACAGCTTGGGGGCACATGGCTTGAGCCGTTTCCGCGCTCCGGCCAAAACCTCGCCGCGTAGTAGCCTGAGGATCTTTTCCTCACGCAGAAGGTGAACCGAAAAGCTGTTCAGTGGCTCCGCCACGATGCCACCGAAGCGTGCTTCATGCACAATGGCTTCGCGATTCCTGATCAGGCAAATGACGGCCACGCTGCCATCGTCCATCAGCTGGGGATCGTCAGCGTAGCGCCATACAAAGCCGCCAAAAATTTCCGCATTGCTGAATGATAGTCGCCGACCCTCTCCATCCTCTGCGAGTGCAAGGCAATCCGTGCAGAAGTACCACGGATATCGGGCAAAGAGCTTACGTCTGACACCACAACCGGGACAGAAATGGTCTGTCTCGTCCACATCTGCCGACGCGGCAGACTGGTCTCCCGGTATCTCTGGAACGCGCGCCATCTCCTCCTCCATCTACCTGATGATAGAGGTCAGCACAAATCGTCGGCAAGCCCCGAGCCGCCTGTGGGCGGCGTATCGACGCGAGACGCGTTTGTTTTGGAAGCAGTCCTGGGGATGCGGTCGCAGGACGCGGCTTGAAGGCGCTCTACCCGCAGGCAGGCTATTCTTGCGCGACAGATCAGAGTCCTGCAACCTGTGATGGGTGCGCGCGATTGCCCGTTGGCCATAGATCAGGCCTCGGGTTGCATCCCGCCAAGGCGGGTTACAACGCGCGCGTTCGCTCGACCAAACGCGAAACCCTTAGCACGCATGGTGTTCCGAACCCCATTCTTGCGGCGCTCCTCCGCCCAGTCCTTTCCCAACAATCCAAAGTAGCATTTCCGAATTCCCAATATACAACTTATAGATGTAATTAGCGTTTGCAAAGTGAAAAAATCGCGCTTAGGTTGCATTCAGGCAAGGCATTGATGATCCGTTTGCAACCTGTCATCGCGCATCACGTGGCGGCGGGAACAGGCGAGCTTTGCCATCGGCGCAAGGGCGGGAAATGCCCTTCGGGTGACAGGGAACAACACATATGTCCAGGAAAGTAATCTCATACGGAGTTCTGAGCGATTACGAGCAGGACGCAGATGGCCATACATTCTTCGGTGCCGGTAACACGGCAGATGGTTGGACGACCACGCAGGACTACAGCGACCCCAATCCGCTGACGAATTTCCTGCGTGCACTCTTCAGACTGCCGCTTGAGGAGCGGGAACTGACCCATTCCGTCGGCCTTAAGGTCCTCTACCGCACAGGCGAGGACGTGGAGCCCACCGTGGGCCAGAAGTACCACGTGGACGGAGGCTATCAGCAGGACGGGGTCCATGGTGCAAGCGGCACAAGTATGAACCGCGCCTCGTGGAATGTTGACTTCTCGCTTTTTGACGAGGATGGCGACTTTGAGGGAGCAACCATTAAGGTCGACATCAATCCCACGGCAAGAAAGGACTTCCTCGTCTTCCACTACGATGAAGACACCGAAATGTTTGTCGCGAAGGATCGAAACGGGGACTTGCGCGTGCTTGAGACTGGCAACGGCAATGGTGCGGAGAAGGGCGACGTGCTCCAGGATTCGATCAACCTGATGTTCTTTGCCGATCTGATCGATAATGACGGAAATGCCCGAAACGGCTTCCAGGAATGGGACATGGAACATGGCCAGTTCGACATTGAGGTCAGCCAGATCGTCAAGGGCTTTGGAGGCAGCATTTTCGGAGCTCACCCGATCCACAGCAGCGTCACCGTCAATGTTGGCGATATGCTGATTCCAGACATGGCTTAGGCTGTTGGCAGGATCTTCGAAGCAAATGCTCCACTGATCGCCAGAACGCGCAATGGCAAGCAGATTGCGTGCTCTGGCGAAGCTCCCGGTCGAATGGCTTTGAAGAGCTAAAAGAGGGAGCCTTGTCCAGTTGGGGGACTTGCCTTGCTGGCTCTGGGCCGGGTTGGAGCCGGTTCGCGTTTGACCGGATCGTCTCCGTCCCCCTTGGCCGTAACTGCTGCATTGCCATCCACGAACGTCAGCAACAGCGCGTCGCCGGCGCGGATGGCGGCTGCATGTTTGACGAGATTACCGCTGCTGTCCGTCACCATCGCATAGCCGCGTTCGAGTATCGATTGATGCGAGAGCTTAAGGGTGGAAAGAAGCCGATCAGCTTGCACAAGACGCGTGCGCAGTTCACGAAGGCGCGCCTCCTGCGTCTGATCGAGGCGTCGAGCGACCATCGCGAGCGCGTTCACAAGGGATTCGTTGCGGCGTTGAAGCGCGTCCGGCCTCAATCGTATTGCAAGTTTCGTGAAGTCCTGCCGATGCGCGATAGTTCCGCGTGACAAGGCTTGCAGGGTGCGTTGCGCGTCGCGAGTGGCGTGCCTGCGCATCTCCACAATCCGTCTCAGCAGCGTCGCAGGCGAGAGGCGGATGGAGTTGAGCCTTACACGATGGCGCTCGGTGCCGACGTTCAGCCCGCGTGTCAGGCGACTTGCAGCATCGTCGAAGCGCCGGCGGTGCAGGGCAAACAGTTGGTCGGGAGAAGGCAGGCCGCGGGCGACGGAGCGTATTGCCTGTCGGCGGGTGTCGATCTGGCGTGCGGCACCGCCGCGCAGCCGCGCAAAAAGGCTGGCCAGCGTCGCCTCAAGGTCCGCTTTGACCGGGATAGCGATCTCGGCGGCGCCCGTGGGCGTCGGCGCGCGCACGTCTGAGGCATAGTCGACTAGCGTCCAGTCCGTCTCGTGTCCGACCGCCGAAATCACCGGTATATGAGAACCGGCCACCGCCCTGACCAGGCCCTCGTCATTGAATCCCCAAAGGTCTTCGAGACTACCGCCGCCACGCGCCACGATCAGAATGTCGGGACGTGGAATGGGACCAGTGACCGGCAGTGCGTTGAAGCCGTTGACGGCTGCGGCGACCTCGGCGCCAGAGGTGTCGCCTTGCACGCGCACGGGCCAGACGATGACATGCAGCGGAAAACGATCGCCAATGCGATGCAGAATGTCCCTGATCACGGCACCCGTGGGCGAAGTCACGACGCCAATGACGCGCGGCATATAGGGAAGAAGCTGCTTGCGGGCGGGGTCGAACAACCCTTCGGCCTGAAGCTTGCGCTTGCGCTCATCGAGCAGCGCCATGAGTGCGCCAGCGCCCGCCGGTTCGAGATTGTCGATAACGATCTGATACTTCGATGATCCCGGATAGGTGGTCAGCTTGCCCGAAGCGATCACCTCCATGCCTTCTTCGGGTTTGAAGCGCAGCTTCGACATGGTGCCGCGCCAGATCACTGCTTCGATCCTCGCACGCTCGTCCTTGAGCGCGAAATAGGCGTGGCCGGAGGAATGGGGGCCGCGATAGCCGGAAATCTCGCCCCGAACGCGTACATTTCCAAAGACGTCTTCTACGGTGCGTTTCAGCGCCGAGGAGATCTCGCTAACGCTGAATTCCGTAGCGTTGCTGCGCGATTCGGGAAGAAGGTCGTCCATCAGTCAATTGAATGCGGAAGGTCGGCCAGGTCAAGGCACCGCACCCCGGCCCGGCCGCTAACTGGCATTCTATAGTGCATCACCAACTCGGCGAAATCAGGGGGCCCTTACCGAGCTTTCCGCGGCCCAGTCCGATTGCCGTGATCGCCGGGAAATCTATGCCGCCGACAGCTTCCGGCATCGTGATGTTGTCCAAGCTCTCGGAAATATGCCTTGCCAACGCCTCCACCAGATCGGGTCGCTCGGTCTGTCCACGCATAATGCCGATCAAGCAGTCCGGCAGCTCGCCAAAGCCGTCAGCCTCGCCCAGCACGCGCATGCCGGGGCGCAAGGCGCATTCCGGCAGGACCGAAATGGCCAGCCCGGACAGCACGGCAGCGGTGATGACTGTCGCCGAAAAACTGGTGAAGAGAACGCGATAATCCCGGCCCATCTTGTCCAGTACGTCGCAGGCGGCTCGTCGCCAGATGCAGTTGGGACGCCCGAACGCCATGGGAAGCTGCGCTTCCTTGTGGACAGCATGGTTGGCCGAGGTCACCCAAAGGAGCGACTCGCGGCGGACGATCTCGGAGGGTGCGTTGGCGTCGTTGTGCGTGACCAGCGCGATATCGAGATTGCCGCGCTTCAGATGCTCGCGCAGCCCATGCGTCGGCTCGCAGATGACAGACAACTCGACCCGCGGATTGGATCGGGAGAAGCGTGCCATGATTTCGGGAAGAAATCTGTCTGCATAATCGTCGGGTGTGCCGATCCGGATGTGGCCTTCGAGACTGGCATCGTCAAAGGCGGCAAGGGTCTCGCGGTTCAGGCGGATCAGGCGTCGCGCATAGGTCAAGAGCTTTTCGCCATCCTCCGTCAGCCGGTTCGTGCGACCGTCCTTTTCGAAGAGGGGCTTGCCGACGCGTTCTTCCAGTCGTCGCATTTGCATGGAGACGGCGGATTGCGTGCGGTGAACCTCGTCGGCTGCGCGCGTAAAACTTCCCGTATCGGCGATGCTGATGAAGGTCTGAAGCTGGTCGAGATCGAGGGGCGCGGAGCTCATGGCACAATCCATCAGTAACATTGATGCTCAACATTAAAAACATTCGTTGGATTAATCAATGTTGGCGTGAGATATCGCCATCACGTCAGACGGTGAAGCGTTTCTGAAGCGCGCCGGCCCGAATCGGGCCCGCGCGGGGTGAGAAATCGCGCCTGAAACTGACGGTACGAAACGGATGGAGACTGTGATGACGACGATCGAACAAAGCCACTTTGAGACTCGCGCTGCGCGTCAGGCTGTGGCGACGCGTATCGTCAACGCGGTTTGGAAATCCATTCGCCTGTTCCGGAATCGACGCGCCATCTATCAGCTCGGCGAGTTGTCCGACGCGCATTTGGCGGATATCGGGCTTCGTCGCAGCGACCTTCATGTCGCAATTTCGTCGCCGTTCGGCATCGATCCGACAGCGCAGCTCGGTACGCTCGCAGGACTCCGCGCCGAGGAGGCGTTGGCCCGTCAGGTGAGCTGAGAGCTCAACGACTGAATTTGCAGGCGTTCCCCTCTTTCCCTTGCCGGGCTTCCCTCCCGGCAGCCTGCATCGAGCCCGGTCCGCATCCCCACGGACCGGGCTCTTGTTTTTTGACATTCTCGCGATGGATCAACGGTATCCGGCGGCCTGCAGATCGAACAATTCAGCATAGCGCCCGCCCAGCGCGACCAGTTCCGCATGGCTGCCGGATTCCAGCATGCGACCGTTCTCCAGCACCAGGATCCGGTCTGCCATCCGCACGGTCGAGAAGCGGTGAGAGATAAGCAGCGCGGTCTTGGAGACCGCGAGGTTCTTGAAGCGGCTGAATACCTCGGCCTCGGCCTTCGCATCGAGAGCCGCAGTCGGTTCGTCCAGGATCACAATATCCGCGTCGCGCATATAGGCGCGCGCGATGGCGATTTTCTGCCATTCGCCGCCTGAGAGATCACGACCCTTGTTGAACATTCTCCCGAGCGGCTGATCGTACCCGAGCGCCAGTTTGCGGATGACGGTATCGGCGAGACTTTGTTCGGCTGCCTGCTTCACGCGGACCTGATTGCGCGCGTCGTCGATGCGGCCAACGCCGATATTTTCCGCCGCAGTCAGGCTGTAGCGCACGAAGTCCTGAAAGATCACGCCGACATGTGCATGGATGTCCTCCACCCGCATGTCGCGCAGATCGATCCCGTCTATTGTGATGCGTCCTTCGTCAGGGTCGTAAAGGCGCGTCATCAGTTTCACGATGGTGGTTTTGCCGGCCCCGTTTTCGCCGACCAGCGCCAGCGTTTCTCCAGCCTTCAAAGTGAAATTCAGTCCGCGAATGGCCCAGTTGTCGGTTTGTGGATAACGGAAGCCGACATTGTCGAAGACGATGCCTTCCCGGATCGGATGGGGGAACGGTTTCGGGTTTTCCGGTGACAGAATGGTCGGCTGAATTTCGAAGAACGAGAAGAGATCGTCGAGATAGAGGGACTGACCGGCGATCTGAGTGAAACCGAGCAGGATCTTTTGAAACAAGCCGTTGAGGCTGAGGAACGATCCCGACAGGAAGGCCAGGTCGCCGATGCTGAACTGTCCGGTCACCGTTTCCCAGACGATGAACGCATATGCGCCGTAATAGGTGAGGGTGCTGATTCCCGAGAACACCGTGCCCCAGAACGCGCGCCGTACTGCCAGCTTGCGGTTTTCGAGGAACATCGCCTCGGCGAGCGTTCTGAAACGGTCGATCAAGAAGCTGCCCAGGCCGAACAGCTTGATCTCCTTGGCGGTTTCGGCACTTGCCCCTACATGTCGGATATATTCGAGCTCGCGCCGTTCCGGCGTCCGCAGACGGCTCACCGAATAGGACAGTGTGTTGAAGCGAGATTCGCCCAGCACGGCCGGAATGAAAGAAAGCGGCAGAAGCACGATCAGCCAAGGCGCGTATACGAACAGCCCCGCGGCGAGCGTCGCCACGGTGATCATGTCCTGCGCCTGACCGAATATCTGGGAAAGAAGCGCATTGCGGCCGGAAGCCTGGCGCCGCGCACGCTCCAGGCGATCCTGATACTCGGCGGATTCGGAGTTCTGCAGGTCAAGCCGCGCGGCATGCTGCATCAGCTCTACGCTGACCGTGTTCGAGTGCAACTCGGCGAGTATGCCATCCGCCAGCGATGTCGCGCGGGTCAGAACGTCGGTGAGCACGACAAGTCCAAATTCGAGCAAAAGAAGCAGTAGGACGCGGTTCAGCGCCCCGCTTTCCCACCCCGCCAGAAAGCCCGCACCGGCCACATGAAGCCCGGAGAGGCGGACCACCTCGTCAATGATCAGCTTGCCGACATAGAGTTTGGCTACCGGAAGAACCGCGCGAACGAGCCGAAGGATGATCGTGGCGGCCGTCAGCCAGCGGCTGGTGCGCCAAATTTGCGCGACCAACCTGCCAAGATGCCCGAGATTGGTCAGGCGCTCATTGATGCTGGGTTTGTTTTTAGGGTTCGGGAAGGGTTGTGCCCGAGATTCCTGGATGCTCATCTGTGCGGCATATAGGAAGCCGCGCGTGCAACGTCATCCGCTTCGCATATGTCGAGGCGCTGACACTGTGACCAGACGCCTTCCCAAAGGGTGATTCCCTCTACCGATATTTGTCCAAGCCCTTGGAGAACTGGTCGAAGATTGACTCCATACCCTTCTGATATTCGTCGCGCTGCTTTCGGCCGGTTTCAAACATGTCGCCAAAAAAATCGTCATATGGGCTCTTCTGGCGTCCGCTGGGGGTGGTCTCCTGTTCAGGTTGGGCGCGGCGTTGTGCTGGTTCGGGTGCCTGCGGCTGCGCCTGTCCGCCACCACGCATCATCTCTTCCAGGATCTTGCCCCAAGGGTTGCCGCCGAGCGGTCCCTGTCCGCCTGAAGGCGCCTGCCGACCAGCACCACCACCGAACATGCCTTCAAGCATTTTCCCGAGCGGATTATCCATTGGACTTGACGGCTGGGGGGTCGGCGCCTGGTGCGCGCCGCCGCCAAACATGTCTTTGATCACCTTGCCGAACGGGTTGTCCATCGGATCGACCGACTGCGGAGCCTGTCTGGGCTGCGCGCCGCCCATGCCGTGCTTCATCATCTGGTCGATGATCTCGCCCAGCGGGTTATTGCCGCCGAAGCCGCCAGCCTGCATCTGATTGGTGGACTGCTTGAACATGCCCCCCATCAGCATTGTGGCGAGCGCCGGCAGCATCTGCTTGAGAATATCCTGTCCGATCCCGGTTGCCTGGGCCGCCTGGTCTGCGACGGCACGCGAGAGTTCCTTGGAACCGAACAAATGCCCAAGTATACCATTTCCCTCGGCCATTCCCTGCGGTGTGAAGGCTGCAGCCGGATTCTCGAAATATTTGGCGTGCTGTCCGCTCGCCAGCGCCGTCATGAAGCTGCCGATGCCATAGGGGTCGGAGGTGTTTTGCTTCAAGCCCTGGCTGAATGCCGGCAATAGTGCTTCCACTGCCTGCCTCACCTGGGTTTGAGACAAGCCGTACTGCCGCGCCAGCATATCCATTCCCTGACTGTTCTGGTTCAGCATCTCGAAAAGGCTGGGCATGGCGTCCTCCGATGAAACTTCAGTTCATGGAAGGTAGGACTTTTTGCAGGCGCGATGAAGGGGCAAACCGCGAAGCAGGAAATCAATCCCTCAGACGTGCCTGACAGTCGGTCAGTAGGCATATTCCATGAAGGCTGGTTCTATGGACCCACCCCAACGCGTGTGGAAGGCATTGAGCATCTCCTCGGCACTCGTGGTGCCGCGAGCGACGACCTCATCCAGCGGGCTGAGGAACCCGGTCTCATCGTAGCCTTCGCGGTTGGTCTGCGCGCGCTCCTTCAGGCCCTGACGTGAAATTGCGAGCGCTTCCCGTGCCACTTCGAGCAGTTTGTGGTTGCGGAACGTTGCGCCCAGACCTTGCGCCGGCACCGCATCGCGCAGTTCGCCGATTTCATCAAAGGTCCAGTCAAAGGTCAGTGCCTCGGCCGCGTCCAGCGCCGCCTGTTCGTAGAGAAGTCCGACCCAGAACGCGGGGAGGGCGCAGATTCGGCGCCATGGACCGCCGTCGGCGCCGCGCATTTCGAGGAACCGCTTCAGGCGCACATCAGGAAACAGGGTCGACAGATGATTTGCCCAGTCTCCCATCGTCGCCAGTCCGTCAGGAATCTCGTTACGCGCATCGCCCGCCAGGAACTGCCGGAAGGTCATATGCGTCATGTCGTGGTATCGATCCTCGCGGATCACGAAATACATAGGGACGTCCAGTGCCCATTCGACATAGTCGGCAAAGCCGAAATCCGGCGAGAAGCAGAATTCCTTGAGCCCCGAGCGCTGGTTGTCGGTGTCGCGCCAGATATCGCCGCGCCATGACTGCAATCCGTTGGGTCTTCCCTCGGTGAAGGGAGAATTCGCAAAAAGTGCGGTCGCCAGTGGCTGCAATTTGAGCGAGACCTGCATCTTGCGTCGCATGTCGGCTTCGCTCTCGAAATCGAGATTCACCTGAATGGTGCAGGTGCGGTACATCATGTCGAGACCCTGCGTGCCGACTTTCGGCATGTATCGGGTCATGATTTCGTAGCGCGACTTCGGCATTCTGGGCGTTTCGGCGAGAGTCCATTTCGGGCTTCCACCCAGGCCGAGGAAGCGGATACCGAGCGGCTCGGCGATTTCGCGCAATTGCGCCAGATGCGCGTTGCCTTCGCGACAGGTCTGGTGAAGCGTCTCCAGGGGCGCGCCGGAAAGCTCGAACTGGCCGCCCGGCTCGAGGCTGATCGCGCCCTGACCGGTCGGCTCGACAAGGCCGATTATTCGTCCGTCATCGACGATCGGGTCCCAGCCCAGTGTCTTCTGCATGCCTTCAAGCAGCGCGCGAATCCCGCGTCCGCCGCCATAGGGAACGGGCGCGTTGCCATCGACATAGAAGGGAAACTTCTCATGCTCCGTACCGATGCGCCATTCATCGCGCGGCTTGTTGCCGGCGGCCAGGTAGGAAACCAGTTCGTCCGTCTTCTCGATCGGCCGGAAATCGGTAGTGTCCCGCGCCATGATTTCCGCCTTTCCTGACATGTCCTGACTGCGCGCGTGTGATGGACACAGTCGGGGTCGCGATCAAGCGAAAACTGTTGAGCGCAGGTTCAACAACGCTGATTGCGTGCAGCAACGAAGATCTTCTACCAGTCACCAATGGTCGCCTGGACGACCGCGAGGGCCGCTACCGCCGCCGTGTCGGCGCGCAGGATGCGAGGTCCCAAGGGAATCGCGGCGACAAAGGGTAGGGCGCGCAGCATGCGTCTTTCGTCATCTGAAAATCCGCCTTCTGGGCCGACGAGCAGGCCGAGCTTGCGCGCTGGAATCGCTTGAAGCTTGGCGATCGGGTTGTTCGTCTCGGCATCTTCGTCACAGAATATGAGGCAACGGTCGGGCTCCCAGTCCGCCAATAGCCGATCGAGCCTGACGGTTTCCCTGATCTCCGGCACAGCGAGAATGCCGCATTGCTCGGCGGCCTCAATCACGTTCGATCGGATCCGGTCGATGCCGACTTTTGCCACCTGAGTGTGTTGTGTTGCGACAGGTTGCAGCACACCTGCGCCCATCTCGACCGCCTTCTGCACTAGATAGTCGAGGCGACCCTGTTTGAGAGGGGCGAAGCAGTAGACAAGATCGGGCGTTTCCGACTGCTCACGCGTTTGTTCAAGAGCGGCGAGATGAACAGCCTTTTTCGTGCGCGTCGTGATGCGAACCAGCCACTCGCCGTCCCGCCCATTGAACGCCAGAAGCTCCGCGCCCTCGCCAAGACGCAGCACATGGGAAAGATAGTGGCTCTGCGTCGGGCTCGCGGAAAACGCCGTCCCCGGAGACAGATTGTCAGCAACGAAGATGCGTTGCATTTTGTAGTTCGCGCGCATCATGGACCCATGCGCGGCACCGGCTTCTTCGTCAAGTCATGTGCCGTTCAGACGCAAGTCAGCCCGGGGCATGGCGGCCGACCAGACGGGAGCGTAGCCCTGCCTGAGTACGGCGAGCGTCGTGACCGGCGTGATGAGGCGAATGTTTCCCGCAAACGATCCGACGCCCGGCTCATAGCCGTCGAAGGTCCAGCGATGGGCCAGCCCGTAGCGGACGGCAAAAGGAACGTCGTTGATCTCGACCATCGCGCCATCCGGCAATTGCGAAACCTGATCGCGCGCTATTGATTGACCACCAATGCCCGAAACCCGGCGCTCTCGGTGAAGGTAGGCGTCAAGTTGCGGCGTTTTCGGTTGATCCACGCCGAGGGCCTCGCCATAGGCGCGCAGAAATCGACGGGCGGCCTCCTTGCGGCAGGTGAAGCACGGACGATGGCCCGCTGCGAGAGCCGTCACCTCGTCCAGAAAGAACAGCTCAGTCCAGCCCGCCTTGCCGCTTCGGCCGTTGTATCCCATCACATCGCGTGGCGGTCGGTCGTT
>JAMLJA010000039.1 GCA_023953905.1 Rhizobiaceae bacterium | reverse complement strand
TGCCGAACGGTGTATATGTCGCAGAAGACTATCTGGACGGTCTCGGCGAAAACCCGACTCCGATTCGCATCCGCGCCACCGTGACAATTGCGGACGACAGCATCGCGATCGATTTTTCCGGCACCTCGGATCAGGTCGAGGCAAGTATCAATTGCCCGATCTCGTTGCCTGAATCGGCCGCGTTCACCGCCATTCGCTGCCTGTCGGATCACGACATTCCCAATTGTGACGGCTATCTGCGTCCGATCACCGTGAGTGCTCCACCGGGGTGTCTCGTCAATCCGATCTATCCGGCAGCATGCGGTGCGCGTGGTGTCGTCGGATACCGTGTTTTCGATGCGATCATGCAGGCTCTGGCCAAGGTCGTGCCGGAGCGTGCGATCGGTGGATCGGAGGGAGGACCTTTTCTGATGGCAGCGGGGGGCCAATGGCGCGGTCGCCAGTTTGTACTCAACGAGATGCTGGTTGGAACATGGGGCGCGCGCGCCGACCGGGACGGTATCGAGGGAATTTCGAATCCGGCGGCAAACATCTCCAACCAGCCCGTGGAGATGATCGAGGCCGAGATGCCAGTCGAGGTGATGAGCTACGGTTTTATGCCGGATTCGGGCGGGCCGGGCCGCAATCGCGGAGGGCTCGCCTTCGTACGTGAGTTCCGCTTCCTCCAGGAGACGGGTTTCAATCTGCGCGGCGACCGGCGCGATCACCCGCCTTTCGGGCTTGAGGGCGGGAGCCCGGGGGCGCCGTCGGCGCATATCCTCATTTCCCCCGACGGAACCGAGCGCAACTTGCCGGCAATGCCGATGCGGGGGTTCACCGCCCGTCCGGGCGATATATTCAGGCTCGTCGGTGCGGGTGGAGGCGGTTTCGGCGCGGCCTTCAATCGGGAACCGTCGCGGGTATTGGAGGACGTGATCGAGGGCAAGGTGACGATCGAGGGGGCGGCTCGCGACTATGGCGTCATCATCGATCCCGTGACAGGGGCGGTCGTGGAGAGCAAAACCAACACTCTTAGGGCCGGTGACGTCAGGGGAGCGGCATGATGCGCGGGGCGCCGCTCTACAATTCTCAGCACAAGAATATATCAGGAAGTCGAGGCCGACTGGAGACGCCGGCATTGGTACTCGACGCCGATGCGTTCGAGGCCAATGCGACCCGGCTGGCCGCGTTGGCGCAGGCGCGTGGCATCGGGTTGCGGCCCCACGCGAAATCCCACAAATGTGCCGCCATCGCCCGACGCCAGCTCGATCTTGGTGCCTATGGCATTGCGTGTGCGAAACCGGGCGAACTTCTGGCGTTATTTGAGGCCGGTATTGAACGCTTGATGCTGACCGCGCCCCTGTTCCACCCCGCGAAGATTGACCGGCTAGCCGATGCGGCAGCCAACGGCGCGGACCTTCTCGTGGTGATTGACCGTCCTGACCTTGTCGCAGCTTACGGCTCAGCCGCGCGGCGGGCGGGAGCGACGATCAAGGTGCTGCTGGATTGCGACACCGGGCTTGGGCGGACGGGCGTCGACACGGGTGAAGCAGCTATCGCGCTGGCGCGGGCGGTGGTGGGGGAAGAGGGATTGTCCTACGGCGGCCTTCAGGCCTATGCGGGGCATGTCCAGCACATTCACGATTTTGCGGAACGACGCTGGGCGAACGACGTCGCCAATGGGCGCCTTGCGCGGATCATCGACGCGTTGACTGTTGAGGGCCTTTCACCCGCGATTGTCAGCGGCGGCGGAACCGGCAGCCATCTGCTTGACCTGAATGCTGGCCTTCTGACGGAACTGCAGGTCGGCTCATATATCTTCATGGATGAAGGCTATCAGCCTGTGGATTTCGACAGCACGGGCGACGCCGTATTTCAAACGTCCTTGTTCGTGGCTGTTACGGTGGTCGCTCACAGCGCGGCTGGCGCAGCCATCACGGATGCGGGAAGCAAGAGCTTTGCCGTTGACGGTCCGCAGCCTCGTGCATTCCTCGACGGGAAAGAGATCGGACGCATTGTCTGGGTCGGCGACGAGTTCGGACGCCTGATTCCCAATGATGGTGTGGCCGTGCCTCCGGCAGGAACGCTGTTGGAATGCACGGTTCCGCATTGCGACCCGACGCTCAATCTGCACGACTATGTGCATGTCGTCCGCGGGGATGTGCTTGAGGACCTATGGCCGATCGAGGCGAGAGGGCGCGCCGACTAAAGAGTTTGGGCTGCGTCCTGATCACCTATCCGTTTCAGTTCGCGACGCCATGCTTCCGCCTCAGGCATTGTCATCCACGCGCGATAATCTTGCGGCAGATCAAGATCGAAAGCGAGTTTCGGGTCGGTCAGAATCACGGGCTCGGTCCCGTGCGATCTGGCTTCCACGCAATGAAGCTTGAAACTGTCTGTTCCGAAATGCAGGCGCATGAGTTCAGGCTTCTGCACCACCAGAGCATTCGTGCCTTCGCCGCGCCGATCGGGCGCTATGGCTACTGGGCTTGAAGCAATCATGGCCGCGACCCCGTCTTTCGTCGCCAGGGGAAGGTCGGTCGGCAGAATCATGTAAGGTCCGCTAAGCGCCTCGATCGTGTCTTCGAGCGCTCCGTTGAGATCGCCCCTGTGATCGGCGATGGCGCGTTCGCCAAATTCCTCAAGAAGCTGCTCGTCCGCTGTCACGAGACGCCACTCAAGACCGTGAACAAGTCCGAGTGTGCGGTCCAGGAGAAAGCGGCAAAGCGCCTTTCGCGCCTTGCTGTCCAGCATGTCGGCAAGACGGCTCTTGCCACGATCCAACTGCTTTACAGGGATGAGTATGTGCATCAGCGAAACAGATCGATTTCCGCCGGTCGGATCAAGTCGCCTGCGTTGCGCGCCGGCTCGGAGGAATGGAAGCCGCGCACCACAACCATCGGGCGGCCTTCATTGGCCTGCCCCATCAACAGCGATGTGGCGCTCGCAAGCTCATCGCCAGTCCCGACGTCAGTGTGTTGAAGAAAACGTCCGCGCAGATCCGGCTTGCCACGCAGGTCGACGAGGGTCGGTATGCCGGCGGCTCCGATCGCAAAGCCCACGCTGCCCATCCGCCACGGCCTTCCCCATGAATCAGTGATCAGGACGCCGATTTCCCTGCCCGTTTCGTTCAGGACGAATGTGCGGATCTTCTCGGCGGATGCGTCCGGATCTTCCGGCAGCAACAGCACATGGTCATCGTCATCGACATTCGAGGCGTCAATGCCGGCATTTGCCATGATCCAGCCCCTGCGGTGCACTGATATAATGACACCCGGTCGCACGCGGAGGATTTCGGAAGACTCGCGCAGGATCAGTTCGACCACGCGCGGATCCTTTTGAGCGGTTTCAGCCAATTCATTTGCCCGTTTCGAAGGGGTGATCGTCGAGAGCGCTGCATATCGCCCCTCCGACTTCGAAATGATCTTTTGTGCCAGGGCGACAATATCACCGTCCTCGAATGCGAAGGGCATATTGTCGAGAACCATTCGGGCGACATCATTGCCGGGCTCCACCAGTGGAAAATCTGGCGCTGTCATCGTGATCGTCGGTAACATGGGAGAGTTCCAGGCTTGGCCCTTTGGCCGTGATGTGGCGGCGCGCAATCGCGTCCTTCTCTGGCTACAATATCTCTCGGGTGTCTGCCAGCGCTCCCAGCGACACCCGCGAATTGGATTCACACAAGCCGTGCGGTTCCCCGCTCGGATACACATCCCATTGCAGGCGTGATCGATCTCATTGGGACGCTTCATAACGCGGACCCTATTGATCGCACGCAACTGAACCCCTCATCTGGGTGCTCGCATCCACCTCGCCAGCCGGCTCACATTATTTCTCACTTTTCGCCA
>JAMLJA010000038.1 GCA_023953905.1 Rhizobiaceae bacterium | reverse complement strand
GACCAAAGCAGGCGACGCCGGCGGGCTGGAGGCGCTGATCTCCCGCGCGGCGCGTGCGGGCAAGGGACTGCCCCCGGTCGAGCGCTGGAATCCGGATTTCTGCGGTGATCTCGACATGGAGATTCGTCGCGATGGCACGTGGTTCTACATGGGGACGCCCATCGGCAGGATGCCGCTCGTGCAGCTGTTTTCGAGCGTTCTGCGCAAGGACGCCGACGGCAAAACCTATCTGGTAACGCCAGTCGAGCGCGTCGGAATCCGCGTCGAGGATGCGCCATTTGTCGTTGTCGAAATGAATGTTTCAGGCGCTGGGGACGATCAGGTCATCACGTTTCGCACCAATGTCGGCGACGTGGTCGAAGCAGGGCCAGATCACCCCATGCGATTTGTTGATGAACCGGAAACCGGCGGTCTCAAGCCTTACGTTCTGGTGCGAGGCCGGCTCGAGGCGTTGATCGCACGCGCCGTCATGTATGAACTGGTAGAGGCGGGCGAGGAAATCGAGATCGATGGCGTTGTGATGTTCGCGCTGCGGTCGAAGGGACAGGTCTATCCGGTGATGTCTGTCGAAAAGCTTCGGCGCATGGCGGATTGATATGGATGCTATAACCGCGGGTCCCTATTCAGCGACTGAATTCCGGCGTCGTGCGGCGCTTAGCAGGAGCTTGGGCAAGGATGGTTTGTATGACGACATGCGGCGCAATCCGGATGCTTATCAGGAGATCGCCGTAGACCAATTGCGTGGCGCGGCAGTTCTCGTTCCGATCGTTGATCATGGCAGCGAAGCAACAGTTCTCCTGACCAAGCGCAACGAGGGAATGCGGGCTCACGCCGGGCAGGTTGCATTTCCCGGCGGGCGCATTGATCCCGGTGACATCTCGGTGGAGGATGCCGCTATGCGCGAGGCCGTCGAGGAGATCGGGCTCGAAAGGCGCTTCGTGGAGCCGATCGGTAGACTACCCGAGTATTATGCTCCGAGCGGATTTCTCATCACACCCGTGCTCAGCATCGTTACGCCGGGCTTTCGTCTCAGGATCAACCCCGATGAGGTCGAAGCTGCTTTCGAGGTCCCCCTGCGTTTCCTCATGGATCCGGCCAACCATGTTCGCGACAGCCGGGTATGGAATGAGAAGCGGCGCTTCTTCTACCGCATGCCCTATCAGCAATGGATGATCTGGGGGATCACCGCAGGCATCATCCACGGGATGTATGAAAGGTTGTATGCGTGAGCGAGGCGATCAGTCCGGAATGGCTCGCAGACGAAGCGTTGCAAAAGCTACTTGCCGTGCT
This sequence comes from Rhizobiaceae bacterium, assembly GCA_023953905.1. Classification (GTDB taxonomy): domain Bacteria; phylum Pseudomonadota; class Alphaproteobacteria; order Rhizobiales; family Rhizobiaceae; genus Arvimicrobium. Next base: position 2,543 of record JAMLJA010000038.1, on the reverse strand, counting down.
TTCCTCCAATGGTGAGGAGGCGCGCATTGCCGGAGGCGCAGTGCGAAACGCGCTTCTCGGCCAGCCCGTTGCAGATATTGACATCGCGACGACGACGACGCCCGACGAAACCATTCGTCGCGCCTCTGAGGCGGGGTTCCGGACCGTGCCGACCGGGGCAGAGCATGGAACCATCACGGTCATCGCGCAGGGCAGGGCGTTCGAGGTGACGACGTTGCGGGCCGACGTCGAGACAGATGGCCGCCATGCCAAGGTGGTGTTTGGACGCGACTGGCGACGCGATGCGGAGCGGCGGGATTTCACCATCAATGCGCTCTATATGCGCGCGGACGGCACCGTGGTTGATCTCGTGGGTGGCAGGGCTGACATCGAGGCCCGTATCGTCCGCTTCATAGGCGACGCCGATGCGCGCATTCGCGAGGACTATCTACGGATTCTGCGTTTCTTCCGCTTTTTCGCGTTTTACGGAAAGGGTCGTCCGGACGCCGATGGGCTACGCGCATGTGCACGACACAAGTCCGGCCTGTCGCACCTGTCGGCAGAGCGGGTGTGGAGCGAGTTCAGACGACTGCTCGGCGCAAGCGACCCATCTCGCACGCTTCTGTGGATGCGACAGGCTGGAGTTCTTTCCGCGATCCTGCCGGAAAGCGAGAAATGGGGCATCGATTCCATCCATGCGCTGACGCGTGCCGAGGCTGATCTCGGGTGGCCAGCGGATCCGCTCATGAGACTGCAAGCCATGGTGCCGCCGGATGCCGAAAGAATGGAGGCATTGGCCGAGCGGCTCAGAATGTCCAATGACGAAGCCGCGCGGATGGTAAACTGGGCGCAGACGCCTCCAATGCGCCCCGATATGTCAGAGCGGGCCTTCCGGCAGGTGCTCTATGTCGAGGACCGTCAGGGCGTGACCGATCGATTGCATCTTGCCTTGAGCGGCGCGCGGGCGCGCGCTGTAGAAGATGACAAGGCGCTGGTTGAGGCGGGCGGATATGCCCGGCTTCTCAAGATTGCAAAAACCTGGGAGAGGCCCATTTTTCCGGTCAAGGGCGGGGATCTCGTCGCTGTTGGCTGGCAGAAGGGACCAAACCTTGGAGCGACATTGCGCTCGCTTGAGGAGGAATGGGTTTCCTCCGACTTTACGCTTCAGCGCGGCGCGCTTCTCGAACGCGCCGCAGAGATGGCCGAACCGCAGCCCGGCTCATCGTGAGACTTACGCGGCGTCGCGCACCTTTTCGATACGAGAGCGAATAGCCTCGACCATCGTTTCGCGAATGGTCGTTTCGCCGTGAACCTCACGCATATGCTCGACGGCACGGCGCATGACCTCGGCTTCTTCCTCGGCGCGCGTGTGCCATTCACAACCCGGTACGAGAGAACCACAATGGAATTCTTTCATTGCTACCTCCTTTTCTCGTTCTGGCGCTGTTTAGTTTAACACGTCCACGCGCGCTCTGTTCCAGAAGTTTCGAGAAAAGGCGGATGCCCGCCCTTTCTCGTTATGAGTCAATCACTTGGCAGCCGTCACCTTCTCGGCAACCTTGTTCTTTCCGCTCATGTCCCAGGACACGACGACCTTTTCGCCGGACTTCAGTCCCGGATCCTTGAAGCCCTGCTTCAACATGTATGTGGAGCCGTCGGCGAGAGTAAGCGTCATCTTGTGCGTGTCGACGTGCTTGATGGTGCCGGTCGTCTGGGAGGCAGCGAAAACCAGCGATGAGGTGGCAAGCACAGCAGCAGCGGCTGCGGGGATAAGAAGCGTGCGCATTGCAGGCGTCCTTCAAGAATGCGGGCGTCCCTTCTGGGATGTCTAACCCGCGGAATATGGGCCGTCCGGTTGCGTCGTGTCGCGGCTCCGGAAGAGCCACCGGCGTTTCCCGGCCCGCTCAGAAAGATAATCCTTCAACGACGCGATCCTATTAGACGAAAAAGAAATTTCGTCCGTGGTGTCGCGCCACAATTCGTTGCGGATTCAATGCTTTGTGCGCAAAATTTGGCAAACTGAATCGCGGCGGAAGGCCGCACACGGATGTTTCCCATCCGCTGACATCCGGCTACGGCCAGCGCACCTCTGGCGGCATGCTTGAGAGGATCGAGGCTATGTTTCCGCCTGTCTTCAGACCGAAAATCGTGCCGCGATCATACAACAGGTTGAATTCCACATAACGGCCCCGGCGTATCAACTGCTCCTCGCGGTCAGCGTCGGTCCATGCCAGATTGAAGTTTCGACGCACCAGGGGCGGATAGATGGCGGCGAAGGAACGCCCGACATCCTGCGTGAACGCAAAATCGGCGTCCCATCCCCCCTTTTCCGGTGTCGAGTGCTGCCAGTCATAGAAAATTCCGCCTATGCCGCGCGCTTCCTTCCGGTGGGGCAGATAGAAATACTCGTCGCACCAACCCTTCAGCCGTCCATAGTCGACGATCTGCCCATGCCGGTCGCAGGCGTCGCGCAGCGCCTGGTGGAAGTCGCGGGTATCGGGGTCGGTCTGCGTCCTGCGGCGGTCCAGAACCGGCGTCAGATCGGCTCCACCACCGAACCACCA
>JAMLJA010000037.1 GCA_023953905.1 Rhizobiaceae bacterium | reverse complement strand
CCGGCGGCATCAAGGTGTTCAAAAAGCTCCGCGCCGTCGACCTGTGGCGCAAGATGCTGACCATGCTGTTCGAGACCGGGCACCCCTGGCTGACCTTCAAGGACCCTTGCAACATCCGCTCGCCCCAGGGCCATGTCGGCGTGGTGCATTCCTCCAACCTTTGCACCGAGATCACGCTGAATACCTCGAAGGACGAGGTGGCGGTCTGCAATCTCGGCTCGGTCAACCTCCTCAATCATCTGACGAAGAAGGGCATCGACATGGAACGGTTGGCGAAAACCGTCGGCACCGCCATGCGCATGCTCGACAACGTCATCGAGATCAATTTCTACACGATCCCGGAAACCAGAAGGTCGAACCTGCGCCACCGCCCGGTGGGCTTGGGCCTGATGGGCTTTCAGGAGGCGTTGCAAGCGCTCAAACTCCCCTATGCCTCGGACGAGGCCGTGGCGTTCGCCGATCTCAGCATGGAAGCGATCAGCTACCGTGCCATATCGGCTTCGGTCGATCTCGCCGCCGAGCGCGGGCGCTATCCGAGCTTCGAAGGATCGCTGTGGTCGAAAGGCATCCTGCCGATCGATTCCATTGACCTTCTGGAACGGGAGCGCGGCAGGCCGGTCGATATGGACCGCTCCTCTACACTCGATTGGGAAAGTCTGCGCAAGCGTGTGAAGAAGACTGGCATGCGCCATTCCAACACCATGGCCATCGCACCAACCGCGACCATCTCCAACATCTGCGACGTGTCGCAGTCGATCGAACCCGCCTACCAGAACCTGTTCGTCAAATCGAACATGTCCGGCGATTTCACCGTCGTGAATGCCCAGCTTGTTCATGACCTCAAGGCGCGCGGGCTTTGGGACGAGGTCATGGTGTCGGACCTCAAATATTTCGACGGCTCGGTCGGCCAGATCGACCGCATCCCCGACGATCTGAAGGCACTTTACGCGACCGCCTTCGAGATCGAGCCCAAATGGCTGATCGAGGCGGCGTCACGCCGCCAGAAATGGATCGACCAGTCGCAGTCGCTCAACCTCTACATCGCCAATCCGTCGGGCAAGAAGCTGGATGAGGTCTACAAGCTCGCCTGGCGCAAGGGTCTCAAGACCACCTACTACCTGCGCTCACGCTCGGCCACCCATGTCGAGAAATCGACGCTGAAGGGCACGGACGGCAAGCTGAATGCCGTGTCGTCGGTCATCGCCGCCGCGCCGGCCGCCAGTGCGTCGATCGTGGTCAATGCCGATGCGGCATGGGGCAAGGCCTGCGCCATCGACGATCCCGAATGCGAAGCCTGCCAGTGAGCGTGGAAGAAGGAGACAGAAAGATGCTCGACTGGTCAGAACCGACAGCCAACCCTGCCGCGCCGATCCGAGTCGCCTTCGAAACCGGGGAAGCTCCAATTGCCGACGCGACCGGCCTCGGCGCGATCGAGCGCGGCGGAAGCCGCGTGCGCGTCGACGACAAGCGCATGATCAATGCGCGTGCCGACGTGAACCAGCTCCTGCCGCTCAAATACCGCTGGGCCTGGGAAAAATATCTCTCGGGCTGCAACAATCACTGGATGCCGACCGAGGTTTCCATGCAGGCTGATATCGCGCTGTGGAAGTCGCGCGATGGCCTGACCGAGGACGAACGGCGTATGCTGAAGCGCAATCTCGGCTTCTTTGCCGCCTCTGAGTCACTGGTGGCGAACAACATCGTGCTCGCCATCTACCGGCACCTCACCAACCCCGAATGCCGGCAGTATCTGCTGCGCCAGGCCTTCGAGGAGGCGATCCATACCCACACCTTCCAATATATCGTGGAAAGCCTGTCTCTCGACGAGGGCGAGCTGTTCAACATGTATCGCGAGGTGCCGTCGATCACCGACAAGGCGGCATGGGCGCTGAAGCACACGCAGCATCTGGACGACCCGGACTTCAGGACCGGCACGCCCGAGGCCGATCAGGCCTTCCTGCGCGACCTCGTCGCCTTCTACGTCATCTTCGAAGGGATGTGGTTCTACACCGGCTTCGCGCAGATCCTGTCGCTCGGCCGGCGCAACAAGATGGTCGGCATCGCCGAGCAATATCAGTACATATTGCGTGACGAGTCGATCCACCTGAACTTCGGCATCGACGTCATCAACCAGATCAAGATCGAAAATCCGCACCTTTGGACCAAGGCGTTTCAGGACAACGTGCGTACCATGATCGCCGACGCCGCGGAGCTGGAGGCGGCCTACGGCCGCGATACCATGCCGCGCGGTTTCCTCGGTCTGAACGCCGCGCTCTGCGAGCAATACATGTACTTCATAGCCAACCGCCGCTGCGCGCAGCTCGGGTTGCAACCGGTCTTCGCCGAGGCGGAAAACCCTTTCCCGTGGATGTCCGAAGCCATGGACCTCAAGAAGGAAAAGAACTTCTTCGAGACTCGCGTCATCGAGTACCAGAACGGCGGCGCGCTGAGTTGGGATTGAATGGGCCGGCGTTGCGCGGGTCAGGGCCGGTCTTTCCCGGACCCTCGCACCGGTATCGCCGAACAGTGGAATGCGCTCTTGCGCGGCGCATTCCGATCGTCCGCCCTTTCCAGACCCGGCTCCCCGGCAGGCGGGCGCCCATCGCACGGCTCCGGATGGCACTGGCAGGCCGCTCGCAGATGCCGCAGCCTGGCAAGGACTGATGCCACGCTCATGCCATCTGCCTTTCCCAGTGCGGGAACGGGTCGGGCAGATCGCGCCAGCGGCCGGGCATGAAATCCCGTTCCCGCACAAGGCAGGCGTCGAGCCCGGCGCGAATATTCTCTTCATCCATGGGATCGCAGCCGATAAAGACGATCTCCTGCCGGCGGTCGCCCCAGACCGGATCGAGATAGGGCTTCATTGCGGCTTTCCATTCGGGATGATCCGGCCATTGATGCTTCGGCACCGAAGCCCACCACAGGCCGCGTTTGCCGGTCCTGGTCAGCGCGCCTGCTTGGCTGATCTCGCCGACATAATGCGGGCGGGTGGCCAGCCAGAAGAAGCCCTTCGTGCGCACCACGCCGGGCCAGGAGCTGTCGATGAAAGCCTTGAGCTTCATCGGATCGAACGGCCGCCGCTCACGGTAGACGAAGGAGCGGATGCCGTATTCCTCCGTCTCGGGCACATGGTCCTTGAAGCCGTTCAGTTCCTTGAACCAGAGTGGGTGTTTTTCCGCCTGCTCGAAATCGAAGCGGCCAGTGTCGAGAACCTTGTCGAGCGGCACTTTTGCGAAATCGGTTTCGATCAGTTCGGCATCAGGATTGAGCGAGCGGACGATTTTCCGTGCCAGATCGAGATCGGCGGCGGACGTATCCGAGACCTTGTTGAGCACGACCACGTCGGCGAACTCGATCTGCTCGACCAGAAGGTCGACCAGCGCGCGGTCGTCGCCCGCGCCGGCCGTCTCGCCGCGATCGCGCAGGAAATCCTGCGAGGAATAGTCCTTCAGCAGATTCACGGCATCGACCACCGTCACCATCGTGTCGAGATGGGCTACGTCCGAAAGGCTTTCGCCGTTCTCGTCGCGGAAGTCGAAGGTCGTCGCCACCGGCAAGGGTTCGGCGATGCCGGTCCCCTCGATCAGCAGATAATCGAACCGACCCTGCCTGGCGAGCTGCCGCACTTCCCTGAGCAGGTCGTCACGCAGCGTGCAGCAGATGCAGCCATTGGTCATCTCCACCAGCTGCTCCTCGGTGCGGGAAAGGTCGGCGCCGCCGTCGCGCACCAGGGCCGCGTCAATGTTGACCTCGCTCATGTCGTTGACGATGACGGCCACGCGCCGGCCCTCGCGGTTGCCGAGAACATGGTTGAGGAGGGTTGTCTTTCCGGCGCCGAGAAAGCCGGAAAGAACAGTGACGGGAAGGCGGTGGGCTGGGCTCTTGTCGAGCATGGCGGCTCCTTTGGTCAAGGGATGGGGAACCGCCCAATATATGTTATTTTATAACATATCAAGTCTGCCAAAATTGGCACAGTTGTCTCGGGCGATCCGATTGAGCCCATGGAAACCGTTCGGCGGCCGCCTGCCGTTCGAGGCGGCCGCATGGATAGGCAACTGGGGGCCTATGCCGAGGCTGACAGAACCCGCAGGTTCCTGGCCACGGCGACCATATTGGTCAGTGCCGGCCGGACCTCGTCCCATTTGCGGGTTTTGAGGCCGCAGTCGGGATTGATCCAGAGTTGGGGGTCGGACAGGCGCTGGCGCGCCAGCCCGAGCAACTCCGTCATTTCGGTAACCTCCGGCACGCGCGGCGAGTGGATGTCGTAGACGCCGGGGCCGA
>JAMLJA010000036.1 GCA_023953905.1 Rhizobiaceae bacterium | reverse complement strand
ATGCACGAGCATGGCGCGTCGGCGCTCCCACTCCTTCTCGAAAGCACCAGGAAAGAACTCCATCACCCACCTTCCCAGCGCCGACGCGCTGCCGCTCGCCGGGTCAATTCCGCAAGCTCGGAAGCGAGCGCTGTCGCCACCCCATGTGCATCTTTGATGCTGCCTGCGACAGCTTCCTCGGCCGGCATCTTGCCGGTATTCATGGCGCGGGCGATCTGATTGAGGTTTCCGCCAATCGCACGCATGCCGTCGGCGAGCAGGCCGAACATGGCACGGTCCCCATCCCCGAGAAAAGGCCGCACGCCCGCGCCCTCCATGGCAAGCGACCGGACGAATGCGGAAATGGTCATGCCGGCAGATGCCGCGGCCGCCTCCAGCGCGTCGAAATCGGTCGGCGAGAAGCGGATATGCGCCACCCGATCCTTACGTTTCGAGACTTCGGAAGTCCTCCGAACCATCGACGAACGCCCCCTCGTTCATGGTGGTTGCGGCCGCAGGCCGCGGATCGAGGGCCTGTCCCTCGATCGTCAGGAAAAATGTATCACATTTTTCCGTATCCTGCCAACAATTATGATAGCGATTTATCCGTTATTCTCGCGTAAATGCCACTTTTCCATATCTATATAATTGTGTTTTTCCATGTTCGTATGTTTCCATATCGATGTGAATCCACGTCCACACGGAAATGGATTCGTGTGTGAGTAGAAACACATTTTTCTAGGAGAAGAGCCGATGACCGTCGTGATTGCCGCCATCAACGGTAAGGGAGGCGCGGGCAAGACCACGGCGCTGATGAACATCGCCGGCGAATATGCCCTGCGCGGTGGAAGCGTCGCCATGATCGACATGGACGCCCGCAACAATCTGATGAAGTGGTGGACGGATTGTCAGGAGAAGGATGCCCAGCCGGAGGGCATCGAGCTCTACAGCCATAAGACGGCACGCGGGCTTGAACGCTGGATGGAGGAAAACGTCGGCACGTTCGATCACGTCCTGATCGACACGCCCGGCGAGGACACGTCGATCGTCGATCCTGTGATCGCGGCGGCCGATCTGGTGATCTCGCCGATCCAGCCCTCCAAACGCGAGGTAATGGGAGCGATCGACAGTTTCGAGAGCGTGCTGCGTGTGAACGAGGCGCGTGGTCGGAACTGCAGGCACGGCGTGCTGCGCACGCGCATCACAGTGACCGTGCGGCACACGGAACTCTATCGGAAAGTCCGGCCAATCATCGAGGATAAGGTCGGGACCTACCTGTTTCGCACCGAGGTCTTCGAGCGCAATGTCTACAAGGACATCCACAACGGGATCGGCACGCTTCAGATGCAGGAGGTCACGGAGGCAATCGCCAAGGCGCGGCGCGAGACGCAGGCGCTGGTCGAGGAGGTCGATGAATTGCTCACCAACGAAGTAGCAACGGGGCGTGTGGCATGAGTGGGAAAGAGACGCTGACCCTTGAGGAATTCGCGACCGCGCCACGCCGGCCAAGGCCGGTGGTTCAGGCTGGTCCCGTACGTGTCGAGATCGAACAGCCGCCAAGGACGGGGTCCACGGAGGAGCCCTTAGGGGAAGAAGCGGGTGAGAAGGGCGAGACGTCCAGCGAGGCGAGCAAGGCGCTGCGGCGGATGAAACGGAAGCGCATGAAGGGAGCAAGCCACTTCGTCAACGTCAATCTGGATCGGGACACGAAACGGCGGCTGAAGCTGGCTTCCTTCAACCTCGACACGTCGATGCAGGCCCTCATGGAGAAGGCCATTCGACACTACCTGGATGCAAACGGATTCTGACGGGAAGCATGGCCAGACGCAGAGCTTTGTTGCGAGTCGGGTTGAAGTCGACTCGGAATCCCTGCTAGGAACACTATCGTTTTGGCTCGGAATTTTGGGGCTTTGAGCCATTATGGGGAATTTCTCCGTCTCTTTTGACGGGGTGGGGTGGGGCACTGGACTCGAGTCGAACCAAGCAAATGGCCATCAAGGACGTACAGACGTACATCGACAGGCACGGCCTTGTCGAAACGGACGATTCCGAGGCTGGGAAGCCTATTTGGCGTAAGCCGGGATTTGATGGCGTTCGCAGCCTTCTCGACATGGAGAAGGAGTTGAGCCGTTTTCTGCGGGAGCGGCGTGATGCCCAGAACCTGAACCGCGAGCAGGTCGGCATGATGATCGGTATCCACCACGAGATTTATGCGCGCCATGAGCGCGCCGGGGCCAAGCTTCGGGTGACCCGGCTGTTCCATCTGGCAGAGTTGCTCGGCTTCTCACCGATCGAAGCGATCTACGCTGCGGCTCCCCAGTTCTTTGGTGACACCGGGCATGAAGCCGAGGTCAAGTACAAGCTCATCATGCGCATGCTGGATCTGCCGGCCGAGACGGCGCAGAACCTTCTCAAGCTGGTAGAGGAACTGTCGCCGGACAGCGAGGCCGAGAATGCGGGCAAGGCGACGGCCGCGAAACGTCGGGGCTGATCCCGGTGTGGAAGACTCGAACGGCGCTATCGATCGGTGCGTTGGCATCGACATGGCAAAACCGCTTGCCCGTTACGAAAGATAATCGAGGCGGCTTGCACCGCCTCGATCTGGGGCGCCTCATCAACGGCCGCCTTCTTCGATGCCGAAGATCACATCCGGATTCGCACCGGTGCTCTCCCACCACGCCACCTCGGCTTCGGCCTCACTGTAGTAGACGTTCTCGACACTGAACCGTGACCCGGTGACATCTTCGATCTCGGTGATGATTGTGTCGAGACCGCAGAGCTTTTCGGTCGGTACCGGTACCGCGATCGGCACCTCGCCGTCTCGGTGATGCCATTCACCGGTATAGAAATGAAAGTATTCGTTCGTGAGGTCGTCGACCAGATAGTCGTCGAGGAGCGCGATCGGTTCTACCAGCCACGTTTCATAGAACGCCGTCTGGTAGTGGTGCAGGTCGTAGAAGGCGTCCTCTTCGTCCTCCGTACCGCGCGAAGCGACACGTGCGCGGTCGGCGGCGAGTATCCTGCGCTGCGCGGCGATCATTCTCGCAAGCTTCGCCGCGAGGGTGTCGTGCACGGTGCGCGCCAGTTCGGTGTCGCAGCCGAGGCGGTTGGCGAGAACGTTGATGCGCAAACCGGACAGCTGCGCGACAAGCATGAGAGTGTTGTGTGCCATGTCATGGTCTCCTTCATCTTGATGACGGAGGCCCGGCGACGGGCAAGTCGAGCGTCGGGTCAAGGATCGCGAAGCGACCGCCGGAGGCGGCAAGCGGAGGAACCGATTTTCTGGCGGCGCCCTCCTTCAGGGCGACGGCTGAAAATTGGAGGTGCCGCGCAGTCCTTGAGGCGATGGGAGCGGCCAGTAGACTGGGACGTCAGAGAGATAGAGACCCGCATCCCCTTCAGGGATGCGTCCCTATCCGGCGACCAGCCGGCGGGGTGCGCGAGGGGATGCCCCTCGTTTGCGCCAAGGACCGGTCGATCCGGGCCTTGGGGCACTGCGAAAGGGATCGTCACCGAAGGCCGAGACGGCAAAGCCGGCTCGGTGAGCGGCGTGGCGCCGCGAATAGAGCCCGGCCGCCGCAGGCGGTTCGCCAACTGCTCCGACTAGCTTGCCCGATCATCGCGGAACCCATCAGGCCGCCGATCCATCAAGGCCATGAATCACACGGCTGTGATCGATTCAGATTTGTCGTTGGACACCGGTTCCTGCGGCGGCGACTGTCGATGTCATGGATATGTCTGTCACGACACTACATCTGCGGAGGATCGATCCGAGACGCAACATGGCGCGCTTCTACATGCTGTCGATCGCGCCGACATTATTCGGACCTGCCTCGCTGGTTCGGCATTGGGGTCGCATCGGAACACGCGGGCAAACACGTATCGATCTGTTCGACGAACGGACCGAGGCGGAGGCGGCGCTGCTGCGATTGGCGAGCGCCAAAAGTCGAAGAGGCTATCAGACTGTCGATGGGGGAGTGTTTGGACTGGATCTGCGGGCAAACGTCGCCGGAATCCGGATCAGAGCGGCGCCTTCAAAGTATCCGCCGAACGCCGCGCGCGGCACAAGCACGGCGACGGCGGCGGCATGCAAGCCGCCGCCGTCGCCGTGCTTCGAGGAGGTCAGGCGTGGAGCTTGACCTCCGAGACCTGCTGGAACTGGGCGAACCAGCGCCCTTTGACCTCCGGCGACTGCCATGCGACGCCAGAGACTTGCAAGCCTGTCGGCAGCTTGATGAGGAGGTTGACATAGGGGATGCGATCGCGCCGACTGACCTGACTCCAGCCATAGCCGATGTCGACCTGATCGTTTGCGTCGACATGGTAGTCTGGTGCGCGGTCGTCGCTGCGGTCGACCTGCCGAAGCGTCAACGGCAGTTTCATGGCGATCTGGCGTTCGAGGTCGGGATCGACCGGGCCCGCCAGCAGCGCTTCGATTGTGTGGATGGTCATCGTCATGTTCCTTGGCGGCGGCGAAAGAAGCCGGCCCCTTGCGGGGCCGGCCTTCGCTTCACTCCGGGTTGTTCCAGAGGATGACCTTCTTGTTTTCCTCGCCGCCGGGTGCGGGTGCGAGGTTGCCGAAGATGACGCCGAACTCGGGGGCTTCCAGCTTGAACGAGGTCTTGTCCTTGCCGGTGCGCTGTGAGGTCGAGACCCAGCCGGCGCCGATCTCGAAGCCCGTGCGCTTGTTGATCACCCTGTAGTCCGGAGCGTCCTCGTGCGACTTGTTCGCATTGGGGACGACGGTGATCGGGGCGTTGACCCGGATCGTGGCGAAGACGCCTTCCATCGAGCCATCGGGCTTCTCGGTGAGCTGTGCGATCGTGGTGGCCATTGTACTTCTCCTTCGGTTGCATCGGGACCATTCCCGATGGCGTCGAAGGAGAGGGCCGTCCTGCTGCGGGCAGCTCGCCCAAAAATTCTGCAAAATTCTATTTTCCGCCGAAACGCGGACCCGCACTTTCTCCGAGCCGCTCGCGGCGAGGTCTTCAGAAAGTGCCTGGGTCCGCACTAAAGAACCGAAATCGAATTTTGCCGAATTTTTGGGCGAGTCTTACCCCTTCAGGGGTTGCCCGCAGTAAGCAGGCGGTCCTCTACAAAGACGACATGACACGGGAATGGACCGGATGCGGCCGATGGCGACGCACATCAGGCCGCCACGCATGCACCACCGCGCCGCGAGGCCCGTATCGATGGACCGGCTGGCTTCCCCGCTCCGGCCAGCGCCTCTTCATCGCCGATCCCACCGCGAACAGCCAGCGCGAACGCCCGGATTGCCGGGCATCGGCGAGAGCACAGGCTCCCGAGATCCCCTGCCGGATGGGTCTCGATGTCGCGGCGTGCCGGCGTAGAACCTGCCTCGCCGAGAGCTCGGCGCCCGCGGGCGGCTTCGCCTTGGGCAATTTCGCGGCGGCTTCCGCGGCGAAGACCACAGGACCTGGCATGATCTGGAACAACCGGGGTGAAATGCAGATGGCCCGTCTGCGAGGGGACGGCTCCTTTCGTCGCCGCACGATCGGCATCGTCGGATTCAGGCCAGCGGATGGGCAATGCCGCTCACGCGGCCAGCTCGCGACGCTCATCCGGCGTCATCCGGGCCTCGATCTGCCGACGGATGTCCGGCCCGGCGTCGTCGATCATCGCGCGCCAGTCGGCGGCGTCGTGAAGCGTGCACACCGTCCGGCGCATCGTGTCGTAGACGACGCAAGGATTGCCGGCCAGCGCCAGCCGCAGCATGTTGAGGGCGGTCCCCGGCGATTCCCCATTCCATATCATCAGCCCGAAATCGGCGCGCCGGGCCATCTCGCGATCCTTCTCCGCATGAAGGGCAAAGCCTTGCGCGCCGCCCGGAGGCGGAATGTGATAGGCGGCCCAGTCGCCGAGATTGTTTCGGGGTTCCTTGCCGCCGTGAAAGACGCCGACATGGTCGTAGCCGTAGCCGGCGAGCACGCTCTGCGCTTCGGCATCGGCGCCCGGCGCATCGCCAATCAACACGCCGTGCTCGGCCGCCACAATCGACCCGATGCGGTCGGCAACCGGCTCCGGCAGGTCCAATATGTCGCGTGATCCTCCAATGAATACCATCGCCATGATGACTCTCCTTTCTCTCCAGCCGCCTCATCCGGCCGCTGCCCCCCTCTCTCTTTCCGCGCCGGCACCGGGCAGCGCGCTGGTGCCCGGCATCGTCGCCGTGGTCGGCCGTCGTCGAGCCGCGTCGAGCGGCGAGAGAAGGGAAGACGGCGCTCACGCGCCGTCTCCCGAGAACTCCCAGACCGGGATGCCGAGGCGACGCGCCTTGTCGCGGAGGTTCGCCTGGATGCCGCCGCCGGGGAAGACGACGACGCCGATCGGCATCACCTCGAGCAGCTCGTCGTTGCGCTTGAACGGGGCCTGCTTGCGGGGATATTTGACGAAGTTGGGCGGGAAGGGCACGACGGTCACGTTGCGGGTGCTCGCCCACTTGTCGGCGATAAGATCCGCGCCGGTCTTCGCGCCCCCGTGCAAGAGAACCATGTCCTCGTATTTGGCGTGGATCTGGTCCAGCTTGTCCCAGATCAGGTTGTGGTCGTTGAAGTCGAGACCGCCGGTGAGCGCGATTTTCGGGCCGTTGGGAAGCAGGATTTCGGTCTCGGCGCGGCGGCGGGCGGCGAGGAAGTCGCGGCTGTCGATCACCGCCGAGGTGAGATTGCGATGGTTCACCTTGGAGCCGGAGCGGGGTCGCCATGCCGATCCCGTCTGCGCCTCGTAGAGGTCGGCGGCCTCGTCGCGCATGATTTCGAGGACGTTGCGGCGCTCGATGTAGGTGATGCCTTCCGCCGTCAGCCGTTCCAGTTCGACGGACTTCACCTCCGAGCCGTCCTGTTCGCGCTGGCTGGACCGTTGCGCCTCCTCGTTGCGGTCGAGGCTGCGGGTGACGCGCTCGGCCGCGCGGTGGAAGACGTTGGCGAAAGACCAGAGCAGGTCGTCGAGGTCGGGTTCGAGCCTGGTGTCGCCAAGCATGCCGGCGAAGGTTTCGACGATCCCGGCCAACCCGGCCCGGATCACCTCGTCGTCGGGTAAGGGTCTGGGATCGGGCTCGTCCTGATGCGGACGATGGCCGTACATCTGGAGTTCGAGGATGACGCGGTCGGTCGGCGAGGAAGCGTGGTAGGGCTCGTAGCCGTCATCGAAGGGAAGCTCGCGGGTCATGGCGTGTCTCCGTCGGTTGTGGCCGCGCCTATCGCGGCCTGACAGCGAATCCCGG
>JAMLJA010000035.1 GCA_023953905.1 Rhizobiaceae bacterium | reverse complement strand
ACGATGGGGCCGGCCCCGATGATCAGGATCGACTTGATGTCTGTTCTTTTTGGCATGCGAGTGTCCGTGCTTCTGGTGCGCGAAAAGCCGACACGGATCGGCTCCGGCCGGTTGCACACGACAAAATTCCGCTGTCAGGCTAGGCGCGCCTTATAGGGTAGGGCGCCGGGTTAGGGAACCCCGAAATACGTCTATTCCAATGCCTCTATCGCATCTTCTGCACTGTGCAGATGTTTTTCGGCGATTGCAGCGTTTGGATCGCCAGCAGCCGTCAACGCCGCCAGCGATCGAGCGCACATGTCGCGGGCCTCCAGCAAGATTGCATGACTTCGTTTCAGCGCTCCGATGCTGCGAAGAGCACCGCACAGGCTGTCTGCCGTGTAGGCCGCGGATCGCGATTGCAACTCGGTCTGGACGGACAGCGCTTCACGCAGGATTGTCTCCGACTCCTCAAGCAGTGTCAGATCCTGCCGCTTGTCGCCAAGCTGGCTCAAATAAAAGCCGATATCGTTCTGCGTGTCGGCCCAAAGCGCCGTCTGGTCGCTTCTGGAGATGGCGGATTGTGCGTCGCGCAATGCTCCAACCGCCTCTTCCAGATAGTGTGCGGACCGCTCGCCGTCAGTGCGCTCGCCAAGTGTCTTCAGTGCCAGCGCAAGCAGGCTGTTGCTTTCGAGCCAATCCTGTCGCGCATCTTTGGGGCGAAACTCCAGCAGCGAGGATCGCAATGCGTCGGCAGCTTCCTCCAGAGGATCGGTGCCGCCGTTGAGGAGGCCGAGCCTCAGCAGCGCAATCCCGAGATTTTTCTGTGTCGCAGCCCAAAGGTGCGGCGAGCGATCGCGGGTGCGCTGTGTCAGCGCCGCACGCAGGGCAGCCGCCGATTCTTCCAGTTGCGTCCGATCGCCTGAAAGCTGACCGAGCAACCCAAGTGTCACGCCCAGGTTACTTTGCGTCGTTGCCCATTCGAGAGGCACGTTTTCTTCCGTGCGAATTTCAAGCGCTTCCCGATAGGTATCGGCGGCCTGCGTCAACGGATCGATGGCATTCTGGCGCGTGCCGATGGCCTGCAGGGTCACGCCCAGATTGTTCTTGGTGAGCGCCCACTCCAAGGGGACTTTTTCCCGAGTGATCTCGGACAATGCTTGTTGGAAGCTTGCCGCCGCCTGCTCGAGCATTGCGTTGCCGTCTTGCAGAGTCCCCAACGCGTGAAGCGCCTGCCCGCGATTGCTCAGGGTACGCGCCCAATCGAGCGGCGCCTGCTCATGTGTCCGGATGGTCAGCGCGGCATCAAAGGCAACCAGTGCCTCCTTGAGCCGGTCAGCGTCGTTCTCCTGAAAGCCGAGCGACATCAGCGCGATGCCGAGGTTGTTCTGGCTAGTCGCCCATGCAAACGGGGAGTTTTGCGGCGACCATTCCTCCAGCGCCGCCCGATATGCGGTGATGGAGGCGCTGAGTTTGTCGACATCGCCCTGACGTTGTCCAAGCGTCAGAAGCACGTTGCCAAGATTGTTCTGCGATTCCGCCCATCCAAGCGGTTGTCGTTCGCGCGTTCTGACCTCAAGGGCGGCGCGCATTGCTTCAGCGGCGGCGTCGAGCAGTTCCGTGCCGCCATCTCGCTCGCCAAGTAGACGCAGGGCAATGCCGAGATTGCTCTGGGCGGTTGCCCAGTCCAGCGGATGCGTTCGCGGGCTCCATTCATCGATCGCGGCGCGATATGCCGTGACGGCTTCGTGCAGACGCGTCGGGTCGGAAGCTCTCTTACCGGCGACGGTCAGGGCGTTGCCGAGGGTGTTGTGGGTTATTGCCCGTACGTCACGGTCGCCCAGCGTTTCCGCCAACTCAAGCACCTTGCCGCTTTTTGCGATGGCCTGTTCGAGAGCTTCGTTGTCGCCCCGGTAGTCACCATGAGTCGTCAGGGCCTTAATCTCCGCATTGGCGTAGCGCCAGGCCAGACGTGAATCACGTCCGTCCACGCGTCTGGCAGCTTCTGCGAAATCATGTGCTGCAGCCAGATTATCGTTTGCGAGCGTGCTGGTTTCCGCGCTGCGCGCAAAAACCTCGGCGCTTTCGATGAAGCGCTGGCGCAGCGCTTGCTCCTGCTGTTCAAGCGTTGGCTCAAGCTGGCGTACCCTTGCCTTGGCCCGGTCGCGCAACTCCGAGGCCTTGGCAAGCAATCCCTCGCGCTCGGCAGTGTCAGCGAGGGCAGAGAGGCTGACGATCTCCGGGTCGGGGCTGTTGATCGCGTTGCGTTCGGCAAGGATCTTCGCGAACCGCCGTGCCTCGCTGCCGAGCAGTTCATCAAGTTCTGCGGGGTCGTCGGGCACTGTCGAGCCCAATGCCCGCAGCATCCCGTAGACGGCGTCCATTGGCACCCCGCCTTGGACGGCCGCCTGTTCGACCTGGCGACGACGCATGTTCGGCAGATCGGCAATCGTTAGCAGGAGCTGTCGGCGTTCTGCCAGCATGTCACCTTCATCGCCGCCGGGTGACGCGACGCTCCTGCCGAAATAGAGAAGACGGCGCAGGCTCTCATTGACCCACGGGCGCTGTCTGCCGTTGGTTTTCAGATAGACTTCTTCGGTGACCATGCGCATCACCGTGCCAAACTCTTCGCCACTCAAAGCGGACAGATGTCGCAGCAGTGCTGTTGCGTAAGGGCTATTGCCGCCGGGCTCGCCATCGAGCGCCACTTTGCCGGGCTCGGCTGCGAAGGCGAGGATTTCTCCCAGCGTTTCCAAACCGGGTGATTTCGTCTGCGAGGAAACAAGGGGTGCCGCGCCGCGCGTTGGGCTCAGCCCAGCAGTGATTGGTTGTGCCGGCGCTTCTGGCTCGACGCGAAGTGTGGCCGCCGTCGGAAACGGATTGTCGCGGCAGGCATCCAATATGACGATGGTTACTGGAACGGTTTCCTTGAGCCGGTTCAGGATGTCGATGACCGGAATGAGCGCGTCTTCTGCGTTATCGAGAGACGAGGTGTCCGCATCGACCGGCACTAGAAAGTTCTGGCCACCGGCTTCGATTCCGTGCCCTGAATAATAGAGAACCGCGACGTTGGCCTCTTCGGCGTCCTCAACGAACCGATCAAGATCACGCCTTAGTCGCCGCAGGTCCCGGTTCTCTGCAAGGCTGGTCTCAAAACCGAGGTCGTTCAGCAAGTCCTCTATGGCACGGGCATCATTCTCTGGATTGGGCAGACGGGAAACGTGTTCGTAGTCGGACTGTCCGATGACAAGAGCGACGCCGTGCAGTGCATCTGCCGCCCGGCCAGTCGCCGTCAGCATCAATAGCGCGAGCGTCGCGACTACGAGATATGTGGCGATTGCTTTCGACACACCGTTTCCATCAGCTGGTCGCAGCTAGAAACAAGCTTATGGCAACAGCGAGGCGGCAGGCAAGGAACGCAGTGTCCTTTCGCGCGTTGAGAGGCAACGAACGCAAAGGGAGAAAGCCATGAGCGGCATTACGGTGACACCGACACAGCAAGAGAAATCAGCAGCGCGCGATTTGCGTCGCGAGACGAAGAAGGAAGAAGAAAAGGTCGAGGCGCAGAAGGGCAGCCATCTCAAGAAGGGCGCTGAGCGGGTCGAGGAACGCTCTCGCAGTTCCGATGGGAAAAGTGCAGGCGACAAGCAGGATATGTAAATCCGTTTTTCTTGATCGCATGTGCGCGCGCACTGCGGACAAAGTTTTTCTGTGACTTGACGAGTGCTTGAGATATTCAAGGACCAAGGCGGATGAAGTGCCGCCTTGACGCTCCTTTTGGTTGGGGACCTGCGCATGCTTTGGAAAGGCCGTCGTCAAAGTTCGAATGTTGAGGATGCGCGCGGAGGAAGACGAGGCGGCTTCCCGGGCGGTTTTCCTGGCGGTGGTGGCCCCGGTCGCATCCGGCTTCCGGTTGGACGCGGTGGCAGCGGCGGTATCGGCACGATCATCGTTCTGGTCGTGCTGTTCTTCGCGTTGCGCGCCTGCGGTATTGATCCGCTTGAAATTCTCAACGGTGGTTCAGGAGTTCCGGGTGGCGGCGGTCAGGTCACGCAGAGTTCACCCGAAACGGGTACGCCTGCTTCCGACGAGATGACCCAGTTCGTGTCCACTGTCCTGGCCGAGACAGAAGACGTGTGGAACGGTGTTTTCCAGGCCGAAGGCCTGAATTATCAGGAGCCGAAGCTCGTCCTTTTCGCTGACCAGATCAGATCAGCATGCGGGTTTGCATCATCTGCTTCCGGACCGTTTTACTGTCCCGGAGACCAGAAGGTTTACCTCGACACATCCTTTTTTGACCAGCTCGAGCGCCAGTTCGGGGCCTCGGGAGATTTTGCGCAGGCTTACGTGATCGCGCATGAAGTCGGCCACCATGTGCAAAATCTGACGGGTATCCTGCCAAAATTCAACGAGATGCGGCAAAGCATGAACGAAGTTGAGGCCAACCAGCTGTCGATGCGTGTCGAGCTTCAGGCGGATTGCTTCGCCGGGGTCTGGGGCCACTTTACTGCGCAAAAGGGGCTGCTCGAGAAAGGCGACGCGCAAGAGGCGCTAAATGCGGCCAAGCAGATCGGTGACGATACGCTGCAGAAACGCACGCAGGGCTATGTCGTGCCGGAGAGCTTCAACCACGGCACCTCGGCTCAGCGCCAGACGTGGTTCGCGCGCGGGTTCAAGAGCGGCAAGCTCTCGGATTGCGACACGTTCAACACTCCTATCTGAGCAAAGACAGGGCCGGTCAGCGAACCGGCCCTTGTCAGCCGCAAGGCGTTTGTGGCTATCAGCTACATATCGAGCGTTGGATTCGGCATCCAGACCCATGTTTGCGGCACGCTCTGACGGCGTTGGCGCGGGCGGTTCTGCGATTTCGGGACGTCGCAACACCCCACGCAGCGTTCCTGCCAATCGCGAGTGCTGCACAGCCGCGACTGAAATTTGCGACGATCTTGCAGCCCCGAGCCCGCGCTGCACACTGCTGCAGAGCTTTCGATCGAGCGGCGGAGGGTGTGCGATAATTATAGGAAAACCCGTCAGCCCCACGCGATGGCGAATAGGCAAGCGCGCCATATGACTTCGGCGCGGCGATGCCCTGGGGGACGCCCATTGCCACCACCATCAAGACGGCTGCCAGTAAACGGTAAATCTGCATTCGCATGCGTCGATGCCTCCTGTTTTGGCACAGGGTAGGCAAATTCGCTTAAACTTGGCTTGGCGAGACCATGAAAGATTTATCTTTCATCCTGCGCCGGACGCTCTAGCGTTCGGCCAGCGCCTCTTCGCCCTTGCGCTCGCGGATCATGTTCACGAAGCGCTTGAAGAGATAGTGCGAATCCTGCGGGCCAGGGGACGCCTCGGGATGATGCTGGACCGAGAACACAGGTTTGCCCACGAGCGCTATGCCGCAATTCGAGCCGTCAAACAGCGAAACGTGAGTCTCCTCAACGCCCTCGGGCAAAGAACTCGAGTCGACCGCGAAGCCGTGATTCATCGAAACTATCTCCACCTTTCCGGTCGTATGGTCCTTGACCGGGTGGTTCGCGCCGTGGTGGCCCTGATGCATCTTCTGGGTCTTGCCGCCGACGGCCAAGGCAAGCATCTGGTGCCCAAGACAAATTCCGAAAATCGGAATGCCCGTGGTGAGCAATTGTTTGATCACCGGTACGGCATATTCGCCGGTGGCCGCAGGGTCGCCCGGGCCGTTGGACAGGAAGATGCCGTCTGGCTGCATGGCCAGAATCTCGTCCGCACCGGTCGTGGCGGGCACGATCGTGACTTTCGCGCCGAGCCCGGCGAGAAGGCGCAGAATATTGCGCTTCACTCCATAGTCGATCGCGACGACATGCATGGCCGGAGCATCCTGCGACGCGTAGCCCTCATCCCAAACCCACGGGGTTTCCGTCCAGACCGAAGACTGGCCGGAGGTGACGTCCTTTGCCAGATCCAGCCCGACGAGACCTGACCAAGCGCGCGCCTTGCGCTTCAGATCCTCGACATCGAAAATGCCGTCCGGGCTGTGTGCAATGACTGCATTCGGCGCACCCTTCTCGCGGATCAGGGCTGTCAGCGCGCGGGTGTCGATGCCCGACATTGCCACGACGCCCCGCCGCTTGAGCCACTGGTCGAGATCGAGCGCCGAGCGGTAGTTGGACGGATCGGTGACGCTTGCCTTGAGAATGGCTCCCACCGCACCCGACCGATTGGCAGGCGTCAGGTCCTCGATGTCCTCGTCGTTGGTTCCGACATTGCCGATATGGGGGAATGTGAAGGTGACGATCTGTCCCGCATAGGACGGATCAGTCAGGATTTCCTCATATCCCGTCAGCGCTGTGTTGAAGCATACCTCGGCTACCGCTTCGCCGGTCGCGCCAAGGCCGCGCCCTTCGATGACAGTCCCATCCGACAAGACCAGCAGGGCGGTGGGCTTGTTAATCTCCCATGCGGGCGTGTGTGCGGTCATCTTAAGGGCTCCATCGGGCGCGCCAGCTTGAAAAGAGGTCGATTGTAGACCATATGACGCGACGAAACGCGCGGGTGCGACCCGCGCAACGAAAACTGACATTCCATGCAAGGCGCGGAACATAGGGTAAGCTCGGCAGTCGGTCAACTCTGTGGACAGCCTTTCAGGGAAATAGTTTTTCCGAGTAAAAACAGCGATTTGACCTGCGCTACGTGTTTGCCTCGGCAGGCCCGTGGCGCTATCATGGCGGCGCTGCGACAGGAGACGATGATGCGCGCGGAAATTGCGGATGCCCTCAAAACGGCGATCCGGACTCAGGATAAGAAGCGGGCCACCACGCTACGGTTGATCAATGCGGCGATCCAGGATCGCGACATTGCAAATCGCGGGCAGGGGAAGGACCAGGTCAGCGATGACGACATCCTGCAGATACTCACCAAGATGGTGAAGCAACGCGAGGAATCTGCCAAGGCTTTCGAAGAAGGCCACCGCATTGACCTCGCCGAACAGGAACGCTCCGAGATCGCGATCATTCGCGGCTTTCTGCCGAAGCAGATGGCTGACGACCAGGTGCGGAACGTTTGCCAGAAGGTCATTGAAGAGGTGGGTGCGGACGGCCTGCGCGACATGGGCCGCTGCATCAATGCTCTCAAGGAAAAGTACCCAGGCCAGATGGATATGGGAAAGGCCAGCGGCATCGTAAAAACGATGCTCCGGTAATCTTACGAGCGTTTTCGCGCGGTCAGGTTCAAGGACACGGCCGCGCGAATGAGAGCCGTCAAGGCCCGCTCATCAATCGTCTCACCCTCGCGAATGTCGATGGCGCGTCTGGTGTTGCCTTCCAGGCTGGCGTTGAAGAGCTGATCAGGGTCATCGAGTGACGCGCCCTTGGCAAAGGTCATCTTCACGACCTGTTTATAGGTTTCGCCGGTACAGATGATGCCGGCGTGCTCCCAGACCGGCACGCCGCGCCACTTCCACGTCTCCACCACTTCCGGATCGGCCGCGCGAATAATGGCCCGAAGCCGGCCAAGCATGGCACCTCGCCAATCCGCCAGTTCCGCTATGCGCGCATCAATCAGATCAGAAGCAGACCTATTGTCTTCTGCGTCCGATTTAGAGCTGGAGGCGTCCGGCTTGTCGATCATGGTCAAAAGTCCTTCGGCGTGGGGTGCAGGGCAGTCGCTCCATCGCCGGTATAGCGCGAACTTCAGACCGTCTGAAGACGCGAACCGCGCAGCAGGCCACGCTCTTCCAGCACCGGATAGGCCATCGCCGCCAGCAGCGAGTTGATCTGCTTGAGATCGCGAATCGTATCGAGATGGATGGAACTGGTCTCGACACTTTTCGCCGTGCCTTCTCCAAGCCTGGAGAAATGGCTGTCATTTGAGCGCTTCTCGAGATCGCGAAGCCTGTCCTTTTCCTGAACCAGTTGACGCGCCGTGGCCGGATCACGTGACACCAACACGTTGAAGGCCATGCGTGCGTTGATGAGAACAGAACTATGGAAGGCAATCAGTTCGCGCCAACCTTCGTCAGTGAAGGTCAGCCCGCGCGAGACCTTCTTGCGCACATGGGCCAGCATATTGCGCACGATGATGTCGCCGACCTGCTCCAGCTTGATGCTGGCGCTGATCAACTCCTCGCAACGCTGGGCCTCGGTCTCTGACAGGGGATGCTGCTTCACGCGGGCCAGATAGAACTTGACGGCGGCGTGCTTGCGGTCGACCCGGTCGTCGAGCATTTCCAGCGCCTTGATCTTGGCATCGTCGGCGTGCTCGTAAAGCTCCATGATCCGCTGCAACATGATCTCGATCGTCTCGCAGATGCGGACGACCTCGCGGGTGGCGTTGGCGAGCGCCTGAGGCGGTGTCTTCAGCGCTTCCTCGTCGAGGGCGCTTATTTCCGCCATTTCGAGCGACTCGCTGGGGCGCGGGCCGCTCTGTGCCACGATAGCCTGCGAGGCCCGATAGACGAGCCCGGAGAGAGGCAGGCCGGCAATCAGCACGATGACGTTGAAGAGTATGTGTGCGTTGATGATCTGGTCTGGCTCAGTGGAGCCCAGCATGGTCAGAGGCGGGTCGAACGCCAGGAACAGGCACAGAATGATCACCGATCCTGCGCCGCGCATCAACAAATTGCCGATGGGAACGACGCGCACGCCAGGCTCGGCGCTGCGGGTCAGGAGAGGGGCTATGACCGAACTGCCGAGATTGACGCCAAGCACCAGAACGACGCCAAGTTCGGAGGGGATGAGCCCGCGCCCGGCGAGCGCCACGAGCAGCAAAAGTGCGGCGATCGAGGAGTGGAAGAGCCATGTGAGGAGCGCGGCCAGCAGAAACGCCGTGACCGGATCGCTGGAGAAGTAGGACACGATCATCGGCATCAAAGGGCTCTCGCGCAGAGGATCTGCCGCATGGCCGATCATCTCCAGCGAAAGCAGGAGCAGGGCGATGCCCACAAGTATTCTGCCAAACTGCCGCCACGACCGACGCTCGGTCGCCAGAAACATGCTGGTTCCGGCCGCGAGGAATATCGGTACGACAAGGGACAGGTCAAAAGACAGCAGCCTGACCACAAGAGCCGAGCCGACCTCGGCGCCGCGCACGGCCAACTGTCCTGCGAGGCCGGAAACAATTCCGGCACCTGCAAATGACCCGACCAGAAGGGTCACGGCTGTCGAGCTCTGGAAGGCGATCGCCAGTGCCGCCCCGACCAAAACCGCCAGCACGGGATTGCGCATCGTGCCGCGCAGCTTCTGGCGCAGTATGTCGCCATATGCGCGTTCCACGCCGGTTTTCACCATACGCGTGGCAAACAGCATGAGCGCGACGGCGCCAGCCAGATTGATCAGAACAATCGAGCCGCCCATGTCAACGCCTACCGCTGCGCGGCAGGGTGCCGAAAGGCCATAAAAGTGAGCCCGAATAATCTGGTCGAATCACATGCATTTCAACGTTTTTATGTTAGCCGGATAATTTCCTTGATGTACGCCGATCTTACGTCTTGAGCAAGCCGATCGATCACACGGGCACGGGATTGAACTTCTATCTCGAGGCCAGGAGCGCCAAGTCAGACAGCCCATGGCCTCGTTGGTGATCTGATTCAATCGGATCATCTAACGCTTTGACATTGTTACATAATGGTAATGTGAGCGTTCAGTTCCCATTCACGTGCCGGGCACTAGACCCATAGTCATCAACAAGGCAAGGAGTTCCGCCCGTGAAACGTTTCGCAACAGCCGCTTTGGCACTTTCGATGATCGCAATCCCGACTTTGCAGTCGCAAGCTGCGCCAATCCATGCAGTCCAGTCGATGGGTGCCGCCCAATCCGATCTGGTGCAGGTTGGTCACAGATACGACCGGCACAGTGAAAGCGGACAACGCGGCAAGGTCGAACATCGCAATTACAATTCGCGGAAGAAGGTCACCCAGCATCGCCATTGGAAGCGCGGTGACCGGTACTCCGATTGGCGACGTCACCAGCAGGTCCGCGACTGGCATCGCCACGGTCTGCGCCGGCCCGGTCGTGGCCAAGAATGGATCCGCGTCGGAAACGATTACCTGCTCGTCAGTCTTGCTTCAGGCATCATCGCAGGGCTGATCGCAGGCCGGTAAA
>JAMLJA010000034.1 GCA_023953905.1 Rhizobiaceae bacterium | reverse complement strand
GCAAATCCTATTCTCAGTGCCACACTGCCCACCGGCGAGCGCATTCAGGTTGTCTTGCCGCCTGCGGCGCCCGACGGCGGCACGCTATCGATCCGCAAGCAGGTCATCAGCGACTTCACGCTCGACGACTATCGCGATCAGGGATCGTTTGATCAGGTGGCGATCGCGGTTGGTGGGCTCAGTGAGACCGACCAAGCCTTGATCGACCAGCTCTCGGCCAGGAACATCTACGGCTTCATCCGCACGGCGATCGTCAACCGCGTGTCGATCCTGATCAGCGGCGGTACCTCGAGCGGCAAGACGACCTTCCTCAATGCCTGCCTGAAATCAGTCGACCTCGAGGAGCGTATCATCACGCTGGAGGATACCCGCGAACTGTTTCCGCCGCAGAAGAACGCGGTCCATCTGCTCGCATCCCGCGGCGACCAGGGCACGGCAAACGTGACGATCCAGTCGTTGCTCGAGGCTTCGCTGCGCATGCGTCCGGACCGGCTGTTCGTCGGTGAGGTGAGAGGATCGGAGGCCTTCGCCTTCTTGCGCGCCATCAACACGGGTCATCCGGGCTCGATGTCGACTGTCCATGCCGACACGCCGCTTGGCGCCTATGAGCAGCTCGCCATGATGGTCATGCAGTCCGGCTTGTCGGCCGCTTACCCAAAGGCGGACCTGATCTCCTATATCCAGAGTGTCATCCCAATCGTGATCCAGCTGCGCAGGGAAGGGGGCCGTCGCGGCGTCTCCGAAATCTTCTTCGCGCGCGGCCGGGAGGATGCGCCGTGACGGGCTCGCTTCGAATCTTCTATCTCGGCTTCTGCGTGACTGTCGCGATTGTGGTCTGGCTGCTCGCCTATGGTGTCGGACTACAACTGCTCTACGGCGACGGCCGGATTCTGCGGACAACTGTCACCACAAATCCGCTTGCGCCATTCCAGCAGCTCATCGCTTATGGCTACAGCGGCATTCTGCGCGTCGTTGCGCTCGGCGCGATCCTCCCTGCTACCCTTGTTGCCGGCATCCTTGCCTATGGAGGGCTGCGCCCGACGTCGAACCCGCTCGGGGACGCTCGCTTCCAAACGGCAATGTCCTTGCGACAGGGCGGATGGTTCCGCCGGAAAGGAAAAATCCTGGGCTGCTTCGGACGCAAAATCCTGCGCGTCGACGACGATCGCCATCATCTGATCATCGGGCCAACCCGGTCGGGGAAGGGGGCCTGCTATGTCATCCCCAACGCGCTCACCCACGAAGGCTCGATGATCGTCTGCGATCTCAAGGGCGAGATTTTCGCAAGCACGGCCGGCTACCGCAAATCGAAGGGCAACCAGGTCTTCCTGTTCGCACCGGGATCGGAGCGGACGCATCGCTACAATCCGCTCGACTTCATCCGGCCCGATCGCGGCGACCGCACCACCGACATCCAGAACATGGCGGCCATTCTCGTCCCGGAAGTGACCGAGTCCGAGAATTCGATCTGGCAGGCGACCGCGCAACAGGTCATCGCCGGCGCGATCAGCTATATCAACGAGAGCGTTCACTACGAGGGTCGCCGCAATCTCGGCGAGGTGACGGCCCTCTTCAACAGCGGGGTCGATCTCCAGGCGTTGATGACCCTCATCAAGGAGCGCGAGCCAAACCTTTCCCGCTTCACTGTGGAAAGTTTCAATGCCTACATCGCCCTCTCCGAGCGCGCCGCGGCCTCGGCGCTCCTCGACATCCAGAAGGCGCTGAGGCCTTTCCGCAATGAGCGCGTGGTCGCGGCGACATGCGTGACTGACATGGATCTGCGCGCTCTGAAACACCGCCCGATCTCGATCTACCTTGCGCCCAGCGTGACGGACATCACGCTGCTCAGACCTCTGCTCGCCCTCTTCGTCCAGCAGACCCTCGACATGCTGATGCTGGAGTCTGGTGGGTATTCTGTGCCGGTTTATTTCCTGCTCGACGAATTCCGGCAGCTGAAAAAGATGAGCGAAATCACGACCAAGCTGCCCTATGTGGCCGGCTACAACATCAAGATGTCTTTCGTCATCCAGGACCTGAAGAACCTCGACGAGATCTATGGAGAGACGTCCCGGCACTCCTTGATGGGCAATTGCGGCTACCAGCTTGTCCTCGGCGCCAATGACCAAGTGACTGCGGAATCGGTCTCGAAGGCGCTAGGAAAACGCACCGTGCGATACAAGACCGAATCCCGCACGATCGAGCTGATGGGCCTCCATCGACGCACCAAGGTCGAGCAATTGCGCGAACGCGACCTGATGATGCCGCAAGAAATAAGGCAAATGCCAGCGGACAAGATGATCATCCTGGCGGAAGGGCAGGGGGCGATCTTTGCCGACAAGTTGCGGTTTTTCCGGACAGCGCCGTTCAAGGCCTTCGAACGGTTTTCCCGAGCCAATGTGCCGGATGTGCCTGCGACAGAGTTTATGCCGCCGCGGCCGACGCCCGCGACGACGACAGACGTCGGCGGGCGACCTATCGATCGGAGAACGAGTCCGGCGGCGGCCAACTTGAAGCCACGAAGCAGTGCGATCGTCGAAGACGGCTCGCAGGCGCCTCAATTTCGCGTTGGAACCCTTGAGGCCAGCAAACACAGCCATGCCGTTGACGCCATTGAAGCCCGCTTTGTTCCGGCAGCACGTAAGTTGAAGACGCTGGTCACGGCACGATCAAAATCCGCCAGGAGTCGTGGGTGGTCGAAGATCTTTGACGAGACTATTCCAGACGAAGTGGCTGACGGGATCGGGAACGCCTGAAAACGTCGCGAACGGGGCCGATAGTTGGCGGTCCGCTCTTGATGCATCGGTGGCTGAAGCTAGCCGGCCTTCTTGGTTTCCTCCTGACCGCCATTTGGGTACTGCCCGGCAACTCGATCCGCATCAAGCTTCCTGAACATGTCTCCATGAAGGACGGGGCCGACGTGCTTGGGGCCAATCTTCCCGCCATAGTTGGCGCGGCGACCGGTCTTCTGTTCGTGCTGATGCTCCCACAGATCGAAAAGCAGCTCGGGCGACTGGGCGATATTCATCTGCAGACCATCGTCGGAACGGCGCACTTTGCCGCCCTGGCCGAGTGCTTCCCGATCCTGTTGTTCTCAGGCCGTCACGAACTGGATGCGATGCTGCGTTGGCCGAGGGATGCAGGCATGGGCGCTCTGCTGATGCTGGCCTTTCTCAAGGCGCTCGCGCTGGCTTTGTGTCTGGTCTCCGGTTGGCGCGGAGGTGCGGTTTTCCCGCTGTTGTTCATCGGCGCCGCGGCAGGTGCGGCCACACTGGTGCCGGTCCCGCAAATTCCGGTGACGGTCGCCATCGTCGCCGGCATGTCGGCCGCCCTCACCACCGGCATGGGACGGCCGATTGCCGCGATGCTGATCGCCGCCCTATTGATCGGACCGACCGTGCTTGGGTCGCTCTGTGTGGGATGTATAGTCGGCTGGGCGGTCTCCAACCTCGCCCCGGCGCCGAAGCTGCACTGAAAGATTATAATCCGGCAAAGGGCGTGGTGACGGTTTGGATCGAGATTGGTTGCCAGCTTTATTTCGCAGGCCTGGCCACTTTTACTGCTTCAAAACGGATGGCCAGCGAGCAGGGCGGCCAACGTCTGAGTCCCGCGCCAGGAGTGGGTCGCGCGCCAGCCGCGGATGCAACTTGAGCCCGATTCATCTCGAAGGACGGCCGCGAACAATGGCCATCCAGAACACGGTATCGCTGACGATTACACTCCAAGATACAATCATCTGGTAGTGGTCTCCGTATTGCCGCGCAAGCATGATCCGGAAGAGCGAACTGGATCTACTATTCCCCCGGCTAATGCCGCCTTACGATAGGCCTAACGCCATGCGCGAAGACGAGATGAGCATGAACGAAGGCGATGCCCGCTATGTGTCAAGATCCTCAGGGGCGGACCAGCGACGCTGTCTCGAGAGAGCTCGCGCGACACAAGGCTTATCGGAGTCGCAGCGAGTGACCACCATGCTGCAGGGGGACTGATCGCTATCAATCATCCGGATCAGGGTCGCGGTCAGATTCGCTGGGAAGAGCGCGGCTAACGCCCGGGGTTCATTGCTGTCCATACGAAATGGCGACTGGATTCTTCGCCCGGTAGCAAGTCCACCCATCCTCATCCTCGCGGCCCACAACCGTCGAGCGCGCAAACGGCAGGCGGCCCTATTGACGGCTCGGCCTCGCGCATGTGTATCGGCGGCATGGATCAGTTCGAAATGTTTCAGCGCCTTGCCACCGCCCTTGCGATCGGTGCCGTGGTCGGGGTCGAACGCCACTGGCGCGAACGCGACGAAGCCGACGGGCAGCGCACCGCTGGGATCCGGACTTTCGGCCTGATTGGATTGCTAGGGGGAACCGCCGCCTTGATTGCGCGGGCATTGCCTGCCGCCCCTGTCGCCGCTGCGATCATTATTACCGGATTTTTTTGCGGCTTCGCGGCCATATTTGCCTTCTACAGCCATCGCGAGGCATCGGCGGAGAACGACTACAGCGTGACCGGCGTGGTCGCTGCGATGCTTACTTTCGCCCTTGGCGCGCTGGCCGTCATCGGCGATCTGACGCTCGCTTCGGCGGGCGGGGCGGCGCTGGTCGCGATCCTGGCGAGCCGCGACATGCTGCATGGCTTCATGCGCCGCTTGACCTGGCTTGAACTGCGCTCGGCGGTCGTCCTGCTCGGCATGACCTTCGTTGTCCTGCCGTTGCTGCCAGACAAATCCATCGGGCCTTTTGGCGGGGTTTCGCCGGCAAAGATATGGCTGCTTGTCGTCATCCTCGCGGCAATCTCCTTCTGCGGCTATATCGCGGTGCGGCTGTTGGGAAGCATGCGGGGCGAACTGGTCGCCGGCGCAATCGGAGGACTTGTATCCTCGACCGGCACTACGCTGACCAACGCGCGGCGTTCCACCGCCGCTGGCGACACCGCATCCTTGACCGCCGGTGCGCTCGGAGCGTGCGCGGTGTCCTATCTTCGCACTGCTGCCCTGGTCGCGCTGCTGGCTGCGCCCCTCAGCCGCTCGCTCGTACCCCCGCTCATCGCCGCAGCCCTGACGATGAGCGCATGGGCCATCTTGTTGGCAAAGCAAGAGCCATCGAATCACCCCGAGCAAGCGGCCAAGAACCCTTTCGATCTCGACGCGGTCATCAAGATGGCGGTGCTTCTGGTCGGCGTTGCTTTTCTCGCCCGCGCCGCCGCCCAGTTGTTCGGCGGAAGCGGATTGATCCTGGTGTCGGCGCTTTCGGGCCTCGCCGATGTCGATGCGGCTGTGGTTACGGTTGCAGGCATGTTGCCTGATCTCGCCCAGCCGATTGCGGTCCTGGCCATCGGCGCGGCTGTCGCCGCCAACACCATCGCCAAGGCAGCCTATGCCCTTGCTTTTGGAAGCCGCGCCTTTGGCGTCAAGTTTCTTGGCGTGTCCGCGGTTTCATTGGCGGTTGGTGTCGGCGTGTTCATCTGGACGGGGCGCCTCTAACGGCAACGGCCCGGCGTAGGGTCATAACGTTACCTGCCACGATACCCCGCGGCCAGTCGACGGACGACGCTGCGTCGGATGGCCGGTTAGTCCGGCCGAAGCAACGGTGGAGGCGAACCCCATGCGCCAGCGGGACGAACTGCGATATCCGCGCCATCGGGCGCTCGCTCAGCAGAAACAAAATCACCCATCACGACCTCCATCTCGGAAACCGTGAATTACATCTCAAAAGGAACTATTAGGTCCTGAGCCTAGCTGCTGGTGCGCTGATGCTTGACGGAAATCAAAGAAGCGGCTCCCATGCGCAGTTAGACAGCCGAAATTCAAAGGGAGCCTAGCGATGAAGGGTTTTGTAGACAACATCGAATCACTGACAGAAGAGAACGGGAACTTTCGGCGCGTTCTCTACACTGCCAAGAATATGCAGCTTGTCCTGATGGCGCTCCAACCCGGCGAGGAAATCGGCGAGGAAATCCATGGCGATCGTGACCAGTTCTTCCGGGTCGAGAATGGCAACGGCGAAATCGTTATCGATGGCGTTGCCAGCAGGATCAAGGCCGACACGGCGATGATCGTACCCGCCGGTGCTCGTCATAATGTGAGGAACACCGGCGACAAAATGCTGCGCCTCTATACGCTTTATGCCCCGCCAGAGCATCTTGACGGCACGATTCATCGTACCAAAGCAGACGCCGAAGTATCGGACGAGCATTTCGACGGCAAGACTACGGAATAGTGGTTTCATACAGAGAAGGCCGCTTCGCAATGTACTCACACATTTTAATCCCGACTGACGGCTCTGAGCTTGCACAAAAGGGCGTTGATCACGGACTTTCCTTGGCGAAAAAGCATGGAAGCAAAGTGACCATTCTCAATGTCAGCGACCCTTTCCCACCATATTCCCTTGGTGGCGAATTTGGTGTCGTGACGCCAGTGACCGACTTTGAGGGCTATCGGCGGAGCGTCAGCGAGCACGCCACTCGGATCCTGAACAAGGTCAAGACCGAAGCAGCGAAAATGGGGATTTCAGCGGAAACAGTTTTTGTCGAAGAAATGAGGCCCGCAGAGGCGATAGTTGATGTCGCCAATGAACGGAATTGCGCTCTGATCGTCATGGCGTCCCATGGTCGAGGCGGCTTGGGCAGGTTGTTCCTGGGAAGCCAGACAATCGAGGTTCTGACCCATAGCCCAATCCCAGTGCTTGTCGTCCGGTAAGCACCCCAAAAACGCTTCATCGCCGGCTACTCCACGCCTAACGCGGCCCCACTATCTTCAGCGAGGCCGCGCGGGTCAGATTTCGGTCGTCTCGGCTAGTGCTAATGCCTCATCGATATCTACCCCGAGATATCGAACTGTGTTTTCGATCTTGGTGTGTCCAAGCAATATCTGAATGGCGCGAAGATTGCCGGTGGCCTTGTAGATCAAGTCTGCCTTGGTACGGCAGAGCGAATGTGTTCCATAGTCCTCCGGACGCAGTCCAATCCCAGTAACCCATTCATCGACCAATCGCGCGTACTGTCGAGTGCTCAGGTGCCCTTCGTGGTCGACCCGACTCGGGAACGCGTAGTCATCGATACTGCCACCGCGGCGTTCGAGCCACGCAAGCAGGCTTGCCCTCGTGTCTCCGGTAATCTCAAACTGGACGGGCCGGCCAGTCTTCTGCTGGATTACCATTGATCGGGTGCGTATTGCTGGGCCGGAAACAAGCGATCCGATCTTCATTTTAACGAGGTCGCAACCTCGAAGCTTGCTGTCGATTGCGAGGTCAAACAATGCCCGGTCGCGCATCCGCCCTTAGCGATCCAGGAAAAAGCGGATCAGCCAGATTTGCTTTACTTTGAGCGCTCGTTTGGCACCGACTTGCCTGCCCGCATTCCAGGCTGGTCGACCTTTGGCGGCCGGATCACTTTGAGATACCCATGACATTTCTCCTTCGGCCAATATGGCCAATGAAGAAATGGGGGCCGTAAACGGGCTGTTCACTTCGGGCTGAGGAAATGAGGAAGCCGCCGTTGTCGGAGCCAACCTCAAGCTCGACTCGTCAGCCTGCTCGAAGACGTCAGTTGGCACATCGCCTCGTGCTGGCTGAGGAACACTTGTCCCGTGATGTCTTCGAGGTAGCTTGAGCGCTTCAGCCTGTCCATGACCGGACCTTTCACTTCCGAGAGGTGGAAGCTGATGCCCGCGTCCTTCAGGCGGTGGTTGATCTCCTCAAGACTTTCGAGCGCCGAGGCGTCGATGGCGTTGATGGCCGAACACAGAAGCACGACGTGCTTCAATTCGGGACGCTCGGCGACCAGCGCGGCGATACGGTCCTCCAGATAGCGCGTGTTCGCGAAATACAGGCTCTCATCGACGCGCAGCGACAAGACTTCGGGCGAGGTGATGACCGCGTGCCGCTCGACATTGCGGAAATGCTCGGTGCCCGGCACCCGGCCCACGACGGCCATGTGCGGGCGCGAGGTGCGGTAGAGGTGGAGCAGCAGCGATAGTGCTACGCCGATCACGACACCCGCCTCGACGCCGACGAAGAGTGTGCCGAGGATCGTGGCGGCCATTGCCGCGAAGTCGGCGCGGGAATAGGCCCAGACGCGCCGGATGGCTTCGATGTTCACCAGAGAAAGGACGGCCACGATGATCGTCGCGGCGAGTGTGGCCTGCGGCAGGTTTGCCAGGAGCGGCGTCAGTAGAAGGGTTGCCAGCGCGATGCCGATCGCCGTGAAGATGCCCGCAGCCGGGGTTTCGGCGCCCGCGTCGAAGTTGACCACTGAACGCGCGAAGCCGCCCGTCACGGGATAACCCGCGGAAAGGCCCGCTGCGATATTGGCCGCGCCGAGCCCGATCAGTTCCTGGTCGGGAACGATGCGCTGGCGACGCTTTGCGGCGAGCGTCTGCGCTACAGACACTGATTCGACGAAGCCGATCAGGCTGATCAGTAGGGCTGGACCGGCCAGAGCCACGATCATGTCGGGGTCGATGGCAGGCAGGCCTGGCACAGGCAGTCCCCGCGGGATCGCGCCGACGAGAGGAACGCCAGCTGCGCCGAGATCGAGCAGCGTAACGGCGAGGATGGTCGTGGCGACGGCCAGGACCGGCCCGGCCTTAGTGATCACCTCGGCCGGCCGCGGCTTGAGACCGAAGGAAACGAGCAGCGGCCTCAACTTCAGGCGCACGAAGTAGAGGAAGGCTAGCACGCCGGCGCCGATAGTGAGCGTGGGAAGGTTCATCGCGTGAAGATTGCCGATCAGGCCGGATGCGATCTCGGGCAGCGTGTGCCCGCCCGCCTGGATGCCGAGCAGATGCTTCATCTGTCCCGCAGCGATCAGCAGGCCGGATGCGGTGATGAACCCTGAAATGACCGGATGGCTGAGGAAGTTGGCGACGAAGCCCAATTTCATCAGCCCCATGCCGACCAGCATCGCCCCGGAGATGAGCGCCAGCAGAGTCGCAGCGACCAGATAGGCTTCGGTGCCTTGCGCCGCGATCTCACCCACCGAAGTCGCCGTCATCAGCGAGACGACGGCCACGGGTCCGACCGCCAGCGTGCGGCTGCTGCCGAAGATGGCATAGGCGACCAGCGGAAGGATCGAGGCGTAGAGCCCGACCTCGGCCGGCAGCCCCGCCAGCATCGCATAGGCAAGCGACTGCGGGATCAGCATGGTCGTCACGATCAACGCTGCGATGATGTCGTTCGTGAGGGTCGTGCGCCTGTAGTGCCGACCCCAGTCCAAAATGGGCATCAGGTTCGCCAGCCGTGTCATCGCTGCGCCCTCTTCCTTCCTGTCTCAGGCCGCGCGGGTCTGAGCCCCCGCTGCGGCAAGAAGCCGTGCTGCCCACATGCCGAGCATCATGGCGGGAACGAAAACGAGCGTTCCTGTGGCGCCCAGTCCAAGTGCGGTAAGTGCCGGACCGGGACAGAAGCCGCCGAGCCCCCAGCCGATGCCGAAGATGGCCGGCCCAACGATGACGCGGCTGTCGATGTCATTCGAGGTCGGCAGATGGAACGTGCCGCCGATGATAGGCTCCCTGCGACGAAGCACCAGCCGATAGCCGACGAAGGCGACCAGCACCGCCCCGCCCATGACGAAGGCGAGCGACGGATCCCAGGTGCCGAACAGGTCGAGGAAGTTCAGCACCTTGGCGGGATCCGCCATGCCGGAGATGGCGAGCCCTGCGCCGAATAGGAGGCCCAGC
The DNA here is from genome assembly GCA_023953905.1 of Rhizobiaceae bacterium. Classification (GTDB taxonomy): domain Bacteria; phylum Pseudomonadota; class Alphaproteobacteria; order Rhizobiales; family Rhizobiaceae; genus Arvimicrobium. The sequence goes on along the minus strand of JAMLJA010000034.1, from coordinate 13,127 downwards.
GTGAGATTGACGAGGAAGGACATGGGCTCAGGCTCCGATCACGCGGCGGACGAGAAAGACGGTGACGAAAGCGGTCGCCATGAACACGCCAGTCGCCACCAGCGAACGCGTTGAAAGGCGCGACAGGCCGCAGACGCCATGGCCGGAGGTGCAGCCATTGCCCCAGACCGAGCCGAAGCCCACCAGCAGGCCGGCGACGATCATCAGCGGGATGTTGGACGATACCGTCTGGGTGATCGCCTGCCCGTCGCCCAAGGACATCACCAGCGGGGCGGCCACGATGCCGGCAACGAAGCCGAGGCGCGACTGGAAAGCGCCGTCACGGAAGGGCGGCAGCAACCTGCCGGCGATACCGGAAATACCTGCGATGCGGCCCTCCCAGAGCATGAGGAGAACAGCCGACAGGCCGATCATCGCACCGCCGATCAGCGATGCGTAGGGAGTGAATTCGGTCATGATCTATTTTTTCCTGGAGCATTTCCAGCAAAAGTGCGAAGCGGTCTCGCGTCGGGAAATGCGGCTAAAACAAAGAGATAGAGCGGCTTTTCTGATTCCGAAAAAACCAGAATCGCTTTAGTCAGCGTGTGGCGGGCTTGCAGAACATCCGGAACATCAGCTCGATGAATTCCGTCACCCGCTCGTCGGCGAGGCGATAGAACATGTTCTTCGACTCCTTGCGGCCGATGATCAGGCCGGCGTCACGCAGTTCGGCGATCTGCTGGGAGAGGCCCGGCTGCCGGATGCCGAGCGTGTCCTCTAGGTCGCGCACAGACCGTTCTCCCTCCACGAGGGCGCAGACGATCATCAGCCGCGAGGGGTGCGCGAACTTCTTGAGGAAATCCGCCGCCTCGGTGGCATTGGCAACCAATTCGGCCGCGTCGGGTTCGAGTTCAAGCTTCATTTGTCGTCCCATGTGACGCCGACGAGCGCATCGAGCGGAAACTTGAGGTAGCGCTTGCCGTTGGCTTCCGGCTCAGGCAGCCGGCCGCCGTTCATGTTCACCTGCAATGCGTGGAGAATGAGCTTGGGCATGGCGAGCGTCTTGTCGCGCGCCTGGCGTACCGCCACAAACTCCGCTTCCGTCGCACATTTCGACATATGCGTGTTCTTCGTCTTCTGCTCGGCCACCGTCGACTCCCACAGCGGCCTTCGTCCGCCCGGCTGGTAGTCGTGGCCGGTGAAGACGCGGGTCTCGTCCGGAAGCGACAGGATCTCCATGATCGACCTGTAGAGCCTGCTCGCACTGCCGCCCGGAAAGTCGGCGCGCGCGGTGCCGGAATCCGGCATGAACAGCGTGTCGTGCACGAAGGCCGCGTCGCCGGTCACATAGGTAATCGAAGCCAGCGTGTGCCCGGGCGAATACAGCACGCGCGCGGGGATGTTGCCCACCGTGAACGTATCGCCTTCCTCGAACAGCTGGTCCCATTGCGAGCCGTCGGCCCTGAAATCGGGCCAATTGTAGATGCCCCTCCAGAGTCTCTGCACCTCGACCACCTTCGCACCGATCGCGGCCGGTGCGCCTGTGCGGCTCTTCAGATAGGCAGCAGCGGAGAAATGGTCCGCATGCGGATGCGTGTCGAGGATCCACTCCACCTCGAATCCCTGTTCCGCCACATAAGCGAGGATCTCGTCGGCGCTCTTCGTTGCAGTCACACCGGACTTCTCGTCGAAGTCGAGGACCGGGTCGATGATCGCGCATTTGCGGGTCTCGGGATCCGCGACGATGTACTGGATGGAGAAAGTGCGGCTCTCGAAGAAGCCCTTCACGATCGGCTGGGCGATGCTCATGACTGAAATCCCGGTCCGGCGTGTGATCGGTTACGCAGCGGCGTTGGCGTCGAGCCACCGCACCGCGCCGGAGAGATCGAGGCCGAGGGTCCGGCCGAACGGAACCACCTCGTCCTTACCCATTCGGCCGTCCAGGACTTCGCCTATGGCATGGAGGCTGGCCGAGCGCGTGCCCGTCTTGCAGTGGGCGAGCACGGGGCCATTGACCGAGGCTAACGCTGCCTGGAATGCGCGAACCTGCTCAAGGGCAATCTGGCCCGGGACAACCGGAATGTGCCAGTAAGCCAGGCCTTGGGCCTCCGCGGTCGCGCGGCTGGCGGCAATGTCCGGTTGAGCCGGCTCCTCGCCTGCCGTGCGATTGTTGATGATGCCGATCGCGCAGGCGTGTTCGAAGTCAGCAGCGGTCGGCTGCGCGGCGATATAGAGTTTGTCTGAAACCTGTCTCATGGGGTGACCTAGCCTCGGCCCGTGTTTATCAGTTGAAGTTCAGGTATAAGTTGTTGCGAAAAAATGCAATAGTAATTCTGAAATTATTGCACTATGACCGGGTGCATATGAGGACGCAATGATGACCAACGCGAAACTGGACGCCGCCACGATGCTAACCGCGGCAGCCGTCGCCGGCATGCTGGCGGCGGTCGCAGCGCTTTTCATGCGCCAGGGCGGCGCGGCCGAGACCGTGTCCTTCATAAGTCTAGCCGCCGTTTATGTGGCTGGCGGCGTACCGGCCGCCTGGCGCGCGCTCGAGGCGCTATGGCGCGAACACATCCTCGACATCGACCTCCTGATGGTGGTGGCTGCTGTCGCGGCCGCTGCGGTGGGCGCACCCTTCGAAGGCGCCGTGCTGCTGACCCTGTTCAGCGTGTCCACGACGCTGGAAGATCGCGCTCTTGGCCGTGCCCGGCGTGCCGTCGAATCCTTGATGGCCTTGAGGCCCGAGACCGCCTTGCGCAGGCAAGCGGACGGGACGGTGAGCGAGGTGCGGGCAGCCGACCTCATCGTCGGCGACGTCGTTATCCTGCGGCCCGGCGCGCGCGTTCCCGCCGACGGAGTAATAGCTGGCGGCTACGGCGCACTCGACGAAGCCAGCATCACCGGCGAGTCGATCCCCGTCCGCAAGGAGCCCGGCGCGCAGGTGTTCGAGGCGACGGTCAACCTGGATGGCGTGCTTGAAGTCACAGTCGCCAAGCCGGTCGACGAAAGCACCGTCGCGCGCATGATCCAGCTCGTTACCGAGGCGCAGGCCGCCAAGGCGCCGTCGGAGCAGTTCAGTGCATGGTTCGGCCAGCGGTACACCATAGCCGTCATGGCCGGAGCAGCGCTGGCCTTCGCCTCGTTCTATTTGTTCGGCCGTGACTGGGAGGATGCGCTCTACCGTGCGGCCACGCTGCTGGTCGCCGCCAGCCCCTGCGCCATCGTCATATCAGTGCCGGCCGCTATCCTGTCGGCTCTTTCGGCCGCCGCCCGCCGCGGCGTGCTCTTCAAGGGCGGCGCGGCGCTCGAAACGCTGGCGGCCGTCGATACCTTCGCCTTTGACAAGACCGGCACGCTGACGACCGGCAAGGCCGTCGTGAACCGGGTTGTGGCGCTTGACGGCGACGAGGACGGACTTCTCGGCCTGCTGTCGGGCGTGGAGGCGCATTCAGAGCACCACAGCGCGGCCGCCATCAGGCAGGAGGCGGCGCGGCGTTCCATCGCACCCGCGCAGGTGGAAAACGTCGTGACACGGCCCAGCGCCGGGATCGTTGGTGAGCAAGGACGAAGCCAGCTTTGGGCCGGCAATCCCCGATTGGCCGCGCAGATGGGCGCATCCATCGACGATCCCGCGCTGGCCGAGCTGGCGCAGGACAGCCAGACCGTCATTTACGTCGGCAGGGATTCTACCGTGCTCGGCGCTGTGACCGTCGCCGACGAGGCGCGCGCCACATCCTTGGAGGCGCTCGCGGCCCTGAGGACGGGCGGCGTGCACCGGATCGTGATGATGACAGGCGACCGGCACCCCGTGGCCGAGAGGATCGGCGCCGAGCTCGGCCTGCAGCCTAACGAAATTCATGCCGACATGCTTCCCGAGGACAAGGTGCGCATGGTCGGGGAGCTCGCCTCCACCGGCAAGGTCGCCTTCGTCGGCGATGGGGTCAACGACGCGGCGGCACTAGCCCGGGCCGACGTCGGCATCGCCATGGGCGCGGCCGGCTCGGACGTCGCCCTTCAGGCCGCCGATGTTGCGCTTCTCTCGGAGGACATGCGGCAGCTCGCCGACGCGCAGCAACTCGCCAAGCGCACGGCAAGGATCATACGCCAGAACCTCGCCTTCGCGATGCTTGCCATGGTGGTGCTGGTCATCGGTGGCCTGTTCTTTGAACTGCCGCTGCCACTCGCGGTGATCGGTCACGAGGGTGGCACGGTTCTCGTCGTCCTCAATGGCTTCAGGCTGCTGGCCGGGCCGAAGAATCTTCGCGCTGAAACCACCCCACCGCATCCGCGGCAGGCCGCACGCCCTGCCGTGAGCGTTCCGCGGCAGGCCTACAGTCGCAAGATCCAGCGGCGTACATGAACCTGCTCTCGGCGGAATAAGGCCGGGCAAAGGCAGCGGCGGGCTGCGTTCCGAGCCGCCGCCTGTGCGGCCGCAGCCCCTTAAGCCTGACTTAAGCTGCGGCCGGCCCTCGTCGTCGCGACCAAGGAGGCCGCCCCCCAATGACCAGACCCTTTGTCACCCTTCTGCTGCTGCTTGGGCTGGCCGACATGTTGGGCAGCCGCCATGACAGCGACCTTCGCCCGCTCGGGATGGATCGCATGCCGTCGGAACTTCGCCCCGTGCTCACGGCGATTAATGGGCTTTTCTCGCGCACGCACACAGCCCGCGGCCGCGAAAAGAGCTTCACGGCGTTTGCGCGCATGAACTCAAGACGCCGCTGACGGGATTGAAGACGCAGGCCCAGATCGCCCTCATGTCGACCGACGAAGCGACGCGGAGCCGCGCCCTAACGCAGATCGCCGGCAGCGTCGACCGCTCGGCGCGGATGGTGCGCCAGCTTCTTGACCTTGTGGGCGGCCGATGCAGCGAACACTGAAGGCGACGGGCACTCGGACATCGCCAAAGTGCTTGAGGATGCGGTCGCCGAGGTCTCGCCGCTGGCAGCGCAGAAGAACTCGCGCGTTGCGGTGACGGGAGCGATGGTTGGAGCCGTCTTCTGCGACAGGGCACTTGCCACTACGGCGGGGCGAAACCTCTTGGAGAATGCCGTGGTACATTGGCCGCCGGCCTCGCATGTGCGCCTTGTTGTCTCGTCGGAGGGCAACCGCGTGACCATCTCGGTATCGGACAATGGTCCCGGCATGACCGACACAGAAGCAATCGCGTCGATCGACAGGTTCGTCCGCGGCAGGGCCTCGTCCGGATCAGGTCTGGGCCTAGCCATCGTCGACGCCGTTGCAAAGCGCTCAGGCTGATGGCTCAGTGTCGCGAACGGCCCAGAAGGCGGCCTGACCGTGGCGTTGGTGTTGCCTCGGCGAGGACAAGTCGACATGACATGAATCCTGCGGCTGCGCGTGAGAAGGGATACATTGCGGCCGGCTTGGGGCCGAATTGGCCGGTTCTGGGCGCGCTCGGTGGACAACTGCCGTTCGGCAAGCGACCCTCGTTCAGGCCGCCCGCCGCAACCACTCCAAGTTCAACCTCACCTATATCGGCAACGACTTTTCCAAAGAAGAGAAGGACGACTTTCCACGGGCTATATGCGCACCCTCTTCCAGTACGGCTTTGACATGGCCCATTTGCGTACCGCCTGGGTTCACGAACCACCACCGGAAGCCGCGCGTTGACAGCGCGATCCGCGTCCGCTTGGCCTCGATCCGGTTTGACTCTCGATGGTTCTCAGAGGTCTAGTCGTCTGCCGATCGTCGGGACGGGATGTTCATCGGGAGTCCGGGCCGGGGAGAGTGGCGGGTCGGTCTTGGGCGATGGCCAGTGCCTTGAATTCTGGAACGTGAGTGTGGCGTAAAAAAAGTTCTCCACCGAACCGCCGTCCGACTGCGACGACACCGTGGATGCGAATGGATGCCGTCTCCCGGTCAGCGATACCGTCTCAGCGTCGCGGCTATGTCCAGCAGAAGAATTCGTATTGGTTTTGAGCCAGAGGCTGATTACTCCTTGGTCTGACTAGAATTGCAGAATGCGCAGGTCCGCTTTCAGGTGATGCAGAAACTGACTTCAACGGCCGACATTGAGACGCCAAGCGGACGCTCCTCAGTTTCGCGATCGCGCACAATTCCGCTCCGACAGCAATGTGTACCAGAATTACACACACCGAGCGTGAAACGTTGCTACCCGAGGACGAACTCCCTGATCGGCGACATCCAGCTCTCGATCGCTCGGTAGTGATCGACGAGCCAGCCCTCGACAGCGCCGAGCTGCGGCCCGAAATAGATCAGCGGGGCAACCAGAGCGAATGCCAAGACGGCGAGCGATATGAACCCGTCCGGGCGATCTTCCGAGCCGTCCGGCGGCGGAAGCTGCATGTGAGGCCGTTCATCCTTCATGCTCACCTCCTACCGTTCACGATCGTCGCGATCACGCTCGTGGCGCTCTTCAATCTCGCGTTCGATCTGGCGCAGTCGCGGCACGTGCTGTTGGGGTGGATCGGATCGGACGGGTTCGGCCGCAGGTCGTGAGCGGCCCTCAGGCTCTCTCCGTTCGGCGTGCGCCTTCTCTTGACCTGACGCCAGCGAGTTCTGCCGTTCGACACCGAACACATCATCCGCAGAAGCGCGCGGGACATCCAAATCCGCCTCGCGACTCCGATCTGCCTCAATAGCTCCTGAGGGTGATCCGTTCGAATCCTTACCGTCGCCCACCATGGACGTCTGACCGGCGAAATGTCGTTCGCGGTCGACATTTCGATTGGCTTCACGCCGCGCAAGTTCGATCGCCTCGATGGCTCGTTGCAGCTCCTGGTCCGACTTCGCAATCTCGCGCACATACTGGTTGTTGCCATCTGCGGCCATTTCCGCCCCGCGATTGATTTCCCGTGCGAGACCATCCTGATAGCTGGCGCCATAAGATCGCGGCAGTTCTCCAGCCTCGATCCTGGACAGTCCTTCCCGATAGTGCTCGACCTCCACCAGGACCTCATTCGCCATCTCAACCACGTCCCGGCCATGTCGGGCCGCCGCCGAATCCCAATCAGCGTTGGACCTATCCGGCCGTTCGTCCCGGCGATCGTGAGGCCATTCATCCCGAGCCCGATCGGATTGCTGTTCGGTGACCTCGAGATATTCGCGACGGATATCGACCACCTCACGCGCTGCGGCGGCGACGTCATCGAAGTCCGCCTGCTCGGAGGGCTCGAGCGATCGCTCCACCGAGGCAAGAACTGCTTCCACTCGCTTTTCGTAGGCTTCGAATTCAGGACGTGTCATCTCGCGCATCTGTCCATCCTCACCGTTCACGAGCTGATAAATCTCTATCATATTGGCTTGGTTTTTGACAGCACGTACCACTTCTCCTTCAAACGCATGATCGGTTTGACCGATCTCGGTCATGCCTTCCAGGCGTGCCGCATGGAGCCTTGCAAACGTCGCCTCGGACGTACCCATCTCAGCATTGGCGAGATCGTTCCATGCCTCCGCGGCCCGAGCCGCGTACTGCCGGCTGCGGTCGGTGGTGGAAAGGTTGATCTCGTTGGAGCGCTTTGCCCGATATCGGGTATGTCCAGCGTCACTCGTACCCACATGTTCGGTTCGGTCGCGATAGCTGACCGGGCGTACCTGGTTGCGCGTGTAGGCCGGTGCGCTGGCGAGTTCCCGCCGATCGGTCAGTTCCATATGGAGGCCCTGCTCGCGTGCCTTTTCAGCCATGAGCGAACGCCACCCCCGGAACAGCCGCGGACTGGTGACGATGCGCTCGCCCGTTTCGGAACGCATCGTCACGATGGCATGGGCATGGATGTGTGGGCGCTTGCCACCTTCGGCAATTTCCTTCGGATCGAGCTCCGGATCGTGGACGGCGAACACATAGCGGTGCCCCGCGAACTGATCGCCCAGGAACTCGCGCACGGCAGCTTCGAATGCCGTCCCGTCCGTGCCGGCGCGCGCCGAAACGATCAGGTGCATGAGGTCCCTGCCCTTGCGGCTGTGCAATTCCCGGCGCCATTCCTTCTGCACAAGATCGCCTGCCTGTGCGGCGTCATTGATCAGTCGGCCGGTGTCGTCGCGAACTTCGCCTTCGGCTCCAGCAACCAGTTCGCGCACGCGTGCGGTACCCCATTCCACCCCATTGCCGTAGCCATGGAATCGGAACCGGGCGTCGACATCGCGGAAAGCATCGGTATCATCAAACCGCTGTTGAACGATCCCCGTGGCCTTCCGGTCGCCGGTCAGGCGCTCGCCCTCGCCATCGCGCAGCACAACGACACCGGAGACATAGATCTCGTCCGGCGATCGCTTTTGCGCGGTATAGACGAAACGGCGATCACCAAATCCCGAGCGCAGGATCTCGCGTAGCTGATCGTCCTGGTCGAAGTCATCGCGCAGTGATGATGTTTCGATCGAGACATGGAAGACGCCGAGATCGCGGCTGGCAGTGCGATTGTCGAAGAGATGCTCCCACTCTACCCGCTGCTCGGCGAGCGCATCCTTGCCGAGAACGCGCTCGCCGCGCTCATTCTCGACCGCGACTTCCCCGCCCCGCGACGTATAGCTCATCATTGCGCCGGCACGTGCCCCGCCACCATAGGAGGCCAGCTTGACGACGGCAGGCTGACTGCCGCGCGCCAGCGCACCAAAGCGCGTCCGCATTGAACGGCCGGTCGAGCCTGTGCCCTCACGCGACCGCCGCGGTTGGCTGCCGCCACGCCGCCGCGCCCGGCCGAGACCCGGCCCCTCATCGCCAATCCGCGCCACCCCTCCCCTTCGCGGCTCATCCCAATCGCTCTTTTCCGACTCGCCGAGCTGCAATTCCTGCTGCAGCATGGCGCGCCGCCGCTCCCACTCCCGTTCGAAGGCGCCGGGAAAGAACTCCATCAGGCGTCCTGCCCGCGTCGGGCAGCCGCCGAGCGCCGTGTCATCTGAGCCAGCTCGGATGCGAGCGTGGTCGCAACGCTGTGCGCGTCCTTGATATTGCCGGTGATGTCACTCTCGGAGGGCACCGTGCCGGTGTTTATGGCCCTGGCAATCTGGTTGAGGTTGCCGCCAATCGCACGCATGCCGTTGGCGAGCAGGCCAAGGATGGCACGGTCCCCCTCCCCGAGAAACGGCCGCACGCCCGCGCCCTCCATGGCAAGCGACCGGACGAAGGCGGAAACAGTCATGCCTGCGGACGTCGCTGCCGCCTCGAGCGCGTCGAACTCGGCCGGCGAGAAACGGATGTGTGCCACACGGTCCTTCCTGTTCGACACTGCTGAGCGACCGCGAACCATCACCGTTTTCCGCTCCTGATCATGGCGGTTGCGGCCGCAGGCCGCGGATCGAGGGCCTGTCCCTCGATCGTCAGGAAAAATGTATCACATTTTTCCGTATCCTGCCAACTCAAAAGACAGAGATTTAGATGCCTGCCACCGTCAAACTGCATTTTTCCATATCTATATGACTGTGTTTTTCCATGTTCGTGTGTTTCTATGTCCGTGTGAATCCACGTCCACACGGACATAGATTCGTGTGTGAGTAGAAACACATTTTTGTGGAGCTAGCCGATGACCGTCGTGATCGCCGCCATCAACGGCAAGGGAGGCGCTGGCAAAACGACCACGCTGATGAACATCGCCGGCGAGTACGCGCTGCGTGGCGGCCGCGTCGCCATGATCGACATGGATGCCCGCAACAATCTGATGAAATGGTGGACGGACAGTCAGGAGAAAGATTCTCAACCTGAGGGTATCGAGGTCTACAGCCACAAGACAGCACGAGGGTTCGAACACTGGATGCAGGAGAATGCGTCCGCGTTCGACCAGGTGCTGATCGACACGCCTGGCGAGGACACGTCGATCGTCGACCCGGTGATCGCTTCGTCCGATCTGGTGATCTCGCCGATCCAGCCGTCGAAGCGCGAAGTGCTGGGAGCCATCGACAGTTTTGAGAACGTGCTGCGCATCAACGATGCGCTCGGCCGCGAATGCAGGCATGGCGTGTTGCGCACGCGGATCACCGTGACCGTCCGCCATACCGAACTCTACCGCAAGATCAGGCCGATCATTGAGGACAAGGTCGGAACCTATCTGTTCCGCACCGAGGTGTTCGAGCGCAACGTCTACAAGGATATCCACAACGGCATCGGCACGCTGCAGATGCTGGAGGTGACGGAGGCGATCGCCAAGGCGCGCCGAGAAACGCGGGCGCTGGTCGAGGAGGTCGACACACTGCTTGGAGGCGCGTCGATGGCGGAGCATGCGGCATGAGCGGCAAGGAAAACCTGTCGCTCGATGAATTTGCCACCGCCCCGCGAAAACCGCGCTCAAACCCGGCCTTGCCGGCGCGCGAGCAGGGCGAACGCCCGGTTGCGATGGAAGTGATGTCGGAGCCGGCGATGGGAGCAGACGGGGAGAAGGGGGAAACGTCCAGTCAGGCGAGCAAGGCGCTGCGCCAGATGAAGCGGACCCGCATGAAAGGCGCAAGCCACTTTGTGAACGTCAACCTGGATCGGGATACGAAGCGGCGACTGAAGCTGGCCTCATTCAACATGGAGACGTCCATGCAGGCCCTTATGGAGAAGGCCATCCGGCAATATCTGGACACGAACGGATTTTGACAGCAAGTGTGGCGCGGGGACTACGTCGAGAGTCGAGTTGAAGTCGCATCCGAATCCCTGCTAGGAACACTATGGTTTTGGCTCTGATTTTTGGGGTCTAGAACCGTTTTGGGGATTTTCCCGTCTCTTTTGGCGGGACTGGGCAGCGAACGGGTTCGAGCGAGCCAGACAATGGCCATCAAGGACGTACAGACTTACATCGATAGGCGCGGCCTCGTCGAGACGACCGATTCCGAGGTCGACAAGCCGATCTGGCGCAGGCCGGGCTTCAACGGGGTCCGCAGCCTGCTGGAAATGGAGGAGGAGCTCAGTCGCTTCCTGCGGGAGCGTCGCGATGCGCTGAACCTCAATCGCGAGCAGGTCGGCATGATGGTCGGTCTGCATCACGAGATCTACGCCCGGCATGAGCGGGCCGGCGCCAAGCTTCGGGTGACCCGGCTACTCCATCTCGCCGAACTGCTCGATTTCTCGCCGGTGGAAGCTGTGTATGCGGCAGCGCCGCATTTGTTCGGCGACAGCGGTGAGGAGGCCGAGGTCAAGATGAAGCTGATCATGCGGATGCTCGACCTGCCATCTTCGACCGCACAACACCTCTTGATGATGATCGAGGAATTGTCGCCGGATGGTGCATCTCAGACCGCGTCGGGACAGACCACAAAGGGCCAACGTTGACGCGGGAAACGCAACGGCGCGTTGACTGCGCAGCGAGCGCCGACAGTACGGCGCGCCCCAGAACGACATCGGGACGGCTTGCACCGCCCCGATCGTCGACCTCACAACCGGCGGGTTTCGGGTAATGCGAACACCTCGTCCGGGTCGGCACCGCTGCTCTTCCACCACGCCGCCTCCGCTTTGGCCTCGCTGTAGTAGACATTCTCGATACTAAACCTCGCGCCGCTGATGTCTTCGATCTCGGCGATGATCTCAGCAAGACCGCACAGCTTTTCTGTCGCCACTGGCACCGCGAAGGGCGCATCGGTGTCACGATGGTGCCAGCTGCCAGAGCGGAAATCGAAATACTCGCTCGTGAGGTCATCGACCAGATACTCGTCGAGGAGCGCAACCGGCTCGACCAGCCATGTCTCGCACCAGGCAGCCTGGTAGTGGCCAAGTTCGAATAATGCGTCTTCCTCCTCTGACGTCCCACGCGCTTTGGCAAGCGCTCGACCGGTGGTAAGAATTTTGCGTTGCGCCTCGATCATGTCGGCGAGCTTTGCGGCGAGCCTGTCGTGGACGCTACCGGATGAAGTTCTGCGGATGCGCGGTGACGAACAGATTGTGTTCACCTCGGGCAATCTACCGCTCCGATGCGGGCGCGCCATCTGGTTCCGGCGCGAGGACATGAAGAGTGTGGTGGGGACGAACAGGTTTCATCGCGAAGGCCAAGGATGAATGGCGTGAATCGATGATGGGGTATCGATTCATAGAACTGATTGGACATGAGATTCGCCGTCCGCGAGACTCTTCCCATGACTTCACGCGAACCCGAACCGGTCCATCTTCGCCGCATCGACCCGGCACAAAACATGCGGCGCTTTTACTGCCTGACTGTTCAACCGACGCTGTTCGGCGGCGCGTCGCTCATTCGCGACTGGGGCAGGATCGGAACACGCGGCCGGACCATGATAGAAACATTCGACAAAGCAAACGGCGCGGAGAAGGCCTTCGATCGTCTGGAGCGGACCAAGCGGCGGCGCGGATATCGCGATGCCGCTAACGTAACCGGTTGACCTCAACGAATTTCTTGCGCCCCGCAATGAAACTGCGCAGGAGTGGCAAGAAAAACGCCTTGCTGAAATAGCCGATCGGCGGTTCCGGTTCCAGATAGAAAGAGCGACCGATCACATCGCTATTGAATTCGTCCAGTATGATCCACAGTCGCAAATCTGGATCAAGGCCTGCCCTGCGCTTTTCAATCACAGGGATTTCGGCAGCGAACCGGGACATCTCCGGCTGTTTGGTCGTGATCGGGAAGAATATCACGAGGTCACCATCAGGCCTTGGCAGGCGGACGCCGACCGCGACCGGCCTTTCCTTTCGTCATTCGGTCTCGCCGCGCTGGGCCTCGCGATTCCACAGGTAAGGATAGCGAATGACACAAGCCGTCTGAACGCTCTCGTAACTCATCGACGAGTCTCGTCCTTGTTCACGTAGTTATCGACCGCGCGTTCGAATTCATCGAAGAGTTCATCGGACATCGTCTCGATGGTTCCAACCGATCGAACATCTGATTGTCGCATGAGCCGCTCATAATCCTCGATGTTCAGGAGAACCAGGCGAGGTTTGTTGCGCTGGGTGATTGTCACCGGGTGGCGAAGCGCCTCGGCGATGATGTCGCCGGATTTGCGGGACAAATCACTCGTCGAGTAGGATCCGTGGGTTCGCGGCATTTTGCTCTCGCTTTTGCTATTTTTTCTGTAAAATACAGCATTGCTGTATACTGTGCAATTGACCAGTTCGTGACGGCGGTTTGCGAGGAAGTCGAAAGCCATTCCGCTGGTGTATGTGAGAGCCCCGCTTTTCGGCGAGGCCCTCATTGTCGTCGGTCAGTCCCGATTGACGTTAGGGCGGGACCAGATCAGCTGCATGCCCTCTTCGC
>JAMLJA010000033.1 GCA_023953905.1 Rhizobiaceae bacterium | reverse complement strand
CTGTCGCGAGACCAGTCTCGGCGGTCGTGCACGCTGCGATCTGCGCGCGCAGATCGCCGAGCACTTCCAAAGGCTGGCGCGTATTGTTCCCGATCAGGGCAAAAAGTGTCTGATTCGGAAGACCGGCTTCATGAAGTTTCAGGAGAGGAATGCGCAACCCTTCCTGCTGAATCTCGGTCGCATAGATGGCGACGCTACCCGGAACGATGCCGCCAAGGTCGGTATGATGCGCGACCGTGGCGGCAAATCCCACCAATACTGATTGGTGAAAGATCGGCTTGATGACATAGACGTCCGGCAGATGCTGCCCGCCCGACCCGTAGGGATCGTTGGTGATCAAAATGTCACCCGGCACAAGATTGTCGCCGAAACGTTCCTTCACGAAACGCATGACGCGTGGAAAGGAGCAAAGCTGAATCGGCAGGGTCAGCCCCTGCGCAATGACGCGGCCCTGCGCATCGCAGAGCCCGGTCGAGTAATCCATGATGTCGCGCACCACCGGCGAATAGGCGCTGCGCATGATGATCAGCGCCATCTCGTCGGCAATGGAGGACAATCCGTTGCGGATGATCTCCAGCGTAATCGGATCTACCGTGGTCATGACGCCAGCACCTCAATTTCAATATTGCCGCTCGCATCGAGACGCGCCGATGCGTTTGGCGGCACGACACAGGTGCAATCATAGTCCTCGACGATTAAGGGGCCGGGCCGCAGCGAACCATCGAACGCTTCCCGGCCGATGACCGCGACGTTGACCGGCTCTCCGTCGAAGATCACCGCGCGATCGTGCCGCTCGAAGGCAGGAGCCGGCATGAAACGTGTCACTTCCGAGGCTGCAGGAATGCGAACACCGAGACGCAGATTGACAAGCTGCACGGGATCGCTTGCCGATCGATGACCATAGGTGCGCTCGTGTTCCCGATGAAAACTCTCCACGAGCGTTTCGATCGCATCGGCGGGATCGACCGGGACATTGAGCTCATAGGCCTGCCCGAGATAGCGAAGATCCGCGCTGAACCTGAACACCGCCGACCCCGTGTCATAGCCGTCAGCTTCGATGGCCGCGTAGGCGCCTGCACGCATCTCGGCCTCCACCTTGTCGAACCGCTCACGAGCGAGCTCGGCCACCTCGACGAGCAGAGGCCGGACAAACTCCTGTTCCACGTCTGACCGAAGAAGCCCAAATCCGCTGAACACGCCAGCCGCCAGCGGCACCACGATCTTGCGGATGCCCAAAGCGGACGCAACTTCTGCCGCAACGACGGGACCGTTGCCGCCGAACGCCACCAGCGTGAAATCGCGAGGATCCCGTCCGCGATAGGTCGACACCGCCTTGACCGCTCGCGTCATCGTCGAGACGGCGAGTGTGAGCACGCCACGCGCCGTGTCATTGAGGCTCTGGCCGAGCGGCACCGCGATCTGGCTGCGCAGCGCCTCCCGGCCGGCTTCGGCGTCGACATTGATGGAACCGCCCGCAAGAACCCGGTCGTTGATGTAGCCAAGCGTGACGAAAACATCGGTAAGTGTCGCTTGCGTCCCGCCCCTGCCATAGCAAACGGGTCCCGGCATGGCGCCCGCGCTCTCCGGCCCCACCATGACGCGGCCAAGAGCATCCAGCGAAACGAGGCTCCCTCCCCCTGCGCCGATTTCCGAGACGTCGATGAAAGGCATCTTGATCGGATAGCCGCCGCCCTTCACCAGCTTGCTTGAGAGATTGATGCCCGCGCCGACCTCATATTCGTCGGTGCGTGCCGCTTCACCATTCTCGATCAGCGCGGCCTTCGCAGTGGTTCCGCCCATATCGAACGAGATGATATTGGCGCCATGCCCCTCACTTCGGGCGAGCCGGGCACAGGCGATCACACCAGCGGCGGGACCGGATTCCACGAGGGAAGCAGCTCGACGCACGGAAGCCTCCAGCCGCGCAATGCCGCCGCCCGAATGCATCATCTCGATCGGGGCATGAATGCCGATTGCTCCAAGACGCCCGGCCAACGCATCCGCATAGTTGCGGATCACTGGCCCGACATAGGCATTTACGACAGCTGTGCTCGTACGCTCATATTCCCGTATTTCGGGCAGTATCTCAGACCCCCGGCAGATATAGACATCGCCGCCAAGTTCCTCGCGCAGGATTTCTTCCGTGCGTATTTCGTGCGCTGCGTTTGCATAGGCATGGAGATAACTGATGGCGACGGCCTCGACCTGCTGCTCACGCAGGGTTCGTGCCGCCCGCACGACATCCTCTTCCGCAAGCGGCATGCGCGCATTTCCGTCCGGCCCCATGCGCTCGCGTATTTCCAGGCGCAGGCGGCGCGGCACCAGCGGCGGCGGCTTTTGGTATTGGAGATTGTAAAGCACGGGAATGCGCAACCGGCGCAGTTCCAGAACATCACGAAATCCCGCTGTGGTGAGGAGGCCGGTGCGGGCGCCCTTGAACTCCAGAATCGTGTTGGTCGCCACCGTGGTTGCGTGAACGATACCCTTGACCCCTTCCGGCGCGATACCGAGTTCGCCAATGAGTGTTTCAACGCCGGACGCTATGCCTCGGCTGTAGTCATCGGGGGTCGAGGCGACCTTGCGGATTTCGACCAAGCCGGATTCGTTGACAAGTGCGATGTCGGTGAAGGTGCCGCCAATGTCGATTCCGATGCGACACGTCGCAGTGTTCATTCTCATGGTCTCATCTGTTGAACGGGCACGCCATCGCTTTCGCGAGTGTTTTGCCCAATGGTTGTCCGGTTCTCAGTTGAGCGTGTCCGGCAGGAAGAGCGCGATCTGCGGAAAAGCCATCAGCAGGCCCATGATCAGGATCATGGCCACAACAAAGGGCGTCGCGCCCCAGGCGATTTCACCGATCCGCCCCTTGCGCCGGACGCCCTGTATGACGAAGAGATTGATGCCCACGGGCGGCAGGATCATTCCCGCCTGCATCAGCACGACCGCCATGATGCCGAACCACACACCATCGAAACCGGCCGCGAAGACGACCGGAGCAATGACCGGGATGGTCGAGATCATCATTGCCATCTCGTCCATGAAGGCGCCGAGGATCAGGTAGAATATGATGACTGCCAGCATGAGTCCGAAAGGCGGCAGGTCGTAGGCCGTTACCATCCTCACCACGTTCGAGGTCAGTCCGGTCGCCGTCATGACGAAATTGAGGAAGAACGCGGCAATCACGATCAGCATGATCATGGCCGTTGTTTTCATGGTGTTCTCGACAGCAGTCATCAGCATAGCCACAGAGAAGCGCCCGCGCAGGATCGTCAGAAGCACCGCAGCAACGACCCCGAGCGCCGCAGATTCCGTTGCCGTGGCCCAGCCCAGATAGATCGAACCGATGATCACCAGGAAAATGAAGATCGGCGGGATGAACTCGCCAAGCAGCCGCAGGCGTTCGGGCCAGATGGTTCTTACCGGATCGCCGCCAAGCCCGGGCCTGAGAACGCACGCGATCACAATGAACAGGATGAAAATCAGCGCCATGAGCACGCCAGGCACAATGCCCGCGAGATACAGCCTTGGAATGGATGTATTGGTGATCAGGCCATAGACGATCAGGTTGATCGATGGCGGAATGAGGATTCCAAGCGTTCCGCCTGCGGCCAGCGAGCCGAGGAACAATGGAGGATTATAGCCATATTTGCCCATCTGCGGCATGGCCGTGGTGCCGACGGTTGCCGCCGTTGCGACGCTTGAGCCGCACATGGACGCAAACAACGCCGAGGACCCGATATTGGCGTGCATGAGGCCACCCGGCAGCCATGACAGCCAGGCCGCGACCGCCGCATACATGCGATCGGCAATACCTGAGCGCAGCAATATTTCGCCAAGCAGGACAAACAACGGAATGCTCACCATGAGGAAGCCGGTGGAAGACGTCCAGGCCACTTCGCCGATGGCGCGCGACAGGGGCATGGGAGAGAAGAACTCGGACAGTCCCATTCCCACAAGACCCAGGCCGACCGCTATCGGCAGACCGAGGCCCAGCAGCGCCACCATGGCGATGACTGCAAACGCGATCATGCCCGCGCCTCCCCGGTCGCATCGGTTCCACGCTGCTCGACCTGCTCGAGTTCCCCCCGCAACTCGTCCTCGAGTTGCCGGGCACCCGCGAGAAGCGAGACCCTGTGCCACTCGCCCTTCGCGATGGACACGAGGCAATTGACGAGCAGAACGACGGCGACGAACAGAAACCAGCCCAGCCCGGCAAGCCACAGGGCTTGGGGCACAGCCTTCGGTATCGCCAGAGAGCTCTGTGAGGTCGCTCCAAAGCGAATGCTGGACATCAGCATCTGCAGGCCGAAATAGACCATTGTCCCCACGAAAATGACTGTTCCACCAAGTCCGACGACATCGAGATAAGCTCGCGTTCTCAAGCCGAACCGTGCATAGGCCGTGTCGATACGCACATGCGCCTTGTCCAGCAGAACGGCGCCGAAGCTCCAGGCCGAGGCGACCGCCAGGGCAAAACCGGCGAGTTCGTCGACGCCGCCGATTGATCGGCCGAAGATCTGCCGCAGCACGATCTCCAGCACGATCAGGACAGTCGAAGCGAGCATGAGAAGCCCCCCGGCGAGAAGGAGCAGACGGGAGGCGGCGCGCAGTCCCTTGAGCGATGTCATTTGCGGACCACGCGCCGTCATCGTCACTTGGCTTCGGCCTGGAAGCCGAGGGCCTTGCCCACCGTCCCGTTCCACTCGTCGACGCAATCCTTGCCGCAACGCTCCGCCCAGCGCGGAAGGATCGTCTTGCCGACCATCTCGGACAGCCGTTGCTTGTCGGCGTCAGTGACGTCCACGAGCTTCATGTTTGCCTTTATGCCGGTCGTGCACTCACCCATGCCGGTGTTGCAATTCACGCCCTGCTGGGCGACCTCGGCGACATGCGCCCAGATGTCGGATTCGAGCTTTGCAAACTGCTCCGTCAGAAACGCCTTGGTGGGTTCGTCGAGTTCGTTCCATTTGTCCTTGTTGATGGCGCTGAACCAGGGCGCCCATCCAAGCACCAGCGGGAAGAGGTGATCGGTTACCTCCCACCATTTGGCGGTATTTCCCGGACCGGTTCCGGTCACGCCGCAATCTGCCGTGCCGTTCTGAAGCGCCGGCACCACTTCCGCGAAAGACAGGTTCACGGGCGTTCCGCCAACCGCATCGACGAAGTCTGACAGCGTCTGATTGAATGTCCGGATCTTCTTGCCGGCAAGGTCGGCAACACCCTTGATCTCGCCCTTGCAGAACAGAACCTGCGGAGGAGATGGCCACATCATCAAAAGGTGGGCGTTGAAATTCTCCTGCATGTTCTTGTCGATGACCGGGCGATAGGCGTCCACAGCCTTCTTCATCGTCTCAAGATCAAGAATGGCCCCGGCCAAATCCAGACCGTCATAAAGCTTGAAGTCGCCCGCCACGAAGCTGACCGGCCCCGTGACAATATCCGCTATGCCCAGATTGAGCAGGCGAAGCGTTTCATCGCCCTTCAGCCCGAGCGTGTCGAGGCTGTTGAAGTCCGCTGTAATCTTGCCGCCGGAAAGCTCCGGCATCTTGGTTTCCCAGAATGGCTGTTCGAGCGCGGTCGTCATGGAAACATTGCTCCAGCCGCCGATCACCTTCAGCCGGAGTTCCTGCAAATCCTGCGCATGCGAGACGCCTGCCATACTCACGGCGAGCGCGAGTGACAGGAGCGATGGAAAGAGCTTTTTCATCCGTGGTCCCCTTGTGACCCGCTGCCTGTGCGAGCGGTTGGCACGAATGCTACACAACAACTTCCGATCAGTTCCAATTGATTTCGTGCCGATCGCTGATAGGCTATTCCTATCATGCGCCTCACGCTTGCACAGATCGAGACATTCTACTGGATTTCACGGCTTGGCAGCTTCCACGCTGCCGCGCGCCAGTTGAACGTCACGCAGCCGTCGGTTTCGGGTCGTATTCGCGAGCTCGAGCTTGATCTCGGCTGCGCGCTTTTCGACAGGAGCGGTGGGCGCGCTCGGCTTACCGAGGCAGGCAAGGCAATCCGCAAGCAGGCGGAAATGATGCTGTCGCTTGCGCGCGAGATCCGCGACGAGACGAGTGCCGGGCGGTTGCGCGGACTCTTAAGATTGGGCGTCGTGGAGACAGTCGCGCATCTGGCGCTTCCCGGCCTCATTCGTCACCTCAATTCCAACCGCCCCGGCTTGCGGATAGAACTGGCCGTCGATGTCGGCGCCAAGCTTCTCCAGCAGCTTGAGCAGCGTCACCTCGATGTCGCGATCACCACCGATGCCGTTGCGTCTGACGGAATATCCGTTCTTCCGCTTGGTGACATCGATCTCGCCTGGCTTGGACCGACAACCCATCCCTTGGCGGGAAAGGTGCTGACCCCGAATGATCTCGTCGATCAGCTGATCTTCACGCAGCCGGAGACCTCGACGATCGGACGCACGATACGCGACTGGTTCGAGACGGCGCGATGCACACCCAAGTCGCTCAGTGGCTGCAACTCGCTGACGGTGACCAGCGAACTGGTTGCCGCGGGACTTGGTTTCGCGGTGATGACACCGGCGATCGTGCGCGACGACATCGCCGATCGGATTTGCCGGCACGACTCGCATCCCCCATTGCCGCGGCGGACCCTTTCGATCGCCGCGCTTGACGAAACCTGGTCATCCGACATCGAGTTCATCGCCCGTTTCATTGTGGACGTGTTCCGGTCCAGTGATGCCTTGCAGTGACGGAGCGAAGACGTCACCCCGCAGCCAACTGCCCCCGACCCGGTTGAACGACCTGCGTTGCGACATCGACCGCACTTGCGCTGCGGCGGTTGGGATGGTTTAGCGGCGGCACATTCCCCCCGCTTTGTCGGCACTCTGAAACCACCGGAAACGCATGATCCATCTGGACAATATCAGCAAGCAGAACGGCAAGCAGATCGTTTTCATCGAAGCCTCCGCCGCGATTCAGCGCGGAGAAAAGATCGGGCTCGTCGGTCCGAACGGCGCCGGCAAGACGACACTCTTCCGCATGATCACTGGCGAGGAACAGCCAGACGAAGGCCAGGTCTCGATCGATCGTGCCGTGAAGATCGGATACTTCAGCCAGGATGTTGGCGACATGTCAGGCCGCAGCGCGGTAGCGGAAGTCATGGAGGGAGTGGGCCCGGTCAGCGCGCTCGCCGCGGAAATGGCCGAACTGGAGGCGGCGATGGGCGACCCCGATCGCGCCGACGACATGGACGAGATCATGTCCCGCTATGGTGAGGTTCAGGCGAGCTTCGACGAACTGGACGGCTACGCGCTGGATGGGCGAGCCCGCGAGGTTCTTGATGGGCTTGGATTCAGTCAGGAAATGATGGCCGGCGACGTCGGCAAGCTCTCAGGTGGCTGGAAAATGCGCGTCGCCCTGGCCAAGATATTGTTGATGCGGCCCGATGCGATGCTGCTTGACGAGCCCAGCAACCATCTCGACCTCGAAAGCCTGATTTGGCTCGAGAATTTCCTCAAGGGTTATGACGGCGCAATCCTGATGACGTCGCACGATCGCGAATTCATGAATCGCATCGTCGAAAAAATCATTGAGATCGATGCCGGCGCGCTGACCTCCTATTCCGGCAACTACGAATTCTACCAGCAGCAGCGCGCCGTGGCGGAGGTGCAGCAACAGGCGCAATTCGAGCGTCAGCAGGCCATGCTTGCCAAGGAGATCGCGTTCATCGAGCGCTTCAAGGCACGCGCCTCTCACGCCGCTCAGGTTCAGAGCCGGGTCAAGAAGCTGGAGAAGATAGACAAGGTTGAGCCTCCCCGACGCGCCCAGACTGTGCGTTTCGAGTTCCAGCCTGCGCCACGCTCGGGCGAGGATGTGGCCACGCTCAAAGCCGTCGAGAAGAGTTACGGAAGCCGCCGTATTTACGATGCGCTCGACTTCCAGGTCCGCAGGCGCGAGCGCTGGTGCGTCATGGGGGTGAACGGCGCCGGCAAATCCACGCTGCTAAAGCTTGTGGCCGGCGCAGCCGAACCCGATGGCGGAACCGTCGCGCGCGGCCCAAGCGTCAAAATGGGTTATTTCGCCCAGCATTCGATGGAGTTGCTCGACGGGGACCTCAGCGTCCTGAAATGGCTGGAAGAGTCCTTTCCTCAGGCAGGTCAGGCACCGCTGAGGGCTCTGGCGGGCTGCTTCGGTTTCCATGGCGACGATGTGGAAAAGAAGTGCCGCGTTCTGTCTGGCGGCGAGAAGGCGCGTCTGGTCATGGCACGCATGTTGTTCGATCCGCCGAACTTTCTCGTTCTCGACGAACCGACGAACCATCTCGACATCGCGACGAAGCAGATGCTGATCGAAGCGCTTTCACGCTTCGAGGGCGCAATGCTGTTCGTCAGCCACGACCGGCATTTTCTCGCAGCCTTGTCCAATCGCGTGCTGGAATTGACCCCCGAGGGCTTGCATACCTACGGCGGCGGCTACACCGAATATGTGGAGCGGACAGGCCAGGAGGCACCGGGCTTGCGCAGTTGAGTTCGAACCGACCGCCTATGTTCAGGCAGGCCGCTTCGGCTTGCCACCCTTGAACTTCCGACCTTCCTTGCGGTCGGGTGCCCCGCTCTTGCTATTGGGACGTGCCTTGCCCTCGTGCTTGAACTTCGACTTCGCCTGCCGAAGCTTTCCGCGCGGTTCGCCGGCCGGCGAGATGACGATGCCGCGTTCAAGACTGCCCGGACGCTTCAGCTGCTCGGCATAGGCCGCAGCCTTGTCACCCGATATCTCGAAACGCGTTTCGGTATCGTCGATGCGGATCGAACCGACATCGCGCTTGGTCACGCCGCCAGCCTTGCAGATCATGGGAAGCAGCCATTTCGGGTCGGCGCGCTGTTTGCGACCGACGGAAACGGTGAACCATACGCCGCCCACCATATCGGGGCCACGAGGCTCACGAACGAACGACGGACCGCGATCTTGCTCGAACCGCTTGTCGCGACTGGGCTTCCGTGTCTGCATAGAGTCGACTGGAAGAGGCGAAATGTCTTCCGGAACCGGTCGGGCCGCCAGTTGCTGGCGAAGGAACGCCGCAGCCACCTGCTCGGCGGAAACCTGGCTCAGCAGTTCGGCGACAAAAGCCGCCTCCGCGTCGTCTGGCTGTTCGGCTGAAAGAGCCGCATCAAGAATCTGCTTGCGATAGCGCGCTTCGATCGCCGCGATGTCTGGCGCGGCGCGAACGGTCGCGGTCAGCTTCGCCAAAGTAAGAACGCGCTGCGCGGCGCCGCGCCGATTCTCGGGCGCAATAAGCACGCAGACGCCCTTTCGACCGGCCCGGCCTGTCCGGCCTGATCGGTGGAGCAAAGTCGCGGGATTGCTCGGCACATCCGCATGAATCACGAGATCGAGATTGGGAAGGTCGATGCCACGCGCCGCCACGTCGGTGGCAACGCAAACATGCGCCCGTCCGTCACGCATGGATTGCAGCGCGTTCGACCGTTCGGACTGCGCCATTTCACCCGACAGCGACACGACCGCAAAGCCACGATTGGCCAGGCGTGCCGTCAGGTGACGAACCGCCTCGCGGGTGTGGCAGAATACCAGTGCGCTCGTGCTGTCGGAATGCAGCAGGGTGTTGATGATGGCGTGTTCCCGCTCGTCGCGTCGCACCAGCATCAGTTGATACTCGATGTCGGCGTGCTGCTCCGAAGAAGCGGAGGCTGCAATTCGCAGCGCATCCCGCTGAAAAGTCTTTGCCAGTTCCGCAATGCCGCGAGGCACAGTGGCCGAGAACATTAATGTGCGGCGTTGCCTGGGTGCCGCCCCCAGAATGAATTCGAGGTCCTCGCGAAATCCGAGATCCAGCATCTCGTCAGCTTCGTCCAGCACGACAACACGAAGCGCATGCAGATCGAGCGCGCCCTTGGTAATGTGGTCGCGCAGGCGTCCCGGCGTGCCGACGACAAGATGCGCGCCACGTTCCAGCGCGCGACGTTCCTTGCGCATGTCCATGCCGCCTACGCATGTCGCCGTCTGTATGCCCGCCGCAGCATATAGCCAGTCGATCTCGCGCTGCACCTGGATCGCCAACTCGCGCGTCGGCGCAATGATCAGGGCAAGCGGTTGCCCCGCCTCGTCGAACCGACCGTGAGAGCCAAGAAGCGTCGACGCAATGGCGATGCCGAATGCGACGGTCTTTCCCGATCCGGTCTGCGCCGAAACAAGCAAGTCGGCGTCGCCGCTTCCCCGCTCCGCCATTTCCAGCTGGACTGGCGTCAACTGACTGTAGCCCTTGGTCGCGAGTGCCGAAGCCAGCGCGGGATGGATGGCAGCCGGCAAGGCTGCGGAAGTTTCGTCGTCGGTCGGCGTCATAATCGCGATCTCTCTGGAGCGGGCCGCATATCAGCTTATCAGGGCTTTGGGCAGAAAATGTTTGGCGGGACCGGACAGCCAGGGCGTCATGCGGGCAGCGCTGGTGAGCTTTCTGCCCGCATTCTGCTGCAAAATGCTGCGTCTTTCCGGCCGAACGAGTGGTGGGGCTAAAGTCCGGATCGGAAATGCCCGAAATCGAACTCTAGCCGAGTGGTGATCCCGACAGGAATCGAACCTGTGACCTACAGATTAGGAATCTGCCGCTCTATCCTACTGAGCTACGGGACCGCGCGAGGCACTCATACAAGCTTTGGGGCGCTTCGCCAACCGCCAGTATAGCAACCGTCATGCCTTTTTGAAGCATGTCGAACTGGCGCCTCACCTGACGGATTCGAGCTAGGTAGCGAGTGCCGTTTCGGCGATACGGATCCAATAGCTGACGCCATGCGCAATGGCCGTGTCGTCAAAATCATATGCCGGATGATGGAGAGGTGCCGAACCGCCATTGCCCAGGAAGATGAATGCGCCGGGCCGGGCCTCCAGCATGTAGGAAAAGTCCTCGCCCGCCATCAGCGGGGGCGCCTCGAGGTCGACATTGGCGGCACCCGCCACCTCCGCTGCGACGGCCCCGGCAAAAACGGCCTCAACCGGATCGTTCATGGTGACGGGATAGTTGGCATCATAGTCCAGCTCGATCTCGATGCCATGCGCGACCGCCAGTCCGTTGCAGATTTCCTTCATGCGCTTTTCCGCGAGCACGGCGAGATCCTGCTTCAGGGCACGCACGGTTCCCGCAATATCGGCACGTTCGGGGATGACGTTATAAGCATCGCCGGCATGGAACTTCGTGACCGTCACCACCAGCGACTCGACCGGATTGGCATTGCGCGAAACGATCGACTGAAGTGCGGTGACCAGTTGCGTGCCGATCGAGATCGGATCGATGGTCGTATGCGGCATGGCGGCATGGCCTCCCCGCCCCTTCACCACTATCGTGAATTCGGCAGTCGCCGCCATGATCGCGCCTGGCTTGATCGCGAACTTTCCGACCGGCAAATTCGGCAGATTGTGCATTCCAAAGACGCGATCGATGCCAAAGCGATCCATCATGCCGTCCTGCACCATTTCCCGCCCGCCTCCGCCGCCTTCCTCGGCCGGCTGGAAGATGACCGCCACGCTGCCTGCAAAATTGCGCGTCTCCGCCAGATACTTGGCTGCTCCGAGAAGCATTGCCGTATGCCCGTCATGACCGCATGCATGCGCGACGCCCGGCGTCTGCGACTGATAGGCCTTGCCGGTGATCTCCTGCATCGGCAAGGCGTCCATATCGGCGCGCAGGCCGATGGTCGCCCCGGCACCCTTGCTGCCCTTGATAATGCCCACGACACCTGTTCGGCCGATACCCGTTGCGATTTCGTCCACGCCAAACTCGGCGAGCTTCTGCTGAACGAATTCGGCAGTCTTGTAGACCGCAAAATCGAGTTCCGGCTGTTGATGAAGAGTTCGGCGCCAACCGGCTATTTCATCCTGCATTTCGGCAACGCGGTTCAGAACGGGCATTCAGGCAACTCTTTCACTGATAGCGACCTTGCTCACGGAAACGACAACACGGCAGCTTTGCCTTTGTCGCGTCACATGGGGTAGATAGCGGGTGGCGGGCACCGGATTTCAAAAATGGGTGCCAAGACCATAGACGATTGTGTGACTCAAGCTCAAGGTTGTGGCTGTCTGGATAACATGGCCCGGTTTCTGTTGAAGACATATTCCCGTATGGCGCTTGCGACCTGCGCAATTCTTGGATTGCTGGGCGCGATGCCGGCTTTGGCGACGCCATCTCTGCTCTTCGATCTGACGAGCGGTCGCGTCATCGCGCACGAAGATGCGTTTCAACGCTGGTATCCCGCATCGCTCACCAAGCTCATGACGGCTTACGTGACCTTCCGCGCGATACAGGCAGGCGAGTTGCAGCTCGACTCTCCAATCGTCATGACAAAGAAGGCTGCGAAGGAGCCGCCGAGCAAAAGCGGATTCAAGGCGGGCACCGTGCTGACGGCCGACAACGCCCTGAAAATGATGCTCGTCCGCTCCAACAACGATGTCGCCATGGCGATAGGCGAGAATGTCGGCGGCTCGGAGGCGGCGTTCGCGGAGCGTATGAATAGCGAGGCATCTCGTCTCGGCATGGTCGACTCCCATTTCGTCAACCCGAACGGACTGCATTCACCCGAGCAATATACGACAGCACGTGATCTGGCGCTTCTGATCACCGCGCTTCGCCGGGATTTCCCGCAATATATGTCCTATTTCTCGATTGAAGGACTGATTGTCGGCAAGAGAACCCTGACCAACTACAACCTGCTGGTCGGGCGATACAATGGCGTGGATGGCATGAAGACCGGCTTCGTCTGTCCGTCCGGCTTCAACATGATCGGCACTGCCAAACGCGATGGCCGTACCCTTGCAGCCATCGTGCTCGGCCAGCCCTCCGCGACTGTGCGTGCGGAGGCGGCGGCCGCACTGCTTGATCGTGGTTTTGCCAACCCCAATGTCGGTGGAGACACGCTGTCCATGCTCGCCCGCTACGGCTACGAAAGCGCCGAGCCAAAGAACATGCGTGACATCATCTGCCCCAAGCCGACAGCGACCGAGAAGAAACAGGAAGAGCCCAGCGAGCAGGCGGAAGAGAAAGCGAAATCTCCCTATGCCATGCCGTATGACCATCCCCTGAAGCTGGTGGCCATCACCACGGGCGGAGCGGATGGCCCCGTACCGAGAGCCTATGCGGAAATGCTCTCCAAGAATTATGCCGACGTGCCGATCCCGACTCCACGCCCAGCTTATCCGGCACCGGCAGAAAACGCTGCACAACTCGGCGATGGTGACTGATCAGTGTTTCCAATTCCCGTTTCCATCATCACCGGCTTCCTCGGCGCCGGGAAGACGACACTGCTCAATCGGCTGCTCAAGGACCCGTCGCTCACCGATGCGGCCGTCATCGTCAATGAGTTTGGTGACGTCGCGATAGATCATCTGCTCGTCGAGCAGGCGTCCGATGGCATCATTGAGCTGGCAGACGGTTGTCTGTGCTGCACCGTGCGGGGCGAACTGGTCGATACACTGGCGGATCTGGTGGACCGGCTGCAGAGCGGACGCATCAAACGCCTATCGCGCGTCATTATCGAGACCACGGGCCTCGCGGACCCGGTGCCGGTCCTGCAATCCATCATGGCCCACCCGGTTCTGATGCAGGCCTTTCGTCTCGACGGTGTGATCACGCTGGTCGACGCTGTCAACGGCACGGATACGCTGAACGAGCATGTCGAGGCCGTGAAGCAGGTAGCCGTCGCCGATCGCATCGTCGTGACAAAGCAATCGCTGCAGCGAGATGGCGCAGCGCGCGAAGAACTGGAGATGCGCCTCCGGCATCTCAATCCGAATGCGGCGATCATTGACGCCGACGCGGTACCTGCAGCCGCTTCAAAGCTGTTGGAATGCGGACTGTATGACCCTGTCACCAAGACGGCGGATGTCCGCCGTTGGCTTGGTGAGGCAGCGGACGCCGACATCGCGCATCATGATCACCATCATGGTGAACACGATTTATGCGAAGATGATCATCACCACCATCATGATCACAGGATGAACTCGTTCAGCCTCGTCCATGAAGGTCCGGTTCCCTATTCGGCGATCGCGACGTTTCTCGACCTGCTTCAGTCGACCCACGGTGAGAAACTGCTGCGTATGAAGGGCATCGTGGAGCTGACGGAAGACCCGTCGCGACCGTTGGTCCTGCATGGGGTGCAGAAGCTGATGCATCCCCCGGCAAGACTGAACCAGTGGCCTGACGGTCCGCGCGGGACACGTCTGGTTCTGATCGGCATGGACCTGCCGGATAGCTACGTCCGCCGCTTGTTTTCGGCTATCACCAATCAGCTGTCCGTCGACACGCCAGACCTCAGTGCGGTGGCCGACAATCCGCTCGCCATCGCCGGTTTCAAGCAATAGGCCTTCGACTTGCCGCGATTCGTCGGGATCTACGGGCCGCGCTCTATGAGAAATCGGTGACCGCCTTCCACCGCTTTGCTCTCGACAATGCGGTGTCCGTCTTCATGTGCGAATGCGGGAATATCGATCACCGCGAGCGGATCGGTGGTTGCCACCCAAAGGCGTGAACCCGGCGCCATTGCCGCGAGACGCTTGCGCGTGCGCAACACCGGCAGCGGACAATTCAGGCCACGCAGGTCGAACACCGGCTGGAATTCGGTGGATTTCAACTGCCGAAGATGTTGCCGAAGCGTTTGCGAACGCCGCCGAGAAGGCCTGGCTTTTCTTCCGCCTTCGCGGTAGGCGTCGCCTCATCAACCGGGGCAGCGGCGGCAACCGCCTCAGCTGCCTTGGCTTCTTCGGCTGCCTTCTTGGCCTCTTCGGCCTGAAGCTTCGCCAACCGCTTCTGTTCCTCGGCGCGTCGCTTGTCGTCTTCGGCCTTGCGCTTCGCTGCCTGTTCGGCCTCGATCGCAGCCATCTTGCGGCCAGCCGGCGAATCGACACGGCCCATGCGCGAAGTCTGCACAACCGTCCCGTCATGCGCCATCGCGGGCGGCTCTATCGAAATGCGCTCGCCGCGCGACCGCTGATGCGTCCAATCGGCGACGAGTTTCGCTTCCTTGAGGCCGTTGATCGTTTCCTTCGGCGGCGCCAGGCTCTTGCCGGATGCTGAGGAAAACGCAGCCTCGTAAGACGACTGGTAGCTGCTGTAGGCTGAGGCCAGCTGCTCGGGCATGGTGCTGGCCGGACAGGCTCCCGCAGCCGAGAAGCTGGCGCCGTCTTCAGTCAGGCGATTGAACACGTAGCGCTTCTCGCACACATCCACCTTAACGGGCATGCGGGTGATCTCGAACTGATCGTAGCCTTCCTTCAGCATCTTCCAGAAGTCGTAATTGGGATCATTTCGATACCGCGCCATGTTGGCGGCTGTCATGCGAAATGGAAATGACTGTACCTGGAACTCGGTCTGACCGCCGCGAAAAGCATCGCGTGCAAAGGCGTAGATCTGTTCCATCTGCTTGTTGTTCATCGAGAAACAACCTGATGACGAGCATTCGCCATGCACCATGAGGTTGCTGCCGGTCCGGCCATTGACGCGATCATACGCGTTTGGATAGCCAATATTGAAGGCGAGATGGTAGCTTGAATTGGGATTCAGTTGTCCGGGACGAACGCTGTAGAAACCTTCCGGGGACTGGCGATCGCCCTCGATGAACTTGGGGCCCAACTGGCCGGACATCTTGCAGATATCGTAGGATGCCGCGAGACCGTAACGGCCATTCGACTTCTGCTTCCAGATCTCGAGCTTGCCCTCTTCCTTGAATACCCGTGCCATGATGGACGACGTCCGCGTCATGCCCTTGGCATTCATTTCCTTGACCAGCTTGTCGGGCAATTGCGCGCTGGCAGCATTCGACATGTCGAGCGCCGTCTCCGTGCAACCGGAGAGAGCTATCGCAGAAACGAGAAGGCCAGCTTTGAGGGTGTTCGCGATCATGCGCTGAATTTCATTCTTTTGCCCAGCCGCATTTCAACGGCATCGATACCAACAGATCTTTAGATCCATTAACCTTGAGAATTCATTACCGCACACCAATTCTGGCCTGCGCTCATGACAAGGTCATGGGCACGATCCGACGGCATTTTTATGGCAGGATTCGCGAATCCTGCCTACAGGTGCCGTCCAATAGAAAGGTATTTCTCGCGGCGCTGCTCTCTAAAATCTCCGCCGGATAACGCGAAGTCATCGAACGCCCGGCCGATCTGATCGGCAGCCGCCTTCATCACGGCCTCAGGACCACGATGTGCGCCACCGAGAGGTTCCGGGATGATTCCGTCGATCACCTTCATCTCCAGAAGATCCTGGGCGGTGATCTTCATGTTGGTGGCTGCATCCTTGGCGCGCGTGGAGTCATGCCACAGAATGGACGCGGCGCCCTCGGGTGAGATCACGGAATAGATCGCGTGCTCAAGCATATAGACACGGTTGGCGGTTGCGATGGCGATCGCGCCGCCGGATCCGCCTTCGCCGATGATCACCGACACGGAAGGCACTTTAAGCGACAGGCATGTGGAGGTGGAACGCGCGATCGCTTCGGCCTGGCCGCGTTCCTCCGCGCCGATGCCGGGATATGCTCCAGCCGTGTCGACAAGGCTGATCACAGGGATTGAGAAGCGATCCGCGAGTTCCATGATGCGGACGGCCTTGCGATATCCTTCCGGCTTGGCCATTCCAAAATTATGTTTGAGACGGGTCTGGGTATCCGACCCCTTCTCCTGCCCGATCAGCGCGACCGCCTCGCCTCGGAAACGCGCAAAGCCGCCAATGATGGCGTGATCGTCGCCAAAGACACGGTCACCCGCCAAAGGCGTAAAGTCGGTGAAGAGTGCGTTCACGTAGTCGAGGCAGTGCGGCCTGTCGGCATGACGAGCCACTTGCGCCTTCTGCCACGGCGTCAATGCCCGATAGATGTCGCGCAACGCATCCTTGGACCGCTTTTCAAGACGCGTAATCTCATCCGTTACGTCGACCGCCTGGCCGCTCTCGGCCATCCGCTTGAACTCGAGAATCTGACCCTCGAGGTCCTGCACCGGCTTTTCGAAATCCAGATAATTGTACATGCGCGAGCGAGATGCCTGTTTCTGATCCGGGCGACGCCGATGCGGCGGA
Source organism: Rhizobiaceae bacterium (assembly GCA_023953905.1). Lineage (GTDB taxonomy): Bacteria > Pseudomonadota > Alphaproteobacteria > Rhizobiales > Rhizobiaceae > Arvimicrobium. The sequence continues at coordinate 8,794 of JAMLJA010000033.1, read as the reverse complement.
ACCATGAGAAATCATGACGTGACATAGCGATCTAGGGCTTAATCGGCAAGCGGATGGTGCTCGTTAACCAGGCGGACCAGTCTCTCCTCCAACACATGCGTGTAAATCTGCGTGGTCGAAATATCGGAATGCCCGAGCAATTGCTGAACCGCGCGCAAATCCGCCCCGTGTTGCAGAAGATGGCTTGCAAAGGCATGGCGCAACACATGCGGAGACAGTTTGGCGGCCGGAATGCCAGCCCGTGCGGCAAGTGATTTCAATTCTCTGGCGAAGACCTGCCTGGGCAAATGGCCGCTGTCGGAAGCTGCGGGAAACAGCCATGGACTGTCGGCAGACGCCACCATTCGGGCCCGTTCGGCCAGCCAGACCCGCATGGCCTGCCGCGCTTTTTCCGAGAGAGGAACCATGCGCTCCTTATTGCCTTTGCCCCTTACGAGGAAGAACCGCTCGTCGCGGAGCGCGACCGCCAAAGGCAGACTCACCAGCTCCGAGACGCGTAGCCCAGTGGCATAGAGGACTTCGACAAGCGCATGGAGACGAATGGGCGCCGCCGCATTTGCTCCGGATGCGGATGCTGCCTCCTCCGCTGCGCGATCAAGCAATCGCCCGGTTGCATGCTCGCTCATCACCTTCGGCAATGGCCTCCCCTTGCGCGGGCTGTCGAGGACGCCGGTCGGATCGTCGGTGCGCATTCCTTCCGCATAGAGAAACTTGAAGAACTGCCTCAGTGCCGAAAGCTTTCGAGCCTGCGACGAAGCCGCAAAGCCTTGACTGGCGAGCCCATCGAGAAAGGCGCGCAGATCAGTTGGCCCGGCGGATGAAAGGTCTGTGCCTCTGGCTGCGGTAGTGGATGCGGCATCCTCTAGATCGCGCCGATAGGACGCAAGCGTGTTGTCGCTCGCCCCGCGCTCGGCTGCCATCATCTCGAGAAAGGCTTCGATTCGCGCTGCGGCCTTCATGGCGTGTCCGGATTTCGCAACCTGTCCTCTATGGGCACCGGAACCACGAGTTCTCCGGGCGTAGGCTTGACGAGAACAGCCAACGCAACCATCGCTCCATACACAAGCGCTGCCACAACGGCGATTATCATCAGGAAACGGAACAGGGTTGGCATTCGCCCGAGCCTCGTCGACCTGTGCCCTTATGGGACGCCCGCGATGCAAGGGCAAGGCACAAGACCTCAACCGGTGCTTGACGCAGTGTCTCTTTTCATGTCGTTACGCCGCAACGAGGATGGCATGGCAATAGTGGCGCCACTGGCAAGCGAAGACACCGTTGCAGAGATCTTGAAGGCGCTCGGCAAGCGGTCGATCGTCTTTGTCGGCCTTATGGGAGCCGGCAAGACTGCAATCGGGCGAAAGGTGGCGGCCACACTTGGCATCCCTTTTCTGGACAGCGATCAGGAGATCGAGGCGGTTTCCCGCATGACGGTTCCCGAACTGTTTGAAACCTATGGCGAACCGGAGTTTCGTTCGCTTGAACAGCGCGTCATCGCGCGCGTTCTGGAGCAAGGACCGCAGGTTCTTTCGACAGGTGGCGGGGCTTTCATGAACGAGCAGACGCGAGAGGCGATTGCGGCCCATGCCGTTTCGGTCTGGCTGAAGGCCGATCTCGACGTACTGATGGAGCGGGTATCCAAGAAGCAGAACCGCCCGCTTCTGAAGGCGCCAGATCCCCGCGCCGTGATGCAGCGGCTCATCGACGAGCGCTATCCCGTCTATGCCGAAGCAAGCCTGATGGTGCCGACGCGCGACGAAAAAAAGGAGGTCATCTCGGAGGAGGTGATCAACAGCCTGTTTTCACATCTCACAGGCGCAACCCCCAGATAGGACTGAAGCTATGAATGAGGTTGCGAGCAAGGTTGTTGTCGGCCTCGGCGATCGCTCCTACGATATTCTGATCGGACCCAATCTGATAGAGCAGGCGGGCAAGCAGATTGCCTCGCGCCTGCCCGGCATCCGGACCGCTATCGTGACCGATGAGAATGTTGCCGGAGCCCATCTCGCCCGCCTCATAGACAGTCTCAAGGCGGCGGGCATTGCGTCCACGGCCATTGCCTTGCCTGCGGGCGAGAAGACCAAGAGCTTCGACGCCCTGCAGGAAGTGGTGGACGGAGTTCTGGCGGCCCGGCTCGAGCGTGGCGATGCCGTCATCGCGCTGGGTGGCGGAGTGATCGGAGATCTGTCAGGCTTTGCTGCCGGCATCGTGCGCCGCGGCATGAATTTCGTACAGGTGCCCACCTCCTTGCTCGCCCAGGTCGATTCTTCTGTTGGCGGCAAGACGGGCATCAACAGCGCGCGCGGCAAGAACCTGATCGGGGTCTTCCATCAGCCAAAGCTTGTTCTGGCCGACACGTCGACACTCGACACGCTGTCTCCGCGCGAATTTCGTGCGGGCTATGCCGAAGTCGCCAAATACGGATTGATCGACCGCCCGGATTTCTTCGAATGGCTGGAGAAGAACTGGCAGGAGGTTTTTTCCGGCGGAGAAGCCCGCACCGAGGCGATCGCGCAATCCTGCCGCGCCAAGGCCGAGATCGTGGCACGCGACGAATTCGAGAACGGTGACCGCGCCTTGCTCAATCTGGGTCATACATTCGGCCACGCTCTCGAAGCGGCTACCAGATATGACAGCACGCGACTGGTTCATGGCGAGGGCGTGGCAATCGGCATGGCGCTGGCACATCGCTTTTCGGTGCGGATGAACCTTGCCAGTGCTGACGACGCGGAGCGCGTCGAGACGCATTTGAAGGCGGTCGGTCTGCCCTGGCGCATGGGTGACATCCCCGGCAACCTGCCAGATGCCGAAGCCCTGCTCGGTTACATTCAGCAGGACAAGAAGGTGGCGCGGGGTACGCTGACATTCATTCTGACGCGGGGAATCGGCAAGTCCTTCATCGCCAAGGACGTGCCTGCCTCAGAGGTGTTGGGTTTTCTGAAGGACAATCATCCGGGATGACGGTCGATCCTTGGGCCATCGCAACGGTCGTTCTGATAGCGCTGGGTCTTGGCGGCGTGCTGTTCCATGCCCCGTTGCTCAAACGATTCGGGTACGAACTTTGGCCGATTGAACCGCTGCACACCGCGCGCGAGGAGCTTCTCAACTCGGTCGATGAACTCCGCCGTGAAGGCAACGCCCTGCGACAGGACCGCGCCCGGGTCGGCGGCTTGCTCGACCTGCACGAACTCGAAGTCTCCGACATCATGGTGCATCGCACCCGGATGCGCTCCATCAATGCCGACATGCCGCCGGAAGCGCTGGTGCGCGAAATGTTGCAGAGCCCCTATACGCGCATGCCTCTCTGGCGCGGCGAGACGGACAACATTGTCGGCGTTCTGCACGCGAAGGATTTGCTACGCGCGCTGGACGAGGTCGACCACGACTTTTCCCGCATAGACGCCGTCAAGATTGCGTCCCAGCCCTGGTTTGTCCCCGATACCACCACTCTCGAGGACCAGCTCAACGCTTTTCTGCGCCGCAAGACGCATTTTGCCATCGTCATTGACGAGTATGGCGAGATGGAAGGTCTGGTGACACTCGAGGACATCATCGAGGAGATTGTTGGCGAGATTTCCGATGAGCACGACCTCGACGTGCGCGGCGTGAGGCAGGAAGCGGACGGCTCGGTCGTCGTCGATGGCTCCGTCCCCATCCGCGACCTGAACCGTGCCCTGGGCTGGACGTTGCCGGATGACTGGGCCACGACGATTGCGGGGCTCGTGATCCATGAGGCCCAGTCAATTCCCGTGGAAAGGCAGGCCTTTACCTTCCACGGCAAGCGCTTCATCGTCATGAAGCGGGAAAAAAACAGGTTGACGCGTATTCGCATCCGTCCGGTCCAGAACACACCGCCAGCGATGCCGGCACAGCAAAAGACCGATTCACCTGCGGAATAGTGCCTCGGCCGCAGACTTGCTCGCGCCCTTGGCCGACAACTCCGCTTCAAGCCGCGTGATCTCCGCACGTAGCAGTTCGATCCGCTCCGCGAGATCCTCCACGGAGAGAAACGAGAGATCCTGACCGAGCTCATGCGCCCGTTTCGGTTTCTTCACCTCATCGTCAAACAGCGCCATTTCACCACCTTCGCTTTGCAGGACAGGACGATCAGCATACATAGTCGCGCGACATTGAGGCAAACGCTGCAATCTTAGACACGCAGGCAAGAGGATACGACATGACCGGACCCGTTACGGCAGAAACGCTTCCAGACCGGATGACGGCCATCGCAATCACCGAACCGGGTGGACCGCGCGTGCTCAAGCCCGAACGCCGCCCGCTGCCTCAGCTTCGCGCCGGCGAAATCCTGATTCACGTGCGGGCCGCAGGCGTGAACCGGCCCGATGTCATGCAGCGCAAAGGCGCCTATCCCGCCCCTCCTGGCGCGTCCGACCTGCCCGGCCTGGAAGTATCGGGAACCGTGGCGGCACTTGGCGAAGGGGCGGAGCGCTGGCGGATCGGCATGGATGTCTGCGCGCTGACGCCCGGCGGCGGCTATGCCGAATATGTTGCCGTGCACGAAACCAACGCGCTGCCGGTTCCGCACGGCTTCACCTTCACCGAAGCCGCGGCTCTCCCGGAAACCTTCTTCACTGTCTGGCACAATGTGTTCGAGCGGGGCGCATTGAAGCCTGGCGAGTTCCTGCTGGTGCATGGAGGCAGCTCCGGCATCGGCACCACCGCAATCCAGCTGGCCACCCAGCTCGGATCGAAGGTTATCGTCACCGCAGGCTCGGCCGACAAATGCGCGGCGTGCGAAAAACTCGGGGCCGTTCGGGCGATAAACTACCGCATGGAAGACTTTGTTGCCGTCGTCAAGGAAGTGACAGAAGGCCATGGGGCCGATGTCATTTTGGATATGATCGCCGGCGATTACGTCGCGAAAAACTATCACGCGGCAGCGGTCGACGGACGCATCGTCCAGATCGCAACCCAGGGCGGCGCGGTTGCCAGCACGGATTTCGCTCGACTGATGATGAAGCGGCTTACGCACACGGGGTCCACGCTTCGCCCGCGCAGCGTCGAATTCAAGGGCGCCATTGCATCCGCCCTTGAGACCAATGCCTGGCCGCTGTTGGCCGAGCGTCGCATTGCACCGGTCATGGACATGATCTTTCCGCTGACCGAAGCCTGGCGCGCACACGAGCGCATGGAAGAAGGCGAACATATCGGCAAGATCGTGCTGGACGTCGCCTGAGCCCTGGTCTCGCACGCGCCACTGCAATGAGAGTGATGCGGAACCTAAGCCGCCTCACGCCGTTTAAGAGCTTCGGCCGGCAGGCGACGTCATTCATTCCACGTTCAGCCAAAGACACATAGACCGGCCTCTTGACGCGCTGCATCCCCCGCAGCCGCGTGCACACGGAGGTTCATTCATGACTTTTCGCTCCCTGATCCTGATCGGTTCGGTCTCAACCATCGCTCTGATGCAATCCGCCTACGCCGAAAAGCTAGACGCTCAGACCATTCTGGCCCAGGCTGAGGCGCCAGTGATCATCGAAGACGAAGCAGCCAAGAAGGCCGCCCAGGAAAAGGCGGAAGCCGAAGCTGCGGCCGCTGAAGCTGCGGCAAAAGCGGCAGCCGAAGAGGCCGCAGCTGCAGAGGCAGCCGCTAAGGAGTCCGAAGCTGCGGCTCCCGAGGAAGCCCCTGCGCGCGAAAAGCGCCGGGAGAAGGGCAGGAAAGCGCAGGAGCAGGCCGAGCAGCCTGCGACCGAAGCGCCAGCTGCCGAGGCTCCCGCAGCAACAGAGGCCGCGCCAGCGCAGCCGTCCGAACCGGCCGCATCTGAGGCGCAACCTTCTGCCGAGCAGCAGGAGGTGGACAATGCCCGCGAGAAGCGTCGCGCAGAGCGGGAAAAGCGTCGACAGGAGCGCGCGCAGCAGGCCGCTGAACCCACCGCGCCGCCGGCAGCCGAAACGCCTGCCGCGGAGGCTCCCACAGCAACGGAAGCGGCGCCCGCGCAGCCATCCGAACCGGCCGCTACCGAGGCTCAGCCTTCTGCCGATCAGCAGGAGGTGGACAATGCACGCGAGAAGCGTCGCGCAGAGCGGGAAAAGCGCCGACAGGAGCGCATGCAGCAGGCTGCTGAACCCACAGCGCCGGCATCCGGAAGCGATAGCGGTCTGGAGAAGGCCCCAGAGGAACGCCAAGCCGACCGCAAACGTGAACGCGAGAAGCGTCGTGCCGAGCGCCAGACAGAGCAGACGGCGCCTGTCGTTGACAAATCAGCATCGCCCGTGGAGCAGCAGATCGGTATTCAGGGCGGAGAAGAGCAGCTGCGCGAATTGCGCCGCCTGCGCGAGAAGCTGGATCGCGAGCGTGAGGTCGTCAAGGAAGAGCAGGTCAAGGAAGAAGGTCAGCCGACCAATAACACCACCCGCGCTGATCGCCGCCGCGACCGCAGGGACGGCCGAGGTGACCGTGGCGAAGTGGTGGAAAGCAAGGGCGATCGCATCATCATTCGACTGGGCGACCAGTTGGTCATTGAGCCCCAGCGCGAGGGTGACAGGCTTCTGTCCCGCTCCCGCGACGTGGTTGTCGAAGACCTCGGCCATGGTGATACCCGCACCACCGTCTTCCGCGATAATGGCGTGCGCGTCATCACCGAGCGCGACCGCTACGGCGACATACTGACCCGCGTCCGTGTGCTGCCCAACGGAACCCAGATCGTGCTGATCGACAATACATATGTCGACCGACGCGCGCCGCGTCGTGACAATCGTCCGCGCTACTATGGCGAGATCGAACAGTTGCCACCGCTGGTCATCGGCATTCCGGAAGACCAGTACATCGTGGAGACCCGTGCGGCGTCGCGCCGCCAGGTTCAGGAGGCACTCGTAGCTCCCCCGGTGGAGCGCGTGGAGCGCGCCTACACGCTTGATGAGGTTCGCTACAGCGAACGTCTGAGGGACAAGGTGCGCCGCGTCGATCTGGACACGATCACCTTCGATTTCGGCAGTGCGGCCGTCAGTGTCGACCAACTCGACGCGCTCGACAATGTCGGACTGGCTCTGGAAGCTGTGCTGGCCAAAAACCCTGACGAGGTTTTCCTCATCGAGGGGCACACCGATGCCGTGGGGACCGACGAGGCCAATCTGCTCCTGTCGGATCGCCGCGCCGAAGCTGTCGCCGTCGCACTTTCGGAAGACTTCGACATTCCGCCAGAAAACCTTGTCACCCAAGGTTATGGCGAGCAGCAGCTCAAGGTGAACACGTCGCAAGCCGAGCGGGAGAACCGCCGTGTCGCCATCCGGCGAATCACACCGCTTCTCCGGGCCTCGAAATAGGCGAGTTGCCTTAAAACAGTCGCTCTACGACGATCGCCGCCGGCCGGCTCCTCTCAACTCGGAGGAGCCGGCCGGCGGAATCATTTCGATGACGCGTTGACGAAACAATTTCCAGCGCAGTAGGGGTCTCGTCGAAAAGATTTGGCAGGCGCGAGCCCCTGCAGTGCAAGGAGTGTACAAGTGAGCGAACCGACCGTGGCAGAGGCCATAGACCGCATCTATGAATCGCTCCAGGCAGACAATGCCGACCTCAACCTCCATATTGCGACGCTGAAGGCTGCTATGGCCCGTGAGGGCGTGAAAGAAGCCGTATTCGATCCGGCCAAACTTGCGCAAGGCAACCGGTCCGGCAGGAAGCTGATGCAGGCATATTTTCGCCAGCGCGGCGTGGCGGTCAAATTCTCGACCTAGGGCGCTTTAGCCCGATTTGACTTTTCTCGCAGTGGCGCGCTTCCGTCGGCTATGACAGGATCGCCACCCCTGCCTTGCGGCGAACGACCTCAAGAAACAGGCCGAATGGTCGACCGATGACCAGCATGAAGGTCGTCGCAGAGGTCGAGGCGATGGCGATCTCGCTTGCTGTCGCGCCTGCAATGACGAGGGTCCCTGCATAAATTGGAATTTGAAAGGTCAGGAAGGCGGCGGTATCCACGATGGCGCGTCCGATCGGCCCCGCGTTCCGCGCCGCTTGCATGATCCAGTCGCGCCACACGCCATAGGGGCGCGCCGTCAGCACCATCACCGGAATCATTAACGCCCGCGCGACAAGCACCTGTTGCGGCGTCATTCCAACAATCACCAACTCACTGAACGCCGCAACGAGGGTGAAGAAGATCACGGTTGCAACTGTATCGACGACAAACGCTTTCATTGTCCTTGACTACCAAAAACCGATCCAAAGAAGATAGTGCCCGAGGTTTTCGACAAAGGTTTCGAGGCGTCTCCGTCAATCGAAACGCCACGGCCTAAAGAGTGTCTGGTCGGAACAACTGCCGCGCCTCCATTGCCCTTTTGCGTGATTCTCGCTATATAGCTTCTCGATTTCCAAAATCTGGTGGCTCTGCCCACCGCCCGCGAGAGAGACGCGGGCGAACGAGAGGATTTTATGCGATGGCCAACACCCTGCTCATGCCCAAGGCGACCGCCGTCTGGCTGGTCGACAACACTGCGCTGTCCTTCGACCAGATCGCCCAGTTCTGCACCCTGCATCCGCTTGAGGTTAAGGCGATCGCGGACGGCGACTCCGCGCAGGGCATCAAGGGCATGGACCCGATCATGACCGGGCAACTGAGTCGCGACGAGATCGCTCGCGCAGAGAAAGACCCGAATCAGCGTCTTAGGCTCTCCGAGCCCAAGGTAAGGGTTCCCGAAACCAAGCGGAAAGGTCCGCGCTACACCCCGCTCTCCAAGCGGCAGGACCGCCCCAACGCTATTTTGTGGCTCGTGCGCAACCATCCCGAGCTGAAGGACGCGCAAATCTCCCGCCTCGTGGGCACGACCAAGGCAACCATCGA
>JAMLJA010000032.1 GCA_023953905.1 Rhizobiaceae bacterium | reverse complement strand
GACTCAGGGCGTCGATGTGGTCGTGCTCGAAGTCGATCCCGCCAAGCGCCGTATCTCGCTCGGCCTCAAGCAGACGCTCGAGAACCCATGGGAGGCCTTCCAGGCCAATCACCCGATCGGTTCGAACGTCGAGGGCGAGGTCAAGAACAAGACCGAATTCGGTCTGTTCATCGGTCTCGAGGGCGATGTCGATGGCATGGTCCATCTGTCCGATCTCGACTGGACCCGTCCGGGCGAGCAGGTCATCGAAGAGTACCAGAAGGGCCAGATGGTTCAGGCTCAGGTTCTCGACGTCGATGTCGAAAAGGAGCGCATTTCGCTCGGCATCAAGCAGTTGCAGCGTGGGCAGGCCGCGGCCAGCACCGATGGCGAACTGCGTAAGAACGCGGTTGTCACCTGTGAAGTGACCGCGATCAAGGATGGCGGCCTGGAAGTGCGTCTGATTGAAAGCGGTCTTGAGAGCTTCATCAAGCGCTCCGACCTGTCGCGCGACCGTGACGAGCAGCGCCCCGAGCGCTTTACCGTTGGCCAGAAGGTCGACGCGCGCGTCATCGTCTATGACAAGAAGACCCAGCGCGTTCAGGTTTCGATCAAGGCACTGGAAATCGCCGAGGAGAAGCAGGCGGTTGCCCAGTATGGCTCGACCGACTCCGGCGCGTCGCTCGGCGACATCCTTGGCGCGGCCCTCAAGAGCCGCACCAACTAAGGTTCTGCAGCCCTCGGGCGGCAGACAGAATAACAAGACCCGCCGGAGCGATCCGGCGGGTCTTTTGTTTTTGCAGCGCCGCCGCCGGTTGACTTCCGGCGATGCGCATGGCGGCCTGAGCAGGACGCGGCAGCATCACAGGAGAGGACAGCCGATGAAAACGATCAGCCTGCCATCTGGAGAGGTGGTGCCAATGCTCGGGCAGGGCACCTGGTACATGGGCGAGGACCAGCGCCGGCGCGCCGAGGAGGCGGCCGCGCTCAAGCTCGGTCTCGACCTCGGCATGACCTTGATCGATACGGCAGAAATGTATGCGTCGGGCGGTGCGGAAGAGGTTGTCAGGGAAGCCGTCGCTGGACGGCGGGACGAGGTTTTCATCGTCAGCAAGGTCCTGCCTTCCAATGCCTCCCTTCGCGGCACTCAGGCAGCCTGCGACCGTAGCCTCAAGCGGCTCGGTACGGATCGCATCGACCTCTATCTTCTGCATTGGCGCGGCGGCGTGCCGCTCTCAGAGACGGTTGCCGCCTTCGATGCGCTCAAGGCTGCAGGCAAGATCCGCCATTGGGGTGTCAGCAATTTCGATGTGGACGATATGGAGGAACTGGACGCTGGATCAGAGGCTCAGGCCAATCAAGTCCTCTACAATCTGACGCGCCGCGGGGTGGAGTTCGATCTGCTGCCCTGGCTAGAAGAGCGTTCGATACCCGCGATGGCCTACTCGCCGATCGAGCAGGGCATCCTTCAGGACGACCGGCGGCTGGCCGGGATTGCTGCGCGGCATGGCGCAACCGCCGCCCAGATCGCGCTGGCCTTTGCCATGCGCTCAGGCAATGTCATCGCCATTCCCAAGGCGGTTCAGGCAGAGCACGTGCGGGCCAATCGTGCGGCGCTGGACATCGAACTGACGAACGAGGACCTGGCAGAGCTCGATGCTGCCTTTCCGCCGCCTGCGAGAAAGCAGTCGCTCGAAATGATCTGACAATTTCGGGTTCTATTTCGCAATGAACTGAAAGCCCGGCACCGAAATTCGCAAGGTTGCTGCGGCGACTTCATTTGCGCCGATTGGCTTGCATCGCTATCCTTTGACGAGTTCGCGGTCCTTCTCAACCTGTTGGGCCATCGGCAATGGGAGTCGCCATGAGTGAAGACGCTCCACTAAGGTTCCACGTTCCCGAGCCGGAGGTTCGGCCGGGGGATCGGCCAGATTTCTCCAACGTGAAGATTCCTCAGGCCGGCAGCGTCCGACGCCCGTCCGTCGATGAGGACGCGGAACAATTCCGCGATCTCGCCTATTCGATCATTCGTGTGCTGAACAGAAAGGGCGAGGCAGTCGGTCCATGGGCGGGAACGCTGGACGACGAGGAACTGCTTCAAGGATTGCGGCACATGATGCTTCTGCGTGCCTTCGACGCGCGCATGCAGATGGCGCAGCGGCAGGGCAAGACGTCGTTCTACATGCAGCATATGGGCGAAGAGGCGATCAGCTGCGCCTTCCGAAAAGCCCTCAATCCCGGTGACATGAACTTTCCGACCTATCGGCAAGCCGGCCTGCTGATCGCGGGCGGCTATCCCATGGTCGACATGATGAACCAGATATTCTCCAACGAGGCCGATCCGCTCAAGGGCCGCCAGTTGCCCGTCATGTATTCGGCCAAGGATCACGGCTTCTTCTCGATTTCCGGAAATCTTGGGACGCAGTTCGTCCAGGCGGTCGGCTGGGCGATGGCGTCCGCGATCAAGGGCGACAGCAAGATCGCGGCTGGTTGGATTGGAGACGGCTCGACGGCGGAGAGCGATTTTCACGCTGCACTCGTCTTCGCCTCGACCTATCGCGCTCCTGTGGTGCTCAACATCGTCAACAATCAGTGGGCGATCTCGACGTTTCAGGGCATCGCCAGGGGCGGTTCCGGCACTTTCGCGGCGCGTGGACTGGGTTTCGGCATTCCCGCGCTGCGCGTCGACGGCAATGATTATCTTGCCGTCCATGCCGTCGCCTCGTGGGCGGCGGAGCGCGCGCGCAGGAATCTCGGACCCACTCTTGTGGAATACGTCACCTACCGTGTCGGCGCCCACTCTACGTCCGACGATCCTTCGGCCTATCGACCCAAGACCGAATCGGAGGTCTGGCCGCTGGGCGACCCGGTCATCAGGCTCAAGAACCACCTGATCGTCCGCGGCGCGTGGTCAGAGGAGCGCCACAAGCAGGCCGAGGCGGAAGTTCTCGATGAAGTGATCACGGCGCAAAAGGCAGCTGAGAAGAACGGGACCCTGCATGCCGGCGGAAAGCCCTCGGCGCGCGATATGTTCGAGGGGGTCTATGCCGAAATGCCGCCGCATCTCAGGCGCCAGCGCCAGCAGGCGGGAGTCTGACCATGCCGCGCAAGACGATGATCGAGGCGATCCGGGACGCCATGGATGTTTCCATGGAGCGCGACGACAATGTCGTCGTCTTTGGCGAGGATGTCGGCTATTTTGGCGGCGTATTCCGCGCAACGCAGGGCTTGCAGCAGAAATATGGCTCAAGCCGCTGCTTCGATACGCCGATCAGCGAGCTCGGTATCGTCGGCACCGCGGTCGGCATGGCATCCTATGGGCTTAAACCCTGCGTGGAGGTGCAGTTCGCCGACTACGTCTATCCCGCCTACGATCAGATCGTCTCCGAGGCAGCGCGCCTGCGATATCGCTCGAACGGCCAGTTCACATGTCCGATCGTTGTCCGCATGCCGACCGGCGGCGGCATATTCGGTGGCCAGACACACAGCCAGAGTCCCGAGGCGCTGTTTACCCATGTGTCGGGCCTCAAGGTGGTGGTGCCGTCCAATCCGCATGATGCCAAGGGCCTGTTGATCGCGGCGATCGCCGACCCCGATCCGGTGATCTTTCTCGAGCCCAAGCGTCTCTATAATGGACCGTTCGATGGCCACCACGACCGCCCCGTCACGCCATGGTCGAAGCACGAACTGGGCGAGGTGCCTGCGGGATATTATGAAATTCCGCTCGGCAAGGCGGCGGTCCGCCGGGAGGGTAAGGACATGACTGTGCTCGCCTATGGCACCATGGTCTACGTCGCCGAGGCCGCAGCCAGTGAAACCGGAATAGACGCCGAGATTGTCGATCTTCGCACGCTGCTGCCGCTGGATCTCGACGCGATCGTTGCCTCGGTAAGCAAGACAGGCCGTTGCGTCATCGTGCATGAGGCAACGGGCACGTCCGGTTTTGGAGCTGAACTGGCGGCATTGGTCCAGCAGCACTGCTTCTTCCACCTTGAAGCGCCGATCGCGCGCGTCACCGGCTGGGACACGCCCTATCCGCATGCGCAGGAGTGGGACTATTTCCCGGGCCCCGCGCGGCTTGGCCGGGCCATGCTCGAAACGATGGAGGCTTGAGGATGGGCGAGCACGTCATCAAGCTTCCCGATGTGGGCGAAGGCGTCGCCGAGGCGGAACTGGTCGAATGGCATGTGAAGGTGGGCGACCTTGTACGCGAGGACGCGGTGTTGGCTGCGGTCATGACGGACAAGGCGACCGTCGAAATACCGTCCTCCGTGGAGGGAGAAGTGATCTGGCTCGGCGCCGAGATCGGCGACACGGTGCCAGTCGGTGCACCCATCATTCGCATCCGTGTGCAAGGCGAGGGCAATGTGCAGGAGACGGGGCAAGACGCTCCAGCGCCTGCTCCACCTCAAGAGGAGAGCGGACCTGCTGCCAGCACGCCGAAGCCGCAGGCGCCGGCCAAGGGCACGGCTGCCCCTGATCGGAAACAGTCGCGCGCCAAACCTGCTCAGGCCGCCAACGGCAGCGCCAAACCGTCTCCGGCTGTGACAGGTGCGCCTCGACCGGAAGGTGAAAAGCCTATCGCATCACCCGCAGTGAGGCTTCGGGCGCGCGAGGCTGGCGTCGATCTGCGCCAGATTCACGGGAGCGGCGGGGCGGGGCGCATTACCCACGAGGACCTCGAGGCATTCCTGGCGCGCGGCGCACAAACATCGGCGGGCGGTCGGCGGATCGAACGCAACGATGTCGAGGACATCAAGGTCGTCGGACTGCGTCGCAAGATCGCGGAGAAGATGACGATCGCCAAGTCGCGGATCCCTCACATCACCTATGTCGAGGAAATCGACGTGACGGAGTTGGAGGACCTGCGCGCAAAGCTCAACGCGACAAAGCCAGCGGCGAACGCTCCTGTTCGGCCCAAGCTCACCATCCTTGCCTTCCTGATGAGCGCAATGGCCAAGGCGATTGGCGAGATGCCGCAGATGAATGCGCTCTATGACGATGAGACTGGCGTCATTCACCGGCATGGCGGCATCCACATCGGCATCGCCGCCCAGACGGCGGGCGGTCTCGTGGTGCCGGTCGTCAAACATGTCGAGGCGCGCGATCTATGGGATTGCGCAATCGAATTGACCCGCCTGGCAGAAGCGGCAAAAGCGGGAACCGCGACGCGCGAAGAACTTGGCGGCTCAACGATCACGATAACGTCGCTGGGCGCCATGGGCGGCGTCGCCACGACACCGGTAATCAATTACCCCGAAGTCGCCATTGTCGGCGTCAACAAGATCATGATGCGCCCGATGTGGGACGGCGCGCAATTCGTGCCCCGCAAGATGATGAACCTCTCGTCGAGCTTCGACCATCGCGTGATCGATGGCTGGGACGCCGCCGTCTTTGTCCAACGCATCAAGGCGCTGCTCGAAACGCCCGCGATGATCTTCATCGGAGACTGATGCGATGAAAGACATTTCCTGCAAGCTTCTTGTCATTGGCGCCGGCCCCGGCGGCTATGTGTGTGCGATCCGGGCCGGCCAGATGGGTGTCGACACGGTGATCGTGGAAGCGCGCAAGCCAGGTGGCACGTGTTTGACCATCGGATGCATACCCTCAAAGGCGTTGATCCATGCATCGGACGAGTTCGATGCGGCCCGCCATATGGCGAGTGGGGGCGGTCACCTCGGCATCTCGGTTGCCGATCCAAAGATCGATCTGGCGCGCACGGTGGAATGGAAGGACCGGATCGTCGGTCGCTTGACCACCGGGGTTTCCGGACTGCTCAAGAAGGCGGGCGTGAAGATACTGCAGGGGCGTGCGCGGTTCCGCGATGGCCGCACCGTGATCGTGGCGACGGAGACCGGCGATCAGCTCATTCACGCAGAGAATATCGTGATCGCAACCGGGTCGGAGCCCGTGGAACTGCCGCGCGTGCCGTTTGGCGGCAAGGTCATTTCATCGACCGAGGCGTTATCATTGTCTTCGGTTCCCGAAACGCTCGCGGTTGTCGGCGCCGGCTATATCGGGCTCGAACTGGGCACCGCCTTTGCCAAGCTGGGGTCGAAGGTGACAATCATCGAGGCGGCTGAGCGCATTCTGCCGCTGTATGACGCCGATCTGACCAAGCCGGTTGCCAAGCGGATCGCCGAGCTGGGCATCGAGCTTCTGACGGGAGCGAAAGTCGACAGTCTCGACGCGAAAGGCGAACAGCTTCTCGTGACCGCAAACGATGGCGAGACCCGAACCATTCTTGCGGATCGCATTCTGGTCACCGTTGGCCGCCGGCCGGTGACCGAAGGATGGGGTCGAGAGGAACTGGTGCTCGACATGGATGGGCGCTTCATCCGCATCGATGACCAGTGCCGCACCTCGATGCGCGGCATCTATGCCATTGGCGACGTTACCGGCGAACCGATGCTGGCGCATCGCGCGATGGCGCAGGGAGAAATGGTCGCAGAGATCATCGGCGGCGAGAAGCGGAGCTGGGACAAGCGCGGCATCCCTGCCGTCTGCTTCACGGATCCGGAGGTTGTGTCCGTTGGCATGTCGCCCGACGAGGCAAGGCGCGCGGGCCTCGACATCAAGATCGGCCAGTTTCCATTTTCAGCAAATGGTCGTGCCATGACCATGGACGCCGAAGCAGGTTTCGTGCGTGTCGCTGCGCGCGCCGACAATCATCTGGTTGTTGGCATTCAGGCAGTCGGAAGCGGCATTTCAGAGATGGCGGCAGCGTTTGGTCTGGCGATCGAAATGGGAGCCAGGCTGGAAGACATTGCGGGTACCATTCATGCTCACCCCACACAGGGCGAGGGGTTTCAGGAAGCCGCGCTCAAGGGATTGGGTCACGCCCTTCACATCTGAGATCAAAACGCCTGAAGCGTGTCTTCAGGCGGCGGCTGGGCGAAAAATAGTCCCCGGCTTTTGCCGCTGTCTGTACGACCTGGCCGCGATCGAACCAAACCCCGATCAAAGCAGGACAGCCTTTTCAATGAGAGAAAGGGGAACCCTTTCCGGCGACGGGCGTTTTTAGCCCGAAGCATTAATTCACGAGGAAAGGAGAATTCCATGAATTGGAATCAGATTGAAGGCAACTGGGAGCAGGTCAAGGGTAAGATTCAGGCCCAGTGGGGCAAGTTGACCAATGATGATCTCGATGTCATCGCGGGTAATCGCAAGGAGCTCGCCGGCCGTATTCAGGAACGTTACGGCAAGATCGAGGAAGATGCCGAGCGCGACATTGACGATTGGCTGTCACGCGGCTGATTAGCCTTGACGAATTCCGCGCCATCATTGGCGCAAGGAGCCCCGCTTTGCGGGGCTCTTTCTATTTGCGCGTAGGCCTTTTGAAGGACACAACTGTCAATCGATGGAAGCGCCAAGATCTGCCATAAGGCCGAGAAATTCCGGAAAGCTGGTGGCGATCATTGCGCTGTCATCAATGGCGACGGGCTTTTCGGCGGCCAGCCCCATGATCAAGAAGCTCATTGCGATCCGATGATCGAGATGTGTCTCGACCACCCCGCCACCGATACCGCTGCCGCCAGGACGTCCACGAACCGACAGCCAGTCGCCGCCCTCTGTGCAGTCAACGCCATTGACCTCAAGTCCGCGAGCCACAGCGGCGAGCCGGTCGCTCTCCTTGACCCTCAGTTCTTCCAGTCCCTGCATGAGCGTTTCGCCCTCGGCGAATGAGGCGGCGACCGCAAGCACGGGATACTCGTCGATCATTGAGGGCGCGCGGTCTGCCGGTACCGTTACACCCTTGAGTTCCGAACCACGCACGCGTAGATCGGCAACATCCTCACCGCCGGCACTGCGCTGATTGATGACCTCTATGTTCCCGCCCATTTCCTGCAGGGTCAAAAGCAGGCCGGTGCGGGTTGGGTTCATCAAGACGTTTTCGATCACGATATCCGAGCCCGGCACGATGAGCGCGGCCACCAGCGGGAAGCCCGCCGAAGACGGATCTCCCGGAACTGCTATAGTCTGGCCGTTGAGCTTGCCCTGACCCACAATCCGTATGTGGCGCACACCTTCCTTATCCGTCTCCACTTCGATGTCAGCACCAAAACCTGCCAGCATCTTTTCGGTATGATCGCGTGTCATCACCGGTTCGATGACCGTCGTCACGCCAGCAGTGTTCAATCCCGCAATCAGAACGGCAGATTTTACCTGCGCCGATGCCATGGGCACGCGATACGAGATAGGCGCCGCATGGCGCGGCCCGCGTAAGGTGAGCGGCATACGGTCTCCGGGAGCCGCTTTCACCACCTGAACGCCCATCAACCGCAGCGGATCGAGCACACGCCCCATCGGGCGCTTCGACAGAGACGCATCTCCGATGAACGTCGTTTCCATGTCATAGGTCCCGACCAGGCCCATGGTAAGACGCGACCCGGTTCCTGCATTGCCGAAGTCGAGTGGCTCGGCAGCTTCAAGCAGGCAACCGTTTCCCACCCCGTTGATGAGCCACGTGTCACCCTCCTTGCGGATGTTGGCGCCCATGGCTTTCATCGCCTCGCCGGTACGCAGCACGTCCTCGCCCTCAAGCAGACCCGTGATCCGCGTCTCGCCGCTTGCGAGGCCGCCGAACATGAACGAACGATGCGAGATGGACTTGTCGCCGGGCACGCGTACCGTTCCTGACAAGTTCTCCGAGCGTCGCGCGGTCGCCGGTTTCGGAGGGGTGATGTGATCCATGACTGCCTCATTCGCATACGCCGGCCGGGGCCGTATATCGCAGGAAAACTGCGGCGCTCTCCTACCACGGCTTTCGCAGCAGGTCACGCTTCGCGCATTGCCGCAAAAAGCTGCCCGGATATGTTTTGACAGGCCTTGCAAGTCTGGTTAAGGGGACCAAACTTTTTCGACGAGGTTCACCCGTGGCTAAGCCCGAACTTGGAACAAAACGAGTCGACCCGGAGACGGGCCGGAAGTTCTACGATCTGAATAAAGACCCGATTGTATCGCCATACACGGGGAAGAGTTATCCGCGCAGTTATTTCGAGACCACTTCCTCGATCATCGAGGAAGAGGAAGACACCGAGGACAAGGAACTCGACGCCGAAGATGCGGTCGAGACCGTGCCGCTGGAAGACGCTGACGACGATGGCAAGAGCGGCGAGAAGGTGCCGGCCATTGATGACGATGATGATGTTGACGACGTCGATCTTGGCGATGACGACGATGATGTGTTCATCGAGGACGAGGAAGAAGAAGACGATGACGTTTCCGGCATCATCGGTGTTGGCGACGACGACGAGGAAAGCTGAGAACGTTGATTTTCGGCTAGATGGATGGCGAGCGACTTTGCCGCTCGCCATGGACAGGGTGCGGAGATAAAAAGCCTCTGGTCGGGCTTGATATTCCCGGGGAGCAGGGTTAGAAGCCGCTCCTACTTGGCGTGGGTCCAAAGCCCGCGCTGATCTCTTCGCCGGAAACGGCGCCGGTTCAGGCCGGGTGTGGGGCCATAGCTCAGTTGGGAGAGCGCTTGAATGGCATTCAAGAGGTCGTCGGTTCGATTCCGATTGGCTCCACCATTTTTCTCTGAATGATTACGCATAGTTTGGCTGCGAGCGCCGAAGGCACGGTAGCCAGTCTCCGCGTCCGGACATCACGGCGCAATATTTCGCGGGTCCCGGCTCACTGGAGCGCATCTCGAGCGCAGTGATGCCCAAAGAGCCTATGCGACGCCTGCACCTGGAAGAAAATTCGTCCGGGGCCGCGTTCCGGCATGGTTGTTCAGCACCTGGAGAAACAATGGCCGATCCTCATGACGTCGCGTTCGGAGCCCGGCTCCTGGCGATAGAAACCACATTGCGCGTGCTCGTTGAGCATATAAGCGTCTCCGAACCCGGCGTTCGGGATCGTGTGCGCGATAAGCTTGAAGATTACCTGTCGGGGCTGGATCAGGCCTCTGAGCTAGAAAGCGGTTTCATCCGCCGAACGCGCGCGTTCACGGAGTCGATCCTGAAAATACGGAAATCGTCATCATGATTGCGTCTCATCGTTTCGGGAAGACACCCTTCGACTGACTGCGCCCGACGCATGAAGGAACCATTCGTGAAAGAGGACGTTCGAAATTGAAGGCGGAGCGCGATCGATAGCACAAAACCACAGTCGCGCATTCGTGTCCAAGGATGCGATTTGAGCCTGAATCCGAACAAGCATACAGGACCGATCCAATGACCTCGAAGAGCAAGACCCAATCACCACGATTCGATGAAAGCGCCTCCACACTCACGGAGAGTGATTTCGCGCAGGAGCGGATGGGGAACAACAAGCTTCAGGGCAACGACCAGGAAGATGTGCGCAACCAGCGAAAAGCCGTCCCCGGCGTGAAGACCGAGGCCGAGGGTGTCATCGAGAGTTTCGAGAACATGGATCCAGAGACACGCGCAGAACGCGCTGAAAAACCCTGATCAGCAGCGCCTCGAAGCCTTAGCCTCAATTACACCTTCCAGCTCAGATGCCCGTTTCATTTTGTTGGTAGCGTACGCGCGGTCAGTTTGTTTCCGTCAGGATCGCGAAGATAGGCGACGACTGAACCGTTTGGACGTTCCGTTGGCGGGCTTTCGATCGCTGTGCCTCCATGCGCGGTTCCGGCTGCATGCCACGCGAAAACGTGCTCGGGACGGGAGGCGGCAATTCCGATCGTCCCACCATTCGCTGCCGTCGCCGGCTTTCCGTCAATCGGTTTCGTGATCATCAGCCGACCGCCCTCATGCACATAGATCAGCCTGCCTCTCGCATCCACCTCTCCGTGGTTGCCGCCCAAGGCAGCGAAGGTTGCGTCATAGAAGCGTTTGGCGCGCTCGAGGTCATTGCTTCCAATCATGACGTGGGTAAACATGATTCATCTCCAGTGAAATAATCATTTCAAACCTAGCCAGATCCGTAAAGAGTGGCGGCCTCTTGCCGGTAGCCACGCATCCAATGCAGCAAACACCGCGCTCTATTTCGACTTGGCGCGTAAGGACACAGTTTGAAGTAGGCCCAAATGATGCCGTGCAGGAGAGCGACACCTGCCCGACGGGCGCTTGCAAGGAGGCCGGTCGTTGAATGGCGAGCAAGAACCATGCGGGCCGTGCCGCGGCCGTTCCGGTAGGCTCGTGACAACCAAAACTCGGGCTGCATCTGATATGGACGGACGATGTGCCGCACACGCGGTCGGCGGACGAAATAGGAGCGATACCCCGCCCGTGACGCTCTGAGCAAAAACTCGGTCTCAGATCCCATGGGATAGTTTGGATCAGTTCCGTTGGGGCCGATCGATTCGTCAAACGTCAGGCCATCGTCCAAAACCCTGCGCCGAATGGCCATGTTCGGTCCGAATATGAATCCCGCAGCCACTGGACCTTCCGGCAAATCACGTCTCGCGAACATCATGTCGCACAGGTAATCCGTGCCACCGATCCACTTGGGCGGCGCGAATGGATACTTCGGTTCGATCCTTCCTCCGAACAGATCGTAATCGGGCAGATTCTGCGCAGTTTCCCACCAGGCTTGCAAGAAGTCGGGTTCGGGAATCGCGTCATCGTCCGTCAACACGAGGAAGGTGGATCTGATGCCCGCCAGCCCGCGGTTCATCGCGCGGTTCTTGCTCGGCTGCGGCTCGTGCAACAAAGTTATTGGCAATATGCCTGAGTATTGGTGCACCAATGCCGCAGTATCATCTGTAGAGCCATTGTCGACAATGATTATTTCCCAGGAGAATCCGGTCCATTCCTGAGCAACATATCCGTCCAGAACGGCTCCGAGCGTTGAACGTCCGTTCCGTGTTGATAGTAACACAACAAGCTCGCATACGCCTGAAAGCTTTTCTTGGCTTTCATTCATGATGGCGATGCTCCTGCTAGTATCTGAAGAGCTGTCTTGGTCAGCGACGGCTCATCGCGCCTTTACATGTAAAGCTTGTCGACAATCAACCGCGGCAAACCAGCGCCCCTCGTGCGTTCGCGTCTCAATTCGACGGGGGAAATAACTTCAAAAGGCCCAAACGCGCTCTCAACGAGCGCATTAGCCGTTTGTTCTGAAAACTCTGGCATAAAGCTTTCCGAGGAAAAGCATCAAGGCTGGCCGTCTTCGAGGAAGGGGAGCCAGGAATTTTGAAAGAATCACATTGCTAGCCAGATCAAACAGTGTCGAAGAAGCGGCTGCGAGCCAGCACCGGCACGTTCGAAGGAGCCGTTCGTTGGACCTGTTGCTGCTTTTGGGCGCACTGGTTGCCGCGGCAATCTTCTATCCGATGGCAACACTCAACCACGACTCAAGCTGGTACCTGATCGCCACGCGCATGTGGCTGGACGGCGCTCAACTCTACCAGGACGTGATGGAGACCAACCCACCACTCGCATTCTACCTGACGGCTGGGCCAGTCATGCTGGCGGATGTGTTTGGCATTTCTCCCAAAACATCATTCTGCCTGTTCCTTGTCGTGGCGATCGGAGGCTCCTTGTTTTGGGTGCGTTCCTTGCTGTCACGGGCCGACGAACTGACAGAACGCCAGCGCCACCATCTCTTTCTCGGTCTGGTGCTCGCACTGATCCTGATACCAATCGGCAGTTTCGGGCAGCGTGAGCACATAATGCTGGTTCTGAGCGCACCCTATTTCGTGTTGTCCATTGCCCAGGTTCGTTCTGCGGGACGTGGGGAACGCATAGCGCTTGGTATCTTTGCCGTTCTCGGCTTTGCGCTGAAGCCTCACTTCCTCGCCGCGCCGCTGCTCCTGGCGTGTGTCGTGGCGGTACAATCGCGTCGGTTCGGCGCCTTGTTCTGCGCGCAGAACATTGTGATCGCGGCAGGATGCATTCTCTACGTCTGCTTCGTGAAGCTGGTGCATCCAGAATATTTCGACGTGATTGTGCCATTGGCTCGCTTGACCTACGACACGTTCAACGCCGCCTGGTCTTTCGTCTTTTTCAAGCCTGCCCTGTTCGTTCTCGTCCTTTCCGTGATCTTCTGGAAGGACATGGCTTCTGATCGGATCGGCTGGCGAATTCTCGCGATCTGCCTGGGATCCCTCGCCAGCTATGCGATCCAGTCGAAGGGCTGGATATATCATTTGCTTCCGGTTGAAGCGTATCTGGTTGTCTTCTGCATGTGGATCGCCGTCAGTCCGACCGTACCGTTGAAGGGCATTAGATCTGCCGCGATGGCGGTACTCGTCATTGCTTCCATTGCCCCGGCGACGCTGCGCGGTCCCTACGACAGTGGACCTGCACGCGCGCTCAAGCCTCTGGCGTCGAACGGTCCCGCAAATCCCCGCACGCTTGTGCTGTCCTCCAGGGTCATGGTTGCGTTCCCACTCGTCAACGATCTGGATGGAAGCTGGACAAGCAGATATCCCCACCAGTGGTTTTTGACCGGCGCCATACGCAAACTCGGCGGGCAACCGTGCATCGAAAACCCAAGCGAGTGCGAAGAATTTCGCCGCGCGGTTCAGTATGCACTTGAGACCAATGTCGAGGACTTTCTCAAGAATGCGCCGCAACTCGTCTATGTCGACAGCATGAAGGACAAGATCTATTTTGGCGGGGTGTCTTTCGACTATCTTGAATTTCTTGGCCAGGATCCGCGGTTTGCAGAAGCGTGGAGCCGGTATCACAAGAGCGGAGAGGCGATTGGATACGAGCTGTGGATTCTCGACGAGACAGCCATCAGCAATAGAACCGACAACACAAAGGTAGATGCAGCACAACTGAAGAGCATAAGTGTCTCTCGTTGATTTGCCCAAATTGGCTCACGCGGTGTCAGAGACCCGCCATTTCATTCCGAAATCTCAAAAGCGAACCAAGGCGCCGCGCGGCACGGGCTGATGTCCACCACCAAGGGAAGTTTGCCGAGATCAAAACTCTTTTCCTTTGCAGGCGGAGCGATTGCGCGTGTTGACACACTCCTCTGGCATGTCATCTTCGACGTGTAACATATACAAAATGGGAGAATGACATGACACGCTGCGGATACTTTCCAAAACTTCCAATCGGCAGTTCTCTTAGCGGTTTGATTCAACCGCGCTGACGTGGATGGATAAGATTAAAGTCCGTTCCGGCAATCGCCGGGGCGGATTTTTTGTTCGGAAGCGGCAGACCTCGCCGCTCCAATTAGCCTTCGACAGGCCTTCACGGTCCCTTGCGCACGAGGTCCTCGTAGCCACCGACGAGCATGTCCACCATCCGCATGGCGAGCGGATGCGTTGCCCCCGGGCCGATGGCGACGAATTCGATTTCGGGCAGTGGCGGCAGGACATTGTCCGCTGACAGGCGAACCACGCCAGCGGGAATGAGCCGGCTTGAATGCGCCGCAACCCCCAGCCCGGCGACGAGCCCCGCCTGCAGGCCACTCAAGCTGCCACTGCTGCAGCAAAGCCTCCAGTCACGGCCGGCGGCCTCCAGAGTGGCGATCGCCAGCGAACGCGTTATGCTGGGTGGCGAGAAGGCGACAAGCGGCACAGGCTGATCTGATGGCACGTGGAGACCCGGCCTTCCGATCCACACGAGACTCTCGCGCCAGGCTGTCCGTCCGCGCTTGTCGCCCGGCTTGCGCTTGACGAAGATGACATCGACCTCGCCCGCGTCGAAGCGCTGATAGAGGTAGCCGCTAAGGCCCACGGTCAGTTCGATGTCCACATGGGGGTCACGCCTGCGAAAGGCCGTCAGAACATCTGCAAGGCGCGACATCGCGAAGTCTTCCGATATGCCAAGATGCAGCGTTTCGCGGCGCTGCTTGTCGGTAAAGAAGCGCTCCACCCGCTGATTGGCGTCCAATATGTTGCGCGCCAATTCTACCATGGCGTCGCCGTCCTGGGTCAGGCTGACGGAATGCGTGTCGCGCATCAGCACGCGTCGCCCGATGCATGCCTCCAGCCGTTTGATGTGCTGGCTGACGGTCGACTGTCCGAGGCCAAGCCGGGCTCCAGCCGCCGTGAAGCTCCCGGTTTCGGCGACCGCGAGGAAGCTGCGCAGAAGCGCGGGATGCAAATCCAAGCTGTGATCGGTCATCGCGTTTCGTGATGGCTGATATCGCGGCCATCACACTATGAGATAGTCGCAACATTGTCTACAAACGTCGGATCACCTTGGCGGGATCAGGCGGCATGCTGAAAAAGCTCCCCATCGACAATTATATGCTGCTTCTCATGGGTACCGTGCTTCTGGCTACGCTCCTGCCCGTTTCGGGAGAGGCGGCGCGGGTGGTGTCGCTCATCAGCTATTTTGCGGTGGCGATGCTCTTCTTTCTCTACGGTGCAAAGCTGAAGACTCAGGCGGTCATTGCGGGCATGACCAACTGGCGCCTGCAGGCGTTGATCTTCGTCACAACCTATATTGTGTTTCCAGCGCTCGGCTTCGTCCTGGCTGTCCTGACAAAGGGCTGGTTGTCGGAAGATCTCGTCACCGGTTTCCTTTTCCTCAGCATTTTGCCCTCGACTGTGCAGTCGTCGATCGCGCTCACCGCCATGGCTAGCGGCAACGTTCCTGCTGCCATATGCGCGGCGTCATTGTCCAACATGTTGGGCGTTGTGCTGACGCCGCTGCTTGCCGCGCTTCTGCTGTCGGCCGACACCCTTGAGCTCAATGCCAGTTCCGCGCTCTGGATATGCGTGCAACTGCTGCTGCCCTTTATCGCCGGCCAGCTGGTACGGCCTTTCCTCGGCGGCTGGATCGAGCGCAACAAGCTTCTGACGATGGTGGTCGATCGCGGTTCGATCCTGCTGATCGTCTATTCCGCTTTCAGCGCCGGTGTTGTCGCAGGCATATGGAGCGACCTCGACGCCGTAACCCTGTCCGTGCTTGTGATCGCCGACCTGATCTTGCTGACAGCCGTAATGCTGCTCATTCATCGCGTTGGGCGACTGGCCGGCCTGCCACGGGAGGATGAGGTCAGTTTTCTCTTCTGCGGTGCGCAAAAGAGCCTGGCGAGCGGCGTGCCGATCGCAAACATCCTGTTTGTCGGTCACGCCACGAGCCTGATCATTTTGCCGCTGATGCTGTACCATCAGTTCCAGCTGCTCGCCTCAGCCGCCATCGCGCAGCGAATGGCGGCGAAGCAGAAGGAGGCGGCGGCTGCCGCGTGAATCCACGTTGATCGCAGGATCAGGCGGCTTTCGCTGGGCGTTAGCCGCGAAGGACGCCGCCGGTCTGCTTCTTCACGTTGTCCACGACGCGGCCAGCCAGCGCCTCGAAATCCTCGTCGCTCAGCGTCTTGTCGACCGGCTGGATTGACACTTCGATGGCGACCGACTTGCGGCCTTCGCCAAGCGCGGGTCCTTCAAACGTGTCGAAGACATTGACGCCGGTGATCAGCTTCTTGTCGGCCGACAGCGCTGCACGCACCAATGTCGCGGCCTGGACGCCGTGATCGACGACGAAGGCGAAATCTCTCCTTACTGCCTGGAAGGCGGAAAGTTCCAGCTTCGGCTTGGTTCTGGTCGGTTTCGCCTTGGGCTCGGGAATCGCATCGATAAAGACCTCGAAACCGCAAAGTGGACCGGACACATCCAATCCCTCGAGCGTGCGCGGGTGAAACTCGCCGAACGTGCCGAGCGTGACCTTGGGGCCGAGCTTGATCGTGCCGGAGCGACCCGGGTGATACCAGGCTGGACCGCCGGCCTCGATCTGCAGTTTGTCGACCGGCGCGCCGCAGGCTTCTAGAGCCGCCAGCGCATCCGCCTTCGCGTCGAAGACCCCGACGGGCGGCGTATTGCCCGCCCAGTTGCGACCGGAGCCCTCCAGCTTCGCCGTGCCACGGCGCACGCCACCTGCAACCCGCCTTTGCTGGTTGCCAGCGTCGCCCTCATAGGTGCCTGAGACCTCGAACAGCGCCACATCGCCGGTTCCACGATCCGCATTGCGTTGTGCTGCCGCGATCAGACCCGGCAGAAGCGAGGGGCGCATGTCCGACATGTCGGCCGCGATCGGATTGGCGAGCTTGAGTTCCGGCTGGCCGCCGCCAAACAGCTCGGCGTGCCTGGCTGGAATGAACGACCATGTCACGGCCTCCAGCATGCCACGCACCGCCAGTGCGCGCTTGGCAGCACGCGAGCGTATCTGGAGCGTCGTCAGGATCTTCGCATTGACTGCGTCATGGGCAGCAAGAGGACGTGACGCGATGTTGTCCACACCATGGATACGCATGACCTCCTCAACGAGATCGGCCTTGCCGTCGACATCCGGCCGCCACGACGGCACGGACACGTCGACCAAGTCGCCGGAGCCGGAGGGCGTGAAGCCGAGTCGCGTGAGAATGTCGAGGCTTTCTTCTGCGGGCACGTTGAGACCGGTCAGGCGCTTGACCTCGGAAAGAGGGAAGGCAACGACCTTGGAAGTGTGTCCGGAATAGCCGACGACCTCGCTCTCTGTCGGCGTTCCGCCGCACAGGTCAGTCACAAGCTTCGTTGCGAATTCAAGCCCCGGCACCATGAACTCCGGATCGACGCCGCGTTCGAAGCGGTAGCGTGCATCGGTGATGATGCCGAGCGAACGCCCGGTCTTGGCAATGTTGATCGGCTCCCAGAGAGCCGACTCGACCAGCACATCGGTCGTGTTCTCGTCGCAGCCGGAGTGCTCGCCGCCCATAATTCCGGCGATGGATTCAACGCCGTTGTCGTCGGCAATCACGCACATGTCCGGCGTCAGCGTGTAGGTGCGCGTGTCGAGTGCGAGAATCGTTTCGCCCTTTTTTGCCCGTCGCACCACCAGCGTGCCCTTGACTTTCGCGGCATCGAAGACGTGCAGCGGCCGACCCCGGTCGAATGTGACGTAGTTGGTGATGTCGACCAGCGCATTGATCGGGCGAAGCCCGATCGCCAGCAGGCGCTGTTGCATCCATTTCGGCGACGGTCCGTTCTTGACGCCGCGCACCAGCCTTAGGGCAAAGCCGTGGCACAGAGCAGGCGTGTCGCCGAAGTCGAGCGCGACCCGCACAGGGCAAGCGCCACTGCCTGCGACAGGCGCAATTGGCTCATCCTTCAAACGGCCCAGACCGGAGGCCGCCAGATCGCGTGCAATGCCGTAGACGGATGTGGCGTCTGGCCGGTTCGGCGTCAGATTGATCTCGATGACGGGATCGTCAAGCTTGGCCCAGGACGCAAACGAGGTGCCGACCGGCGCGTCATCCGGAAGGTCTATGATGCCGTCATGCTCGTCCGACAGCTCCAGCTCGCGCTCCGAGCACATCATGCCGTGGCTTTCCACGCCGCGGATCTTGCCGACGGAAAGCGTCACATCGATGCCCGGTACGTAGGTGCCGGGAGCCGCAAAGGCTCCAACCAGTCCGGCGCGTGCATTGGGTGCACCGCACACAACCTGGATGGGCGCGCCCGTGCCGGTGTCGACCGAGAGCACGCGCAACTTGTCGGCGTCGGGGTGCTTTTCTGCCGTCAGCACCTTCGCGATCACGAACGGCTTCAGGCCTGCCTTGTCATCGACGCTTTCGACCTCGAGGCCGATCGAGGTAAGGCGATCGACGATCTCATCGAGTGACGCCTCGGTTTCGAGATGATCCTTGAGCCAGGAGAGGGTGAATTTCATCGTCTTTCTCCTAGCTGCTCAGCCCGCCGAAAAGCGTCGGCATGTCGAGCGGGCGGAAGCCGTAATGCGAAAGCCAGCGTATATCGGCATCGAAGAAGGCGCGCAGATCCGGCATGCCATATTTCAGCATGGCGATGCGATCGATGCCCATGCCCCAGGCAAAGCCCTGATACTCGTCCGGATCGAGCCCGCCATGGCGCAGCACGTTTGGATGGACCATGCCGCAGCCGAGTATCTCCATCCAGTCATTGCCCTCGCCGAAACGCACTTCGCCGGGCCGCGAGCGGTCGCACTGGATGTCCACTTCGAGGCTGGGCTCGGTGAACGGAAAGAAGGAGGGGCGAAAGCGCATCTTCACGCTTGGAACTTCGAAGAACGCCTTGCAGAATTCTTCCAGCACCCACTTCATGTTGGCGACATTGGCTGTCTTGTCGACCACCAGGCCCTCGAGCTGGTGGAACATGGGCGAGTGCGTGGCATCCGAATCCTGCCGGTAGGTCTTGCCGGGTATGACGATGCGGATCGGCGGCTTCTGCGCCTCCATCGTATGGATCTGAACCGGCGATGTGTGCGTGCGCAGCAACTTGCGCTCGCCATTTGCGTCTGGCGGGAAGAAGAAGGTGTCGTGCATCTCGCGCGCCGGGTGCCCCTCGGGGAAATTGAGCGCGGTGAAATTGTAATAGTCGGTCTCGATGTCCGGACCTTCGGCGATAGAGAATCCGAGGTCTCCGAAGATGGCTGATATCTCGTCGATCACCTGGCTGATCGGATGGATGCGGCCCCGCTCTGCTGGCGACTGGCGCACGGGCAAGGTGACATCGACGGTTTCCGCCTTCAGCCGGGCTTCGATCGCAGCGTCACGCAATTGCGACTTGCGCGCACCCAGCGCCTCGGTGACGCGGTTCTTGAGACCGTTGAGCGCGGGTCCCTTCACCTGCCGCTCGTCGGCGGACATGGAACCGAGCGTCTTCATGAGCTCCGAGACGGAGCCCTTCTTGCCGAGCGCGGCAATCCGCACCGCCTCGATCGAGGCCTCGTCGCCTGCTGCGGCGATGTCCGCCATCAGGCCGTTTTCAAGTGTTTCCATGTCGCTCATCGGCAGGTCCATCCGGTCTCTCGATCCCGTCTCCACCGACACGGTAGCCAGTAGCGACTTGTCCTTGATGCCAAAGAAAAACCCGCGCCAGCCCAGCCAGCGCGGGTTTCCCAAATCAGAATTTTGAATGCTTGGGAAGCGCTGGCCTTAGGCGACGGCGCTTTCAAAAGCGTTCGGGGTCGTGTCCTTCAGGTACTCAAGTGCCTTCTTCGCCTGGGCGACGACAGCGGCGAATGCCTGCGGCTCATGGATGGCCATGTCGGACAGAACCTTGCGGTCGATCTCGATACCAGCCTTGTTGATGCCGTCGATGAAGCGTGCGTAGGTCAGGCCATGCTCGCGAACCGCGGCATTGATGCGCTGTACCCAGAGAGCACGGAAATTACGCTTGCGTGCCTTGCGGTCGCGATAAGCGTACTGCATCGACTTTTCGACCGCCTGCTTGGCGATGCGAATGGTGTTCTTGCGGCGGCCATAAAAGCCCTTGGCGGCTTTAATAACCTTCTTGTGCTTGGCGTGCGAGGTGACGCCTCTTTTTACGCGTGCCATGTCGTGATCTCCTTAAATCCGTTCCGGCTCAGATGCCGCCGCCGTTAGGCAGGAAGTTCTTGATGACTTTCTTGCCGTCAGCTTCGGCCAGAACCATCGTGCCGCGAGCATCGCGGATGAACTTGTTCGAACGCTTGATCATGCCATGGCGCTTGCCGGCAGCGGCGGAGAGAACCTTGCCGGTGCCGGTGATCTTGAACCGCTTTTTCGCAGCGGATTTGGTCTTCATCTTGGGCATTTTGCTTGGCTCCTTTGCGGCACCTTGTGGCGCCTTGTTCTTGAATCCGAAGCAGACCTTGCTTCGGAAGCATTGAAAACCGCCACGGCATGCCCTGCCGGGCGGTCTCTGGAAGGCGGCCTCATACCAGCAACATCGCGCCTGCGCAAGCGGTCCAGCCCGCTGGCTTTGCCGGTTTGAAAGAGGGCGCCTAGAAGAAGTGGAAGAAGACGGGTATCAACCCGCTATCCTGGCCTTGCTCGATCAGTTCGAAAATGGGGACCGACGCGAAGAAGGCGAGACCGTCGACGAGCGTGCGGTTCAGAAGCCGGGGCTCGAAGGTGACGCTGGGCTGGTCGCGCCAAAGCCATGGCTTGGGGAAGAACCGCGGAACGCGTACCAGATAGTTCTGATAGCCTTCGCCCATGCGGCTGGCCAGAAATGTCTCTTCCCGGCGAATGACGATGGAAAAGGCCGCCCAGCATAAAAGCGCGAAACCGAACGCCAGAACATAGCTGCCTGCCTGCGCTCCGACGCCCATGATGGCCACTGTGGAGAAGAAATACAGGGGATTTCGCATCACCGAATAGGGGCCGGTATCGACCACCTCGGCGGATTTGCGGCCACCGATATACAGTGTCGACCACAAGCGGCCGCCGATGCCGATCAGGATGAGCATCCGGCCGATCGCTTCGATCTGCTCGTGTTCGAGAGCTGTATGCGTCGAATCGCCGAACACGAGCGGAATCGCGACGAACAAGATCAGCACGGCGAGAATGTAGCGCCGCGTCCGCTGATAGTCGGACATCGCCTTGTCCGTCTGACCGGCCACTGCCGCTCCCTGTGACATGGATTGGCCCGGCGGCAGCCGATCTTGAACCGAGGTCATCTCGGAGCCAGCACCATCATCATTTGCCGGCCTTCCAGCCTAGGTTCCGCTTCCACCTTGGCGATCTCGGCGGTTTCCTCGCGGACCTTGTTGAGAAGCTGCATGCCAAGCTCCATGTGAGCCATCTCGCGGCCCCTGAACCGAAGCGTCAGCTTGACCTTGTCGCCTTCATCGAAGAACCGGCGCACTGCCCGCATCTTCACATCATAGTCATGATCGTCGATGTTGGGGCGCATCTTGATCTCTTTGATCTCGATGACCTTCTGGTTCTTGCGGGCTTCCGCCGCCTTCTTCTGGTTGGCGTATTTCAGTTTGCCAAGATCCAAAATCTTGCACACCGGCGGCTCGGCGTTGGGGGAGATTTCGACGAGGTCCAGGCCAAGTTCCTCGGCAGCCAGCAGGGCATCGTTTATTGAAACGTTGCCACGATTGACTCCCTCGTCATCGATAAGTTGAACCCGGGGAACCCGGATGTCGCGGTTTGCGCGCGGCCCTTCTTTGACGGGCGCAGCAGCTTTGAACGGTCTGCGAATGGTCGTATTCTCCTCGATCTGATTTCGCAAAAAATGGCTGATCGCGCCTATGTCGGTACGATCGGAGGCGAGTCAATAGCACACTCGCACAGAGAAATCACCAGATGCTTGGGCTCCCTGTTCCGCGATAGTGGTCAGGGGCGGCTCTTTCTCGTGACCAGCTCCTGTGGCAAAGGTGCTCTTTTTGCGAGTGCGAGGATGACATGGCGGCGGGCATCACGCATCATTTCGATCATAACGGCACCCAGATCGCCTACCGTCTGCGTGAAGGCGCCGCCCCCGGTGTTGTCTGGCTCGGAGGCTTCCGGTCCGACATGCTCGGCACCAAGGCGCAAGTGCTGGATCAGTGGGCGGAACGCACGCGTCATGGGTTTCTGCGGCACGACTATTCCGGACATGGCGAATCCGGCGGCGAGTTCCGCGAAGGTACGATCTCGAAATGGCTGGCGCAAAGCCTTGATGCTTTTGAGCGCTTCACGTCAGGCAAGCAGATTCTCGTTGGGTCATCGATGGGATGCTGGATCGCGCTGAGAATGGTCTCTGAACTGCGCAAGGCTGGAAGCGATCGCGTCGCGGGCCTCATCCTGCTGGCGCCAGCCCCCGACTTCACCAAGGATTTGATGGAGCCGAAGATTACCCCTGACCAAAGGCGCGCGCTGGAAGATCACGGCTTTTTCGAAGTTGCGTCCGAATATTCCAACGAACCCTACCTCTATACGCGCGCACTTCTGGAAGACGGTGAACGCAATCGCGTGATGACCGGCCCCATCGATACCCATTGCCCGGTCCATATCATTCAGGGCCTCGCCGATCCTGACGTGCCGCATTCTCACGCCTTGAAACTGGCGGGTTGTCTGCCGGCCGACGACGTGACCGTGTCGCTGATCCCTGATGGCGACCACCGGCTTTCCCGACCGCAGGATCTGGAAATGCTGGTTGCGACCGTTGAGAACATGGTCTCGCAGGTTTCCTGATCATGCGCATCTCCATTCCAATCTCGGCGTTCGTCGCCGCCATCGTCGGCTTCGGCGGGACGCTTGCGATCATCATTGCGGCGGCCGATGCCGTTGGCGCGACCCAAATGGAAACGGCGAGCTGGGTGACGGCGATCTGCCTTGCCATGGCTGCGGAAAGCCTGTGGCTGTCCTGGCGCACAAGAATGCCGGTCATCACGGCTTGGTCGACGCCGGGCGCCGCACTCATTGCGGCCTCTTCGGGTTTCACCATGTCAGAGGCGGTTGGTGCGTTCATCATCACGGCATTGATGCTGATTGCGACGGGACTGTTCCGCCCCCTCACGCGCCTGATCTCGCGCATCCCCGCCTCCGTCGCATCGGGCATGCTTGCCGGGATCGTGGTGGTCTTCGCCATGAATGCGGCGAAAACGGTCCCCGTCGATCCCTGGCTTATCATGCCGCTCGTCGTCGCGTTTTTCGTTCTGCGGGTCTTCCATCCCGCGCTGTCCGTCCTGGCCGTGCTGGTTGGGGGCGGCGTGGCGGCCTTCCTGATGGGCCGCGTCGGCGCGTTGCCCGCGCCTGAATTGTCGACGCTGACATGGATCTGGCCGACCTTCACGCTGCAAGCGACGGTGGGCCTTGCCCTGCCACTCTATCTGGTCACCATGGCATCGCAGAATCTCTCCGGCCTCGCCGTCCTGCGCGCGGCCGGATACGAACCGCCTCCGGGTCCGCTGATCGGCACGACAGGGTTCATCTCCCTGATCAGCGCGCCATTTGGCGCGTCGACGACCAATCTGGCGGCCATTTCTGCCGCCATCTGCACCGGTCCCGATGTTCACCCCGATCCCGCTGAGCGGTGGAAGACCGGACCGTTCTATGCTCTTGCCTACGTGATCTTCGCGCTGTTCGGAGCGTCGTTGGTGGCAATTTTCGCTGTGTTGCCGCAGACGCTCATCGTACTTGTCGCGGGGCTTGCGCTGCTGGGTGCATTGTCAAATGCACTTGCGATCGCCCTCCAAAATGAATCGCAGCGCATGGCTGCCACAATCGCTTTTGCCGTTACGGCTTCCGGGCTGACACTGCTCGGCGTGGGGTCCGCCTTCTGGGGGCTTGTCGCGGGGCTCGCCGTACTTCTCCTCGATGCGATGAAAAAACATAAGTAAAGTCAATTAGTTGTCCGGTTTCCCCCGACGCCTTCTTGAATCGCCATTTTCTGTTTCCCATTTCGAAATCAGCAGCACTTCTGGCTGCCTCGGAACCGAAGGAACGGGAGAAATGAACACGACCGCACTGATCCGCCCGGCATGGACGCCGGCAACCATCGCGTTGATGGTGATCGGCTTTATGGTCTTCTGGCCGCTTGGCCTGGCCATGCTAGCCTACATCATCTGGGGCGACCGGCTTGACGGTTTCAAGCGCGACGTAAACCGTGCGACGGACGGCGTCTTTGCCGGCTGCCGACGCGGTGCTGACAAGGCGCAGCGTTGGGGCTACGGCGCCAACCGCACTGGCCGGACAGGCAATGTCGCTTTCGACGACTGGCGTGAGAAGGAGTTCGAGCGCTTGAACGAAGAACGGCGCCGGCTGGACGAGACGCTCGCCGAATTCGACGAGTACGCACGTGAGCTTCGCCGCGCGAAGGACCAGGAAGAATTCGATCGCTTCATGGCACATCGCAACAAGCGGACCTCGCCGACCACGACATCTGAAAAGCCTTCCCAAAAGGGTGAAGGCAGTGACGGTCTGCTCGACGACGTTTGATCCAAAGCCGCTTTTCGACCGGCGCCGCATGCGGCGCCGGTTTTTTGTCTATCGTGGTTCTCCTCCGCCTTCGCCTTCTTCCGTCGCAGCAGATTCTCCCAGACAGGTTTCGCCCGCCCCGTCCCCGGCCGTAGATTTTTGACGGTCGGGTGCGGGCGCGGAACAGCAGAATCATCTATGTTCCGCCCATGCCTTTCGGTTTCCTGAAATCCAGACCCCGACCAATCCGCCCGGCCCTGCTGCTGCAGGAGCACGAAGTCGCGGGCAGGCGACTGCCGCTCAGAGTCGTCGAGAATGATCGGGCGCGAAGGCTGACCCTGCGCATCGATGCCGGTGGTCAGGGTTTGCGCATCACCGTGCCGCCCGGCCTGCCGCGAGGCGAGGTCGAACGATTTCTCGACCGTCATCAGGGCTGGCTCGAGCAGAAACTGGCAAAGGTCCCGCAACGGCCGCAACTTCGACCGGGCGTCAAAGTGCCGATAAGAGGCATACCGCATCTCATCGTGCATGAACCGTCCACGCGCGGCACGGCACGAATTGAGGCCAGCGATGACGGACCCTTGCTCGTTGTTCATGGAGACCGCCGTCATCTCGGAAGACGGGTTTCCGACTTCCTCAAGCGCGAGGCCAAGCGGCATATCGAGGCACTTGTCGCGAAGCACACCGCATCCGTCGGCCGTCGTGCCAAAGCGGTGCGGTTCAAGGATACGTCGAGCCGCTGGGGTTCGTGCACGGCCGATGGCAATCTGTCCTTTTCGTGGCGCATCATGATGGCCCCCCCGCCCGTCATCGATTATCTTGTCGCCCACGAGGTCGCGCATCTGAAAGAAATGAACCATGGACCGGCCTTCTGGAAATTATGTGCCGAGCTGTGTCCCGACACCGAACGCTGCAAGGCCTGGCTGAAACGCAACGGGACAGCACTTCAGGCCATTAGCTTCGAGTGAAACCCGTCTCGACAGCAGAGCATGCGGGGAATAGTTAGCCGCAATGGATATCAAGATCTGTGGACTGAAGACCGATGAGGCCGTTGCCGCCGCGCTGGCTGGCGGGGCAACGCATATCGGTTTCATCTTCTTTCATAAGAGCCCGCGAAACCTTGAACCGGAAGAGGCTGGGCGACTGCGACAGGCAGCTCGCGGCAAGGCGGCAGCTGTGGCTGTCACGGTCGATGCAGACGATGCATTCCTCGACCATATCGTGGAGGCCATGCAGCCAGACATGCTTCAGCTTCACGGCAAGGAAACCCCCGAGCGTGTCGCGGAGGTGAAGGCACGCTACGCGCTTCCGGTGATGAAGGCGTTTTCCGTCAGTTCCGTTGCCGATCTCGAAAAGATCGGTCCCTATCGGGGGATTGCGGATCGGTTTCTTTTCGACGCCAAGCCACCAAAGGGATCAGAACTGCCCGGCGGAAATGGCGTGTCATTCGACTGGAAGATCCTGAACGCACTGCCTGCCCAAACCGACTATCTGCTTTCAGGGGGTCTCAACGCGGAAAATGTCGGCGATGCAATCAGGCTTGCCAATCCGCCCGGGCTGGATATTTCGTCGGGCGTTGAAAGCGCCCCCGGGGTCAAGGATACGGCGCTGATAGAGGCATTCTTTCGCGCCGCCCGAGCGTGACATCGAAACAGTGACCTGGCGGCGGCTTTAGTCGCCGCTCATCTTCAGCGCTTCGATGAAGGCGGCCTGCGGGATGTCGACCTTGCCGAACTGCCGCATCCGCTTCTTGCCTTCCTTCTGCTTGTCGAGCAACTTGCGCTTGCGCGTGATGTCACCACCATAGCATTTCGCAGTGACGTCCTTGCGAAGGGCCGAGATGGTCTCACGCGCGATGATACGGCCGCCGATCGCCGCCTGAATCGGGATCTTGAACATGTGTTGCGGGATCAGCTCCTTGAGCTTTTCACACATCTGGCGCCCGCGCTTTTCGGCTGCCGTGCGATGGACGAGCATGGACAGCGCATCCACCGGCTCGTCATTGACGAGAATGGACATCTTGACCAGATCGCCCTCGCGATAGTCGGTCAGATGATAGTCGAAGGAAGCATATCCCTTCGAGATCGACTTCAACCGGTCGTAGAAGTCGAACACGACTTCATTGAGCGGCAGGTCATAAACAAGCATGGCGCGCTTGCCGACATAGGACAGGTCGGCCTGTATGCCGCGCCGTTCCTGACAGAGCTTCAGGATGCCGCCCAGATAGTCGTCCGGCGTCAGAATGGTGGCGCGGATCCACGGTTCCTCGATATGTGCGATCTTGACGACGTCGGGCATGTCCGCCGGATTGTGGAGCTCCTTGACCTCGCCATTCGTCAGGAACATCCGGTAGACGACCGAGGGCGCAGTCGCGATCAGGTCGAGATTGAACTCTCGCTCCAGTCGCTCCTGGACGATCTCAAGATGCAGAAGACCCAGGAAGCCGCAGCGGAAGCCGAAACCCAGCGCGGCTGACGTCTCCATTTCATAGGAGAAGCTGGCGTCATTGAGCCGTAGCTTTCCGACTGCCGCGCGCAGATCTTCGAAATCAGCCGCATCGACCGGGAAAATGCCGCAGAACACGACCGGCTGGGCCGGCTTGAAGCCGGGCAGGGCGTCGGTCGTCGGCCGCTTGTCCTCGGTGATCGTGTCTCCGACGCGGGTATCGGCCACTTCCTTGATAGAGGCGGTGATGAAACCGAACTCGCCGGGTCCGATCTCTTCGGCCTGGATCATTTTAGGCGTGAAGAAGCCTGTGCGTTCGACGGGATATTTCGCGCCGGTTCCCATCATGCGGATGGTCTGACCCTTCTTGAGCACGCCGTCGATGACGCGCACCAGAACGATGACGCCAAGATAGGAATCGTACCAGCTGTCGACCAGCATGGCCTTGAGCGGCTTTGTGGCGTCGCCTTCGCGGGGCGGCGGCAACTGGTTGACGATGGCCTCAAGGACATCGGGTATGCCAATGCCCGACTTGGCGGAGATGAGCACCGCCTGCGACGCGTCGATGCCGATCACTTCCTCAACCTGCTCGCGGATGCGCTCGGGCTCAGCGGCGGGCAGATCGATCTTGTTCAACACCACGACGATCTCGTGATTGTTGTCGATCGCCTGATACACATTGGCGAGCGTCTGAGCTTCCACGCCCTGACTTGCGTCAACGACGAGAAGCGAACCCTCGCAAGCGGCGAGCGACCGTGACACCTCATAGGCAAAATCGACATGGCCGGGCGTATCGATCAGGTTGAGGATGTATTCCTCGCCGCTATTGGCGCGATATTTCAGGCGCACGGTCTGCGCCTTGATCGTAATGCCGCGCTCGCGCTCGATGTCCATATTGTCGAGCACCTGCTCCTTGCCGGCCATCTCGCGGTCGTCGAGACCGCCGGTCGTCTGGATCAGCCGGTCGGCGAGTGTCGACTTGCCGTGATCAATATGCGCAACGATGGAGAAGTTGCGTATGTGGGATATGGGGAAGGTCATAAGCGGCCTTTAGCAGGGAAAGGCAAAAAGGCAAGGGAGAGGGCAATTTCACGCCACTTTCCCGGACTTCGGGACAGTTCGATGTTTCACCGGCGTCTTCGATGAGGTGGCCGGGCTTTCCGCTATGCGCTCGGAGCAGGGCTGCCATACGCGATCGCTGGAGCGCATGTCTTGAAAGATAAGCATGCTTATAATAGATTGCGCTTATGACAACGAAAATAACTCACCCCGAAGAAGTCGACCGTCTCGGATTTCTGTTGCATGACGCAGCGCGTCTGATGCGCCGGCGTTTTGAGAAGATGGCAGGCAATCACGGCCTTTCCTCGGCGCAGTGGCGTCTGCTGGTGCGCGTCTTCAAAGAGGAAGGTGTCGCTCAGGCGCGGCTCGCCGAGCTGCTTGAGAT
Organism: Rhizobiaceae bacterium; assembly: GCA_023953905.1. Classification (GTDB taxonomy): domain Bacteria; phylum Pseudomonadota; class Alphaproteobacteria; order Rhizobiales; family Rhizobiaceae; genus Arvimicrobium. The sequence goes on along the minus strand of JAMLJA010000032.1, from coordinate 1,158 downwards.
CGAACCCATAAGCGTATCGCGGCTTATCGACCGGATGGTCGAAGGCGGATGGATCGAGCGGCGCATCGACGACAATGATCGGAGGGTGCGCCAGATCTATCTCACCGAGCGAAGCCGCGAAATCTTCGGCGAAATGAGATCGGTCGCAGCGCAGGTTTTCGATTGCGCGCTTCAGGGGCTTTCTCCGGAACAGCGCCGCGCCACCTTGCATGGATTGAGCACGATTTGCTCCAACCTGTCCGATGATGACGCGCAAACCGCGCCGTCATGTTCCGAGAAAGCTGCCTGATATGTCTACAGCTGCCAACACCAACGATCAGCTGCACACGCCTGCATCACCCCTCCCTGCCCCGGTTGCGGACGGTACCGCCCGCACCAAAACACCGCCGGCCCCTGTGCCGGCGGTGTCCCCTTCTGTCGCGACGACCGAGGCGCCTGTCCAAAAAAAGCGCCGGCCCGGGCGCTTCGTCCTGATGCTTGCCGTGCCGCTGATCCTGGCGGCGGGCGGCACCTATGTCTGGGTAACGGGTGGCCGCTATCAGGAAACCGAGAACGCAAATCTCAAACAGGCCCGTGTCACCATCTCTTCGGAAATCTCGGGGCGCGTGGTCAAAGCTAACGTGGCGGAGAACCAGCATGTTCGCGCCGGGGATATCCTGTTCGCGGTCGACCCGGAGCTCTATCGCATCGCACTGGCTCAGGCCGAGGCCGACCTCGCGACAGCAAGGCTCAAGGTAGAGCAGTTGCGGTCGACCTATAGTCAGGCAATGTCCAAGCAGAAGGTCATGGCGAGCGATTCTGAATATTACAAGGCCGAGTTGGACCGGCAGCAGACCTTGACGCAGAAGGGTGTGGGCACGCAATCGGCCCTCGACTCCGCGCGCCGTGATCTGGTCAACGCGCAGGATGAGCTCGCGGCCGCCTCGGAAGCCGTGACCGGTGCCCTGGCGGGCCTTGGCGGTGATCCGTCCATCCCCACAGACAGTCACCCGCTGGTGCTTGCCGCGCTTGCCGCAAGAGACAAGGCTGCATTCGACCTCACACAGACGACGGTCACTGCGCCCGCCGACGGCGTCATCAGTCAGGCGGAATCGTTCAAGACCGGTCAGTTCGTAAATGCCGGAACGCCTGTGTTCTCTCTGGTCGAAACCGGCGACA
>JAMLJA010000031.1 GCA_023953905.1 Rhizobiaceae bacterium | reverse complement strand
CCTGGTCGGTGGCGCGCCGCGCCGCCTCGAGCAACTCGTCGACCATCGGGTTCGAGTAGTAGCCCGAGTTGAAGCCGCCATTCTCCGGCATGGCCTCGGTCCTGAGCGCCAGGAAGGGCAGGGTGTCGGGGTCGTTGGTCATCCAGGCCATCTCGGCCATGCCGGCCTTGCCCTCGAGGCCGGGGTTTACCTTGCCGAGGAAGGTGTTCCACTCGTAGGTCTCGATCCTGGCGTCGATGCCGACGGCGGCGAGGTCGGCCTGGATGGCCGTGCCCATCGGCACCGGGTCGAGCATGCCGGAGCCGCCCTCGGTGACGTAGAAGACGGTCTCGACACCATCATCGTAGCCGGCCTCGGCGATCAGCGCCTTGGCCTTCTCGGGGTCATAGGGATAGGGCTCGAGGTCGGGGTTGTAGGCCCAGGCGAAGGCCTCGGGCGTCGGCCCGGCCGCCACGGTGGCGGTGCCCTGCAGCACGTTGGTGACGAGGCTTTCCTTGTCGATGGCGTAGTTCACCGCCTGGCGCATGCGCACGTCGTCGAAGGGCGCTTCCCTGGTGTTGAGGATGAGGAACCACAAATGCGGCCCGGCCTGCTCGTGGAGCTCGAAGGCGGGGTCCTCGGCGAAGAGGGCGACGTTGTCCGGCGGCACCTCGACCATGAGGTCGATGCCGCCCGAGAGCATCTCGGAGACGCGCGCATTGGCGTCGGTGATCGGGCGGAAGACCACGCCTCGCAGGGGTGGGGCGCCGTCCCAGTAGTCCTCGTTGCGCTCGAGCGCCACCTGCCGGTTGGACTCCCAGACCCTGAACGCGAAGGGCCCGGTGCCGGCGGGGTTGCGGGCGTAGTCGGGTCCGTGCGTCTCGACCGCGGTCGGCGAGACGATGAGGCCGGTCGGATAGGCGAGGTTCGAGAGGAAGGGCGCGTAGGGCTCCTTCAGCTTGAACTCGACCGTCAGTTCATCCACCGCCGTCACGGTGTCGACTGAGGAAAAGAAGAAGGCGAGCGGGAACGGCCCGGTATCGTGAAACGGGTGCTTTTCGTCCAGCATGCGGTCGAAATTGAACTTGACCGCTTCCGCGTTGAGCGGCGCGCCATCGTGAAACTTGACGCCGTCACGCAACTTGAACGTGTAGACGGTGCCATCTTCGGAAATGGTCCAGCTTTCCGCCAGCGCAGGCTCCACCTCCAGCGTGCCGTCCTTGTAGCGAACCAGGCCGTCATAGAGGTTCACGAGGATGCGGAAATCGTTCACCGCCGTCACCGCGTGCGGATCCAGCGATTTCGGTTCAGCGATCTGGCCGACGACCAGCACATTTGGTGGCGTTTGAGCAACGGACGGCGAGGCGAATGCGAGCGAGGCAATCGTCACCGCTGCAGCCAGAAATCTTTTCATGGCGATCTCCATCATTTGCATATGGCCGCCAATTAGTTCTGAAAATTTGACGAGGCGCAAGCATTTATTATGATAAATTAATGCGCAGTCTTCAGGAACGGCTCTCTCAAAGCCGAATAAGGACCACGTAGAAATGCCATGAAAAATGCCTCTCCCACGATAGACAAAAGCCGGTTGCGCCGGCTGGTTGAGGAAGCGAACCGTTTTGGATTCAATGGCTTAACGGGTGGCCACAATCGCCCCGGCTATTCCGATGCCGACATGGCTGTCCGCGACTGGTTCGCGGGAGAAATGATGCGCGCCGGGCTCGTGGTAAGCCGCGACGGGGTGAACAACATATTCGGCAGATATGGACCCGCTGACGGTCCGTGCATCATGGTCGGCTCCCATCTCGACACGGTTCCAGAGGGTGGCGCATTCGATGGCGTGCTCGGCGCGTGTGCCGCGCTGGAGTGTGTGCTGGCGATGCAGGATGCGGATGTCGTGCCGAAAACGGGGATCACTGTCGTTGCGACGGCAGAGGAAGAAGGCCGTTTCGGCGGTATGCTCGGTTCGCAGACGATTACAGGGGCCGTCACGCCGGACTGGCTCGAACAAGCGGCTGATAGCGATGGCATTTCGCTTGTCGACGCAATGCAGGATCAGGGACTGGATGCGCGCGCGGCAATGGACAGCGGCTGGCAGCCGGGTTCAATCAAGGCGTTTCTGGAACTTCACATCGAACAGGGTCCGGTGCTTGAAGGCGCCGCGATCCCGATCGGAATCGTCAACGGCGTTTCAGGTGTATGCAATCTCCATGTGCGGCTGGACGGCATCGCGAACCATTCCGGCACCACACCCATGGACATGCGCGCCGACGCCTTCGCGGGGCTCGCGCTCTTCGCCAATACCATACCGGAACTGATCGAGACGTCAGGCACCTCGCAGAGCCGCATCACCATTGGCAAGGTCGATCTCATCCCCAATACGGCGCACACCATTCCCGGAACGGTCGAGTTCTCCATCATTCTGCGCGACACGTCCGAAGAGGTGATGCGACGCTTGCGAGACCGGGCGATGGAGAACGTTGAAGCCGCTGCCAGGTCACACCGTCTGGATTGCGCCATCGACGAGAAAAGTTGGCTGCCACCTGTCGCCCTGGATCCTGCCTTGCGTTCTCTGTTGCGGGGCGAGTCGGAAAGACTAGGTCTCGCTGCCCTTGAGATGCCGTCCGGCGCGGGCCATGACGCGCAAACGATGCAGGCTTTTTGCCCTTCCGGCCTGATCTTCGTACCGAGCCGCGGCGGTATCAGCCATTCGCCACAGGAGTGGAGCGATTGGGCGGACATGGAAAAGGGCGCCCAACTCATGCTGAACGCCCTTTGCAAACTTGCAGGAACCTGAGGCAGCTACTTGTTCAAAACCTCGTCCTTGACGGCGGGCGAGAGTTTCTGGCGGGCCTCGTCGGTCGGCTGGCGTGTAAAACCCTTGACGCTCGACGTCTCTTTGAAGTCTCGTTTGATCATCACGGGGCTGACCGCGTAGGCGGTGATAAGTTCAGCCAGCGAGCGCAGGGCATGTGTGTGTATCCGCTCGTAGCCATGCGAGGCGTCTACGCCGAATGTGATGAGCGCTGTTCGGACGTCATGCCCGGCCTCGATCGCGCTGGCTGAGTCCGAACGGTAGTAGCGGAACACGTCCTTCTGGTAGCGGATCTCGTTCTCCTGGCAGAGTGCGACCAGTTTCTTCGTCAAATGATAGTCGAAGGGACCTGTCTGGTCCGCCATGGCAATCGTCACGCCGAATTCATCCGAATTCTGGCCAGGCGCAGTCGATCCGTTGTCGACCGCAATCATGGAGGCGATATCGCTCGTCAGGACAGATGATGCGCCCACGCCCACTTCCTCGGCAATGGTAAAGAGCCAGTGGATGTCGACCGGTGTTTCGGCGTCCGCATCCTGCATGGCCTTGAGCGCGGCCAGCATGACCGCCACACCGGCCTTGTTGTCGAGATGACGCGAAACGATGAATCCGTTTTCCAGAAACTCCGGTTGTGGATCTATGGCGATGATGTCGCCCACATCAATCCCGAGCCGCTTGATGTCGTCCTTGTTGCGGGCGAGGGCGTCGACGCGCATTTCGACGTATTGCCAGCCCACCGGAAGCTTGTCGACTTCGTCATTGAATGTATGACCGGACGCCTTGAGCGGCAGGATCGTGCCGCGATATCCACCCTTGTCCGCAAAGATCGTGGCGCGCGCGCCTTCCGCAAAGCGCGCTGACCAGTGCCCGATCGGCACGACTTCCAGCCGGCCATTCTCCTTGATGTACTTCACCTGAGCGCCGAGCGTGTCCAGATGCGAGACAATGGCGCGTGCGCCGGCAGTCTGCTTTCCCGGTCGCTGGGCCCGGATCGCGCCGCGCCTGGTCAACTCGACTTCCAGCCCCAGTGCCTCGATCTGCTTCGTCACGAAGCGGACGACGGTATCCGTGTAGCCGGTAGGACTCGGAATCTTCAAAAGTTCGTCCAGAATGGACAGGAGGTATTCGTGGTCGATCGCAAGACGGGTCACGGGTGAGCTTTTTCTCCCTCTTTGCGCAGAGTCTGCCTGACGGAAGTGGGCATGGAAAGTGGAAACAGAAGATCGACGAAACGCTCCGCCGTTGGCTGCGGCTCGTGATTGGCCAGACCGGGCCGCTCGTTTGCCTCGATGAAGGCGTAGTCGGGCAAATGCGGAGACTTCACCATGAAGTCTATGCCGGTAACGGGAATGTCGATGGCGCGCGCTGCCGCGACCGCGGCATCGATCAATGTTGGATCGACAATATCGGTCACGTCGTGGATCGTCCCGCCTGTATGGAGGTTGGCGGTGCGGCGAACCGCAAGTTGCGTCTCCGCGGGCAGGACGTCATCCAGATCATAGCCCGCCTCGGAGAGGGTGCGCTGGGTCTCGCCATCAAGCGGTATGCGCGATTCGCCGCCCGTGGCAGCCATGCGGCGGCGGCTCTGCACCTTGATCAGTTCGCGAATGGTCCGTTCGCCATCGCCAACGACGACGGGAGGTCGGCGGATTGCCGCTGCCACCACGCGAAAATTGATGACGACGAGGCGAAGGTCCTGACCGTCGACGAATTCCTCCAGAAGCACTGTGTCGGATACCTTGCGCGCTTCGATGATGGCCTGATCGACGTCTTCCTGCTTTGACAGGCCGACCGAGATACCTCGCCCTTGCTCGCCGCGCGCCGGCTTGACCACCACACGGCCACACCGCTTGACGAACTCCGCGATCTCATCGGGGCTTGCGCCGCTTGCCAGTTGTTCTGGAACGCGCACGCCTGCAGCCGACACGACACGTCGCGTCACGGCCTTGTCGTCGCAGATCGACATCGCCACCGCCGAAGTAAGCTCCGACAGACTTTCGCGACACAGAATGGATCGTCCGCCTTGCGTCAGCCGGAAATACCCGCCTTCGGCATCCACGATATCCGTGTGGATGCCACGGCGCCGGGCCTCGTTGACGATGAGCTTGGCATAGGGATTGAGCGCGTCGTCGGTCTCGGGACCGGTAAACAGCATTTCATTGATGGGGTTCTTGCGCTTGACCGAAAAGAACGAGACGCGCTGAAAGCCAAGCTTTTCATAAAGGCCGATTGCCTGATCGTTGTCGTGCAGCACCGACAGGTCCAGAAACGCCGCGCCGCGCACGCCAAAATATTCCGCGAGGCGGCGCACAAGCGCTTCGCCAATACCGGGATGACGCGCCGACGGATCGACCGCCAGGCACCACAGCGACGATCCTCGTTCGGGGTCGTTGAATGCCCGCATGTGATCGACACCGGTCACGGTGCCCAGAACTTCACCCGTCTGATCGTCTTCAGCAACGAAATAGCAGATGGTTCGCGCGTCACGTTTCGACCAGAAGAATTCAGGCGGCACCGGGATCATCGAGCGCGCCGCATAGATGCGGTTGATCGCGTCGGCGTCTGCCTGCGACGTCAGCCGGCGAATGAAGAAGCCTTTCGGTGCCCTGCGCGACGCGCGATAGCGCGACAGATCAAGCCGAAACGTATGCGAGGGATCGAGGAACAATTCCTGCGGCGCGTTGGCGAGAAGCACATGCGGATTGCGCACATAAACCGCGATGTCGCGCCGGTCGGGTTGTTCGCCGCGCAAGGCCGCGACCATGGCGCTGGACTCATCGAACGTCTGGCCGAAGACCAGCCGCCCCCAACCGCAATCCAGCACGAAATCCCGCTTGATATGGCCACCCTCTTCCCCGTGCCACGCGATGGGCGGTTTCAGCCCCTGTTCGCGCATACGTTTCAGGCGGTGGTTGTAGGCCTCGCTGCCCTGCCGGGTTCGAGAGCCTCCAGGAGCCCTGGAGCCGTCAACTTCTTTCGCCATGGCGAGCCTCAAATGTCGTGTGATTGAAGCCACATCTCAAGCAGTGCGACCTGCCAGAGCTCCGATCCGCGCAATGGCGTGATGTGGCTCGCAGGATCGTCGAACAGCGTTTGCAGGTAATCCTGCCTGAAAAGGCCGCGCTCTCGTGCGGACTGCGACTGGAGCGCATCGCGCACGAGGTCCAGATACTCGCCCTGAATGTATTTGAGCTGCGGAACCGGGAAGTAGCCCTTCTTGCGGTCGATCACCTCATGCGGAACGACGAGCCGGGCCGCATCCTTGAGCACGCCCTTGCCCTGATCGTTGAGCTTGAATTCGGGCGGAATGGTTGCAGCCAACTCGACGAGTTCGTGGTCGAGGAACGGAACGCGCGCCTCAAGCCCCCAGGCCATGGTCATGTTGTCGACCCGCTTGACCGGATCATCCACCAGCATGACGTGGGAATCGAGGCGCAGAGCCCGATCGACCGGCGTCGCTGCGCCTTGTCCGAGAAGATGCGCGCGTACAAGGTCGAGGCTCGCATCGGTATCGGAGATCCAATCGCCCTCAAGCTGGGTCTTCAGCTTGTCGTGACTGCGATCGAAGAAGACACGAGCGTAATCGCCCACCACGTCATTGGACGCTGCAAGCGGGGGATACCAGTGGTAGCCGCCGAACACTTCGTCCGCGCCCTGTCCCGACTGGACGACCTTGATGTGCTTGGAAACCTCGCGGCTGAGAAGATAGAAGCCAATATTGTCGTAAGAAACCATCGGTTCCGACATGGCTGAAATGGTGTCGGGAAGTGACCCGATGAGATCGCCCGACGGCACGAATATCTGGTGGTGGTCGGTCGCGAATCTCTTGGCGATGAGGTCGGAATAGACGAATTCGTCGCCCTTTTCGCCATTGGCCTCCTCGAAGCCGATGGAGAAGGTCATGAGATCCTTCTGGCCTTCCTCCGCTAGCAGCCCGACGATCAGCGAGGAATCGACGCCGCCCGACAACAGCACGCCGACAGGCACGTCTGCGACCATGCGACGGCGCACGGCGACGCGCAGAGCCTCGAGCACGCGGTCGCGCCATTCATTACGGGTCAGGCCGCTATCTTCGGCGCGGCGTTCATAGGGCGGCGCCCAGTAAACGCGATCGGTTACAGTGCCATCCGCCTTGATCCGTCGCGTAGTTGCCGGCGGTAGCTTGCGAACGCCCTTGAGAATCGTGCGCGGTGGCGGCACGACGGCATGGAACGACATGAAATTGTGCAGGGCCTCGCGATCGATTTCGGTGTCGATGTCACCTCCCTTGAGCAAAGCCGGAAGGGTCGATGCGAAGCGAATCCACTTGGCCGACTGTGCATAATATAGCGGCTTGATGCCGAAACGATCGCGGGCAAGCACGACATCACCGGTCTCCCGGTCGTGGATCGCGAAGGCGAACATCCCATGAAGGCGCTCAACACAAGCCTCGCCCCATTTGTGGAACGCCTTCAGAATGACCTCGGTATCTCCGTGCGAGAAGAAATCGTAGCCAGCATCGGTCAGTTCCGCGCGCAACTCCGGATAGTTGTAGATGCACCCATTGAAGACGATCGTCAGCCCGAGCGTCTGATCGGACATGGGCTGCGCGGCCTTCTCCGAAAGATCGATGATTTTCAGCCGTCTATGGCCGAAGGCAATCCGGCCTTGTCCATAAAGTCCACTTCCGTCCGGTCCGCGAGGGGCCAGGGTTTCGGTCATCCGCGCAACGGCGGCGGTGTCGGCAAATGCGCCATCGATCCGGATCTCGCCGGCAATTCCACACATATTCGGTTGTATTCTCCAGTGATTGGATATCCGCGGACAGAAATCAAAATCGACGTCCGGCGGTGCTAGAAGACGCGGCGAGTAGTCGCTACGCGCTTGAATGTTTTAACTAACGATATGGACCGCCGAAATCAAATCCGCAGCCCAAATGACTGCCATTTAAGTCCGCAAACGCCGATTTGTTCCATCGGAGAGGGTTTTTATGCCGCCTTATCGCCGCAAAGGGCGGGCGATGTCACGCGCCGCAACGCCCTTGAAGATATGAACCATCATTGCCGCGGCGAAGAGTGGGGTGAGAAGGTTTACCAGCGGGACCGCCAGAAACGCTGCGATCAGGAGCCCCGCGATAAAGATGGTTCCCGCATTGCGGCTCCGCAGCGCCCGCGCCTCGTCTTCCGGCATATGCCGCATGGCTGCGAACTCGAAGAATTCGCGCCCGAGCAGGTATCCGTTGACAAGAAAGAAGGCGGCAATGTTGATGCCCGGGATGAGCAGCAGGAACAGGGCAAGGATATTGCCTGATATGACGACGCCAAGGAATTTCAGAGACAGGACGAGCGACCGCAAGGCAGGGACCGGACGGCCCGGTTCGTCACGGGGATAATCGGCGCGCTCGACAACCTCGGCGATCTCGTCAAGAAAGACGCCGGCGATCAAGGCGCTGATCGGCGCAATCAGCAGCGCGAGGCCGAGCGCAAGAACGATACCCGCCGCAATGGCCGCTATCGGTCCCAGCCAGCTTGCCCAGCCTGGCAACTCTGGTGCGAACCCCGTCAGCCAGGGAAGCGCCAGCCACTCAAAGAGCTCTCGCAAACCAATCCAGAGCGCGATCAGTGCCAGAAGTGTGAGCCCGAGCGTCTTGAAGAACACGACCCGGAAAGGGGGCGTGAGAAGACGGTTGAGCGCGGCGCTAGCTGAATCAAGTATCATTCTGCCCCTCCAGTTGCGCAGATAGTTGTCACGCCCGGACGCGACAAGGGTTGAAAACTCGCGTCAAGCCTGTAGACCCGCCGCTGTCCCGCATGGCAGGACATGTCAGAGGTTGATCGCGAGAAGGCGTTTCGGATGAGCGAATATGACGTGCTGTGCATCGGCAATGCGATTGTCGATATCATCGCGCAGTGCGACGACGGTTTTCTTGTTGAGAACGGCATTACAAAAGGCGCGATGAACCTCATCGATGCCGAGCGCGCCGAACTGCTTTACAGCCGCATGGGCCCTGCAATCGAGGCGTCTGGTGGCAGCGCCGGCAACACCGCTGCAGGTGTCGCAAGTCTGGGTGGACGAGCGGCCTATTTCGGCAAGGTGTCATCCGATCATCTGGGAGCTGTCTACGGTCATGACATCAGGGCGCAGGGCGTTGCGTTCGACACGCGTCCTCTGAGTGGCGAACCGCCAACCGCCCGCTCCATGATCTTCGTCACGCCCGATGGCGAGCGCTCGATGAACACCTATCTCGGCGCCTGCGTGGAACTCGGCCCCGAAGACGTTGAGGTCGAGAAGGCCACCGGCGCCAAGGTAACCTATTTCGAGGGCTATCTGTGGGACCCGCCGCGCGCGAAGGAAGCGATCAGGCTGGCCGCGAAACATGCGCATTCCGCCGGCCGCGAAGTGTCGATGACCTTGTCGGATTCTTTCTGCGTCGATCGCTATCGCGAGGAATTTCTCGACCTGATGCGCTCCGGCACGGTCGACATCGTGTTCGCCAATGAGAGCGAGCTCAAGGCACTTTACCAGACGTCGTCCTTTGATGCCGGGCTGGAAGCGATCCGGCAGGATTGCAAGCTGGCGGCCGTGACGAGATCCGAGCTCGGCTCGGTCATCATCTCTCCGTCCGAGACATTGAAGGTGGACGCGATCGAGATCGAGAAGCTGGTCGATACCACTGGCGCTGGCGACCTCTATGCCGCAGGCTTCCTGTTCGGCTACACCAGCGGGCGAGCGCTGGACGATTGCGGAAGACTGGGCTCGCTGGCGGCGGGGCTGGTCATTCAGCAGATCGGCCCCCGCCCACGCGTTGACCTGCGGGTCGCAGCACAACAGGCACGGCTTCTCTGAGCAGGTGAGGGTGGGCGCCTCGCGCCCTCCCTAATTATGGTACCCGGATCATGGTAACTTGTTCATGGCACGATGAGCGTGCCGGCTCCATGCTCCGTGAACAGTTCAAGCAGCACCGCATGCGGGGTCTTGCCGTTCAAGATGACGACACCCTCGACACCGCGTTCGATCGCCTCGATGCAGGTTTCGACCTTGGGGATCATGCCGCCTGAAATGGTGCCGTCCTTTATCAGCGCGCGTGCATCCGAGACCGTCAGCTCGTCGATCAAATTCTTGTCCTTGTCGAGCACGCCGGGCACATCGGTCAGGAACAGCAATCGCGTCGCACGCACGGCGCCCGCAATCGCGCCAGCGAAGGTGTCGGCGTTGATGTTGTAGGTGTGGCCGTCGCGGCCGGGGGCAACCGGGGCAATGACGGGTATCATCTCCGAGCGGGCCAGCAGATCCAGCAATGTGCGGTCGACCTCGACAGGCTCTCCGACGAAACCGAGATCGAGCACTCTTTCGATATTGGAATCCGGGTCGATCATGGTCTTTCGCGCTTTCTGCGCGAACACCATGTTCCCATCCTTGCCGCACAACCCGATGGCCCATTCGCCTTCGGCATTGATGAGCGCCACGATTTCCTTGTTGATCGAGCCTGCCAGAACCATCTCGACGATCTCGACCGTTTTCTGGTCTGTGACGCGAAGTCCGCCCTCGAATTTCGATTCGATCCCCATCTTGGTGAGCATTGCGCCGATCTGTGGTCCGCCGCCGTGCACGACGATAGGGTTGACGCCCGATTGTTTGAGCAATGCGATGTCGCGCGCGAAGGCCTGGCCGAGCTCGATATTGCCCATGGCATGTCCGCCATATTTGACGACCACGGTCTTGTTCTCGTAGCGCTGCATATAGGGCAGGGCGCGCGATAGGAGCGCGGCTTGCGCTTCAGCTTCGGCGGATTTGGCGGCGTCCGTCGTCATATGTCCAGTCTTCCCGGCTGTGTTCGGAACTTTGCCGCGTCTTATCGGGAAGTGCCGGGCGGAGCAATATTCTTCGATCAAACCCATGAAAGCGGGCGACGCCGGTTGCCGTTGGTGAACCGCCAAGCGTCCGGTGACGTATACCGATCATTCGGATGATCAGGGCAGAATGCCTGGATCCAACACGATCGATGATTGCGGACGTATGCAGACGGCGCCACAGGACATCACAAAACTGATCATACGCGTGTCCATGAAGGATCGCGCGGCTTTTGATGCACTCTATCGCCAGACCAGCGCGAAACTCTTTGGCGTCTGCCTGCGTGTCTTGAGCAACAGGCCGGAGGCCGAGGAAGCCTTGCAGGAGGTCTATGTCAAGATATGGAACAAGGCCGACCGTTTCGCGATCTCGGATCTCAGCCCGATCTCGTGGTTGGTCGCAGTGGCCAGGAACCATTCGATCGACCGGCTGAGGCAACGGCGTCGGCCGACGGCCGATATAGACGAGGCAGTGGACATTGCCGATACGGCTCCCGATCCCGAGAGCCTTGTGGTTGCAAGTGGTGAAGTGGGGCAGCTGAACAATTGCCTTCAGGAACTCGACGATGATCGCGCGGCAGCCGTACGCGGTGCGTATCTTGCGGGTGATAGCTACGCGGAACTTGCCGAACGGCATGGTGTGCCGCTCAATACGATGCGAACATGGCTGCGGCGCAGCCTCTTGAAATTGAGAGAATGTCTGGAGCGATGAAGCCTGAGGATGAAGATATGCCCGAACGTGGCGACGGCGATCTGCTGGCCGCCGAATATGTTCTGGGCGTCCTTGACCAGAAGGAGCGCGAGGACACTGCGCGCCGCCTCGAGACGGATCCCGCGTTTGCACGCGCGGTCGACAATTGGGAAGTCAGTCTCGCGCCGCTTGCCGGTGCTTACGCGTCAATCGAACCGCCTGCACACGTCAAGCGTGCGATAGACGCCAGGCTTTTCAGCTCGACTGCTATACCGACACCTTCGACTGCTTCCGGCGGATCCTGGTGGTCCAGCCTCGCATTCTGGCGCGGGCTGACTGCCGCAACCGCCGCAGCTCTGGCGATTGCTGTCGCCGTGCCGGTCTTGAGGCAGCCGGCTGAAACAACGGATGCGCGGTATATGGCTACGCTCGCCGCAGAGGCGAGCGACGTTCGCTACGCCGCCATGTACGATCAGCATGACGGGAAGATCGCGCTCGCACATATCTCCGGTGCCAAGGCCGCCGATCAGGACTTCGAGTTGTGGATGATCGAAGGCACCAATGCACCTGTATCCATGGGGGTGATTCCTTCCGGGGAAATGATTTCCATAAGGATTACGCCGGAATTGAAGGCAAAGCTGGCAGCCGGAGCGGTGCTTGCCATCAGCCTCGAGCCGCTTGGCGGCTCTCCTACGGGCCAGCCCACGGGTCCGGTGGTGGCAGCTGGCGACCTGAAGTCGATCTGACCGCGGCAATGGCCGGTTTCCGGCACCATCCGGAAACATGAGCGGGATGGAGAATGAGCAGGATCGACATTCTTTTTTGAAACTCTTGCTTGCCGCCTTTCGTAGCTCCTGATGTCCCACCCGATGGGAAGAAAATCAAAGGGAGCCAGATAAATGAACAAGATTGTTTCCACGCTCATCGCCGGTGCGTTTGCCGCGACTGCTTTCTCGACACTCGCCTACGCCGAAAACCCGATGGTTGGTGGCGCAGCTATGTATGCCGACAAGAACATCGTCGAGAATGCCGTGAACTCCAAGGATCACACCACGCTTGTTGCCGCCGTGAAGGCTGCCGGTCTGGTCGAAACCCTCCAGGGTCCCGGACCGTTCACCGTATTCGCGCCAACCAACGAGGCCTTCGAGGCGCTTCCGGCAGGTACGGTCGAGACGCTTCTCAAGCCGGAGAACAAGGACCAGCTAACAAAAATCCTGACCTGCCATGTGGTGGGCGCCAAGGCCATGTCGACCGACATCGCCAAGATGGTGAAGGATGACGGCGGCATGCATCCGGTCAAGACCGTTGGCGGTTGCACCTGGACAGCCAAGGACGACAACGGAAAGATCACCTTGACCGACGAGAACGGCACTGTGGCCAATGTAACGATCGCTGATGTCGAGCAGTCCAATGGCGTCATTCACGTCATCGACAAGGTTCTTCTGCCGAAGATGTAAAGCCTGGAATTGTCGGGGCGCGTTTCGCGCGTCTCGAACACTGGCGCGCAGTGCGAAAGGTGGGTCCGCATCTTTCGCGCCGCGCGCTGGCGCTTCGCCGTACTCGTGCCCGGCGAAGCGCTCAGCCTCTGGCGGCTCCACATAGCCGATCCGCGCTTTCGCGCGCCGCATCCGGATGCTCTAGTTGCCCGTAACTGCCATCGCGATCGCTTCCCGCAGTTCAGCAATGCCGCGCGCCTTCTCAGACGACGTCATCAAAACCTCGGGAAAGGCCGCAGGTCGCTTGCGGATCTTGTCCAGCGTCTCCTGGACGAGGCGCGGAAGCCCGGCAGCCTTAATCTTGTCCGACTTGGTCAAGACGATCTGATAGGAGACGGCGGCCTTGTCGAGCAGAGACAGCACTTCCTCATCGTTTTTCTTGACGCCGTGTCGCGCGTCGATGAGCACATAGACCCGCTTGAGCGTCACACGCCCGCGCAGATAATCGAAAATCAGCCGAGTCCATTCATCGACCTGGTCCTTTGGGGCTTGAGCGTATCCGTAACCCGGCATGTCGACCAGGGCGACAGGCGGAAGATCGCCGGCTTCGCCCGAAAAACCGTCCGGCACGAAGTAGTTCAGTTCCTGCGTGCGACCGGGAGTGTTGGACGTGCGCGCCAGACCTTTCTGGGCAACCAGCGCATTGATCAGTGATGATTTGCCGACATTGGAACGACCTGCGAAGGCCACCTCCGGAGGTCCCTCGGGGGGCAGGAACTTCATCGAGGGCACGCCGCGAATGAAGACCCAAGGGCGCTCGAAAAGCGCGGCTGTCACGTCTTGTGTGCTCAAGGCCTCGTCCCCGTCTGAAATGTGCCAGAGGCCCGGCGAACCTCGCTGGAAGCCTGCAGCTTCCTGATTGTAGCGGTAGTACAGACCTTTGTCGCCGCACGCGACCGGCGCGGCAACGCAGTATCCGGGTTCGTCGGAGCGCTATTCAGCCGGTTTTGGCTTTCGCTTGAACATGCTCGCAAGATTGTCCCAGAGCTCGATCTTGGCGCCCTGGCGCTTCATGATGATGCCCTGCTGGATCACGGAAAGCGTGTTGTTCCAGGCCCAGTAAATGACGAGGCCCGCCGGAAACGAGGACAGCATGAAGGTGAAGACGACCGGCATCCAGTTAAAGATCATCGCCTGCGTCGGATCGGGCGGGGTCGGGTTCATGCGCATCTGCAGGAACATGGTCACACCCATGATCAGCGGCCACACGCCGATATGCAGATATTGCGGGACCATGAACGGAAGCAGGCCGAACAGGTTGAACAATGATGTCGGGTCGGGTGCCGCAAGATCCTGAATCCACCCGAAGAACGGCGCATGCCGCATCTCGATGGTGACATAGAGAACCTTATAGAGCGCGAAGAACACGGGGATCTGAAGCAAGACAGGCCAGCAACCCGCAATCGGATTGATCTTCTCGGTTTTGTAGAGCTCCATCATGGCCTGCTGCTGCTTCATCTTGTCATCCGCATACTTCTCGCGGATTTCGAGCAGCTTCGGCTGGACCTTCTTCATGTTGGCCATCGAAGCGTAGGACTTGTTGGCAAGCGGGAAGAATATAGCCTTGACGACGACGGTGGTCGCCAGAATGGCGAGACCGAAGTTTCCAAATAGCTTGAAGAACCAGTCGATGAGAAAGAACATCGGCTTGGTGATGAAATAGAACCATCCCCAGTCGATCAGCAGGTCGAACTGGCGGATATTGCGATCCGTTTCATAAGCCTGAACCTTGGCGACTTCCTTGGCGCCGGCAAAAACAAGCGTCTCCAAGGTTTCGGAAGCGCCCGGCGCGACGGTGATCGTATCGGTCAGGAAGTCTGACTGGTAGCGGGTGCGACCGTCCTCCAGATAGCTGTAGCGGGGCTGAAAGGGCTGCTTGCCGGACGGCACCAACGCCAGAGCCCAATATTTGTCGGTGATACCGAGCCAGCCATCTGTCGACTTGCCGGGGACGACGCTCTTTTCGTCCTCGATCTTGGAATACTTGATCTCTTCCAGGCCTTCCTCGCCGGTGACGCCGATGAGGCCTTCATGCAGAACATAGATGGAAGCGTGCGTCGGCTTGTCGAAGCGGGTAACGCGACCGTAATTGTTGAGCGAAACCGGGGCAGAGCCTGCATTGGTGACCGTGTCGGTCAGCGTGAACATGTAGTTCGCATCGACAGACACCTGACGCTTGAATGTCACGCCCTTGTCGTTGGAATAGGTCAGCACGACGGGCGTCGTCGGGGTCAGCACAGGGTTGCCTTCGACGCTCCACAGCGTGTCCGGACCGGGCATTGCGCCGCTATCCGCGTCGCCGACATAGCCGATTTCCGCATAGAAACCGTTGGGTAGCATCGACGGATTGAGCAATTCGATATTCGGCGAATCCTTGTCGACGGTCAGGTGATAGCCCTTGAGCTTGACATCATCGATGCGCCCGCCCTTGAGGTTGATCGTGCCGGCAATGCTCGGCGTATCGATCTCAACGCGCGGCGACGCCGCGATTGCCTGTGCGCGGTTCTCGACAGTCGCGCCATCGGTGCCGGGAACCGATGTTCCGGGCGCAACGGGCGTCGTCGGTATGTTGTTAGTCGTCTGCCCCGGATTTTGCTGCGCCGCGCGATCGGCTTCGATCTGCGCCAGCTCTCTTTGCCGCTCAATGCGCGGATTCATATAGAAAACCTGCCACAAGGTCAGGATCAGCACCGACAGCGCGATGGTGATGAAGAAGTTGCGGTTTTTTTCCATCATGATCTTGTCTCTGCGCTAACGGCGGCTGCGGATGCGCCGAGAGAGTTCCGCCGCAATATCGGCAAAGGGCGCGGAGACAATCTCCCTGCGCCCGACGATGACATAGTCCGTTCCCGGCACCATGTCAGCGGCGGCATGAAGGCGCACTGCTTCGCGGAGTCGCCTTCTTACCCTGTTTCGAACGACGGCATTGCCGACTTTCTTCGTGACGGTGTATCCGACACGGGGACCGCCCTCTTCATGACGATCCAGCACTTCCAGCAGGAACAGCCGCCCACGACGCTTCTCGCCGTTTCGGGCAGCCAGGAATTCGGCCCGAGTGCCGAGCCGCGCGAGCGGCCGGCACTTGGATTTGCCGGTATCCGGCAAAAGCGGAACCTCTTACGCGGAGAGGCGCTTGCGGCCACGGTTGCGGCGAGCGGCAACGACGGCACGACCGCCGGTGGTTGCCATGCGTGCGCGGAAGCCGTGACGACGCTTGCGAACAAGCTTGGAGGGTTGGTAGGTGCGCTTCATTTATTTTATACCGCGGTGTGCGGCCCTTCTTGATTCTGTTTCCGATAAACAGGAGCTAGGCCCGGACCCAGCCGACACGACAAAATCGCGCCGGAACCGACGGTCCGAACGTGCGGCGGCTTATAGGGAGAAGGCCTGAGGAAGTCAATTCCGGTGGTATCCCCCCGTTTTCAGCTGCCTGCGTTGAAAAACCGACGCTTTTGACCCTTAGGCGGGTTTGGCAAATCATGTGCTTTGTCCTATTGCTGGGACATGGCGGGCGAACGTGCGGAGCCAGCTCCCGCGACGGAGCAAGAGAGAAAAATGGACGCAAGTCCGTCGACGGACGCCGACATTGTTGAGGCTGGCGCGCGCCCGGCAGTGCCGCTTGCGCGTGGACTATCGGCCAAGCTGCTGGTGCTCACGGTCATCTTCGTGATGGTCGCCGAAATTCTGATTTTCGTGCCGTCTATCGCCAATTTCAGGATCAACTGGCTCGAGGAGAGGCTCTCTACTGCCGCTGCCGTCAGCATCGTCCTGCTCCAGAATGACGCTTCGTCATCACCTCCGACCCTTCAAAACGACGTTCTGATGGCCATCGGCGCCAAAGCGATCGCAGTGCGCGATGAAGATGGCGTTTCCCGGCTGCTCGCGGTCTCTGAAATGCCAAAGGAGGTCGACGAGCATATTGACCTTCGTCAGACATCTCTGGTGAACGCGATCATACCCGCCTTGGACACTATGCTTGCCGGTGGCAAGCGCATGATGAGGGTTTACGGAACGGTCGGCGACAGTGACAAGGTTTTCGAACTTGTGATGCCAGACTGGCGGCTGCGCCGGGCGATGTTCGTCTATTCATGGAACGTGGCGATCGTCTCTCTTCTGATCTCTGTCTTTACGGCGGTGCTTGTCTACACCGCGATCGACCGCATCATGATCGGACCGATCCGAAACATGACGCGCTCCATGCTCGACTTCTCGCGCGCACCCGACCGGCCCGGCAATGTGATCACACCTGAAGATCGCACGGACGAGATAGGCGTGGCCGAACAGGAACTGGCGGACATGCAGGCCAGCCTGCAGAAGATGCTCGCCGAACAGAAGCATCTCGCCGATCTCGGGCTGGCCGTCTCGAAGATCAATCACGACATGCGCAACATCTTATCGTCGGCGCAACTGCTCTCGGACAGGCTGCAGACGATCGACGATCCCGCCGTGCAGTCCCTGGTGCCGAAGCTCGTGCGCACGCTCGACCGCGCCGTTGCCTATTCAAGCGGCGTCCTTGCCTATGGCCGTACTCAGGAGCCCGCGCCTGCGCGTCGCAGGCTGATGCTGTATCATCTCGTCGAGGAAGTGGGAGACGTGGTCGGAGCCGAGGCATCAGGCATCGAGTTCGTCAATGCCGTTGATCCCTCATTCGAAATTGACGCCGACGCCGAGCAACTGTTCCGTGTCCTGTCCAACATTTGCCGCAACGCGGTGCAGGCGATGGCGGGCGAGTCGGACGGCGTCGTCGTGCGCCGCCTCACCGTTGCTGCCGAGCGCCGGGGAAGCGTCAGCAGAATTCTGGTCACCGATACGGGTCCCGGTCTGCCCGCCAAGGCGCGCGCCAACCTGTTTGCTCCGTTTCGGGGGTCCGCCCGCTCTGGCGGGACGGGGCTCGGACTGGCCATTGCCAACGAACTTGCGCGCGCTCATGGCGGTTCCGTCGAGCTTGTCGAAAGTGTTGGCGGCCGCACCGTGTTCGCCGTCACCATTCCAGATCAGCCTGTGAATCTCGAGCAGGCGCGCGGTGCGCTGCGACGCCCTGCCTGATCGACGGGGATGGCGGAAAGATGGGGACACCCGCTGCAATCAGTGAGACAGAAGGACTGGCATCAGCAGATCGCTCAGAACGCCTTCCGTCGCACCGCCAAGCACGAAGTCGCGCATGCGCGAATGACCATATCCGCCCATCACCAACAGCTTGCAGCCGCGCCTGATGGCCTCCTGTTGAAGCGTTTCGGCGATAGGGCAATCCTCCGCCTCGAGCGCGACCGATTGGGCCGGGAGATTATGGTCGAGTAGCGCTGCGGCGAGCTTTTCGCCGATACCGCTCTCGTCGAGAGGTTTTTCATCCACCACGGTCAGCACCGAAATGCGGGTCGCGCGCTCCAGAAAGATGCGGGCATCGGCCACGGCGCGTGCGGCAACCTGACTGCCGTCCCAGGCGATCGCAACATGGTCGAAAGAGCCAACATCCGACAGTTCAGGCAAAAGCAGGACGGGTCGGCCGCACTCGAATATGACGGACTCTGCCATCGCCCGCGACGTGGCGTTCTCCGCCTCCCAACCTAGCAGGGTGAGGTCGAAGTAGCGCGCCCGTCGCCCAGCTATCTCCCCGGTACTGGTAATCGGCGCGGCGATGCTGTCGGTTTCGCAGGCGACGGAAAGGGCCTGCGCCTTGTCACGAACGATCCCAAGGAGATGTTCGCCGCGATCGCGGCTTTCCGCCTCCGCCTCTCTCACCATGCGTGGCGTGTCGAGCAGGAACTTCGACAGGGCGTTCGAGACGTCGGGAATTTGGGCGTTGAGGGCAAGGACATGGAGCTTGGCATCGAGCGCCGCTGCTGCGGATACGAGATGTGCTGCCGAGGTCTCGCTGTTTGCTTCGGGATAGGTGGCCAGAGGCGCGAAGGCATGTAGTTTCAAGATGTCTCTCCCATTTTTGGCAGAAGGATGCGGGGCGCTCGGTTCACGCGCGCCCCGCTGTCCCGCAAGCGTCGGCCATTATGGCCCGCCTCCTGCTCCTCCGAACAGCCGGGCCGGGCTATTCTGTCAGGTTTCTGCGGGATATCGACTGCTGGCAGGCATGAAAACGCCTTCTCCAAAGCCCTATCGACGACATGTTGCGAGGGGTGGTGTGCCGCCGCCTTGATCTCGATCAAACGCGGACTTGAGCGCTTCTATAATGGATTGAGGTGCGTGAGGCGTTGCGGGGCAATCGGCTGCCAGCGCCTTGCGCCAAGTCAAGGCAGCGACGTTTTGATGCAACTAATGTTGGTGCAGGAAAGCGGAGATTGTGGATGGCGCGCCGTATCCTTGTGATCATTGGTCATCCTGACAGTGACCCGATGCGGTTGTGCCGGGTGCTGGCCGACGCGTATGAACAAGGGGCCAGGACTTCGGGCCATGAGGTCCGACGGATAGACATCGCGCGCAATGACTTTCCGTTTCTCCGCAGTGCCGGCGAATTCTCGCAGCCTCCCACCAATCCAGGCATCCAGTCGGCCATTGAGGCGATCCACAATGCCGAGCATATCGTTTTCTTCTTTCCACTGTGGCTGGGAACGATGCCAGCGCTTTTGAAAGCCTTCCTTGAACAGGTGATGCGCCCCGGGGGCGCCTTTGCCTATCCTGAGGACGGGAACAAAACGATTGCCGGCGGTCTTCTGGGCGGTCGCTCGGCGCGCATGGTCGTTACCATGGGCATGCCGGCGCTGATCTACAGATTCTGGTATCTTGCTCATGGTACTGCTGGCATGCGCCGCAACATCCTCAACTTCGTCGGCATTCGCCCCGTTCGTCAGACATTCTTTGGGATGGTCGAGGCGGCAGGCGACGCCAGACGCCGCAAATGGATTGACAGCATGCGGCGTCTTGGCCGCGAGGGCCGCTAGTTTTCCAACGCTGCACGCACCGACAGGCCGCCGCGATACTTAATTCTCCTTGACGCGTGCTGTCGTTTTTTCCCATTTGCTTCGATACTCCAGAGTTGACGGAACATGTCCGGCACGCGCGAAGCATTCTTGCAGACCTTTGTTTTTGACCGTTTCGAGGGCAAGCGCGGACATGCGCTCGCAATTCTACTAGTTGCAATCGTCCTTGCTTTCGGAATCTCGGTCGCAGAGAGCCAGGCATCGGGCGCAACGCTGCTTCTTTTCGTCATCGCAAGCGCCGTTGTCTCATTGGCGGGAGGTTTCGCGCCCGGTCTCACGGCTGCCTGCCTGTCGGCAATTGCTGCGTTCTATCTGGGCAGTTTGTCGTGGCTCTCCGCGAGCCTTGCCGCGCTTCTGTTACTCAGCGGCCTGTTGATCGCGTGGGTAGGGGGGCAGCTTCACCGAAGCCGGGCAGTCCTCGACAGGACCCAGGACATATTGCGGGCGCGAGAAGCACATCTGCGCTCGATTCTCGATACCGTGCCGGACGCTACGGTGGTCATCGATGCCAATGGCGTGATTGTGTCCTTCAGCGCAGCCGCCGTTCGCCAGTTCGGTTACAGCGAGGAGGAAGCCGTCGGGCGCAACGTGCACATACTGATGCCCGAGCCCTATCATGGCGAACATGACGACTACATCCATCGGTACCTTTCTACCCGCGAGCCTCGTATCATCGGCCTGGATCGCGTCGTGGTGGGACGCCGCAAGGATGGCTCTACATTTCCCATGAAGCTTGCAGTCGGTGAAACCCGATCGGGCGACCGGGTGTTTTTTACCGGGTTCATTCGAGATCTCACCGAAAGGCAGCTATCCGAAGCGCGATTGCAGGAGGTCCAGAGCGAGCTTGCGAGGCTTGCGCGCCTCAACGAGTTGGGCGAGATGGCCTCCACGCTGGCGCATGAACTCAATCAGCCGCTCGCCGCGATATCAAACTATGCGCAGGGCTGTGTGCGCCTTCTGCGCGAATTGGATGGATCCGTCGCGGCGCGCATGAAAGATGCGCTGGAAGAAATGTCCAAGCAGTCCCTGCGTGCAGGCGGCATCATCCGTCATCTGCGGGAATTCGTGACGCGCGGCGAGACGGAAAAGACGGCCGAGGACATCAGAAATCTCATCGAGGAGGCCGGCGCGTTGGCGCTGGTTGGATCGCGCGAACTGGGCATCCGATCGGTATTCGAGTTTGTCGGTGGAAATGGCACGGTTCTGGTGGATCGGATTCAGATCCAGCAGGTTCTGACGAACCTCATGCGAAATGCGATGGAGGCGATGCGCGACAGCGAGCGGCGCGAACTGGTCGTCCGCACCTCACGGCCCGGAGACAGCGTCGTTCTTGTGGAAGTCTCGGACACGGGTCCTGGAGTATCCGACGAGATTGCGCCAGAGCTCTTCAAGCCCTTTGTGAGCAGCAAGGCCGGAGGCATGGGCATCGGACTGTCGATATCGCGGCGCATCATCGAGGCGCATGGCGGCGATTTGTCGGCTGTCAGGAACGCGTCGGGTGGTGCAACCTTCAGATTCTCGCTTCCCCTCGTTGAAAGGCTGGCGGTAACCGGTGAAGACGGATTGAAGAATGCAGATCGGTGAGTATGTCGTTCATATTGTCGATGACGAGGAGCCTGTTCGCAAGTCGCTGGCCTTCCTGCTGACCATGGCGGGATTCACTGTTCGCGTGCATGAGTCGGCATCCGCCTTTTTGGACATTGCAGGCACCCTGCCAAAGGGATGCCTCATCACGGACCTGCGCATGCCGGACATGAGCGGAGTAGATCTGCTGTCGAAACTTGCCGCGGCGGACGCACTCATGCCTGCAATTGTCATTACCGGTCATGGCGATGTCCCAATGGCGGTGGCAGCAATGAAGGCGGGAGCGCTGGACTTTATCGAGAAACCCTTCGACGATGAACGGTTGATCGAGAGCATACAACGAGCCGCTGAACGGATACCGGAGGCCTCGTCTGCCGTGGACGACGCCGTGGCGATCCGCTGCCGAATCGATCAGTTGAGCGAACGCGAGCGGCAGGTCATGACGGCGGTCGTCGCCGGCCTCCCGAACAAGACAATCGCCTTTAATCTCAACATCAGTCCTCGCACCGTCGAGGTGCACAGGGCCAGCGTGATGTCGAAGATGCAGGCGCGCAGCCTGCCGGAGTTGGTGCGCATGACGCTTGCCAGCGATAGCGAAAAGGCCTGACATTTCCGCATCATTTTGATTTGGCGCAAGGCGGGTACCGTGTGTCTGTTTATCTTCCGGCGGACGTTCGGAGGATGTTAGTTGCGCCAGCCTGCTCTGGTTCTCGTCGTTGCGCCCGACAGCGCATTTCGTCACTCGCTTGAGTTCGCGCTCGAGGCCGAGGGATTTCGTGTGAGCGCCTATGAGACAATTGCAAAAGCGGCGAGTTCGAAGATGTTCCCATGTGCGGCTTGCGCAGTTGTTGACGACAAGGCTGTTGTGGACCTGCGGGACGACGTGGAAGCATTGCAGAACACCGGTATGCCGCTGCTGCTGCTGACAAGCGAATCCCGGAAATTGCCGCCGCTGCCGATGGCGCGAATTCTGACCAAGCCCTATCTCGGCGAGCTTCTGGTCGATGCTGTTCTCGCCTCGGTCGCGCCGATAGGCGAGCTGACTACGTAATATCCCTTAGGATAAAACCGAATTTCGGCCAGGCCCGATTTGCGCGATTGCTCTGCCATGAGCACGCGATCGGAGACGGCCATGACAATTCACCTTACCGCCTTTCATCAACAGGCTGATCGCATGGCGCCCGCGCCGCTCGCATTTTTTGCGCCTGGCGAGGAAATCTATGCCCAGGGCGAACGTTGCGGAAGCCTCTACAGGGTCGAGTTCGGAGCGGTTCGCGTCTACCGCCTTCTTGCCGATGGCCGCCGCCAGATTTCGGCTTTCTATCTCGCCGGTGAGACGTTTGGCTTTGAGGCCGACGACACCCATCATTTCTTTGCCGAAGCAATCAACGCCACGGGCATTCAGGTGCTGCGTAAGGCGCACGGAGCCAATCTCGCCAGCGAGTTGCTTCCACTGGCGCTTCAAGTGCTGGTGCGGGCGCAGGAACACATGCTGGTCCTCGGTCGCCAGAACGCGGTTGAACGCATTGCAGTCTTTCTAACTGAAATGTCGGAACGTCAGGGCGGGCTGCGGCTGATTGAACTCCCGATGTCCAGGACAGACATAGGAGATTATCTCGGGCTGACGATTGAAACGGTTTCGCGCGCCTTTACCAAGCTGAAGCAGTCGGGTGTGATCAAGCTGCAGGGTCTGCGCAACGTCGAAATCGTCAAATGGCAGGTACTTAGCGACATGGCATCGTGATCATTCAGGCACTATGCTGGGTCGCGATAGGAGAAGTGAAATGGCCTTCAAAACTATATTGTCTGTTATTGGCGCGGAGCAGACGGACGACGACATCAAACACGCCGCCGACCTGTGCGCGACATGTGGCGCACACCTCTCCGTGCTTATCGTCGCGGCGAGCCTGCCTGGAGCCGCCGATCAGTTCGGAATGGTTCCAGACCTCTGGGTCCAGACCCGCCGCGAATATGAAGAAAAGCTGAACGAGCGCAACACGAGCACGGAAGCGCTTTTGTCGGCGCGCGAAATCTCGGGCGATGTGATCAGCGCCTACGAGGAATCCGCGTCGATCTCCGGAACTGTTGGTTTGCGCGGCCGCTACGCCGATCTCACGGTTGTTGGACCGGATATGATGAGTGGTGGCGAGCACAAGTCGGAAGTCATTGAGGGTGCGTTGTTTTCGTCCGGAAAGCCCGTGTTGCTCGTACCGGCGGGCAAGAAGGTTACGTTGACGCCGTCACGCGTCATGGTCGCGTGGGACACGGGTCTGGAGGCTGCCCGCGCGGTGCGCGAAGCGCTTGATATGTTGGTCGCGGCAGACGCCGTGGATCTCGTCATGGTTGATCCCGAGGAGGGCGCGGCATTTGGACAGGGTGACGAGCCCGGCGCGGATGCGGCCACCTTCCTCGCGCGTCATGGCGTTAAGGTGAATGTCGTGCGTCTGCCGCTTTCGGGCAGGACGGCAAGCGAGGTGCTTTGCCGCCACGCCGTCGACATGGCAGCGGAACTGATCGTCATGGGTGGATATGGTCATGCAAGACTGAGGCAGTTGATCTTTGGCGGTGTCACGCGTTCCATGCTGTCGAAAGCGCCGGTTCCGGTTTTGATGGCGCGCTGACGCGACCAGCCGCGCTTGAATGAGAGCCGCTCGCGTCGCTGAGCGCGGCGCGTGCCATGGAGGACCAATCGATGTGGATTCGCTCGCTCAACGCACTCGAATGCACCAATGTTCTTGAAGAGAACAGGGTGGGTCGGCTCGCCTGTTGTGTCGATAACAGGCCCTATGTCGTGCCGATTCACTATGCCCATTCCGACAACCATCTCTATGCCTTCTCACTTCCCGGCAAGAAGATCGAGTTCATGCGGGCCAACCCGTTTGTGAGTGTGCTGGTCGAGCAGCACAAGGACGGAGCGGAGTGGCGCAGCGCCATCGCCGAGGGGCGCTACGAGGAATTGCCGGACCGCGTGGGCCACAAGGTGGAGCGAGATCACGCCTGGTCAGTGCTGAGCCGCCACGCCAACTGGTGGGAGCCTGGTACGCTCAAGCCGGTGGATGAGCCTTTGCCCGGTCGTCCGTCCCATGTCTTCTTTCGCATATCCATTGACCGTGTTTCGGGGCGCGAGGCTGTTCAAGGCAAGTGAGCCTTGCGCGATGACGCGATCAGCCAGCCGCTTCGGCTGAGCAAAACCTGGGGTGCATCGTCTCATCGCGAGACTGTGACCTGCACCTGCGGGCAACTGCGATCGGCTTTCGGCATATGTTTCGTGCCCGCGTCCAATGGACGAGTATCGCCGCTATCCAAGCGACTTGATGAGCTTATCGTTCGCGACACACGCCGTTGACCGAGCAAGAATCGAAGCCTAAATTAGAATCATTCTAATCTGGAGCAATCGGATGTTGTCTCGCATGTTTGGCTTCGGTCGACGGTCTTTCGATTCTCTCAGCGAACAGGAGATGCTCGCCCTTGCCATCTCATCCGAAGAGGACGATGCCCGAATCTACCGCGCCTATGCCGATGGATTGCGCGAGACATTTCCGCATTCGGCAAAAGTCTTTGACGGGATGGCGGAAGAAGAAGACCAGCACCGCGCAAGCCTGATCGAACGGCACCGTCAACGGTTCGGCGATCGAATCCCGCTGATCCGGCGCGAACATGTGCGCGGCTTTTACGAGCGCAAGCCGGATTGGCTGGTCCACCCGCTGGGCATCGAGCATGTGCGTGCACAGGCCGAGGCGATGGAGCAGCAGGCGGAGCGATTCTACGTTGCCGCGCTCGCCCGCACCACGGATGCCTCGACCAGGAAGCTGCTGGGCGACCTCGCCGCGGCGGAAAAGGGGCATGAGTCGCTCGCCCGTCGGCTCGTCTCCGAGAATGTCCCGGACTCCGCGCAAGCCGAGGAGGGTTTTGCCGAGCGCCGCCAGTTCATCCTGACCTTCGTGCAGCCGGGTCTGGCGGGGCTCATGGATGGTTCCGTGTCGACGCTGGCGCCGATATTCGCCGCCGCATTTGCGACCCAGGATACGTGGCAGACCTTCCTCGTCGGCCTCTCCGCATCCGTCGGCGCCGGTATTTCGATGGGCTTTACGGAAGCCGCGCATGACGACGGCAAGCTATCGGGGCGAGGCTCTCCGATCAAACGAGGGCTGGCGTCCGGAATCATGACTGCGCTGGGCGGTCTGGGTCACGCGTTGCCTTATCTGATCACGAATTTCTGGACGGCGACCATTATAGCAGGCGTCGTGGTGTTCTTCGAGCTTTGGGCCATTGCGTTCATTCAGAACAGGTACATGGAGACGCCATTTCTGCGTGCCGCCTTCCAGGTGGTTCTCGGAGGTGCGCTGGTTTTTGCCGCCGGTGTACTCATCGGCAACGCCTGACGGCGCAGCCAGACTGGGCGTGCTGTTGGCGCGCCAAGATTCCGGGAGATTGGCCGAACCGCCAATTGCCGGGCTCGCGGAATTCTTCTAACGTTGACCAAACGATAAAAACAGACGGGATAGCCCCGAAACTGTATCAATCAGAGGTGGACAGAATGCCAAGCAACACGATTACGCGTTTTGGCGCGCCCACGCGCCGCAATTTGCTCAAGGCCGCAGGTGCTGGGACAGCTCTTGCTGCCCTCGGGGGTTTCTCGACACGGGCCTTCGCCCAGGAAAAGTTGAAAGTTGCCGCGATCTACACTGTGCCGTTCGAACAGCAATGGGTCAGCCGGCTGCATCAGGCTGCCAACACGGCAAAGGACCGTGGCGATATCGAATATGTGGCGACCGAAAACGTCGCCAACACCGACTATGAACGCGTCATGCGCGAATATGCCGAGGCAGGCAACAAGCTGATCCTTGGCGAGGTTTTTGGCGTGGAAGACGCCGCGCGTAGCGTCGCTGCAGACTACCCTGATGTCGCCTTCCTGATGGGTTCCAGCTTCAAGCCCGACGATGCGTTGCCGAACTTCTCGACTTTCGACAACTATATTCAGGACGCCTCATACCTGACCGGCCTGATCGCAGGCGCGATGACCAAATCGAAGAATATCGGCATGGTGGGCGGCTATCCGATCCCGGAGGTCAATCGCCTCATGAATGCTTTCATGGCAGGCGTGAAGGAAGTAGCCCCCGACACCAAGTTCCAGGTCTCCTTCATCGGCTCCTGGTTCGATCCGCCAAAGGCCAAGGAAACGGCATTCGCGCAGATCGACGGAGGCGCCGACCTGCTTTATGCGGAGCGCTTCGGTGTGTCGGATGCCGCCAAGGAAAAGGGCGTTCTGGCGATCGGCAACGTGATCGACACGCAGGCCGACTATCCTGAAACGGTGGTCGCATCCGCACTCTGGCATTTCGAGCCGACACTCGATCACGCCATCGCGCAGGTCAAGGCCGGCACATTCAAGGCCGAGGACTACGGCATCTATTCCTTCATGAAGGAGGGCGGCTGCAGCATTGCGCCTCTCGGCACGTTCGACAGCAAGGTTCCGGATGAGATCAAGGCAATGGTCACGGAAAAGGAAAAGGCGATCAAGGACGGCTCGTTTACCGTCGAGATCGACGATTCCGAGCCGAAGTCGAGCTGATCGCGGACCATCCACACCAGTCCGGAGCGCATTGGCACGAAAGCCTTTGCGCCCGGAAGTGCGAATGAGCAGCAGAGGCGCGACCTCTGCTCCTCGTTCGATGGTGTGTAACTTGGCTGCCCTATCCGCCTTTCGGCCCAGGGAGCCGCGTCGTCGCCCTTGCAGGATTTCGGACGCATGTCGCCAAAAGCCTCAACAGAAGTCGAAACGGTCCTTCGCCTCACCGACATCACCAAGCGTTTCGGGCCGCTGACCGCAAACGACGCGATCTCGTTCGAGCTCGCGCGCGGGGAGGTGATCGCGCTGCTTGGCGAGAACGGGGCGGGCAAGACCACCCTCATGAACATTCTGTTCGGCCACTATGTTGCCGATGAGGGGACCGTCGAGGCATTCGGCGAGCTGCTGCCGCCAGGCGATCCGCGTGCTGCACTCGACGCGCGAATAGGGATGGTGCATCAGCACTTCACGCTGGCCGACAATATGACGGTCGAAGAGAACATCACGCTCGGAACGCAAGGGCTGTTCAGCCCGAAACTCGACCACACAGCTCGTAAGCGCATCGTCGATCTGTCGACAAATTTCGGGCTCTCTGTCAATCCCCGCGCCACTGTGGCGTCACTCTCCGTTGGCGAACGCCAGCGCGTGGAAATATTGAAGGCGCTCTACAGGGATGCGCGCATCCTTATTCTGGACGAGCCGACGGCGGTGCTCACGCCAGCCGAGGCGGATGCCCTTTTCCGCACATTAAAGCTGCTCGTGCAGAATGGTCTGTCGATCATCTTCATCTCGCACAAGCTGCATGAAGTGATGGCGGTAAGCGATCGCGTTCTGGTGTTGCGCGCGGGCCGCCTGTCCGGCGAGAGGAAAACCGCTGAGACAAATCGTCAGGAGCTGGCCGCCTTGATGGTCGGTCAGGAAATCGCGCCGCCTCAGGTTGCGCCGCCCCGGCCGGGCGCGCCGCTATTGGTGTTTGACAAGGTATCGACTGCGCGGCGCGGCACGGGTGCGTTCCTCGACCGGGTGTCGCTGACCTTGACTGGCGGCGAAATCACCGGCCTTGCGGGTGTATCGGGCAATGGTCAGGCAGCACTTGCTGCCGTCATGTCGGGCGTCGAGGCCCCTTCAGGCGGGACGATAAGCGTCGGCGGACAAACTGTGTCCGATTGGTCGCCGCGCACGGCTCTGGCCAGCGGCATCGCTCGTATTCCCGAAGATCGCCACGCCGTGGGGAGCATCGGAGACATGAGCGTCACCGAGAATGTCATTGGCGAGCGCTATCGTTCCGAGCGCTTCAGCAAGCGTGGACTTCTCGACTGGAAAGCCGCACGAGACTTCGCGGAGCAGCTCATCCATGATTATGACGTCAAATGCCCGTCGCCAGACGCGCGCATCAGGCTGCTATCCGGCGGCAACATGCAGAAGCTCATTCTGGGACGCGCGCTCGATCCGGATCCCATCGTGATCTTGGCCAATCAACCGACGCGCGGTCTTGACGTCGGTGCAGTCTCCTATGTCCACAACCGCTTGCTGGCGGCTCGAGACCGGGGCGCGGCCATCCTTCTGATATCCGAGGATCTGGAGGAAATACTGGCGCTCTCGGATCGCATTCTGGTGATAAGCAAGGGCAAACTGTCGACACCTTCCAGCCGGGGTGAACGCTCAGTGCGGGAGCTCGGCGAACTGATGGCCGGACATGCGGAGGCGGCATCACATGCGGCTTGAGCCAAAGCCCGCGCCTTCACTCGGCATTCTCCTGCTGTATCCGCTGGCAGCGGTCGCGGCGACCGTAGTCATTGCCTCGCTTCTCGTGCTGGCTGCGGGTGCATCGCCGTTTTCGGTCTTCTATCTGGTCGCGAAAGGTGCGGCAGGCTCGCAGTTCGCACTGATGGAAACGCTTTCGCGCGCCACTCCGCTCATTTTCACGGGGCTTGCGGTCGCAGTGGCCTTTCGCGCGAAACTCTGGAACATCGGCGCGGAGGCGCAACTCTATATGGGCGGGGTGATGACGGTCGTCCTCGGAACGGGCCTGCTGCCGCTACCTTCCTATCTGCTGATTCCGATCATCATGGTCGCCGTCATGGCGGCGGGCGCCTTGTTGCTGCTCGGTCCCGCCGTGCTCAAGACGCGCTTTGGCGTTGACGAGGTGGTCACAACGCTTCTCTTGAATTTCATCGTGCTGCTGTTCGTATCAATGTTGCTTGAGGGCGTGCTCAAGGATCCGATGGGCCTCGGCTGGCCGCAGTCGCAGAAACTCATCGCCGAGGCCCGGTTGCCGCGCATCGTCACCGGCCGCCGACTGCATTATGGCTTCGTCATTGCGGTGGTTGCTGCAGTCGCCATGTGGGTTGTCATGAAGAAGACGACTCTTGGCTACGAGATGCGCGCTGTTGGCCACAATCCGGAGGGGGCCCGCTTTCTCGGGATTCCAGTCAATCGCGTCTTGATGAAAACCGCACTTCTCTCCGGCGGTCTCGCCGCACTTGCAGGCTTCTCGGAGGTAGCGGGTCTCAAGGGAAATCTGACGCTCGATCTGTCGCCGGGCTTTGGATACACCGGGATCGTCGTTGCCATGCTCGCCGTGCTCAACCCGTTGGGCGTGGTGGCGTCGGCAATCTTCGTGGCAGGCGTTTTCGTCGGCGCGGACGCCATGAGCCGATCCGCGGGCGTGCCGAGCTACATCGCCGACGTCATGGTGGCGACGTCGCTGCTGACCATGGTCACGGCCATGCTTCTCGTACGCTACAGGGTGAGGTGGAAATGACCGAGGCCCTGGAAATCCTGTTCACTGCCTCGTTCTGGGTGGCGGCGATCCGCATTGCCTCGCCCTTGATCTTCGCCACGATGGGCGAACTGATCTGCGAACGCGCCGGCGTGCTCAATCTGGGCATCGAGGGCATCATGACCGTCGGCGCCTTCGCCGGCTGGTTCACCGTCTATTCCGGGGGCGACCTCTGGACGGGTGTACTGATCGCGGCACTTGCGGGAGCCGCCTTCGGCTTCCTGCATGCCACACTCACCGTGCCGCTTGGCTTGTCACAGCACGTCGTCGGCATCGGCATCACTCTGCTCGCAACCAGCCTGACCTATTTCACCTATCGGCTGGCGCTGCCCGAAGTGACGTCGCCTCCCAAAATCGAGCCCTTCGCGACACTTCCCATTCCGGGACTTGCGCGCATTCCCATCATTGGCGAAGCGCTGTTTTCGCAAACGCCCTTGACCTATCTGGCGTTTGTATCGGTCGTCCTGGTGGCGTGGGTTCTCTACAAGACCCCGCTCGGTCTTGCCATTCGCGCTGCCGGCGAAAACCCATCCGCCGTCGAAGCACAAGGTATTTCCGTCACCGCGATCCGCATGGGCGCCGTAATGGCGGGCAGCGCACTGATGGCGGTCGGCGGCGCGTTCCTCACCATGTCGGCTTTCAATTCGTTCTTCTTCAACATGATCAACGGTCGCGGCTGGATCTGCATAGCGCTGGTCGTTTTCGGCTCATGGCGGCCAGGCAAGGCGCTGATCGGGGCCATCCTGTTCGCAGCCTTTGACGCCTATCAGGTCCGGCTTCAGCAACTCTCCGGCGGCGTCGTGCCCTACCAGGTGTTTCTGATGCTGCCCTATATCCTGTCGATCCTGGCCCTTGTGCTCGTGGCGCGCCGTGCGACATATCCCAAGGCGCTGATGATCCCCTACCAGAAAGGCGAAAGATGAGCTTTGACCTGATCGTCAAGGGCGGAACCCTGCCGGATGGCCGCGTTGCCGATATCGGCATCAGCGGCGAGACGATCGCCGCGATCGAGCCGAAGATCGATGCCGAGGCCGGGTGCGTCATCGATGCCGCCGACGATCTCGTCTCGCCGCCCTTCGTCGATCCGCACTTCCATATGGACGCGACGCTCAGCTACGGCATTCCGCGCATCAACAGGTCCGGCCTCCTGCTGGAAGGCATCGCGCTTTGGGGCGAGTTGAAGCAGGTGATGACCTATGAGGAGGTGCGCGACCGCGCGCTCGCCTATTGCGACTGGGCGGTCTCGATGGGCCTGCTCGCGATCCGCAGCCATGTCGACACCTGCGACGACCGGCTGCTCGGCGTCGATGCCTTGCTGGAGGTGAAGAAGACGGTCGCGCCCTATATCGACCTGCAGCTCGTCGCCTTCCCGCAGGACGGGTTCTACCGCGACCCGACCGCGCGCCAGAACACCATCCGCGCGCTGGACATGGGCGTCGATGTCGTTGGCGGCATTCCGCATTTCGAGCGTACCATGGCCGACGGCACGCGCTCCGTCACCGAACTGTGCGAGATCGCCGCCGAGCGCGGCCTGATGGTCGACATGCATTGCGACGAGACCGACGATCCGATGTCGCGCCATATCGAGCAGCTCGCCTTTGAGACGCGGCGTCTCGGCCTTCGGGGCCGCGTTGCCGGATCGCACCTGACCTCGATGCATTCGATGGACAACTATTACGTCTCGAAGCTGCTGCCGCTGATGGCGGAAGCCGGCGTCGCCGCCATCCCCAACCCGCT
>JAMLJA010000030.1 GCA_023953905.1 Rhizobiaceae bacterium | reverse complement strand
CCGCAGGCCGAAGCGAAGCGGAGGACGGCGCAGCCGTTGCGGCCGTGACCGGGGGGTGGCAGGGATCGCCTCTCAGGCAGGCCGCGGGCGCGGCCTCTCCGGTGGAACCCAGCCATGCCCGCGAGCCTTGCCGTGACGCCGCGCCCCTGCCCGCTTGCCGGCCCGAACCGATCATCCGGACGGCAGGAAGGAGCGGGCATCCTCCGGAACGAGCTGATCGCCGAGCCACGCCGCGAGATGGGTCGGGCCGAGTTGGCGCAGATCGTCGTTGAAATCCCCGAGCCGCGGGCGAAGCACCAGTGCTTGGATGCCGGCCTCACCTGCGCGCTGGCTGAGACGCCGGATGCCGTGCCGGCCGGCTGCATCCGCATCGGCCGCGATGTAGAGGCGACGGCAGTCGGCCGGAAAGGTCAGGCTGCCGAGGTGGCTGGCCGAAGTCGCGGCGGCTACCGGCAGGACCGGCATCACGGTGCGCAGCGAGGCCATCGTCTCGAAACCCTCGCCGGCGGCCATGACCGGGACGGGCGCACCGGGCCGAAGGCCGAGCCAGATGCCGTTGCCCAGCAGGTGACCAAGAGAGCGGCGGGGATCGTCGAGATGCGCCTTCCCTGCACCCGCTGGATCGAGCCATGTGCGCTGGATGCCTGTGACGCGCCCGTCGAGATCGGTCACGGCTGCTATCAACGCGGGCAAGGCGGACGTCTCGCCCGTCACGAGATCGCGGTAGTAGCAGCTGGGATGGAAACGCAGGGCGCGCTCGCGCGCGGGCAAGAGGATGCCGCGCGCGGCAAGATAGCGCGCGGCAAGCGTGCCGGCGATCGGCTCCGACATGGCGAACAGCCGACGCGCGGCGTCGGGAGAGCCGCGTTGCGCGGCCGGCTGGCGCTGCGCGCCAGGCGCTGTCGCGGCCGGTTCCGGATGCGGTTCGTTCAGGAACCGGCGGGCCTCGTCGGCGACTTCGCGGAATTCGACGAGGCCGCAGCTGAGCTCGATCACGTCGAGCAGGTCACCATATTCGCCGGTCGCCTCGTCGACCCACTTCCCGGCCGGGCCCTTCGGGCTGTCCTTCAGCCGGACATGCATCGACCGGCCGCTTGCATTGCGGGCGTCGCCGACCATCCAATGATTGCCCGAGCGTCGTCCGTTGGAGAGATAGGTGCGGCATACAGCCTCGGCATATTGGCCGAGGCGTCGCGCCAGTTCCGACGCGGATGACATGGATGTCCTCCGCTCTCATATGCCTGCGATGTCGATCAGGCGGTGGCGCTGCAAGAGCCTGGTGAGGATCGCAGGTCCCTCCTCGCCGGTCGGAACGAAGAAGCGCAACTTCCAGTTGATCAGCTCGGAGAACAGGCCGATGGATTTCAGCCAGTCGCGCATGTCGGGGCTGAACCCCACCAGTTCGACACGATGGTCGTTCATCACGCGGACGCGGCGCAGCGTCATGTCGCCGGAAAGGCCGATGATCGACGAACCGTCGAGCACGGATTTCCAGGCGTGGTCAGCGCTGATGACCTGCGTCTGGTCGATCCCGAAGTTGCGGCAGAGCCGGGGCAGGTCCGACGGCAGGATCATCCGGCCGACGATCGGCGCGCCGCCGTCGATCTCCAGACGATAGACCTTGCAATGGTCGTTCGGCAGCAGCTTCCAGATCGGCAGCAGTAGACCAGCGACGATATGCAGCGTCGCGGTCGTGAATTCGGGGATGGTCGCCAGCTCCGCCTCCCAGGCGGCGGCAAAGACACGCTCGTCGGCCTCCTCCCAGTTCGTCTCCTCCAGTTGGTCCACCTCGAAGCGGATTTCGCCCATCGGTCTGTAGAGGGAGACGCGCGGGACCACGGTTCCGTCCTCGAGCATGATCGAACGGGTCGGGACCATCACCGCCCCGCGCTTCGACTTCGCATTGACCATGAACTTCGCGCGGGGGTCGAAGACGGCCATTGACAGGGCGTCCTTCAGCGACGTCGGCCGGTTCCGCATCAGGTGCTCGATGGTCAAAAGGTGCGACTGCGCGCCTGTCGCCGGATGGGTATGGATCACCTGCCGTTCCTTGACCGTCATGCGTTCGGCGACCAGGGTTTCGAGGCCCTGGTCGTAGACGCCGGCGGCGATCGCGCCCTCGATGCGCGCGGCGAGCAGCTGCTCGAAGGATTCGAACAACAGGTTCTGCATGCGGATGGTCAGCGCCAGCATGCGGTTGAGGAAGGTGTGCATCGGCGGCAGCTCGTCGCGCAATCCACCTTCCTGCGTCGTCAGTGACAGGCCGGTGATCGCTTCGAACCGGGTGAGCGAGCAGCCGTCGATCTTGCCCTGATAGATAAGGCCGTAGAACTGGCGCAGCGCGTCATGGGCGTATTGCGATTCTAGATTATCTTCGGCTCGGAACATGCCCTGCCCGCCGGTCTGGCGCTGTCCGCGGGTGATCGCGCCCAGCGTGTCGAGGCGGCGCGCAATCGTCGAGAGGAAGCGCCGCTCCGCCTTGACGTTGGTCGCGATCATGCGGAACCACGGCGGCTGCTTCTGGTTGGTGCGATGCGAGCGACCGAGACCCTGGATCGCCACATAGGCGCGGAACCCTGCTTCCAACAGATTGTGCCGGCGACGACGCTGGTTCCTGGCGCCGAGATCGGCATGGTAGGAGCGCCCGGTGCCGCCGGCATCGCTAAAGACAAGGATGCCCTTCTGATCATCCTGGAACGCGCGCGCCTCGTCGAGATTGGCGCTGCCCGGCCGGTTCTCGACGGCGAAGCGGGCGATCGACCCGCTGTCGGCGCGTCGGACGATACGGCGCGATCGTCCGGTGATCTCGGCAACGCGGTCGGTGCCAAAGGTCTGGACGATCTGGTCCAGGGCCGTGGGAACGGCTGGCAGGCTGCCGAGCCTTTCCACCAGGTCGTCGCGGCGGCGCTCTGCATCGCGGCAGAAGACCGGATTGCCGGCGTCATCGTGGACCGGCCGCGAGAAGACGTCGCCTTTCTCGTCGGAATATTCCTCGAAGAGCTGCACCGGAAACGAGTGCATAAGGTAGTCGATGACGTACTCGCGCGGCGTGACGTCGACCTGGATGTCCGCCCATTCCTCGGTCGGGATCTGGGCGAGGCGCCGTTCGGTCAGGGCCGCACCGGTGGAGACGATCTGGATGACGGCAGCGAGGCCGTCATCCAGGTCCTGGTTCGTCGCGGCAATCAGCGCCGGCGTCTTCATGCTGGTCAGCAGGTGATTGAAGAAGCGCTGCTTGGAGCTTTCGAAGGCGGAGCGCGCGGCCGACTTGGCCTGCTTGTTGCGCGTGCCCTCCTTGCCGGTGATCCCGGCAGCCTCGAGCGCGGCGTCGAGATGGGAATGGATGACCTGGAAGGCCTCGGCGTAGGAATCGTAGATACGGATCTGGTCCGGGGTCAGCTCGTGTTCGAGGATGTCGTATTCGACGCCTTCGAACGACAGCGACCGCGCCGCATAGAGGCCCATGGCCTTGAGGTCGCGCGCGAGCACTTCCATGGCGGCAACGCCGCCGTCCTCGACCGCCGAGATGAACTCCGATCGCGTCGCGAAGGGAAGATCCGTGCTGCCCCACAGGCCAAGTCGTTCGGCATAGCCGAGGGATTGCACATCGGCCGCGCCGGTGGCGGAATCATAGACGATGCGGGCATCGGGAAGGGCGCGCTGAAGGCGCAGACCCGCCCTGCCCTGCTGAGAAGGCGCTTTCGCGCCGTGGTCGGATTTGCCGCCGATCGCGTTGGCAAGCGCATGGCCCTCATCGAAGACGATCACGCCGTCGAAGATGCGCGCTTCGTCGGTCGGATACATGTCCGGCTCATCGGCGCCGGTGAGCCAGTCGACGATCTGCTGGACGCGGGAGCTTTTGCCCTCGCGCTCGTCGGTCCGCAGGGTGGCGAAGGTCGTGAAGAGGATGCCTTCCTTCATCCGGATCGGCTTGCCCTGCCGAAACCGCGACAGCGGCGTGATCAGCAGCTTCTCCTGGCCGAGCGCGCTCCAGTCGCGCTGCGCGTCCTCAATCAGCTTGTCGGATTTGGAGATCCAGACATGGCGGCGGCGTCCCTTCAGCCAGTTGTCGAGGAGGATGCCGGCGATCTGGCGGCCCTTGCCGACGCCGGTGCCGTCGCCGAGAAACCAGCCGCGACGGAAGCGGACCGCGCCTTCGGCATCGGGAGCGACCGCCTTGAGATTGTCGAAGGAGACGTCGGTGCTCCAATAGCCGGCGAGATGGCCGGAGTGTGCTTCGCCGGCATAGATGACGCTTTCGAGCTGGGCATCGGACAGGTCGCCATTGGCGACGATGCGCTTCGGCAAGTGCGGGCGATAGCTGGGCTTCGGCGGCGC
This sequence comes from Rhizobiaceae bacterium, assembly GCA_023953905.1. Taxonomy (GTDB): domain Bacteria; phylum Pseudomonadota; class Alphaproteobacteria; order Rhizobiales; family Rhizobiaceae; genus Arvimicrobium. Next base: position 27,624 of record JAMLJA010000030.1, on the reverse strand, counting down.
GACCGAGGCCATGGCGACGGATTCGACCAGCTTGTCGGGATGGGGTTTGGCGCCGGGGATATGGATCGACTGAACCCGGTAGGGCTCGTAGATACCGTCGGCCGCGGCGGGGCGTTCGTCCGCCAGCGCATCGCGAAGCTCGTAGGAGAGCTCGACGATTTCATCTTCGGAGGGGGCAGGAGCGGCGCGGGGAGTGAGAGGGCGCGGATTGCGGACAGGTGCCGTTGTCCGGCCGGACGGAGTGGCAACATCTCCCGGTCGCCGCGCGCCGGCTGCCTTGCGGGCAGCCATCTTCGCCGCAACGCCGCGCAGGACACCGTTCGCCAGCGCACCGATCGACGTCGGTGACGTCGACGGGGAGCGCGGCGGGAGATCGCCGATCCAGCTAAGCAGGGTCGGCAGGTCGGGTGCGACGCCCATCGAGGCAACCAGCGTCTTCGGATCGCCGGCGGCGATCTTGTCGATGACGGTCAGCCGCGTCTCGACCGTCGTGCCGTGCCGCGCATAGACACCGCCATCGATCGCCGCGCTGAACAGAACCGTGCCCTGTTCCTGCAGACGCACGAAGGCGGTGCGCCATCGGGGACTATCGGGAGAGAGGCCCGAGCCGGTGATGGCGACCAGGCGGCCGCCGGGCGCAATACGCGCGAAGGCAGAGGTGAGATGACGCCATGCGGCGTCGGCCACGACACCCTCGACATGGATGCCCGCCGAGAAGGGCGGGTTCATCAGCACGACGGTCGGGCGGATCGCGCGATCGAGATAGTCATCGATGTGAGCGGCATCGTGCCGGGTCACCGTCGCGCGGGCGAACAGGTCCGCGAGAAGCGCGCGGCGAACCGGCGCGTATTCGTTGAGGGAAAGGCCTGCGCGGGCCAGTTCGCCCCAGATCGCCAAAAGGCCTGTGCCGGCAGACGGTTCGAGCACGATATCGTCGGCCATGATGCCGGCGGCGCGGGATGCGACGAAGGCAAGCGGCATTGGCGTCGAGAGCTGCTGGAGCGCCTGGCTCTCCTCGGAACGGCGCGTATGGGTCGGGACAAGCCCGGCGACCTTCATCAGCATGGCAAGCGACGCCTGCGGCATCGGCGCCTGTGCGGTGATGGCCGAGCCGAACTTGCGCAGGAACAAGACCTGCGCCACCTCGGTCGCCTCATAGGCGTCCTTCCAGCTCCAATGGCCTTGGGCGTCGGTGCCACCGAAGGCTTCGATCATCGTGCTGCGCAGGGTGGCGGCGCCGATCGACTGGCCGCGCTCCAGATAGTGAACGAGGCGGCCCGCGGCCGGGAGGATCGCGGCGGCGCGCTGCGCAGGCCCATGGTCAGACGTGGCGAGAGGGTCGGTCGCCGCCGCGGCGGCCGAAGGTGTGGTGACGATGTTCATGGGAAATCCTTGTCGTGTGAGGAAAGGCGCCGGCCGCGCTCTCTCCGCGCCTCCGGGCCATGCCCCTTCCGGCCCCCTCTCTCCCTCTGGGGGCACCGAGCCGCCCATGGCGGTTCCGAAACGGCCGGGCGCTGGCGCTGTTTGCAGCCTGTCAGTGAAGGTGCTTGCGGTCGCCTGCGCCGGTGCGTGCTTGATCCCGGCTTCGTTCGGAAACGAAATCAGGCTTCCTCCACGCGAATGTTGAAGGACGTGCCGTCGTCCAGTGCCAGCTCGATCAGATGACTCTTGCCTGCGCCGGCAGTCCCGATCGTCTGGATCCAGGCCGCGGTCTTGTCGACATTGCTGATGACATGTGCAGGACAGTCGTCTGGATGAGGGAATGCCTCATCGCATTTCAGCATATGCGTCTCGATCAGTTCCGATATCATGGCCGTGATCGTCGTGGCCGTCGTCTTCTGCGGACTTGGCGCCAACTGATCGCCATCATGGCTGAGTTCGTGCGCAGCGTCATCGAGGTCCCTGGCGGCTTCTATCACCTCGGCAACCGTGGCTGTGGGTTTATCGCTCATGACGACGCACACCCCTCGGCTCTAGCGATGGCGTTCGCTATCTTCTCGCGTTGGGCGAGGAGCCATTCCGCCAAAGCCGCTTCATCGCGTGTGCGGAATGTCGGCTGTTCCTCGAAAGGCCGCGGATCGCACGCGATGCGCCATTTCCTGTCGTGGTAGTTGTTGGAGACGCACCCGACGGCGCCGGACGGGTAGTGGATGTTAAACACAGTCCAGCCGCCATGCCGCCAGCGTTCGTAGGCGAAGCTTTGAGGCGGCTCCTCGTCGCGGATTTCCTTCAGCACCGTCAGCAGTTGGGGAACAGCATTGTGGTCGGCGACGATCTTGTCAGCGACGGCGCGGCTGGTGACCGAGCAGACCATCAGGCCTTCGGCATCGAAAACAATCCATATTGCGGCGTTTGGGGCTTTCTCGCGAACGGTCCAGGGGCCGTTCGTCAAGCCGGGAACGGAGGATACGATCAGGGGGGTCATGGTGGCTCCTTGCGGTCGAGGCTGGTTGGCGGCTGTGCGATGCAGCGCGGGCGTTGGTGAGGGTGGTCAGGCGGTGCGTGCGGGCTTCGTCATGACGACGCCTGAACGCTGTCAGCGGTGGGCTGATCCGGATCACGTCGCTCGTCGATGATGGCGCGAGCCTTCTCGACCGCGGCCCTCGCTTTCGGCAGCCAACGGTCAAATTCTGCAGCGGGCAGGCAAATAGGCTGGGCTATATGGGCGAGCTGTTCGAGAAGCTCGTGAAAATGGCTGATCATGCGGTGCGCGGTCTCGTCGAAATGCGACGGCACATCGATTTCCTCGCCTTCGTAGGCGGCATCGCGGCCCTTCCAGATCCCGGTGACATAGGTGGGACCGACGCATTCATAGTCGGGCAGCTCGTCCTCCCAATCCTCGTCCTCGATGGCGAGACGGCATGCCTGCGCGAATGTCGCCGCTTCGTAGGTGTGCTGCCGGTAGTATGGTATGCGGTAGGTTGTTTCGATGGTGAACTTGGGCATGGTTCTTCTCCTGTCTTGAAACGACAAAGCCCGGCGCGACGGCCGGGCTGGATTGAATGTCGGTAGTTTCGGGTCGGCCTGGTCGGCAGGCCCACTATTTGTCGATCGATCGCCGCTTAGGCGGTGGTCTTGATCCCGCGCCACCAGGCGATACGCTCTTCACGGGTAGCATTGGCCAGCCGGTGGAGCAGGTGGCCGTGGCAGGGTCTTGGAGCGCAAAAGCAGACGATGTCACAGCCGCGCAACTCGTCCAGCGCGCCTAACAGCTCATGCTGATCGGCGAGCCAGCGCTCATATTTTGCGATGACCGTCGCCCGATCGCCGTCACGCCCGATGATGAAGCGATTGCCCCATTTTGACCCACGGCCAACGTAACGGGCGCCTTCCGGGATCTCGTCCAGATGTTTGTTGAGCACTCTGCACATTGCGTCTGCTCCCGTGATTTCCAGGTCGATCACCAGTCGTAGACCGGGAGGTCATCGATCAGCGGACCTGCGCCGTCGAATTTGATCCAGAGGCAAGCGCGTGAGAGCGCATAGTCGAGCAGGGTCGCGAGCGGTCCATCGTGCTGCATTTTCGCATAGACGATCCAGCCATGTTCGTAGGGGATGACGATGCCCTTGCCGGATTCGAGAAACAGGCGGGCCTGCGCGTCGAGATGGGCGGTGCTCATGACCAGCATCGGCTCGATGTGTTCGCGATTGGGGAACAGCTGTGCGACGTTGCTCTGTTCCTCTGGGAGATGGATCCATCCGTCCGGCAGCTCGATTTCCCTTGGCCAATTTTCGGGAAACTTCTGCTCAGGCACATAGGCCCAGTCGAAAAGAACCGGATCGGAATCGTCATGGATTCCGCTGGCGGTCAGAAGGCAGTTGAGTCCATCACAGGCCTCGGCCCATGAACCGGCGCGGATGACAAGATCGACAGTGGTGATGTAGGCTTTCATGACAGGCTCCGTCGTTGATGGTCAGGGTCGACGGTGTCGGACTCCCTTTCCGGCGCCCGACACCTGCCCCTCCCGGCCCGCCTCTCCCTCTGGGGCGCCGGCCTGTGCGCCGGGGGCGCTGCGCGGGCGAAGCGGAGGCCGGTTCGACATCGTTGTCCTTGCGTCACGTCGGCCGCGATCGGCGTAACGCCGGAAGTGACCGTTATGGACATGGTGCGATTTCTCGTGCTGATCGCACCATGTCCATGAAGGTGTGGTACTCTCCGAAAAGTCGCTCCTCATCGAGATCGGCGAGATATTCCTCGAGATCGCCGGTGGTCTCTTCCTCGGGAAGCGACATGGCCGCCATTTGCCGCACGAATTGCTGCATGGCATCGCAGCGCGTCTTGTCGGCAGCCCGCGAAGTCTGTCCTTCGCGTTCCGTGTCTCCTGATTGGATCGGGTGGGGCGCTGCTTGTGCAGGCCGGGAAATGCGAAAGCCCGGCAAGCCGGGCTTCGATTGGTTTGTTCTGGAAAGGCGGGGGTCTGACGTCGCGTCAGATTCGCTGGAGGTTGGAGGACTGGTTGATCATGTCGTCGAGCCAGTCAGCGGCGACGCGCGCGTTCTGCGCGAAACGATTGTGGTTCGCGGCCGTGTCGGTCTGCTGGTCTTGAAGTGCGTTGCGGGCCGCGGCCGGGATGGCGAGGATTGCATTCATGGTCTCATGCGCGGCGGCTTTCGACACGAAGTCGCCGATTGCGGTGGCGGTGTTTCGATCGACGCCGTAAAGAGACCAGAATACGCGAAACGCCCTCCCCTCCTTCTGAGCGATGGCGCGTTCGACGTCGAACGCGTCATCGTCCTGGAAGGACCGCACCTGATGATCGCGCTCAAGACACGGCCTGACCTCGTAATGTTCGAAGGCGAGCGTGTCCCGCATCGTGGGAGAAAGCCGGTCGCGAAACGAAAGACGTCGTGCCTGCGGCGGTGTCACCGCGTCAAGCATGGGCGGGAACGCTTGATCGTGACCGGGCTCATCCTCGAGCAGGTAGTCGGCTGTGATCGGGCCGCGTTGCCGATGATCTGCGATCAGCTCATCCACGCTGTTCCAGACGATGATGTGTGACACGCCGGACTGCTCGCTGAAACTCGACTGCGTCAGGTCGGCTGCAACAAAGTGCTTGTCGACGGGTCCAGGCTCGGGGGTATAGGCGCTTCCATCGATGATGAAGGCTGCGAAGAAGACCTTTCTGGCCGTGGCGATTTCCTTTCTGCAGGTGACCGCGCGACCGCGTTCGCCGAATGAGGGCGCGCAGCGTTGCTGAGCGAATGGGAGTGAGTAGAGGCTGTGCCGGCAATCCGGCGACGGCGTGAATCAGGGCCGTTCGACGTCGTAGCGTGAGGCGCAACCGACATCGCCGGGATAGCGGCCATTTTCATCGCAGACCATGACCTGCAGGACGCCGTAGCGGTCGTGGCCCAGATATTGATCGACCTCGATGGTGTAGCGGGCGTGTGCGAGCGGACCGGCCTGGCGGACCTTCACCGGAATTGACCAACCGATATCGACAAGGCCGGTGGGGAGCGGCTTGCCGTCTTCCCGCATCTTGGCGCCGAGTTCGTTGAGCAGTCCTGCGGCGATGTGGGACGGGAAGTCGCCGATCAGCAACAGCTCCGGCAGACCGCGATCGGCATTGCCGATCGTATAGGTGAAGCCAGGATCGGATCCATCTCCGAACACCTGGAACAGGTGCTGTCCGTAGGAGTCGATATTCTGTCTGACTTCGCGCATGCGACCTGGAATAATCATTGGGTTTTTCTTTCAGTTGGGATGGCCTCGACATTTTGTCGAGATGAAATATCCGCTCATCTCCCAATCAGCGGCGGCTAGGTGATTAGGATGCTCCTGGGACGCACGGCATCAGCCGGTCGAATGCGGCCGACGACGAAGACTTCGTCGCTATTGGCCTCGAAGAGCATCAGGATGCGGTCACCGACGGCGACACATTCGTTGATCCAATGGCGATCGCTATCGCGGTATCCTCGCGCGCGATCGAGCGGCACGTAGACGATGGTGAAATGCGACAGCGTTTCGCCGGTGGGCGCCTTGTAGAAGTATTCCTTCACCTCGATCACGACGCCTCCGGTGCTGTAGGAGGTCGCGACCGTGTCTCCGGGGCGCACGAGGTCGGCGACAGTCGGCGCGCCGGGCAACGTGCGCCGGTATTGGCGGCGATCGGGAACGCCGAGATTGGCCGAATAGGTCGAGCGCGCTTCATAGTTGTGTGCGGTCGCGGCCGTTTGCTTCCTACGAAGGGTCCGCATCGTTGCTGCCTCCCCTTCTGGTGCGCCGGGCGAGGATGGCCGGCATCCTGGCATCGATCTCGTCGTCGGTCAGGTGCTCGAGCAGTTTGAGGACGGCGGCGCCACGATCGCCGACGACGATCGTGCGCTTGCCGTTGGAGCCTGCGGGCCAGGCGTTCGGATCGGATTCACCGGCGATCCCGCGGAAGTCCGGATGAGTGGCGTTCCAGATCGCTTCGAGCTTTTCCTCTCGCGTCATGCTGTCGGCGGCGCCCGTCTCATGGGCGATGATGGCTGCCCGCATGGCTTCGGGGCTGTGCCTGTCGGTCAGGTCGCAGAAACCGTGGAACCAGCGTTCGCGGCCGCGTATCCTGATCGAGAAAAAGACGCTGGTGACGTTGCCTGCACGGTATTCGGACATGCCGAACATGCCGGTCCTCTGGAACAATGGCGGGAGGAGCGCGAGCATGAAGTGGTAGCTGGCGGCCTCTATCTCGAACCACTCGCCTGCATAGGGCTTGCCGGAGAGTGGGTCGAAGTCGGGGTCGTCCTTGTGATGGTCGAACAGTCGGAACATCTGCTCGCGCGAGGCGATGCCGTCGAGCACCTTGCGGAAAGGTGGATGTGCATTCATCGAGGTTACTCCTGGGCGCGGTTCAACCGCGCGCGGCGTGAACCGCGTCGTTGCAACCGCGTGGCTTTGTTGAGATGTTGGCCCGAAGGCCGACGAAGGTTGGCTATTCAGGCCACGGAACGCGCGTCGTGCGCGTTGTCGTCACCTCGCAGGCGATCCGCCATGATCACGAAGCGAGCCCGATCGGCTGCGTCGCGCTTGACGCGGAAATTGTCGTCGACGACGAAGTTGGCGCGCGCCCATTGGTTCCAGGCGAAGTTCCGACCGAGCCCGACGGTGGTGTTGGAACTGGGGAACTTGTCGGCGTTGCGGACCAGCTCTTCCCAAGAAGCGCCGAACTGGACCTCATCGAATCGGCTGTGCCGGCCGGTGAGCGCATTGCGCTCCAGAAAGAGGGCACGCTCCAGCAGGTCCGGCTGGTGGGCCGCGAGCCAGAACAATTCCCAGAGTTTCGTCGCCGGGCAGAAGAAGCACGCAGATTTGACCGGTACATAGTCGGCGCCGAGTACTTCGGTGATGATTTCGACGCAGTCCGGCCGTGTCCAGCCGAGGATCTGCAGGGGGTATTCATAGTCGAAGTCGGTATCGGACGCCGGCAGATTGCGTGAGCGACGAATGTCTGCCGGGCTGCAATCATACCCGATCAGCTTGACGATGCGCTGGCCGGTCCGCTGGGCTTCGATCCAGATCGGATGGGGCGCGGCCGCATTTGGGCCGGCCCTGGCTCCCTTGATGGCGGCGTCCTGCGGCTTCTGCTTCCATTTGATCGAGCAGGATTTCATGCCGAAGGCGAGGCTGGGCAGCGTCTCGTTCGCGATGCAGTTTCCGTAGAGGTCGTCATAGCCGGTGCCGGGAAGCGTCTTCTTCCGGCACATTGTGATCGGCGGCCAGCCCCATCGCGCTAGGACAAGCTTTATCTGGTCGAGGTGATCATGGGTCAGCTGCTTTTCGGCGTTGAGATCGGCACAGGTGATGATGCCGGGACGCAATCCGGCAAGCTTCAGGGCGATAAGCATGGCGGTGGAATCGACGCCGGCGCCATAGCAGACGGCGAGAAGTCGGCCGGCGAGCTTGGCGCGTAACTGGTGACGGTGTCGGTGGGTGAGCGGCATTGAAGGCTCCGTCGCTGAACATGGGAACGACGATGCCGGACGCTTACGCACTCCGGCATCGGCCCGCCCTTTGCCTCCCGGGCGCGCAAGCGCGATGGCCGCTGTCGAACGGTCAGGGCAGAGAGCTGGGGAGGTTGATGGGGGATCAGATCGGTGAAAAGCGATCTGGCAATCTAATCAGCCGAACCGACGGCCGGTTTCGGTGAAGGTGTAGTTGTTGGCGCGGATCGCGTCGTCGACCGACTCGTCCGAGGCTAGATAGTCGTACTCGTGTTCCAGCTGCCGATAGAGCCAACGGGCAAGATCGCGCAACGCCTCTACCAGCGTTTCCTCGGCGTCGGTCGTCATATCCTGCCATGTCGGACTGTTGCGTTCGACCGAGATATCCATGCAATATTCATGGTAATAGCGATCGCGGTGCGTGATGGTGGCCTTGAGCTGGTAGAAGTTGGGGCGCTGGACCGCTGCCAGCACATCTGCGATCCGGTGCAACTCGGCATCCTTCGGGGCGTGGTCGCGGATTGCTCGCGGCGCACCCGATTTATATCTGAGGCTGCCTTCGAAGCAGGCGCCGTCGCCTTGGCTCCAGAAGCCCGAGAACCAGATACACGGTTTCCTCCGGGTTCCACCGCCATGGAGTTTGACGGGGCGGGTCGCCAACGTGACGCCGACAATTTCGCAGATCTGTTCGAAGTCCTCGAACACGAATTCGAACCAGTCGTAGTCGAACCCTCCCTCGCGATACCAGGCGCGGGCCTTTTGCCGGGCGCGGTCGTCAAGTTCGTCGAGGTGGTAGACGATGGTTTCGATGATCTCAGGCATAGGGATCGCCTCCATCGAGCGTGATGGCGAGCCAAGTGCTCGTTTCATTCCAGTCGAACGATCTGCCTGTCGCCAGATCGACAACATGGGCACCGCCACCAAACCCGTCGAGGCGCGGGCGCGAGCAGGTGTCGGCCCACTGGAACCCCCAGAGACCATCGAGCTTGAACACCTCGGCACACCGCCTCACGAATGTAATTACGTGCTCGGGATCGCCGTGTTCTTCGTCGTGGATCCAGAGTGTCGTCGCGCTGCGTTCGATGTCGATCGAGGCGACGAAGCCGATGACAGCGCCTTCGCTCTCAAGCTCTTCCGACAACGACTTATACATATTGAGTGCCTGCTTCACGTGGTCGGTAGCGCGAAGGTCGAGAAGGCAGGAGAAGTGCGTGTAGTAGTTTGCCATTGAAATGCTCCCGAATAGCGAAAGCCCGGCGCGATGGCCGGGCTGCATGGTTGGACCTGTAGGCGGTCAGCCTGTAGGCGGTCAGGCGCATGGGCGGGACTTAGCTGTGGGTATAGCCGTCGGCCTCGATGCACAGCCACATGCCGCACCATGGCAGGGCGATAGCTCCGTCAGCGGCGAAGACCGGCATGGCGAGCCTGCGAAAAGATCGATAGGAGAGGCCCTGATCTGCCTGCTGCCATTTGAGATGGATGGAGCGGCGCTGTTCCCTCGTCGTGCGTAACATCTGGATATCTCAAGCTGACGTTGCGCCGTGAGTGTTCAAAGCCGACGGCAGGCCGTCGATTGAAACCTCCCCGTTCTCTATCCGGATGAGGAAGGATCCGTGCTTCGGCAGCCGCCAGACAAGTTCACGTCGAACCGTGCGGAGGATCGCGTTCAGGTCCGCGTCTGACTCCGACTGAAGCAGGCGGACGCTGACATCCTCGGCTTCGTCACCGAACCATTGCTGCTGTTGCTCATATGAACCGGCATCGACATCATCGGACGGAGAGAAAAGCGCGTCGGTCAGGAACGTCTCTAACTCGTGCGGCTTGATGTCTGATTGGCGTGTGACGCGAATGTCGACTTCGTCCAGGGCGCCATAGTCGGGACCCGCGACGATCAGATCCGTCGGAAGAAGCCAGCCGCATACGGACTCTCCGTCGCTGACATTGACGTCGACCTCGAGGATATCCGGCCGGTCCTGACCTTCGAAGACGTCAAAGGGTTCGATCTTCTGATAGTTGGAGGCGATGTGCATCCTGTATGACCGGAGGGTGATCCGCCGCAGGCGGTCGTACCATCCATAGCCGGTGAAGGCGTCGTGCGGCTCGAACATCGGGAGAGACTCCCCAGTTCGGGCAAACGCGCGCGCAACATTCTGTTCCTCGAGAGGTCCCTCGCCTGCGTAGAGAAGGGCATCCGGCGATACCGGCATCGGCGTGCAAATCCCGCATCGATCGGCATCGGCGCATGAGGGTCTGAATGGCGCCAGTTGGGGTTTAGCTTCTTTCAAATCGATGCCGAGGGCGAGCCCTCGCCGATAGTCATCGAAAGAAAGGCTGTGCGCGTCGTGTGTGGATACCAGTCGGAAATACACACGATGGATTTCCTCTACGAGGGCCTCGAACATATCATTGCACACGACCTCCTTGCGGGCTGGAAGCACCAGCTTGAGATGGGCGCAGTCGACGACATCGATTCCAGCCCAATAGTTGCGGTGCCAATGCTGCGACAGCGTGGGCAGCGGCATCCTGAGCGTCACACCGTGGAAGTTTGCATTCGCAATGTCTTTGTAGGGGCTGTCGTGCTGGAATACTCCGATGCGGACACCACGCCATTCTTCGACACGTTCCGCGTTCTTGAGGAAATCTGAGCGTTGCATCTCCTCGCCGTTGAAGATGACCGGAAGTGGGAAGAATTTTGCGGCGTCCGGAACAGCGCCGGCGAGATGGTCGCGGTCCGTTTCGGGAAACACGATGGTTACGCCCGCATGATCTGCAGGTCCGGGAGCGACATCGATCGGTTGCCTGCCATGAAAGGCGTCTGGCGTCGCCTCGATGCGCCAGGAGTCTGCGGTGCCCTTCTGCTGCGCGACAAGAGCTGCGCCGCGATTGGCAAGGGCGAAGAATCCCATGCCGGCTGCGTCCTCGGACTGGGTGAGGGCTTCGGACCAGCCGCTGGAACCGAGCGAAAAGAGCGATCGCGGATCTTCGATCCCCGCACCGTCATCGCCAATGCGGACCGCCTTGCCGAAGCGGGGATCATCTATCTGGTCGATGATGACCGTCGTGGCGCCGGCCCGGCGTGCGTTCTGAAGGAGCTCGTTGAGAACGTCTCCGATCGAGGCGTTGAACAGGCGCCCGACCTTTCCGATGGCCTCGGGCGATACCTGCGCATTGAAAGAGAAATGGGATGTCATGGAGGCTCTCCTGATATGATTGAACCCGGCTGACCGCTGGCGCGGGGTCCGGGCTGGATGATTGATCGCGGATCGGCGTCAGCACGTTCGGGTGCCGCGCCGGGCGGCCGCGAGGAACCCTCTCTCGGACTCCTGCATGCAGCCCCTCCCCCCTCGGCCCGCCTCTCCCTCTCGGGTCGCAACGAAGCTGTGCTATCGCCTTATTTGAAGCCGCGCATTTGGCGGATCGCGCGCCACTGCCTGGCGGCGCTGGGCTGGGATCGAAAGCCAGGCATCCGCCGGTTCGCCTGGATCGCTTTGGTGAGGCGCCTCACGGTTTCGGGATCATCGGTGCGAATATCGAAGACGTGCGCGATCGTCTGGAAATTGCCGTGGAACTGCCAGCCGCCGTTTCCGAGGTCCTGGATGAGGACCCTCTCGAATGTCCGGTTCAGTGGGTGGCGGGCAAGGACATGGAGCAGCGTTTCGATGCTGTCCGGCGTTTCGCCCAGTGTCTTGCTGCCGTTGCTGCGTATCTCTTGGGGCTCATACCGGCCTCCTGCAAATTGTTCGGATGGAAGTAGTTCGATCGCGTGCGCCGGGAGCGACGGGTCGTCGAACGTGTGGGGCGACCGTTAGAAGTCACCGTAGTTGACGTCGGCGCCGGGGTACTCGAGCAGGTATTTTTCCACTGCCGCGACCGCCTCCTCGTAGGTTGGCAGGTCATCGGTTTCAGCGAGCACCTCGCCGTCGTCGTCCTGTACCAAGATGTCATAGGAATCCGGATCGACACGGGCCTCGCACAGCTCGGCGCTGCCGTCGGGCTTATTCGTCATGGGGAAGATGGTGATCTCGATCATCACACGTTGATCCTTTCGCAGAGGGCATCGATGGCTTCCAGATCGATCGCCTCGTGAGCGTCGCTGTCGGTCGCGATGTCGAGGATGTCGTTCGGCAAATCGCCGCCGGTCTGGTCGTAGACCTGCTGGTAGAGGCGCAGCGCGGCGAGCATCATGTCGCGCTCATCGGGTGAGATCGCGATATTCGTTGTCCGGGTCATTGGGTTGTTTCTCCTTTCAGGATTTTGAGGTTCGGGTCGGCCCATCGAGGGGTCGCAGCTGGTCGTCCGCATCGTCTGGCCGAGTGAGGATTCAGAGGGTCGGGATCAGACGCCGCCGGCGGACTGGGTGACGCTTGGATGCGTCAGCACCCAGCCGAGCACGTCGTCGGTGGTCAGGCGCCAGGGCTGATTCTGGTCGAACCGCGAGACGACGGCGTCCTTGAACTCCTGATAAAGGTCTTCGGCGCGTTCGTCGCAGTGCAGGGCATGGCAGAGAATGGCGAGGGCGAGCTGGGCTGCCCCTGAGCCTGAATAACCCCACGAAAAGCCCGTGGGGCTGTGATTGCGCAACTCGAATCGAGGATCGAGCATATGGACAATGCCGGTCTCGTCGACGACATCGACCCTGAACCCTTCCGGCCTGCCGCGATACTCGTAGACCTGATCGACAGACCAGGGTCCGGACCGAACGGGACGATCCGGTGGGAACGCAGCAGCGTCCGTAGGGACGGAACGCGCCTCGGCGATCAGGGTTCGCAACAGCTCCTGCGCCTGTCCCGCGTCAACGTTGGGATCGAGCACGGCAAGCTTCTGGACCAGTTGCCGCGCTTCGGGATGGAGCGGTCGGTCGCCATCGAATACGATGCCTTCCGCCAGCTCCTCACGCGCGCCATCAACGGTGTCGACGTAGGAGAGGAGACCTTCGCGGCGCCCCTCCATGTCGATCTCCTCGGGGTGCCCATGCCAGTGCATCATGTGGCATGCCGCCGCCTTGGCGAGGTGGAACGCCTCGGCGTCCGAAGCGGCCGAGATCACTGTGCTGTCGAAGGCGCGCAGCCAGAAACGGAGCTTGACGACATATTTTTTCATGGCCGGTTCCTCACCGGCTGATCTGCGGTGTCGTCCTCGACGGTGAACACAACGGTATCGCCATCGACCATGTGGGGGACGGAACCGGAAAGCAGCTGATGGGCGGCAGCGGCGGTAACGCCGGTCCAACCGTCGACGATGACGCGGCGCAGAACCGCGCGATCTCGTTTGAAGGCGTAGCCGTTGATTGCCCAGGCGATGACCCCGGGTGCGTGGATGAGCTCGTTCGAGCCAAGCCGGTAGACAGGCATGACGATCCTCTCGATTTCTGGGTTGGAAACGCGAAAGCCCGGCGCGGTGGCCGGGCTTTTCGTGGGCAATGGGTGATGGTGGATCGGAAGCGCGTGGACTGCGCCAGGTGCTGGATGCGTCGCCCAGGACCCGGTCGTACTCGCTATGCGAGGCCGGACCGAGCCTGGCGGGCTAGGTTTTGAGTGTCTTGCCTGCGCCTGTGCTCATATCGACCACCTTGAACTGCCAGTCGGGATTGTCCGGCGCATTGTCGGCGATCAGCTTTTCACAGGCGTCTTTGGCCGCCCAGCGCGCGGCGTGGATTCTGAGGTGCGTGACGCCGCCTCTCGGCGTCAGAAAGCCCCATTTCTTCGTATCGCTCTTACGGACCTTGATGGCGTATCTCATGATGGTTCTCCCGAAATCAGTGCAATGAACGGGACCTTGTCGACCTTGCGCAGGTCGACGACGTCGATGTTGTCGATGATCCACCGGCGAAGATCGGCAGGTCCTATGTCCCACGAGCTGCCGCCCTGCTGGGTAAGGCGCCGGTCGTCACGTTTCCGGGCGGGCAGCTCGCCGGTAAGGATGCGGCCGGTGACATATTTTGCGTCGACGCCGAGGATCGCCGCGGCCTTCGTGGCGGAGAGCTCCAATCTGCTGGCGCGACGCGAGAGATCGAGCCGCTTCGCTCTGACGACGATCGCCGTCGGCGAACGCTGGAATCCGTGTTCGCGAAAGATCTTCGCCGCCAGGTCGGGACGGTGAAGGGGGACTTCGCGCATTAGCGCATCCTCAGCCGCCGTCCAGCGCGGCTCCTTCTTGTGGCGAAGGGTCAGGCCGAGGACGGTCATGCGCTTGGTGAGCCACCAGCGAGGAATGTTGAGGCGGTCGGCAAGCTCGGCTACGACGCCCTTTCGGCCAGCATCCATCTGACGCCAGCCGTCACGAATCCGCTCGTCGAGTTCCGGCGTGGCGCGGTGTCGTTGCCGTGCAGCGGGCGCGCCCTGGACCTTCACGCCGAGCTTCTTCGCCTGGCAATACACGCCTTGCGGCGTGCGGTGGTCGGGCAGACGTAGGAGGCAGGCGGCCGCTCCGCCTAACGGGAAGTATCGCCGGATGATGTCGCATTCGGCGTCCGTCCAGAAACGCTTGTCGCGCTTTCCGGGCACATAGGGTGCGGAAAGACGCGGTTCGCGAGCGAGCGGCTTGTCGAAGGAAACGGGATTGATGCTCATAGCGTCAGTCGCTTTCCAAGGCGAACGGCGCGACCTTCGCCGACATCATCGATGTCGACCGCGGCATAGGTGTCGAGCAGCGCGAGGGCAGCTACGACGCGCGACCCGTCGATCGACAGATAGTCGGCGAGATCGGACACCGCTGCACCCTGCGGCGATAGTGGCGTCAACACCTCCAGTATCTTGCCGGCATCGGCGAATGCCGGTTCCCGGATGAAGGACCGCACAGCCCTCATTCCGACGGGAAGGCTTTGTTCCGATCTGACGTCTTCATCGGCCTGCGAGGCCGTCTGCAGCTCCTCGAGGTCGAGGAGCGATGCGGCATCCGCCGCGCTGATCGCCGTCGGTGCGACCATCTCGGGTCGCGCGCCGATGTGCCGGGTTTCGACGGGACCGACACGAAGTGTCGCCGGCGACAGCGAAAAGGCCGGGCCCGAGGCCACGAAGTCGCCGGGTTGGAGGATCGGCAGGCGATCGAATGCTTTGCTCGCATCCCAGCCGATCGTCTCGGCGGCGCGCCGGATGTCGATATCAAGAGTGTTGAGTCCGATCAGGAAGTTCAGGGCCTCGGACGACACCGACTTTGCCAGGCGCGCGATGCGCTGGGTTGCGAGGACGCCGGCAAGGCCGCGTTTGCGGCCGCGGCTCATGAGATCGGTGAGCGCGTGGGTCGCCGCCTGCCGGACCGAGGTCGCCGCAAGTCCGGCGCCGCCGAACGGTGCGAAGATGTGGGCCTCATCGATGGCGATCAAAGCGGGATGCCAATGCTCCCGGGGCGCGGCGATCAAGGCACCGATGAACGCGGTCACGCCCTGCATCTGCGCTTCGCGATCGATCTGCGACAGGTCCAGAAGGACCGACAGGCGGTGCTCGCGGGCGCGGGAGGCTGCAGTGGCAAGTGCTGCCGTATCGAGGCGGGAGCCGTCGACGACGGGATAGTCGAAATGCCGCGCCAGGGACACGAACTCGCCTTCGGGGTCGATGACGATCTGCTGCACGAGGCCGTGCGTCTGTTCGAGAAGTCGCCGCAAGGTCCAGCTCTTGCCGGCGCCCGACGTGCCTTGCACCAGAAGACGCCCGTCCAGCAGCTTTTCGAGGTCGAGACGGATCGTCCCGCCAGGGTCGGAAACGCCGAGATCAATGCCAATGCAAGCGTCTTCGGGGATTTTGGGCTTTGCAATGGGCGAGGGCTTGCCGAGTTCGGCGGCAAAGGCCTTCGCCAGCTTTTGCTCGATCGGCGCGAGACGGGACAGATCCCGCTCGGTGAGGATGGTGGCGCCGAAGCTCATGGCCTGTCCTCCGCGCTGGCGATAAGCGCTTGTGCCTCTGTGAGGCGAGCAAGCTGTGATCCTGCCAGGCCGACGGTGTAGCGTACGGCAACGAGAATGCGGACAACGCCTTTCAGCGATTGCAGCATCGCCGGCGCCAGGGCGAACAGTCGAGCGCTCGCCTCGCGTTCTGGATCGGCAAAAGGCAGGTTTGGATCTGCCGAGCCCATGGCGCGGCGTGCCTCCGCAAGAGACGATGGGCGGCTTTTGTGATTGGCCATGATGGTTTCCTTTCATGTTAGCGATCTGGTGGATGGTTCTGATCGAGGTCGGCGCGCGGGGACGTCGGGGCGGGCATGGCGACGGGCAGCGGTTCAGGCTGCGCGATCGCGGGCCTCGGTCTGGCGAACCTGGCCGACGCCGGTGATGGCGTGGACAGCTGCGGCGAGCGCGGGGATATCGTCGAGCTTGTCCAGGTCGAGGAAATGGTTGCGGCCGCCGCTATAGTCGCGGCGTCCTTTGCAGGTGCGGATCAGGATCCCGTGATGCGAGGTCAGGCCGAATTGACCGACCTGGATATAGGCGCCGTCGTGATGCAGCGTGACTTCACCGCTGACCGCGATGCCCGCCTTGTTCGATCTGATGTCGTAGGATCCGGCCGGGAGATGGAGCTCGGCCGCCAGTTTCTTCAGGCGGGAACGGGCAGTGGAGTGGAATCGGCGCTTCTGCGCATCGTCATATGAACAGGATTTGCTCCAGTCGAACATTTTCATGGTCCTCAAAAATGGCGACGGCCCGAACTCCTTGTGGAGTCGGACCGCGCGGTTGAAGGGATGATGCGGCTCAATCGCCGCTTCGGGAGTCGTGATCTTCTTCGACGGCGAGCTCGCCGAGATCGGCGATCAGACCGTCGCAGAGGTCGTCCGCGTCGAGTCACGGACTGATCAGGAGCAGCAGCGTGAAGCTGTCCCACCGCCAGCGATGGTTTGGATTTCGGAGTGGGTAGCGTCGATCGTCGGCTCACCGTCCCTCGACCAACATCGCAGCAATCTCATCGGCTGTGACGGGATCGAAGATTACGGTTGAAACGGGGTGTCGGGCGAGCCATGCGACAGCCGCGCCCTCATCTTCAGCGAGATGCAGCAACTCGGCATTGTCCCCGTCCCGGGCAAGGATGCGAACCGAGCCCACCGGTGGCAGTTCGAGGACTTCGAAGCGCATGGCCGCAGTGGATGGTTCGCCAAGCGCAAAGGTGAACCCGACCGCTCCGCGCTCGCCGAAATCGGCCGTTCGGATCGTGATGCTCGCAGGGTGCGCGAGAGGCGAGAAATGTGGCGGATCTCTTCTGGCGAGACGGCCGATACCGTTGAAGAGCCGCCAAACCGCGAGGTCGCCCTGCCGATTGGCTGGCGGCTCGGGAATGTGGTCACTGAACCGGATCAGGGTTCCGATCGGGAGATCGAAAAGGAGGCTCCCCGGGATCGTCCGGACCGTGTCGGCCAGCCACGCGCCGGTTTTGGAGTCACTGTCGGCCCCGTTCAGCAGCGGCGCGGTGTTTGAGGGTCTTGGGATCATGAAACTGTCCTTGGCTGCACGCTTTGGGCGGCTTTGGTGGCAACTGAAAAGGCCCGGCATGATTGCCGGGCCTTGTGTATCGATGGGAGAGAGCCGGCCTATTCGGCGGCGGCGAGGGATTCAGGCTCGTCGTCGACGTTGTCGGCGAGGAAGGCCGGAAGATCGGCACTGTCGTCAGCGAGAGCCGCTTCGTCGGACATGTCGACGGCGTTGGCATCCACCGCGTCGGCTGCGATGTCGTCCACCTCCAGTCGGAGCGGTTCCGGCAGCCAGCCGGAGTCCGTGAGAAGCCGGGTGGCCTCGCGGGCCATCAAGTCCTTCTTCATGTGGTCGATCAGCTGCGCGGAATCCTCGCCGCGGGCTTCACGCACCGCCTGGACGATCCTGGCCTTAGTCACGCGGCCAAGATAGTTGTCCACCGTCGGCGACCATCCTGCCTCGACCATGTCGAATTGAAGCGTGGCCGCAAGCGCATCGGCATGGGCAAGCGCGCCCGGACGCTTGTTCCATGCCTCGACGACGGCGTTGAGCGAAAGCGCCGCGCAGTGCGCGAACAGCGCCTTGCGGCTCGCTTCGTCAAGACCGAGCAGGAAGTTCCAGAGATCGGGACTGTCGGGCATATCCCTGTCCCAGGCTTCGTGACGTTCGGCGATCTCCTTCGCCCAGGGCGTTTCGGCGAGACCCTGCACCTGGCCGAAATTGTTGCTCACCAACGTGAGTTCGAGGCAGCTGTCCTTGGCGAAGCGATAGAACACCTGCAGCACGAGGGCGTGCAGAACTGCGACGAAGGCGATATCCACGTCACCCGCAAGGACGTTGCGCAGCGCGAGGGTCTTCTGTGCCGTGAGGTCGAAGACGAGGCGCTCGGGCAGCGGCTTGATGCCCTCCTCCTCGGCCTCGTCGGCGGTTTCGGAAGCGCCGTTGACCGGCCGGCCGTTCACGACGACGGCGCCCGCGTCGTCATCGTCTTCCCGCTGCTCGTCGATTTCCTCGCCGTCGGCGTCTTCATCATCTTCCGACTCGGCTTGCGGTTCGTCTTCAGGACGGACAAAGCCGGCGTCGACCTGAAGCTTGCCGTTGGCGGTGAGCGTGATGAACGCTCCGGCGATATCCTTTAGCGCCGGAGGATAGACGCTGGGTCGATCGTCGAACACGCTCAGTTCGGCGCTAAGCTGCTCGAGCTTGTCTTCGATAGCCTCGTCGCCCTCTTCCATTTCGGCATATTCGGCGTCAAGCGCGTCGTACTCAGCCTTCACCGCGTCGTAGCGCGCGATCTCCTCGTCGCTCATCTCCGAGGGCTCGGCATAGACCCGCCGCATGCCGGAGGTGTGGCCATAGGAAAAGCTGAGCGCTGCCTCGACCCACTTCCACCCGTCGGCGCGAACGGCCTCGGCATCGACCTTCAGCTTTTCGAAGACCAGCTGTTCGAGAAGAGCTGCATCCTGGAACCAGCTGCCGTGTTCAGGCTCGACCAGGTCGCGCAGAACGACACCGCCGGCGGCTTCGTAGGCTTCGGCGCCGACATAGACGGCGCGGCGATCGTCGGATCGAACCGTGGTCTCCGTCAAAAGGCGCCTGATATAGTAGGGATCCTCCATGTTCGTGCCGGCGACACGCTTCCACACCTGCTCCTGGCGCTTGTGATCGGGAGAAATGGCGAAGACATTGAGCTGTTCAAGCTTGATCTCGCCCTTTTCATAGAGCGCGAGCAGCTCCGGAGAGACCTCGGTTAGCTTCAGACGGTGGTTGACGGTGTTCACCGATACGAGATAGCGGGCAGCGATCTCTTCGACGCCAAGGCCCTGGTCTCTGAGCGCCTTGAATGTCCGGAACTGGTCGAGCGGATGCAGGTTCTCGCGATGCACGTTCTCGGCGAGCGAGTCATCCTCCATGCTGGTCACGGCGGAGCGGTTGACGATGCAGGGCGTGGACGCGGTCTTCGCCATTTCCTTGCGCTTGACCAGAAGCTGGAGTGCGCTGAAACGACGGCCGCCGGCGGGGACTTCGTAGCGGCCCGTCTCCTCGCCATCCTTTAGCTCCGGCCGGACGTTGAGGCTCTGAAGCAGCCCGCGGCGCGCGATATCGTCGGCGAGGTCTTCGACGGAGACGCCGTTCTTGATTCGCCGAACGTTCCTCTGCGACAGGAATAGCTTGTCAAAGGGTATATTCTCCGCCTGATTGAGGGTGATCTTCTGAATGGCGCTCTTGGCCATGGTCAGGTTCTCCATGACGGGCGGCCCGGAGCCTCTCCCCGGACCTCCAAACCCGTCAGGAAACCTCCCGCCCCCCTCCCCCCTCTGGAGGCCGCGCACCGCCCGCGGCCAGCCGCGACAGGATGCTGGACTGTGCTGCGAGGGAGCGCTATATATCTTCCACAACCGTGGAAGGATTAATGTCATGGCAGGGATCGGCGGCGAGGTGCTAACCGCCAACGAGGCTGCGTCGGTGACACGCGTGCCGCTCAAGCAGGTTCATCGCATCATCGACGCCGGCTTGCTGCGCGGCCGTGTCGAAATGCGTCGCGGCAGCCGCGTCATCGTCGGATCCGGTCTGGTCGGACTACGCCTGGCCTGGTTGACGGCTGACACGCTGACGCCAACGGCAAGGCGGCGCATCGTCGAGCGCGCGATTGCAACCGACGCTGCATCGGTGGTTGCCGCTGACCCCTTGAAGGTCGATCTCAAGCCGATCGCTGCCGAGGTGAAGATCGGTCTCGCTCGCCTTCGCAAGGCAAAGGCGATGGTGACGTGTGATGCCGACGTTCTCGGCGGCCAGCCGGTCTTTTCTGGAACGCGTGTGCTGGTTCATGACGTCGCCGACATGCTTGCCAATGGCGATGCGGTCGAGGCGATCCACTCCGCCTATCCGCAGTTGACCCTCGATCAGATCGGCCTCGCGGCTGACTACGCGCTGTCCTATCCCCGACGAGGGCGCCCGCCGGTCAAACAAGGCTGGCGGATATCGCCAGCGAAGTCGTCGCGCACAGTCGACCTGGACGATTTGCCGGCGGCTTCGTGAAGTTCCTGATCGACGAATGTCTGAGCCCGGATCTTGCGAAGCTCGCGCGAGACAGCGGGTATCCGGAATCCAGCCATGTGCGCTGGCTCGGACTTGCCGGCACGAAGGATCATGTGGTGACCAGGCGTGCCGTCGATGATGGCTATGTTCTGGTCACCCATAACACGGTGGACTTTCGTGGGCTTTATAGCCGCGAGGACCTGCATGTCGGTCTGGTTGCGTTCAACACGGCACCGGGATTGATGAGCCTCGATCTTCAGATGAGACTCTTTCGCCTCGCTCTTTCGGAACTGGATGGCGAAGAGGCATGGAATGAAGTGCTCGAGATCACAATGGACACGGAGCGGGTCGTGACGATCGAGCGGTTCGATCTTCCAGAATAGCGCGCTATCCGTCCGGTTCGGCAATGTCGACGCGACCGGCTTTGCGCAGCGCCTCCAGCATGCGGGAATGATCCATGAGGATGTGGATGAGCGCTTGCCGGTCCACGGTGATCGTCTTGCTGGTGCTGCGTGTCCGATCGTGCCGCTCGTGCAGGGTCTCGAACTCGGCAATAGTGGTGTAGAGATGGAGGAGAGGTCGGCCGCTCATGACCCGATTCTCCGTTCGCGAAACATAGGCACCGTCTCGACGCCGGGGATGTTCCAGATTTCGGCGCCGGCTGCAGCGTAACGCGCGGCAACCACGCGCAACGGCGCATAGGATAGGCCATGCCAGGGGGCGGGCTCGGGCTTACGGCCAACCGCGACGAGCGGTCCGCCGAGCGTGAGTTGAACGACGACATCGAACGCCACGCACCGGCTGTCGATGACGGGGAGCCCGGCGGCGATGCAGTGGGCCTTGATCGTCTCGCAATCATAGCCGGAGAGCATCGCGTCCTTGCGATAGTGAAGCGTGAAGCCGCCGCGGCCGACGGAGAGATGGCCTCCCTCGGTCGCGAGCGCGCATTCAATGTCGGCAGAATAGTCGGTGGAACAGGCTGGCTTCAGCATGATGGTTTTTTCCGTGACGGCCGCGGGAGAAGTCCCGACCGGGAAAGCCGTCACGGTGAAAGCCACCCCCTCGGTCGAAGGGATGGCTGAAGATATCCGTGGGATGGTCGCTGTGGTGGAATGGTCGTCTACAGAGGCGTGTAGGCCGGGCGCTCCACATTGACGCGGTATTTTCGGCGAAGCGCCTGGATCGCCGCATCCTGCCGGTCGACCTTGCGGCGCAATCGATCGAGGTCCGCTGCGGCATTGTCGATCAGCCGGTCAAGGAACCCGAGATAGGCTCCTCATCCAGCCCGGTCCAGTTGGACATGCGCCGGTTGTAGCGGCGCACTTTCGGCCGGGACTCGATCGCTGTCGTTTCCGCTTTTTCCCGCAGCGACCGTTCGAGTTCGTATAGATTGTGTCGTGTCTCGCGCAGGCGGGCTTCCATGCGCGCGAGCGTCCTGCGCGCTTCATGATGGCTCATCATGGCGCATCTCCCCTTCGATCCCCGGTCATGAGCAGCCATCGACGCAGATCCTGCCGCATGCAGCCAATCGGGCCGTTGATGGTGGTGATGGAGGCACCGTCGACCACGCACCCCATGCGTTGGAACCCGGCCAGCATGGCGCGCATCACGTCGAGATACAGGCCACCGCCGACAAGCGCGACATCATGGAAGGGTTCACGGCCATAGCGCGCCATCGACGCGATCTCGGTGCCGGGATGGACACCGGCATTGTCGGGATCGTTGCGACGGCGGGGACGTGGCCAGCGTGTGGTCATACCGCCGGCGATCATGCGTTCGGCAAGATCTGGCGTCAGCCGCGCATCGTAATATGCGATCGGCGTCTCGGCATCGCGGAATCCATAATGCGCCGAGAGGAACGCGACCTTGGCATGGGTGACATCGGGATCAACCGATCGAAGAGTGCGCCAGAGCGGACCGTCGTAGCGCAGGCGGGCCGGCATGTAGTCGGCGTCTTTCCGTTTCATGGCCGAGCAGGCGAGAACGAGAAGGCGGCGGGTTGGGGCGAGCGTGGTCATGGCGCTGCCTCTCCATTCGTGGGTTTCAGGGCTTCGACGCGGCGCACGTGGACTGGGCGTGTGTCGGCGTCCTGTGCGAGACGGCGGATCAGCTCGAGTTCGGAATCCGAACAGTCACCGCGCACTTCGAGATCGATCCAGTGACCGGCGCGGTCGACAAGGGAGTCGCGCAGCCGGTGGCTGGATGAAGTGTAATAGCTCTCATGCGGGTCGTTGAGCCGTACACGAGTGCGCAGGAACAAGATGCCTGAACCGAGATTGCCGCAGAACAGAAACTCGTCGGCGGGCGTGGCCTTCGGGCCCCCGCCGATTTTTCGATGGCCGATCTGGCGAAAGGCTTCGTCGAATTTCTCGGGGTTCGGCGTGGTCCTGGCGGTCAATTTGCCGTCGAAAACCCAGGGAGGCCGATGTGGATCGACCCGGCCGACTTTAATCTGGTGAAGGAGATCGAGCAGGTAGGTGGGATCCGCCGGATAGGGGCAACCGCGCCAGAGGTTTCGGATCGTGCTGCGAAGATCAGCGGGGAGTGCAAACAGTCGGCAACGGGCTTCGCGCCACCGTCCGGCGCGCAGGGTGCGTTGCTCACGTTCGCGCTCGTCCCACCAGATGTGGCGGCGGGCCATTTCTTCGTCGACGCTGTGCTGGCCGGCAGCGATCATGTCCGAAAAGAGCGGCAGCGCCTCGCGTTCGAGGCGCTGTTTGCGCTTGAAGGCCGCGCGCTTGCGCGATGTGTCACGATAGGGTTCGGGCTTCGGCCAGGGACGGAAGCGCATCATGCGCACTCCCCACGTCCGGCCCGCGCGACATTGGCAAGGACGCGGATTGCCCCGTTGATGCTGCCCGTCTCCCGGGCGGCATCGGCACAGGCGGAGATTGGAAATGCGCCCGTGAAGACGACGTCGCGCTCAATATGCATGCCGAAGGGCAGTTCGAGCGCGGTAAGCTCGTCGAGGCTGAACGTTCCAAGCTCTGGAAAGCCAATGTCAGCGAGACCGAAACAAGTGTCCTGGTCCCCATCAAGCTCCGTCGCAAGCCAGGTGCCGATGCCGGCCGGATTGAAGAATTTTACGACCGGATAATGGTCACGGCCGCTCTGACGACCATTGGCAAGGAGCTGCTCACGCTGTTGGGGCGTCAACAAGGATATTGAATACTGTGCGATTTGCGCCATGGGTCTTGCTCCGCGACGGGCGGACGAAAGCTCACCTTCCGACCTGTTGACCCGTCACGATGCAACGCGCCGTCCTCGTATGGGAGGACGGCGCCTTGAAGCGATGGTTATGAAAAGGTGCCAGCGCGAGATTGCTCCGCGTGTGGGAACGGATCAGTGGGCAAGATCGAGGAGCTTCTTGGCCTTGCCTTCCATATCGAGCCGGTCATCCTGGTGCTGCTTGTCGCGCGCGACCCGGGTGATCCCTTGGACGAAATCGAAGACCGATGCTGGCGGATGCCCCTCGTCGGCGAGCACGGCATCGATGATCTTCCCGGTCTCGCCCTTCGAGAAGCCGCGTTTACGAAGGAATGTGGTGCGATCGTCATCGTCACGTGCGACGACTCGCTCGCGTGCTGCCTTGATGCCGTTGATGAACGGCATCGGTGAGGATTCCGCGAACTGGATCAGTGCCGGTTCGGCTTCGAGGGCGAAGCGAGAAGCGGCATATTTTGAGTGCCGGATAGTGATTTCCTGGAAATCCTCGACCCCCCACAGGTTCCGATTTTGGCACACTGCACGCAGGTAAAAGCTTGCAATTCCAAGGGTTTTCGAGCCGACCTCGCTGTTCCACGCGTAGAATCCGCGGAAGTACAGATCCGGCTCTCCGTTCGGCAGCCGTCCTGCTTCGATCGGGTTGAGATCGTCGACCAGGAATACGAAGATGTCGCGGTCCGAGGCATAAAGTGTCGTCGTGTCCTTCGAGATATCGACATTGGGGTTGTAGATGCTGGTCGACCAGTCGAGCACGCCCGGCACCTTCCAGCGCGTGTCGCCGGTGCCGTTGCCCGCGATCTTCTGCACCGCGTCGACAAGTTCGTGGTCGAAGATCCGGCCATAGTCGGGACCGGTAACTGCCCGGAGTTCGAGACGTCCGTTCTCGATTTCGAGTGTCTTGACCTGCTCCGCGCGGTGCGTGGAAAGCCCATACTGCAGATTGATGCCGGCGAGCGCTGCCGGAAGTTGACGCAGATAGGTCGCCGGTGCACCGACCAGGCTCGCGAGCTGGCCGAAACTCCAGTGTGTCGGCGCGACGGGCGCGGGAGCGTTCGGCAGCATCAACGTCAGTCGCTCTGGATTGCCTCGAGAGGCTTCCACACGGATCGCCTCAGTTTCGACGATACGCGTCTTGCTCCGTGCCGATCGCCGCCTCACCGCATTGTTGAGGTCTGTGAGGGATAGGTAGCGTTCGTCATCCGGCCGGTTGAACCATTCCGAGGACACGCGCCCGATGCGCTGGCCGCGGCTCGCGTCGACCTTATATCCGTTGCGCGTGTTGCGCGCAGGCGCCTGTATTTCCATCTGGGTCATGGTCTTGCTCCGTGACGGGCGCCGGGAGCCTCTCTCCCGGACCTTTACCCGCCACCCGCCGCCGGCCGCCCCTCCCCCTCTCGGGGCACCGCCCTACGCCGAAGAAGAAGCCACGCCGCGGCCAGCGGCTGCGCTATCGACGAATTGCCAAGGGTGCTGAAGAGTCGTGATCAATTGCTAAGTGAATCGGCTTGGCTTTGGGCGAGAGCGCAGGTGCTTCGGGCTGACGGTCTGCGATTGACCCGGACTGACCTCCTGTAGGTTGCATGTTGGGAAAAACCGTGAATCAATAATAATTTGAGGTGCGGCGGGCCCTGGAGCGATGGAGGCGATGCGACGTTTCAAACTTGCTGATTGCGTGATCGAGGAAAGCTCCCCTGAGCTGCAGGATGCACTGGCCGATGCGTATCGCCGCCGCATTCGTCCTCTTTGCCTGTGCAAGGAAGCTGGTCTTGCGATGTATATTGCGCAGGTCGGAGATCAGTACATCGTCAAGCGCATGCCATTGTCAGGTGGCGCGCACGATGTGACATGTCCATCCTACGATCCTCCGGATGAGTTGTCCGGTCTCGGCGCATTGATGGGAAACGCCATCCAGATCGATCCCGAGACGGGCCTGTCGGCACTCAAGGTGGGGTTCAGCTTGACGAAACTCGGATCCCGAGCGGCTCCAATCGCTGGCGCGGGCAGCCTTGAGAGCATTACGGGCGATGCGCGGAAACTCTCGCTGCGCAGCCTGCTGCACTATCTCTGGCACCAGGCGGAATTGACGTCGTGGACGTCACGCTGGTCGGGCAAGCGTCATTGGTTCAACATCCGATGGCACCTGACCGAAGCGGCCCGGCAGATGACGGTGAAGGGCGGAATGCTGAGCGATGTGCTGTTCGTGCCCGAGCCGTTTCGCGTCACGGAGAAGGCGGCGATCGAGCAGCGGCGGGCAGCGGTCCTGGCACCGGCATTGCAACCGAGGACCGGGCCACGGAAACTGATGATCCTTGTCGGCGAGGTCAAGGATGTCACGGCGGCGCGGAACGGGCAGCGTCTGATCGTCAAGCACATGCCGGATTTTCCGCTGATGCTCGATGAAACCCTTCATCGCCGGCTGCTAGCGCACTTCGAGAACGAGCTTGCCTTGTGGAATGCGGACGAACAATCGCATCTTATGATGATCGCTACATTCGGCATTTCGCCGTCGGGTCTTGCAGTCATCGAGGAAATAGCCCTGATGGTGGTCGCGGAAAACTGGGTGCCCTACGATTCCGTTTACGAGAAGCGGCTGGTTGATGCGCTGGCGAAGGTCAGGGCGCGTAGCGTGAAGGGATTGCGTTACAATTTGCCGGCGAACAAACCGAGTGCCGTGGCGATGCTCCAGACCGGGAACAATCCGGTCGGCCTGTACATCGTTCCGCTATCGGCAGAGGACGGATACGAGGACGCGCTGAACGAGATGATCTCCACGCGGCCTGACATCGATGCCTGGATCTGGAGGATCGCGGATGGCGAGATGCCAAGACTGCCGCTGAATTCGTAGGCAATTCCTGTTGGGGCGTGTCGTCGAAAATCCAACCCCTTGCTCAGACAACTAAGTAGCGCGTTTGGCTGTAAGAAGCCGAGACTGGCGGATACGGAGAGCGCACTGCACTCCGTTCACGATAATCTCCATCGGGCGACGCGATTGTGTCAAATGAGTACATGGCGAATGTCTCTGTCAAGTCCGACACCATCAGAATCTAGCGCCGCCTTCGGCAAGGGCCGAGTGTCCAAAAGAGTAGCCCGCCATCAACCCGCTTAAACGACGCGGAAATAGCTCGTCATTCCAGTCTTCTGGTGCTCAATGATGTGGCAATGCAGCAGCCAGTCGCCGAGATTGTCCGCGACGAAGCCCAGTTGCACTTTCTCGTCCGCCTGGATCAGGTAGGTGTCCGAGATTTGCGGCTTCACCTGACGTTTCGAGGAAGAAAGAACCGTGAAGCTCATGCCGTGCAGATGTATTGGATGAATTCGCGGCGTCAGGTTCTCCATGTCGATGATATAGCTCTTGCCCAGCTTCAGCTCGGCTAGCGGCGCGGTGGGGTCGGGCGTGTCGCCTGACCAGGGCATCTTGTTGATGGCCCAGAAGCTGTAGCCGAGCGAACCACAGATACTGTCGGCCGAGACGTTTTCCGCCGTGGCGCTGAGTGCCAGGCGGACATGCTGGGCGGAACCGACATCGACCTGGCCGACCGGATTGGGTTCGAGCGGTGCGAGATCCCGCATGTCGCGCCGCAGCGATGGCCCGACGGAGCGCAGCGTCGCCAGCACCGCAGCCTTCGTGCCGCGAATATCCTCGAGGCTGACGACGGCCTCTTCCTGATCGGGCATGCGGATCGCCAGATCCAGGCGCTGGCCCGGCCCGAGCTGCAGCAGGTCGAGCTCGAATTGCTGCGGAACCGGATTGCCGTCTATGGCGATCACCGAGGCGTCGGCTCCCTGGACGCGGAAGGAATAGATCCGGGTCACGTCGGTGATCGCCGCCCGCAACCGCACGAGCCCCCCCGACGGCGCATCGTATTGCGGCTGCTGCAGCCAGTTGGTGGTGCGCACCGTGCCGAAAGTGCCAGACTTCGCTGCATCGCGGGGCCGGTACTGCTCGATGAACTGTCCGTCGCCGCCGAGACGCCAGTCCCGTAGGTTGAGCACCACTTCCGCGTCGAATTGCGGGTCGCCGGGATTCTCGACGACGATCACGCCAGT
>JAMLJA010000003.1 GCA_023953905.1 Rhizobiaceae bacterium | reverse complement strand
GCCATCTAGCTATAGTTCAACGCAATTTCTCGGAGAATAACTCATGATTTCTTAAGCCGTCAGATATCTATAGCGGCAACTATAGTAGCAATGTTACTTATGCCGACGCCTTACACAGCACTAATCGTCGATTCAACAACGCCGGCATTCGAACTATTTCAGGCTTCGTCCGAAGATGGGATGGGTTTTGATTGCGGAATGTACTTCCTTCAGGAAAAGAGGCTGCCAACAGACCTTGGATGCAAGAGCGTTTCCGACAAATTGAGCGCTTAGTTCAGAGTTCATGGATTACCACAGGATGATACCGAAGCTATCAAGGGGATTGAACGCGATCTTATCCGCATCCATGAAAATCGAGATCTCATATTACAGCGAACGATCGGAAAACGGTAACGGCAGGAGTTGACGTCGCAACGCGCCCTTCTCGCAGTATTTCTCCTGGCGCTCTGAGGGCCAAATACGGGAACGCGCTACAGGCTATTTTCTCGCATCAGAATAAATGGGTCAGGCCGCGAGCAGTCGCAGGAGAAGGTCCAAAGTGTCCGTCACGTTCACCAAGCCTTTCTCATTGTTAGCGCGGCCGCCAATTTCCAGGTCGATCGCACCATGCACGGTCGCGTAGATCAGACCGGCGAGAGGGACGGGATCCCCGGCCGGAAGTGACCCCTCGCGTTGGCAGACCTCCACGATCCGGAGGAACGCTGTAAACGATGCGAAAGCCTTCTCCTTGAGCGCACCACCGCTAGGAAGGCTCGGGTCGCTGAACAAAAGCCGGTAGCGTGCCGGGTGTTGCAGACCATAATCGATAAAGGCGCCAAGCGCCGCGCGTAAAGCGACGCCGGCTCCATCTCTGCGGTCGAGCGCTTGCTCGAAGGCAATACGCAACGCCACAAAATCCCGTTCAGCGACCGCCGCAAGCAAAGCGCTCCGATCCTCGAAATGCTTGTACGGCGCGTTGTGCGATACGCCGACCCGCTCGGCGACCCCGCGCAGCGTAACGGCTTCGATGCCGCCCTGATCCAGCAGCTGCGCCGCTGCCGTCACGAGCTTGTCCTTGGTGGGTTCCTTCATGTCCAACAAAAAATCATGGCACGTTGACACTGTCAACCTCTTCGGGTTAGGTTGACAGTGTCAACCAAAGGAGTCTTTCGATGCGCAGTGTAGTAGTGACGGGGGTTTCAACGGGTGTAGGAAGAGGAACCGTCGAGGTTCTGATCCAGGAAGGCTGGAGGGTATTTGGAAGCGTCCGCCGCAAGGAAGATGGTGAGAAGCTTCGCCAGACCTTCGGCGACGCTTTCACACCGCTCCTCTTCGACGTGGAGGATGAAGAGGCAATCGCCGCCGCGGTCGAGACGGTCCGGGCGGAACTGGGCGGCGCAAACCTGCTTGGCCTGGTCAACAACGCCGGCAGCTCGTTCACAGACCCGCTGCTTCTCCAGTCGGTGGCGGATTTCCGCAAACAGATCAGTATTAACTTGGTCGGGGTGTTCGCCGTGATCCGCGCTTTCGCCCCCCTGCTCGGAGCAGACCTCGCACGGCCGGGTCCGAAAGGCCGGATCATCAATATCAGCTCCGTCGGCGGCAAGATGGGACCGCCATTCCTCGGCGCTTATGCGGCGGCGAAACATGGGGTTGAAGGACTTTCGGAAAGCCTGCGCCGCGAACTGCAACTCGTTGGCGTCGATGTCATCGTGGTTGGTCCCGGATCGGTGAAGACGGCGATCTGGGATAAGGCCGAGGCCATGTCGCTAGACCATCTCGCAGGCACGATCTGGGAAAAGCCCTACCTGGCCTTCCACAACTATATGATTACGGAAGGACGCCGTGGGCTTGAGCCCCAGGATGTCGGGAAGGTTGTAGTCCGTGCATTGACAGCGGCGCGACCAAAGACGCGCTACCCTGTCGTTAAAGGGAGATTTTTCAATTTCACCCTGCCAACGATGTTGCCGGCGCGGCTTGTCGATAGAATGATTGGTCGGCAGCTCGGCCTGTTGCCGGCCGCGCGGCTGGGTTAGATCAGGAAGCGGATGTTTGGCGCGAAGTCGACGAGACTTCCCCGCCAAGTATAACCTCTTTCGGAAACGGCAAGCTGCCGCGTGTACCGCCTACTCTGGGGCTCGTTACCGACTGTCCGGTCATGCGGAATGTCGGCCGGAAAACGGACAGCCCGGCTCTGGCGAGAAGGACCGAGGAAGCTGCCGTTTACAGGGAATCTTAACTGGCGGAGTGACTCTTCGCCGCTAGTCGTGAACGGCCAAGACCGCTTCAATCTCGACAGTAATGTTGCCAGGCAACGAACCAACTCCTATCGCCGAGCGGGCGTGCGAACCGCTCGCGCCGAAAACGCGGATGAAGAGGTCGGAACAGCCGTTGATAACGCTGGGATGGTCGGCGAAATCGGGGGTGGCGTTGACCATGCCGAGCAGTTTGACAATACGCCTGACTCGGCCGAGATCGCCGAGGACTTCCTGCATGACGGACAGCAGATTGATGCCGGTGAGCCTGGCATGGTCGTACGCCTCCGCGACGGTGACGTTCGCGCCGACTTTGCCGGTGTGGAGGAAGCCGTTCGCCTCGCGCGGCCCTTGCCCCGATAGATAGAGGAGACTGCCCTCGCGGACATGAGTCAGGAAGTTGGCAATCGGCGGCGGTGGCGGCGGGACCACGATGCCGAGCCGCGCGAGCCGGTCTTCGGGCGTCTGTGCTGGGTCCTGATGACCAACGATACTCATGAAATGCTCCAGTCTAGGACGTTCGACGCCAGTAGATCCGCTTCGGGATCGGTCATTCGGCATGATGGCAGGCGGCCTCCGCGCCCGAGGCAACGCGGCGCAGGGCTGGACGCTCGGCGCGGCAGATGTCGGTCGCGATCGGGCAGCGCGGATGAAAGGTGCAGCCGGGCGGAGGGTCGAGCGGGCTCGGAACCTCGCCGCGCGGCACCTTGATGCGGCCATGGCGGCGGGCGGGATCGGGCCGCGGCACCGCTTCCATGAGCGTGCGGGTGTAAGGGTGGCTCGGCCGGCGGTAGACGGCGGCGGTGTCGCCGATCTCCACGATTCTGCCCAAATACATGACGGCGACCCGGTCGCTGATGTGCTGCACGATGCCGAGGTCGTGGGCGATGAACAGATAGGCGAGACCGTACTCCTTCTGGATGTCGGACATCAGGTTGACGACCTGCGCCTGTATCGACACGTCGAGGGCGGAGACCGGCTCGTCGGCGACAATGAGCGACGGGTTCAGCGCCAGCGCGCGAGCGATCGCGAGCCGCTGCCGCTGGCCGCCCGAGAACTTGGACGGGACATTTGTCATCTGGTCCGGCCGGAGCCCCACGCGGGCGAACAGGTCCGCGACCTTTGCCTTGCGCTCGGCACTGCCGCCAAGGCCGTGGACGATCAGCGGCTCCTCGACAATGTCGCCGGAACGTTGGCGCGGGTCGAGCGAGCCGTTTGGATCCTGGAAGATCATCTGCATTTTGCGACGCAGCGGCCGCATGGCTCGGTGCGAGGCGTGGGTAATGTCCTCGCCATCGAGCCGTATCTGGCCCTCGTCCGGCTCGAGGAGCCTGACAATCATCTTGCCGACCGTCGACTTGCCGCAGCCACTCTCTCCAACGAGGCCGAGCGTCTCGCCCGGCGCGATCGAGAAGGAAACGTCGTCCACCGCATGCACCGTCGATGGCCGTCCGCTCATGCCGCGCGGCACAGTGAAACGCTTGGAGATGTTACTGACGTCGAGAAGCGTGCTCATCGCGCCACCTCCACAGGGTACCAGCATGCTGCGCGGTGTCCGGGCTCCATCCCGGCCAAGGGCGGTCGCTCGCGCGTACATCGCTCGCGGGCCAGAGGGCAGCGGGGCGCGAAAGCGCAACCCGTCGGCAGCGCCCACAGCGCAGGCACCATGCCAGGTATTTCGGGAAGCGGCTGGCGGGTCGCGGTATCCAGCGCATCCTCGATCTGCGGTATCGAGCCGAGCAGGCCGTTCGTGTAGGGGTGGCGCGGCGAGTCGAAGAGCTGACGTGTGGTTGCCTCCTCAACGATGCGGCCGGCATACATGACCGCAACGCGATCGGCGGTCTCGGCGACCACCGCCAGATCATGCGTGATCAGGATGGTCGCTGCACCGACGGACGCCTGAAGGTCGCGGAACGTCTCCAGAATCTGAGCCTGAGTGGTGACGTCGAGCGCCGTGGTCGGCTCGTCCGCAATTAGCAAGTCGGGATCGCAGGCGAGCGCCAGGGCGATCACCACGCGCTGGCGCATTCCGCCCGACATCTGGTGCGGATAGTCGTCATAGCGTCGCTTCGGATCGGGAATGCGCACCAGCTCGAACAGCTCCTCGACACGCTGGCGCGCGGTCGCTACGCTAAGCCCCTTGTGCAGGCGCAACACCTCCGCGACCTGCGGACCCACACGAATTGACGGGTTGAGCGAGGTCATCGGCTCCTGGAAGATCAAGCCGATCCGGTCGCCCCGGATCTCCATAAGACGGGCTTCGCTGGCGCTTGCGAGGTCGACGTCGCCGAACAGGATCCTCCCGCCGATGATCTCGGCGACCGGTTCAGGCAACAGCCGCATGATGGCCAGTGCCGTCATACTCTTGCCCGAACCGGATTCCCCGACCAGGGCCAGCACTTCGTTGCGCGACACGTCGAAGGTCAGGTCGCTGACGGCCTCGAAGGTCCGCTCGCCGGTTACGAGTTCGACAGTCAATCCCTGGACAGAGAGAAGCGGCGCCATCATGGGTCCGTCGGTTGGCGAAGCACTGGGAACAGCGTCAGCGCGTTGTCGCGCAGGATCGCCCGGCGGTCAGCGTCCGACAGGTAATCACTGTGGCGCGTGAAGTAGGTCAGTGACTGCGCGTAGGTGCAGTAGCGGTCGACGTTCGGCGCGTCCGAGCCCCATAGAAATCGCCCGGCTCCGAACCGGTCCAGCAGCTGGCGAATGTGCTTGTGGGCCCGGGGGTAGGGATATTCCTGTCGGCCACCCCATGCGATGGGATAGAGGATTTCTGCCGATACCGGCGCCTCGGAAAGCAGACTATCGAGGACCGGCGGCAAGGTCAGCCGGTCATTCTCGTCGCAATAGAGCGCCGTCGGGACGCCGTGGACGAGGACATGGTGGATGCCGGGAAACCGTTCTATGATGCGCGCGAGGTGCCGCATCTCATCCTCGTAGGTGCCGACCGGCGAGGCGCCGGACTGGACCCAGAAGACGGGCAGGCCACTGCGTTCCACCAACGACCAGTAGGGGTCGTAGGCGGCATCGGAATGCATCGGCCGGTAGCCGCTGCGGAACAAGCCTGTGGTTGTGAAGGCCCGCCATGCCCAGCCGGCCGATCTCGTCGTTAAGGCGCTGCAGTTCGGCGTCGGTGTGGCGAAGGCCTCTTCGACCTGGGCCAGGCCGACGAAGCGGCCGGGATGGGCCTTCCCGGCTTCCGCGAAGTCCGCGGCGAGATTGCCGTATATGTGCTCGTTCTGGAGCACTGCGGAAGCCACGCCGGCATAATCCATGTAGGCGAGCAGGGTTTCCGCCGGCATCTCCAGGTCGCGCATCCAGGGTGCGAGGAACTGGACGTACTGATCCTCGCCGTTGACTGTCCATTCGTAGCGACCGTGCGTGCCGACCCGAAAATTCACGTCCCGGCGGCCGGTCGCGGACGGGTCGTTCGGATCCCACAGGGGCCGCTCAGCCACGAGGGACCGATCGCGCATCCGGCGGTAGGGCTGGTTGCCGTGCATGTGCATGGATCGTTGCTGGTGCAGGAGATGCGTCGCCACGTCCGGGAAGCCGGCGGCCATTGCGGCCGGCGGAAAGATGTGGGCGTGACAGTCGATGATGCCGTAGTCCATGGATGGCCCGTCAGTTTCTGGAAGCAGGATCGAAGACGTCGCGCAGCCCGTCGCCGAAGGCATTGAACGCGAGCACGAGCAGCGAGATCGCGACGCCCGGCGCGGCTACAAGGTGCGGCGCAAGCGTCAGATATTCGCGGCTCGCACCCAGCATCGTGCCCCATTCGGGCGCCGGCGGCTGGACGCCGAGTCCGAGAAAGCCGAGTGCGGAGCCGATGAGCACCGCCTGACCGGCGTTGAGGCTGAGCTCGATGATGACGACCGTGGCAGCGTTGGGCAGAATGTGCCGCAGGAGGATGCGCGTATGGCTCATGCCAACCGTGATCGCGGCGGCCACAAAATCTTCTTCCCGCAACTCGATCACGCGGCCGCGGACGAGGCGCGCAAGGGGCGGTACGAAGCTCGCCGTGATGGCGATGGTGAGACCGGTGGCCGATGCCCCAGCAACCGAAGCGAGCGCGATGGCCAGCACGATGTTGGGGACCGTGAGCAGCAGGTCGATGATGCCGGTGACGACGCGATCGATCAACCCGCCGAAATAGCCGGCGATTGCGCCGAGCGCGACGCCGCCGATCCCGGCCAAGAAGACCGAGGCGAGCGCAATCGATAAAGTGAACCGTGTTCCGACAATCAAACGCGAGAGAATGTCGCGGCCGACATTGTCGGTGCCGAGGAGATGTGCCTCCGACGGCGCCTCCAACATTGCAAACAGGTCCTGCGCGTTCGGGTCGTAGGGGGCAATGCTTTCGCCCAGTACGGCAAGCGCGACGAAGCCCACGAGCAACGTGGCGCCGACCCACAGGAAAAGATTGACACGGCGCGCGCCACGACGCCTGCGGCGGACGATGGCCTCAGGCATAGCGCAGCCTCGGATTGACGAAGCGGTAGATTACCTCGACCGCGATGTTGATGACGAGGAACGCCACGACGAAGATCAGGACGATCGCCTGGACGAGGGTGTAATCGCGCACGGAGACCGCCGTCAGCAGCAGGTCCCCGATTCCCGGCCACGCAAACAGGCGCTCGATGACCACCGATCCGCCGAGCAGATAGCCCGCCTGCAGACCGATGACGGTAACGGTCGGGATCATGACGTTGCGCAGCACGTGGCGACGCAGCGCCAACCCCTTGGAGAGACCCTTGGCGCGCGCTGTGCGCACATAGTCCTTGCGCAGTTCCTCAATGACGACACCGCGTGTCATGCGCGCCAAAAGCGCTATCAGGCGCGCCGCGAGCGCGATCGTCGGGATTACCAGCGATGCCGGGCCGGTGTCGCCGAAGCTGGGCAAGAGCCCCGCGCCGACCGACAGCCAGGCGATGAGGATCATGCCGAGCCAGAAGTTCGGAATTGCCAGAAGCCCGACCACCGACAGGGAAATGAGATAATCGGGCATCCTGTTGCGGTAGGCGGCCGCGAGGACGCCCGCCGGAATGCCGACGACGATCGTGAGCAGGATCGCGGCGGTGGCTAGCGCCAGCGTTGCCGGGAGCCGATCGAGAATATGCGGCAGGGGATTGCCCCTGAAGGTGGTCGAGTATCCGAAGTCGCCGGTCACCAGCCCCGAGACGTGTTTTGCGTATTGCTCGAGAAGCGGGCGATCGAGGCCAAGCTGCACGCGCACGGCTTCGATTTCGACCTGGGTTGCCGTGGCACCGGCGACGAAGGCAGCCTCGTCGCCGGGAACCGATTTGAAGATGATGAACAGGATCGTGACCACGCCCAGTGCCACCAGCGGTATGGTTGCAAAGCGCTTAGCCAGGAACTCTATCATCGGAATGCGCTTCAGGCCTTGGCTGCTTTGCGCAGATTGGTGAAGACGATCGGCATGACGGTCACGCCGCTTACCGACTTGCGCACGGCGGAGACGTTCTCGTTGATCTGCAGCCAAAGATAGGGAGCGTCAGCCCAAACGAGTTCCTGCGCCTTACCGAGCGCCTCCATGCGCGCGGCTTCTTCCGGCGCTGTATCGGCCGTCACCAGCAGATCGTCCACTTCGTCGTTGCGATAGCGGCCGATGTTCCAGACGTCGGGCTTGCCTTCGTCGTTGGCATTGGACTTGAACAGCGAGGCCAAGTGGTAGGTGCCGGAGGCATTCGACGGGTTGAAGCCGAACATCGCCAGATCCCACGCGAGGTTGGCCTTGTCCTGGCGGAGATGGTCCCAGTAAGCGCCCTTCTCGATCTTGTTGATCTGGACGTCGACGCCGACCTGCTTGAGCGAGGCAGCGACGATCTCGGCGACCGAAACATCGCCCGGGAAAAGGCCGTCCGGCCCAAAGAGCGACAGGCTGAGCTTGACCCCATCCTTGGCAAGAATGCCGTCGGAGCCGGCTGCATAGCCTGCCTCTGCCAGCAGCGCCTTGGCCTTTTCCTGGTCGAACACGGTCTCGCCGACCGTCTTGTGGCCGATCGTGTCGAAGGCCAGGGGGGAATCCGGTGCCTTGGCGAAGCCGAAGAACACCTTTTCGGCAATGGTGGCGACCGGCACCGCGAGGTTCAGGGCCTTGCGCACCTTCACGTCGGCGAGCGTCGGGCGTGTGAGGTTCATCGCGAGTCCGATTGGTCGCAGGCCCGGCTTGCGGACCACCTCGACGTCGGCGTTGCCTTCGAGCTGGCTGACGAGCTGCACCGGAACTGAGTCGATCACGTCAACCGCGCCGGTGGTGATGGCATTGATGCGCGTGGCGGGTTCGGCAATGAATTTGAAGATCACGCCGGAGGCGCCGGGCTTATCGCCCCAATAGCCGTCGAACGCCTTGAGCGTGAGCTCCTGCCCGGCGTTGAACGCCTCGACCTCGTAGGGGCCAGCGCCAACCGGGTTCTGGGCGAAGCCCCCCTCCCCGAACTTTTCGATAGCGGCCGGCGAGACGATGGCGCCGGAGCCGTGGGCAAGCGTGTTCGGCAGCTGCGCGAAAGGCGCGGAGGTCCGGATCACGACGGTGGTCTCATCGACCACATCCGCACCGGCGATCGGGTTCCATAGGGGCCGGTTGGTCGTATTGATCTCCTTGTTCATCATCCGCTCGATGTTGAACTTGATCGCGGCGGCATTGCAGGGCGTGCCATCGTGGAAGGTAACGCCGCTGCGCAGCTTTATCTCGCAGGACTGCAGGTCATCGCTCATCGTGTATGCTTCGGCGAGCTGCGGCACGATCTTCATATCGGCGTCGAAATCGAGCAGACGATCGAAGATCAACAGCGCCGCCTCGTAGCCGCCCGGATAGCCGGTGAAGGCGCCGTGCGCGGGATCGAGCGTCAGCACCGCCGTGCTCTGGCCATAGGCGATCGTGCCGGTCGCGCTCTGTGCGAAGGCGCGTATCGAGCCGGCGGGCAGGGTTGAAAGAAGGGCCGCTCCTGCGGCGCCCTTGAGGAAATGCCTACGTTTCATGTCGGTTCTCCCATTTTTCCGTGTCGAACGCTCGATGGCGCGGCGATCACGCGGTCGCGTCAGATCCAAAGCTCATTCCAGGTGAAAATCGCCGGCGTACCGCCGGTGTGGACGAAGACGACGACGTCGTCTGACTTGAAGCGGCCTTCGCGGACATGCGCGATGAGGCCCGCAGCCGCCTTGCCGGTGTAGATCGGGTCGAGGATGATGCCTTCGGTGCGCGCAAACAGCCGGACGGCCTCATCGCCGGCCTCGCTGGGCAGGCCGTAGCCCTTGCCGACGAAGGCGTCGGTGTTGACCACATCCCGTTCGACGACCTCGATGTCGAGCCCGAGTGCGGCGATTGTCTCGTTGGCGATCCTGGCTGTACGGGACGGCAGGTCGAATTCGGCGGTGGCGCAGATTGCCTGCATGGTGAAATCGGCGCCAAGGAGCTTCTGCGCCAGCATGATGCCGGCCGACCCCTTGCCGCTGGACGACATGTAGAAATAGTCCGGCGCCAGGTCGCGGGCGGCCAGTTGCTCGACCACCTCCAGCGTCACCTCCAGGTAGGCGACGGCCGACGCGACGTCGAACATCGGATTGTCGTTGAGGATGTGCGGCCGCCTCCCATCTGCGCGCACCTTCGCTGCCAGCTCGTCGAGCATAGACCTCTGCTCCCGCTGGTCGGCGGCGAAGTGAACCTCCGCTCCGAGCAGGTAGTCGACGAGCAGATTGCCCTGAACGTTGTTGGGCCTGCGGCCTTCCAGGACAAGGATCGTGTTCAGCCCAAGCTTGTTGCAGGCGCCGACGGTCTGGCGTGCGGAATTGGACTGCAGGTCGAGCCCAACGATCACCGTGTCAGGTTCGTCCTTCATGGCATGAGCAAGACGGAATTCGAGATTGCGCAGCTTGTTGCCGCCGAGCGCCACTCCCGTCAGGTCGTCGCGCTTCACAAAGATGCGTGGCCCGCCGAGCGTCCGCGACAGATTGCGCGCCTCCTCGAGAGGAGTGTTCTTCAGGGCGATGTCAAGCCGAGGCAGAATTGCGATCTTATCGCGGATCTGCTGATGGCCCATGGCTGCCGCTTCCTTCATGGCAAAATTTCCTGTCTTCCGAAGTCCGCTCCGGAAGTGCCCACGTTCTCCGGAGATAACTCCGTCTCACTGCAACTTACTCAGAGTGTCCAGTATACAGGACACATGTCTTGTGCTAGAGACAGATTAACAGCCTCTCCGAATTGTGCAAGAGACAGCTCCGATGAATTTGCTTTCGCCCACGCCGGACACGCCCCAACGCCGCGAGCGCAGTGTCGACAGAATCCTCCAGATCCTTGAATTCCTGCATCGCCACGGGGAAGGCATTCGCATCGGCGCCCTTGCCAAGGCGCTCAACGCACCTCGGTCTTCAACCTACACCCTGGTCAACGACCTCACGGAAGCTGGGCTTCTGGAGACCTCGCCCGAGGACGGCCGCATCTTCTTTGGCAAGCGGATGTATCTCTATGGATTGAACTACATCCGTGAAAACTCGCTCGCCAAGCGGGCGCGGCTAGAGGTCGACAGGCTTGCGAAGGAAACCGGCGAGACCAGCGAGTTCTGCATGCTGCAGAACGGGCGCTACACGATCATGCACATGCGCCCCGGCAACAGGCCGTTCCGGATCAGTTCGGCAGTCGGTCTCCAGATTCCGATTCCTTGGACGGCTTCCGGCCGCCTGCTCCTCGCAGGCTTCAGCCGCGCCGACATCGCGGAGCTCATCCCAGACGAGGACCTTATGCTGCCGGACGGGCGCGTCATCGACATCAACGAGTTCATCGACGCGATCGAGAAGGCGCAGCGTGAAGGGTTCTGCCTGACCAAAGGCCTCGTTGATGCGGTGACGCAGTGCCTCGCGGCGCCGATCTATGGCGCCGACGGAAAGGTGGAAGCCACAATCTGCCTCGTGCTCCCGGTCGACCTTTCGGACGATCAGACCGGACAGCTGCGTGACCGACTGATGGAGAGCAGCCGGAGACTGTCGGCGCAATAGGATCGGCGTGACAGCCCTTCCGAGTGAATCCACGTTAAGCGCCTGCCGCTCAGGCATCGCTTCTTCGGTGTGTTCGCCTACGAATAGAACGAAGCGACAGCAGAGCCTTATCGACCCGCGAAAGACTCTTCTTATGGTGACGGTCAACCATAGTCGACGAACACTCCATAACGGGCGTCGTTGGCGGTCCACCAAACTGGCAGCCTCGGGGCCGTCTCCGGACGGTCCGTTAATAGCGAGCGCATAGCGATAAGCTGCCGTTCCGCGGCAGTGTTTTCCTGTCCGTTTACGACCCCATTCCAGCCATTGGCCCTGCGCTTCCGCAACGACCGCTTTTTGTCCAAAGCCGTCACTGGCCCGCAAAACGCAAGGCAACATTATAGCGGACAAAAAAATTAGTGGCAATTCCTGCATCTAGCCGCATACTTCACTTGAATTCATAGAATTTCCATCCATTTTACGGACATGGATAAAATCGACCGCAAAATAATTGGCCTTCTTTCCTCGGATGCCCGGCGTTCGCTGGCTGACATTGGTGGCAGCGTTGGTTTGTCGCCCTCCAGCGTCAACGAGCGGATCCGCCGTCTAACCGCCTCGGGCGCGATCCGGAGGTTTACCGTTGAACTGGATCCATCCGCCCTGGAGATGGAAACCCTCGTCTTTGTCTGGGTGGCGCTGCGTGAAGATGCCGATGAGGGTGCCTTCCGCAGCTTCGCCGCAAAGAATATCGCGATCCTCGAATGCCACCACGTCACCGGGGGCTGGTCCTATCTGGTCAAACTCCGTGTCCGCGCCATGCCGGAGGTCGAGGGTTTCCTTGCCGAACTCAAGGCGGAGAGGTTTCTGGGCCGCAGCGAGACAGTGATCGTCCTCTCATCCCCAGTCGCGGATGCCCTCGTGCAGAAGGAGAACGGCTGATGGAGCCGATGCTGTTTGTCAAAAGCCTGTTCCTTGGGCTGGCCATCGCAGCCCCGCTCGGGCCAATCGGGGCGTTGTGCATCAACCGGACACTTGAGCGCGGTTTTGCCGCCGGTGTCGCTGGTGGCCTCGGCACGGCGTTGGCGGATGGCGTTTATGCCGCCTTCGCCGCCTTCGGCTTTGCGGCGTTCTCAGAGGCCTTGGGCATGATCGACACGCCGCTGCGCCTGATCGGCGGCGCCTTCATGCTTTGGCTCGGCTGGAAGAGCATGGCTCCGAGACCGCCCCGAACGGCGGCGCGTGTATCAGCCCGCGACCTGCTGGGAACCACGGCGGCGACGTTCCTGCTGACGATCACCAACCCCATGACGATCCTGTCCTTTGCCGCGATCTTCGCGGGTCTCGGTCTGGCCTCGGGAACCGGCACCGTCGGAGCCGCTCTCGTCGTTTTCGGGGTGTTTGTTGGCTCAATGCTGTGGTGGTGCCTCCTCAGCGGCGGCGTCGCGCTCGCCCGAGGTCGCCTGCCCGACGCCTTTGCGCTGTGGGTCTCGCGCCTGTCCGGCATCGTGCTGATCGGATTCGGCCTCTGGGCGGTGGTCTCGACCGTTCTCTGAAACGCGACGGCAGCTTTATCCGCAAAGCGGTCTTCAGCCAGGCAGCATGGCAACGGCCGCTTTCCACCCCCAGGCTCGCCATTGGGAATGGGCAGCAATCGACTTTAATCTCTGGAATCCGATGATCACTGACGGCTTCCCGAAAGCCGTCGTTCCTAGGCAGCGTGGACAAATTTGAGCCAGCATCGAGCGGTAGCGAGATGGACCATGCCGAGAAAACTGTTGGCCAACTGATCGTAGCGGGTGGCGATGGCGCGGTTGATCTTGAGGTGGCCGAACATGCGCTCGATGCGGTTGCGCTGCTTGTAGATCGCCCGGTCGTGTCCGATCTTCACACGGCGGTTTGATTGGCCGGGGATGACGGCCTCGATTTTTCGGTCGGCGAGGTCGGCAGGGATGGCATCCGCGTCGTAGCCCTTGTCGGCAAGCAGGGCGTCGGGCATGCGCTCAGGCAGACCCTTGAGCGCGTTATTATGCCTTGCAGTCTGCCGCTTCCCCGACCGTCAAGTGGAAGGCGATCGGTCGTCCGAGAGTATCGGCCATGCAGTGAAGCTTACTGGTGAACCCGCCCCGCGAGCGGACAAGAAAGAGCCCGTCGATGAGCCCCGTTTCCGCCCGCTGCCGAGACGTGGGCGCGTACTGTGGTGCTGTCGATACTGTAGTGGCTGGTGTCCGCCACGATGTCCCAGCCCCCGGCTTCGCTCCACCGCCGGAACCGCCGATAAAGGGTGTTCCAACTGCCATATTTGGGCGGCGCGTCTCGCCACGGAGCGCCACACCGGAGCCGCCAGAGGATGCCATTGATGATCGAACGGTTTTGCTCGGGCCGTCTGCCTCGACCACGGTTCTCAGGCTCGATGGGCAATAAATCCTTCAGAACGCGCCATTCGGTTTCGGTCAGATCGCCCCTGCTAAAGCCTGCCTCGCAAAAGCAGCCTTGAATCAATAGCCGATCAGAACGTCAATCGCTTAGGTCCGTTAGGATTCGTTTGTCGCGGAAGTCGATGCTAAACTTATTGAAATGAAGGACTAGGAATATGGGCTTTGCGCCTGAGACCGAGA
Organism: Rhizobiaceae bacterium; assembly: GCA_023953905.1. Taxonomy (GTDB): domain Bacteria; phylum Pseudomonadota; class Alphaproteobacteria; order Rhizobiales; family Rhizobiaceae; genus Arvimicrobium. The sequence goes on along the minus strand of JAMLJA010000003.1, from coordinate 325,788 downwards.
TTGTGTCCGCTGACAACGATTTGGAATCATTTGCCATTACGCGGATCGAAGCAGAGCATTCAAGGGGCATTGCCTTGTTTGCGGTCGGCCGTGGCGGCAACCCGGCGCGCCACCATCGTTTGCTGCGGACGGTGGCTAACAGGGGGTTCATGGTCATTGCGCCACACTTCGAAATGCTGGCCTCAAGTGTCCCGACCAAGTCCGAGCTAGACATACGCATCCGTAGGCTCGAAGCAGCGATCGACAGTTTCGCTCACACCAATCTCCCCGTCGTGGGCATCGGGCACTCCATTGGAGCTACGGCTCTGTTGGCCCTTCAAGGCGCCGAGGGCGAAACCCTTGAGGGGAATCGCCTGATTGTTGGTTCAAACGCACGCCTCCAACGATTGGCTCTGTTGGCTCCGCCGACCGACTTCTTTCGCCGTCCTGGCGCGCTTCACCGGGTCAAGGTACCGATAAAAATCTGGGTGGGGGCCAACGATACCATCACGCCTCCGGCCCAATCTCGCTTTCTCGAGAATGCGCTCTCCGCTCAGGCATCTGTGGAAGTCCAAGTTGATCCCGACGCCGGCCATTTCACCTACATGGACGAATTGCCGCCAAATGCGCAGGACCCTCACCAGGATCGGGACACCTTTCTTGCCGGCTTGGTCGATGAAATAACCGCGTTCTTAGTCGCATAACGGCTAATGTGACCATCGGACAAATAGAACTTTGTAGCTCACATGGTAGGCCAGCTGACCATCGCGAATTTGTCCACGCCGCCTAGTGTACCCATCTATCGACGTAATCGGGGCCGTCTCCGGACGGTCCGGTAATAGCGAGCGCACAGCGACAAGCTGCCGTTGAGCGGCAATGTTTTCCTGTCCGTTTACGACCCCATTTCGGACCATTGGTCGAGGTGTTATTTTCGACAGAAGTAGACACCGGAACCGGTTTGGAGATCGAGAAGCATCAGCCTTTTCTCGTCCCGCACAGGGGTGAGATCAAAGCCTTCCTTCCGCCGAACAGGGTCACCGGCTCATAATGTTTGTAGACCCTGATAGCCGGCTCGGGCAGCCGTGGCGTTCTCGGAGGCAGCGATCGCAACCGCTTCGGGCGTCGCGACCTGTTGGCGACATGGCATCCGGATATCTCGGGTGAACGCTGCCGGTACGCGTTCGCGGGTCAGCTCGGAGGAAGGCAGGTCACCGGCCGGGTCGCCTCGACGGTCGCGAGATAGGCACCACGCGGGTCGTCCGCGCGGATGTCGATCACCGTGTCGGCGCAATCGGCGGTCATCCGCTCGATGATCGCGCAGGCGGCGCCGTGGCGGCCGGCGCTCTCTCGGGTCAGTGCGGCGCGCAATTGCACGCCGGCGTGGGCGGGCAGCCCACGCACGGCCGCGAGCGTCTGTCTTTCGAGCTGTGCGATGATCGCCCGCGGCGCCGCAGCCAGGCGCCGGTAGTCGCGCTCGACCAGCCGCTGCATTGATTCCTGTCGCCACCAGGCGTCCGGCTCGCCCTGTCGCGGCTGCTTCCACGCCTGTGGAACCTCGGCGTCCGGCCAGATCGGTACGAAGCTCGACAGGCAGGGTGAGGCGAGCGAGCCCCAGTAGAGGACGGGAGCGTCGGGACTGGCCGGTCCGGCCAACTCCATGACCACGCTCGCCGCGGTCTCCGACCCTTCCGGCGTGGCGGCGTGCATGCACAGCACGCTCTCGCCGTCCGCCCCCGGCCGCCAGTCGGGGGCGTCGTCGCCCGCGCCGTGGCTGCGCAGAAGGGCGAACACTTCCTCCAGCGCGATCTTGCCCTCGGCCTCGAGCTTCGTCAGCCCGGCTTGCGATAGCCTGAGCCGCGCCGCACAGCTCGGCAGTTTGGGGAAATCCGGGTCGGCATAGGCAGCCGCGAAATCGAATGACCCGCCGGCTGCGGGATCGTGCCACCCGGAACGCATCGCGAAATCGATCGCGCCGGCCGAGATGCGGTCATAGTCCGAGCCGATCGAGTAGACGTTGGAAATCGACGCCCAGCCCGCCACCCTCTTCGCCGCCCAGTGGGGGCCAGCCGTCTGCACGATCCAGGCGCCGCCGCGGTCGGCGATGATGAAGCTGTTGTGGTAGCTGGTGTCCATGGTCGCGGAGGTACGGCCGGACTGTCCGTGGCGCTCCAGCAGGCCGGTCAGGATATCCAGCCCCTCGTCGGCCGTCGCCGCGCGTTCCAGCGTCAGGCGCAGGAGGTCCATGCCGAGCAGGCCGGGCGCGGTCGAGGCCGGCACGCGCGACCATACTGCTTCGTTGCCGATGGCCAGCCCGCGTTCGTTGACGCCATGCTCGAAGCCCCACATCCACCACGGGCGCGACCCGAGCACGGCATAGGTGTGCGTGGCCTGCGGGATCTCGACATAGGTGCAGCGCACCGTGGCGCCCGCCGCGTGGTCGGCGGCGGCGGCCTGCGTGAGGTACTGCGCCTCGTTGGGCTCGCGGTCAGAATTCTTAGCGAGCGTGGTTCGCCCCGACGCGGCAAGGTCCGAAAGGACGACGAACGTATCACACATCTTGCTTCTCCTCCGCAGCCCCGGCCTCGCCGATGTCGCCGCGACGCGCCAAGGAGCGCTCGATGGACGGCATCGCAGCCAGAAGCCGGCGCGTGTATTCATGTCGGGGATGATCGAACACCGCCCCCGTCTCGCCCTGCTCAACGAACTGGCCGCGATGCATCACGGCGATGTCCTCGGCCAGGAAGCGAAGCACGCTGAAATCATGCGACACCACGACGAAGCCGAGGCCGCGGTCGCGCCTGAGGTCGGTGAGCAGGTTCAACACTTGGGCGCGGATCGACACGTCGAGCGCCGAGACAGGCTCGTCCAGCAGGATCAACCTGGGCTCGAGCACCAGCGCACGGGCGATGGCGACGCGCTGGCGCTGGCCGCCGCTCAACTGCTCGGGCATGCGGCCGAGGAAGCTCCGCGAAAGGCCGACGCCGTCGAGGGCGGAATCGAGGCGGCCCTGCCACTCCCCGCGGGAAATGCCGTGGATGAGCAGCGGCTCCTCCAGGATATTCTGAACGGCGCGGCCCGGCGGCAGCGAGGTGTAGGGGTTCTGGAACACCATCTGCACGTCGCGGCGATAGGCCTTGAGGCTCGCCCCGCGCGCGTTGGTGACGTCCCTGCTGTCGAAGCGTATCGTTCCCGCGGCGGGGCGGAACAGCCCGGTCAGCGTGCGCAGCAGCACGCTCTTTCCCGCGCCGCTCTCGCCCACGATGCCGAGCGCGCGGTCGGTACGCACCGAGAAGGCGACGTCGTCGACGACCCGCACGTCCTCGGCCGCGCCCGGAAACGTGACGGCCAGACCCTCGACCTCAAGCAGCGGGGCGTCAGACATCGGCGGTCACCGCGAGGGGGAAGTGGCAGGCAACGAGCCGTCCCGGCGCCTGCTCGGCGAGGGCGGGATCGTTCGCCTCGCATGGCGGCCGTACGCGGGCGCAGCGGCTGGCGAAGCGGCAGGAGCCGCCGAGCCTGGAAAGGTCGGGCGGATAGCCGGGGATCGCCTGGAGGCGCATGCCCGGCCGGATGTCGGCGGGCGGCACCGAGCGGATCAGTCCGTCGGTGTAGGGATGGAGCGGCGTTCGCACGACGCTGCGCAGGTCGCCGTATTCGACGGCGCGGGCGCCGTACATAACCATGATATCGTCGCTGATCTCGCTGATGACGCCCATGTCGTGGCTGATGAAGATGATGGCCGTGCCGAAGTCGCGCTGGACCTTGCGTAGCGCCGCGATGATCTGCTCCTGGACAGTCACGTCGAGGTTGGTCGTAGGCTCATCCGCTAGGATCAGGTCCGGCCCCATGACCAGAGCGAGGCCGATCATGATGCGCTGGATCAGGCCGCCAGAGAGCTGGTAGGGCCGGCTGGCGAGCACAGCAGCAGAGTCCTCGACGCCGACCGCCGCCAGCGCCCGGATCGAGCGGTCACGCGCGGCGGCCGCGCCGACCCGCTCGTGCGCGCGCATCGCCTCGGCGAATTGCGAGGCGACGGTGGCCACCGGGCTCAGCGAGCCGGCGGGGTTCTGGAAGATCATGCCGATCTGGCGCCCGCGTATGCCACGCATCTCGCGCTCGCCGATCCTGAGCAGGTCCCTGCCCTTGAAGACGACCGATCCGGCGGCGATACGCCCCGGTGCGTCGAGGATGCGCATCAGCGAGCGGATCAGCACGCTCTTGCCCGAGCCACTCTCGCCGACGATTCCGAGCGTGCGGCCCGCAGCGAGCGTGAAGCTGATGTCGTCGACGGCACGGATGACACTGCCGCCCTTCAGCGGGAACTCGGTGGTGAGGCCGGAGACGGCCAGCATCGGCCCAGACTGCAGGCTCATCTTAAACGGGCCTCCCTGGACGCGCTGCGCAGGCCGATCGCGATCAGGTTGAGGCCGGCGATGGTTACCAGCATGGCCAGCCCCGGCATCGCCGTGATCCACCACGCGGTCGCGATGTAGTTCTTGCCCTCGGCCATGATCGAGCCCAGCGAGGGCGTGCCCGGCGGCACGCCGATGGCGATGAAGCTCAGCGTCGCCTCGAAGATGATGATGGCGGCGAGGTCGAGGATCGAGAGCACCAGCGTCGGTCCGATCAGGCTGCGCAGCAGGTAGTGGACGATGACGCGCGTGTGGCTCGCCCCAATCGCGCGCACCGCCAGTATGTGGTCGGCGTTGCGCTCGACCTGCACCAGGCCGCGCACGACGCGCGCATAAGTCGGCCACGCGGCGAGGCTCAGAACCACCGTCAGCGAGGCGAAGCCGGGCTGGGTGACTGAGAGGATGGCGACGGCGAGCACCACGAAGGGCAGCGCCATCTGGATGTCGGTCATCCGCATCAGGACGGTATCGGTCCAGCCGCCGAAATAGCCGGACACCAGCCCGACCGAGACCCCCACCACCAACGCCAGCGCGACCGCCGACAGGCTGATCGCGAAGGAGATGCGCAGGCCGGTCGCGATGCGCAGCATGATGTCGCGGCCGAGTTGGTCGGTGCCGGCGAGGTGCCAACCGGTCAGCGGCGGCTTCAGCACGCTGGCGAAATCGATGCGGCTTCCGCCGTCGGCCGCCAGCAGCGGGCCGAGTATGGCCACCAGAACGCTCGCCGCGACGATGACGAGGCCGACCGCGAGCGCTGGCGTCCACGGGATGCGGAAGCGCCGCGCGGCCACAGGAGCGGCGGACAGGGTCGCGTCAGCCGACATCGCCGCCTCCGGCGATGGCGCGCGGCGCCCTGAGGGCGCGCCCGGACCGGCGAGAGCCGGAATTGCCCGGCGACAGCCTGCCGTCGACCAGGCCGTAGGACATGTCGATGGCAAGGTTGATGAGCAGGAAGATCAGAGCCGTCGCAAGTACGATCACCTGGAGCAGCGGATAGTCGCGCCTGAGCACGGCGTTGAGGGTGAGCAGGCCGAGGCCGGGATAGTTGAAGATATACTCGATAATGACGGCGCCGCCGAGCAGGTAGCCGAGCTGGACGCCGATCACCGTCATCAGCGGCACGCATGACAGCCTGAGGCTGTGGACGAAGATGATGCGCCGCAGCGAAAGCCCGCGCGCCTTCATCGCGGTGGCCATGTCGCTGTGCAGCGCGCCGACCAGCGAGTTGCGCACGACCTGGGTGAGCACCGCGACCAGAGAGATCGACAGCGCCAGCGACGGCAGCATCAGGGAGATGGGGCCGACATAGGCGACGGTCGGGAAGCCGAGCCGGATCGCGATCACCGAGATCAGTAGCAGCGCCACCCAGAAGTTCGGCGCCGACTGGAACACCAGGCAGAAGCCGAGCACGACGCGGTCGGCGAGGCGGTCCTGGTTCACCGCCGAAAGAACCCCGGCGGGGATGGCGAGCGCCAGCGCGATCAGCAGCGCGCAGCCGGCGAGCGCGGCCGTGTAGGGCAAGGCGGCGAGCACCAGGTCGATCGCCTTACCCTGGAAGAAGTAGGACTGGCCGAAGTCGCCCTTGGCGATCTGGCCCCAGAACAGCGCGTACTGATGCCAAATCGACTGGTCGAGGCCGAGCTGGGCGCGAATCTGGGCCTTGGCCTCAGCCGACGCGCTGGGTGCGATCACGCTCACTGGATCGCCCGGAATGAGGCGAAGGATGAAGAAGACCAGCGTTATGATGCCAACCAGCACGAAAAGCGTCTGGCCAGCGCGTCGGAGGAAGAACGACATGCTGCGGAGCTACGGTCCCTACTCGATCCAAGCCTTCTCGATGCGGGCATAGGCGGTTGGCGGAACGACGAAGTTCTTCAGCGTTTTCACTGTAGCCGTCACGAGCTGGCTGGCGAACATAGGATATTCGTAGAGCTCGGTCTCCAGCGTCGGGAGCACCGTCGACTTGAAATAGGCGGCGCGCTCCTCCGGCACGAGCATCCCACTCTCCTTCTCCAGCACCTCGACGTTCTTCGGGCTCTTGACCTTGGTCACCAGCGCGGTCCTGAACAGCGACGACAGCAGCACCTCGGGATCATAGGAGGCGATGAACCAGCCGTGGTCGAACAGGTCACCGGCGTTGGGGTCAAAGAGGAGCTGGTTGTACTTCGCCACCTCCAGCGTCTGGAGATTCACCTTGATGCCGATGTCGGCGAGGTTCTGTACGATGAGCTGTCCGTATTCGCGCGTCTTGGGATAGAAGCCCACCGACACGTAGTAGGTCAGCTCGCGCAACCCCTCGCCGTTGGGATAGCCGGCCTCCGCGAGCAAAGCCTTGGCCTTCTCGGGATCGAACTTCGGGAAGGTGGAGCTGTCCTCGGAGAAGGTCTGCGCGGCGGTGAGGAAGCAGGTGTTGACTTGCCCGCTGTCCATCAGGATGAACTTCACGATCGACGGCACGTCGATGGCGTGGGCGATGGCCTGGCGCAGCTTGAGGTTGTCCATCGGCGCGTTGGCGACGCGGAACGTCAACCATTTGGACTCGACGGTGTTGATGCGCTGGACGGCGAGGTTGGGGTCTGCCTCGATCGTTGCGATCTGGTCCGGTTCGACCCTGTCGATAATCTGGGCCTGGCCGGACTGGAGGGCCGCGAGCCGGGTCTGGCTGTCGCCGACGAAGCGGAAGATGTAGTCCTTGATATGCGGCGCCGCGCCCCAGTATTCCTCGTTGGCCTCGAGTTTCACGCCGGCTTCCTCGCCTGCGTAGGACACCCATTTGTAGGGACCGGTGCCGACGAACTTCTCATCCAGCTTGCCCGCCTCAATGACGTGCGCCGGCGAGATTACGGGGCCGCCGCAAGCCAGCAGCGCAGGCATCGCCGCATAGGGCGCGCCGGTGTTGATGCGCACGGTGAGGTCGTCGACGACTTCACAGGTGAACTTGTTCGGGAAGAAGAAGGAGCCCGCCTGCGCCGGATCGGAGTTGTATTCGATGGTCGCCTTCACGTCCTTGGCGGTGAACGGCGTACCGTCGTGGAACTTGACTCCCTCGCGCAGCTTGAATTCCCACACCGACGGTTCCGGGTTCGACCAGGATACGGCGAGGCCGGGGACGTAGTTCCTGTTCTCGTCGGTGAAGACGAGCAGGTCGTAGGCGGCTGCCTGGAGGCGCGACTGCGCGAGAAGCGTGTGATTGTAGGGATTCCACTTGCCCGACAGGTTCTCGGCGGAGAGGAAGGTGACGGATCCGCTCGGCGGCCCCGACGGAGCCGTCTCGGCGGCGAGCGCCCGGGCCGGGTCGAACCCAAATGGAGCGCCGCCCGCGAACGCCGCGAAACCGGCGGTCAGGCCGAGGAATTCGCGCCGGCCCACGGCGCCTGGAGTGGATGGATCTCTGCTCACGGGAAGCCCCTCGCGGTTCTGGTTCTAGCCGACATCAAGAGACCATAAGGGCTTCCCCCGGTCAATCGTGTTTTTGACTGTTTTGACCGTTTTGTTGATTTTTGATTCCACCGCTATGGCGGCTCGGCCGGATGTGGCAGAGTGCGTCGAGCCGGACCGGGAAACGACGTGCGACGCGGTGGGTGCTGCCCCGGACACAACGGCGACGGGAGGAAAGATGCGAAGATCAAGGAGCCGCGCATGAGATTTCTGGAGCACCGTCTGGACGTCATCCTACGGCGGCTCGAGCAGGATCGGCGCGTCAGCGTGCCCCACCTGTCGGGGTTGCTCAAGGTCAGCCAGGAATCGATCCGCCGCGACCTCAAGGAGTTGGAGGCACGCGGCCATGTGAGGCGCGTCTACGGCGGCGCCGTGCTGGAGCGCAAGACCAGCGACCAGCCCTTCGCCGAGCGCATGAAAGTCAACGGCCGCGAGAAGATGCGTATCGGCGAGGAGGCGGCTCGCTTCGTCAGGGATGGTATGAAGGTGTTCCTTGACACCGGCACCACCGCGCTGTCCGTGCTCAGGCACCTTTCCGGGCGCAAGGACGTCACCATCGTCTCCAATTCAGTCGCCGTGGCGACCCAGACGCTCGACCTCTCCGGCCTGACGATCCGCATCCTGGGCGGCTGCCTGCGCCCGGAATACCAGGCGGTCTACGGTCACGAGACGGCCGAGGCGCTGAAGGAGCATTATTTCGACCTGTCGATCATCGGCATCACGGCCATCCATCCCGAGCGCGGTTTCATGGATTTCGGCGAGGAGGAGGCGCTGCTGCGCCGGCTCGCCTGCAAGCAGTCCGGCAGCACGATCGTACTCGCCGACAGCTCGAAATTCGGCCGGCTGGGCTCGGTCCATACGCTGGGCTTCGACCAGGTCGATCGCATCATCGCCGGCCCTGCCGTCCCGGCCGAATTCGCCAGCGCGTTCAGGGCGGCGAACCTGGAGGTAACGACGACGCCGGGACGCGCTCCGCAGAAGGCGGCCGGCCGGTGACGCCGGCAGGCCCCATGGCCCGCAGCGTCCTCGCCGACCCAGCGCGGTGCGGACGGCAAGATGCCATGAGCGTCTCGGTGGCCGCGAACGAGTGCAAGGAACAGGTCGGCACGGCGCTACGCGCCTGCGGCCTTGCCGTGAGCGGCCACTTCGCCTGCCGGCGCGTAACCTCGGGCATGGCGTTCCCCTCCTACCAGGGCGTAGAGTCGGAGACGTTCAAGGTATCGGGCGAGTCGGGCTGTCCAGACCTCTTCGTCAAGATCAGCTTGCCCGAGTTGAAGGGGATGGTCGACCACCGAACCGCCTTCGCGGCCGCGATGCGGCTTCACGAGCTCGGCCTCGCGCCGCGGCCGCTGGGCGCGGACGCGGCGCTGGGCGCCATCGTCTTCGAGCGGCTCGGGCAGGACTGGCGCGTCGCCGGCACCGGCGACCTGCTCGCCGAGCATCAACTCGACCGGCTCGTCGCCATCCAGAAGCTGATCGCCGGCGGGCAGCCTTTCGGGCGGCCCTGGAGCGTGTTCGCCGCCATCGACGCGCTGGTGGCCGAATTGCGCCGCCGCGGGGCTAGGTTGCCGGCGGGCGCCGCGCGCCTTCGGCAAAGCGTGTCGCGGGCGGGCACCGCGATCGCTGCCGGTGGCGCCGACCTGTTGCCGGCCCATGGCGACCCGCAAACGTCCAACCTGTTCCTCGGCCTCGGCGGGCGGCTGAAGCTCGTCGACTTCGACATGGCGGCCGACATGGACCCCTATTTCCAGCTCGGAGTCCAGATGAACGAGCTTTTCGAAAGCGACGGCGACATGATGGCCTTCCTCGAACGCTACGACGGGGCCTTCTCGCGCAGCAATTTCGCGCGCTGCCGGCTCTATGCGATCGCCGACGATTTTCACTGGTTCCTGCGCGCCACCTTCCTCGACCGGACGGTCGCGCCCGGCTTCGCCGACTACCGCAAATTCGCCCGGTGGCGGCTGCTCAGATGCCGCTTCGCCATCGACGATCCCGCCTTCGAGCGCATGCTGGGCGATGTGTGAGCCCTTCGGACAGCCCTCGCCGGACGACGAGGAGGCACTGCGCTGCGTGCTCGCCGGCATCCCCTCCTGGCGCGGGCGCGCGATCGTGGCGAGGCGCCTCGACGGCGGCATCAGCAACGTCAACTGGCGCCTTTCGGTCGAGGGAGAGGCGATCGACTACGTCGTCAAGATACCGGGACGCGGCGCCTGCCTTCTGGTGGACCGCGGCTGCGCGCTGGCGGCAACGCGGCAGGCGGCCGGGCTCGGCATCGGCCCGCGCACCTTCGACCACCTCGCCCATGCTGACATGGAGATCACCGAATTCGTCGCCGGCCACCGTCCCTCCACTCATCGCGACTTCGACGACCCCGCGATCCGCGGCAACGTCGTGGAGGCCTACCGGCGCCTGCACGGATCGCCGGCCCTGCCCGCGACGAAGACCGTCTTCGCGGCGATCGACGACCATGTCGGTCAACTCGCGAGACTCGGCGCCCGCCTTTCCCCCGACATGCGAGGCATGCTGGCGCAATGCCGGGCCGCCCACCGGATACTGGAGGACGCCTGCCCCGCGCTCGTCCCGTGCTTCAACGATCCGATGCCCGGCAATTTCCTGATCGGGCCGGGGCGGTCGCTCGTGCTGGTCGACTTCGAATACGCCTCGAACAACGACCCGCTCTACGACCTCGCCGTCCTCAGCGGAGAGATGTTCTTCCCCGCAGCCACCGAACGGCAGATCCTGCGGCAGTATTTCGGGCGGTACTGTGAGGCCGACCATGCCCGCCTCACCGTCTATAAGACCATCGCCGACGTCAAATGGAGCCTGTGGGCTGCGGTGCAGGCGCGCGTGTCGAATCTCCGCTTCGACTTCCACAAATACGGCTCTTGGAAGAAACTGCGCGCCCGCGATGCCTTGCGCGGCGAAAACTGGCGCGCGGCGACCAGCCTGCTGGAAATCGAAAGCTACTGATCCGGGCGGAAATATGCACATTCCATCTGTCCGGTCGATGGCGAAGGCCGGTCCCGTCGGACAAATCGACTATGATGATGCCACCTCAACACCTTGGGGCCGACGGTTGCGCTGGAGCGTGTCCATCGCCAACACACACTTCGATCAGCGGGAAGACGCACAACCTCTTCAACTTCATGGCAGCCTACAACTTCGCACGACGGCTCAAAACCCTCGGTGGACACACGCCCTATGAATACATCTGCAAGATCTGGACATCAGAGCCAGACAGATTCATCCTGAACCCGATCCACCAAATGCCGGGACTGAACACCTAGGCCGGAGACGGTTGTCAGGCCGACGAGTGCTGATCGCGGTCCGGCTCTAGGCTCGTCTGCTGGCTCAACCGGTCTAGATAGTGGCCGAAGCTCGCAAACGCGCTTTCTGCCGTCCGCTGGCCGACAAGAACCGCGGTTCCAAGGCCGTGTATCAAGGATATCAGGATGGTTGCTTCGGTTTCGCTATTGAGTGCGCGACGAAACTCGCCCTCGGACTTTCCCTTCTCTAACAACGAAGCGATCCGCTTCTGTTGCCTGTTGGGGCCATCCACGAATGTCCGGGCCGAAACTTCCGGATCGGTCAGGGCGAGCATCGCATAGGAGGTCCAGAGCAGGTGAAACTGGCGACTTTCGTGATCGGTGGGAAGCGCGACGGCGAAATATGTCTCAAGCGTGGCGCGCGCACCGGGCGACGGCCCCAGTGCGCGAAGGCGGGCACTCAGGCGTTCATTGCTGATGGTCTCGAGAGCGTCGAGGCCTGATTGCATCAGCCTGGCCTTGGTCTCGAAAAAGTACTGAATCGAACGCAGCGAGATGCCGGCTTCAGCGGCAACACCGCGCAGGGAGACGGAATGCAAACCCTCACGCGCGGCGACGCGCATGAAGGCCTCGAGTATCGTGGAGCGGCGTTCTTCGTGGTCGACGGTTCGCGGCATGGGCGGCAGGTTTCGCATGTAGCAACGTTTTGTGGTACAGTTGTATCACAAAGATTCGCCATTATCATCATTCGCAAGAGCTGAGCGCTATGTCGCTTTCACCTCCCCAAATTCCCGGCCGTCTTTGGGCCGTCGCCGCCATCACCGGCTCCGGCGCTTTCATGGCCATGCTCGATTCCACAATTGCTAACCTTGGGCTGGAAGCCATTCGTTCGAATTTGGCCGCGCCCTTGTCCTCGGTGCAATGGATAGCAACAGGCTACCTCATAGCGCTCGCCGTCTCGCTGCCACTTACCGGCTGGCTGTGCCGAAAATTTGGAGACGGTCGCCTCTGGAAGGGCTGCATCCTCGGCTTTGTGCTTGCCTCAATCATCTGCGCGCTAGCGCAAACGGTGACGCATCTGATCCTGGCGCGCTGCCTGCAGGGGCTGGCAGCCGGCGTAATGGTGCCCGCCGGTCAGGCGGTTCTGGCTTCCACCGCCGAACGACGTCAGTTGGGGCGGCTCATGGGGATCGTGGGTTTTGCCATAGCCCTTGGGCCAGCATTGGGACCAGCCTTTGGCGGGATCTTGATCGATACGGCCTCCTGGCGGTGGCTATTCTTGATCAACGTGCCGGTGGGCGCCGCAGCCCTGATCGGCGCAGCGCGCCTCGTGTCGCCGGGCAAAATGTCGTCGGAGGCTCGGATCGACATTCGCGGACTGATCATGATCGGCTTTGGACTCCCACTGCTGCTTTATGGTGCGGCAGAGATAGGATCGAGCAATGTCAGCATGCTCTCCGTGGCTACCCTGGCCCTCGGGATTGGCTTGACGTCGGTCTTCGTCTTCCACGCCGTCCGAACGCCCGATCCGCTGATCGACCTCGCGCTTCTCTCACGATCGGGGTTTGCTGCGTCGGTTGCAACCGCCGGATTGACCGGCGCTGCCATGTATGGCGGATTGCTCCTCCTGCCGATCTATCTGCAGCGCAGCCTTGGACAGACACCGACGGAAGCGGGCCTTATGCTCATGGCGATGGGCCTTGGTTCCGCGTGCATTCTGCCAGCGGCGGGAGCGTTGACGGATTGTTATGGACCGAGAGGGATATCACTGTCCGGAGGCGGATTCCTTATTTTGGCGACGATCCCTTTCGTCACCTCGGAACCGTTCGTCCTATCTCTTATCGTCGTTTTGCTCGTCATACGCGGTGCCGGCCTGGCTCTGGCGCAGATGCCAGCGATTACTGCCGCCTATGGTGAGCTTGACCAGACCAGAACCGCTGATGCCGCAACTTTGATCAACATTGCCCAGCGCTTGGGAGGCGCGTTGGGTGCGATCGCCATGGTCGCTGCACTTGAGCAGTTTAGCGTCTCAGCATCGGGAACGTCGTATCAAGTGGCGTTCGGAGCGTTGATCATCATCTCATTCGGCGCGTTGCTGGCTGCGACACGCATCGCCGCGTCTCACCAAAGAGGCAAGCGCTGAGATCGGGGGAGTTGCTGGAACCATATCCGCCAATACATGGAGGAAAGGCACGGGACATCCCTATGATGTGGAACATACCACGCGACTGCATGTCGAGGGGTGCCGGGATCTGATCGATCTTGCCGGTCTCGCCACAACCAACCAGTCCGAAACGCTCATGCGCGCGGTTATGTCTGATTTGCGACGAAGCATCGCTCCCAGCGCAGTTAGCGAGATCGCCAACGCTCTTCCTGCTTTGGAGAGAGGAATTCTCCTGGCCGATTGGTCGCTTGATTATGAGCCTGATCCATCCCCGAGCGCCGAGGAATTCCTCCGACGTGTCCATGAGAAGGTGAAGGGATATCATTCACCGCCGGAATCACTGACCACTGATGTCTTCTGGCTTCAGGTTCAAAAGCTTCTTTCGAATAAGGCAGAAGCCGTTCGCAACAGTCTTACCGAATTCAGCAACCGAACAAAGAAGTCAGTAGTACTGTCTAAAACACTGAGTAGAACGGGCCGCGCCACAAAGGGCATCTTCAGACCGTGAATGACCGGGTCCGGGAACAATGGGCTTGCACTATCGTTGCGCCTTTAGTCGGAGGAAGAGACGATGGTCGATAACAACAAGAATGGAGCACCTGCCGAAGCCAGGAAGCAGCAGCGTATTCAAGAGAACGTGGATAGCGCCGACAGAACCAAGAAGTCAGAGCCACGGGACGAGGCGATGCAGGCCGGCGCTAGAAGCTATCCGGTTCCACCCTTTCCAAAGCAGCACCATCCAAAGCCCGGCGATGAATCTCATATCAATCCCGCCCCTCTCTATGATGCGCCTTACTACAAAGGCTCAGACAAATTGAAGGGCATGGTCGCTCTGATCACCGGGGGCGATTCCGGCATTGGCCGCGCTGTGGCCGTGCTGTTTGCCCGCGAAGGAGCTGACGTCGCCCTTTCTTATCTAAATGAGCATAAAGATGCGGAAACTACAAAGAAGGCGGTTGAAGCCGAAGGCGCGCGTTGCATTCTTTTCCCGACGATGTCAGCGACCGCGACTACTGCGTTGAGGCCGTGGAGAGGACCGTCACGCAACTCGGTGTGCTCGATATCCTGGTAAATAATGCTGCGTTCCAAATTCACTCGACTGAATTCGAGGATCTGACCGAGGAGCATTTTGATACGACCATAAAAACCAATCTCTATGGGTATTTTCGGATGGCAAAGGATGCCGTTCGTCACATGAAGCCTGGGTCATCAATTGTGAATACCGGCTCTATAACCGGGATCGATGGGAGCAAGGCACTGGTCGATTATTCGATGACAAAGGGCGGCATCCATGCCTTCACGCGAGCGCTCTCGGGAAACTTGATCGACAAGGGTATCCGGGTGAACGCCGTGGCACCGGGCCCCGTGTGGACGCCACTCAATCCATCCGACAAAGAGGCCGAGGATGTCTCCCAATTTGGGGCCAAAACACCGATGAAGCGACCCGCTCAGCCGGAAGAAATTGCGCCAGCGTACGTCTTTCTGGCTTCGCCGCAATGTTCCAGCTACATCACAGGTGAAATTCTGCCGATCATCGGAGGGTATTAAGCCGCAACGTGTAATTTCGACGCCTGCCCGAACCGCGCTTTAAGGCCAATTTGAACATTAACAGCGCAGGGTCGCTAGAAAACCGGACTGAAGTTTACGTCGGCGTAGCCATCCTCGTGCGTCACCAGGCAGTCGAACGGATGCTCGATGCCCGGCAGAAGATCCATCGGAGACTTATGCTCCGTCAGTTCCAGAAGACTCTGCAACAGACCGCCCCAGCCGTCCCACATAGAGAAATTTTGTTGGGGTGCCATTTCCGTACTGGAAAAAGTGCCAAAATAGCTGCTCGGCCCGGGCGATCCGCCGGCGCCTCCGTCGCCCGGAAACCCGCCAGTGCCGCCCGCCCCTGATGTGGCGCCGCTTCCGGCTACGCCACCAGTGCCTCCTGCCCCACCGCTGCCTCCGTCCGTGCTTATGCCTCCGGCTCCCCCGTTGCCGCCTGCGCCGCCTGTGCCGAACAGGAAACCGCCGCTCCCACCAGCACCGCCATCACCTCCAGCCGCGTTTTCTCCGCCCGGTCCGCCATTGCCACCATTTCCACCTGAGCCGTCAGCGATACCGTCACCGTTCAGTCCGCCGGCTCCTCCCGCGCCTCCGTTGCCGCCCGGCTCTCCGGGCGCCCCAGCGCCACCGTCGCCTCCGTTTCCGCCGACGCCACCCGAACCAAAAGTCCCACTGGAGCCGAACCAGAGACCTGCGTTGCCTCCTAAACCTCCGGTGCCACCTGCACCCCCAGCGCCACCATCCTCGCCAGTATTACCGTTGCCGCCCGGTCCGCCTGCGCCTCCGACGCCCCCATTGCCGCCGCTCCCGAAGAGGCCGCCATCACCGCCATTCCCTCCATTCGCGCCAGATCCGCCCGCACCACCGGCGGAGCCGTCCAAACCTGCGCCTCCTGCGCCCCCGTTGCCGCCATTCCCGAAAAGACCTCCGTTACCTCCGTCACCACCGGCCTGGCCGGGGAGTCCGGCACCTCCGTCGCCGCCATTTCCCCAGATAAGGCCGGCATTTCCACCATTCTCTCCGGGGGCACCGTCCAGACCGTCGCCAATCAGCCATCCACCCTCTCCAATTGACGGGCGGAAACCATCGCACTCCGTGATGGAGAAGATGCCGGTTCGAGCCAGAAACAGCTCCGAGAACGCGGCTGGCTGCTCAGCCCAGGCTTTGAATATATCGGAGTAGTAGGTTTGAAGATTGATAGATCCAAGGTGGCTCGGCGCCATCGTCAATTCCTCCGCGATATAGGTGTCGCAGATTTTGCCTCAGATACTCTTGTAGAACCAGTCTGAATTACGAACGAAAAACCTGAAAGTCTAACGGCACTTTTCATCGATTTGAGCAGTATACCATCTGCGCATATCTCTTAATGCAGCACGATCTGAGAGGATGAGAAAAAGTCCATCAACCTTGGCGCCAGCGATTGGGGTTGTAGGTTGACGGGTCGCACTGTTTGGCCGAACGGAATTCCGCGCTATGGGTTCCCCAACGCACACTGGAGCATGAACATACACTGATCAATTCGAAGGTGGACCGTCGCGCGAAAGTCGATACGCTTTCGCAAGTTAGGGGACCTGATGGCGAAACGAACGGCAGTTTCTATATCGCCTTCTAGGCTCATGACCCATTAATTGGCTTGCGACTGCCCTGCGTGTGTTATTCACGCTCCCGAACTGATCGGGGCACGATGAGCAATCTCTTATGGCTGACCGACGAGCAGATGGCTCGGATTCAGCCGTTCTTTCCAAAGAGCCATGGCAAGCCGAGGGTCGATGACCGGCGCGTGCTGAACGGGATAATTTTCATCAACCGCAATGGCTTGCGATGGTGCGACCCGCCGGCCGAATACGGTCCTGCGAAGACCCTCTACAACCATTGAAGCGAACCCGTCATAGGGTCTTGCGTCCGAAGATTAGAGCATCGGCGGCGCGCAGTTCATCTGCCTTGAACTTATCGCCGACCGGACCCCGGCTGAACGGACCCGTCCAGTCACCCAGACCGCCCCCTCCTTTCCGACAGGATCTTCTATTACGCCGTCGAGCGACATATATTGCGTCGCGATGATCTTGCCTGTCATTGTTAGCTCCTTATGCGGTGCAGCAAAGCAATTGAGGCCCCGCCATCTGAACGCCTTTGTACGGACAATGTGCAAACCTGCTGGCTTCATGTTCAATTGCCTGCGGCGTAGTTGTGAGCCGTGCGGTCATCGTAGAATGGATCGTTTCTGCCGACTTCAACTCAATTACCTCTGACGTAATTGAGTGATGCCGGTCCGCACGATAGCTTCCGTGGACTGATAGAGGCCTAGTGCATCATGGCGGATCGAAATATCTTCACCACCGAGCGATTTCGCATTCGCGAGTTCACTGAAGATGATCGCGAACCGTTCGTAGCCTGCCACTTCGACCCGGTGTTCTCCAGCCACCATCTGGAGCATGAGAGAGGCGGAGCGCATGCATCGTCGGTGTTCGATGCGTTTCTCACCTGGCAGGTTGAGCAACCACGTGAGAACTACCAGTTTGCAGTTACGTCGCGCGATGATCCCACTGGCTATGTTGGAAACGTCGGACTCCGCACGCGTGGTTTGCCGTCTGGTGAGGGCGAACTCGGCATCGAGTTGATTCCGGCATGGTGGCGGCAAGGCGCGGCAAGCGAGATCATGCGCAGCTTTGTGGCATGGGCGCAGGACAGTTTAGGCATTCGGACGTTTGTCGCCGAGACCGTGCCGGAAAACGTTGCCGCGAACCGTTTGGCGGAGGCGGTCGGGATGATCGCCACGAGGCAGACGGAGAAACGCCACTGGAGCTCCCGAGCGCAGGGTTCTCTCGCAATTTCATCCGACAATGATGGTTTGTCGCTGAAACGGAGGTTGTGACCAGCCGATCATCGATGACTGCGGCGTGATTGTGCCGACGAGTATGACCTTGGGAATCTTGGCGCCGCCTTGCCGCGCAAAATAGCGTGCGATCTCCGTTCCCCCCATTGAGTGTGCGACAAGCACGACATCTTCAAGTTCAAGAGCTTCTATGAATCTCCGATACTCCTGTTCGTGGCGAACTTGTTCGAACAAGATTCGGGCAGGTTCTGGCACTGCTTCCGATCATCATGTTTCACGTATGGTCCATCTCAACGTCTCACCGCTGACCTACTTCGACATGTACTGATCCCAGTACCCCGCCTTGGGTTCGATCTGTTGGACGATGTCGACTAGCACACCGGCGGGATCGCGGGTCATAAACCGGCGCTGGCCCCAATCTTCATCCGTGAGGGGATGCACGATGGGTGCGCCCGCCTCGCTGAAGCGTTCGAAGACGTTTGCGGCGTCGGAAACCTCGACGGTCAGGATCATGCCCTTGCCGTCAAAGCTCTCCGGACCGGGCGGATTCGAGGGATGATTTGGGTGCATGAATGCGAGCGTCGCGCCCCGGCTTGCCTCTTCGGCGGGACCGACCAGATAGAGGAACCAGTCCGCCTCGAACGCGACCTCGAAACCGAAATTTCTCACATAGAAGTCTCGGGTTTCAATCAATCTAGGAGTTGTGATGAGCGGGTAGAGATCGCGAACTTGCATGGCGGGCTGTCCTTGGGTTTGGGCATGATTCAGCAGGCCGCTGATAATAAGCGCAGCCAGAACGATCTTTGCAAGAATGTGAGCCGGCCTCACGACCACTATGCTGACAAAGGTCATTTGGATTCCTTCCTGAATTGGCGGAGCACCTGTATCTGCCGGCAGTCAATCAGGTGAGTGACGGCCGTCCAATTACGTTTCAGGTAAAGCTTTCATCGCATCGTAGCTCCCGACTGTCCGAAGTCTGCCGAGCAATGCCGCCAGGCAAGATACGCTGAAAAGTCCTGCCACCACCCAGATCCCCGCTTCGGGCGACCAGTGGCTGACAACAAGGCCGCCGCTCAAGGCTCCCAGGGGGCGTACACCGTAGATGGCGCTCTGATGACGGCGTTCATCCGGCCCAGCATCTCCTCCGGCGTCGCCACCTGGCGCACGGTGTTGTGAACGACGAGCCACATTGAGAGGCCAAAACCAAGGAAAAAGAAGGCCGGATAGAGCACGAGTCAGGATCCCGAACCGGTACGACAAGCAACAGGAACGATGCAGCCGCGGAACTTGCCAGACCGGCAATGAGGATGACATTGGGCGGCACCATGGGTGCAATTCGTCCGATTACCCAGACGCCGGTGATACAAACGAGCGAAGACCCTGTCCTGAGTCGCCCGCAAACCGGGCCGATCGACTTCTCCCGAAATCTGCCCTTTGTGGGCGAATCCAGCCAGGCACTTGCGGCAACTCTGGCCGATCTGGTTCGCGCTGGTGATTTTGCAGATTACCTCGATCATGAACGCGGTGACGTAGCTTTGCGCCATCGGCGAGCTGGAGCAGCCTGGATAGCCAGGAGTGGGCTCTCAACTGGTGTTGAAAATATCATCCTGACCTGTGGAGCCCAGCAGGGCATTTTTGCGACTTTAGCGGCGGTGCTGCATCCGGGGGACATCCTCCTTACGGAAGCGCTATCCTATGCGCCGGTGAAGGCGATTGCCCGCCATCTCGGCGTCCGGATCGTTGGCCTGCCGATGGACGGTGACGGTATTCTTCCAGACGCCATTGAAGCGGCCTGTCGACGGCATCCTGCCCGCGCACTTTACATCACACCTACGCTTCAAACCCCGACGGCCGTCACCATGGGGGGCGAAGACGCCGCATCATCGCAGACCTCGCTGACGCGCATGATCTAATCCTGATCGAGGATGTCGTATTTGGCCTACTGCCCCAGTCTGTCCCAGATCCGGTCGCGGCGTTCGCTCCGCAACGGTCAGTCTTCATAACCGGACTCTCGAAGACCGCCGCCCCCGGTTTACGCGTTGGGTTCGTTCACGCGCCGGACCGGCTGGTTAGCGCGATCCGCAACGCGGTCATCATGTCCTCGTGGATGCCTCCGCCGTTGATGAGCGAGATCGCATCGGAATGGGTGGCCAATGGAACAGCCGAGAAGTTGAAAGAGGGTCAGCGCGCCCATGCCGCGAGGCGACAAACTATGGCCCGCGGGGCTTTGGCGAGCTTCCACTATCAGACGGACCCCTTCGGATCACACCTTTGGCTCTTGCTGCCTGAACACTGGCAAGCTGACGCCTTCTCGGCTATGGCCGCAAACTTGGGAGTGCTAGTCACGCCAGCGAGCAGTTTCGTGATGACTGGCCATCAAACCTGCTCGGCCGTGCGGCTTTGCCTCAGTCATGAAGCGTCGGACGAGAGGGTGACGCACGGATTAGCGACTCTTTCGCGACTTTTGGAAACCGATAGGCCGGGTGCCTATCCTGTCTGAGATCAGCTGGTCTCTGACGAACGAGAAACTCGATGCAAGTCATCGGACTGATCCATCCATAGCTCGCAATCAATACGCACCTCGATAAGAGCGCGGGCAAAATCGGTGTTAGATGGGGTCTATGAAGTGCAAGGCACCCCTCTTGGCCCCGCGCTGTTCGGCGGCGACGGTGCGATAGCCGATAGGAGGTAGCGAGCCGTTCCAGACGCCTTTCCGCGCATTCTCCTTCAAGGCGCGCATGACGTGCTTGGCGTTCTCCTTGGACTGATATTCAATGAACAGCGCTATGATCTGCCGCATCATGACATGCATGGGGTCGTCCCCCATTTCCTGAGTGATCGAAACCAGCTTCACACCGTTCTTCGCCAAGTTGCGGACATAGAACCTAAGCTCGAAGTGATCGCGGAAGAACCGGCTGAACGAATGGACCACCACAACGTCGAAGGGCGTGGGTTTCGACATTCCGGCCTCGATCCTGCGCTGGAACTCGGGGCGGCGGTCATTGGTCGCCGATGCGCCGGGTTCAATAAAGGCTTCGACCAGTTGCAGGCCGCGTGACTCGCAATAGGATTCGCCTTGCGGCTTCTAATCGGGAATGGAAACGTCATGCTCGGCCTGCCGCGTCGTCGAAACACGCAGATGGAGGGCGGCGTGTAGCGGCACGGAAGAAGCGCTCATGGCGATGTCTCCTTTCGAACCCGGTCGAACGAACAAGGTCGCTATTCAGCGGCCTCCCTGATCGTCCCGACGATCCATTCATTCAGGCTCTTGCCCGATGCTGCTGCGGCAATGACTGCGGCGGCATGGTCGTCAGGGGTGAGGCGGACATTGAACTTGCCGGAGAACTTCCGGCGCGCCTCGATGCCCTTCTCCCGGCACATTTCGAGATAGACGGCCAACGACTTGCGGCCTTCCTCGATCAGATCGTGGACACTCTCGGCATAGAAGTCGGCTCCGCCATTGAGGCCGACAAACTCGCCGCGCAGCATCTGAATCTCGGGATCGAAAGCGATAACCGCCTTCTCGCCATTGATTTCAACGACATTGTTCATGGCTTTACTCCGTGTTCGTCCAGCCATTTTCGGATGCTGGCAACCGCACCTTTGTCCGGATCCGGTGACGGATGCGGACGATGAAAGACGCGCACTTCACCGAACAGAAACACGCCGACGCGCGAACCTTCCCGCTCGCTGACCTCCGCCCCGAGGCTCACAAACAGCGCCTCTATGTCGGCCCAGCGGATCGAGCCGTTGACCGGGCGGGCGAAGATCAGTTCCAGAGTGGCTCTGTGATGCTTTTTCATCGAGTATCCAGTATCATTATTTAGTACCGTTCTCAAGATCGATTTCGGCTCCCGTCACCGGCACGGCAAGGCATCGATCCGCGCCGCGATGGACTATGGTGCGATTGGCGGGCTGGACGAAGCCAAGCAGCTACATAGGCCAGTCTACGCCGGCCGTGATGCGATCGAGGGTCTCCTGGCATTCGCGCAGAAGCGCCAACCCAGATGAGAGGGACGGTAGACCGAACACCCAAGAAGATCAGCCGTCGGCATCGTCCGCGCGACCTGTACTGGCTGACCCGGCACAAACTCCGACACTCACATTGTCGATCAGCCGCACGCCGCCCAGCCATGCCGCTGCAAGCAAGCGGGCTGGCTCGCTGGCCGTCTCGAGCGGCAGAAGGCCATCGGCCGAGCGCAACTCGAGATACTCGACCCGCTCGAAGCCTGCAGACAAAAGGGCTTCTCGGGACGTCGCCAGAACCCGCTGAGCCCGCTCCCCGATAGCGAGCTTCTCTGCCGCGCTGAACAGAACCTCGGCCAGATGCGGCGCTACCTGTCGCTGGTCCGCTGTTAGGCGAATGTTTCGCGATGACATGGCAAGGCCATCCGGCTCGCGGATGGTGGGGCAGCCGACGATCTCGGTGTGGATGTCGAGGTCGCGCACGAGGCGGCGCACCACCTGCAGCTGCTGGAAGTCCTTTTCCCCGAAAAACGCGAGATCCGCTGTCGTCTGGAGCAACAGCTTCGCGACCACGGTCGCGACGCCATCGAAGTGGCCGGGGCGATAAGTGCCGCAAAGGCCCTCGCTCACGCCGCGCACGGAGATCGACGTTGCGAAGCCGGACGGGTACATCTCCGACACGTCGGGCGCAAAGAGCACATCCGCCTTCACGGACGCCAGCTTGGCGGCATCCGTTTCCTCGGTGCGGGGATACGCGCCGAGGTCGGTCGCATTGTCGAACTGGGTCGGGTTCACGAAGAGCGTCACGATCACGCGGTCCGCCCGCTTGAATGCCGCGCGCACGAGGCTGAGATGCCCCTCATGGAGCGCGCCCATGGTCGGCACGACGCCCACTTTAAGTCCCAAGGCGCGCCATTCCCCCACGACCTCGCGCAGGTCAGCGACAGTGCGCACGATGCTGACGCTCACGGCTAGAGCGCCTTCAGGTTCGAAAGAGCTTCGTCGAAGACATGGTCCCCGCCCGGACATTGGCGTTCCTGGAACTCAATTGCACAAGCTTCGATCGAAGCGATGGCAGGGCGTCCGAAACGCGACCGAGGATTGCGTGAGTACCGATAGATCTTGCCGTCAGGCGTCCCGGACACCGGGATGCTCAGCTGAATGTTGATTCGCGTACCGCCCATGCGCAACTTTTCAAGCCGTTTCAGTTTCACCGCGCCCCTTGCAACGGCGTCATATGCACTTCTAAACGTTTCCGAGGCAGTGGCGTAAAATCGTAGAAAATACAACTGGGGCTCGCTGGCCCTGTTCCAGAAAGCGCGGCGGGTGCCGCAGCTTCTACAATGCGCTCGTCATCCACAGGTTGGGAATTCAGCAGCAGGGCATCCGTCCAATTCAGCTTCGCTGTTTCGGTTGCGGCGCGCCCCACGCTTAGTACTCCTCCCCGACCAAAATCACGTCGGCAGCGGCCGGTCCCCCAGGCCGATCGATTTCGAAACGGGCCTCGGCAATCCAGGCGGCATCGACGCCGTTTGCATTCGAGACATAGCCGAGTGCCACAGGCACCTTGCGCCTGTGGCACCACGCGCCGGAGGTGGTGAGGCCGACAGACTTGCCCCCGCAGAGGATTCCTTCCTGACCATAAAGAGCGCCCGCATCCTCCTTCAGAAAAATCTGCACCAGCGCGGTGGTTCGCGTGCCCGCCGCTGCGCCGACAAGTCCCGCCTCGCGCGGCGTGACCGTATCCCCCAATTCGCTGGGCCACTCGGGGAGGCCGGCGCTTATTCGCAATGCATCCAGCGCATAGGCGCCTGCCAGCCTGATGGAACCGGTGGACTGGAGCGCCTCGAGAGCATGCGCGGCGAACTCTGTTGGGACCATGATATCCCAGCCCGCCGCCGAACCCAGCGACGTCCGGACCATGGTTGCCGGAGCATAACCAATTTCCGCGTGTCGGAGTTCATGCTGCGAAGTCGCTGTTTCCACGCTGCCGAGGCGCGCATCGGCTTGCCGTCCAAGAAGCAGATAGCGAGCATAGGCCGAGGTCACGACCTGAATGGCGCTCGCTTCCACGCCTTGATTTTCCAGCCATTGCGCATGGATGCGTTCGCTGCCGGCGGCAGAAAGCACGATCGCCTCGCTGCCGGAAAGACGAAGGATGGACACGGCCGAGCGCACCCTTCCGGCCGCGTTCGTCCACACTGCCGATTTCAGACCGGGCGCGCTGTAAACGTCACCGGAAAGCGCCAGCAATGCGCTTACCGCCTTTTCACCGCAGATGCGCAGCTTTGCGCTCGCCGAGAGGTCGATGAGCGCGACGTCCTCTTCTGCCGCGGCGGCCTCGTCCGCGGCCCACGACGTCCAGTTCTGCCGCCCGTAACTGGGATTCAGAACGGCTTCAGACTCCGACGGCGCATAAACGAGAGGTACTTCCCAGCCGGCACGGTTTCCAAAGATCGCGTGAGCCTGACGGTGCGCGCCAAAAAGCGGACTGCGGCGCGCGCCGCGAGCAGATTGATATTCACGATTTGGCCAGCCGATGTCATAGAGCACCCCGAGCGCCTCGACGGTTCGGTCCCTCCGATAGGAACGACCCGCCTGGAATCCAGACATGCGGGCTACGTCGAACTCGGAGAAACCCTCGGGGCGTCGGCGATCGTTGATCCACTCCGCCATCATCTTTCCCATTGCGCCACCGGACATTACCCCGACGGTATTGAGACCGCACGCGACGAAGAGATTCTTCAGTTCGGGTGTTTCGCCCATCAGCGCGTTGCCGTCAGGCGTGAAGCTTTCCGGCCCGTTGAAAAACAGCTGGATACCCGCGTTCTCCAGTAGCGGGAAGCGCTTCACCGCTGCATCGAGGATCGGTTCGAAATGATCCAAATCCTCGGGCAACGCATCGAAGCAGAAGTCCTTTGGGATACCGTCGAGCGCCCAGGGTTTGGCATACTTTTCAAGGCACCCGAAGAGAAGCTTGCCGGCGTCCTCCTTGTAGTAGGTGCTCTCATCGGGAACGCGGATGAACGGCATCGAGCGTTGAAGGCCTTCGATGTTTTCTGTGACGGCATAGAAGTGCTCGGCAGCCTGCAACGGCAGATCTACGCCATACCTTGCCGCAAACTCGCGCGCCCACATGCCAGCCGCCAGCACGACGACATCGGCCTTGACTGACCCCTCCAGCGAGTGAACGCCACGGACCTCTCCGTTTACAACATCCAGGCCGGTCACCTCCACATTCTCGCGAATTGTCGCGCCGCCCATCCGAGCGCCTTTGGCGAGAGCTTGCGTGGTGTCGATGGGGTTCGTACGACCATCGGTGGGCAGGTAGAACCCGGCGAGCGCATCGTCGACGACAACCTGCGGACATCGCTCCTTGACATCAGCCAGCGAGATCATTTCCGCTTCCTGTCCAAAGGCGCGAGCGAGCGCCGCGTGCCGCTCCATTTCCATCAGCCGCTCCCTATTCAAGGCGAGCATGATCGAGCCGGTCCGCTTGTAGCCGGTTGCCTGTCCCGTTTCAGCTTCGAGGTTGCGATAGAGTTCCGCCGTATAGCGTGCCAACTCCGTCATGCGCCGGTTGCCGCGTAATTCCGCGACGCTACCAACGGAGTGCCACGTGGTGCCGCAGCAGAGCTGGCGGCGTTCGAGCAGCAACACATCGTTTATCCCGACCTTTGTCAAATGATACGCGATCGAGCAGCCGATGATGCCACCGCCGATGATGACGACGTTCGCATGCGCAGGAAGTGTCATGATAGCTCCGGGAATTCTAGTGCGCGCCAGACGCCCTCAGGTGTCAGGGGCATATCGATCTTGTCGTGGCCGACAGCGTCCGCGACCGCGTTCATCACCGCGGCAGGGGCCCCGATGCATCCAATTTCTCCCGCGCCCTTCATTCCCAGAATGTTGTTGGTGGTGGGAATGTCAGCGGCGTAAACCTCCAACATGGGAAGATCGTCAGCGCGGGGAAGGCCGTAATCCATCAAGCTGCCGGTGAGCATTTGCCCGCTTTCGGGATCGTAGATGACGCGCTCGTGCAGAGCCTGCCCGATGCCTTGCGCGATCGCGCCGTGTATCTGACCTTCCACTATCTGCGGATTGAGCCGACGCCCGACATCATCGACGGCAACGAAACGTTCGATTTCTATCGAGCCTGTATCCGGGTCGATGACGACCTCGCAGACATACGCCCCGTTTGGAATTGTTAGTATGTTGCCGGCGAGAGCCGCTTCGCCCTGACATCCCGGTTCCCCTCGACTTTCCAGGGCGGCAGTCAACTCGAAAAGACTGACGGAATGATTGGTGCCGGCTGCGTAGAGATATCCCCGCTCGTAGGTGATGCTATCCACATTCACGCCCAAATGCGCAGCGGCGCGGTCCTTAGCTCGTTCCAGCATCGCATCAGCGGCGCGCAAAATGGTCACGCCGCCGACCTGCAAGCTGGAGGATCCGGCGGTCGGTCCTCCAGACTCGGCATTCAGCGAATCGCCCTGGAAAACGCGAACTTCGTTGAGCTTCAACCCAAGCTTTTCTGCGATCAGTTGCGCAAAGCTTGTCTCATGGCCCTGCCCGGACGATTGAGTGCCGGTCTCAATGGATACGAAACCGGAGGCGTTGACCTTGACTCTTGAGAGTTCCTGAGATGTCACACCGCTCGTATGGAGATACAGGCCGAGCCCAATACCCCGTCTCAGACCGACAGATTCGCTCGTTCTTCTGCGGCTTTCAAAATCCTGCCAGCCCGCGAGCTCGACGGCCTTGTCCATCACAGAAGCGAAGTCGGCATTATCGTATATGTATCCGCTCGCCGCAGTGTAAGGCAGCCTCCGAGCAGGAATTAGATTGCGGCGCCGAAACTCGATCGGGCCAAGACCGGTCTCGATACCCGCTCGCGCAATCAATCGCTCCATAAGGTGAACCGATTCAGGCTTGCCGGAGCCTCGATAGGCATCCGTGGGCGCCGTATTCGTGAAGCGCCCACGAACGGTCAGATGCATAGCCTGGAAATCATAAGGCCCGCATAGCGTCGCAGCAAATCCGGCAGTCGGAGGAGATGGCCCCAACGCAGAGGCATAAGCACCCAGGTTTGCGTAGGTTTCGACACGCAGCCCTATGATCCTGTGATCGGCGTCCAGCGCCAATTCTGCCGTGCTGACATGATCGCGCCCGGCGATGTCGGTCAGTTGGTTCTCCGATCGGGTGGCAAGCCAGCGCACAGGCCGTCTACAGGCTTTTGCAGCAAACAGCAGCGCCGTCTGTTCCGGCATGCTTACCAGCTTGGCGCCGAAGCTACCGCCGACATCATTGGTGATGACCCGGAGTTTGCTGGGCTCAATGCCCAATGTGGGCGCGAGCAGGGTGCGAACCAGGTGCACGCCCTGCGTCGGAGCGTAGAGCGTATAGGCGTTCAGTTCGTGATCGTGAACGGCAACGGCGCCTCGCGGCTCGATTGGGCTTATGAGAACGCGGTTGTTGACTGCTTCGAGACGCACTATCCGGGCAGCGCGCGCAAAAGCCTCATCGGTGGTAGCCCGATCGCCCTTCTCCCAATCGAACGCGTTTTCCCTGCTCGACGGCGCGTCCACGACGACATCCAGCGTATCGAATTCCAATTCCGCCACGTCGAGTGCATCGAGCGCCTGGGCCTCGCTCTCGGCTATGACGACCGCAATGGCCTCACCCGCGTGGCGCACGGTATCAACTGCGATCGGATACCGTTCCGGAGCGTTGAATGGAGTTCCGTCCGCGCTGTTTGTCGCTCGAAGACATGGCATGGGGCGAAGGCCGGCCTGCTTCAGATCAAGACCTGTGAATGCAGCTATGACGCCCTCGGACTCGCGAACGGCGTCGAGATTGATGGATGTTATGCGTGCATGGGCAACCGGCGCCCGCAAGAATACGGCGTGCGCAAGATTCTCGAACTTGAGATCAGCGACATATCGGCCTTGGCCTGTAATGAAGCGATCATCTTCCACGCGGTGTGGAGAACATTCGATCAAGCTGGAAGAGTCGGCCACCGCCTTCATCGATCTGCTTGCTCAATGAATGAACGATGCACCGGTGACATCGATCGTCGTGCCACTGGAATATTTCGCTCTGCCGCTCGCGCAGAACACGACAACGTTGGCAACATCGGACGGCTGTCCAAAATGACCGACCGGAATCTCGGCGAGCATTTCCTCCGCGCCATAGATTGAGAGCATATCATCGCTCTGACGGGTTTTGATGACGCCGACACAAAGGATGTAGGTCTGAATATTCTCCTTGGCGTAGGACCGGGCAATACCGCGCAGCAACGAGTTCATCGCGCCTTTCGAGGCGCCGTCATGGAAGAAGTCCGGCCGGTCGCCGCGAACCGCTATACGCGCGGAAATGCCGATGATCGAACCCCCACCCATTTCCTGGAAATGCAGCACGGCGAGCCTGGAGAGATGCGCGGTCGCCATCAGGTTGACCTTGAGCGTGTAGAGCCAATGCGCGTCCCAATCCGCAGCAGGAGCGGTCATGGAAATTGGCTGTCTCACGGCCGCATTGCTGACGAGTGTGTCGACACGGCCCTTCCACGCAACCGCTTCCGTCCAGAGCCTTTCCAGGTGTTCGACACGATCCATGTGAGCCTGGACGGGGAGGCAACGATCACGGCCGAACTCGTCGGCGATCGCTTCGGCACGCTCCTTGCTCGACGTGTAGTTCAGAACAACGAATGCGCCCTGCTCCAGAAGTCCACGTACTATACCTTCACCGATACCTCGCGCCCCCCCGGTCACAAGGACGGTCTTGCCATTGAGATCAACAAACGCATTCATGCGATAGCTCTGCGGTTTGCACGAGCGGCGTGCCACGCGCTGGCCTCGCGAGCCATGGTTTCGGTGAGCAGCTTGCCGAACTTGCAGGTGATCGGTCCCGGTTTCCCCGAGCCGATCTTGCGGCCGGCCACCTCGATAACCGGAACGGCGAGTTCCAGGGTCGAACAGATGAACACCTCGTCCGCGGAGGTCAGCGCAAAGGCATCGAACAGGACTTCTTTCGCCTCGATTCCCTCGCGGGCGGCAATCTCGAGCACGACCGAACGAGTGATGCCTGGAAGGATATCGCGGTTGAGCGGTGACGTGAAAAGCTCACCGTTCTTAACCGCAAACACATTGTAGGCGATACCTTCGGTAACGAAGCCGTCACGATCGACAGCGATGCCGATGTCCGTTTGTGCAGAGGTGACCTCAATAGCACCTAGAACACTGTTCAAGTAGTTGCAGTGCTTGGTCCCAGACGGCAGTGACGCCGTCGGCACGCGGGGCCGGGACAGAATCTTGGCACGTAGGCCAGTTCCCATCTTCTCCGCGATCAATCCTTTGTAATAGTCCTTGAAACCCACGATCGGAATGATCGTAACATTCGGCTCTGCCCTACGCAGGAGGCGCGGTTCCCACTTGATCGACGAGATGCCTTCCCCGCGGCTGATCTGGATGCGCAGATAGCCGTCTTCCATCTTGTTTTCGTCGATCGTGCGCTCGATCAGATCGGACCAGCCGACATTGTCGTACGGGTTTTCAATGCGCAGATAGTCCAGACCGTCCTGCATACGGTCGAGATGCGGCTGCAGCCGGAACGGGGCGCGATCCCACACCGCTACACCTTCGAAGATGCCGTCTCCATACAGGAAACAGCGGTCGAAAACGGACACTTTCGCATCCTCTTCCCCAACGAATTCGCCGTTGAGGAAGATTCGGGTCTGCTTGGCGGACATTTCAGGGTGTTCCCACTAGTGAAGATCGATCCAGACACCGCCATTGGCGGAGTAGGTGGCTTTGGTTGAAGGATAGAGGACGATCGTGGTGAGAGGCTGGTCGATCAGGGCAGGCCCCTGTACGACCGTTCCCGGTGCGAGCTGTGTGCCATCCACCACGCGAATCTCGCGGCTGCCTCCGAGCTCTCTCATATAAACGGAACGCCTCGTCTTTTCCGCAACTGGTAACGAAGGCGCTCCGCCATATTTCAGGTCTGCCGAGGGCAGCTTGCCAATCGCCACCACCGTCCACTCCGTAAACTCCACAGGGTCGGACGACCTGACAAAGTAGAGCTTCTCGTGCAGTTGGTGGAATGCCTCCACCAGCCGCTGAAGATCAGCCTGGCTTTCAAACCGACGCATATCGAACGGCAAGGATATCTGCCAGACCTGGCCGCGATATCGTGCCTCAGCCGAGAACTGGATTTCACGCGAACCGGCAGGCGCCTTCATGCGGTCGAGATACGCCTCGGCCTCGCCCACCAGAGTAGCCAGCGCCTCATTGGCTTTTGCGAAGTCGAACGCATTGGTGGAGAGCGGCACGCTTCTCGAGAAAGTCGACTTAATGTCACTGACAAGGATGCCGAAGGCACTGAGGACACCAGCCACAGGTGGAACGAAGATCCGCTTGATGCCGAGTTCTCGTGCGATCGGCACCGCATGCAAGCCAGCCGCAGCTCCGCCTGCAACCATCACATATTCGCGCGGATCAACGCCGCGTTTGATGGTGATCTCGTCGATCGCCGCTACCATATTCTGTTCGACGCTGAGACCAATCAGGGATGCAGCCTCCTCGGTCGACAAATCGAGGCTTTCTGCGACGTGCTCTGAGATCGCCGCGCGTGCCTTGGCGAGATCGAGCGTCATGGTGCCGCCCGCAAAGTTCCCCGCATCGAGAAAGCCGCGAACGAGATTGGCGTCGGTGACCGTCGGGCGCGTCCCCCCACGGCTGTAACAAGCCGGGCCAGGGACAGACTTGGCGCTTTCGGGTCCGACATGGATAAAGCCGCCGGAATCCACACGTGCTATCGAGCCGCCTCCGGCGCCGATCGTCTTAACCTCGACTGAGGCAACGCCGAACACATGTCCGTCGATAATGCCTTCGCGATGCATCGGGATCTGCCAGTCATCGATAATGCTGATATCAAAGCTGGTGCCTCCCATGTCGACAACGATCGCGTTGCAGGTTTCCTCATTCTCGGCCTTGATCGAGGTGCGTGCCGAGACGGGGGCTGCCGACGGTCCGGACAGGCAAAGATTGATCGGCCGAGCTATCACTTCATCGACGGCGGTCTGTCCGCCGGACGACGCCATCAGCGTCAGCACGCCCTCGAGTCCGGCATCGCGGAGACGCGCTTCGAGTTCGTTGACAGTTCTGCTGACTAGCGGTTTCAGCGATGCATCGATGGCAGTGGCCGAGGTGCGGCGATATTCGCGCAGCGTTGGGCTCGTCTGATGGCTCAAGCTGAACGGAATACCTGGCCAGTGTTTCTCGATAAGTTGGCCGATACGGATCTCGTGCGAAGGGTTGGCGATCGACCACAGGAGACAGACGGCGATCGACTCGACGCCAAGCGCCCTGAGTTGCGAGATCGCTTCAATCGCCTGGCTTTCGTCAAGCGGCGTTTCGACACCGCCCTCACTGTTCATGCGCTCGCGCACGCCATGCGTCAGATGTCTGGCGATGTACGGCTCGGGATAATCGATCGCGATCGTGTATGTGTCGGCCTTTCCGCCTTCACGCACAGTCAGGATGTCCCGGAAGCCCTCCGTGCAGATGAGACCCGTGGTGGCATAGGTTTTCTCGAGGATAGCGTTTGTAGCGGCGGTCGTACCGCAAGCGAAACGTGTGCATTTGCGCAGGAGTTCGCGACGATCGAGACCAAAGTCATCGGCGATCAGCTCGACGCCATTGAGGATGCCGTCAACGATCCTGCCGGGCGTCGTAGGAGCCTTGTAGGTCCGAATCTGCCCGGACGACTCCTGGAGAACAAGATCTGTGAATGTCCCACCGACGTCGACGGCGATTTGAACGTTCATGCCGATGCTCCTCGACGCATACCCGCACGGCACTCCCGTGTTGCCGTGTAATCCAGTTTCCGATGGGCGCCGTCACCAACGAGCACGACGCCGTAAATCGACTTGGCCCGCTCTTCGCTGACGCGTCCCGCGAGCACGGATTGGAGCACCCTGTCGGCGTCACGATCGAGCGGATCGCCGAAGCCGCCACCACCACAACCTTCGGAAACGAGTTTTTCGCCGACATCGATCACGGCATCGACCGAAATGGGCAGTTCGCTGCGCTGTCCGTCCCTATCCAGCCGGGCGATCTGCATGGGCGCGGCGCTCGTGCCCCCCGCGACGCCCTGCGGAGGGTGGTCACGCGACGCGGAGTTCACCATGAAACGCACCGCACCGGAGCGCGGACGGATGACGCATTCGGCGCCTGGGGCTCCCTCCCACTGCCCTGCCCCCGCAGAGTCACAGCGAACTTCGAGTTTCTCGATGATGATCGGCTGCTGCTGTTCGACCACTTCGACGCTGGATTGCCAGAGGATACCCTGGCTTGCGCCGCTGCCGTAGGTCAGCCAGCCGTCATGGCCGCTCATTGCAGGGCCGCCCCAGTAGCCCATGATTAGCTGGTTGACGAAGGGGCGGTCACCGCGAGGGTCGTTGCCGCTGACGACTGCGCAGGAGCCCGGCATTCCGATCGTGCCATAGGCTGTTCCCAGATCGCCGCGAAGATCCGCGAACATCGACTGTATATGCGGGATCAGAGCGTGGCAGAGATTGGTCGTCGCGGCCGACGTCGCGGCCGGAAATTTCGGTTTTCCGATTGCGGCACCCTCGCGCAGCACGAGCTTCACGCGGCGAAAAGAGCCAGTGCAGCGAGGCACGTCGGCACCAAGCACGTTCAGCACCGCGGTCATGCAAGCGGCGGTTGTCGTGCTCTCGGTCATATTGATGCCGAGCGGCAGATTGTCGACGTTCCCGGTAAGGTCGACCGTGATCAGTTCTTCGTCGGGATCGACCTCGATCGTGGCGCGGATCGGAATGCCGGTCGGGTAGAGCTCGGTCTCGGAATCGTAAAGCATCTCCTTGGAGAGGCGTCCCTTCGGCAGATTTGAAATTGCCGTCCTCGCCATGCGCTCCGCGTAGTTCTGAAATTCGTCGACGAAGGTCCTGACGACATCGGCGCCGTACTTCCCGCAGAGCGATTTCAAACGGCTTTCACCGGTGCGGACTGCCGAAAGAACAGCCAGATAATCCCCGTAGAACTGATCGGGCACGCGAATATTGGCACGGCATATGTCTATGACCTCGGGCACATCCTTATACCCTTTCTGGATACGCACGCAGGGAAGGATCAGCCCTTCTTCATAGACATCTCGGGACCGTGGCCCATAGGTAGTCGGTGTCGGGAAACCCATGTCGCCGAGGTGAGCGCGAGCGATCACATAGAAAGCGATCGAGTCATCCACGAAAACCGGCGCGCAGACCGTGAAGTCGGCGCAGTGCGTGTTTCCGAGGTAGCCGCTATTGTTGACGAAGCAGTCGCCCGGGTGGATGTCGGTACCAAACTTGTCAACGACAGCCCTTGGAATGAGATCGATCGCGCCGACATGGACCGGGAGGCCCTGGGCAAGACTGATGGACTGGAAATTCGCGTCCGTCAGGCTGCAGGAAAAATCCATCGCGGTATTCAGGACGCCTGACCGGCCTGACTTGAACAGCGCGTTGATCATCTCTCCAATGATCGCCTCAAAACGGCGACGAAGTACGACCATCGTAAAAATGTCGATCCCTACCTCGGGCGGCGAAAGCTCCTGCAACAACGATTCTGACCCCATTGACGTCCCGGCGATGTTTCGCCTCTCACGATCTCAATGTGAGCCGACGCTACATTGAAGGTCGAGTAAGTTGTTTTGATACCCATTATCAAACGGCATTATGCGGATCAGGAGGAGACCGACTTGCGCAGGATCACCTGCCGAAGGACGCGAATAAATTCCTGGGCCGCCGCCGAAGAAGGTTTCAGGGTTGGAAAGGCGGCAACCAAGGTCCGGTCGATCATCGGCTTTGTTAGGCGCAGAAGCTTGAACCCGGACTTCAGATCACCCTCACCGATTCCAGAACTCGGGAGGATAGTGGCCCATCCCGGTTTGCGGATGACAGCGAACACCGTTGCGAGAGAATCTACTTCCATCACCGGCGAAACCTTGATTCCCTCCTTCTCAAACTCACTGTCCACCAAGATACGGATCAGGTTTTTGCTGGATGGCAAGACCAGCTTCAGGGTCGCGGCCTGTTCGCCAGTGATCGAATCGCCATCGTGGGGTGTCTCTTCACTGGTGACCACCACCAACTCGTCGGTCGCAATTGCCTGCGAATAAAGCCGTCGATCGTCATCGAACTCGCCCAGGATTGCGAAATTCAGATCACCTTGCAGCAGCCAATCCACCAGGTGTGCGCTGTATCCCTCTGAAATAGTGAGATGAACCTCCGGCAATTTCTCGGTGAACGCAGCCAGGACTTCGGCGAGAATGCCATGTGCGATCGATGGCGGAACCCCGACGGAAAGCGAGCCGGTAATTTTTCCAGACCCGTCCCGCAGCGTTCGCCGGATGCTTTCGACCTTGTTCAAAACCTCGAGACAGGCTGGGTAGATCGCCGCAGCAGCCTCGTTTGGATGCACCCCAGCAGTTGTCCGCTCAAACAGCTGAGCGCCATATTCGACTTCGATCCGGCGAATCTGCATCGACACCGCTGGCTGCACCACATGCAGGCGCTTGGCAGCCTTGGTGATGCTCTTTTCCTCATAGAGCGCCACAAAATACTGGATCTGACGCAAGTCCATGACACTATCGCCTTTCTTGGGTCCTATAGCCACGCATGCCGTGGTGAACAAGGCACATTGTCCGGCGCAGGGGCGCATGAGCCAGCAGGTCCGGGCAGCATCAATCTCGCGTGATAAGCTGCATAAAAAGACTTTATTGGCATTGATCGCGGGCGCCTACCAAACTTGCGAGATTGTATTCTCGAAGTCGTGAGCATGATGCAAAAGATCAGGTTCCTCATGGCCAAGGTGGGCCTTGATGGTCACGACGTCGGTGCGCGCGTGATCGCGCGTGGCCTCCTGGAAGCTGGGATGGAGGTCATCTACACCGGCATCCGTCGCACGCCGGAGCAAATCGTCCGTGTGGCAATCGATGAAGACGTCGATGTCGTTGGTATAAGCATACTGTCCGGCGCCCACATGGCTCTCATCCCACGGGTCAAGAACCTGATGAACGAGGCCGGCGCCCAAGATATCATCCTCGTATGCGGCGGCGTTATACCTCAAGAAGATATCCCGGAGCTTCAGGCGTCGGGCGTTTCCCAAGTGTTCCTCTCTGGAACGACGGTCGCTGACATCGCGAAATACGTACAGTTCGCCGTCGACACCAGAAACCAGAAGTCGGATGCCTTGAAGTGACAGTTTACGCCCAGTTTCGGAATGCTTTCGCGGCGTTCCGCGATCGTGTCGCGCTTATCGAAGATAGCAGGCAATGGACCTTCGCAGAGCTCGAAGGCCTTGTGGAACATATAGCCGGCGGGTTGGCAGCCGTCATGCCGACGGGATCTCGAGTCGGCCTCTACATGCGCAACCGGGCGGAGTATCTGATCCTGCAGGTCGCGATAGAACGCGCCGGTATGGTTCGCGTACCGTTCAACGTCAGGTATACGGCCTTCGAGGTCGAGCGCATCGTCAACGATTGCCTACCCAAGGCGATCTTCTACGATGAACAGACCGAGGACCGGCTTTCCGGAGTCCGCCGGAAAGGCTTCTGGCTGTGTTCCGTGGCAGGGGACAATGCCGTGGGCGGACCGAGCTGGGGTGAACTCACCTCTTTCGAAGGTCCAGCCGCTCCGGAACTCGAGAATTTCGATGCCCTCTGCTCCATCAACTATACGTCCGGGTCATCAGGCGTTCCGAAAGGCGTGATGCTCTCGCATCGAAACTGGCAAAGCGTCAGCAAGAACATGCTGATGGACCGTGATATACGTATTGACGATCGGTTAGCCCATGTCGGGCCTCTGACCCACGCAAGCGGCGCGTATTTCACCCCGTTTCTGCTGCGTGGCGCGACCAATGTCATCGTTCCCGGCGGCGTGCTGGAACAGTTGCTTCCCACCATCGAGAGACACCGAGTCACGGCGTTCTCCTGTGTTCCCACGGTACTTACACGCATCTTGAATGCACCGGACATAGACGAATTCGATTTGTCGTCCATACGTTGGATCGGATACGGAGCCGAAGCCATTCAAAGAAACACACTCGAAAAGGCTCTGAAGCGCTGGGGATCGGTCCTCACGCACAACTACGGACTTACCGAAGCGATGATGACCTGCACGTTCCTGCGGGCGGAAGATCATCTGTTCCAATCGGGCGACAATAAAGGCTCGATCCGCTTCGGTTGCATTGGGCGCCCATACAGCTTCGTCGACATCGTTCTGCGTGACACGGAGGGTAAACCGGTAGCGGCCAACGAAATCGGAGAAGTTACAATCCAGGCCGAGCACTTGATGCAAGGTTATTGGGGCCGACCAGAAGAGACCGAAAAAGTTCTTCGAGATGGTTGGCTATGGTCGGGCGACCTCGCCCGCAAGGACGAGGATGGATTCATCTATATTGTCGGACGCTCGAAGGAGATGTTGATCTCTGGCGGGTTCAACATCTATCCGGCCGAGATAGAAGCGTGTCTGTCAAGCTGTCCCGGGGTTCAGGAGGCTGCGGTTATCGGAGTTCCTGACGAGAACCTGGGCGAAATCGCGGTCGCCTTTGTTGCCGCAGAACCCGAGAGAACGCTCACACAGGAAGACTGTGAAGCCTTCTGCAAGCCGCTGATCGGCATCCGAACCCCAAAGCGCTGGCACTTCATCGAGCGGCTGCCGCGCACCGGCAATGCAAAAGTGGACAAGGGCGCGCTGAGAGAGAGTCTGTCCTCTGAAATGGGAACGGCGGCATGAGCTCCGATCGCGATGTAATGGTTCTGTCGATGGCCCGCACCCCGTTCGGGCGTTTCGGGGGCGCTTTGAAGCCGCTGAGCGCGATCCAGCTTGGCGCATTTGCCATGGCCGAAGCGGCCCGTCGCAGCGAAATCGATATGAGCGAGATACAGTCCGTCTATGCCGGAATCGGCATGATTGGCGCGAATGTGCTGACCGCGACGCGCCAGGCATTGTTGCTCGCCTCGGGCCTGCGCGAGACGGTCCCGTCGATGGGTGTGGACCGAGCCTGCTGCTCCGGGATGACCGCAATCGGCATGGGCATGCGCGAGTTGCAGTCAGGTGAAGCTGACGTCGTGTTGTGTGGTGGCTTTGAAAGCCTCAGCAACACACCATTCCTATGGCCTCGTCAGCGCGGCATTCGCCCCGGCAATGTCGACGTTTCCGACCCGCTGTTGCTCCGGGCGGACTTCCTGGACAAGGCGATTGCGCGCTACACGGGAGAGGAAGCTGTGCGTGCAGGGGTGGACCGCTCGCAGCAGGACGAATGGGCAATGCAGAGCCACGCCCGCTATTTTGCCGCCGAAGGAGATGGTTATTTCGACACCGAGCGCTTTGCCGTGTCGGTCGGAGAAGACGACGTCGCAACAGACGAGTCCCCTCGCTCGGACATCCAGATGGAGAAGCTAGCAAGGTTGAAACCTGTCTATTCAAGCCCGACCGTTACGCCAGGCAACGCGCCGGGCTTGAGCGACGGAGCAGCCTTCTGCGTCCTGACCACTCGGCGGTATGTAGAAAGCCACTTCTTGAAGCCACTTGCGAGCCTGCGCAGCTATGTCCAGGTGGCGGCATCAGCGACGAGCGGTTCCTATACGCCGGCGCTCGGCATCAGGAAACTGCTGGTGAAGACAGGCGACTCGCTGGCATCGATCGATCGCATCGAAATCAACGAGGCATTCGCCGCCACTCCGCTCGTCAGCACCCTCGTTCTCGCCGATCACGATGTAACCGAGGCGCGGGTCCTGCGGCAGAAGACGAATATGGCAGGTGGCGCCGTTGCAATCGGCCATCCCCTTGGTGCCAGCGGCGCGCGCCTGGTCATGACGCTGATAAATGGGTTGACGCGCCGCGGTGGCGGTAAAGGTGTTGCTGCTATCTGCGGAGGCTATGGGCAGGGAGATGCCATTCTCCTTGAAGTTGCGTAACGCCATGAATTCAGTTTGGCGTCGTCCTCTGGCCAAGGCCCTGAGCACGATTGAAAATCGTCTCCCCGGTTGGCGCCAGCTTCTGTCTCACGGCTACGCTGGTGCGAACGACGCTGTGATCATAGGCATTACCGGGCCGCCAGGGGCGGGAAAATCAAGCCTAATCGACCTTATCGCTTCGGAATGGTCGAAACAGGGTCATCGTGTCGGAATCATTGCCATCGATCCTGCCAGCCCCTTCTCAGGCGGCGCGGTCCTGGGGGATCGCGTGAGAATGCGGCGTGCCGAGGACGATGATCGAATTTTCATTCGATCAATGTCCGCACGCGGGCACGCCGGAGGACTGAACGCGGCTGCGATCGACCTTTGCACGATCCTTAAGAACTACGGCATCACCCGAATTCTGCTGGAAACCGTGGGGGTTGGCCAGAATGAGGTGGAAGTCGCCTTTGTTGCGGACTGCACCCTCGTTGTTTCAGTCCCAGGGCTTGGGGATTCGGTACAGGCTGCGAAAGCCGGCCTGCTCGAGGTAGGAGATATCTACGTTGTGACCAAATCCGACCTTAGCGGCGCGAGCGGTGTCGCCAGGGACCTGCAAACGATGTTGGCCATGGTGTTTCCCGGATCTCCGGGCATCAACCTTGGAAAGGTTGATGCCTCGATGATCGCCGGCGTTGCGAGCCCGATTCGGGCTTTGCTGGCAAGGCGCTTCGGGAATGGCGAGGCTGCCGGAGGTGCGTGGCATCCCCCAGTCTTGAATGTGTCTGCATCGGCCAATGAAGGCATACCAGCGCTGTGCCATCGGGTGGATGCCTTCAAGACGTGGCTCGACGAAAGCGGCATCGGATTGAGCCGCCGCAAGGTACGCCACGAACATCAGCTGCGTGCCCTTCTCATTGACCGCTTCATGGAAACTCTACTGCAGCCAGAGGGCCCTTTGTCCGGCGATGGCATGGCCGGATGGGCCTCACGAGTGGCCGCAGGCATGATCGATCCTCATTCCGCAGTCGACAACATTCTAGGCAAGGGAGAGACATCATGAAACATGAGAGCCCGGCGATGTCGCCCGCCCAGGTCAACGAAATCGAGGCGGAGCACGCGCGATGGATAGAACAAGTCTATGAACCGGCCCTCGAGAGAACCCCTGAACGTCGTGCATTCGAAGTGGATATCGGCGAGCGCATAGAGCCGCTTTACTCGCCGGCAACCCTTGTCAAGGCTGGTTTCGATTTCTCGAAGGATGTCGGCTTTCCAGGTGAGTACCCCTTCACGCGGGGCGATTCCGCGACGATGTTCAGGACCGAGCCGTTCGTGATCTCTGCCTATTCGGGTTATGGCGAAGCGACCGACTGCAATAGGCGCTTTAAAAAGTTGATCGAACTGGGCGCCGAGCAGATCCTCGTCGCCTTGGACCTGCCTACGCAGTGCGGCTACGATTCAGACGATCTGATGTCGACGGGAGAGGTCGGCAAGGTTGGCGTGTCGATCGACACCTTGGCCGACATGGAACTCTTGTTCGAGGGCATACCGTTCAACTCGGTCAAGCGCGTCGGTACGCTTGGCAATTCCATCGGCCCCATCGTGCTGGCGATGTACGCAATCGTCGGCGAAAAACAGGGGCTGGCGCCGGCGGACTATGTGGTCAATCTTCAGAACGATCCGCTCAAGGAATACCTCGCACGTGGCACGCAGATCATTCCTGCCGCCCCCGCAGCCAAGATCGCCGTTGACCCTGTAGAATGGTGCGCGACGCACGCCCCCAACTGGTCCCCGATCACCGTGTGCTACAATCACTTGAACGCGGGTGGTGCCGGCTCGACCTGGGGTGCGGCATTGGCGCTCGGAAACGCCATTCACTACCTCGACCTTCTGGTAGCACGAGGCATTCCGATCGACAGCGTTGCGCCCCTTTTCCACATGTTCCCTGACGAACGTCACGATTTCTTCGTCTCGGTCGCAAACCTGCGGGCACTGCGGAAGGTCTGGGCTCGCTTGCTCAGCGAACGGTACGGCGCGACCGATCTCCGCTCTTTGGCCCTGAAAACGACCGTTTATGGCCACGGGCAGGAAACGCTTCAGGAACCGCTTAACAATATCGTGCGCATCGGCTTCGGTACGCTTGCCTACGTTCTTGGCGGTGCGAGCTATGTCTACATCGCCTCCCATGACGAGGCTGTCGGCACGCCCACCGAAGAGACGGTGAAAGTGGCTACGCGGACCCAACAAATCATTGCACACGAGCACGGCTTCACAGACACCATTGATCCACTCGGAGGCTCCTACTTCGTCGAAACTCTTACCAAGAAGACTGCCGACGACATGTGGCAGCACATCGAGCGGATCGATGCGATCGGCGGCGCGCTTCGTGTGATCGATAGCGGATTTGGTCGTGACGTCATGAACAGAGGCGCCCAGAAACGCCAGCAGCGGCTTGATCGCGGTGACAGGCCCTGGGTCACGGTAAACATCCACCCTCAGGTTCCGAACGTCCCGAATACGGCGTTTCGCCTGGATCCGACGACAACCGAGCGTCAACACAGCCGCACGGCGAAGATCCGGCGTGAGCGGGACAATGCGCACGTTCAGCATGCTCTGGATACGATCGATCGCGCGTGCGTATCGGGCGAGAATATGATGGGGCCTGTGATGGAAGCCGTGCGAGCATACGCAACCGTTGGCGAGATTGCCGAACGCTGGCGCCGCCATTTCGGGTCGTTCGAGCCGGCCACGAGCTTCTGATCACGATGATGGCGGCAAGATGCAGCATCGTCGACGCCATGATCTCATTTCCTTCCTGGCTTTCAAGAAATGAGCTGATGTGTGCCGCAACGGGGATCGTAAAGGCGCCGCGGTTCGCGGCGTATGGCGCAGCCATTCAATCGTTGCGCCGGTCATGAAGGTGTTTGACGGATACTTTCGCGTCGCAACAGGCCTTTACTCGATCGTGAGCAGACACTCGCGCCGGCACACTTGCCTTGTGATGTGTGTTTAATTATATAGACGGACTATGATTAAACAATCCTCCCCCGTCGTCGTCGCATCAACGATCGAGCCTGCCTGGCGAGACTATAACGGGCATGTGAACTACGCTGCCTATGCCATGGCAGCAGACCCAGCGATCGACGCGATCTACGCCTCGGTCGGACTCGATCTGTCCTTCCGCAAGACCAATTCCAGGTCGGACTATGTGATCGAAAGCCGCTTCTTCTACCTGAGCGAAATCCGGACCGGGAACACCATTGAGGTTCGTGCGCGGCTCATCGATTTCGACCGCAAGCGGACCCATATTTTCTGCGAGATTTGCGAGCAGGAAAGCAATAAGGTCGCGGCCACCGCGCATATTGTTTCGATCCATGTCGATTCCAGCCTGGCGCGAAGCGCCGAGTTTCCGGAGTTTGCAGCCGCTGGGTTTGAGGCCTTGAAGACCCTGCACGCGCAATTGCCGGCACCAGGCCATTTCGATGATACCGTGGTGCTTGGACGGCGTCTCGGATCACGCGGCGCGGGGAACTGATGTTCCGCGCGCCGCAAATCATATTCATCCACCTGTGAGATCGGCTTTGGCCGCTGCCCGGACGACATCCAGCAGAGCAAGGTCCCGCCGCTCTGCGACATCCTGGATCGTGCGCTGTTTAAAGAATGCTTCGGCTTGCGCAATGACGGTGTCTCGCAGATCATCGGTTATGGTCGGCTCGCCAAGATCCTTCCAGCTGGTTTCCAACTCCTCCGCGAATATCTCGAAATAGCGTTTCATGCCACCCTGTCCGCCGCCGAGCGCATAGGTCAGAAACGGACCCATGAAGGCCCAGCGCAGGCCGGGTCCATATCGGACGGCCGCGTCGATGTCGTGGATCGTCGCCGCGCCGACCTGCACGAGATGCATCGCTTCCTTGAACACCGCGTTTTGCAGGCGGTTGGCGATGTAGCCCGTGATTTCCTTGGCTAATATCAGAGGCTGCTTTCCGGCGGCGCGATAGAAGCTTTCGGCAGTCTCAATGGCCCAGGGGGCGGTCAGCGGTCCGGCGACGATTTCCACCAGCGGCACGAGGTATGGCGGATTGAACGGATGCCCGACGAGGCAGCGTTCGGGATGCGCGCAAGCCGATTGCAGGCGCGAGACGAGCAGGCTCGACGAGCTTGACGCGATGATCGTAGAGGGATCTGCGGCTGCATCCATTTCCGAAAAGAGCTTGATCTTCAATTCCTCGCTCTCGGGTCCCGATTCCTGCACGAAATCCGCTCCCTCAAGGGCTTCAGCCAGACTGCCGGCTAACAGGATGTCAGGGATCAACTCAGGCACTGAGGTATCGAGTTCACGCAGGATTGGCCAGGCCTTGGCAATGCTTCCCCGCAGTGACGCAAGACTTTGTGGCGAGGGATCGTAGGCGCGGACGCAATAGCCCCGGGAAAGAAAAAAGGCGGCCCAGCCGGCACCGATGGTTCCGGTACCGACGACGGCGACTGTCTTGATGTCCTTCATGTGAGAAACCTCTGGCTCAGCTTCAAATCGATTTTTCGAGTTCGGGCAGGATGGTGAAGAGGTCGCCGACGAGGCCGTAATCGGCGACCTGGAAGATCGGGGCTTCCTCGTCCTTGTTGATGGCGACGATGACCTTGGAGTCTTTCATGCCGGCCAGATGCTGGATGGCGCCGGAAATACCCACGGCAATGTAGAGATCGGGGGCGACAACCTTGCCGGTCTGGCCGACCTGCCAGTCATTGGGCGCATAGCCCGCGTCGACCGCGGCACGGGACGCACCGACGGCTGCACCCAGCTTGTCGGCGACGGGGAGGATAACCTCCTGGAACTTCTCCGACGATCCCAGAGCGCGGCCACCCGAGATGATGATCTTGGCCGAGGTGAGTTCTGGCCGGTCGCTCTCCGACAGCTTGTTCTCGACGAAGCTCGACAGTGACGGATCGGCGGCGGCATCGACGCTCTCGACCGAGGCCGAGCCACCTTCGCCCGCTGCCGAGAATGAAGCCGTGCGCACCGTGATCACCTTCTTTGCGTCGCCGGACTGCACCGTCTGAATGGCGTTGCCGGCATAGATCGGACGCTTGAAGGTGTCTGCGGAAACCACTTCGATGATTTCCGAGACCTGCATGACGTCGAGCAGGGCAGCCACCCGCGGCATCACATTCTTGCCGGCTGCGGTCGCGGCGGCCACGATGGCGTCATAGTCGCCTGCGAGCGAGACGATGGTGGCGGCCAGAGGCTCGGCCAACCGCTCGGCGAGCGCGTCGGCCTC
Source organism: Rhizobiaceae bacterium (assembly GCA_023953905.1). GTDB lineage: Bacteria > Pseudomonadota > Alphaproteobacteria > Rhizobiales > Rhizobiaceae > Arvimicrobium. The sequence continues at coordinate 282,946 of JAMLJA010000003.1, read as the reverse complement.
TGCCAGAAGCACTTTCCTGACGCCCTTCAGCTTGGCGGCCGCTTCCGCCGCAGGCTTCGCGTCCTTGCCGGCCACCAGCACATCGACATCCGAGCCGATCTTCAGCGCCGCCGATAGCGCCTTGGCCGTCTGGTCCGACAGCGTCGCATTGTCATGTTCGGCGATAAGCAGAATTGCCATGTCTTGGTCCTTCAAATCTCTTGGTGTTGCCCGTTCTGCAGATCCCGCAGGCTTTCGGCTTGCGGGAGGACGGGCCTAGAGCACGCCGGCTTCGTTCTTCAGCTTGTCGACCAGTTCGGCGACAGAGCCAACCTTCACGCCCGCCTTGCGGCCACCCGGCTCCTCGGTCTTCAACACCTTGAGGCGCGGCGAAACATCCGCACCGAAATCCGCAGCCGTCTTTTCGTCCAGCGGCTTCTTCTTCGCCTTCATGATGTTCGGCAGGGAAGCATAACGCGGCTGATTCAGACGAAGATCGGTCGTCACGATGGCCGGCAGCTTCACCTCGATCACCTGCAGACCGCCATCGACTTCACGCGTGACTTTTGCGCTCTCTCCGTCAATCTCGACCTTGGAGGCGAAAGTTGCCTGGCTCCAGCCCAGAAGGGCCGAGAGCATCTGACCGGTCTGGTTGGCATCGTCGTCGATCGCCTGCTTGCCAAGGATGACGAGGCCAGGCTGCTCTGCATCTGCGACGCCTTTCAGCACCTTGGCAACACCGAGAGGCTCGATTTCGCCGTCGACCTTGACCAGGATCGCGCGGTCGGCGCCCATGGCAAGCGCGGTACGCAGTGTCTCTGCCGCCTGTGCCGGCCCGATCGACACGACAACGATTTCCTCGACCTTGCCCGCTTCCTTCAAACGGATCGCTTCTTCGACCGCGATCTCGTCGAACGGGTTCATCGACATCTTCACATTGGCAAGTTCAACGCCAGAACCGTCGCTCTTCACACGGATCTTCACGTTGTAATCGACAACCCGCTTAACAGGCACCAGTACTTTCATGCGTGTGCACCTCTTCCCTAAAAATCCGGCCAGTCCAACAGATATGCCGGCCCCACATACAGTCTGGAGAACGACATTGCCGGTGCCGGATAAGACTTTTCGAGCGGCTTGGGACCGATCGATCGACGATGACTGGCACTCGTCTAGTCAGAGGTAAAACGGGCGTCAATACGCGTCGTGGCCTCAAACCGTTTGAATTCCGCTTACCTGAAGCCGATTCCGCCGCGCCGCCATCAAGTCACGGGCACCAGCCTCCTGCGCCGTCCGTCAAGGAAGACGATTGTCAATCCGCTCGCCACGACGAGCAGGATGCCGAGAAGCGCGAGCAAATTTGGAAGATGCCCAAACACGACGACCCCCGAGATCACCGCCCAAACCGTGAACGAGTAGAAGAAAGGTGCGACAGTGCTCGTTGTTCCCACGCGATAGGCCATGAAGATGAAAAAATGGCCGAAAATCAGGAACAACCCGGCACCGAGCAACAGAATGACCGCCCCGCCAGTGAGGGGCCTCCATTCCTCAAGCAGCACATGCCCTACTCCGGCGCCGACAAAGACCACAAGAATTGCCGATATCGCAACGATCATGCCGGGGATCGTAGAAGGGACACGTCGGCCCACCAGATCGCGCACGGCAGCGAGCACTGCATTCGCGAGCGCCAGAATTGCGTAGATCGAGATGCCGTCACCGGTTGGTTGGGCGACCATCAGGGCGCCAACAAAGCCACAGGCGATCAAGACGATCGAAATGCGCGCGATCGGCTCGCGCAATATGAGCGCTGCGCCGATCAGCACGACAAGGGGTGTCACCTGTCCAAGCGCGGTGACGTCGGCGATCGGCATTTTGGCGAGTGCGACGACGAAGCAGCAGACGGCGGCCGTTTCACAAAGATTGCGCGCCAGAACGCGAGTATCGAACATTTGCCGCAGATGCCTCCCGTAGCCGAGAATGAAGAGCAGCGGCAAACCCCAGATCAGGCCCGCGACGCCTCTCAGCATCAGGACCTGATAGGGCGGCAGGCTCTCGGTCGCGAGCTTCATCATCGTATCGTTGACGACATAGGCGCCGGTCGCCAGCAGCATGAAGAGCGGACCGCGAAAGCTGGGGTTTGTGCGCAGCGACATGATTTGACCGGCTTGATGGGGGTGAAACGGAAATTACCGAAGGAAACGGCCCGGTGGCCGAAGGTCTATTGCCTTCCCCACCGAGCAACCGGTTGCGCGTCCTTGGGGCGAACCGCGCTTGGCTGTTCCACGACGGCAGCACGGGGCGTGACGATTTCCTTGTCGAGGACCGGCACGTCGGCGCGCTTGAGCAGGAGAACCAGAATGGCGCCTGCGACAATGCCGCCGATATGGCAGGCCCAGGACACCTGCTCGTCGCCACCCGTCAGAAACATGAAAAACTGGAACGCGATCCAGAGAGCGAGCGTAATGTAGGCCGGTATGCGCAGCGGAATACGGCCAAAAGCGAGGACCCATATCTTCACGCGGGGATGCAGGATCAGATAGGCCGTCACCACGCCCGCGATGGCTCCGGACGCGCCAATTAGCGGGACCTGTGACACAGGGGCGATGAACCCATGAAATGCTGCGCCAGCGATGGCGCAGAGGATGTAGAACGCAAGAAACCGGAAATGCCCCAACGCGTCCTCGACATTGTCGCCGAAGACCCAAAGAAACAGCATGTTTCCCCCGAGATGCCAGATGTCGCTATGCAGGAATGCATAGGTTACATAGGTGAGGTCTTCGGGAAGGATTACATATTCGGGAGGCAGTTCAACCGTGTCGGAAACAACGGATGGGATGTAGCCGAAGCCAAGGACTGCGGCTATCTGGCTGCTTTCGCTGCCCAAGGCGGTGAGCGCGAAAATGACGACATTTGCGGCAATAAGCCCGAACGTCACATACTGGAAGCGAATCCGCTTCAGGCTGTTCGCATCGTGCAGCGGAATGAACATGAGCCCCTCGACCTTGCCGGAGCCAGCCTCCCTCTAGCGGCTCTGACCGGGCACCCATAGCACGTCGGCATTTCCGTTGTCATTGGCGGCACGTGCCGCCACGAACAGGAAGTCCGACAGTCGATTGATGTATTTCAGCGCCTCTGCGCCGACCCGTTCACGCTCGGCAAGCGCCACCATCAGTCGTTCGGCGCGACGCGCTATGGTCCGGGCGAGATGAAGGTAGGCGGCGGCGGGTGCACCACCGGGCAGTATGAACGACTTGAGCGGCTTCATGGGCCCGTTCAAGAGGTCGATGTCGGCCTCAAGCCGCTCTACCTGAGAGGCGATGATGCGCAGCGGTTCGTATTCAAGCGGCTTGCCATCGTCCGGTACGCAGAGATCTGCGCCGAGGTCGAACAGTTCGTTCTGGATGCGCGCGAGAATGGAATCGAGGTCTGAGCCGGCAGTGTGCAATCGTGCAAGGCCGATACAGCTATTTGTCTCGTCGACTGTGCCGAAAGCTTCGATCCGCAAGTCGGCCTTTGAACGACGTTCACCCGTGCCGAGGCCCGTCGTGCCCTGGTCTCCGGTCTTCGTGTAGATCTTGTTCAGCTTGACCACGGCCGCGCTCTTGTCAGCTGCTATGCCGCTGGAAATAGACGGCCAGCAAGATCAGGCAAAGCGCTATGAACTGCAAGAACACGCGCGCCTGCATCAGCTTGTTCGAGGTGGAGCCCGATCCTCCCTTGAGAAGGTTGATCAGCCCTCGAAGAAGCACTGCGACCACCGCCACCATGACGATGATCGCCAGTATATTGAAGAGTGTTGCCATCGGAATTGTCCAATCTTGCGAATTCAACCCTGCGACGCGGTCAGGCGGTAGAAGAGGGAAGACGGCAGGAGCCGTTTCAGAATCGTACCTATCTTGGCGGGCAGAGTGACGACATAGTGCGGCCTTGGCCTCGGATGCTCCAAAGCGTGTCGCAATACAGTATAAACGGCATCAGGTTCCAGTTTGAAACGCGACTTGGTGCCGCCGCTGCGCAAACGCGCAAGCTGTGCGCGATATGCCTCGCGATGAAACGAGGTGTCATGATCGATGTTACGCTCGAAGAACGGCAGGCCATTCGAGGCAATTCTTGACACTATGGGGCCAGGCTCGATGAGCGAGACCTCAATGCCGGAGCCAGCGAGTTCTGCCCTCAGGCAGAGCATCAAGCCCTCGATCGCGTGCTTGGAAGCTGAATATGCGCCGCGAAACTTGACGGGCATGAGGCCCAGAATAGACGAGCAATGCACGATCCGGCCATGTCCCTGTTTTCGCATGACTTGCACCACACGGCGGGTAAGATCGTGCCATCCGAAGACATTCGTCTCGAACTGCGCACGGAGCGCCTCGACGGGCAGGTCCTCGACGGCGCCGGCCTGCGCGTAGGCGCCATTGTTGTATAACGCATCAAGGGTACCGCCCGTGCGCGCCAGCACGGTGTCGACAAGGGCGGCGATGGATTCTGGCTTGGTATAGTCGAGATAGAATGCCTCTATGCCATCGGCCTCGAGTGCCGAGAGGTCTTCCGGCCTGCGTGCGGTGGCGAAGACGCGCCATCCGTCTCGCTTCAGCGAACGGGCGCAATAGGCCCCGATTCCGGACGAGGCGCCGGTGACGATGATTGTGCGCAAAGTGCGGTTCATTCCCTTCGCAGGTTGCGAAAGCTTGCTAATGACGGCAATCCCTTCCCATATTCGAAGATGAGAAACAACGACCGAAGAGGCCGAACTATTGGGGATGCGTAGTCTGGTCGCGTTGCGGCGTATTATCTGGAATGCGGTAAGCCATTTCAATGACGACGATGGATGGGCGATGGCGAGCTATCTCGCCATCTCGGCGCTTATGGCGCTTTTTCCATTCCTGATCTTTGCAACCACATTGGCGAGCTTTCTTGGAGCGCAAGCATTTTCCGATACGGCAGTGCATCTGGTTTTCGACACCTGGCCCGAACAGATCGCCGAACCGATTGCGCGCGAGGTGGTCAACGTTCTCACTATCCAGCGCGGCGATCTATTGACCTATGGCGTCGCATTGGCGGCATTCTTTGCATCCAACGGCATCGAAGCACTTCGCACGTCGCTAAACCGTGCCTATCGGGTGACCGAGACCCGCTCGATCTGGTTCAGGCGCACGCAGAGCCTAGGCTTCGTGCTGATTGCGACGATCGGATTCGTTTTGATCAGTATATTGCTCGTCTTCGCACCCCTAATTGCCCGCTTCCTTGAAACGCAACTCGAATGGGTCCGGCCCTATATGGGCACCATCACCATCTGGCGGTTCATTATCGCGTCGACAGTCATTGTGATGGGACTGGTGGCCGTTCACATTTGGCTGCCTGACGGCAAACGCCCGCTGCTCGATATCGTGCCCGGTATCATCTTCACGCTGATTGGCTGGCTGATCGGGTCCTCCGTGTTCGCGGCCTATCTCAACAATTTCTCATCCTACGTATCGACCTACGCGGGTCTCGCCTCGATCATGATCGCGGTCGTGTTTCTCTACATCGTCTCGATGATCTTCATTCTTGGCGGAGAATTGAACGCCTCGATCCGGCGCTATCTCGACACGCGCGACAAGGAGCCAGGCTGAGCGGTCGCCAACCCGACACCTATTGTGGCGACGACAATGCCTGCGATCTGCACCGGGGTCATCTCCTCTCCAAAAAGGAAATAGGCGATGACCGCGGTCACGGCTGGTACGAGATAGAAGAGGGACGCCACCTTCGCCATCTCACCTTCGCGAATTAGCACCATCAAAAGGAAGATGGCGCCAATCGACAGCACCAGGACGAGCCATACCATCGCGAAGAGCAATTCTCCGTTCCAGGTGAGAATGCGCGTTTCCAGAAGGAAGGACCCAAGAACCATGGGCAGCGCGCCGCCGAGATATTGATAGAAGGTTCCGGTGAACAGATCGGCCGACGCGACGTTGCGCTTTTGCCAGATCGTGCCGGTGCTCATGGACGCGACCGAGAAGAAGCCTGCGGCGAGTGTCGCGCCAGTAATGCCGCTCGCAGCCACGCCGATCTTGGGCGAAAGCACAATGACGACACCCGCGAAGCCGACCGCGAGCCCCAGCCATTGCCGGGGCAAAATCTTGTCGCCGAGCACAGCTCCCGCCAACAGCGCGGTCACGAGCGGCTGCAGACCCACGATAAGCGCGGAGATTCCCGCCGGCATGCCGTGCTTGATGGCCCAGAACACTGCTCCGAGATAGCCGCCATGCATCAGGGCGCCGGCGATGAGCGAGTGTGCGGCTTGGGTGCGCGAGGGCCAGCGTGAACGGAGCACCAGGGCGAGCGCAAGAAGGATCGAGGCCGCCAGGGCGAATCTGATCGCCAAAAACGTAAAGGGCTCCGACCATGGCATCGCGTAGCGCGCGCCGATAAAGCCTGTCGCCCAGAGGACGACGAAGGTCGCCGGGATGAGGCGCTTGATGTTTGTCATGTGTGCCGCCTGTTGAGGTCGTCGCGTGGATATTGCTTCCGCCTCACACCAGCAACGCAAAACTATTGAAGCAGAGATTCAGCGGCCCGGAACTGAAATTCACACATGCGGTGTCGGGAAAGACAGGCCACGCGCGTCCTAGGAGGTGTTTGGCAGGTTCGGAGATGATGCGTGAGCAGGGTGAGTGTCGAAAACATCAACCATCCGGGGACGACGCGGAAAGTGGACGTCGTGCGATATGAAACGATGCGGCAGGCCTATCTTTCCGTGGTGCCTGACGGATTGCCCGGGCTTACCATCGCCGAGATCCATGCGCGATTGCCGGAACTCGTGCCGGAAGACCTGTTCGTCGATCAGGTCCGGGCAGGCTGGTGGGCCAAGACCGTCCAGCTCGATCTGGAGGCAAAGAGGATCATCGCACGCACGCGGGAGCGACCTTTGCGTCTCTACAAAGTATGAAATCCCCCGAAGCTTCGGGGCTTCGGAATCCTGGAAAAAATGTGATCGGGATAGCGGATTGAAAGGCGGGCGGGAACGTGGTCTATCGCGGTCTCGTCAAGTGATTTCAGTCACAGGAAAGAGCACGCATGAAGCGCGCCGCCGTTGCATTCGCCCTGATCCTTCTGGCAGGATGCCAGTCCGCCGTCCCCGAGATGAGCGAAAGAAGGGCCTCGACGGTGCCTTCGGTGCCGACCCTGTCAGGGTCAACTCTGCAGGCCTTCATCGTGGGCAACTCGTTGCGATACAGCCATTATGGTGCGGTGTCGTCCTTCTTCAGCGACGGTCGATACGGATATCGCGACTACGAAGTGCGCGATGGCGGCACCTACACGATTTCGGGAGACATGGTCTGCATCAACTTCGACGATGGCGGGCGCCGATGCGACAGATATGCCAAGGTCGGTGACGATTATGTTCGCATAGAGGAAGGCGGTCGGCAGACCAAGATCGAAGGAACCGGCCCCGCGTGATCCCGAGGCCTGCTTCTCAGCCCAGTTCCTGACCGGCGCCAAGCCCGATCAACCGCATCACATCCTCGACTGTGGCGCCTGCCGCCCGCAGTTTGCCAAGTCCGGTGTCGCTCTCGCTTTTCGAAAGCTTGCGTCCGTTCTCATCGAGCACCAGCCGATGATGAAAGTAGGACGGCTTCGGCAAGTTGAGGAGTTCCTGAAGGAGGCGTTGGATGGATGTCGCATGGAACAGGTCGCGACCTCGGACGATATGGGTGACGGACTGACGCGCATCGTCCAGCACGACAGCCAGATGATAGCTGGTCGGTATATCCTTGCGGGCAAGGACGATGTCGCCCCAGCTTTCGGGGCGCGCATCGATATTTTCTGAATGTGCCAGACTCTCGTCTAAAAATTCTGTCCAGTCGATTGGCTGACTGATGCGGGCGAGTGCGCCCTTCACATCGAGGCGCCATGCGAAGGGCGCTCCGCTGGCCATGCGTTTGCGCCTCTCGCGTGCCGAAAGGCGCCGGTCGATCGGAGGATAATGCGGCACGCCATCCGGGTCGCGCGGCCAGCTTTTGCCGTGGTCTGCGGTTTCCGAAATATAGGCGCGTATGTCGCCGCGGCTCATGAATGCCGGGTAGACGAGATTCTCGCGTATGAGCTTCTTCAGAACCGCCTCATAGTCCGAAAAATGCTCGGATTGTCGCCGCACTGGGTGTTCCCATTGGATGCCAAGCCAGTTCAGGTCATCATAGATGGCCTGCTCGAACGCCGGAGTGCAGCGTTCGACATCGATGTCTTCGATCCTCAGCAAAAACCGCCCGTGCTGGCTGTGCGCCAGGCGGAAATTGAGCAAAGCCGAAAGCGCATGGCCAAGATGCAGCGCACCGTTCGGACTTGGCGCGAAACGAAAGACGGGGGATGTCACCATCTGGCCTGAAACTGGGGCATTCGATACATTTTCAGATTGCTACCTTTGGCCGTTGGCGCGAACAAGGCTCATGTCGCGCAGAATAGCCACAATGGAAGATATTGTTGAGGGACTGGAGGCTTTGGCGGTCCTTGACCCGCGCCTTGTTCACGTCATCGAGCATGCAGGGCAGGTCCCGCTGCGTCTGTCCCATCCAGGTTTCGACAGTCTCATCTCGATCGTGATTTCCCAACAGGTCTCGCGGGCGAGCGCGGACGCGATACTGAATCGCTTCATCCGTCTGCTCGATCCGATGACCCCCCAGGCGGTGCTGCAGGCGCCCGATAGTGTCTTCAGGGAGGCGGGTCTTTCGCGACCGAAACAGCGCACGGTGCTTGCGCTCGCCGCGGCTGTTTGCGACGGGCTGGACCTTGCCGAACTCGTTGCGCTGGATGCCGACAGTGCGCTCAAGCGGCTGACATCAGTTACAGGAATCGGCCCCTGGACAGCCGAGGTCTATCTGCTGTTTTGCGCCGGCCATCCGGATATTTTCCCAGCAAAGGACGTGGCATTACAGAGCGCGGTCGGACATGCACTGGGTATCCAGCCGCGTCCTGACGACAGAACGCTCACAGCGCTCGCCGAATCATGGTCACCGTGGCGCGGCGTTGCCGCGAGGCTGTTCTGGGCCTACTATCGCGAGATGAAAGGCAAAGATGCCGCACCGACTCTGCGACCGACTGAAAAATAACAGGAATCTTCGTTCATTGTGCCCTTGGGCACACATCAAACTGCTTCACATTCCTGCAATCTCCTGATTACACTATCCGCGCCGATAGGTTCGACGCCTCAGGAGGGCGATTGAAGTGACGGTCCATGTATCGCCAGAGGCGCTTCCGGCGCTGGTGCTGAATGCCGACTACCGGCCTCTCAGCTACTATCCGCTTTCGCTATGGTCCTGGCAGGACGCGATCAAGGCGGTGTTCCTCGACCGAGTGAACATCGTCGCCGAATATGAGCACGCCGTTTCGTCGCCATCCTTCTCGATGAAACTGCCGTCGGTTGTTTGCCTGAAGAATTACGTCAAGCCATCGCGGCATCCGGCGTTCACGCGCTTCAACGTGTTCTTGCGCGACCGTTTTCAGTGCCAGTATTGCGGTACTCACGAAGATCTGACCTTCGATCACGTGGTGCCACGGCGCTGCGGTGGCGCGACAACGTGGGAAAACGTTGTCGCGGCTTGCTCGCCTTGCAATCTTAAGAAAGGCGGCATGATGCCCGCACAGGCCAAGATGTGGCCCCATCAGAAGCCTTTCCAGCCGACCGTGCATGATCTGCACAATAATGGTCGATCGTTTCCGCCCAACTATTTGCATGAAAGTTGGATGGACTATCTGTACTGGGACGTGGAACTGGAGCCGTAAAACATCCTCGCTATTGTTCGGAACGCAGTCTGATCCTCGGCGTTCAAGATGCGACGCCGAAGGATGACAACATGCCTCGATATTTCTTCGACACCTACGATGCTGGTCAATTGCAGATGGATGACCAGGGTATTGATTGCGACACGCGCGAGGATTTGCGCGAAAACGCCATCAATTCTCTGCCAGAGATTGCGCGGGAGGAACTGCCGGACGGCGATCATCACGTCTTCGCAGTCAAGGTCCGTGATTTGCGAGGCTCGACAGTGTTCGAGGCTTCGCTGACGCTGGAGGCGCGATGGCTCGATGAGCCAATGGACCAGTAAGCCAATCTAGCGTGGTTCACTGTTGAGGCACAGATAGGTGTCGTCAAACTCAGCGAGCCGGGCGAGTTGCGCCCAATTGTCGATGGTGACCATGTCGCCTTCCCATCTGATCGCCCCTTCGCGACGCAGGCTCTGAATGGTCCGGTTCACATGGACCAGCGACATGCCGAAGATGTCCGCGATTTCCGATTGGGTGAGCGGCAGGCGAAAGGAGGTTTCCTCAACCCGATTGACCAGCTTCAAGCGCACATAGAGTTCACAGACGAAATGCGCCATGCGCGATACCGCATCGCGCCGGCCCATCGCAACGATCCACTCTCGATGGATGGAGCCGTCGATGAGAGTGTCCAACCACAGCATTCGCGTCAGGTGAGGTTGGGTTTCGCTGAGGCGTTTCAGGGTTGAGTGCTCGACCAATGCTAGTCTGCACGGAGTGAGTGCCACCACGCCATGCGCCATTTCCTTTAAAAGGAAGCCGTGCAGGTCCATGAAATCGCCAGGTACGTGAACGGCCGAGATCTGCCGTGAGCCGTCAGCCAAAATCTTGTAGCGACCGGCGAACCCCTCCATCAGAAGCTGGCTCGAGGTCGGCCGCGAATCCTGCGCAACAATGTCCTGATCTGCCGCGTAGTATCGCTGGGCGGTGAATGACTTGACGAGGATTTCGGCTTCCTCGTCAGAGATCTTGTCGCGAATGCGAAGCTGCAACAAAAGGGGATCGTTCATTCCCGTCTCCGTTTACCCAATGGAAACCAGCAGCCGACGGCTCGGTTCCACGCAGCGAATTCAAGCGAGGGAGAGACGGGGGAAAGGTTCGTGTCGATCATGTCCCCCATCTCACACCTCGTGCAGATAGAGACGATAGTCGAGATCGCTGACCGTGCGGGCCACCCTGAAATACTCGCTTTGCTTTATAGCACAGAAGGTCTTGTGCAGGTCATCGCCAAGAGCGCGCTTGAGAAAAGCAGATGACTTTGCCGCCTCAATGGCGCTGCGCCAATCCGGTGGCATATCGGCGCCTGAGCCGTTCGGCTGCTCGTAGCCATTGCCAGTTACCTCGGGGCCTGGATCGAGCTTTTCATCCATTCCCTTCATTATGCCAGCCAGCACGGTTGCGGCGACGAGATAGGGGTTTGCATCGACGCCCGACGGGCGGTGCTCTATGCGGCGGTTTCTCGGGTCCCCCGCTGGCACGCGAAGGGCGACAGAGCGGTTGTTGACGCCCCAAGTCGGCGCAATGGGAGCATAGGATTCCGACACGAAGCGCCGCCATGAATTGGCATGCGGCGCAAAGACCAGCATGGATTCGGCCATGGTAGCGCTCAATCCGCCGATCGCATGCAGAAGCGTTGGCGTCCATTTGCCTGCTTCGGGTTCGGTAAAGACGTTGGTGCCTTCCTCATTCATCAGCGAGACGTGGAGGTGCATGCCCGAGCCGGCATATTTCTCGATCGGCTTTGCCATGAAACAAGCCGTCACGCCGTGCCGGCGGGCCTGCATTCGCACGATGCGCTTGAGCATAACGAGATCATCGGCAGCCCGCAGAATATCCTTGCGATAGTTGAGTGTCAGTTCGTACTGGCCTGGAGCATATTCGGAGATAACTGTCTCAGCAGGGATGCCCTGTGCGCGCGCGGCCGCGTAGATGTCAGAAAACAGCGGCTCCATGCCGTGCAGATGGTCGACCGAGTACACCTCCGTTTTGCGCGAAGCGCGGCCATCGAGCACCGCACTCGCAGGTTGGACGTTCCCCTCCGCATCGCGGTCATTGGCGAGAAGAAAAAACTCCAGTTCGAAGGCCCCGGCGGGATGAAGCCCCCTCCGCGAAAAGGCTTTGACCTGCCGCGCCAGTGCATGGCGCGGATCCGATGTCATCGTCTCGCCGTCGAGGCGATACATGTTCATCAGCACCTGGCCGCGCGGCGGCATCGTGCCATGAAGCGGCACAAGCGTGCCGGGGATAGGCCAAGCGCGCAGGTCGCCGTCGCCAGAATCCCAGATCAGCCCCGTTTCATGCACATCCTCTCCGGTGATATCGAGGCCGAGGATCGAGATCGGCATATGGCGGCCGCTCTCATAGATGCCTTTGAGTTCGTGACGACGAACGATCTTTCCGCGCCCGACGCCATTGGCATCGGTCAGGACAATATCGATCGCTTCGATTTCAGGATGCGAATCAAGAAATGCGTCGGCCTCGGCGGGTGTTGAGCCGGATGGTGAGGTCATATTGCGTCCAGTGGTTGCCCTGCGATGCTTGTGTCACGACCCAAGTTCGGCGGCAACCGCAGCAAAGGAAGAGATCAGCCGGTCGACCTGCCGCTTTTTCGTCGCCGGCGACACCAGCATCATGTTGTGAAAAGGCGCAATCAGGCACCCGCGATTGACCAGGCCGAGATGGATTGCCGATTCAAGCTCCGGCCTGTGAGCATTTTCCGCATGTCCACCGTTCCTGAGCGGCCCCGGTGCGCATATGAACTCGACCCGCGCGCCCACGCGCGCAACGTGCCATGGCAGATTGTTATCCTCGATGACGTGCGCGATGCCCGTTTCCAGCCGGGAGGCAAGATCCTCCATGTAGGCGTAGTTTTCTTCTGTCATCACTTCTTCGAGCATGGCGCGCATTGCGGCGAACTGGAGCGGATTTGCCGAAAGTGTCGTCCCCATCCCGGAATAGCCCGGTTCCTTCGTCGCGTTGTAGGTCGCGTAGCGCGCTGCGACATCCTGGGTCATGCCCCAGATACTGGCAGGAACGCCTCCCGCGATCGGCTTACCCAGAACGTATAGGTCAGGCTTCAGGCCGTGGCGCGCCGCATAGCCACCGACGGCGGTGGAGATCGTATGCGTCTCGTCGATCAGCAGCAGCGTGCCCGTATCATGGGTCAGCTTCCTCAAGCCGTCGTGAAAGCCCTGATCAGGCAGCACCATGCAGCAATTGGTGAGAACGGGCTCGGTGATCACGCAAGCGACGTTTCGGTCGGACAAAGCCTCCCCAAGAGCGGTGAGATCATTGAACTCCACGATACGGGTGTTTTGCGTTAGGTCGCGAAACTCCCCAGCAAGGCCAGGCCGGTTGATCGGCGTTCCGTTTTTCAGCCGCACCATCGTCTCGTCGACGGAGCCATGATAGCTCCCATTGAAGACCAGAATCTTTTCTCGCCCTGTGACGGCGCGAGCGACGCGCAGAGCGAAGCGGTTTGCATCGGTCGCCGTCGTGGCGACCTGCCAGAACGGAAGTTTGAACTTCTCCACGAGCAACGGGCCTACGGCCAGCGCATCTGTGGATGGCAGCATGTAGGTGAGTCCACGTCCTGCCTGTCTTCTTATCGCTCGCGCGACAGGGGCAGGGGAATGGCCGAACATCGAGCCGGTGTCGCCAAGGCAAAAATCGTCCAGCCGATTACCGTCGATATCGACGATCGTCGCGCCTGTCGCATGATCCACGACGACGGGAAAAGGCGTTGGCCAGTCGCTCATCCAGTGCATGGGCACACCGTCGAGATAGCCGGTCGCACCTCCGGCGATTGCGGCCTGGCTTTTGGGGCGGGCATTTTGAAATATTTCCGACTCGCGTGCTCGCATGGCATTTGCGCGGTGTTCCATGCGATCAGGGTACGGGCCACTGGGAATTGGGTTCATGTTCTCTTCCGCTCACAGTATTGTAACAAGGCTTCCAATTTTCCGCAGGCAGCGGACATATTCCAGATACAGGCCTGTGCCAGACACGACCAATCGGTTTTGATGAAGGAACACTATGCGTCCTATACTTGCTTTCTTCGCATTACTTGCCAGTACAGTGCTCGCCTCCGCATCCGGCGGCATCGATTGCGCCGCGAACGACACGGCCGTCGAGTTCAGCCTGCATGCGGGGATTACTCGTGGTATGGGAAGTCCGATCTTCGCATTGGACGCTCGGGTCGCAGTAAACGACAGAGCGGTCAGCAACGATCTGCGCTCAACAGATTTCAAGGCCGAGCACGTTGCTCAATACTGGCTGGACGACAAGGATCTTCGGCTTGTCGTTTATCGTGAAAGGGCGGGAGACAAACCTCACGGCTATGTCGAACTCGTCATTTACTCGCGCGCTGCCGGCGATGAGATCAGCTATGACGGGACCTATGAACTGACCATCTATGACGTGGTGAGCGACAACAGCGATCCTCGCGAAGCCAAATTCGCGGGTAAGGTGGGTTGCTCAGTGGAGTGAGTTCGGGTCACCCGGCAACGTCTACGACGCCGCAATCTCCTGCGTCGCTGCCGAAGACAACGCGGCGGCCTTCGCGATCCCACATCAACGAGGTGATGGCACCTTTGCCCGGGCGGCGAAGCAAAACTTCCTTCTGGTCAGTGAAGCGACCGGCAAGCACCATGCCGTCAGAATAGCCGATCGCGACGACCTCTTCGGTCGGATGACAAGCAACAGCGGTCACCATCATGTTTCCTCGCGTACCGATTTCGAGCGGAGCCTTGCCCATGGGACCGTCCTTGCCGGTGAAAGGCCAGACGATGGCGGCCGGCGCGCCGGAACTTGCGAGCCAGCGCCCCTTGAAGCTCCATGAAAGGCTTTTGACCTTGGCCGGATAGCCCGCCATGCGCATATGCTTGCCGTCGGCAAGCTTCCAGCCATGCAGTGCGTTTTCCTGCATGGTGGTGACGACGAAATTGCCATCGGGCGAGAAGGTGACGCCAGTATGCGCACCGGCCCATTCCAACTCCGCCGGTTTGCCCTCCGTGGCGGCAAAATGCATGGTGACGCCATTGTAACGTGCCACTGCAAGGCGCATGCCCTTTGGCGCGAAAGCAATACCTTCCACCGAGCGCGGGTGCGGGAATTCCTTCACCTTGCCATCCGGCAGCAGGCAGAATGCAGAGCGCCCGACTGCCCAGGCAACAGCTTTCTGCGGACCCGCGGCGACGCTCGTCACCCATTTGCGGCCCGCCTCAGCCACGATGTCGCTGGTTCCATCGGCCGCTGTGGCGACGACCTTGCCGTCCTCGCCGCCCGTGATCAGGCGGCTGTTGGCGGTGTCGAACTCCACGCACAGCAGTCCGTCATGTGGAGCGGTGTGCTTGTGACCGTGATCCAGCCGATGAATCGAGCCGTCGGCCAGACAGAAGTAAGGCACCTCGCCGAGAAAACCTGCGGCGAGGCAATGTCCATCGAGATCAAGTGGAGCGACTGTAGGCATAGGTGCGGCTGCTATCCTTCGCCGCGTTCGGGGTCAAGCCGCCTGACAGGCTTCGAAACTCTGCCTGAGCCTCGCCTCGTCCAGGTCGCGGCCGATGAAGACCAGCCGGCTTTCATGCTGTTCGCCATCTTTCCAGGGGCGCTGATGGTCACCTTCGATGATCATATGCACACCCTGAAGCACATATCGATCCGGGTCATCCTTGATGGCGATGATCCCCTTCAGGCGAAGGATGTTCGGGCCTTCCATCTGGGTAATTTTCTCGATCCACGGGAAGAACTTCTTCGGGTCCATCTCACCGCCGCGAAGCGAGATCGAGCGAACGCTGACGTCGTGGATGTCTGAGGCCGCATCGTGATGGTGACCATGACCGTGATGATGATGATCGTGATCATGGTCGCAATCGGGTCCACAGATGTGATCGTGATCATGGGATTCGTCGAGAAAGTGCGGGTCGTTCTCAAGCGTGCGGGAAAGGTCGAAGGCGCCACGGTCGAGCACTTCCGAAAGCGCCACGCCTGAGCGTTCAGTCCTGTGGATCTTCGCTGTGGGATTGATGGCGCGGATGGTGGCCTCGACCTTTGCCAGTTCCTCGGGCGTGACCAGGTCGGTCTTGTTGAGGACGATGACGTCGGCAAACGCAATCTGGTCCTCAGCCTCCTTGGAGTCCTTGAGGCGGAGCGGCAGGTGCTTCGCGTCAACCAGAGCGACGACGGCGTCGAGCTTGGTCTTTGAGCGCACGTCCTCGTCCATGAAGAACGTCTGTGCGACGGGCACCGGATCGGCCAGGCCGGTCGTCTCAACGACGATCGCATCGAAACGGCCGGGCCTGCGGGTCAGTCCCTCAACCACGCGGATCAGGTCTCCGCGAACGGTGCAGCAGACACAGCCATTGTTCATCTCGTAGATTTCCTCATCGGACTCCACGATCAGATCGTTGTCGATGCCAATCTCGCCAAATTCGTTGACGATCACCGCATATCGCTTGCCGTGGTTTTCGGAGAGAATTCGGTTCAGCAGCGTGGTTTTACCGGCGCCCAAATAGCCGGTGAGCACGGTGACGGGAACTTGCTGGACGTTTGAGTCGGCCATGATTTCAGTCTCTGAGTTGCGATGTTGGTTTCATATAAGGACCATTCGCGCCGATTGCACCTGTGTGGACGCGCATTGTAGACCTGCCGGATCCGGCACGACTTGAGAAGCCCGTGCTCTGCCGCTATTCGAAGAGTGACGTATAGGGACGGTGACTGCCGGGGAGGAAACGGTGAACCAACTGAAGCTGACCGCGAAAGACATTCTGCCGTCTGACGGGACCGGATTGTTGATAGGACGCGTCTGGTCGAACGAGCGTGGCGGCCCGTGCCCGGTTCTGGTGGATGGAGAGAACCTGCGCGATCTTTCTTCGATTGCTCCCACAATTTCGGAGCTGCTCGAGCTTCCCGTTGAAGCGGTCTCTACCGCAGGGCTTCCCTCGCTTGGACCGATAGACGGTTTTCTAGGCCACGGGTTTGACAAGGGGGCGTCCGGCCAATTGCTCGCGCCGTGCGATCTTCAGGCGGTCAAGGCGGCCGGCGTCACCTTTGCGGGCTCCATGCTGGAGAGGGTCATCGAGGAGCGCGCCAAGGGTGAGCCGGAGCGTGCCGAAGCGATTCGTCGCGAACTTGCGCCGGTCGTGGGCGAAAGCCTTCGCGGCGTGAATCCTGGCTCGGAGAAGGCCGCCAAGGTCAAGGCTCTTTTGCAGGAGCGGGGACTTTGGTCGCAATATCTGGAGGTCGGTATCGGGCCGGATGCTGAGGTATTCACCAAGGCTCAGCCAATGTCTTCGGTCGGTTGCGGCGCCAAAGTCGGCATCAACTCGATATCGAGCTGGAACAACCCCGAACCGGAAGTGGTGCTGGCCGTCAATTCCAGGGGCGAGATCCGTGGGGCCGCGCTCGGTAACGATGTCAATCTGCGTGACGTCGAAGGCCGATCCGCGCTGCTTCTGGGTAAGGCAAAGGACAATAATGGCGCCTGTGCAATCGGGCCGTTCATTCGACTGTTCGACGCGAGCTTTTCGCTCGCTGACGTGGAAAACGCGGCGATTTCGCTTTCCATTCAGGGAACCGACGGATTTGAACTCGCCGGTGAAAGCCTGATGAGCGAAATTTCAAGATCGCCCGCCAATATTGTGTCCCAGACGATAGGGCGCAGCCATCAATATCCCGACGGGTTCGTTCTTTTTCTTGGAACGATGTTTGCCCCCGTAAAGGATCGCAAGGGGGCAGGGCAGGGGTTCACGCACGACATCGGAGACCGCGTGACCATATCGACACCGAAACTGGGGTCGCTGGTCAATGTCGTGGATCATTGCCATGCCATCGATCCGTGGACCTTCGGCACACGGGCACTGATGAGCAATCTTGCGCAGCGCGGACTGCTTGGATGATCGTGGCACGGCCAGGACGAAATGCGAGAAGAGCGCGGCGCCTGTCATGTAACTGTTATGAACCTCTGTCATTAGCCGGACGATAATCGGTCGGTTGCCGGCAAAGGTCTTGTCGCACCGGACTCGGTCAAAGCCTATCAGACGGCACTTGAGGCGACCTGCCCAGCCGGTTTGATGCGTCGAGGGAAAAGCAGATGGCCAAGACGGATCGAAGCGTAACCATGACGAGGCTCCAGGCGGCGGCCCGGCTCTCCCGGACTGTCCTTGCCGCAAAGCTCCTCGATCACGGCTTTTACGCGGGTCAGGACCAGATCATGCTGGCGCTGTCGCAGCAGGATGGTCAGACGCCTGGACAACTCGCGATGCGGCTGGGAGTAAGGCCTCCAACCATCACCAAGACCATCAATCGTCTGCAGGCCCAGGGGTTTCTCGACAAGCGTGCCTCCGAAGAGGACGCCCGCCAGGCGCATGTGATGTTGACGGAGCGTGGTCGCGAAACCATCAAGGCCATCGAGAAGTCGGTCCGCAAGGCCGAAAAGCAGGCTTTCAAGGGTCTGGAAAAGAAGGAACTCAAGGCCCTCGCCAAATTGCTGGCGCGTGTCGAGGGCAATCTCTCCGTCAACGGGTTTGCCGGGGAGCCTGACGATGATGAAACCGATGAGTAGCTGAGGCCCATAGGTTTTATGTTGCGGTCCTGGACGGACTAGTCCAAGAACGGATTGCTGTCGCATTCATGACGTTTTGATCCTTGACCCATTCCGACGATAGAGCAACGCCGCTTTCGGCGATCCTGCTCGTTTTTTCCACCGGCATTCTTTTCAGTTGCCTGGACACGAGCGCCAAATATCTGGTGCTGTCCGGCATGTCGCCGCTGTTTGTCTCGTGGGTAAGGTTTTCGGTCCACGTGGTGTTGGTTCTGGTGCTCCTTCAGGCATGGCGGCACACCAGCATGTTTCGATGCAAATCGCTGCCGCTGCAGATTTTGCGGGGCGCGTTCCTGTTCGGCTCGACGATCTTCAATTTCGAAGCACTGAAGACGCTGCAACTGGCGCAAACCCAGTCGATCTTCTTCTTTGCGCCGATGGTTATCACCGCCTTGGCCGGTCCCCTTCTTGGTGAGTGGGCAGGCTGGCGGCGCTGGCTGGCGGTCCTGATCGGGTTTGTCGGCGTTCTCGTGATCACGCGCCCCGGTTATCAGACATTCGAGCTCGGGCACGTCTACGCAGTGGGCGCAACGCTCTGCTTCAGCTTCTACGCGATCATGACGCGCTCGATGGGTGCAACGGAAAGCCCACAGAGCCTCATCTTCTATTCGGCGCTGGCGCCGGCAATCCTGATGGCGCCCGTCGTGCCTTTCACGGCGTCGTTGCCCGCCGGCCCATTCCATTGGGTGCTGCTGTTGGGACTGGGCTGCTTTGGCGGGTTTGGGCATTGGCTCGTGATCAAGGCCTATCGGCAGGCGCCAGCCTCGGCTCTCGCACCCTATTCCTACCTGCAAATGGTGTGGATGATCATTCTGGGATATCTGGTGTTCGATCAACTGCCAGACAGATGGACCGTCACCGGCGCGGCGATCATTGTTGCCAGCGGTCTTTATATCGTACATCGCGAACACAGGCTGAGACTGCGCGATCGTTCGGTTCCGAATGCCGAGAATAGCGAGCTGGCAAAAAAGCTTTGAAGTTCGCTTTTAAACGTGCAAATGAGCATTTTAAATATTTTAAAGGTCGCGTTCGCATAGTGGGGGATGGGCTCTGGCCCAGAAGATCAAACTATCGACCATCGCCGATGCACTCGGTGTATCGACAGCGACGGTATCGCTCGCTTTGCGCGACAGCCCGCTTGTGGCAGAAGCCACGCGTGAGCGTATAAAAGAGCACGCTCGGGCAATCGGTTACATCTACAATCGGCGCGCGGCCAGCCTCCGTACCTCGCGCTCCGGGATTGTGGGCGTTGTCGTTCATGACATCATGAACCCGTTTTACGCGGAGATCCTGCGCTCGATCGAGCGGGAACTGGACCGCGAACGGCAGACTTTCATTCTCTCCAACCATTACGACGACCTCGAGAAGCAACGCAATTTCATCGATACTCTGCTGCAGCTCGGCGCCGACGGCGTGATCATGTCGCCTGCTATCGGAACGCCGCCCGAGGACATCATGGTGGCGGAGCGCAATGGGCTGCCCGCCGTGCTGGTGGCACGCTCAGTGGATGGCGCGGATGTACCTGCCTTTCGCGGCGACGATGCATATGGCATCGCGCTCGGCACCAATCATCTGATCTCCCTTGGCCATCGCCGCATCGCAATGATCGGTGGAACTGACCAGACCTCGACCGGGCGCGACCGCTTCCAGGGCTATGTGAACGCGATGGACGCGGCCGGCCTGTCTCATCAACCCGGCTGGCGGCTGCCGGGACCGCGCAACAAGCAGGCGGGGTTCGAGATAGCGAGCCAGTTTCTTGCGTTGAAAGACAAGCCTACAGCAGCCGTTTGCTGGAATGATCTCGTCGCAATTGGCCTCATGAACGGTATAGCGCGCGCCGGCCTTCAACCTGGTATCGACATTTCCGTGACCGGCTACGACGACCTCGAGGAGGCATCGATCGCGACTCCCGCGCTCACCACCGTCTGGAACGGTCAGCGAGAAGTCGGACGTCGGGCTGCCCGCGTTCTGCTTGATCGGCTCAATGGAATTCCGGTCAAGACGGAACTTGAGTTGATCCGGCCGGAACTTCATATCCGGCAGTCGACCGGTCGGCCGGTCGAGCGGAACTGATATCCATACTGGACTGCCCGGAGATTCTGACATGGCTACTGCAACCAAATCCATTGCCATTCTTGTGCCAGGCGATCTCAACAAACATGCACTGAAGCGCATTGAGAGCGAGTTTTCCATTTACCGGATCGTAGACGGATCAGCTTCGCACGTGACCCCGGAAATGGCAGAGCGGGTGCGCGGTCTTTCCACGATGGTCGCGCCAGTGAGCGCGGAACTGATCGACGCGCTTCCCAATCTCGAGATCGTGGCGAACTATG
The DNA here is from genome assembly GCA_023953905.1 of Rhizobiaceae bacterium. Lineage (GTDB taxonomy): Bacteria > Pseudomonadota > Alphaproteobacteria > Rhizobiales > Rhizobiaceae > Arvimicrobium. Next base: position 262,240 of record JAMLJA010000003.1, on the reverse strand, counting down.
GTGTCGGTTACGACAAGGTCGACGCTAAACACGCCGCCACAAAAGGCGTCATGGTCACCAATACCCCGGATGTGCTGACCGAAGAGGTTGCGGACGTCGCTCTCGGCCTCTTGATCAACACGATCCGTCAGTTGTCGGCTGCGGAAAACTGGCTGCGGGCCGGCAAATGGGAATCCGAGGGACCGTACCGGCTCACGCCGCTCACTTTGCGCGGACGCCGCGCCGGAATCTTCGGGATGGGCCGCATCGGGCGTGCCATTGCGAGAAGGCTGGAAGCCTCAGGCCTCTCCGTCGAGTATCACAACCGGAGCAGGGTCAAGGACGTCAGCTACAAGTATCATGACACGTTGAAGGGGCTGGCCGAGTCGGTTGACACGCTTGTGTCGGTTGCGCCCGGCACGCCTTCCACCGCAAATGCGGTCAATGCGGAGATTCTTGCAGCGCTCGGGAAAAACGGCGTCTTCATCAATATCGGGCGCGGCAGCACGGTTGACGAAGCTGCACTGGCCACCGCGCTGAAAGAAGGCACAATCGCTGCTGCCGGACTTGATGTATTCGCTGACGAACCGCATGTGCCTCAGGCTCTGCTCGATGCGCCGAACACCTCGCTGCTTCCGCATGTCGGCTCGGCATCGGAACACACGCGCCGCGCTATGGCCGATCTCAGCGTCGACAATCTCGTGTCATGGTTCACTGAAGGCAAGGCGATCACCGCCGTGCCGGAGACCGCGGATGTCGCTCGTCCCTGACAGACGGCCTATCGTTCCGGAGCTTGCGAGCTTCCTTCACTCGGCGGCACAGGCGATCTGGCCGCGGCTTTGCGCATAGGCCCGCGCGGCGTCGCCAAATGCCTGGAAGATTTTCAGCGACGTGTCGTCGGACTTCACCCAGTATTCGGGATGCCATTGTACGCCCACCGCAAATGCACGCGACTGCTTGACCGACACGGCTTCGATCGTGCCGTCATGTGCCACCGCCTCGACCTGAAGACGGTCACCCAGGCGATCGATGGCCTGTCTGTGAAGTGAATTCACGGTTACCTCGCCAGAGCCGAATATGTCCGCAAGGCAACTGCCCTCCGCGATCCTGATCCGCTGGTGAATCGCGAAACGCTCGTCCTGATCGTCGCTTACGGGCGCCCGGTGATCCATGACACCGTCCTTGTCCTGAATCTCGGTCGCCAGTGTGCCTCCGAGCGCCACGTTCATTTCCTGGATACCCCGACAGATGGCAAGCAGAGGAATACCCCGTTCGATCGCCTTGCGGATCAATGGCAAGGTCGTCGCATCCCGCCCCTCATCGTAGGGACCATTGGCCTCGCTTGCTTCCCCTCCATACAGCGAGGGGTGAACATTTGATCTGGAGCCGGTGATCATGACCCCGTCAACACGATCCAGAAGGCTGTCGAGATCGATCCGCTCCCCGAAAGAAGGAATGAGTACAGGCAAAACTCCGGCTCCGGCTATCGCAGCCTCCAGATACTGCTGCGGTGCGGCATGCCAAGTATAGTTCTCGAAATGCTTGGTGTCAGTCGAGACAGCGACGATGGGTTGTGACATCGAGATCCTTGCCCTGAATGAGGGTGCGTTTGCATATTGCAGGTGCAATCAACACCGGCGCCCAAATCTAGGGCTTTCCGGCCTGGTTTCCAACTATTGTCGCGAGCTTCGCCCTGATGGTGGCATGGAAGTCCCGACTATAGTCTAAGATGATGATTTTATAGGCAGTGCTGCCGCTGCGGAAAGGCAATTTCCCGTAACTCACGCGCTGGACAGACCCGCGCCACGCTGTATTGTGCCGGTTCGTCCTGGCGAAAAATGGGAATCTCCCGCGCCGGCCGAAGGATTGATCCCTATCGGAGGAGCTCAATGGATCGTCGTTCATTCTTCAAGAAAGCGGGCGTTGCCGGTGTTGGCGCGGCCGCTGCTACCACGCTGGCCGCACCGGCCATCGCGCAGTCTAACCCGAAGATCACATGGCGACTTACGTCGTCGTTTCCAAAGTCGCTAGACACAATCTATGGCGGCGCGGAAGTCTTCTCAAAGATGCTGTCGGATGCAACCGACGGAAACTTCCAGGTGCAGGTCTTTGCGGCCGGCGAAATCGTGCCGGGCCTGCAGGCAGCCGATGCTGCGGCTGCCGGTACCGTCGAGGCTTGTCACACCGTTTCATACTATTACTGGGGCAAGGATCCTACCTGGGCACTGGGCGCTGCAGTTCCGTTCGCTCTCAACGCGCGCGGCATGAATGCCTGGCACTATCATGGTGGCGGTATCGACCTGTTCAACACCTTCCTTGCCAAGCAGGGGCTTTTCGGACTTCCCGGCGGTAACACCGGTGTCCAGATGGGCGGCTGGTTCCGCAAGGAAATCAACACCGTCGCCGATCTGACGGGCCTCAAGATGCGTATCGGTGGGTTCGCGGGCAAGGTGATGGAACGCCTTGGCGTTGTGCCTCAGCAGATCGCAGGCGGCGACATCTACCCGTCGCTCGAAAAGGGCACGATCGACGCGGCCGAATGGGTCGGTCCGTACGATGATGAGAAGCTCGGCTTCCAGAAGGTCGCGCCGTACTACTACTATCCGGGTTGGTGGGAAGGCGGCCCGACCGTCCATCTCATGTTCAACAAGGGTAAGTATGACGAGCTTTCGCCGGCCTATCAGTCGCTGGTGCGTACCGCGGCTCAGGCAGCCGATGCGAACATGCTGCAGAAGTATGACTACCTGAACCCGACTGCCATCAAGCAGTTGGTTGCAGGCGGTGCGCAATTGCGTCCCTTCAGCCAGGAAATTCTCGCAGCCTGCTTTGACAAGGCGAATGAGGTCTACGCGGAGATGGAAGGGTCCAACCCGGAATTCAAGACGATCTGGGAGTCGATCAAGGCGTTCCGCAAGGACTACTATCTCAACATGCAGATAGCGGAATACAATTACGACACGTTCATGATGCTGCAGCAGCGCGGCAGCAAGCTCTAAGCTTTAGCGAACCGACAGACAGAAAAAGCCCCGGGATGGTCGCCATCCCGGGGCTTTTTTCATGCCTTGATTGAGGGTTTCCGCGGCCGCTCAGTTGAAGCTGGGCGGCTTGGAAAGATCGCTGCCCGGGGCCTGTGGGGCGGGCTCCGAATTGCCGAAGCTCGGCGGCTGCGACATGTCGGGCGCCGCAGGCTGGCTGTCGGTTGCCGGAGGCGATGAACCGTCCACTGGCGGCAGCCCGAATTGGGGAAGCCCCAGATCCGGCTGCTGTGTGTCCCCGCCTCCGCCCAATGGCGGCAGAACGATCTCTACGTTGCTTGGGTCGACGACCGGGCCCTTGTAGTGCATCACCATTTGCGGGAACGAGATCACCAGTACGATCATGATGATCTGGATGCCAACAAAGGGAACAGCGCCCCAATAGATCTGGCCGGTTGTGACTGGCTGGATGGTCTTGCCGGTAATCCGGTCCAGATAGGGCACACGTGCCGCCACCGAACGCAGATAGAACAATGCGAAGCCGAATGGCGGATGCATGAAGCTCGTCTGCATGTTCACGCCGAGCAGGACGCCGAACCATATCAGGTCGATCCCAAGTGCGGTTGCTGCTGGCGCAAGCAACGGCACGATGATGAAAGCCAGCTCGAAGAAATCGAGGAAAAAGGCAAGGAAGAAGACCAGGAAGTTCACGGCGATCAGGAAGCCGAGTTCGCCGCCCGGCAGCGAGGTGAGCAGATGCTCGACCCACAAATGCCCGTTCACGCCATAGAAGGTCAGCGAGAACACCCGCGCACCGATGAGGATGAACATCACGAAGGATGAGAGGCGTGTGGTCGATGCCAGCGCTTGCTTGACCACGTCAAGGCTGAGCTTGCCTTTGGCCGCGGCCAGAATGAGTGCTCCGACCGCGCCCATCGCGCCACCTTCCGTGGGCGTCGCGATGCCCAGAAAGATGGTGCCCAACACAAGAAACACGAGTGCGAGCGGTGGGATCAGGACGATGATCACCTGTTGTGCCAGACGGGACATCAAACCGAATTTGAAAGTCTTGTCCGCGATTGCCACGATGTAGATGAGTATGACGCCGACGGTCGCCCCCAGCACATCGGCATTGGCGCCCTGGCTCGCGGAGAGCCACACGTGCGCGCCATACCCGACCGCACCCGCCGCCAAAAGCGCGACTAAAAGCGACGTTACACCGTGACCAAGTGTACGAGCTTCCTTCGGCAGGGCCGGCATCGAATTCGGCCGGATGATCGACATAATCAGAATATAGCTCAGATACAGGGTGGTGAGGATCAGTCCGGGGATCAGTGCACCCTTGTACATGTCGCCAACGGAGCGTCCGAGCTGGTCGGCAAGAACGATCAGGACGAGCGACGGGGGAATGATCTGCGCCAGAGTTCCGGAGGCTGCAATGGCTCCCGACGCGATCCTGCGATCATAGCCATAGCGCAGCATGATCGGCAGGGAGATCAGGCCCATTGCAATCACGGATGCGGCCACAACACCAGTCGTTGCAGCCAGCAGCGCGCCAACAAGGATAACGGCGTAGGCGAGACCGCCCCGAATGGGACCGAACAACTGCCCTATGGTGTCGAGCAAGTCCTCAGCCATGCCCGAACGTTCCAGCACAATGCCCATGAAGGTGAAGAAGGGGATGGCGAGAAGAGTTTCATTCGCCATGACGCCGCCATAAAACCGCTCTGGCAGGGCGTAAAGCAATGGCCATGAAAGCGATATCGAGCCGTTTGAGAACGGCGCGAGTTCAACGCCAATGACGAAGAAAAGCAAACCGTTCGCGGCAAGCGCGAACGCGACGGGATAGCCGATCAGAAGGAAGACGATAAGAGACAGGAACATGATCGGCGCCATGTTCACGGCGATGAATTCGATCATGTGCGTGGCTCCTCTGTGAGAGCCTTGGCCTCTTCGACCGCCATTTCATGGGGCGACACGAAAGGATTGGGATCCTCGATGTCTCCGCGCATGATTGCGATCTTCTTGATGATCTCGGAAATGCCCTGGATGGCGAGCAGGAAGAATCCGATCAAGAGCATCAGCTTGGCAGGCCAGATGATCAGGCCGCCCGCGCTGGATGACACCTCGCCACTGCGCCAGGACGTGAGGAAGTAAGGCACGAAATAGTAGAGCATCAGAAGCACGAACGGCATCAGGAAGAACAGATGCCCCAGCAGGTCAATCCAGTGCTGCTTGCGCCGCGAAAACATGCCGTAGACGATGTCTATTCGGATGTGTTCGTTCTGCTTGAGCGTATAGGCAGACGCCAGGAGGAATGCGGCGCCAAAAAGGTACCATTGCAGTTCCAGCCAAGCGTTCGACGAATTATTGAAAACCTTGCGGATGATCGCATTGCCGGCGCTCACGAGGATCGAGACCAGAATCAGCCAAGATACCCACTTTCCGATAAACTCGTTCATCCGGTCTATTGCTCTGGAGAGAGCGAGAAGCCCTGACATGTTTCCTCCCCGGTTTGAGGTTGGACCGCCGGTGTTCCCTTTATCTCGGCGATCACGATTCGAAGCCTATGGCTTTTGACGTTGTTCAGGTCAACTCAACTTCCGGCGTACGCAGCGTCAACGACTTCACGATGATTGCCAACCGTCTCACGGGCTAGCGCTCGTGATCCGCCATGAGCAATCTTTACGACCTCAAACTCGTTTGACGTGCAATCGGGTTGTAGAAAAGCTACGCTTCGATATCCACGTGGTCGCAGCGAGTTGCGGCTGACGCAGAGGAAGCGCCTGAATGACCCTTCACGAAGTCGGGCTTTCCGACAAGTTCGACCTTGCCAAGGATCGCATTTTTGTCACGGGGGCCCAGGCCATCGTGCGCATGCTGCTCATGCAACGCGAGCGTGATCGGATAGCGGGCCTGAACACGGCTGGATTCGTGTCCGGCTATCGCGGTTCTCCTCTGGGCGCGCTGGACATGCAATTGTGGAAAGCCCGGAGCGAACTTTCGGCTGCGAATGTGGTCTTCCAGCCGGGGCTCAATGAAGAGCTGGCGGCGACAGCTTGCTGGGGAACGCAACAGACCGAACTGATGGGGGAAGGGCGCTACGATGGCGTCTTTTCCGTCTGGTACGGCAAAGGTCCGGGCGTCGATCGATCAGGCGACGTGTTCCGGCACGCCAATCTCGCCGGTACATCTCCGCATGGCGGTGTGCTTGCGCTGATGGGCGACGACCACATGGCCGAATCGTCCACCAATGCCCATGCCACCGAGTTCCATTTTGTCGACGCCATGATCCCGATCCTGAACCCGGCAGGTGTTCAGGAACTGATCGACTTCGGTCTCTATGGATTTGCGCTGTCGCGCTTCGCGAGCACCTGGACCGCCATCAAATGCGTCAAGGACAATGTCGAATCGACGGCCTCGGTGGATGTGTCGCTCGCGCGTCTCGGAATTGTCCTGCCGGAGATCGACCTGCCTCCCGGCGGGCTTGGAATCCGTCACGAAATCAACATGCTCGGGCAAGAAGAGCGTCTGTATGATTTCAAGCGGCAGGCAGTTTCGTCGTTCATTCACGCCAACAAGATAAATCGGATCGTCTGCTCGGGTGGCTCCAGCCCCAAGCTCGGCATCATCACGGTCGGCAAAAGCTATCTCGACGTGAGGCAGGCGCTGGACGAGCTCGGGATAGACGAGCATCGCGCCAATCAGATCGGCATCCGTCTGTTCAAGGTCGGTGCGCCATGGCCTCTCGACTACGAGCACATTCGCGATTTCGCGCGCGGTCTGGATATGATCGTGGTGGTCGAGGAGAAGCGATCTCTCCTTGAAACGCAGGTCCGCGAAAACCTCTATGGGCGTGCCGAGCAACCTGTCGTGGTCGGCAAAAAGGATGAGCGCGATCAATGGCTGTTCCCAGCCAAGGGATCTCTGGATCCGAACGACATCGCAATCGCGCTCGGTGAGCGTGTGCTCAAGATTATTGGACCATCGGAGGAAATTTCGGCGAAGGTCGCCCGCCTGAAGCAGTTCCAGGCGATGTTGCTCGAAACAAAAGACGTTGGCGTCAGGACACCCTATTTCTGTTCCGGATGCCCTCATAATTCCTCGACCAAAGTGCCGGAAGGATCGATTGCGGCGGCCGGAATCGGCTGTCACTTCATGTCACTGTGGATGGATCGCTCGACGGTCGGGTTCACCCAGATGGGCGGCGAGGGCGCGCAATGGGTGGGACAGGCGCCATTCGTGACACGCGATCACATTTTCCAGAACCTCGGAGACGGGACCTACAACCATTCGGGTATTCTTGCCTTGCGCTTCGCGCTCGCTGCCAAGTCCAATATCACTTACAAAATCCTCTACAATGATGCGGTCGCCATGACGGGTGGGCAGCCGCATGAAGGCACGCTCACGGTTGACATGATCGCCCGTCAGGTTCGAGCAGAGGGTGTGGACCGCATCGCCGTCGTCACCGACGAGCCGGAGAAATATGCCGGGCATGCGGAATTTCCGGCTGGAACGACCATTCACCATCGAGATCATCTGGATGCAGTCCAACGCGAACTGCGCGATGTGAAAGGTGTCTCCGTCCTGCTGTATGACCAGACCTGCGCGGCTGAAAAGCGACGTCGGCGCAAGCGCGGCACCTTTCCCGACCCCGACAAGCGCGTCATCATCAACGAACTGGTCTGTGAAGGCTGCGGTGACTGCGGTGTGCAATCCAATTGCGTATCCGTTCAGCCTCTGGAGACCGAATTCGGCCGCAAGCGCCGTATCGACCAGTCCGGTTGCAACAAGGATTTTTCCTGTGTCAATGGATTCTGTCCCTCCTTCGTCACAGTGCACGGTGCGAAACTGAAGAAGCAGACCGGCGCGGCTGGTCGCACTGACCCGCTTGAAGGTGTGCCGGAACCCGAGCTTTTCCAACTGGGCCGCGAAGGCTGGTCGTCCATCCTCGACGGGGTCGGCGGAACCGGGGTCGTTACCGTCGGTGCCATACTTGGCATGGCGGCCCATCTGGAAGGCAAGGGAGCCGGTCTCATCGACATGGCCGGTCTCGCACAGAAAGGCGGCGCGGTCTTCACGCATATCCGCATCGCAAATTCGCCTGATGACATCCATGCCATTCGCGTGTCAGCCGGAAAGGCCGACTTGATCCTCGGCTGCGATCTCGTGGTGTCAGGCAACAAGAAGGTGCTTTCAGCCGTTCGCGAGAATCACACGATATTCGTTGCCAACACGGCAGAGATTATGCCGGGGGACTTTGCCCGCTCGGCGGACTTTTCCCTCCCTGCCGAACGCCTCAAGAAAGCCATTCGCGCGGCGGCCGGGGAGGGGAAGGCTCATTTTGTCGACGCAACGCGTGCGGCCACCGTGCTCTTTGGCAATTCCATCGGTGCCAACATGCTGATGCTGGGCTATTCCTATCAGTGCGGCGCGATCCCATTGTCCGCCGAGACCATCGAAAGGGCGATTGAGCTCAATGGTCAGGCGGTCGCCATGAACGTCTCCGCATTTCGCTGGGGCCGCCGCGCCGCGCACGATCCTGCGTTGATGGAAAAGCTGCTTGCCCAGAGCTCGCCGTCGGCGCAGCAGGGCACCATTGCCGGTTCGCTCGATGAGATGATTGAACGCCGCGCCGGGTTTCTGACGTCATATCAGAATGCAGCCTATTCCCGCCGCTTTGTGGAGCGCATCGAACGGCTCAGAGGGATAGAAACGCGTGTCGTGAATGGATCTGCCGCTCTGTCGGAGGCAGCTGCGCGCAGCCTCTTCAAGTTGATGGCCATCAAGGACGAGTATGAAGTCGCGCGGCTTTATACCGATGGGTCTTTCAGGCGCCAACTCGCGGCGGAGTTCGAAAGTTTCGATCGACTGGAGTTTCATCTCGCCCCGCCGATCATGGGCCGCATCGGGGGTGACGGGCGCCCCAGAAAATCCCGGTTCGGAGGCTGGATGATGAACGGCTTCCGCGTATTGGCGTCGCTTCGCGGGCTTCGTGGCAGTCTCTTCGACGTGTTCGGGCATACCAGTGAAAGGCGGGCTGAACGACGGCAACTCAGCCAGTTCGAAGCCGACCTTGATCATATCGAAAAGCATCTGACCGCAGGTCGTCTTGCCGATGCTATTGCATTGGCATCGGTGCCGATGTCGATCCGGGGGTATGGGCACGTGCGTGCTGCGTCCGTCAAGAAGGCAGAGGCCGAGCGATTGCGCATTCTGGAACGGTTCGACAATGTACCATCCGCACCTCGCATGGAAGCGGCCGAATAGACTTCGGCCGGACAGTCCGGAATTCTGTAAGCGACGCCCTCGCTTGAAGAATTGGCAACGCGCCTAAGCAATTCTTAATCGAGCTGTGACATTGCTGTAGTCCCCATGGGACGGTGGCGTGAACAGGTTTAAGGCAAAAGAGCTTCCGGACGACATCTACATTCCCTTCGTTGAAACGCTGTTTCGCGACGGGTTCACGCTGGCGCTCGGCATTGTCTTGCAGTGCGTTCTCATCAGCCTCGTCTATGCCAAAACCGGAAATCCAGCCTATCTCGTGGTGGTCATCTGGCTTCTGGGTCTTGGCGTTGCACGCCTTATCGACATGCGGCGGATCAATGCAGCGCCACCGTGTACGACAACCGCCGAAGCCCGAAAGCTGGAAAACCGTTACACGGTCTACAGCGCGCTGCATGGCGGCGCGCTGGGAATCTTCAGCCTGATCGCCCTTTCCAGCGCCGAAAGTTCGTTTGCCGAACTCGCTGGCCTAGCCGTTCCGCTTGCCACAGCGACGGCGATCTCGGGCCGCAATTATGGCTCCCCGCGCATGGTCTATATCCTGATCATCGTGATCAGCCTGCCGATGGCGCTCGGTCTCATCCTGCGCGGCGAGTTCTATCATATCGTCTTGGGCCTGCTCACGGTCCCGTTTCTCTTCGCGATCCACCGCTATGCGGAGAATGTGCGCGACGTGCTCTTCACGGCTTTGTCCGCCGAGAAGCGCGCGACGCGCGTTGCCCAGCGCTTCAACCGCGCCCTCAACACGATGCCGCATGGTCTGATCATGCTCGGGCCTGACGCCCGTGTCGTGGTCGCAAATGCAGAAGCCGCACGCCTGCTCTCCTATGGTTCGACCGACTCATTGATGGGTCGCAGCATCAACTCGCTGCTCATGCGCGGCGTAGCCGGTGGCCTCGTGGCAAGGGAAGATTGCCGATACATTGAGGGCCAACTCACCCGGGCGCTGAGGCAAGGTCTGGATCGCAAGGTGCTGGTTGCTCTGACAAACGGCACCTACTACGAGTTCTCTGCCCGCGAAGGCAGCCAGGATCTCGGCGTCATCACATTCGAGGACGTTACCAAACGCGTCGAGGCGGAGGAGAAAATCCGCTCGATGGCGCGCTACGACACGCTCACGGGGTTGGCGAACCGTGCCTATTTCCATGAGATGGTCGTCGAGACGATGGCAGGCGGTGATCGCGACCGGAAATGCGCGCTGGTCGTGTTTGATCTGGACGACTTCAAGACAATCAACGATACGCTTGGGCATCCTGTCGGTGACGGGCTCCTCTACGCGGTGGGAGAGACGCTCTCGCGGGTGCTTGACGATCAGGCGCTGATCAGTCGGCATGGCGGCGACGAATTCGTTATCTATTTCGATCGTATCGAGAACCAGGACGATCTTGCGATCCGGATGGACGCACTCTTCGCTGGTCTTGAGGGAGAGATTGATGTCGGCGGGCACTTGCTGCGCATTCAGGCGAGCTGCGGGGCGGTTATGTCGACCGCGGGAGACGGCGATTTCGATGCAATGATCGTCAAGGCCGATCTGGCACTCTATAAAGCCAAGGAACTCGGCAAGAACTCCTGGAAGCTGTTCGAGGCAGCGCTCGACGAAGAGTTCCGCAGCCGGCAGCTGATGAAGGCGGAACTCAGAAACGCTATCGAGACAGACGGGCTAAGGGTCGTCTACCAGCCGATCATTGCAATGGACTCGATGCGTATCGCCAGTTGCGAGGCTCTGTGTCGCTGGGATCATCCCGAACTGGGTTCGATATCTCCCGCCATCTTCATACCGCTGGCGGAAGAAATGGGCATCATCTCCACCATCAGCAAATTTGTCCTGAACGCCGCCTGCATGGAATGCGCGAGATGGCCAAGCCAGATCAGCGTGTCGGTCAATCTGTCGGCAAAGGATTTCCGAAATCAGGACATCGTCGAGCAGGTCAGGGCGGCCCTCAAGAATTCCGGACTTGCGCCGGAACGCCTGGAGCTCGAGGTGACGGAAACTGCGTTGCTGGACGACAAGGCATTGACTGCCCGCTATATCGAGGAGTTGAAGACCCTCGGGGTGCGTATTGCACTCGATGACTTCGGGACCGGGTACTCCAGCCTGAGCTATCTGCACAAGCTGCCACTCAACAAGGTCAAGATCGATCGCAGTTTCGTGCTGGATCTCGGTTACAACAACCGATCGCTCGAACTGATCAAGAATGTTGTCAATCTTTGCCGCGCACTTGGTCTGGCCGTAACGATCGAAGGCGTCGAGACCTTTGAGCAGTTGAAGCTCCTGGCTCTCTACGTGAAGCCGGATCTCGCGCAGGGCTTCCTCTTCGGCTCTGCCCTTTCTGCTCAAGGCATCGAGACGATGTCCACCATTGTCTGGCATTTCGACAAGGACGTCAGCTCATCGAGCCGGGCGTCCTATCACTATTCGAATGTTTAGATAACCTTCAACACAGACGCTTGAGAGCCCGTTTTGCACGGCACGAGAGTAATCCGAGCCCTCATAATGCGCCTTTTGCGCGTTAACGCTCCGTTAACGTTAACGCAAGGTAAACGGACTACCGACAATTGTGAGCTTTACACGACCCCTGCCTGATATACCTTGCTGTGCAATGCGACATACGGGCGCCTCTGCGGCGGGAGGCGATAAGGGGACATTGAAATGCAGAAGCCGGTTCTCGGTGGAAGCACAAACGCTGTTGAAGATCACAGCGCTGCGCGCAGCTCGGATTTTGTGCGCAATGTGTTTTCACTACTTGAGCGAACTGAATACAGGCGTTGCGAGAAGGGCGACGATCTGGAGGATATCTATCGGCTTCGCTACAAGGCCTATCACATGAATGGCGTCATTCCGGATGCATCGGATCATCTGATCCACGATGATCTGGATGATGTTCCAAACGCCTACAAGTTCGGCGTCTATGTCGATCAAAGGCTGGTCAGCACATTGCGGATCCATCATGTGACCGCAGAGACACCATGGTCCGCTTCTTATCAAACGTTCGGCGATATACTTCAGCCAATGCTTGACGAAGGTCTTACCTTTGTCTGCATGAGCCGTCTCGGGTCTGATCCGGAGTGGTCGAAACAGTTGCCTCAACTGCCCTATGTCACCATGCGGCTGGCCGGAATGGCGTGCCTCTACTTCAACGTGCCTTATGGCCTTTCAACGGTGCGCGAAGATCATGGCGGCTTTTATCGCCGCATCTACCGCTCCAAGCGGATCGGTCCCGGTCGGCCATATCCCGGCTTCATGAAAAAGGTCGAACTTTATATGACCGACGCTCATACCGATCAGGCGAGCTTCTTCGAGCGCTTTCCGTTCTTTCAGTCGACGGTGATGGAACGAAGGATGCTGTTTGGCACGCCCGGCCGGGGGGAGTTGGCACCACTGACCGTTCTTCCAACCGCAAAGTTTCTCGCGCACGCTGCATAGGCGCCAAGCCGTCGTTCCAGTCGTGACTGCCACGTCACGGGTAGCGCTTTGGCGCCGGAACGACTTATTCCGCGTCTAATCCTAAGTGTGGACTTGCTTCGTACTGCAAGCTGGTCATTATCTTGACGACGACCGTCGCAAAGACGGCGTTGGGAGGAACTGATCATGGCAGCGACGGCATCCGCCGCCGGCATGACTTTGGATACGTTTCCAAAATATCTGCTGCTGAACGCGCAGCGGTTTGGCAAGCGACCGGCCATGCGCCATAAGGATTATGGAATCTGGCAGAGCTGGAACTGGGCCGAACAACTCGCGGAGATCCGGGCGTTTGCATTGGGGATGCAGGCTGCGGGTCTCAAGAAGGGCGACAGGGTCGCCATCATCGGTGCAAACCGACCACGACTTTACTGGAGCTTCGCGGCGGTACAATCACTCGGCGCCGTTCCCGTGCCAGTCTATGGCGACGCGGTCGCGGAGGAAATGGCCTATGTTCTGGATCACGCAGGCGTGCGGTTCGCCATCGTGCAGGATCAGGAGCAGGTGGACAAGATCCAGTCCTTCTCCGACCGGATTCCTGGCCTTACGGATATAATCTACGACGAACCACGCGGACTGGCCGACTATGATCCCATCGGTCTGCATTCATTTGCCGATGTGAAGGCCCGCGGCGAGGCAATCCTTGCTGCGGATCACGCCGCTGCCGCGCGGTGGGAGCTGAACATTCGTGAGGCAAGCGGGTCGGACATCTCCGTGATGCTCTACACATCCGGGACGACTGGCAGATCCAAGGGCGTGATGATTTCGGCGGAGGGTGCCGTGCGAGCGGCGCTCGATACCGCCACTTTCGATAGCTTGACCGAAGCTGATAGTGTGCTCGCCTATTTGCCGCTCGCCTGGGTGGGCGATCACTATCTCAACTATGCCCAGGGATATGTGTCCGGTTTCTGTGTGAATTGTCCCGAAAGTCCGGAGACGGTGGCGCAAAATATGCGGGAGATCGCGCCGACCTTCTATTTCGCGCCGCCACGCGTCTTTGAAAGCATGCTCACGAATGTGACCATTCGCATGGAGGATGCTGGATGGATCAAGCGCAAGATGTTCGACGCGTTCATCGCGGTTGCTCGCCGGCATGGGGAGGCGATCCTTGAAGGTCGACCTGTTTCGATCACCGGGCGCATCGCCTATGCACTGGGCAACTTTGCCGTCTACGGGCCGCTCAAGAATGTGCTCGGTCTTTCGGGGATTCGCGTTGCCTACACCGCAGGGGAGGCTATCGGCGAAGATCTGTTTTCGTTCTTCCGCTCTCTTGGGATCAACCTCAAACAACTCTACGGACAGACGGAGGCATTCCTTTACGTCACCTGCCAGGTCGACGGCGCTGTGCGTTCCGACACGGTGGGCCCGGCTGCTCCGAACGTGGATATCCGCATTGGCGACAATGGCGAGGTCCTGTTCCGTTCGCCTGGCATGTTTGCGGGCTACTTCAAACAGGATGAACAGACCGCCGCGACCCTGACCAGTGACGGCTACATCCGTACAGGCGACGCCGGCTTCTTCGAAAAGGATGGGCAACTCAGGATCATCGATCGGGCAAAGGATGTCGGCAAGCTGCGCAATGGAAAGCTCTTCGCGCCCAAATACATCGAGAACGCGCTGAAGTTCTTTCCCAACGTCAAGGAGGCGGTCGCTTTCGGTGACGGACGGGAATTTGGCGCCGCTTTCATCAATATCGACATGACGGCTGTGGGCAATTGGGCAGAGCGCAACAACATCGCGTACGCGTCCTACCAGGAGTTGGCCAGCCTACCACAAGTCTATGACCTCATCGCGGCCCATGTCGACGAAACGAACCGCCGGTTGGCGCGCGAACCCATGATGGCGGGAGGCCAGATCAAGCGATTCCTGGTTCTGCATAAGGAGCTGGACGCTGACGACGGGGAACTGACGCGCACGATGAAGGTGCGCCGCTCGTTTGTGGCCGAGCGCTTCGCACCGCTTATCGAGGCGCTTTACAATGGGTCCAGCGAACAGTTCATCGAGACGGAGATGACGTATGAGGACGGCCGCAAGGGCGTCATCCGCGCAACCGTCCGCATCGCTGATGCAAAGACCTATGCACCGCAGGCGACGGAAGGCGGGTTGGCCGCATGAACGTGCACGCGATGAATACCCAATCTCAAAGTCCTGATGACGGTATTCGCGCGGGCGATCTTCTGATGGATGTGAGGAACGTCTCGCTGCGGTTTGGCGGCGTGAACGCAATCACCGACATCTCCTTCAACGTTAGGAAGGGTGAGATCCGCGCCATCATCGGGCCGAACGGTGCCGGCAAGACATCGATGCTTAATGTCATCAATGGCTTCTACACGCCGCAGGAGGGGACCATCATGTTCCGCGGCAAGGAGCGGCGCGGGATGAAGCCGCATCATGCTGTTCGTCAGGGCATCGCGCGTACCTTCCAGAATGTCGCTCTCTTCAAGGGGATGTCGACTCTCGACAACATCATGACGGGCCGCTCGGTGTTCATGAAACGCAATCTGCTGTGGCAGATGCTCTGGCACGGTCCCGCACTCACGGAAGAAATCGAGCATCGAGAAAAGGTCGAGGAAATCATCGATTTCCTGGAGATCCAGCACATCCGCAGCACCCTGGTAGGCAAACTCCCTTACGGGCTCCAGAAGCGCGTGGAACTGGGACGGGCGTTGGCGATGGAGCCCTCCCTTCTGCTGCTCGACGAGCCGATGGCGGGAATGAACCTGGAGGAAAAAGAGGACATGAGCCGGTTCATACTCGATGTCAATCGCCAGCGCGGCACCACAATCGCGCTGATCGAGCATGACATGGGGGTGGTGATGGATCTTTCCGATCGCGTCGTCGTCCTCGACTATGGCAAGAAGATTGCCGACGGCGTCCCTGACGCCGTCAAGTCAAACCCGCAGGTCATCGACGCCTATCTCGGTGTCGAGCATTGAGGAAAATCTCCGATGGAAATCACAGCTGTCACCCTCACTCCGCTGGTCTCCCTGATCGCCGGCATCTTGATTCTGGTGGTCCCACGACTGCTCAACTACATCGTGGCGATCTATCTGATCATCATCGGCCTGCTTGGCCTGTTCCCGCAACTCGCAGGATAGGAAACAAAATGAGAGCACGCCGGCCAGAAACAGGGGTGCCCGTATGGAACTCCTGAACGTCCTTTTCATAAAGCCCTTCGCCGACATGTTTGCGGCGCC
The DNA here is from genome assembly GCA_023953905.1 of Rhizobiaceae bacterium. GTDB lineage: Bacteria > Pseudomonadota > Alphaproteobacteria > Rhizobiales > Rhizobiaceae > Arvimicrobium. The sequence goes on along the minus strand of JAMLJA010000003.1, from coordinate 246,344 downwards.
TGACTTTCTGCTTCAGGTCCTTTGGGAGGGACTGGTTTCCGGCGTGCTCTATGCACTCATCGCGCTGGGCTTCGTGCTCATCTACAAGTCCTCGCGCATCTTCAATTTCGCACAGGGCATCATGGTGGTCTTCGCCGCGTTGACCCTGGTCGGACTGCACGAGGCGGGGGTGCCGGCGCTGCTTGCGGTGCCGCTGACACTGCTTGTGATGTTCGGCCTCGCCGTGGCGATCGAACGCGTCGTTCTCAGACCTTTGGTCAATCAGCCCGACATCATCCTGTTCATGGCGACGATCGGGATCACGCTATTCCTTGTGGGCTTCGGCGAACTGATTTTCGGTGGTGAGAACAAGGTGATGATCACCGAGCAGTTGTTCATTCCAACCGGCTCCTTCGAACTCGAACCGTTCGGCGGGTTCCTGCTGATCGAGCAGAAGGATCTGACGGCGGTCATCGGAGCCGTGGTTTTGGTCGGATTGCTTCTGCTCTTCCTCAACAAATCCAAGATGGGACGCGCGATCCGCGCACTCGGGGACGATCATCAGGCTGCCTTGTCGGTTGGAATCTCGCTTTCGACGATCTGGGTCCTGGTCTGGTTCATCGCCGGCATCATCGCGCTCGCAACCGGCATCGTGTGGGGCGCCAGGGCAGGCGTTTCGTTCGCGCTCGAGGTCATTGCCTACAAGGCATTGCCGGTTTTGATGCTTGGCGGGCTTGAATCGGTGCTCGGCGCAATTCTTGGCGGTCTTGCCATCGGCATCCTCGAGAAGCTCTTTGAGATCTATTGGGGACAGCCGCTTCTGGGCGGTAACACGGAAACCTGGTTTGCCTTCGTTTTTGCCTTGATCGTTCTGCTTTTCAGACCGCAAGGCCTGTTCGGCGAACGCATCATCGAGCGCGTGTGAGGCAACGACGATGCTCTATCGCACCGCAGGCCAGTTCAAGACCTCATATCACGCCGATCATGCGCTGTTTCCGGTGCGTCAGGATGCCTGGCTGCTCGGCGTGATCCTCGTGTGCGCTTTCGTGGTGATCCCCGCGGTGGCGAGCGAGTTCGCTATCAATGCGCTGTTGATACCGGTTTTGATCTACGCCCTCGCCGCACTTGGCCTCAACATCCTGACAGGATATGCGGGGCAACTGTCGCTGGGCACCGGTGCGTTCATGGGGGTGGGGGCCTACGCCTGCTACAAGATCATCACGATCTTCCCGGACCTGAACCTAGTTGTTGCAATTGCTCTGTCGGGGTTCTTTTCGGCAGCAGTAGGGGTGGCCTTTGGCCTGCCGTCGCTGCGGATCAAAGGCTTCTATCTCGCGATCGCCACGCTCGCGGCGCAGTTTTTCCTGGTCTGGCTCTTCGAGAAATGGTCCTGGCTTTATAATTACAACGCGTCAGGCGCGATCCAGGTGGCCAATGTCGACATGTTCGGCATCACCGTTGCCGGACCGAACGCGGCTCCGGTGACACAATACTACTTTGTGCTTGGAGTGGTCGCTGTCGTTACCTGGTTCGCCATCAATATCACACGCGGGCGGATCGGACGGGTCTGGAAGTCGGTGCGGGACATGGACATCGCAGCCGAACTGGTCGGCATAGATCTGATGAAGGCAAAGCTCTCCGCCTTCGCCGTCTCGTCCTATATCGTGGGTATCGCGGGGGCTCTGTTCGTCTTTCTCTGGAGAGGTGCGGCGGAACCCAACCTCTTCGATATTCCGCTCTCGTTCCGGGTGTTGTTCATCGCGATCATCGGCGGTCTGGGCTCCATCATGGGTAACTATCTGGGCGCTATTCTGATTGTCGCTCTTCCGGTTATGCTTGGAACGCTGCCGGGTGCCTTCGGACTGACGATAGCTTCAGCGACGGTCGAGCATCTCAATGTGATGATCATCGGTGCGCTGATCATCTTCTTTCTCATTGTCGAGCCGCATGGGCTGGCGCGGCTGTGGGCGATTATTCGGGAAAAGCTGATCATGTGGCCTTTCCCACATTAGAATTCGGTCGGGAGGACGGCCGATGTCGGCATTGCTGCCGAATCAAGAACGACAAGAGTGGAGGAAACCAACATGAGACTATTCGGGAAACTGGCAATCGCCTCGGCGATCGCCGTCGCCGGGGCGGCCATTGCTCTACCGGCAAGCGCAGAAGATTCGGTCAAACTGCCAAACCTCTCCTACAGAACCGGCCCGTTTGCCGCGACCGGCATTCCCCTGATGAACGGCCAGCGCGACTACATGCTTATGCTGAACGAGCGCGATGGCGGCATCAATGGCGTCAAGCTTGGTTATGAAGAGTGCGAGACCGGCTACAATACGGAAAAGGGCGTCGAGTGTTACGAGAAGATGAAGGCGGAAGGCGCCATCGTCACGCAGCCTTGGTCGACCGGCATTACTCTGCAGGTTCTTCCCAAGTCGAATGTCGACAAGATTCCTATCCTGGCTCCCGGCTACGGCTTTTCGGCCATGCAGGATGGAAAAACGTTCCAGTGGGCCTTCAATCCGCCAGCTTCGTACTGGGACGGAGCATCGATGATCCTGAATTCCATCGCTGATGGTAATCTCGACAATCTGAAAGGTAAGAAGGTCGCATTCCTGCATCTCGACCATCCGTTCGGCAAGGAGCCCATTCCGTTGCTGGAGGCGCTCGCTGCCAAACATGGATTCACGCTGCTGCCGATCCCCGTGGGCCTCAAGGAGATGCAGAACCAGTCCGCTCAATGGTTGCAGATCCGCCGCGAGCGGCCAGACTTCGTCGTCATGTGGGGCTGGGGTGCTATGAACGCCGGCGCGATCACCGAAGCGGTCAAGACCAAATATCCGATGAACCAGTTCGTCGGCATCTGGTGGTCGGGCCTCGATGGTGACCTCAAGCTGGTGGGTGATGCGGGCAAGGGCTACCGCAGCCTTTCCTGGAGCCTGCCGAACAGCGAATCCAAAATTATGAAAGACATCAAGCAACTGGTCGTCGAACCCGGCCATTCGCTGATCAATCGTGATGCGGGTGAGTTCGAATGGGTCTTCTATCAGCGCGGGGTCATGATCTCCCTGATGCTGGCGGAGGGCGTAAAGACGGCTCAGGATCATTTCGATGCCAAGGTGATAAATGCCGAACAGCTGCGCTGGGGCCTCGAGAACCTCAAGCTGGACGATGCGCGGCTGAAGGAACTCGGCGCCGATGGCATGCTGCCGCCTTTCTCCACCAGTTGTTCGAACCATACCGGACACTCCGGCGCATGGATGCTGGAATGGGATGGCACAAAGTTCGTGCAGGCGTCCGACCTTTTGCAGGCTGACCGCGCAGCGATCGATCCGATCGCCGAAAAGGCAGCCAAGGAATATGCGGACGCAAACCAGCCATGGCCGGTCAACGGCGAGTGCAAATAAGCTCGCGCTCGGTCCGTGGCTGAGCGTACTGGCACAGGCGGGGCCGTTTTGGCCCCGCTTGTCACCGCTGGCCGATTGTCAACGGGCATGCCGCGCGAGCAGCAGGGGCGATGCGCCACACGAAGATCGGTTCTCGCACGGGAGGAAGTATGAGCGTTCTGCCTGAGGTCGCGCCCGCCGAGCCTATCCTCTCGGTGAACAATATCGAGGTGATCTACGATCACGTGATCCTTGTCTTGAAAGGTGTCTCCTTCAGCGTGCCGCGTGGCGGCATCGTGGCGCTGCTCGGGGCGAATGGCGCTGGCAAGACCACGACGCTGAAGGCGATATCGAACCTCCTGCACGCCGAGCGCGGCGAGGTCACGAAGGGTAGCATCGTCTTCGAAGGGCAGCAGGTACAGGACCTTTCGCCCAATCAATTGGTCAAGCGGGGGTGCATTCAGGTGATGGAGGGCCGCCATTGCTTCGGCCACCTCAGCGTCGAGGACAATCTCATGACAGGGGCGTTCACGCGCAAGGACGGCGCGGCCGCCATCAAGGCCGATCTTGAGCTGGTCTACGAGTACTTTCCGCGTCTGAAAATCCGGCGTGCAAGCCAGGCCGGCTACACGTCCGGCGGTGAACAGCAAATGACGGCTATCGGTCGCGCATTGATGTCGCGTCCAAAGATGATCCTGCTCGATGAACCGTCGATGGGGCTTGCGCCGCAACTGGTCGAGGAGATTTTCGAGATCGTGAAGCGGCTGAACGAGGAGCAGGGTGTGTCATTCCTGCTGGCCGAGCAGAACACCAACACAGCGCTTCGATATGCAAAATACGGCTTTATCCTGGAATCGGGACGGGTGGTACTCGATGGCGATGCCGCTTCCTTGCGGCAGAACGAGGACGTGAAGGAGTTTTACCTTGGGGTCGGCGGCGAGGGGCGCAGGTCCTTCCGTGACGTGAAACACTACAAGCGCCGCAAGCGCTGGCTCGCGTGACAACGTTGCCGCACCAAGCAATCGTGGTGATCGGTTGGTGAGCCAGACGCGGCTCTATCGGCATTGAATGCAAATCGATTTGATTTCGATTTGGTCTTCTATGCGCTCGAAAATCGTGAATTTGGCGCGGATTTCGATGCCGCTGCGGCAATCGTCCCATTGCCCTTACAGGGTGTTTTCGCTATCCAGCCGGGTAACAGTCACAGAAAGGGTTTTGCAATGGCGGATCATGCGCCTACCGGGCCGGTGGAACTGGGCGCCGATATGGACTACGCGGAGCACGAGAAGACCTATAACGGGTTTCTGGCGCTGGCCAAGTATGGCTCGCTGGTCTGTGCCGCCATCCTGATCGCGATGACCTTCGGCTTTTTCGGCGGTGGTGGGTTTATTGCTTCACTGATCCTTTTCGTGTTGGTCTGCGCCGTCGGTGGCTATCTGCTGCGCTAACTGAATTCCTTCGCCGGGGGGAGGTCTGTCGCGCGAAAGCGTGCGGCCCAATTTCGTGCGAGCTCGACCTGGAGAGGAGAGGGCGTTGGCATCATCGGTTTTCATTCCCAAAGAGATTTCCGGCGAGGAGACGCGGGTCGCGGCCTCGCCTGACACCGTCAAGCGGCTCAAGGCGCTGGGTTTTGACGTTGTTGTCGAGGCCGGCGCCGGGCAGGCCTCCCGAATCCTTGACGCCGACTACGCCGCCAATGGCGCGACGATCGGCAAGGCGTCGAGCGCGGCAAGTGCCGACGTTGTCCTCAAGGTGAGGCGCCCGACCGACGTCGAGGTCAAGGGCTACAAGCCCGGCGCTCTGGTGATTGCGACCATGGATCCTTACGGGAACGACGCTTCCGTGGCGGCGATGGCGAAGGCGGGAGTTACGGCATTTGCGATGGAATTCATGCCGCGCATCACGCGTGCGCAGGTCATGGACGTGTTGTCCTCGCAGGCCAACCTTGCCGGCTACCAGGCCGTGATCGACGGCGCGGCGGAATATGATCGCGCGCTGCCCATGATGATGACGGCGGCCGGCACGGTGCCTGCTGCCAAGGTGTTTGTGATGGGCGTTGGCGTTGCCGGCCTGCAGGCGATCGCGACGGCCCGTCGCCTTGGCGCGGTCGTCACGGCCACCGACGTTCGCCCTGCCGCAAAGGAGCAGGTCGCCTCGCTCGGTGCGAAGTTCATTGCCGTCGAGGACGATGAGTTCAAGCAGGCCGAGACGGCTGGCGGTTACGCCAAGGAAATGTCCAAGGAATACCAGGCCAAGCAGGCTGCGCTTACCGCAGAGCATATCGCCAAGCAGGATATTGTCATCACGACGGCGCTCATTCCAGGACGGCCGGCGCCGAAGCTCGTGTCGGCGGCAATGGTCGCGTCGATGAAGCCGGGATCGGTGCTGATCGATTTGGCCGTTGAACGTGGCGGCAATGTCGAGGGCGCGAAGGCAGGCGAGGTGGTTACCACGGCGAACGACGTGAAGATCGTCGGCCATCTCAATGTCGCCGGGCGCATCGCCGCTTCGGCCTCGCTGCTTTATGCGAGAAACCTCTATGCTTTCCTTGAAACCATGGTCGACAAAGAAACCAAGGCTCTTGCTGTCAATCGCGAAGATGAACTCGTCAAGGCAACCATGCTGACCGATGGCGGCAAGGTGGTCCATCCGAACTTCGCGGCTGCGCAGGCTCTTGTCGACGCGCCTGCCAAGTCTTCGGTGGCGAGCGCTACCCAAGCTGAGAAGGGCGTCAAGAAGAGCGGTGCGGGTTCGGCGACAGCCAGTGGTGCGAAACCGGACGCAGAAACACCCAAACCAGCGCCTAAAAAGAGTGCTGCGCGCAAGCCGGCTGCCAAGAAGGGGGATGCGTGATGGAACCGAGCACGCTGGACAAGGCGCTCGAGCAACTGGATCAGGCTGCGGCTGCAGTGCGCAACGCCGTGGAACATGTTCCTGCAGTGGCAGATGCTGCGGGCGGGACGGCCCATGCATTGTCGGGCGGGGCGATCGACCCGTTCGTCTTCCGCTTCGCGATCTTCATACTGGCAATTTTCGTCGGCTATTATGTCGTGTGGTCGGTAACGCCCGCGCTGCACACGCCGCTCATGGCCGTGACCAATGCCATTTCTTCCGTAATCGTGGTCGGTGCGCTGCTTGCGGTCGGGATCTCCGTGTCGGGAGCTGCAACCGGTTTCGGCTTCGTCGCGCTCATGCTTGCCGCGGTCAACATCTTTGGTGGCTTCCTGGTCACCCAGCGCATGCTCGCCATGTACAAGAAAAAAGAAAAGTGAGGGCCAGCCTATGAACGCCAACCTCGCTTCCTTCCTCTATCTCGTTTCCGGCGTCCTGTTCATCATGGCGCTGCGGGGTCTTTCGCATCCCACCACCAGCCGTCAGGGAAATCTCTACGGCATGGTCGGTATGGCCATCGCTATCGCCACGACGCTGGCCCTTGCAGTTCCAACAGGCGGCAAATTCATCCTCATCGTTGTCGGCCTCGCCATCGGTGGCGGCATCGGCGCAGTCGTTGCGCGTCGCATCGCCATGACGTCGATGCCGCAGCTCGTCGCGGCGTTTCACAGTCTCGTCGGCCTTGCTGCGGTCATGGTTGCCGCGGCTGCGATGTATGCACCGGCCAGTTTCGGAATCGGAATGGTCGGAGACATTCATGGCCAGGCTCTGGTCGAAATGAGCCTTGGCGTGGCCATTGGTGCAATTACCTTCACAGGCTCGGTCATCGCCTTCCTCAAGCTTGATGGCCGCATGTCAGGCAAGCCAATCCTGCTGCCGGCGCGCCACCTCATCAATATCGTGCTTGCCGCAGCGCTTGTTGTTCTGATCGTGCTTCTCGTGACCACGCAGAGCACCAGTATCTTCTGGCTGATCGTACTCGTCTCGCTGGCCCTCGGCGTTCTGCTGATCGTTCCGATCGGCGGCGCCGACATGCCGGTCGTGGTCTCGATGCTCAACTCGTATTCGGGCTGGGCTGCCGCTGCACTTGGCTTTACGCTCGGCAATCTCGCCCTGATCATCACCGGCGCTCTGGTCGGGTCGTCGGGCGCGATCCTCAGCTACATCATGTGCAAGGGCATGAACCGCTCCTTCATCTCGGTCATCCTGGGCGGCTTCGGCGGCGAAACCGCGGTCGCTGCTGATGACGGGATCGAACGCACGGTCAAGCAGGGTTCGGCAGACGATGCCGCCTATCTGATGATGAATGCGCAGAAGGTGATCATCGTGCCAGGCTACGGCATGGCGGTTGCGCAGGCGCAGCATGCCGTCCGGGAGATGGCTGACAAGCTGAAGGCGAACGGTGTCGAAGTGAAGTATGCCATTCATCCGGTCGCGGGTCGTATGCCCGGCCACATGAACGTGCTGCTCGCGGAAGCCAACGTGCCCTATGACGAGGTCTTCGAGTTGGAGGATATCAACTCCGAGTTCGCCCAGGCGGACGTGGCCTATGTCATCGGCGCAAATGACGTCACCAATCCGTCAGCCCGCGACGACAAGAGTTCGCCGATCTATGGCATGCCGATCCTCGATGTCGACAAGGCGAGAACCTGCCTGTTCGTCAAGCGCTCGCTCGGCTCCGGCTATGCCGGCATCGACAACACGCTGTTCTACAAGGACGGCACCATGATGCTGTTGGGCGATGCCAAGAAGATGACCGAGGAAATCGTCAAGGCTATGGATCACTGATCGCGAGCCTGCACAGGTCTGAATGACAAGAGCCCGGCGCTGAGCCGGGCTCTTTTTTTGCAGACGCAGTCGATGCGCCCTTGAAGATGGTTTCGTTAGTTGTTCACGCTTCGCAGCTGGAACTGGCTCACGCCAACGGCGAAGTTCAGACCAGTCTGGGTCTGCACACTCAACGGCTGCAGGGTGAATGACCGGTCCGATCCTCCGACCAGAAGATTGGCGCCTGCGCCGATTGCTGCGGTCACTTCGGCACTGGCCCCCACATAGTCCCCAGACAGCGCGCCCGGGGCATAGACGTTTGCTATGGGCGCCAGCACGGCCCAACGCATGATGGTCGCATCAGTATAGCCGATATCGAGCCCGAACTTGTTGATGACGCCAAAATAGCTCTCGGGCGCCCATTCCTTGTCCGCCGGTTCGAAAGTGCAGCGAACATCCTTCGTCGATCCGAAGATGAAGCCGGTACCGCCGTCGATCACGCAATCGAGCATACCAAGCTCGACGCCGGATTGCTGTGCTTGCGTCGGCAAAGTGGACGCTGTGAGCAGGGCGAGACCAACAAGATATTTCCGCATGACAAACCTTTTTCTGCCGCGGGTGAAAGCGGCGTTCGCTTTACACTAACCCCGCAGCTCGAAAAGGGTTGCCGCGACAAGTGGCAACCACGGTGGGCTGTTGGTGACCTGCTCAGCCGCCGCGCGTGCGGGCGAGTCCGTCGGTCGCGGGCCGATAGTTGGGATCCAGCTGTGTGGCGCGCGCGAAGGATTTGGCGGCACGCGCCTTGTCTCCGCGCTTTTCGTAGACCAGGGCCTGATTTGCCCAGCTCTCGGCCACGCTACCGTTCAGCTTGATCGCCATGTTGAAGTCGGCAAACGCATTCTCATCGTCGTTCAGGGCGAGATAGGAAACGCCGCGTCCGTTATATGGCTCTGGCGAATCAGGAGACAGCGAGATCGCAGTCGAGAAATCCTCAATCGCGAAGCTATGTTGTCCCTTGCTCTGATAGATCAATCCACGGCGATGATAGGCGCGTCCGTCCGTCGTATCGAGCTGGATAGCGCGCTGGAAATCATTGAATGCGTTCTGTGTCTGGCCGGCTTTCCGGTAGAGGTCGCCGCGCCCGATATATGCGGTATCGTAGCTTGGATTGATCTGCAGTGCGCGGTTGTAGTCGGACAGTGCGCTCTTGTCGTCGCCGAGATAGCGATGGATCAGTGCCCGGTTGGCGTAGGCCTGATAGAACCGTGGATTGAGCTGTATCGACTTGTCGAAGTCGCGCAGCGCTTCGCGATACTTACCGCCCCGGCCATAGGCGGACCCGCGCACATTGTATGCTTCGGGATCGCTGGGGTTTCGGTTGATGACCGCGGTCAGCGACGAAATGTTTTCATCGGAGGATTGCGCACGATCTATCGTCGCCAAATTGCTGACCGGCGTCGACTGGCAGCCTGCCAGAAGCGCAGCGGTCAGCATCATCGCCGCAAATGCGGGAGGGCGCCACGACGCCTTGTCCACAGTTCCGATAGATTTCATATCCGACTTTCCCAATGCTGCGCGATTATTCCGCGCTTCGTCAGAACTGAGCTGAGCCACTCAACGCAAAAAGGTGGCGGCGATTTCGCAATCGCCCCACCTTAGCGCATAATTCCCGAAAGGGACGAAAACTTGGCGTGGGTCAGCGCGGAGCGCGTGCCTGCACGACAGCAGGACGAGGAGCGCCCGGAAGCAGGCCTTCGCGCTGAGCCCGCTTGCGTGCCAGCTTGCGCGCACGACGCACGGCTTCAGCCTTTTCACGCGCACGCTTTTCAGACGGCTTCTCGTAGTGGCCGCGCATCTTCATTTCCCGGAAGATACCTTCGCGCTGCATCTTCTTCTTAAGGGCGCGAAGCGCCTGATCGACATTATTGTCGCGGACGAGTACCTGCACGTATGCTCCTGTCTAAAACCGGTTCGAGCGATCTAGCCTTATGATCAAGCGGGCGGGGCAACATATACACACCGCCTCCGCGACGGGCTCCATCGCGAATTGGGGCGGCTCATAGCAGAATCACGAGTGGCTGTCGAGGCCCGAAGGACAAAACCTGTGGCTGCCTGAATGACGCCATCACTCTGCCGCGTGAGGTGTTGCAGAATAGTCGTCGGGCGCGTCCGGATCACCCGGTGCGGTTTCGCATCCCAGATCGGGAAAGGCCAGAACGCGGCGATTGTGAAAATCTGTGCGGACCACCAATATTCCCCGCTCTTCGAAATAGGCGAGCAGGCGCCGGGCGCGACGTGGCGAATGGCTGCCATAGGCGCGCGCCAGAGCCGCGTCGGATGGGCAGGCTTCACCGGCAATTGCTGCACGCGCGACCATCAGGAACACGCCCTGGAGGTCGTCAGGTATGCCGGAAGACAGCGTCAGAGCCTTCGACCACGATTCGCCTTCGGCTGTCGCCGCGTCCACGCCGGCCCGTGCAACGGCCAGTTCCCGGCGGAATGCGGAAAGATCGAGCGGCTCGCCGGGAACACGCCGTATGCGGCATCGCACAAGGAAGTCCTGATAAAGCACCGCATCGGGGCGGAATCCTGCGTCGGGATCCTCAAGAATCTCGCGCAGGACCATTGCCACGCCTGCTGCCCGTTCGGCCTCGTCGATGACAGCGAAACTCGGCTGCTCGGGTTTTTCAGCGACCGGCCTGGCACGCGTCAATTGTTCGAGAATATCGGCAATCGGTGCGGGAGGTGGCGGGGCGGCCGTGCGGCGCGCGACAGGCAGGGCCTCGTCGGGTCCCGGCGTGAAGATGAGATCGCGGGAATCTGCCGACGCTTCCGGCAGCGGTGTCAGCTTAGGGCTGGTCGAGCGGGCAGCCGTCTCCACGGCCCCGATGACCAGCGGAAGCGGACGTCTGGACAATGCGGGGCCCAAGGCCACGAAATGTCCGCGGGCCAGGTCGCGAAACATCTCCGCCTGGCGCCGGTCCATACCGAGCAGGTCGGCTGCACGGGCCATGTCGATATCCAGGAATGTGCGACCCATCAGGAAGTTGGATGCTTCCGCGGCGACGTTCTTGGCCAGCTTGGCAAGACGTTGAGTGGCAATGACGCCGGCCAGTCCGCGCTTGCGCCCGCGACACATGAGATTCGTCATGGCACCGAGGGAAAGCTTTCGCGCCTCGTCGGAAACCTCACCCGCGGCGGCTGGTGCAAAGAGTTGCGCCTCGTCCACGACCACGAGCACAGGATACCAATAGTCGCGCTCAGCATCGAACATGCCGCCAAGAAAGGCAGCTGCTGCGCGCATCTGCTGCTCAACATCGAGACCTTCAAGGTTCAAGACGACCGAAACCCGATGCTGGCGCACGCGGCCGGCAATACGTGTGAGCTCCGATTCGGTGCGTGCGGCATCGACGACCTGATGGCCGAACTTGTCGGCCAGCGTGACGAAATCGCCTTCAGGATCGATGACGCATTGCTGCACCCATGGCGCGCTCTGCTCAAGCAGACGCCGCAGCAGATGCGACTTGCCGGACCCGGAATTGCCCTGAACAAGAAGGCGCGTCGCCAGCAATTCTTCGAGATCGAGCGCAGCCGGCTTGTTGCCAGCGGCACCCATATTCACATCTACTCTCATGTCATGCTTCAAGCTGTGGGTTGGCGCGGTTGTAGCATCATAGGAATGGATGGGCGAAGGCTCAGTGCATCGATTCCCACAGATCCTGCCCGATTTGCTGGCAGAACCGTGCGTTCGCTTGTTGCGTTGGCATCAAGGCAGGCGCTCTATAGCCCATAAAGTTCCAGAAACGGCATTCGCAACTCGCAGGTGGCATTTCGGTGGGGCTCATCTGACCGAGATGATGATTGCGGGTCGACATGCGCAGGCGTTTTTCCTAAACGGCGCATCCCCCTTAGTTCCCTCGACAATGGACACCATCATGCAACCTGCCTTTGGCGGTATCGATTTCGGCACGTCGAATTCGACCGTGGGAATCATCAAAGAAGGTATGCCGCGTCTCGTTCCGGTCGAGGGAGAGCATCTGACGATCCCAAGCGCGATTTTCTTCAACTTCGAGGATGGTCACACCTATTTCGGACGGCGCGCCATCGAAGACTACACGCTGAATTCGGAAGGACGCCTCATGCGCGCGCTCAAAAGCGTCCTGGGAACGTCACTCGTCCATGAAAAGACGCGCATCAAAGCGCAGTCCATGGCGTTTCTGGACATCATAGGCCTTGTGATCGGACGGCTGAAATCCAGTCTCGACAGGGCGGTGGAGCAAGACGTCAGTCATGTGGTTCTGGGTCGCCCGGTGCATTTCGTCGACGAGGACGAGACGGCCGACATGGCAGCGCAGAACGAACTGGAAAAGGCGGCCCGCAAGCAAGGCTTTCGCCATGTCGAGTTCCAGCTCGAACCGATCGCCGCGGCGATGGATTATGAGCAGACGGTCGAGCGTGAGCAAGTGGCCCTGATCGCCGATATCGGCGGCGGTACCTCGGACTTCTCCATCGTTCGCGTGTCGCCGGAAGCAAGGCAGAGGTCGGATCGACGGAAGGATATTCTGGCCAATACGGGTGTCCATGTCGGCGGCACCGATTTCGACCGACTGCTCAGCATGGCCCGCGTCATGCCCGAACTCGGCTATCTGACTCAGACGAAGGATCGCAAGCGCAACCTCCCGGTCTCCTATTTCTTCGATCTCGCTACGTGGCAGCGCATCAACTCGCTCTACACATCCAAGACGATGATCGATTTGCGCCAGATCCGATACGATGCGGCGCAGCCCGAACTGATGGACCGGATGATAGAGATCGTCGAGCAGCGGCAGGGTCATTCACTTGCCGGGCGCGTGGAAGCCGCCAAGATCGAGCTTGCCGACGGGCACGACAGTGCCGTTGATCTCGGCGTTTCAGACCATGCTGTAAAGGTGACAATTACGCCGGAGCTGCTGGACGCTGCGATTGGGTCGGCGGTGGAACGTGTCGACACAACTGTCGAGCGCACATTGCGCGACGCGGGTCTTGCAGCCAGCGATATCGACACCCTGTTTCTGACGTGCGGTTCAACGGGGATCCCGGCGGTGCGCGATGCGATCACACGTCGCTTTCCTCATGCGAGCCTTGTGAAGGGCGATGTCTTCGGCAGTGTCGGGCTTGGTCTGGCGATCGACGCCGGACGCAAGTTCGGCTCCCTGAAATGAAGCTGCCCGGTCGCCGGGGAACCGGAGATGGATCGGAACAGTCGTAAATCGCCATCCCCCGTCGCATTCAGCGCAAGGGTGACAAGCGCGTTTGGCTAGTGATAGACCATGGTCAGGTCGCTGCGGCGCGGCGACGGCCGATCTAGCATGAGGCACCCAGGCGGATGCGGAAATACTCGGTATTTGCAATTGCCCGCGAGGCCATGCGGGGCCACAAGGGGTGGCCCGAGCAATGGACGTCGCCTGAGCCGAAACCAGCCTATGACGTTGTCATCGTCGGTGCGGGCGGACACGGGCTGGCGACCGCCTACTATCTTGCCAAGGAACATGGCATCACCAATGTGGCGGTTCTGGAGAAAGGTTGGCTAGGCGGCGGCAATACCGGGCGCAACACCACGATCATTCGCTCCAACTATCTCTATGACGAATCGGCAGGCATCTACGATCACGCGTTGAAGCTCTGGGAGGGACTGAGCCAGGACCTCAACTACAACGTGATGTATTCGGCGCGCGGCGTGATGATGCTGGCCCACAATGTTCATGATACCCAGGTCCTGAAGCGGCACATTCACGCCAACCGTCTCAACGGTGTGGACAATGAATGGCTCACGCCCGAGCAGGCCAAGGAGTTCTGTCCGCCGCTCAACATTTCTCAGAGCGCGCGCTATCCGGTCGTTGGCGCAGCGCTCCAGCGTCGCGGCGGCACCGCGCGACACGACGCGGTCGCCTGGGGTTATGCCCGCGCCGCAAGCGCGCGCGGCGTTCACATCATCCAGAACTGCGAAGTGACCGGTATTCGCCGCGCTCCCGACGGAAAGGTGACCGGGGTCGATACGACCAGGGGGTTCATCGGTGCGGGCAAGGTTGGGGTGGTCGCAGCCGGACACAGCTCGGTCATCATGCAGATGGCAGATGTGCGGATGCCGCTGGAATCCTATCCGCTGCAGGCGCTGGTGTCGGAGCCTGTAAAACCGGTGTTCCCGTGCGTGGTGATGTCCAACACAGTGCACGCCTATATTTCCCAGTCCGACAAAGGCGAACTGGTGATTGGCGCGGGCACCGATCAATATGTTTCCTATTCGCAGACGGGTGGCCTCCACATCATCAATCATACGCTCGACGCAATCTGCGAGATGTTCCCCATATTCACCCGCATGAAAATGCTGCGATCTTGGGGCGGCATCGTCGACGTGACGCCCGATCGATCCCCGATCCTGGCGAAAACCCCTGTTGCCGGGCTCTATGTGAATTGCGGATGGGGAACCGGCGGCTTCAAGGCAACCCCTGGATCGGGCAACGTCTTCGCCCACACCATTGCCCGTGACGAGCCCCATCCCATCAACGCACCTTTCAACCTGGAGCGCTTCCGCACGGGCCGGCTGATCGACGAGGCGGCGGCGGCGGCGGTCGCGCACTGATGGCCATCAGGGACCTGGAACCATTGAAGGAACGGCTTGGTCATCACCGGCCGTCACGCTCACGCGGCAAGGAATACTGGGACACGCCATGCTTCTGATCCGATGCCCCTACTGTGAGGAAGAACTTCCCGAACTCGAGTTCAGGAATGCTGGCGAGGCACATGTCACGCGGGCCGTCGATCTGGCGTCGCTCAGTGACGAGGATTTCGAAGCGTTCTTCTTCATCCGGTCCAACAGCAAGGGCATCATTTATGAGCGTTGGCGTCACATGCATGGCTGCGCGCGCTTCTTCAACGCAGTTCGCGACACCGTTACCGACAAGTTTCTCATGACTTACAAGGCCGGCGAGCCGAAACCTGACGTGGCTGGCGCAGCGCGTCCGACCGCAGCAAAACCCGCTCGCAAGCGTACCACCAAGAAGGCAGGTGCTTGATGTCCGGGACCTACCGCATCGCGGGCGCAGGGCGGCTGACGCCGGCACGCACCGCTCGATTCAGTTTTGACGGCACGTCGTTCACCGGTCTGCAGGGTGATACGCTCGCTTCGGCGCTCCTTGCAAACGGGGTGCACCTCGTTGGCCGATCGTTCAAATACCACAGGCCTCGCGGCATTCTCTCGGCGGGTGCCGAAGAGCCGAACGCGCTGGTGACGATCGAGCGGGATGCCGCGCGCAAGACTCCGAATGTGCGGGCCACCGTGCAGGAACTCTATGACGGATTGAAAGCCAAGTCGCAGAATCGCTGGCCTTCTCTGTCATTTGATGTCGGCGCGGTGAATGATGTCGCCTCGCCGATGTTCTCTGCTGGCTTCTACTACAAGACCTTCATGTGGCCGCAGGCGGCCTGGGAGAAGCTCTACGAGCCGACCATCCGCGCCGCTGCTGGGCTGGGCGTTGCACCCGATCAGCCGGACCCGGATCATTACGCGGGCCGGTTCGCGCATTGTGACATTCTTATTGTGGGCGGGGGTGCCGCCGGTCTTGCCGCGGCGTTGGCTGCGGCAGAATCGGGCCTTCGGGTCATCATTGCCGACGAGCAGGCTGAACTCGGCGGAGCCCTGCATTTCGAGGCTGGCGCGCAAATCGACGGCAAGGATGGCTGGATCTGGGCGCAGGAGACGGCGACCAGGCTCGCGGCGATGGAGAATGTCCAGATTCTCTCCCGCACGACCGCTTTTGGCTACTACGCCCAGAATATTCTGGCCCTTGCGCAACGGATATCCGATCATCTTTCCGATCCTGCGGCAGAGTTGCCGCGCGAGCGGCTGTGGCAGGTTCGTGCGAGACGTGTGATCCTCGCCACGGGCGCCATCGAGCGTCACATGGTGTTTGCCGACAATGACCGGCCGGGTGTGATGCTCGCTTCCGCCGCACGCACCTATCTCAACCATTATGGCGTCGCCGTCGGACGGAATATCGGTGTCTACACCGCCAATGATTCCGCGTATGCGGCCGCAATCGACCTCAAGAAAGCGGGTGTCGGCATCGCCGCCATCGTCGATCTGCGGGACACACCAAGCGGGCCGCTGATCGACGAGGCGAGAGGACTTGGCATCGAGATCAATTCCGGCCGCGCGGTCGTCAAGGCTGGCGGAAAATTGCGTGTAACCTCCATGACCGTCGAGCCCAAGAAGGGCGGCGCGGGACGCACCATCCCCATAGACGCACTGCTGGTCTCATCCGGCTGGACTCCATCGGTCCATCTGTTTTCGCAGTCGCGGGGCAAGGTGGCGTTTGATGAGGCGACGAAACGCTTCTTGCCCGGTGTGTACGCGCAGGACTGCGTGTCTGTGGGAGCCTGCAACGGCGCCGATACGCTCGCCGCCACGATCGCGGAAGGGCTCAAGGCGGGCGAGCAGGCCGCGAAGCTCGCGGGTGGAACGTCGGGCGGTATCGGCAAACTGAAGGTCGACGCTTCCGAAACATGGGGCGGCGGCATGCTGGGTGCTGGGCCGGGTGCCGGCGCCGACACAACCGTGAAGGCCTTTGTCGATTTCCAGAATGATGTCACTGCCAAGGATATTCGGCAGGCCGTCCATGAGGGCATGCGGTCGATAGAGCATGTCAAACGGTTCACGACCAACGGCATGGCGACTGATCAGGGCAAGACGTCCAACCTGCATGGGCTTGCAATCGCCGCCGAGGTTCTGTGCAAGGATATTCCGGAAGTTGGTCTCACCACCTTTCGCGCGCCCTATACGCCAGTCACCTTTGGCACGATCGTCAACCACGCGCGCGGGCCGCTCTTTGATCCGACGCGCCGCACCGCGATCCACCCTTGGGCAGAAGCCGCAGGTGCCGTGTTCGAGGATGTCGGCCAATGGAAGCGCGCCTGGTATTTCCCGCGTGCGGGCGAAGACATGCATGCTGCGGTAAACCGCGAATGCGTGACCGTTCGCAAGGCTGCCGGGCTGTTCGACGCATCGACCCTCGGCAAGATCGAAGTGGTGGGCCCTGACGCTGCCAAGTTCATGGAGTTGATGTACACGAACCCATGGCAGAAGCTGCAACCGGGTCGCTGCCGGTATGGGATCATGCTGCGCGAGGACGGCTTCATCTATGACGATGGCGTCGTCGGGCGGCTTGCGGAAGACAGGTTCCACGTCACCACCACAACGGGTGGTGCGCCGCGCGTGCTCAACATGATGGAGGACTATCTCCAGACCGAGTTTCCACATCTCAATGTCTGGCTGACCTCCATCACCGAGCAATGGGCGGTGATTGCGGTGCAGGGGCCGAAGTCGCGCGAGATCATTGCGCCGCTGGTTCGCGACATCGACATGTCCGACGAAGCAATGCCGCACATGTCCGTGCGTGAAGGCAGCATTTGCGGCGTTCCGACCCGGCTTTTCCGGATGTCATTTTCGGGAGAACGCGGCTTCGAGGTAAATGTGCCAGCCGACTATGGGCAGGCCGTCTGGGAAGCTCTTTGGGCCGAGGCCGAAAAGAACGATGCCTGCGCTTATGGCACGGAAGCCATGCATGTGTTGCGGGCGGAGAAGGGTTACATCATCGTCGGCCAGGATACGGATGGCACGGTCACGCCGAATGATGCCGGGCTGGATTGGGCCATTGGCAAGAACAAGACGGACTTTGTTGGCATCAGGGGGTTGAAGCGCCCCGATCTGGTTGCGCCGGGCCGTAGGCAACTGGTCGGGCTCAAGACGAAAGATCCCAAGACGGTGCTGGAGGAGGGCGCGCAAATCGTCGCCGATCCAAACCAGACGATTCCCATGAAGATGATCGGACATGTCACATCGAGCTACTGGTCGCAAAATTGCGGGCGGTCGATCGCGTTGGCACTCGTCGCTGGCGGGCGCGACCTGATGGGTCAGACGCTCTATGTTCCGATGCCGGATCGCACGATAGAGGCGGAAGTGACCGGGATGGTATTTTTCGACGAGAAGGGGGAGCGCATCAATGGCTAAAGCTGCGATTGCCGCGCGCACGTCCGGCGATGTCGATGCGATGCGGCGCCCGATCCTTGCCGGTGAGGCCTATTCGGGAGCGGCCGCTCGCGTTGAGGTTCTTCCCACGGCAGAACGCATCTCACTGCGCGCGCCAGCCGGGTCGACCGCCGCACTTTCGAAAGCGCTCGGCCTCAAACTTCCCGTCGCCCCCAAGGCGTCATCATCCAAAGGCGCGCGCATGGCGCTCTGGCTCGGACCCGATGAATGGCTTGTCATCGATGAGGCTGGCGCCGATCTGCTTTCAGCTTGTGCAGGCGTGAAGCAATTGCATTCCGCCGTGGGTGTTTCTCATCGCCACATGGCTTTTGGCGTCAGTGGGCCAGCCTGTGAGGCGACGCTGAGCGCGGGTTGCCCGCAGGATCTTTCGCTGTCGGTCTTTCCCGTCGGCGCATGCACGCGCACGGTGCTCGGCAAGATCGAAGTCGTTTTGATGCGCACTGCCAAAGACAGTTTCAGGGTAGAATGCTGGCGATCCTATTCGGATTATTGCTTCACATTCCTGAAAGAAGCAGCGCGCGACGCCGCCCTGTAGCCACGAAACCGGTTCACTCAAGGCGAGGCGCGTTTCAGGGGTTCTCGTCGGCCCGGCTTTGAGGCATGGTGGGTGCATGTCAAACTCGAAAACACCCAAAGATGTGAAGCCTCCCTATGATCGCCCCGACAAGGAGTCGATCCTGGAAGAGGAACTGGAGGAAGGGCTGGAGGATACGTTTCCAGCCAGTGATCCCGTGTCTGTGACATCCACCGCCATACCCGGCAAACCTCTGCCGAAAGGCACGACCGGCAAGTAGTCCGTCAGTCGTCGTTGGCCGCGTTCAGGTCTTCGGGGCGCTTGCCTTCCTCCGGCACGTTCGGGACGACCGAAACGGCTTCGATGAGGCGGCGGGACTTCAAAAGCGGGGCAATGGTCTCGCCGAGCGGCGCCATGCGCGGATTTGCGCGATGGGCGATGACGGCGTCCGGCCCGGAATAGAGTTCGTTGACGATCAGGAAGTTCTTCTTCGGAAGACCGGCCTCATCGATGGGCCGTATCACATCGAAGCGCTCGCAACCGGGCTCCTCGTTCAGCGTACGCCGTGCGTGATCCAGCATGATCCGTTCAAATTCGGACGCCTTGCCGTCGAGTGTCTCGAACTCCACGATGATCGTCACAGCCGCCATGTGTTTCTCCCTTTATGCATGGAACTCGACAAGGAATGGGCCAGAAGCGGGATTACTGCAATCCCGCGAGGGCAGGATTGTTTCCTGGATCGTCAGGCAGGCGGTTCCTTCGGCGCGATCACGGTGAGCCAGCGGGCGGTCAGCGCGGGCTTGACGATGTTCTCGATCTCGATCGTCACATCGTAGTTCACATGCACCCAGCCGGAAGGCCGAACCTTTACCTCAGCGATAGTGAAGCGCGTGCGGATGCGCGCTCCGGTTTTGACGGGCGTGATGAACCGGATCGAATCGAAACCCTGATTGATTGCCATGCCGCCACCAGCGAGTGGCGGGAGGGTCTCGTAGGTCATGGTGGACAGCAGGGACAGTGTCAGAAACCCATGCGCGATGGTTCCGCCGAAGGGGGTTTCGCGGGCCGCCCGTTCGGGGTCGCAATGAATGAACTGATGATCGTCCGTGGCATCTGCGAACAGATCGATCATTCTCTGGGTTACTTCGCGCCATGGCGAGACGCCGACCTCCGACCCCGCGGAGTTCTGGAGATCTTCCAGCTTGACCGGTTCCATGTGTCTCCTTGAACGCTGGTGCCTGCCAATTCGTCGATTAGGTCAGGGATTGATGGCCGGCGGGCCACTGAAATTCAGGCCGCCCATTTTTGGCGCACTGATAGTGCGTTCCGTCGCGGTTGTCATGGGGCAACGCGACGCTCCGTCAGGCCGCGTGTGACTCAAGCATCTATTCTGCCGGTTCCGCGCCCGGCTGGGCGGCCTGTTCCAATTCGCGGTGAAGACGGGCTTCCTCTTCGACCTTTGGCGTGATGAAGCGACCGAGCAGCAGATAGGCCACCGGGGTCAGGAACAATGTCGATGCCGTCGCCAGACCAAGGCCTCCGACGATCACCCAGCCGAGCGCGATGCGCGCTTCCGCGCCAGCGCCGCTTGCCAGAACCAGCGGCACACCGCCCAGCACGGTACAGATCATGGTCATCATCACGGGTCGCAGCCGGATGTTGGCGGCCTGCTCGATCGCCTCGCGGACGCTCAGCCCCCTGTCGCGCAACTGGTTCGCGAACTCGACGATGAGAATTCCGTTCTTTGCCATCACACCCACGAGCAAGACCAGCCCGATCTGGCTGTAAGCATTGAGGCTCGTTCCGGTCACGATCAAGGCGATGATGGCGCAGGCCAGCCCGAGCGGAACCGTCGCCATGATGATGATCGCACTGACGAAACTCTCGAACTGTGCCGCCAGCACCAGAAGGATGATGACGAGCGCAAATCCGAAGATGGTGATCATGCCGCTGTTGGTTTCGTTCAGCGTCGCTGCTTCAGCCAGCGGCACGACCCGCGCGCCTGGCGGCAGCAACGGTGCTGCAATCTCCTGAACCTGCCGCAGCGCGTCGCCGAGAGCAAAGTCGTCGCGCATGCTGGTGACGATACCGACGGAGGGCTGTCTTTGCTCGCGTGAGAGCGAAGGCGGAACCGAACGTTCGGTCAGCGTCGCTATGGTCGACATCGGGACATAGCGTCCGTCACTCGTCCGCAGGAAGATGTTCTCAAGATCCGTCGGGTCGTTGACCGGATTGGAGGACGATACGAGCTTCACGTTGAAGCTACGATCGCCCACATAGACATCACCGATGTTGTTTCCGTCGAGCATGGCCTGCATCGTGTTGGCGAGGCCGGTTATATCAATTCCGAGGTCTGACGCCCGTGTGCGGTCGATCGCAACCGAAAGCTGAGGCTGCGTCGGATCGACGGAGAGGCGCGCCTGCTGGAAGCGTGGATCCGCGGCCATCTTTTCGATGATCTTGTCTGCTGCGTCGCCAAGTGCCGCGCGATCGTTGCCGACAAGTGCAAATTGAAGTCCGCTGCCTGCACCGCGTATGCCGAGGCTATTCGGGCTGAAGGCAAAGACCCGCAGGCTCGGTATCTGCCTGGCAAGGCCAACGATCTGAGCCTGGATTTCCTGCTGACTTCGAATCCGCTCGTTCCAGGGCGCCAGAGTGATCACCATGAACCCGCTGTTCATCTGGCCACTGCCGCCACTTCGTTCAAACGTGCTGATGACCTCGCCCGATTCGCGCAGAGGCTGGATGAGATCACCGAGCCGCCGCATCTGCGATGTCGTGTAGTCGAGGCTGACCCCTTGCGGTGCATTGATGCGCAGAAGAACGACGGATCGGTCCTCCGTTGGCGTCAGTTCCTGCCGGATCTGGCCAAACATTGTGAAGGCGGCACCGGCAAACAGGACGGCTGCAAGAAGCACGACCAGGGGCGCGTCGAGGCAGAAATGGAGGCTCCGCTGATAGATCCTGCTCAGCACTCCCCCGATCCGTACGCCAAGTCCCTTTTTCTCTCGGTGCAGGCTCGCGTTCGTGAGCATGCGTGATGCGAGCATCGGGCAGAGGGTCAAGGCCACGATGGACGACAGGAAGACAGCGATCGCAAGGACAAAGCCGAATTCGCGGAACAGGCCGCCAGTCTGGCCGGGCAAAAAGGAGATGGGGACGAACACGGCCACGAGCGTTGCCGTGGTTGCAAGCACCGCGAAGAACACTTCCTGAGTGCCGAGGACCGCCGCAGCGCGCGGGCCCATGCCCTCGTTCCTGCGCCGCACAATATTTTCCAACACCACGATGGCGTCGTCGACAACCAGTCCGGTCGCAAGAACGAGCGCGAGAAGGGTCAGGATGTTTATCGAGAAGCCTGCGAGATAGATCGCCGCAATCGTGCCGATCAGTGCCACCGGCATTGCGAGGCCCGGGATGAGGGTCGCACGCCAGTCGAGCAGGAAAATGAAGATGACGAGCAGCACGATGCTGACGGACAGCATGAGCGCGATTTCGACCTCATGCACTGCCCCGTTGATGAAAACCGCATCGTCGCTCGTGACCTTGATGGTCATTCCCTCGGGAAGCTCCGTCTGAAGCTGCGCGACAGCTGCTCTGACGCCCTCCGAGATATCGAGCGTATTGGATTCGGCCGCTCGTATGATGCCAATCCCGATACCGGTCTTCCCGTCTGAGCGGAGGGCTGTATCGCCCGTGTCGGGGCCGAGCGTCACCGTGGCGACATCCCGGATGTGTGCGCCTCCGCCGACAACCAGAGCCTCGAATTCCTCAGGAGTGCTGACATTCGCGGTGGTGCGGACGATCAGGTCCTGATCGCTCGTGGTGATGGAGCCCGCGGGCGTGTCGAAAGCCACTGATGAGAGGGCGCTGCGCAGATCCGCGACCGTCAGGCCGAGGCTTGCCAACTTGGATTGGTCAACGTCGATGCGGAAGATCTTGTCCCGGTCCCCATACACCTGAACGTCGGCGACGCCGGGCACTGCCGCCAGTGTGTCTTCCACCTGGTCCTGGATCACCACGGTCATATCCTCGACCGACATGGTCGGGGATGTCACGGCAAGGCGCATGACGGCGTCAGAATTCGCATCCGCCTTGACGATGCGTGGCGCGTCGGCCTCGTCCGGCAACTGGTTCGTGATGCGGCCCACGGCATCTCGCACGTCGGATGCAGCGACGTTCAGGTCAACGCCGTCGTTGAACTCGATCGTCACACGGCTTCGTCCGAAGGACGTTGACGATGAGATCGACTTCACGCCGGAGACGCGCGCTACTCCGCCCTCAACGAGGTCCGTCAGCTCGCGATCGACCGTCTCGGCGGCAGCCCCGTTGAAATCGGTCGTCACGGTTATGACGGCGCGGTCGACGTCGGGCAGTTCGCGAATTTCCACCCCGTAGAAGGCGGCCAAACCGGCAACCGCAATCAGCGTGTTCAGTACGAAGGCGAGAACCGGACGCCGGATGAACAGCGCCGTGAGGCCGTTTGCCTCGCTCTGGTTGGAGGGGCCGGTGCTCATCACAGTGTCGGAGCTTTGGCATTGCCGGGCATAGGTCCGGCTGTGTCGGCTATGCGCACCTCGTCGCCGTCGCGTACACTCTGCACGCCTTCGGTGATTACCATGTCGCCGCCTGCTATCTCGCCTTCCACGAGCACATTCTCGGTATTGCGTTGAATGATCCGGACCGGGACGCGCCTTACCTTGCCATCTTGAACGCCCCATATGAACGCGCCGTCCGCTCCCCACATGATGGCCAGGGGGTTTACAGCAGCATAGGTATCGCCCGGAAACGCCATTGATATCTGAAACGACATACCGGCTTTCAGGGAGTCCGACGGGTTGGCAATCTTGGCCTGCACCCAAAGTGTGCGGCTCTTCTCGTCAATGCGGTTGTCGATGGCCGAGACAAATCCGGAATAGGCCTGCTTGGCATCGGCAAGCGGCGTTGCCGCAATCTGGGCGCCGATCCGAATCGCGGCGGCAAAGCGCTCCGGCACCCAGAAATCCACCAGAATGTTCGAACGGTCATCGATTGTCGCAATCGTCGACTGGCTTGTGACGTAGTTGCCCGCTTCAATCGGCAATATGCCGACGATCCCCGATAGAGGCGACACGACCGATCGACGGTCCAATGCAACCTGTGCATCGTGCACCGACAGTTCGGCATTGCGCAGATCGAGTTCTGTCTGGGTGACCTGCACCTGCGTGATGGCGTTCGATTTGCGCAGCGCCCTCGCGCGCTCGACTTTCGCAATAGAATCGTCCCGTGCGATCTTGGCGCGCTCGAGCGCGATCTCTTCCGTTTCGGAATCAAGCTTGGCGATGACCTGACCCGCTTCGACGTGAGCCCCCGATTCCACCAGAAGCTCAGTCAGCCTACCCGAGGCATACGGCGCTACCGAGACAGTCGCATTGGCGCGACCGGTTCCGATCGCCTGCAGCCTGTCATTGATGGTGGCCGTCCCTACGGCTTCCGTAACCACCGCGGGCGCCGGTCTTGGCCCGGACCTTCCCCCACCGCCACTTGCGGCCTGAGATTGTCGAGAAGTGGCCGCGTCTGCCCATTGGAAGCCAAGTCCGGCCAGCGTTTGCCGCGCTGAAGGGACAAGCAGTATCCACGCAGCAGCAGCGGCAACCAGTACCACGATGCACAGCAGGAGTTGTTTCCAAACTTTCATACAAGCTCCGGATCAGGCGTCGCTGCGCCCCTTGTTAGGCGCAGCGGAGAACATGCACATGCGTCTCCTGCCACCTGCACGAGCATATTGAGCTTTTACGGCAATTGTCTGTGGTTTGAGTAGCCCGCCAACATTAAATCTAGGTAATGCGACAGCACGTTTGCGTCAGAATGTCCTGTCAGCGCAGCCGTTCGAGTTCACTCATTCGTTGGGCGCTTTCGTTCTGAAGCCGCCTCGTGATTTCGCCGATCAAGGTTTCAGCGACCATGAAAAGCGCCGCTGAAGAGTCCCATGGGGATGGCACTTCTGTGCGTGTAGCGATGACGTGCCGCGCAAAACGCGCAATCGGAGACAGCCATTGATCTGTGATCAGGACAATGTGAACGCCGCGTTTTGACGCCTTTTCTGCGAAACGACCGAGGCTTTCCTGATAGCGGCGAATATCGAAAACCAGCAAAACATCACGCTTGCCCATGTCGATCAGATGGTCGGGCCACGTGCTTTCCTGTCCTTCGAGATGCACGACATTGGGCCGGATGATGGTCAAATGGGTGGCCATGTAGCGCGCGATCGGGTCCGTGAACCGTCCTCCGACGAGGAAGAGCTTGTTACGCCCGTTCGACAGAAGCTCCACCTGGTCCGCCAACTGCTTCTTGGAGAGATGGCGAAACGTCTCGCGGATGTTCTCTATGCTGGCCTCGATGTTCGCCGGACTGTCTGCGCCGCTGTCGTCAGGCGTGCGCCCGGCGCGCGACGATGGAGACTGCAATTGTGCCGCCAGCTCTTCCTGAAGCCGATTCTGGAAATCAGAATAGTTGTGGAAGCCGAGCCGCGCGATGAATCTCAAGATTGTGGGCGAGCTCACCCCGGCCTGTTGCGAAAATTCCGCGACCGTCTTCAGTCCGATCAGCGGGTAGTTGGCTATCAGTGTTTGAGCCGCACGCCTTTCGCTGCCCGTCATCTGGTCGGTTTTGTCCGTGATGATCTGAGCGATGCTTGGTTGCATGGGCGCCTCCAGCTGCCCTGCTGGGGGCAGCGCCGCAAAAAGCGGCATTTCCGTTTGACAAACTCTTCTATTCTGTATGAAATCATTCAAACGAGTGCAATGGAATGTCGATCGTATCGTTCGATACGGCTCGCGTCAGATGAGGAAGCATGGTTTCGGAGGACACGGCCGCAGCGTCGTCGACAGAAATCGTCAGTGTCATCAACGGCGCTGGCAGAGGGCGCTTTGTGATTATCTGCGATCACGCCTCAAACAGGCTGCTGCCCGAATATGGAACGTTGGGACTGGCCGCGGAACAGTTTGAGCGCCATATCGCCTGGGACCCCGGCGCTCTGCCCGTGGCGCGTCATCTTTCCGAAATGCTTGATGCTCCGTTGGTCGCTGGGGGGCTTTCCCGGCTGATCATCGATTGCAATCGACCCATCGACGCACCCGATCTCATTCCAGAAATCAGCGAAACCACCGTGATACCCGGTAACGCGGGGCTGGACGCAGCCGCCCGGCAGGCGCGCATCGAGCTTGCCCATGTGCCCTTTCACAATGCTGTCGAGACTGTTGTGTCGGAACGCATCGATCAGGGGCTTGAGACCTGTCTGGTGTCGGTCCATTCCTTCACGCCTGTCTACAAAGGCATCGCGAGGCCTTGGCACATCGGCATTCTGCATGACGAAGACGAGCGTCTGTCTCGCCCGATGATCGCAGAATTGAGCGCGACGGCGGATTTCCTGGTTGGCGATAACGAGCCCTACACTCCGGCGGACCGCGTCTACTACACTCTGGAGCGGCACGGGCGCTCGCGTGGTCTGCCTTGCGTCATGATCGAAATACGAAATGATCAGATCGGCGATCCAAAGTCCCAGCGTGTTTGGGGCGAACGCATCGCGAAAACACTATCCGACATACAAGAACCGGATCTGAAGCTCGGGATGGAAATGGCCAGCAACGCGAAAGGAAGCCGTCGCAGTGCCTGAGGCCATCAAAATTTACGTCAGGATCATCGATTCGTGGAGCAGGTACATGGGCCTGTTCGCCATGTATCTGATCTTCGCCATGATCGGCGTGCTCGCCTATGCGTCGATAATGAAAGTGTTCTTCTTCCCGTCGAACTGGACGGTCGAAATGGCGCAGTTCATCATGGTGGGCTATTTTGCGCTGGGCGGCGCCTTCACTCTGAAAGAGGGCGATCATGTTCGCATGGATCTGCTCTATAGCGGCTTCTCCATCCGGACGAAGGCGCGCACCGATCTGCTTACAAGCTTTGTGTTGATCGCTTTCCTGGTCGTTCTTCAGATCGGCGGAATTTCGTCGCTGATCTATTCGATCCAGTACGGCGAGAAGAGTTTCTCGGCCTGGGCCCCCTATATGTGGCCGGTCAAAGTCGTGCTCAATGTTGGCATTCTGCTCACCCTCCTGCAGGCCGTCGCCATCTTTTTCAAGGATTGGGCGATCCTGAAGGGAGAGCCGATCGAATGAGCTACGATCTCATCGCCATCTTCATGTTCTCTTCGATGATGCTGCTGCTCCTGACCGGGCAGCGGGTTTTCGCGGTGATCGGTTTCGTGGGGGCGGCTGCCGCCATTCTACTCTGGGGCGAGGGCGGCATTGAAATTCCGTTTACCGCAACCATCAAGGTGATGAAGTGGTATCCGCTGCTGACGCTGCCGCTCTTCGTCTTCATGGGCTACATGCTGGCCGAATCGCGGATCGCGGACGATCTCTACAAGATGTTCCATGTGTGGTTCGGTCCGGTCAGAGGCGGTCTGGCAATCGGCACGATCACGATGATGGTGGTGATTTCCGCGATCAACGGACTATCGGTGGCCGGCATGGCGGTCGGTGCGACCATCGCGTTGCCGGAATTGCTGAGGCGCGGCTACGACAAGGTCATGGTAACGGGCGTCATCCAGGCCGGGTCGTCGCTCGGTATTCTCGTGCCTCCCAGCGTCGTGCTGGTTCTCTACGGCATGATCGCGCGCCAGCCCGTTGGCAATCTCTGGCTGGCCGGAGTGTTTCCCGGTCTGCTGATGGCGGCATTGTTCGTGATCTACATCGTGATCCGCTGCTGGATACAGCCCGAGCTTGGCCCGCCGCTGTCCAAGCAGGAGCGTGACAGCTACTCTCTTGGCGAAAAGTTGAAGCTGCTCCGGGCGGGCATCATTCCGCTCGCGATCTTCGTGGCGATGATGGGCCTGTTCGTGACCGGCGTCACTAGTCTCGTGGAAAGCTCTGCCGTCGGCGCGGTCTCCGCCATCGTGGCGGCGGCTGCGCGCGGGCGCCTGACGCGACCGGTGCTGCACGATACCATCCGCAAGACGCTCGGCATTTCCTGCATGTTCTTCTGGATCATCACGGCCGCCCTCTGCTTTGGCGCGGTTTTCGATGGTCTGGGCGCGGTCAAGTCGATCGAACGACTGTTCCTCGGTGATCTCGGTCTTGAACCCTGGCAGGTGCTGCTGTTGATGCAGGTCACGTTCCTTGCGCTCGGCATCTTTCTGGATGATACGGCGATGCTTGTCATTGTCGCGCCACTGTTCATTCCGCTGGCCGGCGCGCTGGGATTCGATCTCGTCTGGTATGGCGTGCTTTACACCATCACCTGTCAGATCGCTTATCTGACGCCGCCCTTCGGCTACAATCTCTTCCTGATGCGGGCCATGGCGCCGCCGGAAGTCACGCTGCCGGACATCTATCGATCCGTTTTCCCGTTTGTCGGGATCATGCTTGTCGCGTTGCTGATCATCGCACTTTATCCGCCGATCGCCACGTGGCTGCCCACCTATGTCTATTCGAAATGAC
Organism: Rhizobiaceae bacterium; assembly: GCA_023953905.1. Classification (GTDB taxonomy): domain Bacteria; phylum Pseudomonadota; class Alphaproteobacteria; order Rhizobiales; family Rhizobiaceae; genus Arvimicrobium. Next base: position 218,249 of record JAMLJA010000003.1, on the reverse strand, counting down.
ATAGTTCAGTTCTGAAAGTGCCGTACCAACCAGAGGGAAAATCGATGAAAGCAATGCACAGCAGACGCAATTTCCTGAAGAAAGCCGGCCTCGTGACGGCAGGAGCCGCAGGCGCTACCGCTCTGGCGACACCTGCAGTGATCGCGCAGACACCAATCAAGTGGCGTTTGCAAACCTATGCCGGCGCCGCGCTCGGACCGCACGTGACGAAGCCTGCGGTCGACTTGTTCAACAAGGCTGCGAAGGGCGAGATGGAAATCGAGCTCTATTATGCCGACCAGATCGTGCCGACAGGCGAGCTTTTCCGGGCGATGCAGGCCGGGACGATCGACGCTGTGCATTCCGACGACGACTCCATGGCCGCGCCGGTCGATATTTCTGTGTTCGGAGGCTACTTCCCCTTCGCCACCAAGCACATTCTCGATGTGCCTGTTCTGTTCAACCAGTACGGACTGGCCGACATCTGGCGCGACGCCTATGCCAAGGCGGGCGGCGTCGTGTGGCTCTCGGCCGCCGGCCAGGACCCATGTCATTTCAATACCAAGAAGGCGCTTAACAGCCTTTCCGATCTTCAGGGCCTGCGTCTCTATACGTTCCCGACGGCGGGTCGTTTCCTCGCGCAGTTCGGTGTGGTGCCGGTTTCTCTTCCTTATGAAGACGTCCAGGTCGCGGTTCAGACAGGCGAGCTCGACGGCATGTCATGGTCGGGCATCACCGAAGACTACACGGTTGGTTGGGCGGACGTGACCGACCATTTCACCACCAACAACATTTCGGGTGCCTGGATCGGCTCGTGGTTCGTCAATGAAAAGAGCTGGTCGGATGTCCCCGACCATCTCAAGGCATTGTGGATGGCGTGCGTGGATGCAGGACACACCTATCGCAACCAGTGGTACTGGGGCGGAGAGGCGAAGCTGCGCGCCACGGGCGACAAGCTGAAGCTGACCACTATCCCGGCAGCCGAGTGGGCCGAAGTCGAGAATGCCGCGCTCAAGTTCTGGGACGAGATCGCCGCCGAGGGCGAGGTCCAGGCCAAGGTGGTCTCGATCTTCAAGCAGTACAATGAGATTCTGAAGAAGGCCGGCGGCGTCTACACGCAGGGCTGACGACAGACCGAACAACGCCGCGGCCGGCTTTGCCGGCCGTGGTTTCCATATGGGGCGCAGGTCGCCGCGAGGTAGGACACATGGCTGGCAATCTCACATTCGACGAACTTAAAAGCGCTATCGCCAATGGCGAGATAGACACCGTTCTGGCCTGCGGCGTGGATATGCAGGGAAGGCTGTTCGGCAAGCGGTTTTTGGCATCCTTCTTTGCCGATTCCGCACATGACGAAACACATGGCTGCAACTATCTGCTGGCGCTCGACATCGATATGGAGCCGGTTCCTGGCTACAAGGCGGCGAGCTGGAGCCAGGGCTATGGGGACTTCGTTCTGAAGCCCGATCTTGCCACGCTTCGCCGTGTGCCGTGGCTGGAAAAGACTGCTCTGGTCATTTGTGACATTCAGGACCATCACACCCATGAGGACCTCCCGCATTCGCCTCGCGCAATGCTGCGCAGACAGGTCGCCCGGCTAAAGGAGCGGGGCTATATCGGCTATTTTGCCTCTGAGCTCGAATTCTACCTGATCAAGGAAAGCTACGATTCGGTGCGGGCCAAGCACTGGCAGAACCTCGTCACCGCTTCACCCTATATCGGCGACTATCAGATCGGCATCACGACGCTGGAAGAAGGCGTCATGCGCAGGCTGCGCAACGAGATGCATGCGGCAGGCATTCCTATCGAGAACTCAAAAGGCGAGTGGGGCCCCGGGCAGGAAGAGATCAATGTGCGCTATGCCGAGGCGCTGGATATGGCGGACCGGCATGTCATCATGAAGAACGGTGCCAAGGAGATCGCCCATCAGGAGGGCCAGGCGATCACCTTCATGGCGAAATACAATTATGAGCTCGCCGGCAACTCAAGCCATATCCACAATTCGCTGTGGAGCGCTGACGGTAAGACACCCCTGTTCTTCGACAAGAATGCGAAATGGACGCTTTCGGAACTCGGGCAGCAATGGTCCGCGGGCCAGCTGAAGTACGCTAAAGAGTTCACGTGGTTTCTCGCGCCCTATATCAACTCCTACAAGCGCTTTCAGTCCGGCACCTTCGCTCCGACCAAGATCATGTGGTCGGAAGATAATCGCACGGCTGGCTTCCGCCTCTGCGGCGAGGGGACGAAGGCAATCCGAATGGAATGCCGCATTGGCGGTGCCGACCTCAATCCCTACCTCGCCTTCGCCGCCCTTATTGCGGCTGGTCTTGCAGGTATCGACGAGAAGCTGGAACTGCAGAAACCCTTTGTCGGAGATGCCTATCAGGCGGCCAAGCTGCCGGAGATACCCAAGACGCTGCGCGAGGCCACCGAGACACTCACGAAATCCAAAATGTTGAAAGCCGCATTCGGCGACGATGTGGTCGAGCACTATGTGCATACGGCGCGTTGGGAACAGCTCGAATATGACCGCCGTGTCACCGACTGGGAATTGCATCGCGGCTTCGAACGGTATTGAGCAGGGCGAAAGTCCAAGGAAGACTGAAAATGACGGATACAATAAAGCTTAAATCGCCGATCGATGGTTCAATCTATGCCGAGCGTCCCATCGCCACCGATCAGGCGCTGAGTGCAGCTGTTGAGCGCTCGCGCGCCGCGCAGGCGGACTGGGCTCTGGTGCCGATCGCCGAGCGATCACGCTACATGCTTGCCATGCTGGAAGCGCTGGTCGCCATGACCGACGAGATCGTTCCGGAAATCGCCTGGCAGATGGGCCGCCCGACCCGCTATGGCGGGGAATTCGGCGGCGTCAGGGAGCGCACCCAATATATGGTGGAGATCGCCGAGCAGGCGCTCGCGCCGGTGATGGCGCAGAATCCGAAGGAAGGCTTCAAACGCTATGTGAAGAAAGTTCCGCTCGGCGTGGTGATGGTCATCGCTCCCTGGAATTATCCTTATCTGACGGCCGTCAACACGATTGTCCCGGCGCTGATTGCCGGCAACACGGTCATTCTCAAGCATGCGGCGCAAACGCTTCTGGTGGGCGAGAGATTTGCCAAGGCGTTCGAGCAGGTGGGCCTGCCCAAGGGCGTGTTCCAGAATGTCGTGCTCAACCATGGCCAGACGGAAAAGCTGCTCGGCTCGGGCAAGATCGACCATGTCAATTTTACCGGCTCGGTTGCCGGTGGTCGCGCCATCGAAAAGGCGGCTGCAGGCACGTTCATGACACTCGGTCTCGAGCTTGGCGGGAAAGACCCTGCGTATGTTCTGGCCGACGCCAAGATGGACAGCACCATCGCAAATCTGGTCGACGGCGCATTTTTCAATTCCGGACAATGCTGCTGCGGCATTGAGCGGATCTACGTCCACGAAAAGGTTTACGACGAATTCGTCGAAGGCTTTGTTGCCGAGACGAAAAATTATGTCGTGGGCAATCCGCTTGATCCGTCGACCACCCTCGGACCGATGGCGCAGTCGCGCTTTGCCGACCTGATCCGCGAGCAGAAGGCCGAGGCATTGCGCAAGGGCGCGGTCTCGCATGTCAACATGAAGGTGGAGAACGACCGGGAAGGCTCGCCCTATATCGCGCCGGAGGTGCTGACCAATGTCGACCACCAGATGAGCGTAATGCGCGAGGAGAGTTTCGGGCCGATCGTCGGCATCATGAAGGTGCGCAATGACGAGGAGGCTGTCCATCTGATGAACGACAGCCCCTATGGCCTGACGGCATCAATCTGGACCACCGACATCGATCACGCGGAAAAGATCGGTGATCGGGTCGAGACCGGCACCGTCTTCATGAACCGTTGTGACTATCTCGATCCGGCTCTCGTTTGGACAGGGGTAAAGGACACTGGCAAGGGAGTGGCACTGTCAGCCCTTGGCTATGACAACCTGACGCGTCCGAAGAGCTATCATCTGCGGACAGAACTTTAGGCTTGCTGCATGCGCCGTGGCGGGGCCGCGGCACTCCTCTCAGGAAACCGAAATGACAAATCTCGTGTCGAAATGGAACTACCCCACCACCGTGCTTTTCGGTGGCGGACGCGTTGCCGAACTGCCAGCCGCATTGAAAACAACAGGGATCAGCAATCCACTGTTTGTTACAGATCCCGGCCTTGCAAAATTGCCGGTGGTCGCGTCGACCCTAAAGATCCTTGATGATGCCGACGTGCCCTACGGCGTCTTTTCGGACGTCAAGCCAAATCCCGTCGAGTCCAACCTTGCCGCCGGAATCGACGTGTTTCGGCAGGGAAAGCATGACGGTGTGATTGCTTTTGGCGGTGGCTCGGCGCTTGACCTTGGTAAGCTGATTGCCTTTCAGGCCGGGCAGACGCGCCCGCTTTGGGATTTCGAGGATATCGGTGACTGGTGGACGCGCGCCGACGCCTCGAAGATCGTGCCGATTGTTGCGGTCCCCACCACGGCTGGAACCGGATCGGAGGTTGGTCGCGCCGGTGTCATCACGCATGAGGCAAGCCACACCAAGAAGGTGATCTTCCACCCGAAAATGCTGCCCGGGATCGTCATCGCCGATCCCGAACTGACAACAGGCATGCCGGCATTCATCACGGCCGGCACCGGCATGGATGCGCTCGCACACTGCTTGGAAGCCTATTGCGCGCCCGGCTACCATCCGATGGCCGACGGCATCGCCGTCGAGGGTATGCGGCTTGTTTTTGAAAACCTGCCAAAGGCCTTCGCGAATGGCAACGATCTCGTTGCGCGCGCACATATGATGTCGGCTGCCGCGATGGGCGCTACTGCCTTTCAGAAAGGATTGGGCGCGATCCACTCCCTGTCGCATCCGATCGGCGCTCTGTACGATACGCATCATGGTATGACCAATGCCGTGTTCATGCCTTACGTGCTTGCCTTCAATCGTGCAGCCATCGAGGACAGGATCGCTCGTGTTGCCCGCTATGTCGGAATCGAAGGCGGGTTTGACGGTTTTGGGAAAGCCATTCTCAAGCTCCGGGAGGAACTTGGTGTGCCGCATACATTGCCGGGGCTGGTGAAGGGGCTGGATATGGACGACGAGCGCAAGCAGCTCATCGCCGACATGGCTGTCGTTGATCCGACAGCTGGCGGCAATCCTGTCGAACTGACCAAGTCAGCGGCTTTGACAATCCTTCAGAACGCAATCGACGGTCGGCTCTGATCAGAGCCGACGGCGTTTGGACGTGGCATGTCAACTTGCGGGAAAGGATCGGTCTCGGATAGATAATTAGCCGGAAAAGCACATGGGGAACATTGCTACAACCGGTTAAAAGGAGTTAGCTTTTTAAGCCGGGTGCGAGGATCCAAGGTCTTTCATCGGACTGACACACGGAAAAGATAACGCATCGCAAAGCGTCGCCAGGCGTCGCGTCAATGAGGAGAACGAAATGTTCAAGTTTACAGGGAAGGTGCTCTCGCTTTCGGCAGCATCGCTGATGATCACAACGGCCATCGCTTCGGCCCAGTCCGAAGAACTGGTCGCGGCAGCCAAGGCAGAGGGCCAGCTCACCACGATCGCGCTTCCACACGACTGGTGCGGTTATGGCGAAGTGATCGCGGGGTTCAAGGCGAAGTATCCGGAAATCACCATCAACGAACTCAATCCCGACGCTGGTTCAAGCGACGAGATAGAGGCAATCAAGGCCAACAAGGACAACAAGGGTCCGCAGGCGCCTGACGTGATCGACGTTGGTCTTTCCTATGGTCCACAGGCAAAGGCGGATGGCCTCATCCAGCCTTACAAAGTGGCAACCTGGGACTCCATCCCCGACAGCGCCAAGGATGCCGAAGGCTACTGGTATGGCGACTATTACGGCGTGCTCTCCTTCATGGTGAACAAGGATCTCGTCGACACCCCGCCGGCAGATTGGTCGGATCTGTTGAAGCCTGAATATGCGAACGCCATCGCGCTTGCCGGTGATCCTCGTGCGTCCAACCAGGCGATTCAGGGTGTTTACGCGGCGGGTCTCGCCTCTGGCGGAATGGATGCCAAGTCTGCTGGTGAAAAGGGCCTCGATTTCTTCAAGGAATTGAACGCCAAGGGCAATTTCGTGCCGGTGATCGGAAAGCCTGCCACGCTCGCCCAGGGCCAGACTCCTATCCTGATCAACTGGGACTACAACGCTCTTTCGGGTCGCGATACGCTGAACGGGAATCCTCCAGTCGACGTGGTCGTGCCGAAGTCCGGTGTTATCGCTGGCGTTTATGTGCAGGCGATCAGTGCTTACGCGCCGCATCCGAACGCCGCCAAGCTCTGGATGGAATATCTCTATTCGGACGAGGGGCAGCTGGGCTGGCTGAAGGGCTACTGCCACCCGATCCGCTTCAACGATCTCGCCAAGAATGGCAAGATCCCGCAGGAGATGCTCGACAAGCTGCCGCCGGCGGCCTCCTATGAAGCTGCAGTCTTCCCGACGTTGGAAGATCAGGCTGCGGCCAAGGAAGTGATCACCAAGAACTGGGACACCGTTGTCGGCGCCAACGTCCAGTAAAATGGGTTAAGGATGGGCGGCTCGTCGGCCGCCCATCTGCCCAAGGTCGAGCCGATGAGCCAAGCCATTCACTCCCCTGCCGCCGAGGCTGAGCAGGCGCCGCGGATGAAACCGCGTGGCGCAAGGCTGCCCCTTCAATGGCTCGGCGTTGCTCCCTTCTTCATCTTTGCCCTGATGTTTCTGATCCTGCCGACGATGTATCTCGTCGTCGGTGCCTTTCAGAACAATGCTGGCGAATACACTCTCGAGAATATCTACGAGCTTTTCCAGCCGTCGATCCTCGCAGCCTACTGGATATCGATCCGCATCAGCCTTGCATCGGCGGTGGTCGGAGCTCTGGCGGGTTTCGCGCTGGCGCTGGCGATCGTGCGCGGCGGGTTGCCGGGCTGGGTTCGCTCGACCACCATGACATTCTCCGGCGTTGCGTCGAATTTTGCCGGCGTTCCTCTGGCTTTCGCATTCCTGGCGACGCTTGGCCGTCTCGGTCTTGTGACGGTCATCCTCAAGGAAGTGCTGGGCTTCAACATCTATTCCACCGGCTTCAACATTCTCTCTTTCTGGGGGCTGACGCTCACCTATCTCTATTTCCAGATTCCCTTGATGGTGGTGATCATCACGCCAGCAATCGACGGATTGAAGAAGGAGTGGGGAGAGGCCGCGGCCACGCTGGGCGCCACAGGCATGCAGTATTGGCGGATGGTCGCCATACCGGTGCTTTGGCCATCATTTCTCGGCACCGTCATTCTGCTCTTTGCGAACGCTTTCGGCGCCATCGCAACAGCCTATGCGCTGACCGGTTCATCGCTGAACATCGTCCCCATTCTGCTGTATGCGCAGATACGTGGCGATGTGCTGCACAATCCGCATCTCGGCTACGCGCTGGCCTTCGGCATGATCGTGGTGACCGGGCTGGCCAACATTTTCTACATCTGGTTCCGTGTGAGGAGCGAAAGGTGGCTGAAATGACAGCACTTGTCGCATCGCAATCGTCAGGGAGCGTGTCATGAAGCGCTCCACCCTGTGGGCCTGGGTCACCTTCATTATCGGTGCGAGCTACTTTTTCATCCCGTTGATCGCGACCATGGAATTCTCCTTGCGCATGCGCAGAGGGGAGTACTCCTTCGATGCCTATCGCGTTGTCTTCAGTGACGATCGTTTTCAGGCAACTTTCGGGTATTCGGTTGTCGTCGCCATCTTCACCATATTGCTTGGTGTGCTGATCGTCGTGCCCACGGCCTACTGGATCCGATTGCGCATGCCGTATCTGAGACCGGTCGTGGAGTTCATCACGCTCCTTCCGCTCATCATCCCGGCGATCGTTGTCGTGTTCGGCTATATCCGCATGTATGGCTCATCCTCGCCACTGCCATTTCTGGCGACAGCGCGCGGCACTGATGTTCTGCTGGTCATCGGCTATTCGATGCTCGCATTGCCCTACATGTATCGCGCGGTGGATACCGGGCTGAGAACGATCGATGTGCGAACCTTGACTGAGGCCGCGCAGATACTTGGCGCAGGGTGGACGACGATCATCGCGCGCATCATCTTGCCGAACGTGCTCATTGCCGTTCTCTCGGGCGCATTCCTGACATTTGCGATCGTGCTTGGTGAATTCACCATGGCCAGCCTTCTGAACCGTCCGGCATTCGGCCCGTATCTCCAGAATATCGGCGCAAACCGCGCCTATGAGCCGGCCGCGCTTGCCATCATCGCTTTTGTCATCACCTGGGGCTGCATGTCTGTCATCCAGGTCCTGTCACGCTTCGCGCCGCAATCCGCTAACAGACCGAACTGATCGGAACCTGCTCAATGGCCGAAACCTACCTGTCGATCCAGAACGTCAAGAAGTCCTTCGGACAGACCACCGTCGTCCAGGACTTCAATCTCGATATCGCAAAAGGCGAGTTCGTCTCCTTCCTCGGCCCATCGGGTTGCGGCAAGACGACGGTGCTGAGAATGGTGGCGGGCTTCGAGGAGCCTACGTCCGGCTCCATTGTCGTCAGCGGAAAGGACATCACCCGGCTGAAGCCCAACCAGCGCAACATCGGTATGGTGTTTCAGGCTTACGCGCTGTTCCCCAACCTGACCGTCGCGCAGAATGTGGCTTTTGGGTTGAAGGTAGCTGGAGTGTCGAAGGCGGACTCGGACGCACGGGTCAAGGAGATGCTCGGCATCATCAAGTTGCCGATGGACGAGTTCGGCGCGCGCTACCCCTATCAGCTTTCAGGTGGCCAGCAGCAGCGCATCGCGCTTGCACGCGCACTGGCGCCTTCACCCAAACTGCTACTGCTCGATGAACCGCTTTCGGCGCTTGATGCGAAGGTGCGCGTTTCGCTGCGCGAGGAAATCCGCTCGATCCAGCAGAAGCTCGGGATCACCACGATCTTCGTCACCCATGATCAGGAGGAGGCGCTGTCGATCTCCGATCGCATCGCCGTGATGTATGGCGGCCGCGCTGAACAGGTTGGCGCGCCATTCGAGATCTACAATCGCCCGGCCAGCAAGTTCGTGGCCAACTTCGTCGGCACGCTGAATGTGCTGGAGGGGACCGTGTCCGACGCCTCGAATGGCGCCGTTCGTGTTGCCGCGCAGGAGCTTTCCCTCAAGGGCAAGCTGAATGGGTCGAAGAACGGCGATGCGCTGTCGCTTGCGCTTCGGCCGGAGGCCATTTCGCTTCGCCGCCGGCCCGATCACGACGCCACCCTGTCGGGCACGATTGCCGACGTTCACTTCCTCGGATCGGTGATACGGGTTCGCGTCGGCATTGGCGGTAGTGTCGTGTCGCTTGACACGTTCAACACATCGCACACGCCGCCGCCCGTTGTCGGCCAGCCGGCCGAGATCAGCTTCTCTTCGGGCGATGTGCTGGTGCTGCACTGACGGCAGCCAGAGGCGCGGCGCCAGCCGCCGCGCCGGAGGCAACGCTCAATCGGCTAATTTGACCGGTACCGGCCGCGTCATGAGATCGACGTAGAAGTCGAAGAAGCGCTGATTGTCGAAGACCTGTACGACCTGATGCTTTTGCAGAAGCGTCGTAGGCTGATCCTGCCAGTAGGCATAGGTTCGCCCGTAGCCAGGGCCATAGGCAATGTCGACATCAACCCAGGCATCCTCGACCTGCGTCGCAAAGGCTGGATCGACAAGATAGGCGAGGGCCAGCGTGTCGAAGACGCTGAACTTGCGATCGGGGTTCTTCTCGAAACCCTTTGCCATCCAGCTGTCCTTGAACATGGCGGGTACCACGCCATCGGCACTTACGATCCTGTCGAAATCGGCTTTCCCGAGCTTTGTGATGTTCGTCACATCGAGCGGGATGAACGCCTGCGGGATGGGCTCGCGATAGACGATGCGGGCAGCCTCAGGATCGATCCAGACATTCATTTCGGCCGCGGGCGTCGTGTTGCCTCGCACATCAAACGCGCCACCCATGTAGACGATCTGCTTGATCATCGGCACGATCTCGGGATTCTTGCGAATGGCCAGCGCGACGTTCGTGACAGGCCCGATGACAAGCAGGCTTACCTCTCCCGGATTTGCCTTCACTGTGTCGACGATGAAGTCGATGGCATCTTCGTCCTGCACCTTGGTTGATTGCGCGAAGCCGTCGAAAGGTGCTTCGAGATTGTCCTCGGTCGGCTGCGGCCTGTGCAGGGCGGTCTGCCAGCTTTCTCCGAAACCAAAAAGGCTCCGCTCACTCTCAAAACTCTTGGGGTCATGGACCAGCGGAAAATTGGCGCCGGCATAAACGCCAACATCGTCGGCAATGCCCAGGCGCTCCACGGCACGAAGCGCTTCGGCGGTCTCCTGCTTCAGCCAGTTGTTGCCGGTCACGGTCGTAATGCCCAGGAGATCGATCTTCTTTTCGGCATGCAGTTGTGCCGCCATGATCAGCACCTGGCCGTCATCGCCCATTGTGCTGAAGTCGGTGTCGAGAATGACCTTCTGGCCGTCGGCCATGGCGGGCGCTGCCGCCAGCATCGCGCCTGCGATCAGCAGGTTTCTCACGGTCGTTCGCATCTTCGCATTTCCTCCCAAAACAATCGGTGCGGCGAATATCTCGCCACCTTGGTGTGTTCGCTTCGTGCCGTTGCTGCGTGGCATCTCCTCCAATGACATGCCGGCGTGAAGCTGGGCGAGTGTAGCGCCCCGTGCGGATGGGTCTACCCATGCCAACGAGTGAATGATTGGTGCAGGGTGTGATGTGGACGAGGGCTTGATCAAAAACTGCACAATCTTCCCAAACAAGTGCTGATATCTGCCCGAGAAGCCCCGACTCTGAGCGCCAATAACCCGGGCATGAGATCCGAGCCAAATTTGCAAACTTCCGTTCGCCAATTGCCATGCCGCCTGCTTCTCGAAGGCTGGTGGCTGGATTGTCCGCAAGATTTGCCGAGCCCAGCCCCAGCCAACAGGAGGGCTGTTCAAACCGCCGTGGTCGCTAGCTTGCTCGACGTCGTCCGGAACAAGGAGGAGGGCGTATGACCGTCATTGATGCGACGGCACGAGGCCCAATCGCGGGGGCGACTGCACCAGCCTTCGGCGCAAAGCTTATCGCTGCTGTCGGGCTCGTGGCGGCCGCCGATTATCTGTTCTTCGAACGACCTCTTGGCATTTCGGTGGTGGTGTTCCTCACCTTGATTGCCGCCGCGATCATTCTGACGGCAGTGCCGCGCTCAAAAAGGGCATTGGCGGTAAGGGCGTCTGGCGTGTTGGCCTTGGCGCTCCTTCCGCTGATCGAGAATGTGAGTGGGGTCTCCCTCATCCTGGGATTGGCAGCGATCGCCGCGTTCAGCCTGTTTGCCACGGGCCGACTTCGACGGGGCGTGTCGGCTGCCGTCCGGCAGATCTCGGGCTTTCTGCTGGGCGTCGCGTTTCGTTGCCTGCCGGATCTCGTCAGATGGAGGCTTGTCTGCCGCCGCAGGAAGACGTCGCCACTATTCGGCATGTTCGCCGTCTGGATCGTGCCACTCGGACTCGGCGCGGTGTTCGTGCTTCTGTTTGGGATCGCCAATCCCGTGGTGGAGAGCTGGCTGGAGCGCATTGAACTTTGGCGACTTCTCGACCTGCTTGCAGTGGAGAGGAATGCTTTCTGGGTGCTCACTTTCGTGTTCATCTGGGGGTTTCTACGCCCAAGAATCTCCTGGTTTCAGAGGATCAGGGCGCCGAGGGAACTGATCGGGCCTGTTCGGCCGAGGCGAGAAAAGATCGCAGCTCCGATCGGGCGAGCAATATTCGGTGACGCCGCGATACTGCGCGCTCTGATCGTCTTCAATGCGATCTTTGCGGTCGAGACCGGCCTGGACATTGCTTATCTGTGGGGCGGAGTTGCGTTGCCGGAAGGCATGACCTACGCGGCCTATGCGCATCGAGGCGCATATCCTCTCATCCTCACGGCGCTGCTGGCAGCCGCCTTTGTACTCGCGGCGGTGCGAGATGGAGGCGATACGGGACGCAGCGTCACGATCCGAGCGCTGATTTATGTTTGGACGGCGCAGAACGTGATGCTGGTCATCTCATCCATGTTGCGCCTTGACCTCTATGTTGCGGCCTATTCTCTCACCTATTGGCGCGTTGCGGCCTTTATCTGGATGGGTATGGTTGCGGTCGGGTTGGTGCTGATCATATTGCGCATCGCGCTTGGCCGAACCAACGACTGGTTGATGTCGGCAAACTTCGCCGCTCTTGGGGCAACACTTTATGCCTGTGGGTTTGTCAACTTTGCAGCTCTTATCGCAAACTGGAACGTCGATCATCCACCAGAAATTGCCCGTGTCGGTTCGTCTCTCGATTTCGGCTACATCGCTGGATTAGGGGCCGGTGCTCTACCGGCGATCGACCGGCTGCTGGCATCTCCTGCAGGCCGCGACGCTGGCTGGGCGCATTGGCTGGCCGGTAGGCGAGAGGAGATTGCTGCCGCGCATCTGTCCCGGATGCAGGATTGGCGCGCTTGGACATTTCGGAATTGGCGTCTGATGCGCTATCTGCATCAACATGCTGCCACGTTGCAGTCGGATGGGCAGATGGACGTCTCGGGGAAATAGGCATGTCGCATCGGATATTGGTCGCGGACGACGATCCCCACATTCGCGAGGTGATCTGCTTCGCGCTCGAAAAGGCAGGCATGCAGGTGCATTCAGCCGGCGATGGCGCCGCCGCGCTTGAACAATTCGCGCAGCTTCAACCTTCGCTTGTGGTTCTCGATGTGGGCATGCCGCAGATGGACGGGCTGGAAGTGTGCCGGCAGATCAGGCGGACGTCGGATGTGCCGATCCTGTTTCTTTCCGCGCGCGATGAGGAGATCGACCGCGTGCTTGGCCTGGAAATGGGAGGCGACGATTATGTGACCAAGCCATTCAGTCCGCGTGAACTGGTCGCCCGGGTCAATGTGATCCTGCGGCGCGGCCGCAAGGACGAGAAACAGACACCAGATGCTTTGACCCATGGCGCGTTGAAACTCGACACGGAAATGCACCTTGCGACGTTCGATGGGCGCTCGATCTCCCTGACTGCCATAGAATTCGCGATGCTGCGGACGCTGATGGCCGCGCAGGGCCGCGTGCTCGGGCGCGACCAGCTGATGCAATCTGCCTATGCGGGCAATATCCACGTTTCAGATCGGACAATCGACAGCCATGTCCGCAATTTGCGTGGCAAGCTCCGGGACGCAGGCTGTGAGGATGCAATCGAAACCGTGCACGGTGTCGGCTTGCGCATCGGACGGTGCACGGCGTGAAAAGCAAATGGCGACCGCGACTGTCCGTCATCGTTATGGTGATCCTGGTTTCGGTGCTGGCTCTGCCGCTGTTCGGCATGTTCTTCTTTCGGCTCTACGAGAACCAGCTTGTCAGGCAGACAGAGTCGGAACTCATTGCGCAGAGCGCCGCGCTGAGCGCAATTTACGTCAGGGAACTGCGCCAGAAGGGTGTCACCGCAACGCAACTCGGCAGCGTCGTTCCCGCAGATGCACTGCCAGCACCGGGCGAACCTTACAATCCGATTGAACCCAGCCTCGATCTTGCATCGGACGACGTGTTTGGGGCGCGGCCCCCTTCAACACCGACCGACCGTGTGCCGTTGCCCGAATTCCGTGAGTCGGGCGCACTTCTCAGCGACATCATGGCCGAGACGCAGGAAACAACTCTCGCCGGCTTTCGGCTGCTTGATCCGAATGGCATCGTGATCGGCGGCAGTGATGAGATCGGCACGTCACTTGCCAAAATCCCGGAAGTCGCTCGAGCCCTTTCGGGTCGCTATGCGAGTGCCATGCGCCTGCGCGTGCTCAATCGCGAGCCTCCACCCATTTACTCCATGAGCAGAGGCACCTCGATCCGCGTATTTGTGGCCATGCCGGTGGCAATGGACGGGCGTGTTGCAGGCGTTTTCTACCTTTCGCGGACACCCAGCAATGTCATCAAGCATCTGTACGGAGAACGCGGCAAGGTGGCTCTCGCGGCAGGCGCCATTCTGCTGACAACATTGCTCATTGGGCTGGTATTCGTGAGGACCATCAGCCGGCCCATGCATGAAATGATCGATCGCACGCGGCGCATTGCTGCGGGCGACCGGGAGGCTATCCGGCCGCTCAGTCACCATGGAACGCGTGAGATGGCATTGCTGGGAGCGGCGTTCCTCGATATGGCGCGCAAACTTCAGGCGCGCACCGACGCATTGAAGAGCTTCGCGACCCATGTTTCGCACGAATTAAAGTCGCCACTGACCTCCATACAAGGCGCGGCGGAACTGTTGCGGGATGCCGGCGCAGACATGAGCGATGAGGAACGCCGGCGCTTCACCCAGAACATCGTGAATGATGCGGGACGGCTCACAAGCCTGGTGCAGCATCTTCTGGAACTTGCGCGAGCCGAGGCGATCGACGCGGGCAATGTCTCGACCTCTGTCGGCGAAGCGCTCGATCTGGTTGTGCCGCCTCCGGGACTCGAAATTCGGGCGACGGGCCGAACGGTGCGCTGTCGCATGTCTGCCCAGAATCTTGCGATCGTGCTCGGAAACTTTGCCGAAAATTCGGTCCAGCATGGCGCGAAAGTGCTGTCGGTTGCTGCCGAAACCAATGACGAAGAGGTTGCCATCTTGGTGAGCGACGATGGAGAGGGTATCGCGCAGGGCAATCGCGACCGTGTGTTTATGCCGTTCTTCACGACGCGTCGCGATGCGGGCGGAACGGGGGTCGGGCTGTCGATTGTTGCCGCCCTTGTCAGCGCTCATGGCGGCCGGGCCGGCCTGATCGAAACATCGCAAGGGGCGGGCTTCGAACTGCATTTGCCAGCATCCTGAAGTGCTATGCCTAACTTTCAGGCGATTGTCGAGAATTGCTTAATTTATTAGCAGTTTACCCGTTTCAACAGCTTCACTGATTTCTGGCAACGACGCAGAAATTTGCGTCAAAAGCGACATTCCCCGCAGGACCATCGGCTTTTCGTCGTCGGCGGTTGCCCGCATGCACAAAAATTCGAGTCTGGCATGGTGCTTGCGTTTGATCTTCACGGTGCAGAAAACCAGAGGGTTGAACCAAATGACAATGTGGAGTGGGGTGCGTCAATTCGTAGGGGCAGCGGCTGTGACCGCCGGCATCATGTCGGCTGCAACCGCCTACGCTCAGGAGGATACGATCAAGGTCGGCATCCTCCATTCGCTATCGGGGACGATGGCTATTTCGGAAACAACGCTGAAGGACACGATGCTCTTCCTGATCGACGAGCAGAACAAGAAGGGTGGCGTTCTCGGCAAGAAACTTGAAGCAGTGGTGGTCGATCCGGCTTCCGATTGGCCGCTTTTTGCTGAAAAGGCTCGCGAGCTGATTTCGGTGAACAAGGTGGCGGCGGTGTTCGGCTGCTGGACCTCGGTGTCGCGCAAATCCGTGCTGCCGGTGTTCGAGGAACTCGACAACATCCTGTTCTATCCGGTGCAGTATGAGGGCGAGGAAAGCCAGCGCAACGTATTCTATACGGGCGCCGCGCCAAACCAGCAGGCGATCCCGGCCGTCGACTACCTGATGAACGAAGAAGGCGTGGAGCGCTGGGTGCTTGCGGGTACCGACTATGTCTATCCGCAGACGACCAACAAGATCCTTCAGGCCTATCTGGAGGCCAAGGGCGTGGCCAAGGAAGACATCATGGTCAACTACACGCCTTTCGGTCACTCCGACTGGCAGACCATCGTGACGGACATCAAGAATTTCGGTTCGGCAGGCAAGAAGACTGCCGTCGTCTCGACCATCAATGGTGATGCCAACGTTCCCTTCTACAAGGAATTGGCCAACCAGGGCATCAAGGCCGAAGACATTCCTGTCGTGGCCTTTTCCGTGGGTGAAGAAGAACTCGCAGGTCTCGACACGGGTCCGCTGGTTGGTCACCTGACCGCCTGGAATTACTTCCAGTCAGTCGATACGCCCGAGAACGCCGACTTCATCGAGAAGTGGAAAGCCTACATCAAGGACGACAAGCGCGTCACCAACGATCCGATGGAGGCGCACTATATCGGCTTCAACATGTGGGTGAAGGCGGTCGAGAAGGCTGGCACCACCGATCCTGATGCGGTGATCGATGCGCTGATCGGCGTTTCGGTTCCGAACCTGTCGGGTGGCTTTTCGAGCATGATGCCCAACCATCACATCACGAAGCCCGTGCTCATCGGCGAAATCCAGTCGGATGGCCAGATGGAGACCGTGTGGGAGACTCCCGGCCTCGTCGTCGGTGATGAATGGTCCGACTATCTGCCGGATTCGAAAGACCTGATCGCCGATTGGCGCGCTCCGATGTCTTGCGGCAACTTCAATGTCGCCACCGGAAAGTGCGGCGGCCAGGGCGCCAACTGATCTCCTGCCTAAGGGTAGACAATCAGCAACTGTTCCCGGGCGGCATTCCAGCGTCCGCCCGGGCACCATCCTTCCCAGCACTCAGAACCGGCTTGGCGACATGATTCCGCTGCGCATGATTGCGTTCATTGTGACACTTCTGGCGCTCAGCCTCGGCGCGTCCGCACAGGACGCTGACCTCAAGCCGATCATCGGCAAGTTTGCCGACAGCAAGAATTTTCGTCAGACCGAAGCGATCGTGCTCGAACTCGCGGCAACGGGCGACAGTCGCACCGAGCGCGTGCTGGTCGCACTATCCGATGGCAATCTCTATGTTAGGAGTGCCGACAAGGGGGTGTTCGTCGGTTCGGAATCCGGCTCTACGATCACGTTGTCCGATCCCGTTTCCGGTGAGGATGCGGGCCAGGCCACGAAATCCGAGGTTTCCAAGATTCGGGTCAACAATTCGCTGCGCCGCACGATCCGTGACGCCATCGGAACGTTGACGCTGGGCTCAGATGATCCGGCCGTTCGGCTATCCGCTGCTGAAACCATGTTCAGAAGTCCTGACCCTGCCTCCATCCCGGCACTCGATGCAGCGATCGCAAGTGAGAAGGTCGCCTCCGTCAAGACTCGTCTGGAACAGGCGCGGGCTTCCGCCGTGCTGCTTTCCGATCTGGATGATGAGCAAAAGCAAGCCGCCATCGCTGTCATCGGCGCCATGGGTAGTCGCGATGCACTGTCGCTTCTGACGGCCTATGAGGCGCAGGCCCAAGGCGAACTGAAGGACGCCGCCGCGGCGGCAATCACAGGCATCAACAGTTCTCTGGCCTTATGGGCCGCCGGGCAGAATGTCTGGTACGGGCTGTCTCTGGGGTCGGTCCTGCTGCTGGCAGCAATAGGGCTTGCGATCACTTTCGGGGTCATGGGCGTCATCAACATGGCGCATGGCGAAATGGTGATGCTCGGCGCCTATACGACCTACGTGGTTCAGAACCTCATCCGCGGTTCGGCGCCCGAGCTTTTCGATTACTCACTACTGATCGCGCTGCCTCTCGCCTTCCTCGTCGCGGGGGGCGTTGGCCTCGTGCTGGAACGCGGCATCATCCGATTCCTCTATGGGCGGCCTCTGGAAACGCTGCTTGCGACCTGGGGCGTTTCCCTTGTCCTTCAACAGACGGTGCGATCGATTTTCGGTCCCACGAACAAGGAAGTCGGCAACCCGTCATGGATGTCGGGTGCGTTCCAGCTCGGCGAGTTGTCGGTCACCTGGAACCGGCTCTGGATCCTCGTATTCGCCATCGTGGTGTTCTTTGCCCTGCTTTACGTGATGAACCGCACGGCGTGGGGCCTGCAGATGCGTGCGGTCACCGCAAACAGGCGCATGGCGTCTTCAATGGGCATTCGCACTCCGTGGATCGATGCGATGACATTTGCGCTCGGCTCAGGCATTGCCGGCATTGCCGGGGTCGCGCTCAGCCAGATCGACAATGTCTCGCCCAATCTCGGACAGGGCTACATCATCGACAGCTTCATGGTGGTTGTCTTCGGCGGTGTGGGCAATCTGTGGGGCACGCTGGTTGGAGCGCTGTCACTCGGCGTACTGAACAAGTTCCTCGAACCCTATGCGGGGGCGGTTCTGGGCAAGATCCTGGTGCTCGTTCTCATCATTCTGTTCATACAGAAACGGCCACGGGGCCTGTTTGCGCTCAAGGGCCGGGCGGTGGAAGCATGATCACGGGACGCTTTTTCGCTTCGGGTGCCGACCGCCGGATCTTGCTGACGATTGCCCTGTTGCTGGTGGTGGCAGCGCTGGTGCCTGTACTCAATCTGGCTGTCTCTCCGGCGAGCGCCTTCTATGTTCCGTCCTATATAGTGGCGCTGGTCGGCAAATATCTCTGCTACGCGCTTCTGGCTCTCTCGCTCGATCTGGTCTGGGGCTATTGCGGCATTCTCTCGCTCGGTCACGGAGCATTCTTTGCACTCGGCGGGTATGCGATGGGCATGTATCTGATGCGCCAGATCGGCGATCGTGGCGTTTACGGGAATCCGATCCTGCCGGACTTCATGGTCTTCCTGAACTGGAAGGAACTACCTTGGTTCTGGTACGGTTTCGACCAGTTCTGGTTCGCGGCCCTGATGGTCATGCTGGTGCCAGGGTTGCTTGCCTTCATCTTCGGCTGGTTCGCATTCCGCAGCCGCGTCACGGGGGTCTACCTCTCGATCATCACGCAGGCGATGACTTATGCGCTTCTGCTCGCCTTCTTCCGCAACGATATGGGGTTTGGCGGCAATAACGGCCTGACCGATTTCAAGGATATTCTGGGCTTCAACGTGCAGGCCGACGCGACGCGCTCCGCGCTGTTTGCCGCAAGTGCGATCGCGCTGGCGCTTGGCGTTCTTGTCACCTGGCTCGTCGTGTCGTCCAAGTATGGTAAGCTGCTTGTGGCGGTGCGCGACGCGGAGAGCCGGACCCGCTTTTTGGGATGGCGCGCGGAAAATGTTAAACTGTTCGCGTTCACCGTCTCAGCCGTCATGGCCGGCATTGCGGGTGCGCTCTATGTGCCGCAGGTCGGGATCATCAATCCGGGCGAGTTCGAGCCGGCCAATTCCATCGAGGTGGTGATTTGGACCGCAGTCGGTGGCCGGGGAACGATTGTCGGGCCGATCATCGGCGCCGTGCTCGTCAACGCCGGAAAGTCTTTCTTCACGGGAGCATTTCCCGAATTCTGGCTGTTCGCACTTGGAGGGCTGTTTGTTTTCGTCACGCTCTTCATGCCGAAGGGCATTCTTGGCCTATGGGATCAATGGTCGGGCAAGCTCAAGTGGCGATCGCCATCCCAAGCCGACGAAATACCTGATGATCAGGGCGAGGTCGTCGTCAGGGTAGGGCAGACCCAAGCGCAGTCTGGCGGCAACGCCGAGCCTCAGCCGGCGGAGTGAGGCTCATGTCGAAAAGCGGCACAATTCTCTATCTCGACGGTGTTTCGCGGTCGTTCGATGGATTCAAGGCGATCAACAATCTCTCGCTGGTTCTCGACAAGGGCGAGATGCGCGCAATCATTGGGCCGAATGGCGCCGGCAAGACGACGATGATGGACATCATCACCGGCAAGACCAGACCGGATGTCGGCGAAGTGTTCTTCGATGGGCAGATCGATTTGACGCGACACGATGAGGCCGACATCGCGATGATGGGCATCGGCCGCAAGTTTCAGAAGCCGACTGTCTTTGAGAGCCATACGATCGAGGACAATCTTGTCTTGTCCCTCAAGGGCCCTCGATCGATCTTCCCGGCGCTTTTCCATCGGCGCACCGCGTCCGAGGTCAAGCATATCGACCACATCCTCGAGGTGATCCGGCTCGGCGACAAGCGCTACGAACTCGCCGCCAACCTCTCTCATGGTCAAAAGCAATGGCTCGAGATCGGGATGCTTCTGGCCCAGGATCCGAAACTGCTGCTGGTCGACGAGCCGGTGGCGGGAATGACGGATGCCGAGACCGAGGAAACGGCACGTCTGCTCCGGGACATCAACGAAACCCATTCGGTGATCGTGGTCGAGCACGACATGCATTTCGTGCGCGAGCTCGGCGTCAAGGTGACCTGCCTGCACGAAGGCTCCGTCCTTTCGGAAGGTACGCTCGACTTCGTGTCGGCGGATGAACGCGTCGTTGAAGTGTATCTGGGGCGTTGATGATGTGGTGGCGAATTCCAAGTGAACTGGCACTGCTCTCAGCAACGGGAGCATTGGGCAACACCCGCTTCGCTATTGTGCCTCACGGTCCGGCTGAGACGCGTGTCGACAGACGAAACCTGAAATCCTCCAACCTCCCTTGGCCGGCGGGGACGCCTGCCACCCTCGTTGCTCCGGTGACGAGGGAGCGGGGGGACCATGTGCCGGGAAGGCGGGCGAATGGCTGAGGCTACGACGATAGTCGATGTTGAAACTGCCAGGATTTTGGAGCCTGAGGGGACCACGCTCGAGGTTCGGGACGCGACGCTGCACTATGGTGCGGCTCAGGCATTGCGCGGCGTGTCGCTCACCGTTCCTGCCGGCAAGATCACCTGCGTGCTCGGGCGAAACGGGGTCGGGAAGACAAGTTTGATGAGATCGATCGTTGGCCACAACAGGCTGACATCGGGAAGCATAGCCTTCGAGGGGAAGGCGCTCGACCGGAGCGCGGCGTACGATCGCGCCCGGTCGGGCATCGGTTTCGTTCCACAGGGGCGCGAGATATTTCCGCTCCTTACGGTTCGCGAAAATCTTGAGACCGGTTACGCGCCTTTGAGGCGTGGTGAGCGCAACGTGCCCGAATATGTGTTCGAGCTCTTTCCTGTTCTGCAGCAGATGCTTTCACGGCGCGGCGGAGATCTCTCGGGTGGACAGCAGCAACAGCTCGCCATTGGCAGGGCGCTGGTCATGCGGCCGAAGCTTCTGGTGCTGGACGAGCCGACGGAAGGCATTCAGCCTTCGATCATCAAGGATATCGGAAGGGCGATCCGCTTTCTTCGCGATTCGATGGGCATGACCATTTTGCTGGTGGAGCAGTACCTGGATTTCGCGCGGGAGCTTGCGGACAAGGTCGCAATCATGGATCGTGGCGAAGTGGTCTACACTGGCGGCGCGGAAGGACTGGACGATCCGGATGTTCGTCGACATCTCACCATTTGACACGCCGGTCGCCCCCGCGCGCCTGCAGCGGGCCAACGGTGCTTTGTGCCTGGCATTTGGGCGGCGCGGGGACATCACCGCGCTGAAGACCCTATACCAGGAGGGTTCCGCCAAGGCGCGGCTGCCGCGCGCCTTCTGGCAACCTCCCGAGGTTGTGCTGATCAACACCGCCGGTGGCTTGGCAGGAGGAGACAGCTTCTCCACCGAGATCACGCTTGATGCGGAAGCCGCTCTTGTCGCCACCACTCAGGCATGTGAGCGGGTCTACCGATCGATCGCAGGCCCTGCCGAGGTGTCGACAAGACTGGCTCTCGGGAACGGCGCGCGGCTGGACTGGTTGCCGCAGGAGACCATCCTGTTCAATGGGGGAATGCTGAGGCGTCGCCTGGAGGTGGATCTTGCCGGCAGCAGCGAGTTTCTTGCCGTTGAGGCCGTGCTGTTCGGCCGGACGGCAATGGGAGAATCGGTGCGCTCGGGGAGCTTTCACGATCGTTGGCGAATCCGGCGCGAGGGTAGATTGCTGTTTGCCGACGATGTTCGGCTGGAAGGCGATATCGCCGATCAACTTGTTCGACCGGCCGTGCTGGGCGGAAACCGCGCGATGGCGACCATCATCTTCACGGGCCTGGACATGGACGCGCTGCTCGATCCCCTGCGCGATGTGCTGGGCGAGGGTGGTGGTGCGAGCGCGTGGGGCGGAAAGTTGCTGGCCCGGATTGCGGCACCCGACAGCCTTGAACTACGCTCCAGACTTATTCCGGCGCTGTCTCTTCTGATGAAGGGACGGCCGCTTCCCAAGGTATGGCAATTATGAGTCCGCACGCATGAATCTGACGCCTCGCGAAAAAGACAAGCTATTGATATCCATGGCCGCCATGGTCGCGCGTCGGCGCCTTGAGCGCGGGGTCAAGCTGAACCATCCGGAAGCCATTGCCCTGATTACCGACTACGTCGTCGAGGGCGCCCGCGATGGACGCTCCGTTGCTGACCTCATGGAGGCCGGCGCACATGTCGTCACGCGTGATCAGGTGATGGAAGGCGTCGCCGACATGATCCATGACGTTCAGGTGGAAGCCACGTTTCCGGATGGAACGAAGCTCGTCACCGTTCATGAACCGCTGCGATAGGAAGTCCCATGCTGGAACTCAGGCCCGGATGCGAATGCTGTGACAGGGATCTTCCACCTGATAGTCGCGAGGCGCTGATCTGCACGTTCGAATGCACGTTCTGTCTCGATTGCGCGCGCGACGTACTTGGCGGCATCTGCCCAAATTGCGGTGGCGGTCTCGTGGCAAGGCCAATCAGAACGCCGACAATGCTTGCCAAGCATCCGGCCTCCACACAACGCGTGTTCAAGGCCGAGGGCTGCCGACCCAGCCAGGATGCGGCATAGGCTCAGACAAACAGGACGCTCTCCATGTTCAGAAGACTTTCGCTTACGGGCTTCATTGTCGCGGCATCTTCGCTGCCGGCATTCGCGCATCTCAATCCCATCGAACACGGATCGTTCGCGGCCGGCCTCTCCCATCCGCTTCTCGGTCTCGATCATATTCTCGCTATGGTGGCGGTAGGCTTGTGGGCCGCTTCTTTGGGCCGCGTTTCGATGTGGCTCGTGCCTGCCGCCTTTGTAGGGACGATGCTGCTCGGGTTCGTGGCCGCGCTTTTCGGCATCGGGCTGCCATTCGTCGAGCCTGTTGTCGCGGCGTCGGTGGTGGTTATCGGCCTGCTCGCAATGATCGCGCTGCAGGTGCCTACAACCATGGGAATGCTGATGGTTGGGTTCTTCGCCCTGTTCCACGGCTACGCTCATGGCGCGGAGCTGGGCAATGCGGGCGCGCTATCCTTCTCTGTGGGGTTTGCCCTGGCTACCGCGATGCTTCACGCTCTCGGCGTGGGGCTCTGCATCGGCCTGACAGCGCTATTCGGTGGCAATGCTGGCCGCTTTATTGCGCGTGCTGCGGGCGGGCTGACCGCCCTCACTGGTCTCCTGCTCGTCACCGGAGCTTGAAGGAGATGATCCCCGGAGAGATATTTCCAGCCAATGGCGACATCTTGATCAATGAAGGCGCCACGCCAGTCACCGTCAAGGTCGCCAATACGGGAGATCGACCGATTCAGGTTGGCTCGCACTACCACTTCTTCGAGACGAATGAGGGCCTTGAGTTCGACCGTGAGACGACGCGTGGCATGCGGCTCGATATTGCGGCCGGCACTGCCGTTCGGTTCGAGCCCGGTCAGGTGCGTGAAGTGCGCCTCGTGCCGTTCGGGGGAAATCGGGAGGTATACGGCTTTCAGCAGAAGGTGATGGGAAAGCTCTGATGGAGAATGACGTAGCCAGCCATGAGCGAGCAAGGCTGACCTCCCATGTCGGATCGAGGCCCCTTCGACGTCCTAACCAGAGCGTCGACCTCTCAACTCGCAGGCTTGGCCGTCGTGTAGATTGTCACACTCGTCTCGCCATCAAAATCGATCGCCACCACGTCCTGCATCAGGATCTGGCGAGAATCGATCGCGTGGAAAAGCATCGCATTGCCTTCCAGTTCCTTGCGCAACTCAGCGACTTCACTCTGTTTGGCATCCAATTTTGCCTGAATATTTGCTGGCAGGCCACCTTCCGCAGCGCTGGAATCTTTCAGAAAAACGATCTCGACCGTGTCGAGTTTCGTCACTTTGCGAACGAAACCGATCGCGTCGCCGGTCTTGTCTATAGCCGCGATGACCTTGTCTGCGTCGGCGACCGCGCGGGCCTCTTCTTCCTGGACTTCGGACCCGACGATGGCATCGATGGCCGCCTTGCTGTCCGTTCCCTGGGCGTTTCCGCCGCCGGTCATCGCGCCGACAAGCGCCAATGCCAGGGCGACACGACCAAAGGCGGAACCGGCCTGACCGACCGATGCAAAATACTTCATTTCCCTCAACTCCTGCGACGGGGGCGAACGTGTTTTTCGCGTGTGCGAGATACTAACAATCTAAGTCGACGATTTTGTGATCCAAGAGGCCGCGTCACGTTTCCCCACATTGCCGGGAAGACGAGAGTGGTCGTTCGAACCCTTCCCTGCGTCCCATTTTCAGGAAACCGCGATGCCCGCTAGCCTTCCGCGCGCTGCCTACGCCGCAATGTATGGCCCGACAACCGGGGATCGCGTTCGTCTTGCCGATACCGAGTTGATCATCGAGGTGGAGAGAGACCTTACCACCTATGGCGAGGAGGTAAAATTCGGCGGCGGCAAAGTGATCCGCGACGGCATGGGACAGAGCCAGGTGTCTCGAGCCGAAGGTGCCGTCGACACCGTAATAACCAATGCTCTGATCGTTGATCATTGGGGCATCGTGAAGGCCGATGTCGGCCTCAAGGATGGCAGGATCGTCGCAATCGGCAAGGCGGGCAATCCCGATACCCAGCCGGGCGTGGACATCATCATCGGCCCCGGCACAGAGGCGATTGCATGCGAGGGCAAAATTCTCACTGCAGGCGGCATCGATGCGCATATTCATTTTATCTGCCCGCAACAGATAGAAGAGGCGCTGATGTCGGGCATCACGACGATGCTTGGAGGAGGCACCGGGCCTGCCCACGGCACGCTGGCGACGACCTGCACGCCGGGCCCTTGGCACCTCGCACGCATGATCCAGTCGTTCGATGCGTTTCCGATCAATCTTGGGCTGTCTGGCAAGGGAAATGCCTCAAAGCCGGCCGCGCTGGTCGAGATGATCGAAGGGGGCGCCTGCGCGCTCAAGCTGCATGAAGACTGGGGCACGACACCTGCCGCCATCGACAACTGTCTGTCTGTCGCCGACGATTACGACGTTCAGGTGATGATCCACACCGACACGCTCAACGAAAGCGGGTTTGTCGAGGACACGGTCGCGGCATTCAAGGGCAGGACCATTCACGCATTTCATACCGAGGGAGCGGGCGGCGGACATGCGCCCGACATCATCAAGGTGTGCGGACTTCCAAACGTCATTCCTTCGTCCACCAATCCAACGCGGCCTTACACCAAGAACACGATTGCTGAACATCTCGACATGCTGATGGTCTGCCATCATCTCAGCCCCTCCATTCCCGAGGACATTGCATTCGCTGAGAGCCGCATCCGCAAGGAGACGATTGCGGCGGAAGATATCCTCCATGATCTCGGCGCGTTCTCGATCATTTCTTCTGACAGCCAGGCAATGGGGCGCGTCGGAGAAGTGGCGATCCGCACATGGCAGACAGCCCACAAGATGAAGGTTCAGCGTGGACGGCTGGCCGAGGAAGAGGGCGACAACGACAATCTGCGTGTGCGCCGCTACATCGCCAAATATACGATCAACCCGGCAATCGCGCAGGGACTTTCGAAAGAAGTCGGCTCTGTCGAGGTCGGCAAGCGCGCAGATCTGGTTCTCTGGAACCCGGCGTTCTTTGGCGTCAAACCCGAGATGGTGCTGGTCGGCGGGACGATTGCGGCGGCTCCGATGGGCGATCCCAATGCTTCCATCCCCACACCCCAGCCTATGCACTATCGCTATATGTTTGGCGGATACGGCAAGGCGCCGGCGGCATCATCGGTGACTTTCGTCAGCAAGGCGGCGCTGGATCTGGGGCTTCGCCAGAGGATCGGCGTGGAGAAGGAAATGGTCGCCGTCGAGAACACCCGCGGCGGATTGTCCAAGGCATCCATGATCCTGAACAACGCCACTCCACGGATCGAAGTTGATCCGGAAACCTACGAAGTGCGCGCAAACGGCGAGTTGCTGACCTGTGAACCCGCATCCGAACTGCCGATGGCGCAGCGATATTTTCTGTTCTAGAACTGCCCCATGAAACTCTCATTGAACACCGACTTCACAAAACTCCCACGTGCAGGCAGTTTCCTTCGCGCGGGGACTGCCACGAATAATCTCGAACCGTTCGATGAAATCGTCCTCGAGCATGACGAGCGGCATTTGAGACGGCGCGTCTTGTCGCTAAGGAATGGTGGCCAGCTTCTCGTCGATCTTCTGGAGCCGGCAGCGCTTAATGATGGTGATCTTCTGGTGCTCGATGACGGTCGTCATGTCGGCATCGTCGCACCTTCCGAGGAGATCTATGAGGTCAGGCCTCGCGATGCACTGCATCTGAGCGAACTTGCCTGGCATATCGGCAACAGGCATCTGCCAGCCGCGATCGAGCGGGATCGTATCTTGATCCTGCGCGATCACGTCATAAAAGACATGCTCGAAGGTCTCGGCGCCACAGTTATTGAGAAGGTCGAGCCTTTCAATCCCTTGCGGGGCGCCTATTCCGGGCACGGCACCCATGGCGGGCACGATCACCACCACCATCATGCCCACCATCACCATGAGGGTCATGGCGAGGCCGATGCGCATGGCCGGCTTCCCGGCGATCCTCACTATGGTCATAACCATGCGTGAGGCGACGCCGCAGGTCACACTGCTGCGGCTGATGACATGGCTCTCGCCGGCCTTTCCGATCGGGGCGTTTTCCTACAGTCATGGGATCGAACGCGCGATCCATGATGGTGTGGTCTGCGATCGGCCAAGCCTGGTGTCGTGGCTTCAAGACATTATCGAACGCGGCTCGGGATGGAATGACGCTGTGCTTCTGGCCGAGGCGTGGCGCAGTGAAACTGCCGGCAATGGCGGGGATGTGGTTGCCGAGCTTTCGGAGGCTTTGGCCGCTTCTCGCGAACGGCATATGGAGACCATGTTGCAGGGCGATGCATTTGCCAGCGCGTCAAGCGACTGGTCCGCTGCCTCAACTGCCGGACCTGCATCGCTCGATTCTCAAGATGTGAGCGTTGCCTATCCGGTCGCCGTCGGTCGGATGGCCGCACGACACGGCATCGCGCTCGATCAGGCGCTTGGCTCATTTCTTCACGCCTATTCCTCCAATCTCATCCAGGCGGCGGTTCGCCTCGTGCCGTTGGGGCAGCGCGACGGGGTTGGCGCCATCGCGGAACTCGAGCCTGTTTTGCTGGCGACCGCGGAGCGAGCTGCAGGCTCCACGCTCGATAGTCTGGGCTCGGCAACATTCCTCTCCGAGATCGCTGCAATGAGACACGAAGTTCAATATTCGCGGGTGTTCAGATCATGAGTTCAACCGGTCCCTTGAGGGTTGGAATTGGCGGACCGGTCGGCGTCGGTAAGACCACCCTTACGGAAATGCTCTGCAAAGCGATGCGTGACCGCTACTCGGTCGCGGTGGTCACCAACGACATTTTCACCAAGGAAGATGCCCTTATCCTGAGCCGCGTCCAGGCGCTGCCGGAAGAGCGAATTCTTGGCGTTGAGACCGGAGGGTGCCCGCATACGGCGATCCGGGAAGATGCGTCGATCAATCTGGCGGCAATCGCAGAGATGCGGCGGCGCTTTCCCGATCTGGACGTGGTCTTCATCGAATCTGGCGGCGACAATCTCGCAGCGACATTTTCGCCGGATCTTGCCGACATAACGCTCTATGTGATCGATGTTGCCGGAGGCGAGAAAATACCGCGCAAGGGTGGTCCCGGCATCACCCGTTCCGATCTCCTCATCATCAACAAGATGGATCTCGCCCCCCATGTCGGGGCCAATCTCGAAATCATGGAGACCGATACGCTGAAGCAGCGTGGGCAACGACCCTTCGTTTTTACAGACATGCTGCGGCGCAAAGGGCTCGACCAGATCATCGCCTTCATCGAGTCCGCTGGCGGGCTGCAGCCGCGATTGGACGCTGCGGAATAGCCGGCCCGATGCCGCGACACTAATTTCTTCACCTCGCCAATATGGTGGCGGACTGGTATGAGTTCGCATCATGAGGGGAAAAGCGACATTCAAATCTGCTGATCTGTGCATGCGCGCGCACATATGTGCGGCAGTCGACAAGAGCGTTGTCTCATGAGCGATGCCCCCTTGCGTCAGCGAAGCAGGCGAGGTGCAGGCAGGCCGACCATCGCCGATGTCGCAAAGCGCGCTGGTGTGGGCGCGATCACCGTCTCACGCGCGCTACGCGAACCCGACCGCGTTTCCATCGAGTTGCGCAAGCAGATCGCGAGTGCGGTGGAGGAACTCGGCTATGTGCCCGACAGCAATGCAAGGGCGCTTGCATCGGCCCGTGCCGATGTCATCGGGGTTCTCATTCCATCCTTGACCAACAATGTGTTCGCCGAGGTCGTCAGTGGTATCTATGACGGGTTGGGCGACAGCAATCTGCAGGTGCTGTTGGGAGATACGCACTATTCCGGCATGGAGGAAGAACGCCTTCTGCGCGTCTTCCTGGGACAGCGACCTTCCGCGTTGATCGTCTCCGGCGTCGACCAGACGCCCGGCGCGCGCGCCATCCTGGAAGCCGCCTCCTGTCCCGTGGTGCAGATCATGGAGCTTGGCGAAGATCCCATCGACATGATGGTAGGGTTCTCCCACTTCGATAGCGGCCGCGCGGTCACCCGGCACATGATCGAGGTTGGTTATCGCGAGGTCGCATTCATTGGCGCCCGGATGGATCCCAGATCGCAGAGGCGTCTTGCCGGCTACAAGGCCGCAATGACGGAGGCCGGGCTTTCGGACCCGCGTCTCATCACAACGAGTACCCAGCCCTCCAGCGTGACCTTCGGACGCGAAATGTTTCGCGAGGCTATCGCAAGAGTACCGACGCTGGACGCAGTATTCTGCAACAATGACGATATCGCGCTGGGCGTTCTTTTCGAATGCAATCGTGCTGCACTTGGGGTCCCTGACAAGATCGGGATTGCTGGCTTCAATGATCTTGAGATGATGAAGGTCGCCTATCCTTCCATCACCAGCGTTCGTACCTACCGCCATCAGATCGGCAGACGCGCGATTGACATGGCGCGGGCGGCAATGGCGGGCGAGCGGCCCGAGACGCGCGTCGTCGATGTCGGGTTCAAACTCGAAATCCGTGAAAGTACCCAACGCGGAGCCTGACTCTGAAGTCCTCGCGGTCTTCCGTGTGATTGAGCATTCTGGGCGCTTTACAATGCAATCTGGTAGCGCTACCAATTAACGGCCGTTGCGGGCAGGGGAGGAGACCCGAGCTTCCGCATCGAGGTCTTGGTGGGGAATACGACTGCGGAAGTGACCTGGAGCGACGCGACCTGTTGTCGTGGAGAACCGCTACCTCAGTCGATTTCTGTCGCCATTGTTTGCATGAAACATGTCTGGGAGGACACAATGCTTAAGTCACTCATGAAAGGCGCATGCGCAGCCACCGCGCTGTTCCTGCTGCAGTCCACCGCCTTTGCAGAACCGGAAGTGGTGTCCGGCCCGGCCGCAGACGCCGAGTGCTTCGCACCATGGCAGGCCGACACCAAGTTCTTCAAATTCCCCAAGAAGGAAGGGCCATATCGCATCGCCCTTGCCAACGGATACATTGCCAACACCTGGCGTATCCAGATGATCCAGACAGCGAAGGCCTATGCTGCGCAGCCTGAAGTGGCCGCCAAGCTCAAGGAATTCAAGGTCGTGTCGACAGGCGAAGATGTGCCTGCGCAGATTTCCGCGATCAACAATTTCATCGATTCCGGCTACGACGCGATTGTCGTCAACGCGCAGAACCCAACCGCGTTCGCGCCCGTTATCAAGCGTGCCAAGAATGCGGGCGTGGTTCTCGTGGCATTCGACAACATCCTGGACACCGAGGACGCGATCAACGTGAATGTTGATCAGAAGGGTCTTGGCGAGCTTTGGGGCAACTGGCTCGTGAAGCACATTCCGGATGGGGGCAAGATCCTCGAGGTGCGTGGCGTTGCCGGTACCTCGGTCGACACCGATCGCCACAATGGCATTCATGAAGTCTTCGATGCGAGCGGCAAGAACTGGGACGTCGTCGAGGTCTATGGCAAGTGGGATGACCCAACCGCGCAGAAGGCGACCGCTGATGCTCTCGCGGTTCACAAGAAGTTCGATGGCATTACCGCGCAGGGTGGCGACACCGGCGTGGTGCAGGCCATGATGGATGCGGGCCATCCATTCGTTCCGTTCGGCGGAGAGACCGAGAACGGTTTCCGCAAGTTCTGCGCGAAATACTCCAGCGAAGGTCTGAAGTGTTCGTCTGCTGGCTCCGGTCCTGCTCAGGTGGCTGTCGCCATCAAGACAGCGATCACGGCACTCGAAGGTGAAGTCGTTCCGCAGGCCGTCAAGTTGCCTCTCGCGATCAACGAGGACCCGAACTTCAAGGAAGGCGAAGATTTCTATCCCGCCGAATCCGACAATTTCTTCGTCGGCAACTCCTTCCCGACCTGCGGCATCAACTTCACCGCGCAGGAGATCATGGGCCAGAGCAAGGAAAACCAGTAGAACCTGGGTCAAGCATGGGCGACAGACATTTGTCGCCCATGCGTGTCTCCTTCGATTAAAAAGTGTCTTGCAGGTGAGGACGGCTGATGCAGACCGGTCAGGCTGAACCCTTGTTCCGTATGGAGGGAATCTCCAAGCGGTATGGTGGCGTCACTGCGTTGGAGGATGCCAGCCTGACGCTGCGAGCGGGACGCATCCATGCGTTGCTCGGTGAGAATGGAGCAGGCAAGTCGACCTTGATCAAGGTCATGTCGGGGGTCGTTGCGCCGGACGAGGGTCGAATGATCTTCGACGGGCGCGATGTGAGCTTCGCATCTCCCGCCGCTGCCAATGACGCCGGTATCGTCTGTATTTTTCAGGAACTGTCGCTGATTCCGGATCTCAGCGTCGCCGACAACATCATCGTTTCGGATCCTCCGATGCGTTTCGGCATGATCGACCGGGCCACGCAGCGCAAGCTGGCCGAAGACGCGCTGGCGCGAGCGGGGGCTTCGGACATTCATCCTTCGGCGCTGGTCAAGGACCTGCCGTTGTCTCGTCGTCAGATGGTGGAAATCGCAAAGGCGCTGGCGCGCAAGCCGCGTATTCTCATTCTCGACGAAGCAACGTCTGCGCTGACCGCCGCCGACGTCAAGAAAGTTATCGACGTCTTGAAGCGGTTGCGGGACGAGGGGCTGGCGCTCCTCTACATCTCGCACCGCATGCACGAGATTGCCGAACTGGCAGACGATTGCACTGTGTTCCGCAATGGAAACTATGTTGCGACCTATAAGGCGGGCACGAAGACCGATGACGAGGTCGTCGAGCTGATGATTGGCCGGGAATACAATCATGTGTTTCCTCCGAAGCCTGTGAGGCAGGTCGACCAGCCGCCCGTGCTGGAATGCCAGGGCCTCGGCTGGATCGGTCGCCTGCGCGATATCAGCTTTGCGGTTCGTCCCGGAGAAGTGGTGGGTCTCGGCGGTCTCGACGGCCAGGGACAGCGCGAGCTTCTTCTCGCTCTCTTTGGTGTGCTGAGAGGAACAACAGGGGAGGTGAAGGTCGACGGCAAGCCGGAGATGATCTCCAGTCCCTCGAAAGCCCGGGGTGCAAAATGCGGCATGGCTCTCATCCCGGAGGATCGCAAGACGGAAGGTCTCATGCTGCCGATGACGGTGCGCGAAAACCTTTCATTCGCGGCGCTGGACCGCGTCTCAAACGCATTCGGCATCATCGATACTGCCAAGGAGAATGCGCTGATCGACGAAATGGTGAAACTGCTCGCCATTCGCACGGCCGGTGTCGATATCCCGGTCGGCGCGTTGTCTGGAGGAAACCAGCAAAAGGTCGTCATCGCCAAATGGCTGATGCGGCAACCGCGCATCATTCTGCTGAACGATCCGACGCGCGGAATTGATGTGGGTACCAAGCAGGAAATCTATCAACTGTTGAGGCGGCTTGCCGACGATGGCGCGGCCATCATCTTCTATTCGACGGATTATGACGAACTGATCGGCTGCTGCGATCGCGTTCTCGTGCTCTATGATGGCGAGGTGAAGCGTGAACTCGCCGGGGATGAGATCAACGTGCACAATCTTATTGCGAGTGCGCTGAACATTTCCACGGCCGAAGCGGCGGCCCGTGTTGGGGGGCGTGCATGAGCGAGTGGCGGTACTGGTTCGCGGAGCAAAGGGGCACCCTGCTTGCCCTTGGCATCTTCATTCTGATGTTCATTGTCTACACGGCAAATCATCCTGCCGGCTTCAATGCCAATGTCGTGCAGACGGCATCCAACAAGGGTGTCTTGCTCGCCTTCATTGCCATGGCCCAGACATTGGTGGTGATAACGGCAGGCATCGACCTGTCGGTCGGCATGATCTTTCTGCTGACAAACTGCTTGGCGTCCTGGATCGTGGTGGGCAATCCGTTCGAAACGACGCTCGGCGTGGTTGGCGTGCTGGTGGTCGGAGCCTTGTGCGGTGCGTTGAATGGCGCAATCGTCATTTACGGGCGTCTCCAACCGATTGTCGCCACCATTGCCACCGGCGCCGTCTATTTCGGTCTGGCGTTGTTGCTGCGTCCGACTCCGGGCGGGTCGGTCAATGAAGATCTGGCGGATGCGCTGACATCGAAGCTGTTCGGATTCATGCCAGCCAGCCTGATGGCCCTTATTGTCATCGTGCTGGTGGTCTGGGTACCGTTCAGCCGCTCGGTCTATGGTCGCGCCGCCTACGCGTCGGGGTCTTCCGAAGTCGCCGCCTACATGTCCGGCATGCCGATCAAGCGCGGCAAGTTTCTGGCCTATACGCTCGGCGGGTTGCTGGCTGCGATCGGCGGCCTGTTCCTCACCTTCTTCACCTATACCGGAGACGCCGCCTATGCGAGCGGCAACGCCTATACGCTGTTTTCCATCGCCGCGGTGGTGCTGGGCGGCGTTTCGCTTTATGGCGGCAAGGGCAGCGCCATTGGTGCAATCTTCGGGGCGTTCGCCTTCCGAACCATCGGCGATCTGTTGTTCGTCTTTGATTTCGATGCGCTGTGGCAGCCCCTGTTCCAGGGCGTGGTTCTGTTGCTTGCCGTTAGCCTGGGAGCGTTTGCACTGTTTCGCGTTCGCAACCGACTGGAGTGGTTCGGATGACCGACATGACCTCGGTGCGTTTTGTCGACCGGATGCCGAAATTCATGCGCCGTCTCGATCCCGCGGTGACGACAGCCTTCGCCTGCATCCTTCTGTTGCTGATCGTGGGTAGTTTCTATTCGACGAGCTTTCTGTCGCCTGAGTATCTGCTGCAGCAGCTCAAGGTGGCGTCCTTCCTCGGCGTGATCGCCACGGGAATGATGCTCGTCGTCCTGATGGGCCAGATCGATCTGTCGGTTCCATGGGTTGTCTCGACAGGCGCGATGATGGCTTGCGCTGCGGCTGCCTATGGGCCAATCGGCGCTGCATTGGCCATTCCCTTCGGGGTTTTATGCGGCGTCCTGATCGGCTTGGTCAGCGGCTTTGGCGTGGCCTATCTGCGCATTCCCTCGATGATCGTAACACTTGCGACCAACGCGGTCGCTCAGGGATTGATGGTCGTCTATACGGGCGGCTTCTCGCCGCAGGACTCCGCAACCCCGGCGATGCGATGGCTTGCGACAGGCGCGCTGATACCTGCCGTTCCAAACGCGGTGGTCGTGTGGGCGCTGATCGGTGCAGCGATGGTTTTCATCCTGACACGCACGACATTCGGTCGGTCGGTCTACGCCATCGGCAATCGCGAGCGGGCCGCTTATCTTTCGGGTATTGACACGCGTCGGGTGGTTCTCATCGCATTCGCCGTGGCGGGGGGATTGAGTGCCTTCGGTGGCGTGCTTCTGGCAGGATATGCCTCCAAGGCAGCGCAATCAATGGGCGACGCCTATCTCTTGCCGGCCATTGCTGCGGTCGTGCTTGGCGGCACATCGATCCTTGGCGGACGTGGCTCCTATCTTGGAACCGTCGCGGGTGTCATTCTGATCACGCTGCTTCAGTCCATCCTGTCCGTGATGCAGATGCCTGAGGCGGGGCGTCAGATCACCTACGGCATCGTCATTGTCGCGATGTTGCTGCTTTATGGCCGCACGCCGGCAAGCAGGGGATGACGCCAGTGGATGATGCGGCGCCTGGGGCCAGACGGGCTCGGGTGATCGTCGTGATGGGTGTGGCCGGTTGCGGGAAAACTGCAATCGGAAGCCTGCTGGCGCAGAGGATGGGATGCCGCTTCATCGAGGGAGACAGTCTGCATCCGCCCGAGAATGTCGCGCGCATGGCAAGCGGTCGGCCTTTGACGGACGAGCTGCGCGTGGGCTGGCTCGACCGTATCGGTTCAGAGATGTCGAGTTCTGTTCGCCGCGGGGAAAGTGTCGTTGCCGCCTGTTCGGCACTCAAGCGCATCTATCGTGATCAATTGCGCGGGCACGCGCCAAGTGTGGTCTTCGTCTATCCTGAAGTGGACCGAGAAACGGCGAGCAGGCGCGTTGGCTCGCGACAGGGCCACTTCATGCCAGCGAGCCTTGTTGAAAGCCAGTTCGCGATATTGGAGCCGCCGCAAGCCGACGAACGTGCCGTGATGCTGAACGGATCGCGTGCCATCGATGAACTGGTTGACCAGGCCAGGCGGGAGATCGAGTCGCTCACACGCGACCGGGCGTGACGGCCGGGACCGTCACGCAAGGATTGCACGCATCCGTCTAAGCGAGATCGATCGCCTTCTTCTTCTCGATGGATTCTTCGGCTGCCAGGACTATGCGCAGGCTGTTGACGGCTGCGTCCATGGATTCCGAGAGGTCGAGATCTTCCTGGATCGCCTTCAGGAAGAAGGCCTGCTCGCGGTCGCAAAGCTCCTGATGTCCGGGTTCGTCGGTCATCGAGAGTATCTCGTCCGGCTTGCTCCAGTTCTTGTCCTTGTCGACCGATGCGTGGTGAATCTTGATCGCATCGGTCTTGGTGTGTTTGTCGATATCTGCCGAATCCGAAAGTTCGTCGGTTTCCTTGGCGCTTGAGCCCTGATTGGCAACGATAGAGACTGCGCCTTTGGGACCCACGACATCCTTCACAAAATAGGCGACCTCACTCATCATCGGACCCCATCCTGCTTCATACCAGCCCACGGAGCCATCGTCGAAAGTGACATGCAGGTGCCCGTAATTGTCCTTGTCGGCTTCCGCCCACAATTTCGCTCCGATGCCGTGAACGCGCACAGGCTTGGCGCCGGTCAACTGACACATGACGTCGACATAGTGCACACCGCAATCGACAATCGGGATCAGGGAGTCGATCAGGTTTTTGTGCCAGTGCCATGCAGGTCCGCTTGACTGCTGGTTCAGGTTCAGACGCATGACCAGTGGCTTGCCCAGCGTCTTGCCCATCTCGATAAACTTGATCCAGGAGGGGTGGACGCGCAGGATGTATCCCAGCACAAGTTTCTTGTTCTTGGCGCGGGCGGCAGCGACGACTTTTTCGGCGTCCTCGATATTGGTGGCGATCGGCTTTTCCATGAACACGTGACAGCCGGCGTCGAAGGCTTTCAATGCATATTCGGCATGGGTGTTCGGCCAGGAGTTGATCGAAACTGCATCTGGCCTGGTTTCCTTCAGCGCCTGATCGTAGTCCTCATAAAGTGGATAGCCCTTCAATTCGTCGGGAACCGGCTTCGACTTGATCGAACGGCTCATGATGCCCACGATCTCGAAACCTGGATTGCGATGATAGGCGCTTGCGTGAGATGCGCCCATGTTGCCGAGGCCGACGACGAGAATTTTCACTTTGTCCGGCAAGGTGCCCTCCCGATAATGCGTGGACATGAGCGGCGTACTCGCCGCCACCCATCACTGCTTAAATGTCTCGATAATCATGCAGAAATGGGCCGGAAGAGCCGTGCTCGTCCGGCCCATGACTTTGGTATCAGACTGCGTCGTCAAACATGTGAGCGCGGACGTTTTCCACGTCGATTGCCGCAAAGGCTTCCGTGAGCTTATAGGCGTCCGCGTCTGCCTTGACCTTGGCGTGGTCGAAGTCGTTGGCACTCTTGATGAGTTCGTTGGTGCAGACGTCCTCTGCCTTCACCGGCTCCTTGATTTGTCCGATCTTCAGGATTTCATCAAAGAAGCCCTGCCAGCTGGCCATGTCATGCCAGCCCCAGCCTTCGCGCTTGTCCATGTCTCCACGGAACACGTTGTCCTGCTGAAGAAGCGAGGTCGTGCCGAGCTCGGGACCGGTGTTCTTGGCAAATGCAGGGAACTGCTCGAACACTGCCTCGACCGCAGCGCGCGGGTTCTGGTGGCCGAATTCGAGGCCCATCGCCCAGCCACGCAGATACTTTTCGAGGAAGGCTTTCTTGTCCGGGTCTTCGAGATCGGCGGAGCGAACGACGAAGGTGTTTGCGGGCATCTTGGACTTCTGGACGCCGAGCCAATAGTCGAATTTGAGACCGGTCGCGATCCATTCAGCCCGAAGACCTTCCCAGGAAAGGGCAGCGTCGCCCTGTCCGCTTGCAAGCGCCGTACCCCAGGTCGGCCAACCTGCCTCGACATATTTGACCTTCGAGACATCGACGCCCTGGGCAGCCAGCATTGGGTCGGTGATCGACTGCCACGCGGCAGATCCCAGCAGGATCGTCTTGCCTTCCAGGCCCTTGAGGTCGGCCATGCCCTCGCCCTTGCGGAACGCGAAGGAGAAGGTGTCGCGCGCGCCCATATGGAAGACGGATTTCAACTTCATCCCGTTCTGGATGGCGAATGAGAAAATGCCGGGTGACGGGAAACCCATGTCGGCCTGGCCGACATCCACGAATTTCACGGTCGCGGTTCCGTCCGATGGGCCGGGCTGCATCTCTGTGTTGAGATCACCGAAATATCCGGCCTTCTTCGCTACCCAGTAAGGATAGTCGTCGAGCACTTCAAGTGTGCCGCGCGGCGAGATCCAGGTGAACCCGTCATAGGCCTCCGCACGGGCACGACTTGCCGACCCGCCGAGCGCGGTCGCGCTTACGAGGCCCGCGCCCGTGACCTGAAGGAAGTAGCGTCGGTTCATAGGCATTGATGTCATCTTGTTCATGGCATTCCCCTTGAGTTGACGATGCAGTCTTACTGCCGTTCCTGCCCGCGTCTGGTCTTGCTCATCGTTAAGCCTCCCAGCTTGCCCACTTCTTCCCAATGAAGAAGAACAGAACGTAGATCAGAATGCCCAGTATCGACAGCATCAGCACGACGGCGAAGAACTGCGGCATCTGGATCATGGATGAATAGCTTGTAAGGCGGTTGCCGAGGCCGAACCCGCCACCGACCATCTCCGCGCCGACGGCGGTGAGCAATCCAAAAATCGCTCCGATCATGAGGCCGACAAGGATCATGGGCAGCGCCATAGGAGCGCGGATCTTCCAGAAAATCTGAAGGGTCGACGCGCCGTATGAGCGCGCCAGCGCAATCTTGGCGCTGTCGACGCGTCTGAAGCCAGTCGCCGCATTGATCATGACCATCGGCCCGGCAGCCAGAGCCACCGCAATGATGCGAGGCGTGTAGCCAAATCCGAAGCGCAGGATCAGCAAAGGAACAAGCGCCAGCATCGGTGTGGTGACCAGAATGAGGATGTAAGGCGCGATGATCTTTTCAGCGAAGGGGAACTGCGTGATGACCGCTGCAAGCACAAGTCCGACCACCGCGCCGATCGTAAAGCCAGAGAACAGTTCGATAAGCGTGTAGCCGAGATGCGGGGCGATCAGAGGAAACTCATCGAACAAGGCCCACACGATCTCGCTGGGAGGCGGCATGATGTATTGCGGGACCTCGAAGAGCCTCAGTGCCAGTTCCGTGCCGCCGATGATGGCGACCGCAACCGCGATGATGGCGAGAAACTCCGCGCCCGACCTGATGCCCGTTCCAGACGAAAACGCGGAAAGATTGGTCAGCGAAACCTCGCCGCCCTCTCCGGACCGGGACTTGCTGAATTCTGGGATGGCGTCGCTCTGGCTCACTTCAGCACATCCTCACTGCACCGCTTCGGCGGGCCGCGATTTTGCGATGCGGTCGCCGACAATATCCAATTTGATTGCGTTGGTCAGGTCAAACACTTCCTTGGTCGCCATGATTTCAAAAGATCGTGGTCGGGGAAAGGGAACGTCGTAAATCTTTGCGACGCGTCCCGGTCGCGGGGAAAGCACCACCACACGGTCCGAAAGGAAGATTGCCTCCTCGATCGAATGGGTAATGAAGACGATCGTGGTGGGCGCGTCGAGCCAGATTTCCTCGACAAGCCTGTTCATCTCGTCGCGCGTGAAACTGTCGAGGGCGCCAAACGGCTCGTCCATAAGGAGCACGGATGGCTTCAGCGAAAGTGCGCGAACGATCGCCGCGCGCTGCTGCATGCCGCCAGACAGTTCGCGGGGAAATTTTCCTCCGAAGCCATCCAGGCCGACGCGGTGAAGGAGATGTTTGACCCACTGCTTGTCAGGTTGTGTGCCCTTTATCTCAAAGGGGAAATTGATGTTGGCGTCGAGATTGCGCCAAGGCAGGAGATTCGCCTCCTGAAACACGATGCCGATATCGGGATGGGGGCCGGTGATCGGCTTGCCGTCGAGCGCAATCACGCCGGACGAAAGCGAGTGCAATCCTGACATGCTCCACAGCAATGTGGTCTTGCCGCAGCCGGAAGGGCCGACAATCGAAACGATCTCGTTTGCTGCAACGTCGAAGCTGCATCCATCGATCGCCAGCAGATTGCCCGATGCGGTCTGATAGACCTTGCTGGCGGCCTGCACGCGAAGTTTCGGGGTGGTTGTGTCGCCCGCCGTCATGTCTTCCCCTGTGGAAGGATACGCGACGGCTACATGGGCCGTCAGTCCGCGATTTCAGTGTGTAACTAACCTACTTTGCTGTCAAGCGGCGAAACGTCGATCGGCGCTATCTTTTACGTCTACAAAGGCATAGCGCTCTGTTTTTCTGTTGTTTTTCGATCTTGCGAGAATTGTTGCTTTCCTACATAGTTGGCATGCTTTGCGCTGGCGAAAGCGGGAGCGCAATCATCGACCTTGCGCGAAAGCACTGAATCTGAAGCGCTTTCGTCCACGTCTTCGAGGGATTCGGTATGAGTGAAGGTGAGCCGGTGGAACAGGCGGCGGTATGGTTGAAGTCGTTTGCCGATACGTTGGAGCGAAAGGATGTTGCGGCTGCCGCAGCGCTTTTCGACGATGATTGTTACTGGCGCGATCTTCTCGCCTTCACCTGGAACATCAAGACCGTGGCCGGGCGCGACGCTCTGGTCGACATGCTATCCGCGACGCTTGTAGAGACCGCGCCGACAAGGTGGACGCTGACAGGCGAGATATCGACTGACAGCGGCGATGTTGAAGCCGGGTTCACATTCGAGACGGCTCTTGCGAAATGCCAAGGGATGGTGAAGCTGCGGAACGGCAAGTGCCGGACCCTGTTTACCGCGGTCACCGATCTCAAGGGTTTTGAAGAAAAACGCGGCCCCACGCGACCACTCGGGGTTCAGCACAAGGCGGATCCGAATCGTGAAACCTGGTCGGAGGCGCGTCAACGGCGATTGACGACGCTTGGGAGGACTGAACAACCCTACGTACTCGTCATTGGTGGCGGCCAGGGTGGTCTGGCTCTCGGCGCCCGGCTCAAGCAACTCGGCGTTCCGGCGATCATTCTGGAGAAGAACGCGCGCGCCGGCGACTCTTGGCGCAACCGGTATCGCACGCTCGTGCTGCATGATCCGGTCTGGTACGATCACATGCCCTATATTCCATTTCCCGAGCATTGGCCGGTGTTCACGCCCAAGGATCAGATGGGCGACTGGCTGGAAATGTATGCCAAGGTGATGGATCTCGACTACTGGACGAAGTCGATATGCAACCGGGCGTCTTATGACTCCGACGCCAGAGAATGGACGGTTCAGGTATCGCGCGACGGCGAAACGATGGAGCTCAAGCCGAAGCACGTCGTTTTCGCTACCGGGGCCTATGGACCGCCCCGCATGATCGATCTGCCCGGCAGCGATGTCTTTGGCGGTGAACTCTTGCATTCCAGCCAGTACACGGATGGGGCGCGTTTTCATGGCAAGAAGGTCGCGGTGATCGGGGCCGCCAGTTCCGGTCACGATGTGAGCGTCGACCTTTGGGAGAGTGGTGCGAAGGTGACCATGATCCAGCGGTCCCCGACGACGGTGGTCAAATCCAGCACACTCATGGAACTGGCCTTCGACATCTATTCGGAAGCCGCGGTCGCTGCTGGACTGACGACCGAAAAGGCGGACATGCTTTCGGCCTCCACGCCCTTCGCCCTGATGCCGGAAAGCCAAAAGCCGCTTTACGACAAGATTCGGGCCAGAGACGCGGCGTTCTACGAACAGCTGGAAGCGGCAGGCTTCCTCATCGACTTCGGCGAGGACGAGACGGGCCTCATGATGAAGGCGTACAGGACCGGTTCCGGTTACTATATCGACGTCGGCGCCTCGGATCTGATCATCAAGGGTGACATCAAAGTCAAAAGCGGTGTTTCGGTAGAGCGCCTCACCAGAACCGGCATCGTATTCAGCGATGGCAGCGAGATGGATGCTGATGCGGTCATCGTCTGTACCGGATACCAGTCCATGCATGAAACGGTGGCTCAACTTGTGTCGCGTGAAGTGGCTGACAAGGTCGGACCGTGTTGGGGGCTGGGCTCCGGCGTGCGTGGCGATCCGGGTCCCTGGAAGGGTGAGCCGCGCAATATGTGGAAGCCGACCGCGCAGGAGGCGCTCTGGTTCCATGGCGGCAATCTGGCGCTCTCGCGCTTCTACTCCCGGTATGTCGCGCTCCAGTTGAAGGCACGCATGGAAGGGCTCCCGACGTCTGTCTATGGCGAGCCGGGGTAATTTTCGGCCTGCTCAGCAGGTGCATCCGAAGTGACGGGCCGAGATCTGAACGTGCGTCTCGCCTTTGGCGGGCACATAGCGCGCCAGATCGTCGGTGCTGGCAGCCGCCTCGTTGGCCCACCACTTGCCGCCCATGACGATGCCGTGCGAGACGAGCCTACGCTCCGCCACCAGCTCAGCGCCTTGCGAGTCGAAGAAGCTCACGGGTCCCGGGCGTTCGGTGAGGATCGCGAGATCGGCAATGCCGCCGACGCTCACCGCGCCGAGATCCGGGCGGGAGATGGCGCGTGCAGGAGCTGCCGTGGCTGCGCCTATGACATCGACCAGCGGCATCCCCAGGGCCATCATTTTGGACATGCACACGAGAATATCAAAGGCTGGCCCGTCGACGCTGTAAAGATGGACATCGCTGCTGATCACGTCAGGCGAAAGACCCGCGGCCAGCATCTTGCGCGCCACAGAGAAATCGAAGGAACCCATGCCATGACCGATGTCAAAGATGACACCGCGCTCCCGCGCCAGATGCATATCCGGGCGCACCGCACCGGAGGCAAACACCGGGGCATTGGGGAAGGGGCGAAAGCAGTGGGTGAGAACGTCGCCTCGACGAAGCCGCGGCAGCACTTCCGAGCGGCCGGGCGGCGGCTCATCGATATGTGCCATCAGCGGCAGGCCGATGAAATCAGCCGCCTCGACGGCAAGGTCGACCGGCGCAATGCCGCTGTTTTCGCTGGCGTGCTTTCCGGCGCGGACCTTGACGCCCACCACGACCTCTCGGTGCTCCTCGGCGCAGGCGACCGTCTCCCGTGGCTCACAAAGCCTCAGATCCCCGCATTCGCCCACTGAAACCGTGTTTGAGAACCCGAAAATGCCGGCGAAAGAGATGTTCACATAGGCAAGAATCCGGGCGCGCGACCGATCGATGACGTGCCGGCGGAAGCCAAGAAAGTTCCCGGCTCCGGCACTTCCCGCATCGATGAAGGTGGTCGTTCCGCTGCGCGCAGCAATTCGGTCGGCCTCCACGGAAAGCGAGGTGCCCCCCCAGTAAACATGGCTGTGTAGGTCGATGAGGCCTGGCGTGACCAATGATCCGGAGGCGTCGACGATTTCGGCCGCAGCCTCGCTCGGAATGTCGGGCTCGATGCCGACGATCCGCCCCGAACGGATCGCAATATCCCGCGATGCGTCCAGACCGGAGAGCGGATCGATCAGACGCCCGCCCTTGATGAGCAAATCACATTGCATGGGAAACCCTCCGGTCGGCATCGCTCCTGAACAAGGGGCGAAGATTGATCCTTCCAAACGAATTGTTGGAAAGCAACATTATTGTCGAGGATTGGTTGAAATTCATGTTGCTAAATTACAGTGGGACGCACAATCTGGCGCCTCGGCCAGAGTGAGGACAACACATGACATTCGACAGGAACCCCTTTCCGGAGGGCGACGCCGACCGGCATCAGCTGTGGGATATGCTGGTCCGTCGCGACATAGAGGCGTTTCTTTCCGCCGACTGGTCGATGGTAGAGAGCGACTTCATTGCCGAGAGCTTCTTCGGCATGCACGCGCATTTCCTCAATGATGCAGATGCCTGGCGGCTCCAGTTCCCTCGGCTGGAGGTCTATCGGGATGAATGGCTGCGGCAAGCGGCTGAGAGCGCGAAGGTGGAGTATGCGGAGCCATTGCGCGACGCGCTGTTTCGCGTGACCAACATGCGCGACATCGATGTCGACGGTGATCGCGCTGTGCTCCACAAGAAATTCAATGGTTCAGTAGCAAAGGCGGACGGAACCGTCGACAAGCTCAACTGGCAGACGCTCTATTTCTGCCGCCGGGTCGGAAGCACCTGGAAAATCGCGGGATTTGTCGGATACATGCCACATCCCCTCGGTCGTTGAATTGTCGGGTCTGCGAACCATCGGAAAGAGGCTCATGTCTTTGGAAATGAGCCTTGAGCGGCCTATATTTCGATCTGGTGAGTGTGACTGTGCACTCGCAGACAAGAAGGCCCGCCAATGACCCAATCTCAGGCAGCGCGCTTCGCCGTGCCAATCATTGCAAACTTCGACAACAGCTATTCCCGACTGCCGGAAAGGTTCTTTGCCCGCACTGAGGCAAAGCAGGTCACTGCGCCGAGGCTGATACGTCTGAACCGTGCTCTTGCAGACGAGCTTGGCCTTGATCCGACTAAACTCGAGAGGCCAGCCGGCGTCGACATACTTGCCGGGAACCGTTTTCCGGAAAATGCCGATCCCATCGCCTTGGCCTATGCGGGGCATCAATTCGGCAATCTGGTGCCGCAACTGGGAGATGGGCGCGCGTTGCTCATCGGTGAAGTTGTCGACACGCATGGTGCACGTCGCGATATCCAGCTCAAGGGGTCCGGACCGACCCGATTTTCCCGAAACGGAGACGGCCGTGCCGCACTCGGTCCGGTTCTGCGCGAGTATGTGGTCAGCGAGGCGATGGCCGCACTCGGGATCCCGACAACACGCTCCCTTGCGGCAGTTCTTACCGGTGAAAAGGTTCTGCGTGAGGACATCCTGCCGGGCGCTGTGCTGACGCGCGTGGCCGCCAGCCACATTCGCATCGGCACATTCCAGTATTTTGCCATCAGGGGCGATGCCGATGGCGTGCGTGAACTGGCTGA
The DNA here is from genome assembly GCA_023953905.1 of Rhizobiaceae bacterium. Lineage (GTDB taxonomy): Bacteria > Pseudomonadota > Alphaproteobacteria > Rhizobiales > Rhizobiaceae > Arvimicrobium. The sequence continues at coordinate 174,949 of JAMLJA010000003.1, read as the reverse complement.
TTATGCCATCGCCCGTCACTATCCGCATGTGCGGGATGCAGAAAACCCCTATCTGGCATTCCTTGAGGCGGTGATCGGCGCACAGGCCTATCTCGTTGCGCGTTGGATGCTCGTCGGATTCATTCATGGCGTGATGAATACCGACAATATGGCCATTTCCGGCGAGACCATCGATTATGGGCCCTGCGCGTTCATGGACAACTACCGTCCCGGAACAGTGTTCAGTTCGATTGACCGTGGTGGACGGTATGCCTACGCCAATCAGCCCGCGATTGCCGTGTGGAACCTCGCGCGGCTGGCGGAAACATTGCTGCCATTGTTGGATGATGATCAGGACCGCGCCGTCAGCCTGGCCGAGGGTGCTCTGCATCAGTTCCAGGGAGCTTATGATTCAGCCTTTCATTCGGGGCTGAGGCGCAAGATCGGGCTGCTTTCCGAGGAACCCGAGGATCTCCAGCTCATCGGTCAATTGCTGGAGACAATGGATCGTAATGACGCCGACTTCACTTTGACATTTCGAAGCCTCGCTCACGATGTGAACTCGCCGGAAGGCGCGGGGGCGACGCGAACCCTGTTCAACTCGCCGGCAGCGTTTGATGACTGGGCGCGCATGTGGCGCCAGCGTCTCGCATCAGAGCCCCGGCATGATGGCGAGAGGCGCGACATGATGCTTGCGACCAATCCGGCCTATATCCCGCGCAACCACCATGTCGAGGCGATGATCCGTTCGGCCGTCGACCTTGATGATTTTGGTCCCTTCGAGGAGATGGTCAAGGTGCTGGCGAGACCGTTCGAAGAGCAACCCGGCATGGAGAAATATGCAGAGCCGCCCAAGCCCGAGGAACGGGTGACACAGACATTCTGCGGGACCTGATCAAGTAGCAGGGGGCAGGGGTGGCCTGTCATTTTAGTCAGTAAAAGCGTTACGGCGCGACGCATGTTGCAAATGGGAGGAGGCAAAATTGGCTGCGATCACGGAAAGTCTTTTGAGAACCTATGCCGAGTCAGACGGATTGGGACTCGCTCAACTTGTTCACAAGGGAGAGGTTGCTCCGATCGAACTGGTGGAGGCAGCAGTCATCACCATCGAGAAGCTCAACCCCGCGCTCAATGCGGTCATCCACAAGCTCTACGACATGGGACGTGATGCCGCTGCGAGCGTCGATCGTGAATCGCTCTTTGCGGGGGTGCCATATCTCCTGAAGGAACTCGCGACGTCCTGGAACGGGGCGCCAAACACCAACTCTTCCTACTATCTGAAGGACGTGGTTGCGGACTTTGACGCGGAAGTGGTGACCCGCCTCAAGCGCGCGGGCTTCCTGCTCGTCGGAAAATCCAATGCCCCCGAAAACGGCTGGTCGATCACGACCGAGCCGAAGCTCTATGGTGCGACGGTCAATCCCTGGAAATCCGACATCACGGCGGGCGGTTCCAGCGGCGGCTCATGTGCCGCCGTCGCTTCGGGGATGGTGCCGATTGCTGAATCCAGCGATGCCGCAGGGTCGATACGGGTACCTGCTTCCTGTTGCGGTGTGGTGGGCCTGAAGCCCTCGCGTGGCCGCGTCACCATGGCTCCGTTTGCTGACGTGTGGCACGGCGGCGCCTATTTTCTCGCGAATACCAAGACCGTTCGGGACACGGCAGCCTATCTTGACGCGGTCGCGGGGGCTTTGCCGGGTGACCCCTATCAGCCGCCGGTGCCAGACAGGAGCTGGCTCGATCTGTCGCGAGAAGCCCCCGGGAAGCTGCGCATAGGCTATTCGGTCACGCCGCCCGATGGGCGCGCCATCGATCCCGAAGTCAAGCAGACACTGCTTGAAACCGTCAAGGTGCTCGAAGGGCTCGGACACGACGTCGAGGAGCACAACATGGCGCTTGATGCCGACCAAGCGTGGAAGACCTATACCCATATGAGCTGTGTCCAGACGGCGGCGATCTTCGAATGGCTGTCTGCACTGGTCGGGCGACCTGCGACGAAGGACGATGTCGAGCCCGTGACCTGGGCGATCATCGAGCGTGGACGCGAGACCAGCGGCATCCGCCACATCTCCGATGTCGAAGCCGTTCGTCAGTTGGGACGATCAATCTGCCTCGATCTGGATGCCTATGACGTCTATCTCACCCCGACATTGACGCAACTGCCACGACCTGTTGGTTATTATGACATGTCGATGACCGATCTGGACGCCTACAACGCACTTTGGACGGATGGCGTATTCACCTTTCCGTTCAACATGTCGGGCCAGCCCGCCATGTCGATTCCGCTCGGAATGTCGAAGGGCGGCGTACCGATTGGCGTGCAGGCCGTCGGGCGCTATGGCGACGAGGCCACGCTGCTGGCAATGGCTTCGGTGCTGGAGCAGGAAATGCCGTGGAAGCAGCGGCACCCGCCAATTTTTGCGTGAGGCAGGCCCGGCGCATCTGCTGCGAGCGGGAGCATCCAAGGGCCAAGGATTGCGAGGGTGAGGACGCGCATCGCGCACCTCATCCAGTGAAGGCGTGCCAGGCGAAATCGCTCACGCGCGGGGCCGAGGTGATGACTTCTAAACGTCCATCGCAATTCTGAAGCAGAATCCGGCTGGTTGCGGAGAGGATTCAACCGGGCCGGGTTCACCAGCAGCGGCCGGTCGGTCGATCAACAACGGAACATCCATTCCGCGACGGTTTGAGAAAGGTTTGAATTTTCCATTTGCGGTGGGCGCACCAATGCCGTTACGTTGTTAGTCGGCCAATAATCTTTGGGAGGAGAAGAGCCTATGACAATCAATCATTTTCGTACGGCAGCAGTGGCCGCGCTGCTGCTGTCGGGGACCGCAGCGAGTAACGCCGACAGTCTCACGCTCTACTGCGCGGCTGATGAAGCGTGGTGCCAGCAGATCAAGACGGGCTTCGAGGCAGAGACCGGCATCACGGTCGACATGACCCGCAAGAGCTCCGGCGAAACCTATGCGCAGGTCCGCGCAGAGTCCGGCAATCCCAAGGGCGACGTCTGGTGGGGAGGCACCGGCGATCCGCATCTTCAGGCAGCCGAGGAAGACCTGACCGTTGCCTATGAGTCCCCGATGCGGGGCGAGTTGTATGACTGGGCAATACGTCAGGCAGAAGCCGCAGGAAACAAGACGATCGGCGTCTACTCCGGCGCGCTTGGATTTGGGTACAACAAAGATCTTCTCGCAAAAAACAACCTGCCGGAACCGAAGTGCTGGGCGGACCTCATCAAGCCCGAGTACAAGGGGCAGGTGCAGATGGCCAATCCGAATTCCTCCGGCACGGCCTATACGATGCTCGCCACGATGGTGCAGTTGATGGGCGAAGAGAAGGGTTTTGAGTATCTGAAGGCGCTTCACGCCAACATCAACCAGTACACGAAATCTGGCTCGGCTCCGATCAAGGCGGCGGGACTTGGCGAGACCACGATCGGCATTGTGTTCATGCACGACGCCGTCGCGCAGACGGCCGCCGGCTTCCCGATCGTCACGGTCGCACCCTGTGAAGGGACCGGCTATGAAATCGGTTCCATGTCGCTGATAAAGGACGCACGCAATCCGGAATCCGCGAAGAAGTTCTACGATTGGGCACTGACTGCGGACATGCAGTCGAAGGCAAAGGACGTCAAATCGTTCCAGTTGCCGTCCAACAAGAATGCGACGGTTTCGGAACTGACACCCGATCTGTCGAGCATCAAGCTCATCGATTACGACTTCAAGAAGTACGGATCGAGCGATGAGCGCAAGCGGCTGCTGAAAAAGTGGGATGACGAGGTGTCGACCCTGCCGCAGTAGCAGATGCGACACTCCAGCCAGGCACAGGCCACGCTGTATTCGACCGTCGTCCTCTGGATGACGGTCGGGTTGCTGGGCTATGCGGTTCTGCCGTGGTACGGTCTCGACTCGAATTTCTTCACATTGTCCTGGCTGTTTGACGGTTATCCTTTCAACAGCGACGTCGCTCCGGCACTCTTCCTCAATCTGCAGGGCGAGAAGCTCTGGCTCGCGCCGATCGGCTTTCTGTTGCTGATCCCTCTTGCTTTGTGGCGACGGCGCAAGATCGATCCGGCCTTCGGTTCCGTGCTGCTCGCGGTCGGCGCGCTTGGTTTTTCCTACCTTCTGCTACAAGGCTTCGGTATCGGCCTGCGCGGCTGGAACTGGTCATTTGCCGCTTCTCTGTTCGGTGATCTCGACGGACGCCAGTTTGGCATGGGTTGGGGCGCTCTGCTTGTAGCAGGGGCGTTCCTGTTTCTGTTCACGCTCGGATGCGCCGCGCGCGGGGCCGTCGGCGGCGACGAGTTCGTCGCCGGGTCGATAGGCTTCATCATCGCTGTCGTCGGCATCTTCATCTTCATGCCGATCATCCAGATGCTGCTCAGCGCCTTTGTCACGCAGGACGGCGTTTACTCGGCAGGTGCGTTCGCATCGAAACTGTTCAGCGAGCGCATTTGGGGCATTGCATGCGTGACCGGTGGGCCGCGATGCGGGGTGGCATGGAACTCGTTGTTTCTGGCCATTCTGGTCGGCGTCGTCACCACAGCGCTCGGTCTCGTCTTTGCGCTCGTCGCGACACGCACCGGCTTCCGCTATGGCGCTGTTCTCAGGGCGCTGACTGTGCTGCCGATCATTACGCCGCCTTTTGTGATCGGACTGGCGATCATTCTTCTGTTTGGCCTTTCCGGTGCGGTAACACAGCTTCTGGACTCGGCCCTTGGCATTCCGGCGAGCCGCTGGGTCTACGGTCTCCCCGGACTGCTGATCGCTCAGGTCTTGGCTTTCACGCCGATTGCGTTTCTGGTGATGATCGGTGTCGTCGAAGGCATCAGTCCGTCGATGGAAGAGGCAGCCCAGACCTTGCGCGCCAGCCGTTGGCAGACATTCCGGACGGTGTCGCTGCCATTGATGCGTCCCGGTCTGGCAAATGCCTTCCTCCTTGGCTTCATCGAGAGCATGGCCGATTTCGGCAATCCGCTCGTGCTCGGCGGCAATTTCGACGTGCTGTCGACGGAGATTTTCTTCGCCATCGTCGGTGCGCAATACGATCAGGCTCAGGCGGCGATCCTTGCCCTTGTGCTGCTCGCCTTCACGCTGGGGGCGTTCTACGCGCAGCGCTTCTGGCTTGGTAAAAAATCCTACACCACGGTCTCGGGCAAAGGCGACGCAGGCGTTCACCCGCATTTGCCACCGACATTGCGCAATATCGTCTTCGCTGTGGCCGCCCTGTGGACGCTGTTCACGCTATTCATCTACGTGACCATCTTCTACGCCAGCTTCGTCAAGCTGTGGGGTGTCGATTTCTCGCTGACCTTCGACCACTACGTTAAGTCGTTTGCGATCGGCTGGAATGAGTTCGGTCTTCACTGGAGCGGCGCGGCTTGGAGCTCGTTCTGGACGACGATCGAGATCGCGCTGATCTCGGCGCCGCTGACGGCGGCGATCGGCCTTCTCACTGCCTATCTTCTGGTTCGGCAAAACTTCGCAGGCAAGGAACCCTTCGAGTTTGGCACGATGCTCTCGTTTGCTATTCCGGGCACGGTTATCGGTGTGTCTTACGTTGTCGCTTTCAACGTGCCGCCGATTGAGCTCACAGGCACCGGGATCATCCTCGTCCTGTCGTTCGTGTTCCGAAACATGCCCGTCGGGGTTCGCGCCGGTGTTGCGTCGATGTCGCAAATCGATCGCAGCCTTGACGAGAGCTCGCTCACGCTCGGCGCAAATTCCTGGCAGACATTCCGCAAGATCATTCTGCCTCTTCTGAAACCGGCAATCCTGGCGGCGCTTGTCTATTCTTTCGTGCGTGCCATGACGGCAATCAGCGCCATCATCTTTCTGGTCAGCGCGCGCTATGACATGTCGACCAGCTACATTGTTGGCCGCGTCGAGAACAATGAATACGGAATCGCCATCGCCTATTCGGCGGTGCTGATCTTCGTGATGCTCGTCGTTATCGGCGTCATGCAACTGATCGTGGGCAGCCGCAGGATCGGACGGCGCGGACTGGGCGGCGACTTGGCACAGTCGCGCACCAATGTCAGCCGAATGGCGGGCGCGCAGTCACAACCGACAATCTCGGGAGGCGGATGATGGCCCAGATCAAAAGCAACGCTGCTTCCGTGGAGTTTCGCAAAGTCAGCAAGTTCTACGGCAAGAGTACGGTGGCGGCGGTCAAGGACGTGTCCCTTCTCATCGAGGCCGGCAAGCTTGTCACCCTCCTCGGTCCGTCCGGCTGCGGCAAGACCACGACGCTTCGCATGATTGCCGGGCTGGAGTTCGCCACTCAGGGGCAGATCCTGATCGGGGGAGAGGATGTGACCCGATTGCCCGCGACTGATCGCGACGTGTCCATGGTCTTCCAGTCCTACGCGCTTTTTCCTCATATGAGCGTGCGTGACAATGTCGAATACGGTCTGAAGTTCTCAGGCTTCAACAAGCAGGATACCCGCGAGAAGGCGCAGGCGGGCCTCGATCTGGTGGGGCTCTCCGACTATGGCGAGAGGCTGCCCAGCCAGTTGTCGGGTGGTCAGCAGCAGCGGGTCGCGGTCGCTCGTGCGCTGGTGCTTGAGCCGCAGGTCCTCCTGTTCGACGAACCGCTCTCCAATCTCGACGCAAAGCTTCGCCGTCATGTGCGGGAGGAAATCCGCGAGATCCAGCAGCAACTCGCGCTGACCGTCGTCTATGTGACGCATGATCAGGAGGAAGCGCTGGCGGTTTCCGATCGCATCATCGTCATGAACAATGCGGTGGTCGCACAGGATGGGACGCCGCGCGATCTCTACGATCAGCCCGCGAATGCATTCGTCGCAGACTTCATCGGCGAGGCCAATATACTGCCCTGTGAGGTGGTGGGGGTCGATGCGAACACGGCCACGGTAAAATTGGGCCCGATCACCCTGCGCGTTCCATCAGCCCACTCCGCGGTGGGTACTGCAAAGCTGGCCGTGCGCCCGAATCGGATCCAGGTGGCAGCATCGGGAACTCCAGACACGCTGCCGGGCAGGCTCGCCAAATCCGTCTATGTTGGCAGTCACCTCGAATTGGTGGTCGAGACCGAACTTGGCAATGTCTTTGTGGTCACTCCCGATGTCGATGCGGTGGTCGCGCCAGGTCAGGATGTCGGACTGGGCTTCGCAGGTCGGGGACCCGTGCTGATCCGGGACTAGGATGTTCCTTTAACTGAGGGCCGAACAAGCGATTGCATCGCGCCGATTGAGCGCAGCCTGCTTGAAATCAATCAAAATGCTGGAACGCGATGGCGACCAAAATTCGCTGAATTGGATGGTGCCCGTACGCGGCATGAGACAGGGCGATGATAGATCGAGCCCTGACCGGCCTACATGAAAACACCGAGCCGGGCCGGGAATCACCACCGATGGTACTTGTCGTTGACTCCATCGCGCTCTTGGCTCCAAATTCTTCCGTTGGGGAAACTCGTGGACCGGAGAGTTACATGGCGAAATGCTTCGACTGGTATCCGAACAATCCAAGTGCGGGAGTGTCACTCAGTGGCCTGATCAAGCCGCGCTGACATGAACTTCTTCCGCGGCCGGGTTCCCCGATTGGGGTCCGGCGGCGCAATTTCTAGATGCTTTGGTAGCTGCAATGGGAGAAAAACATGACGAGATGCTTCGGATGGATAGTGCCTATTGACAATAGTGTGAGCGGCCTAATCAAGCCGCGCTGAAACCAGCACAAGCAACCCGCCGGGTTCTTTGATCGGAGCCCGGCGGGTTGCGCGCGCCGGAAATGGACCAGTGTAATTCAAGGCAACAGAGCGTTAAGGTCACATTCGAAGGGATGTGACAGGGGATTGAATCAACCCAAACGCCCGCAGGTGAATAGAAACATTACTTTCTTGGCAGTCTGATGGTGCCCAGACGCGGATTCGAACCACGGACACGCGGATTTTCAGTCCGCTGCTCTACCAACTGAGCTATCTGGGCATCCGTTGAAACCGACCGAAACCGGAACAACGTTCGCGACGGCACTCATGTGCCTGCGAAAGCGGCTGCCTTATAGCACGCAGATTCCGGCTGTCCAGCAGTCAATGACGATTTGCCGTCGCAATCTCCAAAAGTCGAACGGGCAAGCCGCAAAGCTCCTGATATCAAAGGCAATTGCGTAGCGGATAGAGACAGGAACCAACAAGCCGAAGGGGCCTGCTTCAGACTCAGCGGGTGCCGCCTTCATCCATCTGACCGTCTTCCTCTTCCTCAAGCGGCGGGCCTGGGATGACGTAGGCGCCGGAGAGCCAGCGGTTCAGGTCCACGTCCTTGCAGCGACTCGAGCAAAATGGATAGTATTCGCGTGCGGAAGGCTTTCCGCATTCGGGGCAGGGACGTCGGGCGCGAAGCGGCGCGACCTTGTTGCCATCGGTTCCGGTCATGACAATTGCCCGGTGAGCCAGTTCTTGTGGATGCGAAAGCCTTCTCCGGCAAGCAGAGAGGTCGTCTCATAGAGCGGCAGGCCGACGACATTTGTGTAGGACCCTACCAGCTTCACGACAAAAGTACCCGCCAGTCCCTGGATTGCATACCCGCCCGCCTTGCCGCGCCATTCGCCCGAGGCAATGTAGCTTTCGATATCTTCACGCGACAGCCGCTTGAAGCGCACGCGGCTTTCCACGAGCTTCTGGCGGAATTTTCCGGAAGGCGTGACGAGGCAGATGCCGGTATAGACGCGGTGCGAGCGTCCGGAGAGCAACCCAAGACAATTGCCTGCCTCTTCAGTTACCTCTGCCTTGGGCAGTATGCGACGCCCCACGCACACGACCGTATCAGCCGCCAGCACGTAGCTGCCGGCGAGATCGGGCTCCGCTTTCAGGGCTTCCTGGGCCTTTGCAGCCTTGTCACGCGCCAGCCTCTTGGCAAGCGAACGTGGATGCTCTGCCTTTTGCGGCTTTTCGTCGATGTCGGACGGAAAGATGTGGTCAGGCTCGATGCCCGCTTGCTGAAGCAGTTCGATCCGACGGGGTGAGCCCGAGGCAAGCACAAGCTTTTGAAGAACACTCATCGCGATCGCGCCGGCGTCGATCCTACCGCCTTACTTGAAGCGATAGGTGATGCGGCCCTTGGACAGGTCGTAAGGTGTCATTTCAACCAGCACCTTGTCGCCGGTGAGCACGCGAATGCGATTCTTGCGCATGCGGCCTGCCGTGTGCGCGATGATCTCGTGTTCATTCTCGAGTTTGACGCGGAACATGGCATTTGGCAGCAGTTCAGTCACAACACCCGGAAATTCGAGGACTTCTTCCTTCGGCATTCGTTACCTTTGATCTGGAGAGCGGCCTGAAGGCCGGAAAATGTGGCGGAACCTATATGAAGAAGCCCAATTTGGAAACACGCTTCTTCATTTCGTTGAATCAGGTGCGAAACGGGACTGTATGCGCGCCTTCAGGCGTTCGCGCATGTCGCGATAGGAGTTGAGAATCTGGTCGCGTGATCCGGTGGTCACCGTCGGGTCGAGTGTGGGCCAGTACTCCACGTCAATCGCCATCGACCGTGTCAGTTCCAGAGCCGCGTGATGTGCTTCGGGAGCCAATGTGATGATTAGGTCGAAATAGTCGTCCTCGAGATCATCCAGAGTGCGTGGCGTGCGATCGCCAAGGCCAAGCCCCTCTTCGGCCAGGATTGCTTCCACGAACGGGTCCGGATCACCCGCCCTGACCCCAGCTGATGCAATAAACGTGTTGGCCGGAAGCATTTTGCGGGCGAGTGCCTCGGCAACTGGCGATCGCACCGAGTTCATCCTGCACATAAACAGGATTGAACGCGGTATGTGTCGAACGCCGTCCAGCGTCAGCCCCGCCAATGGAGCACGCAGACAAGCGTGAACAATCTGCGCGCCGTATCGAAATCCAGCTCGATCTTGCCGGATAGTCTGTTCATCAATGTCTGCGAGCCTTCATTGTGAAGCCCGCGTCGCCCCATGTCGATCGCTTCGATCTTGCTGGGTGTGGATGACCGGATCGCCTCGTAATAGCTCTCGCAGATCATGTAGTAATCCTTGACGATGCGCCGGAGCGGCGTCAGCGACAGGATATGGGTGGCGACCTTCTCGCCGTTCTCGCGCGTTATGAAGAAGACGAGTCTGGCGTCGACGAGCGAGAGTTTCAGCCGGTAGGGTCCCGTGCCGGTGTCACCGACCGGCAAGAAGCTGTTTTCCTCGATCAGATCGAAGATTGCGACGGCACGCTCATGCTCCACATCTGGCGTGGAGCGTCCGATCGATTCGTCGAGTTCAACGTCGACCAGTCTGTTCGTGTCGCGTCCGTCCTGCGCCATCGGACATCAAAGATTGAGGCGGATCGCGACAGATCGCGCGTGCGCATCAAGCCCTTCGGCTTGCGCCAGCGCGATGGCTGCCGGAGCGAGGGCAGAAAGCTGTTCGGAGCCGAGGCGCAGCACCGAGGTGCGCTTGACGAAATCGAGCACCGACAAACCAGAGGAGAAGCGTGCCGAGCGAGCCGTCGGAAGGACGTGGTTGGACCCGCCCACATAGTCGCCAATCACTTCTGGCGTCCAGCGGCCAATAAAGATGGCACCGGCGTTGCGCACACGCTCCACAAACAGCTCCGCTTCGTCGAAGGCGAGTTCAAGATGCTCCGGCGCGACACGGTCGACAAGGGGGAGCGCCCTGTCAAGCGTTTCGACCACGATGATGGCGCCGAAGTCGCGCCAGCTCGCAGCCGCCGTTTCGCCGCGTGGCAATGTCGCCAGCTGCCGCTCCACTGCTTTCTCAACCGCATCGGCGAACGCCGCATTATCGGTCACAAGTATCGATTGTGCGGCGACGTCGTGTTCTGCCTGTGCCAGCAGATCCGCAGCAATCCAGTCCGGATCATTCTGCGCGTCGGCCACCACAAGCACTTCCGACGGGCCGGCGATCATATCGATGCCCACGGTTCCGAAGACCTGACGCTTGGCGGCCGCCACATAGGCATTTCCGGGGCCGACGATCTTCGCGACGGGTCGGATGGTCTCGGTGCCATAGGCCAGCGCCGCAATCGCCTGCGCGCCGCCCACGCGGTAGATTTCCGACACGCCGGCGAGATCAGCCGCGACCAGAACAAGCGGATTGATGTGATTGTCGGGGGTCGGTACCACCATCACGATACGCTCGACGCCCGCAACCTTTGCCGGAACTGCATTCATGAGCACCGAGCTGGGATAGCTTGCCGTACCGCCGGGCACATAGAGGCCTACTGCCTCGACCGCTGTCCAGCGCGAGCCGAGCTCCACCCCGAGCGGATCAGTGTAGCTGTCGTCATGCGGCTTCTGACGCGCGTGGTGTGCCCGAATCCGGTCCCGCGCAAAGGTCAGTGCATTGATCGTCTCGGCATCGGCCTTGGCATAGGCGGCCTCGATCTCGGCCCGGCCGATGGCGATCCCAAGTGCGGCCAGATCCGTCCTGTCAAATCGCTGGGTGTAGTCTATCAGCGCCCTGTCGCCATCGCGTCGCACAGTCGAGATGATGTCGCGCACCGCTGCATCCACGTCCGGGGACGCTTCGCGCTTGGTGGTCAGAAACGCGGCAAAGCGCGCCTCGAAGTTCTGGTCGTTGTCGGAAAGTCTGATCGCCATGTCTATATTCTATGTATGGGACGAGAACCGGCCTGCCATGCTGCGCCAAGGTCGGACAGACGCGCTTCGATGCATTCGACATCAAGTTTGATGGTGCGGTCGCCGGAGAAGATGAGCTCGACGGTGCCCGCTGGTGCATCGGCCTGAGTGAAACGTATGGCCAGAAGCGCCAGAATTTCTTCGGGTTGAGCCCGATCGATCCCGGAAAGCTTCGCCCCCAGCACGCGGTCGAAATGCAGGACGCTTCTGTGCCGCTCGGCGCGACGCCGGAAGAAACCCGTTGCTGTTTCCCAGGCAAATCGGTTCATCGGCATGACAAAACGCTTGGCATCCGCGAGAAAGGCCAACTCCCCGACCTTCGTCACGGCATCTTGCGTGTAGGTCGAGACGATCTCCAGGTCCTTCTCATCAAGTGCGACCAGCTTCAGAGGTGTCATGGGTAGCAGCGCTCTGGATTGCGTTTCACCAAACGAACGAACCGGATGTCACGGGCCTTGGAAACCCGTCTCGCGCATATGCGGCCGAAACAGTAGGTTTGCCAGCACTCTGAAGCCCGAAAGCCGGTTCGGACGTGTCGGTATCATGCTCTAGGCTGTCTTGTGGGATGGCGCAACCCGAACGGATTGCGCCTGCGGCATTACGAGGACAGGCGCTCGATCGTCGCGCCGCAGTTCGAGAGCTTTTCCTCAAGCCGTTCGAAGCCCCGGTCGAGATGATAGACGCGGCTCACCATCGTTTCGCCTTCGGCTGCAAGGCCGGCAATGACGAGCGACACCGATGCTCTCAGATCGGTCGCCATAACGGGAGCGCCTTTCAACATAGGCACACCTTCGACATGTGCGGTCTGACCCGACAGGGTGATGTGAGCCCCAAGTCGCGCCAGTTCCTGCACGTGCATGAAACGGTTCTCGAAAATCGTCTCGGTTATATCGGAGCGGCCTTTGGCCATGGTCATCAGACCCATGAACTGGGCCTGAAGATCGGTGGGGAAGCCGGGGAAGGGCGCCGTCGTTACATCTACCGGAGAAATTCCCGCGCCATTTCGCTTCACCCGAATGCCGGAATTGACCGGGATGATTTCCGCGCCGGTCTGTCTGAGCACATCGAGGGCCGTCTCCAGAAGATCAGCGCGTGCGTTCTCCAATATGACATCGCCGCCCGTCATCGCTACGGCCATTGCGTAGGTGCCGGTTTCGATGCGATCCGGCAGCACGGCGTGGCGCGCACCCGAAAGCGAATCAACGCCCTCAATCGTGATGGTCGACGTTCCGGCGCCCGAAATTCGCGCGCCCATCGCGTTCAGGCAGTCGGCTAGATTGACGATCTCCGGCTCGCGGGCCGCATTTTCCAGAACGGTCTCACCGCGCGCCAGCGATGCCGCCATCATCATCACATGCGTCGCACCGACTGAAATCTTCGGGAAGACGTATTTGTTGCCGACGAGACCGCCCTTGGGCGCCTTGGCGACGACGTAACCCGACTCGATGTCGATCTGCGTACCCAGCTTCTGCAAGCCTTCGATGAAGAGATCCACGGGGCGTGTACCAATCGCGCATCCGCCTGGCAGCGATACCTTTGCCTCGCCCATACGAGCGAGCAGCGGCCCGATCACCCAGAAACTCGCGCGCATTTTTGACACGAGTTCGTATGGCGCGACGGTGTCGACGATCTGACGCGCGGTGAAGTGAATCGTCCGTGAATAGGCTTCGCTCTGGCGTTCGCGCCGTCCGTTGACCGAATAGTCCACGCCGTGATTACCAAGAATGCGGATCAGTTGCTCCACATCGGCCAGATGAGGAACGTTCTCCAGCGTCAGCGTGTCATCGGTGAGCAGCGACGCGATCATCAGAGGCAGGGCAGCGTTCTTCGCGCCCGAGATCGGGATACGGCCGTTGAGTTCGTTTCCGCCGACAATCCTGATGCGATCCATGGAGTTCTCTTTCAGCGCGTTTGGCGTTCGTTCAAACCGATTTGGAGGCCGCGTCTAGTTCATTTGGGCGTGGCGCACAAGAAAAGCGTGTTTTACCCGCAAGCCCGATTGTGCCCGACCTTCACTGGTCCGAGGCTGACTTGGATGGGTCGATGCCTTCTGGACGCTCATCGGGCTGACCTACGCGGCGGGCACGGGTCTGTGCCTTGCGCTTCAGAAGATTTGCGCGCAACTGCTCGCTTAGCCTCTGCTTGCGTACGTCCTTGGCCTCGCTCGTCTCAGGTCTGTCTTCGTGCTTTGTCATGGTCCCCCGGCGCTCCGAAGCGCCACTATTGCACATTCGGGTGGAAATGTGGCTGCCGGAAGGCTGGCCAAATGAGTTTTCGATGACATGCACACACAACTTGCGCTCTCGAGTTCGATGTGGCAGAAGCCCGCCCACATCAGGCTGCCGTAGCTCAGTGGTAGAGCACTCCCTTGGTAAGGGAGAGGTCGAGAGTTCAATCCTCTCTGGCAGCACCATTTTTCCCTATGAACTTGTTGAAAGCCTTGAGCTCCAAGGGCTTCCGTCCATACTGTTGTTACAACGTTGTGGCAAAGCGGGGCGGGGATGGCCGGCAAGGTGAGGCATCTTCTGAATCGCGACGGGCGCTATTTTGCCCGCCTTGTGATGCCAAAAGAGCTTTGCACGGCAAATCCGAGCTTCAAACGGCTTTAGGTCCGGATTATCGCGAGGCGTTGAAAAGAGCTTCCCCGTGCCGTTAATATGGATGGGAGGGACGCGGAGGCCGCAAAGTGCGACACGAACATTTCGAGTTCTACACTCCCAGCAAAGACGAGTTTGACGCGCTTTGGAAGGATGCCTTGTTCGTCTTTGATGCGAACGTTCTACTTAGTTTGCTTCGATACAAGCAGGCTGCCAAGAATGAGATTATTGGTCTTATGGAACGAATTAAAGAAAGGATGTGGATTCCTCACCAAGTAAGCTATGAATTTCTAAAGAATAGACATAAAGTATTCTTTGGTTTGGAAAAACCATATTCCGACATTGAGGCGGTTATAAATGAACAAATAACGCAGTTTAATACAAAAATAGACGAAATCTCGAAAGAATACCGCTACCATCCTTCGATTGAATTTGACAGCATAAAGTCCACGGCACGTGACGCCATGAAGGAAATCGAGAGGGCGCTTCAAAAATTCAAACAAGACCATCCGTCCAGAAAAGAAGCTGAGTCGATGCTGGAATCGGTTACGACCCTTTTCAAAGAGCGCGTCGGTAAAGGATACAGCGAAGCTGATCGCGCGCGGTATGTGACAGAAGCAGCGAACAGAAATAGGGATAAAATCCCGCCGGGTTTCGCTGACGGTAAGAAAGACGACGGCGGAGTAGGCGATTACCTAATCTGGTCGCAGATGATGGATAAGGCGCGAGAAACAAAGCGGCCTATAATATTCATAACAGAAGATGTAAAAGACGACTGGTGGCTCCGGGTTAGTGGACAAACAATCGGCCCGCTGCCAGCACTGAGACGCGAGTTCTATGATCGGACGGATCAGCATTTTTACGCATACCGTGTGGTAGAATTTTTGAAACATTCACACACGAAAGCGATTACACAAGTTTCCGACAAGACGTTAAAAGAAGCGGCTCAAGTCGCCAAGTCTAGGGACGCATGGGTGAGAAGGAATCAGTACCGTCACCTGGAGCATCTAGAATTAATCGAGCGGGAGCTCTATGCGTTAAATATCATGCGGCAGAATTTATTAGATGAACGAGTAAAAGTTGATGTTGATTCGCTGGATAGCAGTGATGAAACTGTGAAAATTTGGAAAAGGGATCTGAAGGAAATAGAAGAAAGGATTAGTGAGTTAAGTCTCAGCGCAGCAAACACTCGTCATGAAATTGAGTTATCCCGTAATTTGTTAGGCGATGACGAGGCGCGGTTGGGCTATCGGTTCACGGATAATTCAGGACGGATACGCTTCCGAAATCCTCAAGGACGGCGGGATTAGTGCGATGCTTGTCCTTTGTAGTCACAGGCCGTCCATTTTTCGGCTTGTGACATTGTTGCGATATTTCTTTTAATTAATTGATTTAATTTCACGAATCGTGATTTCGGTCCTCTCTGGCAGCACCATTTTTCCCTCTATCTCAGGCGTGCGCGCGTGTTGGGCGTACCGTCCATTTGGACAGGGTTCCAATTTTTGGCAGGGCAGCCTAGAAGGCGGCTTACAGCGAGGAGAACGCCATGGCGAAATTCGTGCCGCTCCAGAAGAACAAGCATGCGGACAAGAAGTGGAAGCCGCCCGTCAATTTTGCCTTCGCGGCAAAGGAGGCACTCATCCCCATAGTCGGGATGGAGGTCGCGATTGCTGCGGTGAACATGGCGCTCGTGTTTGTCAGGCACGAAGGCGCGCTGCAACTTGCCGCCATTTCCGGCCCGCCACAGAGCGCCGACAATTTCTTTGTCGGCCGCGATGGGCGCTGGCTGGGCACCTATATTCCAGGTATCTTGCGGGCATATCCGTTCCGTCTCACCCGGCTTGAAGGGCGTGATGAAATGGCCCTGTGCATCGCATCGGATGCCGTCGGAGACGAGGGGCAACCACTCTACGACGCGGCGACGGACGATCTTGCCGGTCCCGTCAGAAACAATCTCAACATGCTTGAAATGTATGAGAAGAGCCGACTCCATACCGTTCATGCCGCTGCGGCACTGGAGCAGGCCGGGGTGCTTGCCGAGTGGCCCATCAAGTTCAAGGGCCCGAAGGGCGCCGAGATTTCCGCAACGGGCTTGATGCGCGTCGACGAGAAGGCTTTGAGCGAGTTGGATGACGCCACCTATCTCAAGCTGCGCAAGATCGGTGCGTTGCCGATGGCCTATGCACAGATCATTTCTATGTCGCGGCTGGGCGCATTGGCCCAGCTTGCACAATTGCGCGAGAGACTGTCAGCCGCGTCACGCCAGCAGCAGCCTGCTCAGGGCAAGGCTCCGAATCTCGACTTCTTGCGTGTCGAGGACGGCACTCTGGTCTTTTGAGGCCGATTCGAGGCCTCTATCGGCCTGACCGATAGCAATGTGGCACTCGGCCGGTTGCGGCCGGGGGATGCGGCTACGGCTTTCGCTGCGAACCTTCGACGTGGTCGATGTACGATCCCCAATTTTTCTAGAACCTTAGCGGCAGGCTATGCGTCGGTCGATTTGACCGTCGGTCTCGGCTGACAGCCGGCGTGCTCTGCGCCGCGCTCAAATTCCCCCCGTTTCGTCGTCCAGCCCTCAGCATCGACTGCGCAGGCCGAAACTGCTCGCGTCCCCAACGAGCGGGGCGGGTGACCTGTCGCGAGCAAGTGCCGATCTTCATCGAAGAAGATTGACAACGCTCGCTGCGTGTTTTTATTATAAAAACATTGTTTCGATATGCGAAACACGCGGAGGAGAAAAGAATGAAACTGCTTGCTGCTTTTGCGGGTGCGCTTCTGTGCCTCGCATCGACCGCGAACGCTCAGGAGACCGTCCTGAAGTTCGGCCACGCCGCTTCATCGAAGCATCTGTTCCACACGGGTCTCGAGGACTTCGCCAAGCGGGTCGCCGACAAGACCGGCGGAAAGGTCAAGATCGAGGTCTATGGCGATCGCCAGCTCGGCGATGACAAGCAACTTCTCGAAGGCATCCAGATCGGCACGATCGATGGCGCGCTCGTGTCATCTCCAACGCTGCCTTTGTCCATCGGCGCGACGGCGTTCGATGCGTTGCAACTGCCTTTCGTGGTTGGCTCATATGAACAGCTGTCGGGGGCGCTTCTGTCGCCAGTTGGCGACGAGCTTCTCAAGTCGCTCGATCAGAAGTCGATCAAGGGCCTCGGCTTCATCGAAGCGGGTCAGCGCCACTTTCTGTCGCGCGGCAAGGCCGTTGAGAAGGTCGCCGATTTCGCGGGTCTGAAGACACGTATCGTGCCGATTCCGTTGCACAAGGCGACGTGGGAAGCCGTTGGCGTCAATCCCATCGGCATGGCCTATGGCGAAGTCTATTCCGCGCTGGAAACCGGCACCATCGACGCCGTCGAGATCAACCTATCGTCGATCGAGTCGGAAAGCCTGTATGACGCGGCCAAGAACGTGACACTCACGGGCCACTACTTCTGGCCGGGCGTGCTGATGATGTCGAATATCGGCTGGCAGAAGCTGTCCCCGGAAGTCCAGGCTGCCCTTGAGGAAGCCGGGCGCGAGACGACCGCCGAAGCCTACAAGACTGCCGCTGCGCAGGAGAGTGAAGTCACCAAGGCGCTTGAAGCCAAGGGCGTCACCATCACCAAGCTCTCGGATCTTCCTGAGATGCAGGAAAAGACATCCGGTGTGGTCACCGAGTGGCTGAAGAAGGATCCGCTTATCCAGTCGTTCTATGACGCGGTCAAGGCGGGGAAGTAAGATGTCGGGGAATGTGAACGTCTATCGTTGGGAGTCTCTGCCGCGCGAAAACGTGCGCAGCGGCGTTTCCAGGACGGCCTTTCGCGGCGACAACGCGCTGATGGTGATGAACTGGCTGGAACCGGGGATGGACGTTCGTCCCCATTCCCACCCATTCGAGCAACTGGCCTACATCCTGGCCGGGCGCGTTCGCTTCACCGTTGGTGACGAAGTCGTTGAGGTCGGCGCGGGCGAAGTCGTTCGCATTCCTCCCGACGTCGTGCATTGCGGCGAGCCGATCGGCGATGAGGTTGCAGTCAATCTCGATGTCTTCGCGCCCGTTCGCGACGACTATCGCCACCTGACGGCCTACCAGGAAGAAGACTTCACGCACTAGGCCATTCCAGGCCCGTGCAGGGTGTTGCATCCGGTCGCGTGACCGGATGGCGCTCTCCTTTTGTCGAGATTCCAGCCGCTTCGGATTGGATTGAGCAATGAAACTCGAAACCGTGGTCGACGTCTACAAGAAGGGCATGGCGGCTCTGCTGATCCTCATGGTCGCGACGTTGCTGGCCGTGATGGGTTTCCAGATCGTGCTGCGCTACTTCTTCAATTCCTCCCTAATCTGGGCGGAAGAGGTGTGCAGATACCTTTTGATCTGGGTGTCCTTCCTGGCAGCTTCCATCGCCTATGAGCGAGGAGAGGTCGCGGCCTTCACTTTGTTGCGTGGCGCGCTGCCCGACCGCATTGGCGTCTATCTGGCGATCCTTTGCAATCTATGCGCTGCTCTTCTATGTGCGGTGCTCGTCGTCTACGGCCTGAGATTCGCGGAAATGGTCGGCTCTCAACCGATTCCGGCGCTGCGCTTCCTGTTCGAAGACACACTCAAGTGGTCGCAGGAAAGCGTTCCCTCCGTCTACTGGGTGTATTTTTCGCTGCCGCTCGGAATTGGGCTTCTGGGTCTGCGGTTCGTCATCGACATCTTTCACTACATAGCGATCCTGAAGCGCGGCGGAAAAGCCGATGATCTCCGCAGCGAAGGCATGGGGGAGGCCGTCTGATGACGCTCTACCTTATTGCATTTGCGGTCTTTCTGGTCCTGGGCGTTCCGATCGCGTTGTCGCTGGGGCTTGCTTCGCTGAGCTACCTCGTGTTCACGGGCAATCTTGCCCTCATGCTCGCCTTTCCGCAGAAGCTGATTGCCGGAATCGACAACTTCGTCCTGCTGACGATTCCTTTTTTCGTGCTGGCGGGCAATCTCATGAATGCCGCCAACCTCACGCAGCAGATCGTAAGGCTGGCGCAAATGCTGGTCGGTCGGGTGCGCGGCGGCCTGGCCGCAGTGACGGTCGTGGCCAGCATGCTGTTTTCAGGCGTGAGTGGCGCGGCGACCGCCGAGGCGTCCGCCCTCGGCAGCATCATGATCCCCGCGATGAAACGTGCCGGCTATCCCGCTGCCTATGCTGCGGCGCTGACGGCGACCGGATCGTTGCTCGGCCCGCTTGTTCCGCCCTCGCTGTCGCTCATTCTCTATGGCGTGCTGACCGGCACATCCATTGGAGACCTGTTTCTAGCAGGCATTCTTCCCGCATTCCTGCTCTGTGGCCTGCTGATCGTCTATACGCTGGTCAAGGGACGTCGCGACGGCCATCCTCTTTCGGAGGTCTTGCCTGCGAATGAGCGCAACAGGGCAATCCTCAACGCGCTGCCCGCACTGTTTCTGCCTGTCATCATTGTCGGCGGTATCCGCAGCGGTGCGGTCACCCCGACCGAGGCGGCTGCGGTTGCCGCGATCTACGCGCTTCTGGTTGGCATGTTCTTCTACCGCAGCCTTTCGCTGAAGCAGATCAAGGACGCATTCTACGAGACGGCAACAATGTCTGCGGGCGTGATGCTGGTCGTTGCGATGGCCAGCATGACATCGTTCATTCTGGGCATTGAAAACATTCCCCAGAATATTGCGCAGGGCCTACTGGAGATCACAGATTCACCTGTTCTCCTGATCCTTCTGCTCAACCTGATCATCCTGATTCTGGGCTTCTTTCTAGAGCCTTTGGCGGCGCTTGTGCTTGCCATGCCGATCCTCAATCTGCTCGCGCCCGTGATCGGAATGGATCCCGTTCAATTCGGTGTGATGATCGTGCTCAACCTGATGATCGGCATGATCACGCCGCCTGTCGGGCTTTGCCTGTTCATCGTCAGTGCGATCGGGAGGGTGTCGGTCGACAAGGTCACCCGTGCCGCGCTGCCGATGATCGCGATCTGCCTTGTGGTCTTGATGGCGGTTGCATTCGTTCCGGCGGTGTCGCTGACCTTGCCAACGATATTTGGCCGATAGGAGCGCGCTATGTCCCAGTCCACCGAAAAATCCGCCAATCAGTCCACCCAGGTCGCCTTCCGGATCATCGAGGAAATGGCTCCGATCCATGATGGCATCCGACTGACCGATCTGGCACGACGGCTCGAGATGCCCAAGGCCCGGGTCTACCGGTTTCTGCAGGCTCTGGTCGCGAGCGGCTATGTCCGACAGGACAGCGACACCGAACGCTATCGCCTGACGCTCAAGCTGTTCCATATCGGTCAGGCGGTCGCTGACGGCACCCAGCTGCTGAGCGTTGCGCGGCCGGTGATGATCTCGCTGCGCGACGGCGTGGGGGAGACGACAACTCTCTCCGTGCTGGAATCCACCGGAATGCGCGTGGTGGACATTGTGCGCGTTGAGACGCCCGTCCAGATCGTGACGAAGCCGGGGGCCATTCTTGCCTTTCACGCGTCGGCTCAGGGCAAGCTGGCTCTCGCCTTCGGGCCTTCGATACTCTGGGATCAGGTTCGCCAAAGCCAGCTGCAGGCGCTGACGAGCAAGACAAACACCGATGTCGCGGCTCTGGAAGCGCAGGTGCGCCGGGCACGCGATCAATTCTGGGCAGTGGCGCCGGAAGAATCCCTGCCCGGCGTCAACGCTCTGTCGGCGCCGATCTTCGATTCCACCAATGACATGGTGGCCACCATCACAATTGCCGGTTCGGTTCAGTCCATCAAGGTCGAGCCCGAAGCCGGTCAGGTCGCTGCGGTCCTTGCCGCCGCAAAGACCATCTCACACCATCTTGGATGCACGGAGTATTATGTATGACCCGATATTCACTGGCGGTCGATATCGGCGGCACGTTCACCGACGCCGTTCTTCTCTCGTCGGACGGAAGCAGTTTTGTCGACAAGACGCTCACCACTCACGGTGATCTTCTGGAAGGCTTCTTCCGTGGCGTGGATCTGGTGCTTAACCGCGCGGGAATTGGATCGACCGACGTGGACGACGTCGTCGTTCATGCAACCACGGTCGTGACGAATGCGCTCATCGAGCGCAAGGGACCGCCGGTGGGCCTGATCCTGACCGAGGGTTTTCGCGATGTGCTCTATATTCGCGAGGAGCACCGCTATGACATGTACGATCCGCAGATCGAGTTTGCCGAGCCGCTGATCCCTTCGGACAGAACCTTCACCCTGCATGAACGCATGTTCGCCGACGGCAGCGTGGACGTTGCGGTCGATCCCGAAGAGGTGCGTGCCATCATTTTGCAGTGTCGTGACAAGGGTATCGTTTCCATCGCCGTCTGCCTCCTGAACGCCTATCGCAATGGCGAAAGCGAGGAAGTTGTCCGTCGCGTCTTCCAGGAGGAAGCGCCCGATATCTATGTGTCCGTCTCCAGCGAGATCGCACCGCAGATGCGCGAATATCTTCGCACATCGACCGTGGCGATCAACGCATTCACCGTGCCGATCACGCGGCCATATCTGCTTGCACTCATCGAACAGTTGCAGGCGCGAGGCTTCACCCAGCAGCCTTTGATCATGCTTTCCAACGGCGGTGTCATTGGCGCCGAACGGGCAGGGAGGTTCCCTGTGCGCATGATTGAATCCGGTCCCGCCGCAGGCGCTCTGGTCGCGTGCTTCTTCTCGCGCCTGTTCGACATTCCCAACCTCATTTCCTTCGACATGGGCGGAACGACTGCAAAGGCGTGTCTCATCCAGAACCATGAACCGCTGGTGACTGGCACCTTCGAGGTCGATCGCAGATATCGATTCAAGCCCGGCAGCGGCATGCCGATCACCGTGCCTTCGATCGACATGATCGAGATTGGCGCGGGCGGCGGGTCAATTGCGTCCGTGGACAGTCTCGGGCTTCTCAAGATCGGACCAGAAAGCGCGGGCTCGATACCGGGGCCGGTCTGCTACGGGCGAGGCGGCGAGCAGCCGACCGTGACC
This sequence comes from Rhizobiaceae bacterium, assembly GCA_023953905.1. Classification (GTDB taxonomy): domain Bacteria; phylum Pseudomonadota; class Alphaproteobacteria; order Rhizobiales; family Rhizobiaceae; genus Arvimicrobium. The sequence goes on along the minus strand of JAMLJA010000003.1, from coordinate 152,785 downwards.
GACGCGGATGTCGTGCTGGGCATACTCGATCCCGACCGCTTCCTCGGTGGAGACATGACGCTCGATGCAGATGGCGCGCGCGGTGCGCTGAATGCACTTGCGGGCAAGCTGGGCGTAACGCTCGAGAAAGCGGCGTGGGGTGTTTTCGAAGTCGTTTGCGAGCAGATGGCCGCCGCGACCCGTACGCACGCCACGGACCGCGGTATCGATTATCGTGGACTGCCGATGCTTGCCTTCGGCGGCGCGGGGCCAGTCCATGCCTGCATGGTGGCCGATCTCGTCGATAGTTCGAAGGTGATCTATCCGCCTTTGGCAAGCGTGCTATCGGCATTCGGCACCCTCGTCACACCGGCGCAGATCGATCTGGTCCGCAGCCAGGTCTGTCTGCTCGATGAACTCGACTGGGATGAGGTCGACGCCACGCTGACCCACATGACCGACGAGAGCGCGCAGGCGCTCAAGGAAGCCGGCATTCGCGATGAAGATGTCGGTTTCTCCTTCGGTGTCGATCTTCGTTACCTCGGCCAGCAGTCCGAATTGCGCATTGACCTTCCGGCCGATCCGAGAGCCGATCGCGACGTTCAGGTCATTCGCGATCTTTTCGAACGCGAATACGAATTACAGTACGGATTGAAGCTCGACGGCATGAAGATCGAGCTCGTCAACTGGCGGCTGAGCGGATTCGGGCGCAAGCCCGAACGCAAGACCAAAGCGCAGGGCACGCCGGAAGGCGCGGCGCGCACCGGTTCGCGGACAGTCTATCTGCACGGGAATGCCACGGAGGTCTCGGTCTATCGGCGCGCGGACATCACCGCAGATGATCTTATCGTCGGCCCGGCAATCATCGAAGAACGCGAAACGACGATCTTCATCCTCGACGGATGGAACCTCTCGCTCCATGAAACTGGCAGCCTCGTTGCCGAAAAGACGAAGGAAATCAACTGATGGACGGCGTAGAACTGCAGATCCTCTGGAGCAACATCATCGGCATTGTCAGCGAGCAGGCTCGCGCCCTCCAGCGCATCGCCTTCAGCCCGATCGTGCGTGAAGCGGGAGATCTGGCCAACGGCCTCTTCGACGAAAAGGCAAGGATGGTTGCGCAGGCTGTGACGGGTACGCCCGGACACATCAACTCGCTGGCGGCGGCCGCGTCGAACCTTCTGGCCGAGATTGACACATCAACGCTGAAGCCAGGCGACGTCCTGATCACGAACGATCCTTGGATGTCGGCCGGCCACTTCTTCGACATTACGATCTTGTCACCGATCTTTCGCCATGACCGCATCATCGGCTATGCCGGTTCGACCATCCACCATACCGACATTGGCGGCTATGGGATCGGCTCCGGCGCCCGCGACATCCATGAGGAAGGCCTCTGGATTCCGGTGATGAAGCTCTACGAAGAAGGGCGGCCCAACAAGACGCTGTTCGACATCATAAAGCGCAATGTGCGGACGCCCGATGCGCTTATGGGCGATCTTGGCGCGCAGGTTTCCAGCGGCATGATCGCGGCCGAGCGGCTGAACGCGCTGTGCGACCGGTACAAGCTCGATGATATTTCCAGTCTGTCCGAGGAGATCATTTCGCGGTCTGAAAACGCAATGCGCGACAGGATCCGCCAGCTCCCCTCTGGAACATATCATGGGAGCTCCGAATTCGACGTGTCCGGCGGCCATGTGATCACGCTCAAGACCGCGGTCACGATTGACGCGGACGCGGGTGAAATCACCATCGATTTCGAAGGATCGTCCGGTCCGAGCCATATGGGCATCAATGTCGTCCCGGCCTACACGCATGCCTATGCGACCTTCGCGGTGCGCTCGACCCTCAATCCGGATTTGCCCAACAACGCCGGGAGCCTCGCGCCGATCAAGCTGAAACTGCCCGATGAATGCGTGGTCAACGCGCGCTATCCTTCGCCGGTAAACGCGCGTCACGTGGTCGGCATGTATGTGCCGTTCCCAGTCCTCAAGGCGCTGGCTCAAGTTGTTCCCGACGAGGTCGTGGCCGAAGGGTCCGGCGCCGTCTGGACCATTCAGATTCAAGGCCGGGACGCTGCCGGAAAACCCTTCACCAGCTCTATGTTCAACTATTCGGGCGGCATGGGCGCGCGCGCCAAGAAGCCGGGTCTGTCGGCGATCTGCTATCCGACCGGGGTGTCAGCGGTTCCCGTCGAAGTGCTGGAGGCGTCCTATCCAATCGTGTTCACCTGCAAGGAACTGGAGCGCGGCACGGGAGGTGAGGGCAAGCAGACGGGTGGCGATGGCCAGCGGATCGGCTATCGCATGCGCACCAACTCAAACTGGCTGCTCAACAGTGTTCCCAGCCGGCTAAAATCCCGTCCGGAAGGATTGCTCGGTGGCGCGGATGGCGCTGCGGGACGTTTCGAGATCAATGGCAAGCCGATTTCCGATACGCGCAAGATGGAAATGCAGCCGGGGGACGAGGTGTTCATGGTGACGCCGGGTGGCGGCGGATTCGGCGCAGCCTGAAGACTGGTAGGCGACTGTGAACGTCAATTCGGCTTTTCGGGCACGGCTCAAGCGGGGCGACCGCTGTGTGGGCACCTTCGTCAAGACGGCCCACCCGGCGGTCATCGAGATCCTGGGTGCGGCGGGGTTCGATTTCCTCGTTCTCGACGCGGAGCATGCTCCAATCGGTCGAGAGGGTGTCGATCACTGTGTGCTTGCGGCTCGTGCCGCAGGCATTGCGCTGCTTGTTCGCGTGCCTTCGCCGACTGTCGAATGGATACAGACCGTTTTGGATTGTGGTGCTGCCGGCGTCATGGTGCCTCGAGTGAGCAATGTTGCCGAGGCCTCCAGGATTGCTGCCAGCGTTGGCTACAGCCCAGGCGGCCGGGGATTTTCGCCATCCACCCGCGCGGCGGGATACGGACAGCGCTCGATCAAGACACATCTTGAGTTGGCGCGAGAAGACACTGTGCTGGTGATCCAGATCGAGGATCCTGAAGGGGTCGCGAATGCCAATTCCATAGCAGGCGTTCCGGGCGTCGATTGCCTGTTTGTAGGCCCGGTGGACCTGGCGGTTGCCAATGGCCTGACAGATCCGGTCGACGTCGAGATCATGGCCCAATGTGACAGTGTTGTGCGCGAAGCAGTGGCTTCAGGCGTTGCAGCTGGTGTATTCGTCCCCAACATCCGTTCTGCGGCCAGATGGGAGGAGGGTGGCGCGCGCTTCCTTGTGGTCGGTACAGATCAGAGCTTCCTCAAGTCGGGTGCTGCCGCCGCAACATAACGTTTCGCGACAATCTCGCACAGCATCTGAGAATTCGGGCGCTTCAACGCGGGCAAGCTTGACGAGACGGGGCACTGTCGGAGACATCTGCTCCGAGACAGACCCGTCCAAATCACAGAGTGTGCCAGGAACCGTTCATGCAGCGCGCATTCCTCCTGCTGACCCTGGTAATCGTGACCCTCGGCCTGGGCGGTTGCACGATGATTTCCTACTATGCGCAATCCCTGAAGGGTCATGTGCAGATCATCACCTCGCGCGAGAGCGTCGGAAAGCTGATCGAGGACCCGTCGACGCCCGAGGCATTGCGCGCCAGGATGGCGTCGGCGAGCGCCATACGCCAGTTCGCTTCCGACGAACTGTCACTGCCCGACAACAGCAGTTACCGAAGCTATGTCGATATCGGTAGAGACGCTGTGACATGGGCCGTGTTCGCTGCACCGCAACTTTCGCTCACGCCACGCACCTGGTGTTTTCCGGTCTTTGGATGTGTTCCCTATCGAGGCTATTTTTCCAAGGAAGCGGCCAATGACGCGGCGTTGGTGCTTCATCGACAAGGCTTTGACGTCTACATCAGCGGTATTACGGCCTATTCCACGCTCGGCTGGTCAAGTGATCCGCTGCTCAGCACGATGCTTTTTCAGGATGATACGTATCTTGCGAGCCTGGTCTTTCATGAGCTTGCGCATCAACGTGTCTATGTGACCAACGATTCAGCATTCAATGAAGCCTTTGCCGTCGCAGTCGAGACGACCGGAGTGGAAAAATGGCTGCGGTCGACCGGCGATCTGGCCGGGCTGCGCCGCTATGAAGCCGATCGTAAACGCAGAGCCGAGTTCATCGAACTTGTGTCGCAGACACGCGCCGAGCTGGCCCGCATCTACGCCGGTTCCGGACGATTGGACGAGAAACTGGCAGCCAAGGCAGCCGCAATCGAGACGTTGCGGAAACGCTACCGAACAATGCGCGACAGGCGCTGGGGCGGTTACAAACGATATGACGCCTGGTTCGATGCGCCGATCAACAATGCAAAGCTCGCAGCCACAGCCGTTTATAGCGATGAGGTCCCGGCTTTTGTCAGACTGTTCAAGCTCTGCTCTGGAGACTATGAGCGGTTTTACGCCTCTGTTCGCCGGATCGGTGCTGTCGGCAAAGCGCGGCGCATCGAGACGCTGCGTGCCAGGAGCAGATGTGATTGACCACGCTCTGTGTGGGTCAGTTCAGTGCCGAAACTAGGCCAGCAACGCCACGCCAAAAACAGCTGCCGCGAACACGACAATAAACACGATGCCAAATAGCTTGAAGGCTCGGTCATCAGAGTAGGACACCGCTTCATCGTAAGCGGCTTCGCCCATTTCTTTGCGGGCGAGACGCTCGTCGAGCAGACGTGCGGCATCTCCCCTGCCGTGCTGCATCTGCTTGTAATGGGCGGACATGATTGCTCCCGTTCCGATCCAACCGGTATCGAGCAGGACCAAGCGTATCAGCTTTGACTGGCGGCCCAATGCGTCCACCATCTGGCAAACATTCAGCGCTGGCAAGCAACTTTAAAAACGAGGATCCGAACTGGCCCGCCCTTCAGCGGAAAGCGTTAGCCTGCCGAACATTTCTCGATGAGCTCGTCCACCAGATCCTCGGGGCCGACAATGAGCGGTTGGGTGACCGGAAATGCGTAGGGGGGTGTCAACATGCTGGCCAGTTCCAGGTCGCTGCCATCGAGATATCGCTCCACATAACCGAGAGCCCGCGTGAACGGCAGTGCCGGTGCGATGTCCCAAAGAAAGCACGGGCCAGTGATGATCGCTTCGCAGCGGCCAGTCGCAAGCGCCATCAGGTGATAGAGGTTCGAACCCAGGTTGTGGATGCGGTAGCCATCAATCCGTCGCACGTCGATAAAGTCATGTATCGACGTGATCATCACGTTGCGCGTGTCCGGCGCCTGCCGCGCCTGTGGCAGAGTGAATGGCTTGCCGTTTCTGGTCGAAATGCCGTTCTCGAACGCAAAACTCTCTCCGACAATCGGGAAATGCAGGTACCCTGCAACTGGATGATCTTTCTCGAGAAGGCCCATTCCCAGACCCCAAACCGGCAGTCCACGGGCGAATGAGGCCGTTCCATCGAGTGGATCGACGGCCCATTGCATGTCAGCCTCCGGCAGATAGGAGGCTTCCTCTTCCTCGGAGATGACACCGTAATCGGGCGTGTGCGCTTTCAGCCGCTCAAGAGCACTGGTTGACGCCCTGCGGTCCGCCTCGGTGACAGACGATCCGTCCGACTTGTCCTCGCCGTCGACAACTCCGTGGAGCGGCAATGTGATGGAATCGTATTCCTTGAAGAGTTGCGAAGTGAAAGCGAGGTGAGATTTCATAGAGAGATTTCCATTCCTAGGTGGCGTTCACACCATGCCGCGCACGAGATACCGCTGGGTGAGGAAGCACAGAAGGATGACGGGGAGGACCGCGACGATGCCGAGCGCGGAGACTTCACCCCACAGAATGCCTTGCTCCGTCTTGAAGAAAACGACAGCCGTGGAGATCATGTGGACCTTTGATGAGGTCAGGAAGAGCACATAGGTGAACTCGTTCCAGGCAGTGAGGAAGCACATGATCGCGGTCGCAAACAGGCCGGACTTGACCTGTGGGATCACGACCCGGAACAAGGCTCCCAAACGGCTGCAGCCGTCCATCATCGCCGCTTCTTCTGTGTCTGAAGAGATGTTGGCGAAGAAGCTGCGCATCATCACGACGGCGAAGGGCAGGTTGAACGTCAGGAATACGATGATGACGATCGTGTAGGTGTCCAGAAGATGGACGAATATGCCGATCAGATAGAACGGGATCACCAACGCAATCGACGGGAATATGCGCGAGGACAGGATGGAAATCGTGATCAGGTTCTTGTGACGGATCTCGAACCTGTTGAGGGCATATCCGGTGATCGTACCAAGCACGACACAGACAAGAACATTGATGATGCAGACGATCAGGCTGTCCTTCAGATAGTTGAGCAGCCCGTACTGCACGATCGCCGCCTTGTAGTTCGAGAGCGTTGGCTCAAACAGGATCCGTGTCGGCTCGTAGAGCATGGCTCTCGTCTTGAACGACGTCACCAGCATGAAGAGTACGGGAAACACTGCGAACAGGCAGGCAAGGGACAGCCAAAGATGGTCGCTCGTTCTCTGCAATCGTGAGGTCATGAGCGCTGCCTCCGGCCCCCGATCATCAGCATCGCCGCCGAGAGCAGCGAGGTGACAGCGATCAGGACCATGGCTGCCGCTGCGGCCAGACCCATGGAGCCGACGTTGAATGCCGTTTTGTAGACGTAGAGTGGCAGGATCGTCGTCGCGTCACCCGGTCCGCCTCCGGTCAGCGTGAAAATCGGGCCGAACGCCTGGAAGGCGAGGATGGCCTGAAAAACGCTGCTACTCAGAAGCACGGGCAGCAATTGTGGCGCAACGATCAGCCAGAAGGCCTGACGTGGCGTGCACCCGTCCATCAGCGCTGCCTGCTGCGGTTCACTCTCTATGTTGCGCAAACCGGCCAGGATCATCAGGGCCGAAAGTGGAAAGTGCATCCATACCAGCACGACGATCACGGAGAACAAAGCCCAGGCCTGTCCCAGCCAGACGACTTTCGGAATTCCGACCGCACCCAGCCATGCATTCACGATGCCGAAATCGTAGCTGAGCATCAGCTTCCACATCAGGCCGGCGATCGCCGGGTTCACCGCCATTGGCAGAATGATCAGCGACGTTGCCAGATATTCGAAGCGAAGTTTCTTGTTCAGGATCACGGCGACGCCGAGGCCGAGTGCGGTTTTGAGGGCGACGCTTACGATCGTGACGAAAAGACTAAGCCAGAGCGCAGGCCAGAATTCCACCTCGCGGCCGGAAAACAGCCTCGTATAGTTGGCCAGACCGACGAACCGATGATCGCTCCAGGCATAGCCAAGCTCAAAAGAGGTCAGGCTGATATAGGCAAGCAGCAGGACAGGCAGCGTTCCCAGCAGTCCCAACGGAAATGCCGACGGCGCAATCCATAGCCAGAAGGTTGCGGTTTTTCTTTGCGACATCGAAAATCCGTTGCTTTGGCTGCTCGTTGCGGCCGTTGGGAAACGCAAAAATATGGCGCCGGCCGCTCAATCCTGGCCGGCCGGCGCCCGGGAGGATGGTCGCGCCTATTTGCCCGCTTTGATCTTGTCGGAGATTTCCTGAAGCTCCGGAACAGCCGCCTTCAATGCTTCCTCGGCCGTCATCTGCTCCAGAAGTGCCTGACCGGCCCAATATCCCGCGACCTTGTCGATCTTGGTCGCTTCGGGGGTCGCTGGGATCCAGCGGCGTCCGGTCTCGATCAGATTGCCGGCGGCGTCGAGGCTTTCCTTGAGCGCCTTGGCAAATTCGGGGTCGGCTTCCGTGAATTTGGGATCCTGAAGCACCGACAGGCGCGACGGCACGCCGCCCTTCTCGAAGCTCTCCATCGCCTTGGTCTTGCTCGTCATCCACACGATGAATGCCCAACCGGCGTCTTGCTGCTTGCTAGTACTGGGCAGACCGAGGCTCCAACCACCCACAGGACCGAAACGTCCCTCAGGCCCCGATGGCGGTGCCACGTAGCCGATCTTCCCTACGACCTTCGACTTTTCCGGATCGACCAGCCAGGATTGCAGGGACGTCGCATCGAACCACATGGCTGTCTTGCCTGAGGCGTAGGCCGATACCGCGGCGTCCCAGCTGTATGTTTCAATGTCCGGCGGTCCGTAGCTCAGCAGTTCAAGCAGGTAGTCCAGGGAACGCTTCGTGGCAGGCGTGTCGATCTTCACATCCCAGGTTTTCTGGTCGAGAATGCTGCCACCGAAAGCGGGATTGAACAGATCCCAGGTGAGCGCCAGCGTGCGGCCCGTCTCGGCGCGCATAGAGATGCCGTAAAGCCCAGGCTCCTTTTCATGGAAGAACTTCGCTGTTTCCAGCAACTCGTCCATGGTCTGCGGCGGCTTGCGGTCGTACTTGTCGAAGAGGTCCTTCCGATAGGAGATGAAGAAGGTTTCCCCGGCCACCGGAATGCCGATCGTCTTGTCGTTGAGAACACCGAGGCCACCGCGATAGGCAAGGTGGATGTCGTCGAAATCGTAATCCGGCAGGGCTGACTGCGTGGCCTCCAGGCGTTCGCCCAGATCGGCCAGAACGCTTTTTGCGTCATATTCGGCGAGGGCCGTGCCTTTCACCATGTAAACGTCGTAGGACGATTCTCCCGCCGTCTGGGCGAGGAACTGCTTCGACATGATTTCGCCGCTGCCGACGATCTCCCATTCGACCTTTATGCCGGTGGCGCTTTCGAACTCTGGCGTCATCGCCTTCATGGCATCGGACGCGGGATGGGAAATCCCAAGCACCCTGATCGTCGCGCCGTCATACTGCGCCTTGATGCCATCGGCCCATTTCAGCAGGCTGGCTTCGTCGGCGCGAGTTGGCAGGACGCCCAGCCATGCGGCACTCGTGAGCAAGGTTCCGGCAAGGATGAGCGAGCGGCGATTTATCGGCATTTTGTAAGACCTCCCTGTCTTCGGCCGGGAACCAGCCCGACACTTCAAGAAATATTGCTTCACAAATTTCTATTTGTATGGAGTAATGCTACATTCTGGTGGTGTCAATCATTTCAATCTTGGTTTCGCGGAGAAGACGGCTGTTTCCACATGTGGCGAGTGCCGAAAACGGGCTGTATAAGCAGCGGTGCCATGCAGGCAGATGGGACAAAACCGATGCCGAAGCATGGCTCAACAAGTACTATGAGGTTTTTGCGTGACTGAGCCGACCGCAGAGAGCGTGAACTCAGCCGTTCTGAGGCTGCGCAGCATCAGAAGTTCGCTAAATCCGGCCGAGCGAAGAGTGCTGGATGAGGTTCTGAGCAATCCCGAAGCGGTCGTTTACGGCACGCTCAACAAGGTCGCGATGCGCAGCAGTGTGAGCGATGCGACGGTGGTGCGGTTCTGCCGAAGCGCGGGATATGAGAGCTTCAATGATCTGAAGATTCAGCTCGCTCAACCCGCCACGCAGGCGCGCCGGATCCAGCGAGATCTATCGCAGGATGATACGCCGGGCGTCATCCTGGAAAAGGTGTTCAACGCCAATATCAGGTCTCTCCAGGACTCTCTGCATACGATCGATCGAGGCGTTTTTGAGAAGGCGGTGGACGCCATTTCTGCCGCGCCGAAGGTCGTCTTCATCGGAGTCGGAACGTCCGGGACCGTTGCCCTGGATGCCGTGCAGAAATTTCTCGTCACCGGAATTCACGCCGTTTCCTATACCGATGTGGTTCTGCAGGCGCATTATGCGGCGACGTGTTCGGCAGATGACGTTGTCGTTGGCCTGTCCCAAAGCGGTTCAACGGCCACTGTGGTTGCGGCGCTGAGCAAGGCGGCATCCAGAGGTGCGACTGTCATCTCGGTGACCTCGAATGCGAAGTCGCCGATCACGTCGATAGCGGGTCTCAACATCGTGCTGTCAGTGCCTGACCTGTCGTTTCAGACGGCAACCAACGAAATACGGACGGCGCAACTGTCCGTCATAGACGCTCTCTGTGTCAGTGCGGCCATTCGCTCACCCGAACGCTACCTGAAAAACAGCGCTCAGGTGGAGGCAGCGAGCGAGAGCCTGCATCTGAAGCCGCACCACAAATAGTCATGGTGAACGGAGGGAGGCTGGCGAGGCGGGCCTTTGTAAACCAACGTTCTGGTTGGTCGTGATGGCGCATGCGTGGCATTCGACGCGTGGAGGCATATTTCCCAATGCGCCGCCCATGCCGGACAGTCCTCGTCCCGCCCCAATTTGTGAGCGATACCTTCGCAGCCGCGAGTTCGCGTCAGGCAAGTGGTGAAGGGTTGCGAATGCGCATTGGCATTTACTGCTCTTCAGTCGATCTTGCAGGCCATAGAGCGAAGAAGGAGCGGCCGTGTTTGATTCTTGCAGTTGGTACAATGAGCCCCGCCAGTGGTCGCTCGACGAGCAAACGCTGACAGTTCGCTCCGACGAAAAGACGGACTTCTGGCGCGACACCTACTACGGGTTCACGCGCGATAGCGGTCACTTCTTCGGACGAACCTGGGAGGGCGATTTCACGGCATCGCTGCGTGTTGAGGGGCGTTACGAAGAGCTCTACGACCAAGCTGGAATCATGGTTCGTATCGACGAGAAGAATTGGATAAAGGCGGGTATCGAGCTGTCAGACGGCGCTGCATGCATTGGAAGTGTGCTCACCGTCGACCGGTCCGACTGGTCGACAGCACCTTATGCATCCGACCCTTCAGATTTCTATTTGCGCATCACTGTGCAAGCCGGCGTCCTTCGTCTGCAATCATCCACCGATGGCGTCCGCTGGCCGCTGCTGCGCCTATGTCCTTTTCCAAAGGCGCCCGTCTATCATGTAGGGCCAATGCTCTGCACGCCAGAGCGGAGTGGATTGGAAGTGACATTCTCGAATTTCGAGATCGGCCCGCCAAATGGTAAAGCGCTTCACGATCTGACGTGAGGAACTAATGTCCTTAGCGGCGTCGGCTAATCCGGTTCTGTGTCCGAACCCCGCCGGTCGGCTGCCCGTCCCGATGATGCTGATGCCTGCGCGCCGTTGAAAAAGCAAGCATGGTGCTTCGACACTCATCCTGCCTGCAGCGGCAATCAGCAGAGCGAATGGATCAACTAAAACAGTGAGTTCGAATGGTGGGCGTGACAGGGATTGAACCTGTGACCCCTACGATGTCAACGTAGTGCTCTCCCGCTGAGCTACACGCCCATCCGACGTGGCGCATACATCACAAGTGTCGAAGCGCGTCAATCCGATAATTTCGCTTGTGCGCAAAGCGATCGTGTCGCGCGTCGGCTTTCGTCAACCGCCACGCCTTATGCGGCCTGCAACATCTTCTCGACCTCGTTGACGAGATCACGCAGATGAAAGGGCTTTGAGAGCACCTTCGCGTCCTTGGGTGCCTTGGAGTCGGGGTTCAGAGCCACGGCGGCAAAGCCGGTGATGAACATGACCTTGAGGTCGGGATCGATTTCGGTGGCGCGACGCGCCAGTTCAATACCGTCCATCTCGGGCATCACGATATCGGTGAGGAGTAGCGAGAAGGGCTCCTCGCGCAGCCGCTCATAGGCGCTGGCGCCATTATCGAAATCGGTGACGTCGTACCCGGCCCGCTGCAACGCCTTCACCAGAAAGCGGCGCATGTCTTCATCGTCTTCCGCAAGCAGAATGCGTGCCATGTATCCCGTCCGAGTGAGTTGTTGCACAGCCTGAATGCGCTGCGTTAACCATGTGGTGTATATGAGGAGCGGAGGGTAAACATCAAGTGAACGCGCGGCCGGTCAGTGGCCCAAATCGGCGGATCGGCGACTGGACAGTGGCAGGCGGTGATGTCAGTTTGATGCCATGGAAGATGGAATTCGCGGCGTGGGGCGAGCGACATGACAGCGGCTGATGATTTTTCGGCCACGACGCCATTCGAAATCCGGTCCGCTATCGAACAGCGTGTGCCTTTCGTTTTTTGCTCTCCTCACAGCGGACGCTACTATCCGGAACGCTTTCTGAGGATGATCCGGCTGGACGACACTGTGATTCGGCGGTCTGAGGATTGTTACGTCGACGAACTGTTTGCGGGCTCGGCAGCTCTGGGTGCGCCGCTGCTGGTTGCAAATTTTCCCCGTTCATATCTCGACGTCAACCGGGAACCCTGGGAACTCGATCCGCGCATGTTCCTCGAGGAACTGCCGCCATTCGCCAATATCCGCTCGGCCCGCGTCGCAGGCGGGCTGGGCACCATTCCGCGGCTCGTGGGTGATGGCCTCGACATCTATCCCTCGCGGATCCGCGTCTCGGAGGCATTCGACAGGATTGAGACAATCTACAAACCGTTCCACGAATGCCTGCGGAGGCTGGTCACACGCACACATGCGCGCTTCGGGTTGGCCGTATTGATCGATTGTCACTCAATGCCGGCCAGCGTTCGTATCGGCGACAACAGGATCAGGCCCGATTTTATCGTGGGCGATCGTTTTGGGACGTCTGCGGCGGCTGCCCTGACCGAACGCGCGATCGGTTTGCTGAGCGCAATGGGCTATACGGTTGCCTACAACAAGCCCTATGCGGGCGGCTACATCACAGAGCATTACGGGCGACCTTTGCGGGGCTTGCATGCCCTGCAGATCGAAATCAATCGCGGTCTCTACCTGAACGAACGCAACTTCGAGAAGACCGCGGGATTTTCCGCGCTGGCGGAAGATCTGCAACTTTTCATGGCGGATCTTCTTGCCATTCCCGAACAAGACCTGTCGGCGCCGCCACTTGCTGCCGAGTAAGGCTGGAGAGCACAGCTGAAATCAGGGCAAAAAAAGACCGCAACGTTGCCGATGCGGTCGAAGTCTAGGGAGGAAACGCCCAAGGAGGGCATGAACAGGAAACCTGTTCGACATTGACTTTATGTTGCATCGCACAAATGTCAAGCAGCTTTCATATTTTTCAGTCTGCACTGCTATACGGCGTGTTCAAAACGATCTAACGCGTCAAACGGGCGTGTGAACCTTGGGAATTAAGAATGAAGATCAGCGCAGATTTCATGCGCAGCATAGCCGCTGCCGCCGCCCGGGAAACGCTGCCGCGCTTTCGTAGCGCAGCAAGCGTGGACAACAAGCTGGCGGCCGGCTTCGATCCGGTCACCGAAGCGGACCGGGAAGCGGAACTGGCGATCAAACGCACCATCCTGGCCGCATATCCGGATCATGGCATTCTGGGTGAGGAGCATGGTGTCGAAAACGAAGGGGCCGATCATGTCTGGATCATCGATCCGATCGACGGGACGCGCGCCTTTATTTCAGGCCTGCCCATATGGGGCACGCTTGTCGGGCTGACGGTAGCGGGGGACGCGGTCGCAGGGCTCATGTCGCAGCCGTTCACCGGGGAACTGTTTTATGCCGACGGTGATGTGGCAAGGTATGAGGGCCCGGGCGGGCCGCGCCAGCTGGCGACGCGCAAGACGACAAACCTCGCGGATGCCACCCTGTTTACGACGACACCAGCGCTTTTCCAGGGTCCATCACGCGCGATCTATGACAGGTTGGAGGCGAAGGTGCGCCTCGCGCGCTATGGAACCGATTGCTACGCTTTCGCAATGGTTGCGGCCGGGCATGTCGATATCGTGACCGATCCAGGCCTCAAACCCTATGATATCGTGGGACTGATCCCCATCATCGAGCAGGCGGGCGGTGTGGTCACCACCTTCGACGGGAGGCCTGCTGAAAATGGTGGCGACATTCTTGCTGCCGCAACGCCGGAACTCCATGCCGCGGCGATGGATGCTTTGAGAGCCTGATCAGGCGGGCGTGTCGCTCGCAGCTCCTTCATCACTCGCGGCGCGTGCATCGGCGCCCTGCGGGTTAAAAATCGCGTCGCTGCCGGGAATGAAGGCGTCAAAGGCACTGAAGAACTGATCGCGATAGATATCCGCTTCCTGGAGCAGTTCGTGCCTGGCGCCATCGATCGTGACGGTTGCGCCTGAGCGCAGGCCGCGTGCAAATCGTTCCGTGGTCGATGTCGAAACCACCTCGTCCGCGCCCGCAAGGACGAACAGTGTGGGGATCTGGATGCGGGCCATGAAATCCGGATCCGTCACCGTGTCCACGGCATGGCAAACGCGGTTGAGCCAAGTCGCCGTCGGTCCGCCCATGCCGAGCACCGGGTGCGTTTCGACAATATTGCGGTTTCGCTCATAGCGCTTGAGATCGCTGGTCAGCATGTTGGTTGCGAACGGATGCCGTTTGCGCGGGCCACCGGTCGCGTACATCCAGCCGAAGCCTGTCAGGCGAACAAGGCCGCTGATCCGGCGCACCGTCCGCATCGATACCGGGAGCCCATGAAGTCCTATCAGTGGCGCCGAGAGCACCATTCGACGGATGCGATTGGTTAGCCGAGGGGCGGCCAAAAGTGCAATGAGCCCCCCGGTCGAATGCGCGAGAATGTAATATGGGGCGGGCATTTCGGTCGCCACATGCTTGTCGAGAAACGTGTGGAGATCCGCCACGTAGTCCTGAAAGCTCCGCACATATCCGCGTTCCCGATCGGACAGGAGCCTCTGCGAACCGCCTTGACCCCGCCAATCCGCCATGGCGACGTGGAAGCCTCGTGCGGTGAGATCCCCGATGGTTTCGAAGTATTTCTCTATGTGTTCGTTGCGACCGGATAGAACGATGACGGTTCCTCTGCGAGCCAGACCGGGTTCGGGGCGAAAGCGGGCATAGCGAATAGTGATGCCGTCGATTGCCTGAAAATGGCCGATCTCACCCCCTGAAGGCCGCGGATTCTCCGGCAAATCATAGAACTGATCCGTCATTGCAATTCAGTCATCGGCTTGAGTGAAAGCAGGGCCAAGGCTTTTGAGACCCTCATTAGAACATGGGCCCGTTCGAGCAGATAGAGACATAGTTGCTGAATATAAAGTTGGTGCCATGCAAGGGCGTCTCGCACAAAGTGAAGGCCGAAGACCGTATGGTGACGCTCTTCGGCCTCTGCTGTACCGGGAGGAAGGGACGTTGCACCCGGCCGGCATTTTCGCGACGCTGAAGCTTGTGCGCCGCTATTCACTTCTGGAGGCAAGGTAGCGTTCACATGCTGAACCAACGCCGAAGGCAGCATTCATTCCACGTTCATGCGAACGGACGGGGGAACATAAAAATTCTGCCTTGAAACTTGGAAATGGCACCACCAAATCAGGGTCGTGGCCGCCTCTAAGGGGCCACTGACCGAAGGGGAGCGCCAAGAAGGGTTCCTGTCAGGTCATAACGCAAACACTTGTTGCTCAATGGAGAACACCATGCGTCACGTTGATTTTTCGCCCCTCTACCGTTCAACCGTCGGATTCGACCGCCTCTTTACCATGCTCGATTCGCTTGCTCAGCCCGAGGGCCAGGCGAGCTACCCTCCCTACAATATCGAGCGTACTGGTGAGGATGCCTATCGTATCTCGATGGCGGTTGCCGGGTTCTCTGATGATGAGATTTCGATCGAGGCCCACCGCAATGTGCTGACCATCAAGGGTGAGCGCAACGACGAGAAGAATGGCGAGGGTTCCGAAGTGCTCTATCGAGGGATTGCGTCGCGCTCCTTCGAGCGCCGATTCCAGCTTGCCGATCACGTCGAGGTCGTTGGCGCCAAGCTGAAAAACGGGCTGCTTCATATCGATCTGAAGCGCACCATTCCCGAGGAGCTCAAGCCCCGCAAGATTGCTATCACGGCTGTTTCTGAAAACACCGCGAAGCAAATCGAAGGTCAGTCGGTCAACTAAGCCGTTATCGCAAGATAACCTTCTGGGCCGACCTATCAGAACTTCCGGCTCGCATGGCGGCGTCTCATGACGCCGCCTTTTGTTTGTGAGTGTTCCGTCGGCGTGAACGCTTGCCGAATGCCGGGCGAGGGCCGTCTCGAGTAGCGTGTTGACCGCTTCGGCGTAGGAAATCCCGTTTGCCGCGAGCGCCTGGGGATACATGCTCATATTGGTGAAGCCGGGGATGGTGTTGACTTCATTCAGCACCAACGACCCGTCCGCGCGTAGAAAGAAGTCTACGCGCGCCATGCCGCTGCATTCGAGCACCTGAAAAACCTTCGCGGCATGTGTGCGGCACTGCGACTTCACGGCGTCGGAAACGTCAGCCGGAGTATTTATGACGGTGCCGCCTGAATCGAAATACTTTGCCTCATATGTATAGAATGCATGCGTGCTGGCAGTGATGATCTCGCCTGGATCTGAAACGATCAACGATCCGTCCGGTTTCTCCAGTACCGCGCATTCGATCTCCCGAGCCTGAACGAACTCTTCGACCAGCAGCTTGTCGTCATGGTGGAATGCGGTGCTGAGCGCCTCGGTAAAGCCTTCTGCAGTATCGGCCTTGCCGACCCCGAAGGATGAACCTTGCCGCGCGGGCTTCACAAAGACCGGCGCTCCCAGCTGGCTGACAACCTCGTCATAGGAAATCGAATCCCTGCGTTGTAAAGTGATCGAGCGCGCCATCGGTATGCCTGCCGGCACCAGAAGTCGCTTGGTAAAGTCCTTGTCCATGCACAAGGCAGAGCTGGCCACCCCGCAGCCCACATAGGGAATGCCGATTATCTCGGCGAGGCCTTGAACCGTGCCGTCTTCGCCAAAGGGGCCGTGCAGGACGGGAAACAGAACATCGATAGACGGCGTGCTCCCAACTTCAGCGGCATGAGAGACGGTCGCCAGCGCGCCTGAACCTCCCGGCATCAGAGCCACCCGGATGCCTGTCGACGCGAGGCTCTTTATCGATCCATCCGCGGAGAAGCGTTGCAGTATCCATCGCCCATCGCGTTCGATCTTGATCGGAACGACCTCATATCTGGCTTGGTCAATTGCCTGCATCACGTTTGTCGCCGACATGATCGACACATCGTGTTCGGCAGAACGGCCGCCAAACAGAACGGCGACGGTCAGTCTCTTGCCTGATTTCATAATCCCTCTCACCTCATGCAGCCGCCTCGGCGCGGCCTGCCAATCGAGCGGTTTGGCACCGACTTTTCGTCGACGTTTCCGTGCAGATTCCTATGAGATTTTCTTGATCCGGCACGCTGTTTTGCGCGTGAACGTTGCCATCATTCCCGAATCAGCGCGGCGAATGCCGTCACATCATCCACGCTTGTGGCGAAGCTGGTCACGAACCGGCAGACCACTTCGTCCGGCTGGATAGAGCCCGCGAGCTCGGCGGGCGTGTGCCAGTCGTGGAAGACGGCGCCGGCTTGTCTTGCGCTCTCGGCCAATGTCCGGGGCAATATCGCAAAGACCTCGTTGGCTTCCGAATCCCAGGCAAGGCGTGTGCGATTTGACGCGCTGATGGCGTCACGAAGATGACCGGCCATCGCATTGGCGTGACGTGCCGTCTCAAGCCAAAGATCGTCGCGCAGATAGGCGTCGAATTGAGCGGCAATGAAGCGCGATTTCGAAAAAAGATGTGCCGCGCGTTTCCGCAGGAAGCCGAAATCCTTGGCAGCCGTAGGATCGAAAAGGACCACCGCCTCGGCGCACCAGCAGCCGTTTTTTGTGCCGCCAAACGAGAGAAGGTCGATACCGCGCTTCCACGTCATTTCGGCGGGTGTCGCGTCCAATGCCACCAGAGCATTGGCAAAGCGCGCGCCGTCCATATGCGCTGAAAGACCGTAGCGCCTGGCGACGGAAGTCAAAGCCTCGATCTCGTCCAGTGTATGAACCGTACCGGCCTCGGTGGCCTGCGTAAGTGATATCGCGACAGGACGACCATCGTGGACGATTTCGGGCGCGAAACGCGCCACTGCCGAATCCAGTGCCGCCGGGGTCATCTTGCTGCCCGGTCCATCCACCGGGTGAAGTCGCAGGCCGCCGGAAAGGAACTCGGGCGCGCTGCATTCGTCGACGATGATATGCGCTTCGCGATGCGCAAAAACGATTCCGCCGGGTTTTGCAACGGATGCGAGCGAGAGCGAGTTCGCCGCCGTGCCGGTGCCGACAAACACGACTGCGACCTCACGCTCGAAGATCTCGCAGAATCGCTTTTCGATGATCTTGTCGAGGTCGCCATTGCCATATGCGGCCGCGAAGCCAGACGCGTTGTCTGCAAGGCTGGCTGAAATCGCCGGATGCGCACCGGCCCAGTTGTCTGAGGCAAAAATCATGAGAACCCGAGATCAAGAAGGGGGAGCCCTGTTTCTAGCGGCATGCCTCACTCTTGCCTAGGCACCAATGTCCCGGTGTTCGATGGACAGTCGTCGTATAGAGAGCGAAGCGAAATAAAATTGCGCGGAACGGCTTGGGGGCGATACGAACGGTCGGGTGGCCCCATGTTTCTTTTCATTTCGGTCTTGTGTGGCGCCGAGGTTTCTGCCATATGAAGATAGGACAGTATTGCTGTCTTATTTTTCCGAGCATTGATTGCCGGACTTGGCCTATGTTACCGCCAGTCCGGATATAGCCGGGACCATTGAGTGTCAGCGGGTTCTCGTGCTGGTTTGAAATGCCCACAGGGCGGCAAAGGAGGATTGGACGATGTCGGTTAGGGCCCCATCTGTCGCGACGGAAACGATGACCGCCGTACAGACGAGCGCGGCCGTGAAAGCCGCGTCCGGTCTTCCAATGGCGCAGGGTCTTTATGATCCGCGTAACGAGCACGATGCCTGCGGCGTCGGCTTCATCGCGCAGATGAAGGGAATCAAGTCGCACCAGATCGTCAAGGACGGTCTTTTCATACTTGAGAACCTGACACATCGTGGCGCTGTCGGCGCCGACCCCTTGATGGGTGATGGCGCGGGCGTTCTCGTTCAGGTTCCTGACAAGTTCTTCCGCCGGGAGATGGCCGCCCAGGGTGTCGAACTGCCGCCGTTGGGACAGTATGGCGTCGGCCACTGGTTCATGCCTCAGGACGCCGGCATGCGCGCCCATGTCGAGGAGATCATTCGCGAGTCGGCGGCGTCAGAAGGGCTGCCCCTGATCGGCTTCCGCGAGGTTCCGGTCGACAATTCGTCGTTGTCGAAGGCGCCTGAGGTTGCTGGCGCGGAGCCTTGTCACAGGCAAGTCTTCATTGGCCGTCCCGCCGATATCGTCGACGACGAGGAATATGAGGCGCGGCTATATGTTCTGCGCAAGGTGATTTCCGGCCGCATCTATGCCGAGAACGACAACAAGGACATCGGCGCCTATTGCGTGTCGCTGTCTGCCCGGACGATCGTCTACAAGGGCATGTTTCTCGCCTATCAGGTCGGGGCCTATTACAAGGACCTCAGCGATCCACTCTTCGAGACGGCGCTGATTCTCGTGCATCAGCGCTTCTCCACCAACACCTTTCCATCCTGGAAGCTGGCGCATCCTTACCGGATGGTCGCGCACAATGGCGAGATCAACACGGTCCGCGGCAACAACAACTGGATGACGGCGCGGCAGGCTTCGATCGATTCTGATCTGTTCGGAAACGACATTTCGAAGCTGTGGCCGATCTCCTATGAAGGTCAGTCCGACACCGCCTGCTTCGACAACGCGCTCGAATTCCTGTTCCAGGGCGGATACACGCTCGCGCATGCGATGATGATGTTGATCCCAGAGGCATGGGCCGGCAACAAGTCTATGCTGAACGACCGCAAGGCCTTCTATGAATATCACGCCGCGCTGATGGAGCCGTGGGACGGCCCGGCCGCGGTTTGCTTCACCGATGGCCGCCAGATTGGCGCTACGCTCGACCGCAACGGTCTGCGTCCCGCGCGCTATATGGTGACCGACGATGATCGCGTGATCCTCGCATCCGAGGCCGGCGTGCTTCCGGTCGAGGAAAAGCACATCATTCGCAAGTGGCGCCTGCAGCCCGGCAAGATGCTGCTGATCGACCTCGAGAAGGGCCGCATCATCTCCGATGAGGAGATCAAGTCCGAGGTGGCGAGCCGACATCCGTACAAGGAGTGGCTTGGCCGTACGCAGCTCATTCTGGAAGAACTGAAGCCGGTGGAGCCCCGCGAATTGCGCAAGGATGTGACCTTGCTCGATCGTCAGCAGGCGTTCGGCTACACGCAGGAAGACACGAAGCTTCTGATGTCGCCAATGGCGACGACGGGGCAGGAAGCCGTTGGCTCGATGGGCACCGACACGCCGATCTCGGCCATGTCGGACAAGTCGAAGCTGCTCTATACCTATTTCAAGCAGAACTTCGCGCAGGTCACCAATCCTCCGATCGATCCGATCCGGGAAGAACTGGTGATGAGCCTGGTATCGTTCATCGGGCCGCGTCCGAACATTCTGGATCTTGTCGGAACCTCACGCCGCAAGCGGCTTGAGGTGCGCCAGCCTATCCTGACCAATGGCGATCTGGAGAAGATCCGTTCCATCGGCCACACGGAAGATAGTTTCGACACGAAGACGATCGACATGACCTATGCCGCCACCGAAGGGGCGGCAGGCATGCATGATGCGATCGAACGGCTTTGCGACCGCGCGGAAGCCGCGGTTGCCGGACGATACAACATCATCGTTCTGTCGGACCGTCAGGTCGGTCCGGATCGCATCGCGATTCCGTCATTGCTGGCGACGGCCGCCGTGCACCATCATCTGGTGCGAAAGGGTCTGCGGACCTCGGTGGGCCTAGTCGTGGAGTCAGGCGAGCCCCGCGAGGTCCATCATTTCTGCTGTCTTGCCGGCTACGGCGCGGAGGCGATCAACCCGTATCTCGCCTTCGATACGCTGCTCGACATGCACAAGCGCGGCGAGATGCCAAAGGAAGTCGATCCCTATGAGGTCGTTTCGCGCTACATCAAGTCCATCGGCAAGGGTATCCTGAAGGTCATGTCCAAGATGGGCATCTCGACCTACCAGTCCTATTGCGGCGCGCAGATCTTCGATGCCGTCGGACTGAAGAGCGATTTCGTCGACAAGTATTTTGCCGGCACCGCCACGACCATCGAAGGGGTGGGGCTTCCGGAAATCGCGCGGGAAACCGCAAGCCGTCATTCCGACGCTTTCAGCGACGATCCCGTGCTGCGCAACGCGCTCGAAGTGGGCGGCGAGTACATGTACCGCATGCGCGGCGAAGCGCATATGTGGACGCCGGATGCGGTGGCAACCCTGCAGCACGCCGTGCGCAAGGGCTCCTGGGAGACCTACAAGGAGTTTGCCGAGCAGATCGACGACGCGACGGCGCGCGCCCAGAACATTCGCGGGCTTTTCACGATCAAGCTTGCGGAGCAGACGGGGCGCAGCCCGGTTCCGATCGAAGATGTCGAGCCGGCGGCAGACATCGTGAGGCGCTTCTCAACAGGCGCCATGTCCTTCGGTTCGATTTCACGCGAGGCGCACACCACACTGGCGCGTGCCATGAACCAGATCGGCGGCAAGTCCAACACGGGAGAGGGCGGCGAGGAACCAGACCGGTACTTGCCACTGCCGGGCGGCGGGGTGAACCCTGAAAGGTCTGCCATCAAGCAGGTCGCTTCAGGCCGGTTCGGTGTGACGACTGAGTATCTGGTCAACGCCGACATGATCCAGATCAAGGTCGCGCAGGGCGCAAAGCCCGGCGAGGGTGGTCAGTTGCCTGGCCACAAGGTTGACGCAACCATCGCCAAGACACGGCACTCCACGCAGGGAGTTGGTCTGATTTCCCCGCCGCCGCACCATGACATCTATTCGATCGAGGATCTGGCGCAGTTGATCTTTGATCTGAAGAACGTCAATCCGGATGCGGCTGTTTCGGTCAAGCTGGTGTCCGAGGTTGGCGTCGGCACAGTGGCTGCGGGCGTTGCCAAAGCGCGCGCCGATCATATCACGATCTCCGGATATGACGGAGGTACGGGCGCGTCTCCGCTTACTTCGCTCAAGCATGCCGGCAGCCCATGGGAAATGGGTCTTGCCGAGACGCATCAGACATTGGTGATGAACGGCCTTCGCAGCCGCGTCGCCTTGCAGGTAGACGGCGGATTGAAGACCGGGCGCGATGTGATCATCGGCGCATTGCTGGGGGCCGACGAGTTCGGCTTCTCGACTGCTCCGCTGATCGCCGCGGGCTGCATCATGATGCGCAAGTGTCACCTGAACACCTGTCCGGTTGGCGTTGCCACACAGGACCCTGTATTGCGCAAGCGCTTCAAGGGCGCGCCCGAGCATGTCGTCAACTACTTCTTCTATCTCGCTGAAGAGGTGCGTGCGCTGCTCGCTTCTATGGGCTTTACGAAGCTCGATGACATCATTGGCGATAGCGACCTCCTGGAGAAGCGCGAGCTTATCGAGCACTGGAAGATGAAGGGGCTTGATTTCACCAAGCTCTTCTTCAAGCCCAATGCGCCCAAGGAAGAGACATACTGGACGAGCCTGCAGAAGCACCCGATCGACGATGTGCTCGACCGCAAGATGATCGAGCTGGCAATGCCGGCGCTCGAAACGCGCCAGCCTGTTAAGATCGAGCTTCCGATCCGCAATGTTGATCGCTCGGCCGGTGCCATGCTGTCTGGCGAACTGGTCAAGCGTTTCCGGCACAAGGGGCTGCGCGAGGACACGATTTCAGTAAAGCTGACGGGTACGGCCGGGCAGTCGTTTGGCGCTTTCCTGGCACGCGGTATTTCGTTCGAGCTGATCGGCGACGGCAATGATTATGTCGGCAAGGGTCTTTCGGGCGGGCGCATCGTCATCCGTCCCTCCGACGACGCGAACATCGTTGCGGAAGATTCGATTATTGTCGGCAATACCGTGCTGTATGGTGCGATCGAGGGCGAATGCTATTTCCGGGGCGTCGCGGGCGAGCGCTTCGCCGTCCGCAACTCGGGCGCGGTGACCGTTGTCGAGGGTGTCGGCGACCATGGCTGCGAATACATGACCGGCGGTGTGGTCGTGGTGCTCGGCCAGACAGGGCGCAACTTCGCTGCAGGCATGTCCGGTGGCGTCGCCTATGTTCTCGATGAGGACGGCGACTTCGCCGACCGCTGCAACATGGCGATGGTCGAGCTTGAGCCGGTGCCGGAAGAAGATGATATGCTGGAAAAGCTGCACCACCACGGCGGTGATATTGCTCACAAGGGGCGCGTCGATGTTTCCGGTGACATGACAAGCCATGACGAGGAGCGTCTTTATCAGCTCATTGCCAACCATGTGCACTATACGGGCTCGACTCGTGGCAAGAGCATCCTCGACAATTGGGCAGATTACCGGCCAAAATTCCGGAAGGTGATGCCGGTTGAATATCGCCGCGCCTTGCAGGAAATGGAACGCCTGCGGATGAACGTCGCGGCAGAATGAGCAGAGGCGCCGTCAGAGATGGCGGTGCATTCATCGATCACGTATCCGACTGGATGGTTGGCAGAACGACCTCGTCGGGTTCACCGGTGCGGCGGACTGCCCACCTCAGAGACCAGGACTGACAATGGGCAAGGTTACAGGCTTTCTTGAAATCGACCGGCAGGTACACAAGTACCAGCCCGCTTCCGATCGCATCCGGCATTTTCGTGAGTTCACGCTGCCGATGTCGGACAAGGAAGTAGAAAAGCAAGCCGCGCGCTGCATGGATTGCGGCGTTCCGTATTGTCACGGCCCAACCGGTTGCCCGATCCATAACCAGATCCCGGATTGGAACGACCTCGTCTATAATGGCGATTGGGAAAACGCGATCCGCAATCTCCATTCGACCAACAATTTCCCCGAATGGACGGGCCGTATCTGCCCGGCACCTTGCGAGGAGGCCTGCACGCTTAACCTCGAGGACATTCCGGTCGCCATCAAGACGGTCGAGCAGGCCATTGCCGACAAGGCATATGAGATGGGTTTCGTCCGGCCGCAACCGCCAACCCGCAAGACCGGCAAGTCGGTCGCGATAATCGGCTCGGGTCCGGCCGGCCTGGCGGCTGCCCAGCAGCTTGGTCGCGCTGGTCACAATGTCGATGTCTATGAGCGTGAATCCAAGCCGGGCGGGCTGCTTCGCTTCGGTATTCCTGACTTCAAGATGGAGAAGCACACGATCGATCGCCGCGTCGAGCAGATGGAAGGCGAGG
Organism: Rhizobiaceae bacterium; assembly: GCA_023953905.1. GTDB lineage: Bacteria > Pseudomonadota > Alphaproteobacteria > Rhizobiales > Rhizobiaceae > Arvimicrobium. The sequence goes on along the minus strand of JAMLJA010000003.1, from coordinate 129,002 downwards.
GCGTGACATTCCATTGCAACGTCAATGTGGGCGTCGACAAGAAAGTGTCAGAGCTGCTCGCCGAACATGATGCCGTGCTTTATTGCGGCGGCTCGGAAACGCCGAGGCCCGCCGGGATACCCGGAGTGGATCTCGACGGTGTGTTCGACGCCATGCCGTATCTGGTTCAGCAGAACAAGCGCGTGGGCGGCGAGGACATCTCGTCCGTGGCCTGGCCATCGAAGCCGATTGTTGCAGGAGGCCTGCATGTCGTCGTGGTCGGCGGTGGAGACACGGCGTCGGACTGCGTTGGAACCGCATTTCGTCAGGGAGCCGTTCGGGTGACCCAGCTCGACATTCGTCCCCAACCGCCCGAGAAGGAAGACAAGCTCATGGTCTGGCCCTATTGGGCGACCAAGATGCGGACGTCGTCCAGCCAGGCAGAGGGCGCCGATCGCGAGTTTCAGGTGGCGACGCTCGAATTCGTCGGAGAAGACGGCCAGTTGACGGGTGTTCGTTGCTGCGAGGTGGATGAAAAGAGAAAGCCCATTCCCGATACGGACTTCGTTATACGCGCGGATTTGGCTTTCATCGCCATCGGCTTTGCCGGTCCTGTGTCATCCGGCGTTCTGTCCGAGCTAAAAGACGAGCTCAAGACGGCGACCGATACGCGGCGCTCTATCAACGTTAGCGCCGATGAGAAGAGCTATCGCACCAGCGTTGACCGTCTCTATGCGGCCGGCGATGTGCGTCGTGGCCAGTCTCTTGTGGTGTGGGCGATCCGCGAGGGCCGGCAAGCAGCCCGGTCGATCGATCTGGATCTGATGGGAGCAACCGTTCTGCCGCGCTGACAGGCTCAGCGCGTCGACGAGACCGTCTCGTCCACGGGCAGAATGGCGGTTTCTTTTGGCGCAGCAATCTTTCGCGGCCAGGAGAAGTCGTCTGCCCGACCTGCCGTTTCCGTAATAGCAGGGTCCGGATCGGGCGAGGCGTCGCCCGGCTCGACAGGGCCGATGGCAGCCTTTTGATCGAGCGTCACCAGGGCGTCGGTCTGAACAGGCGTTGCGCCCATGAGTTCCAGACCGCCATCTAGCGCCGGATCATCCAGGGACATCGGTACGGTCCGGTCAAGCGGAACAGGTGATCGGGGGTCGAGGCCGATGTCGGGCAATGCCGCGATGCTGGCGGGCGATACCGAAAGGCCGAGCAATTTTGCCAGGGGCCGTTCGGCATAGAACGCGATCTTGCGCTTGCCGGCACTGGTCAGATTGATGCCGTCGGACGTCCTGAGTCGGACCTGTTGCCCATTGATATCGGGGCCGGAAGTGACGTAGGCGCCTTCTTCGTCGATGAAACCGTCCCACACGTCGACGAATGCGGCACCGGTCGTGGTCGCCGTGGAGCGATATATCTCATTAAACGCCAGTATATCTTCCGACATGCTGGTGGATTTGAATGACGGAAGGCCGACCCAGAGCATTGGCGTGGATGTTTCGGCTATCGCCTTGGCCAGCACCTCTGCGCGGTTGGCATATTCCTTGGTCCAAGCGTCTGAGCGCACCGCTTCACGGTCACCATTGACGCGCATCTGCTGCCGGTCGTTGGACCCGATAAGGAGAACGACAACCGCCGGTTTCTCTTTCTCGATAATATCGGCGATTTCCTCGGGCCAGTCATAGACATCGCTACGGACAAGACCGGAAGAGGCGCGCGTCCGATCGATGACCGAAACCTTTGGATTCTCCGAATAGGCCTCGCCCAGACCGCGCGCGAGGCCAGCACCGATGAAATCCCCGACTACCAGCACGACGCGGGCGTCGGGATCTTTCTGCTGGATCTCGACCTGCGGCTCACGGGTCACCGAGGCCTGTTTCTTGCGTGCCGCACTACGCTTTGCGCGCTGCGCCTTGACGCGGGGGAGTTCGGAAAGGTCGCGCAACACCTTGGGTTCGTCTCGCCTGCTACGCGGGGTGAATATCTCGCGTAGCGAAAACCAGCGGCGCTTGCGCTCCTGAGCGAAAGCGTCCGGCACGAAAGATGCGGAAATGGTGACTACCGCGAACAACGCAAGGAAGGCAGCGCTGACAACTCGCGTCAGCGCCCGTCCGGACCATGCGGACCGCCTTGCACCGGACATCTACTCTCCACTACTGACGCCGCAGCGACTTCAACACTTCCATGCTCGGATGGCCATCGGGCGTCAATCCCGACCTTTGCTGGAAGGACATGATGGCCTGTCTGGATCCGGAACCGATCTTGCCGTCAAACTTGCCTTCGTAGTAGCCGCTCTCATAAAGCCGCTTCTGAAGTTCCATCTTTTCGGCAAAGCTGAGCTTTGTGAACGGCCGCTGCCAATCCTGAACGAGGGGGCCATATCCGGCGATCTGGTCAGCAAGAAGGCCGACTGCGAGCGCGTATTTATCGGCGTTGTTGTAGCGTTTCAGCACGAAGAAGTTCTTGGTCATCAGGAAGGCGGGGCCATCTCGACCGTCGAGCGCCTTCAACTCTGCCTTGTCAGACGGGTAGGGGAACGGCTTGCCGCTGGCGCGGGTGACGCCAAGTGATTGCCATTTCGACAAGGAGAGGCTGCCACCGGGGAATTTGCCGCCGCCAGAAGGCAGAGCAACCTCGTAGCCCCAGGTGCGCCCTGACTGCCAGCCATTCTTGCGCAGCAGATTGGCCGCCGTCGCGAGGGCGTCGGGCACTGAGTTCCAGATGTCACGCTTTCCGTTTCCGTCCATGTCGACGGCATAAGCCTGATAGCTAGTGGGAATGAACTGCGTGTGACCCATCGCACCTGCCCAGGAACCCTGTAGGTGGCTTTCGTCGATGTCTCCCGTCTGCAGGATCTTCAATGCGGCGATCAACTGCGTGCGCGCGAATTTGGCGCGCCTCTTGTCCGCATAGGCGAGGGTGGAGAGCGACCGTACCACGGACCGCATCACCTTATCGTTCTTGAGGATTTCGCCGTAGTTCGACTCCATCGACCAGATCGCCAACAAGATATGGCGATCGACCCCGAAGCGTGCCTCGATCCTGTCCAGCCATGCCTTGTACTTCCGCGCCATGGCGCGGCCATTGGCGATCGAATCTTCGTGCACCCGATTGTCGAAATAATCCCAGACTGGCGCGCTGAATTCAGGCTGCGTCTGGGCCTTCTCAAGAACCTCGGCGTCGACGGATGTCACGCCACGGAAGGCGCGGTCGAAAGTCCGTCCCGACACGCCGCTTTTGACGGCCGTTGCCCTAAAGCTCTTAACCCAGCGCTCGAATCCCGGTTCTGCCTGTGCCTGCACAGGAGAAAAAATAAATGACAGCGAGAACACGGCTACGGCGCATGCGCCACCCAGCCGTTTGAGAGTTCCGCGAACGGGCATCTTCGCCTCCTTGGTCGTCCGAAAGCCTCATTGAACTCGAATGCGGTTAGCAAGTAGTTTACCATATGAAAGTCGCGCGCCAAAATATGTGCTGAAGTGGCATCCGCATTGACCCTTCGTGATCACATTCGTTCAATATTCCGAAAGTTGGACGTGAAAGTGTCATCACCTTGATGGCGGCGGCGCAATAGAGAGAAGAGAATGAAGAAATTACGCAAGGCAGTCTTTCCCGTCGCTGGCCTTGGCACGCGCTTTCTGCCCGCGACCAAGGCAATCCCGAAGGAGATGCTGACCGTCGTGGACCGCCCGGTCATCCAATATGTGGTGGATGAGGCGCGCGATGCGGGAATCGAACATTTCATTTTCGTGACCGGGCGCAACAAGGCCGTCATCGAGGATCACTTCGATGTCCAGTTCGAACTCTACAACACGCTTGCCGAGCGCGGGAAGACCGACGAGCTCGCACGCCTCCAGAAGCTGCAGCCTCTTCCAGGACAGACCAGTTTTACGCGCCAGCAAGTGCCTCTCGGTCTCGGACACGCCGTCTGGTGCGCCCGCGATCTGGTGGGAGACGAGCCATTCGCGCTGCTTTTGCCCGACATGATTATGCAGTCTGAACGCGGGTGTCTGCGCGAGATGGTCGATCTCTTTGACGAGACTGGCGGCAACATCATCGCCGTGCAAGAGTGCGATCCCGCCGAGACACACAAATACGGTATCGTGGGCCGCGGTGCCGACGTGCACAACGGCTTTGAGGTCACCAGCATGGTCGAGAAGCCACCTCGCGGTACCGCAGAATCGAACCTGTTTCTCAATGGCCGGTACATCCTGCAGCCTGAAATATTCGAGGTCCTGAGCAAGCACGAGAAGGGCGCTGGAAACGAGATCCAGCTCACCGACGCGATGCTGAAGCTTCAGAACGAGCAGACCTTCTATGGATATCACTACAAGGGCCGGACATTCGATTGCGGCTCGCCTGAAGGTTTCGTCGAGGCCAATGTCGCCTTTGCGCTTTGGCGCTCGGATATGAACCAGAGCATGAAAGAGACAATTGAGCGGTTGTCACGCGAGATCAAGCCGGTCTGACGGATGGCGCTGCCGATCTGCAATGTCGTGATCGAGATGGCTGCCTATCGCTGAAGCTTCACTCCCAGAAATACGCTGTCCGTCTTGGTGTCGCGACCTGGGAGGTTGCTTTCGACCTGCTCGTGCCTGGCTCTGCCGCTGATGCCGACATTGCGGTTCATCCACCATGTAAAACCCGCCTCCGCGGACAAGGTGAGGTCGTGCCCGTTGGTGCCGACATAGTCTCGCCATGCAGCGCCCAGAAGCACGTTTCCAGTAAGGTTCGCCCTGATCTGGCGGTCGATTCGCACGCCGCCCGAATAGAGAACAGAGCCGCTTTGATCCGGCGCGTTCGTGGTTTCGATTGATGTCGCTCCAAGCAGGGTCACGTCGGTGCCGCGCTGCGGCGACCAGTTGACAGTGGCATCGATCGTTGGGGTGGAAATCTCGTCGAGCCTCGGGTCGTCCGGTTTCTCCCGCAGCCATCCAATGGCAATCTCGCCGCGCAGCTTCTCGCCGGTATCGATCTGCATCCCGAGCCGGGCCGCGGTTCGGTCAGACGAGCGCCGATAACCGGCGGCATCAGCCTCCAGCTCATATTCGCGTCGACCCATTTCAATTGCCACGAACGGCGTCAGCGATGGGGAAATCTCATAGCCTGCACGCAGCGTGGCAGTGGCCAGAAGCGAGTCCCGATCCTTCTGAGACAGCGTCATGCCATTCGCGAGATCCGCATCTCCATAGCGGTTGTCGACGAGTTCGCCCGAAACGCCAAAGCGAAACTTTCCGACGTCTTTCTCCAGCCCGGCGGATCCCGCGAGCGTCTGGCGCAACGGGCGCGATACCGCATCCTCGATAATTACGGGTGACGAGGCATCTTCGGGCCTCATCTGGAAGTTCAGCGATGCGAGGGCACGGAATTCGTCGGTTATGTCGAGCCGCAATTCGCTGTTGAACCCTGCCTCGTTGTCGTCGATGTTCGGCCCGTCCAACGCTTCGCGCAGGACGCCATAGGCTTCCATCGCGGCCGAATGCCGGGACCAGTCGGATTCAGCGCGCATCCGCAAGGTCGTTTCCGATTGGAGGGCAGACTGCGCTTTGGGCGATGAATTGACGTTGGACGTCCACCTCATCCCCTGTTCGAGTGTGGAATAGAGGTTGAACGAGCCAAGACGAAGCCCAAGCGGAGCGTAGGGCGTTTCGTCCTCTGGGCGTTCCAGCCCTTCGATGGGCTGGGCCCGCTGCGCGCGCTGGTCGACCGTCAGATCGGTTTCGCTGTCGACCGTGCCGACCGGCTTGATCCCCTTGGGAGTTGCGTCGTCCTGCGATGTCTTTCCCGATCGTTCGGATGGCTCGGGCAATTCCTTGCTGGCTTCTTTCTTCGCCGGCTTCAGCTTGGTGGGGACGATCCGGTTCTTAGCCGTTTTTGAGCGCTGCTGGCTGGCCGAGGTTGCCGGACCGTGTCCGGCAGGAGGCGCTTCGTCAAAAGGCTCAGAGCTTGCCTTTGGCTCCGCCGGGAACAGGCTTTGTTGAGCCTCGCTTGTGCCTTGCGCGCTATCGCCGGCGGCAGCATCGTCGGATGTCTCGGAAGGATCCGTGGTTGACGAACCTGGAGCGGGCGCGGCAGCCCGTGTGGTCGAGCCCGTGGACTGGTCGCTGATACCCTGGCGGCGCAAGAGTTCGTCATTGATTGCCGATTCGGGCACCTCCCCGCGCAACAGGTCGCGATCCTGCGCGAGCGCCGGAAAGGCGGTCGCCAGGGTCAGGGCGGCCATCGCTGCGCCTGAAATCCGCAATTTCAGCCGCCTCATATACGGGCTGGTGTCCCCGCGGACCTTTGACATCATCAACCTGAGCTATTCGCGGCGCAGATGCGCCAACGTTACCGAACCGTAAATGGGGATGGTTAACCAAGGGTTGAGGATGGGCCTTCCAACCCGTCACTTGGCAAGATCGATGTTGCGCCAAGCGGCTCCTAGGGAGTAAGCGCACGGTATGAATGCCCGACTGGTAAAGCGAACCGGCGGCCCGCAGGCTGCCACACAATCCGCATTGCGCACCATTTCGACCGAACAGGCGGGAATGGCGGCGTTGGCCGAGGCACTCGAGAATGGCCTCGCCGAACCGTTTGGCCGCGCGGTCGAAGTGCTCGCTGGCATCGAGGGCAGGGTCATCGTCAGCGGTGTCGGCAAAAGCGGCCACATCGGCTCAAAGCTCGCCGCGACACTGGCTTCGACAGGGACACCAGCCTTCTTCGTCCACCCTTCCGAGGCCAATCATGGCGATCTGGGAATGGTGGCGCGAGACGACGCGGTGATCGCCATGTCGTGGTCCGGAGAAAGCCAGGAACTCAAGGGCATCGTTGCCTACGCCAAGCGCTTCTCCATACCCCTCATTGCCATCACGGCCGGGGAAAACTCCGCATTGGCCAAGGAGGCGACAGTCACTCTCTTGTTGCCGCGTGTGCAGGAAGCCTGTCCTCACGGACTTGCGCCGACCACCTCGACACTCCTGCAACTGGCGATCGGCGATGCGCTCGCCGTCGCGCTGCTGGAGGAACGTGGCTTCACGGCTGAGCATTTTCGTACCTTTCACCCCGGCGGAAGATTGGGTGCGAATCTCACGCATATCTCCGAGGTCATGCGCACCGGAGAGCAGATTCCAGTAGCGCCAAGGGGAACCTTGATGCCGGAGGCGGTGATGACCTTGTCAAAGAAGAAGGTGGGCTGCGTCTGCATCCTCGAGACGGACGGCACACTCGCTGGCATCATCACCGACGGAGACGTCGCGCGAAACCTTCAGCGCGACCTTCGTGACGTCTCGGTCGATGAGATCATGACGCCCACGCCTCGAACGGTCTCGCCGGAAACCCTTGTCGGCAAGGCGGTCGCGATGCTGGACGAATACCGGATCAGCGCCTTGGTGGTGACGGATGAAAATCGTCCCGTCGGCATCGTCCATTTTCACGATTTTCTGCGGCTGGGCGCCGTCTGATCGCGATCAGACGGGCTCGACGACCAGTTCGAGATCGCTTTCGGTCGCACCCACAACCCGCACGCGCGTGCCTATCGGCAGTTCCGGGCCCGATACGCGCCACAGGGTGTCGCCCAGCTGGATGCGTCCGCGCCCTTCACGAATTGGTTCCGACAGCGTGGCCGTACGTCCCAGAAGCTGCTCGCCGCGTCTGTTGAGCAGCGGTTGGTCTGACTTCGCCTGCTTTGAGCCGGCAATGCGGCTGCCGATATAGGCGGCAACCAGTGACAGCGCCAGAAAGACAATCACCTGAGCTTGCCACGTCCAGAAACCCCATTCCCAGAGCTGCAGGGAAAGCGCCCCGGTCAGCAAGGCTGCTATGCCTATCCACAGAAGGAAAATGCCGGGGATGACGATCTCCAGCGCGAGGAGAACGAAACCCAGAACCATCCAGTTCCAGGGCCCGAGTTCCAGTAGCATGCGCTCAATCATGCCGACCTCCGTCGCCAGACGTTCAGTTCTCCGAGCCGATACGTGGAGGGCGCGCACCCGACGGGCGCGAAGCCGATCCCCGGTCGTCGCCGAAGAGTTCCTTGGTGATCGAACCTATGCCGCCGAGCGAGCCGATCAGCGACGACGCCTCCAGAGGCATCAGCACGATCTTGCTGTTGGTGGCGGACGCAATCTTGCCGAGCGCTTCCGTGTATTTCTGCGCAACGAAATAGTTGATCGCCTGCATGTCACCCTTGCCGATCGCCTCGGAGACGACCTGCGTGGCGCGTGCTTCGGCTTCGGCAGCGCGCTCACGCGCCTCTGCATCACGGAATGCGGCTTCCTTGCGACCTTCCGCCTCGAGCACCTGCGCCTGCTTGAGGCCTTCGGCCTCGAGAATCTGGGCGCGTTTGTTGCGCTCCGCCATCATCTGGCGGGCCATCGAATCCACCAGATTTGCGGGCGGATTGATGTCCTTGATCTCGACGCGCGTTACCTTGATGCCCCAGACATGTGCGGCCTCGTCAACGATGCGCAGCAGCCGCTCATTTATGGCGTCGCGGTTCGACAGAAGCTCGTCCAGGTCCATCGAACCCATGACTGAGCGAATGTTCGTCATTGTGAGGTTCAGTATCGCGTTCTGCAGGCCTGATACCTGATAGGCGGCCTGCGGAGCATTCAGCACCTGATAAAAGGCCACCCCATCAACCGACACGATGGCATTATCCTTGGTGATGACCTCCTGCGTTGGAACGTCGAGCACCTGCTCCATCATGTTCATCCTCGCGCCAATGCGGTCGATGAACGGAATGATGATGCTCAGGCCGGGAGACAGGGTCTTCGTGTAGCGGCCGAATCGCTCGACGGTGTAGTTGTGACCCTGCGGCACCGTCTTGATGCCTCGCCAGAGCACAAGCAGAACGAGAAGAACCAGAACCGGAATGATGATGTCGAAGCCGGTAAATGGCATGCAAGCCTCCCTCGAACCGTGCCAAACCCTCCGACGCGCCGCGCGCACCGATAGATCAATCGAGATCTATGTGCTGTGTGACGTCTTTACAATTGGTGACGATCAGAATGCGAACAGGTCCAGATCGGGATCCTTTGCCCCCAGGATGGACGTCGTGATCATGCCAGCGGCGATCTCGGCAAAGGTTATTCCGTTTCCGCCATAGCCCATCACCGCGAATATGCGCGGACGCTGAGGCAGAGCGCCAATGATGGGCAAACCGGTCGTGGTTGTCCCGAACGATCCGGTCCACTTGAATTCGGGAGTGGTGTCGATGCCGGGCATCAAGGCTTTGAGCTTTGCCGAGATGCGCTTCGACTTGGCGTCGACAAGCGCATCACGCTTGTCCTCGTCTTCGAAGTCCTCATCCTCGCCGCCGCAAATCACGCGCCCGTCAGACGTCGTCCGAAAATAGAGGTATGGGTCGGAAGCCTCCCACGCCATCGCCTTTTCAGGCCATAGATTCGACTTCTGCCTGCGCGTCGCAATGGCCCAGGTGGAGATGATCTTGTGTGATGTCGCTGGGACGAAATCCATCAGCTCATATCCCGTCGCCAGGATCACGTGGGACGCGGTGATGATTTGCCCGCCTGTCGTAGCGACCTCAACATTGCTTTTGTTGTCGTTGAATTCGCTCGCCTCCGCCGGAGCGAAAAGGCGCGCGCCACGATCCTTCGCCAAAAGCAGTAGGCTTGCAGTGAGCTTTCGAGGGTCAAGCGCGAGATTGCCCTGACTGCGAATGGCGGCGCGGTCGATCCCGTAGCTCTCGCGCGTGATCGCCCGGGTCAGAAAGGCGGCTGCGAGACCTGCTGTCCGACGTTGTTCAGCTTCCTCTTCGAGTGCGCGCGCGCCAAGCATGTTGCCAGCAAGGAAAAGCGACGGACGTTCGATCATGTCGCATTCAATGCGCAGATCCTGGATGCGGGCCTTGAGGGCGTCCAGAGCGAGGCGCGAGCGCCGCCATGAGCGCTCGGCCTTTTCCCGTCCGACCTTTGACGAGAGTATACCAAGAGGCTCATCGATCTCGAACTGAATGAGCGCGGTTGAAGCCGGGGTGGAGCCTTTTACGGGTCCCCTGCGATCGACGACCGCAACCTTGAGGCCTGCCGAGCTCAGTCTTTCGGCGGCAAGTGCGCCACCGATGCCCATGCCGACGATCAGCACGTCAACGGTAAGGTCTCGTTTGAGGCGCTCGGTAACGACCGCGGGCGCGCGGTATGCTGTCCAGACCGGTTGTCCGGTCCGCAGATCAAGCTTGCGTTCCGCCATGTCGTCCCCCCTGTCACTGCGTCGCAACGCGCCGCCGTGAGGGAAGTTCCGGCGGCGTCAGATCCAGCCCTGCAATTCGCGGCGAACCATTGCCTCGATGACGGACATGCCTTCGACCGTATCGTTGAGGCAGGGAATATGCGCGAAGTTCCGTCCGCCGGCGTGCATGAACACTTCTCGGACCTCGCCGTCGATCTCCTCAAGTGTTTCGATGCAGTCGGACGAAAAGCCCGGATTGACGATTGCGATCGACTTGACGCCTTCTTTGGCAAGCGCCTCGACTGTCTTGTCCGTATATGGCTGCAGCCATTCCTCGGAGCCGAACCGCGACTGGAAGGTGGTGCGGAGCTTTTTGGTGTCCCAGCCAAGGCGCTCGCGCAGCAGGCGCGTCGTTTTCATGCAATGGCAATGATAGGGGTCGCCCTTCTTGAAATAGGAGACCGGCAACCCGTGATATGAAGCGAGCACAACTTCCGGCTCGAAATCCAGCGCGGCGAGGGATTTCTCAATCGAAACCGCAAGCGCGTCGATATAGACCGCCTCGTCATGGTAGGGCGGCACCGTCCTTAAGGCTGGCTGGTCGCGGAGCGCCATCAGCGCCTCGAACAGCTTGTCATTGGCGGTCGCCGTCGTGGTGGCCGAGTATTGCGGATAGAGCGGGAAGGACAGGATTCGCCTGCATCCTTGAGCGACAAGCCGGTCCACAGCACTGGCCGTCGAGGGATTGCCGTAGCGCATGCCCCATTCCACGACCACGTCAGGCAGGTCGGCGAGCGCGGCGGCGAGCTTCTCGCTCTGTCCGCGCGTAAAGGTCCGCAGCGGAGATTCGTCTTTCTCCCGGTTCCAGATCTTGTCGTAGTTGGCGCCCGACTTCTGCGGCCGCACATTGAGCACGATGCCGTGCAGGACGGGATACCAGATGAAGCGGGACGCTTCGATAACGCGGCGGTCCGATAGAAACTCGGCGAGATATCGACGCATTGACCGATAGTCGGTCGCGTCCGGAGTGCCGAGATTGATGAGAAGGACACCGATTTTTGGCGGCTTGACTTCCGGATGGCCGGCAGGAAGCGGTCCTGTCGACTGATTTCTGGCGTCGCCTTCGCGAGCTGGATTGTTCATTCACATCTCCGGCGCCGTTGGGCAGAAAAAGAAAAGTGGTGCGCGCATCGAGATGGCAACTAGTTGACTGCCGGCACAAGGCAATGTCGCGTGTGGCCGCACCCCGTCCACGCAAGGGTTCAAAAATACGATGCCCGCCCGGCAAACCGGGCGGGCATGACGACATCGAACCCGAAGCCAGCTAGTTCGCGGCCGGAATCTTGAGCGTTGCTCCGACCGGCAGAAACTTCGGCTTGTACTGAGGGTTTGCCTCGGCGATCACCTGCCACTTGTTTCCATCGCCATAGTAGGTTTCTGCGATCTTCCAGAGATTATCGCCTGCAACCACAACGTGCTCCTTTTCCTGGGATTCCGGCATGGTTTGCGCCGGCATGGTCTCTGCAGGCTTCTGCGCCGGCATGGTTTCGGCGGGCTTTTGCTCCGGCTTTGCAGGCTCTTCTGCGGCAGGAGCAGGTTCTGGCGTGATTGTGGGCGGAGTCTTCGTGATATCGTTGGAGCCTGCCGGCAATTCCGGCGTCGTCACGACCGGTTCGGCAGGCTTGGCTTCTGCGGCCGGTGCGGGTTCAGCAGGCTTGGCGGCAGGTGCCGGTTCTGCAGGCTTGGCCTCGGCTGCTGGTGCTGCTTCAGCTGGCTTTTCTTCTTCCGACGCGGGCATTGCTGCCTGAGCCAGTTCGGTGATGCGGCCTTCCAGCTTAGGCGTGTATGGATTGTGCGCGGTGAGATAGTCAGCGACGACCTGCTCCAATCCAGGACCAAAATCATAAGCGTTGGTGGCTTTTTCGGCGAAGGTCTTATAGCCGTCGCCGCCGCCGCGGACATAATTGTTGGTCGCGACCGTGTAGACCTTGGCCGGATCGATCGGCTGCCACTTGTCGCCTTCCATGACTTCGACCGATTTCACGCGCCCCTCGTTGGGCGCGACAGACTTGTCAAAGCTGTATTTGAGGCCCGCCACTTGCGGGAAGCGACCAGCGCCGTCCTCAAGCTGGCTCAAACCGCCCTCAAGCGCGGCAACGAGGTCTTCGCCCTTGATCTGGAACGTGGCGACGGTGTTCTGGAAAGGCAGCACCGTGAGCACCTCGCCCATGGTAATGACACCTTCGTCGATCGATGCGCGCAGTCCGCCACCGTTCGAGATCGCGATGGTCACGCCCTGAGACTTGGTGCGGTCGAGAACAGCATCCGAAACGAGGTTGCCCATCTCGCATTCGCGCGCACGGCAACTGTCCCGGCTGCCATCGATCGCGGCGGTCGTTGCGCCGACTTCCTTCTTCTTCAGTTCCTCGATCGGCGCGCCGAGTTCGGCAACGCGTTTCAGGACGCCTTCGTCAGGAGTGATCGACTTGTCGAGTGCCAGTGGGTCGCCGCTGGCTTCCTTGACGATACCGATGTCGTTGAAGGTCACCTTCAGATCGCCAAGCAGCTTCGAATAGGATGCAGCCTGAACGACGGGCACCCTGTAGCCGAGAGGATTGTCGACCCAGGTAGGGTAGGGGCCGGCGGCTTTCGGATCGGTGTTGGACAACAGGGTGTGCGTATGCCCGCCAACCACCACATCGACGCCGGGAATCGTTGCGATCATTTCGAGGTCGCGCGGATAGCCTACATGGGTCAGCGCGATGATCTTGTCGACGCCCTCCGATGCCAGCTTCTTGACCTCGGCCGTGATGTTGGCGACGTCGTCCTCGATGGCAATGTGTGGACCGGGGGAGGCGATGTCGGGTGTCTCGGTCGTCACCGCGCCAACGATGCCGATCTTCTGGCCGCCAACTTCAAGCACGACCGATGGCTTGATCATGTCGCCGACTTTCGACTGGGCATCCGGCTTCACATTGACGGAAAGAATGGGAAACTGGATTTCCTTGAGGAAGGGCACAAGCGCGTCTTCGCCGTCATCGAACTCGTGGTTGCCCACGGTCATGGCGTCGAACTTCATCTGGTTCAGGAACTCGGCCTCAACCTTGCCCTTGTAGGTCGTGTAGAAGAGGGAGCCCTGGAAATTGTCGCCGCCATTCAGAAGGATCACGTTCTGATCCTTCAGCTTTTCGCGCATCTGGTTGATGGCGGTCACAAGTCTCGCGGCGCCACCAAAGCACTCACCCTTGGTCTCATCTTCGGCCGAACAGGTCGATTCATATTTGTTGTTTGATTCGATGCGGCTATGCCAGTCGTTGATATGGAGGATGTTCAACGTGTAGTCGGCAAAGGACGCGCTTGCAGAAACTGCGAGGGCCGAGACGGATAAAGCCGCCGTCGCAAGGATTCTCTTCATCAGTTGTACTCCCTGTGATTCCATCAGAGGCTATACGCACTCCCTGACCGCTGTGCGACAGCGCTATGAAATGCAATTTCACACCCGGAACGAAGCGATGCAAGGGGATTCGAGGGTGGAATCACCAGTTGTGGGAGATGTCGCGAGTTACCGGGAATAATCGCGCTCGTCGGAGACGACCTTGCCGTCATTCGGAAGCGTGCCGGTCTCCACGATCTCGACCTTGCCCCCAAGCTTGGTCACGTCACGCAAGGTGGCTGCGATCGCCTCGCTGTCCACTGCGGCGGCGCCGGTCGCTTCCACGCGCAACGTCATGGCGTCTCTTTCGCCGTCGCGCTGCACGATCAAACGAGCCCTGGCGATTTCGGAATGACGTCTGGCGACCTCCGCGATCTGCTTCGGGTCCACAAACATGCCCTTGATCTTGGTGCGCTGATCGGCCCGTCCCATCCAGCCCTTGATGCGCTGATTGGTTCGACCACAGGGCGACCGGCCCGGCAGGATCGCGGAGAGGTCCCCGGTGCCCAGTCTGACCATCGGATAGGCCTCGTTGAATGAGGTGATGACGACTTCGCCGACCTCGCCATCAGGGACCGGTTCGCTGGTTCCGGGGCGCACGATCTCAAGGATCAGGTTCTCGTTCAGGATCATACCGGGGGTCGCGCCGCCTTCGGGTGCCTGGCTTTCATAGGCGATGACCCCGAACTCAGCCGTCGCATAGCACTGTAGGACCTCGATGCCACGGTCTCGATATTCACTGCGCAAGGACGGGAACAGGGCGCCGCCGGACACCAGCCCGAGCTTGATGGAGGAAAGGTCCTTGCCAGACTCGGATGCCTTGTCGAGGAGAACCTTGAGAAAGTCCGGCGTTCCGGCATAGACGCGCGGTTTCAACACGGCCGCGGCATCGACCTGAGCTTCAGTGTTACCCACGCCCGCTGCAAAGACGGTGCAGCCCAGCGCCCGAGCGCCGTAGTCGAGAATGAAGCCGCCTGGCGTCATGTGATAGGCGAAGGCGTTGTGGACGATGTCTCCCGGTCTGGCTCCCGCCGCGAAAAAGGCGCGCGCGCATTGCCACGGGTCGGCGCCGGTACCCTGAGGTTCCCAGATCGGACCCGGCGACATGAAGATCCGGCTCCCGTTTAGTGTTGCGGGATTTGCGAAGCCGCCAAAGGGAGGGTCTACCTCCTGAAGAGCCATCAGCTCGGATTTGCGCAAGACGGGCAGACGTGCCAATGCGCTGCGGCTCGTTATTTCAGCGGGATCGGTCCCTTCCAGCCATCTGGCAAGGCCCGGCGCTTCGGTGATGGCGCGCGACAGAAAATCGGGCAGGGCAGCAAAAAGCGCAGCCTCGCGCTCGGCCTCGGGCCTCGTCTCGTGTGCGTCGAAAAATGCCATCGAAAGATCCTCCATCCTGAATAGCGTTATTGCAACGTCCAGGATGGCAGGCAAGCCGAAGCAATCGGAGGCGGCCCGCTCAATTGCGGGCGGGCCGAACCGGGCTCAGGCCAGTTTGCGGGTAAGTACGAACTGGGTGCCGGACGCCAGCGTGCAGTTCATCTGATTTACATCGACCAGAATGCACGTCGCCTTGGTGTTCTGACTTGTACGAATGGAGAAAAAGTCCAGATCGATCGTCCTTGCGTCGCGAAACGCATAGGTGCCGTTGGTCAAGGCTTCCCCGGTCGCCTGAGAGCGCGACGAAAAACTGCCACCGCGCAGAGATGATACGGCAACGCCGTCGGTGCCGACCCAATCGCCTTCCACACCAGTCGCCTGCGGTCCCATGGGTGGGCGGCGACCGCCGTCGGGCGTGCCGCTTGTGCAAGCCGCGAGCATTCCGGCCAGCAGGGCGATGCCGCCTGCGGACGCAATCTTGCGCAACGTCATGTTTTCAGTCCTCTTCGCATCTTCAGGCCTCAACCCCAGGTGTCATTGCCAATATTCATTGCCAATGCAAGCTGTGCAGGCTCCAAGCCGGCTCTGGACGAGATTATCTGACCAATATGTTGCGGAACTGCCAAGGGTCGTCCTTGTCGATATCCTCGGGGAACAGGCCGGGTCTACCGTCAAGCGGGGTCCATTCGCTGTAGTAGCCTTTGACAGGCCCGAGATAGGGCATCTGCACTTCAAGACAGCGATTGTGGTCCATGTCATCGGCTTCCACGATGCCGGCAGTCGGGTTTTCCAGCGCCCATACCATCCCGGCCGTTACAGCAGACGAGACCTGCAGACCGGTTGCATTCTGGTAAGGCGCGAGCTTGCGTGCCTCGGCCAGGCTGAGCTGCGACCCATACCAATAGGCATTCTTGGCATGCCCGTAGAGAAGCACGCCGAGCTCATCCATGCCGTCGACAAGTTCTTTTTCGTCGAGCACATGCTGCACCGGTTGGGCTTTGCCGCCCGCTCCAAACATTTCATAAAGCGACAGCACGGCGTCATTGCATGGATGGTAGGCATAGTGGCAGGTCGGACGATAAGTGACCTCGCCCTTCTTATTGCGCACCGTGAAGAAGTCGGCGATCGAGATGGCCTCGTTGTGGGTGACGAGCAAACCATATTGTGGGCCGGGAGTAGGGCACCAACTGCGCACCCGGGTATTGCCGCCGGGCTGCTCGAGATAGATCGCGGCCTTCGAGCCGTGCTTCTGCTTCTTGGCATTCTTGGGCATCCATTTTTCGTGGGTGCCCCATCCAAGTTCTGCAGGCTGTAACCCCTCGGCGATGAAGCCTTCCACCGACCATGTGTTCCAGAACACATCCATGGGCTTTGGCTTCTTGGCGCGCTGCGTGTCGCGCTCGGCGATGTGGATGCCCTTCACACCCGCCTTTTTCATCAGTTTCGCCCAACCCGTACGGTCTCCGGTAGCAGGCTCCTCGAAATCGATCTTGAGATCGGTGGCGAGATTGACCAGGGCCTGCTTGACCAGCCACGAAACCATGCCGGGGTTGGCGCCGCTGCACGAGACCGCAGTGGTGCCGCCGGGGTGCTTTTCTTTCTCCTTGCGGACCGTTTCGCGCAAGGCATAGTTGGTGCGGGCCGCATTGCCTGCATCATTGTCGAAGTAGAAGCCCAGCCATGGTTCTATGACGGTGTCGATGTAGAGCACGCCGAGTTTGCGGCAGAGCTTCATCAGTTCCAGAGAAGACGTGTCTACCGAGAGGTTCACGCAGAAGCCCTGGCCCGTGCCTTCCGTCAGCAACGGCGTCAGCAGGTCCTTATAGTTCTTCTTGGTGACGGACTCCTGGATGAACGAAATGCCGCGATCGTCCAACAGCTTCTTGTCGGTATCGCGTGGATCGATGACGCTCATGCGCGACTTGTCGAATTTGAAATGCCGTTCGATGAGCGGCAGCGTTCCGCGGCCGATTGATCCGAACCCGATCATCACGATGGGACCGGTGATTTCTCCATGAACAGGCCACTTTTCATTCGCCATTCGTTACGCACTCCTTATCGTCGTCGCGGCTATCCGAGACGCGCTTCGCATGGGCCTAACCATAGATCAGTGTCACAATAAAGAAAGAAGCGGCGGCCGGGATCACTCGCCGCAGGCGCCTTCATCCGTTTGAGCTGAGGAAATCGACGAGACGGTCGCGGTCGGCGGTCAATCCCTTGTAGTCAAGTTGGGCCTGATCAAGCGTCATAAGCTGGCCCGCAAATGCAGCGGCCAGCGGCGCCCCTTCAGAATGATTTTGAAAGAATTCGAGCGGATCGAGATAGATCCGGATCGTGAACAGAATATCCCCCGACTGAGGCAGCTTTCGCAGTGTCTGGCGTTCGACGCGCACGAAGCCACGTGCGATCGCTGACATGTCGGCAAATTTCGAAGGCCGCGTTCCGATCCGAAGGTCACGCTGTGGCTCTGTAAGCGGATAATAGAGCTGATGACTTGGTTGCAGGGACCAGTTGAGCCGTTGGACGGGCTGATCCACCTTGAGATTGTCGAACATTCGTTGAATGAGATCGGCGTTGCGGGTGCCCCTTCCAAAGCTTGGAACCGGCGCGTGGATATCCTGTAGTGGTCGCCCGAATTTATCGCGGAGCCGCCATGAAGACGGAAAGCACAGGGCTCCCGCTGAAAGGCGCCAACCATCCTCGCCATTGCGCATAAGGATAAGGTCCTCCTGCACCAGAAGCGACGCGGCGTGGAGCGCGGGCAGTTTGCCTATCTGGTCATTGTCGAGGGCCGGATGTCCCTTGATCGCGATGCCTTTGCAGGTCTGCGCGAACCGCTCGGGGAAGCGCGCACAGACGTGCTGCCGAACCAATGAGAATACCTCGCGTTGCGCTTGCGACGTGTCGGGTTCTTCTACGAAAACTTCGTTCAGATTGGACGCAAACAGCCGTTGCTTCTCACGCATTTGCGGATCATAGGTGCGGTCGATCTCAATCCAGGTCGAAAGATCGAGTGGTTTGAGGCCGATTGTGAACGGCTTTGCGGAGCCGTCATAGGGCGTGTGAGTTGGGGTGTTCGTCATCTGATGCGTCTCGAAGGACATAAGCTCTATGTGCGCCAGTCCGGCCGGTCAATCGGCGTGGGATGTCGCAAGTTTTGCCGGGATGCATCCGCGTAGCGAGTTGCCGACATATATCGCAGTTGCTGATGAGAGTTGCTCGGGCCGTATCAGTGCCTCGCGAGCCTGGCCCTGATCCAGCATTTCGCCGCGCAGAATGCCGGGCAGAAGTCCACATTCCAGAGGTGGCGTGACCAGGACGTCATCGCCCAAGTCGACAAAGATGTTGGTAATTGTTCCTTCGCACAGCGCTCCTCGCTCATTCAGGAGGATCACCTCGTCGGCCTCTTGGGCTGAGTATTCGGCGCGCGCACGGGCATAGACGTCGCGCCTGCTGGTCTTGTGACGCAGCAGTGCATCTGACGAGGTCAGTTTCTGGTGCGCGATGCGAAGGGTCCAGATTGCGCCTGCGTGCAAGGGCACGAAGGGTTGCGCCGTGACGTCAACAACGCCCTCGCGAGACAGCGTGAGGCGCACTCGCATTGACGTCTCGGAATTACCCAGATTTGCCAGAGCCTGAAGCACCCTCGGTCTTTCGAACAGAAAGCCCAGCGCAGCGGCAGAGCCGGCCAGACGCTCAAGATGCCGCTCCACTCTCACGAATCCGAGGGCGGGCTCCCAGCGCATCGTCTCTATCAGTTCGAAGTGGGCAGGGTCCCCGTCGCGAAGCGCGCTTTCAAAAGGCATTCGGCATATTCCTCTTCGGCGTTGGAATCGAAGACCACGCCGCCGCCGACATTGTAGACGGCCTCGCCGCCAGGAAAGAGGGTGATGGTCCTGATGGCAACGGAAAAGCGCATCGGACCTCCCGGGGCAATCCAACCAATGGCGCCGCAATAGATGTCGCGGGGCTGGTCCTCCAGTTGCCGCAGGATCTCCATCGCGCGCATCTTGGGCGCACCGGTAATAGAGCCGCACGGAAACAGGGCTCTGAAGATGTCTTCGATGGATGTGCCAGGTGAGAGTTTCGCCCGCACGGTACTTACCATCTGGTGAAGGGTCGGATAGGTCTCGATGCGGAAAAGCTCGGGCACATCGAGGGTGCCGACTTCGCTGATACGGGATATGTCATTGCGCAGCAGGTCCACGATCATGCGGTTTTCCGCCTGGTTCTTCGGGTCGTTGCGCAGGAATTCCTTTTGGCGCCGGTCCTCCTCGGCGGTCTCGCCGCGCCTTGCAGTCCCCTTCATCGGATGTGTTTCGATCCACCCTCCCTGATTAACCTCGAAGAACAGTTCAGGCGAGCGTGACAGGATCGTCGGGCCGTGAAGCGAGATGAGTGCGCCATATTTGACGGGCTGGCGAGCCGTGAGCGCGTCAAAGGCGGCGATCGGTGACCCCGACCAACCTGCGTCCACTGGAAACGTCAGGTTGCCCTGATAGCAGTCCCCCATGCGGATATGGCGGTGCAGCCGTGCGAAGTTCTGGGCATAGATGTTGCGTGTCCAGCGAGCGCGAGGTTCGAAAATCGGCCCGTTGATCGGTGTGGGGTCGGATAGCCTCGCAATGGCGTCGGATGGCTGGTCGAATACGCCGAGACACAGGAACGGCACGCGTCGGTTGCCCGGCATCATCGCCGCCAGCTTGGGTTCGAAAAGAAACCCTGCCTCGTAGGAAAAGTAGCCGGCAAGCCAGTGGCCCGCTGCTCGCGCACGCTCGGCCTTCTCCAGGCATGAAAAGAACTCGCTCGGCGTATGGGCGACGAGCAGTTTCGTCGGCCTTTCGAACAGCAGTTCGTGTCCGGCGAGATCGTTACGAAACAATGCAAAGGGGGCGGGCATCTCAATCATGCCTTACCGCGACCATTTCCGATGGAGTAGCCCCCTAGTCGAGCGCTTCCAGCTCGTCGATGAGATTCGAGATGACCGACAGTCCCTTGCTCCAAAAGTCCGGATCCGTCGCGTCCAGGCCGAATGGCTTGAGCAACTCCGAATGATGCTTGGTTCCACCTGCCCGCAACATTTCGAAGTACTTCTCCTGAAATCCGCTCTCTGCATTCTGGTAGACCGCGTAGAGGGAGTTCACCAGGCAGTCACCGAAGGCGTAGGCATAGACATAGAACGGTGAATGGATGAAGTGGGGAATATAGGTCCAGAACGTCTCGTAGCCTTCGCGCAGCTTGATTGCAGGCCCGAGGCTCTCGGACTGGACCTCCAGCCAGAATTCACCAAGGCGATCGGATGTGAGTTCGCCATTGCGGCGCTCGGTATGAATCTTGCGCTCGAACTCGTAGAAGGCGATCTGGCGCACCACGGTGTTGATCATGTCCTCGACCTTCTGGGCGAGCATGGCCTTGCGTTCGCGGCGGTCTTTCGTCTTGTCGATCAACGACCGGAAGGTCAGCATCTCGCCAAACACAGAGGCCGTCTCCGCCAAGGTCAGCGGGGTGGAGGCCATGAGCGCCCCCTGCTTGCCTGCCAGCACCTGATGCACGCCGTGGCCGAGTTCATGGGCCAGGGTCATGACATCGCGCGGCTTGCCCATGTAGTTGAGCAGCACGTAGGGATGCGCTGACGGAACGGTCGGATGCGCGAAGGCTCCCGGCGCCTTGCCGGGGCGGGCAGGGGCGTCGATCCAGTTGAGGTCGAAGAAGCGACCCGCGATCTCCGACATCTCGGGCGAAAAACTCCGATATGCAGAAAGTACCGTGTCCCGCGCGTCATCCCAGGCGATGGAGGCCTGCGGGGTGTCAGGGAGCGGTGCATTGCGATCCCAATGGTTCATTTGCTCCATGCCAAGCCAACGCGCCTTCATGGCATAATAGCGGTGCGAAAGACGTGGATAGGCATTGCGAACCGCGCTCGCCAATGCGTCGACGACGCCGCGTTCGACGCGGTTGGCAAGATGCCGTGAATCGGCAATGTCGGCAAAGCCGCGCCACCGGTCCGAGATTTCCTTGTCTTTCGCCAATGTGTTGGTGACCAGCGTGAAGGTGCGCAGATTGTCGTTGAACGTCGCTGCGAGCGCCTCGGCTGCCTTCCTGCGGACATCTCCGTCCGCGTCCTGCATGCGATGGAGCGTCTGTTCGAGCGTCAGACGTTCTTTATCCAGATCGAAGCGCAAGTCGCTGATCGTCTCGTCAAAGAGACGGTTCCACGCCGCCCGGCCCGTGACGGACTTCTCGTGGAATAGTTGCTCGACGCGATCCTCAAGCTGATAGGGCTTGTCCATGCGCAGATCGAGCACCCAGGGCCGGTAGTGACCAAAGGCTGGGTCTGCATCCAGTGCCGCCAGAACCAGATTGTCATCGATCATGTTCAGTTCGAGCGTGAAGAACAGAAGATGCGCGCTGGCGTCCGTGATGTTCTGGTTTATGTCTCCGTAGAGTTTCGACCGCTTGGGGTCCGACGTGTCACCGGCATAGAGCAGACCAGCATAGGAGGCGATTCGCCCCATAAGCTCTTCCAGCGCCTCATATTCTTGCACGGCTTTGCCCAAATGCCCGTTCGCGCCGCTCCTGGCTTCCTCCGAGAGCTTGCCCCGCCACTTCTTTTCGAAGGCGACAGCATCAGCCATCGAGCGACCGAGGTCGCGAGCGAGTTCAGGCGCGTCCATTGAGGGATAAAGGTCGGCAAGGTTCCACTCGGGAAGCTTGCCTGCCGTGGGATCTGCGCCTTGCGCCGTCGAAATGCCGCGCGCGCGATCTAGGGGATATCGCATTGATTGCCTTCCGGTGTGTTCGGAGAAGTTCGAACGAATGCTCCAGACGCCACTAAGCTTTCGTTCACCTGTTTTCTTGGGCCGGTATTTAGGACCATGTGCCAAGATGGTCCAGTCCGTAACCTTTTCAATTCGCGGATCGATGGATCTATGGCTGCGCATATTCTTATCGTTGATGATGATCCTGTCCAGCGGCGCCTGCTGGAGGCAGCGGTGCGCAGGTTTGGCTATCAAACCACGGTGGTGGACGGGGGCGAGCTTGCACTGAAGCTGCTTGAAGTTCCTGGTGAGAATCCCGTCAATGTCGTGGTTTTGGATCTCGCCATGCCCGGCATCGATGGCCTCGCTGTGCTGCGTCGGATGGGCGAGCGCTCGATTGAGATTCCGGTGATCGTGCAGACCGCGAATGGTGGGATCGAGACTGCCGTTGCGGCCATGAGGTCCGGGGCTGTGGACTTTATCGTCAAGCCCGCAGCACCAGAGCGCCTGCAGGCTGCGATCTCAAATGCGCTCAAGGTCGAGGAACTGGAAGGCGAGACGCGGCGGGCGGTGCGACGTGCAGGCTCGTTGACATTCAAGGATCTTGTGACCCGCAGTCCGGCTATGGAGCGGGCGGTCCAACTGGGACGCAAGGCGGCAGCCTCGAACATACCGGTGCTGATAGAGGGCGAGTCCGGGGTCGGTAAGGAAGTCTTTGCAAGAGCCATTCAGGGGACTGGCGACCGGCCAACCAAGCCATTTGTCACGGTCAATTGCGGCGCTATCCCCGAGAATCTGGTCGAAAGCATCCTGTTCGGCCATGAGAAGGGTGCATTTACGGGTGCGACCGAGAAGCACACCGGCAAGTTTATCGAAGCCGATAGGGGAACGCTTTTTCTCGATGAGATTGGCGACCTGCCGCTTGAGACCCAGGTCAAATTGCTCAGGGCGGTTCAGGAAGGCGAAGTCGATCCCGTCGGCGGTCGGCAGACGATCAGGGTCGATATCAAACTGATCTCGGCGACCCATCGCGACCTGCTCCAGCGGGTGAAGGATGGGCAGTTTCGCGAGGATCTGTTCTATCGCCTCAATGTTTATCCGATAACACTGCCGCCGCTCAGGCAGCGGCGTGAGGATATTGAGCCGCTTGCGCATTTCCTCAAGACGCGCGCTATGCGCTTTCACTCAGGCAACCGGGAGGTCGGCATTGCGCCCGCCACGATAACACTGCTTGAGGCGTATGACTGGCCGGGCAATGTGAGGCAGTTGGAAAACGCCATGCTGCGGGCCATTGTGCTGTGCGAGGGCGACGCGCTTCAGCCGCAGGATTTCCCGCAGATACGACATGAAGTGGAGGGCAGCAGCGGCGCCGTTTCCTCTGTCCCGCGGGAGGCTATGTCGACGACAGGTTTGCAGCAAGTCACCACCCCCAGCCCTCCAACTGCTGCCGAGCTGCCGCAAACTGGCCCCGTCGATGGCGCCATGCGGGCGTTGGATGAGCGTGGCGACGTTAGAACGCTTGCCGATATGGAACTCGACATGATCCGATTCGCCATCGAGCACTACAACGGCCAGATGAGCGAAGTGGCCCGTCGTCTGGGGATTGGTCGCTCGACGCTGTATCGGAAGATGAAAGAGTACGGCATAGACGCCGTGGGCGAGAGATCCGAGCGGCTGGCGTCGTGATTCGCCGACTTGGAGCCCGCTTTCCCCGCCGAGCGCGTTTTCCGTGAGCAACCGATCATTAACCAAGATCGGCCGCGCAACAGTTTTGCCAATTCCCTGCCACTGTGTTACCGCATTTCTGCTTCAATAAGCAGTGATTAACCATTTGGATCGATATTCGGACGTACGCAGTGGACCGTCCGGGCATCAAATCCGGGGACAAACGGCACCTCAAAAGGCCTGTTGATTTGATCTGTATCGAGCGCTTCATCGATTGCCGGCTCACCGTGTCGGCGGCATGCAGGAAGGTAGTTGTGGCATTGTTGCTGGTGATGGGCTGTTTGCCTCTCGCCGCGATGGATGCACATGCCGAGACCCGCTCGCTTAAGCTCTACTTTGTGCACACCGGCGAAAAGGCCGAGATCGTGTTCAAGCGGAACGGGCGCTTTGATCAGGCTGGCCTGCAGAAGATCAATCGCTTCCTTCGCGATTGGCGCCGCAACGAACCCACGAAGATGAATCCGCGCCTGCTCGATCTCGTCTGGGGGGTCTACAAGGCAACCGGCTCGAACAATTACATCAATGTCGTGTCGGCCTACCGTTCTCCCGCCACCAATTCGATGCTGCGCAGTCGCTCCAAGGGCGTGGCCAAGAAGAGCCAGCATACGCTCGGCAACGCGATGGATTTCTTTATTCCCGGTGTTCCGCTGAAGAAACTTCGCGACCTTGGCCTCAAGGCACAGACGGGCGGTGTCGGCTACTATCCACGCTCAGGCTCGCCCTTCGTTCATCTGGATGTCGGCAATGTGCGCCACTGGCCGCGCATGAGCCGCAAGGAACTCGTGGCTGTTTTTCCAAATGGCAAGACGCTGCATGTGCCAAGCGACGGCAAACCGCTGCCCGGCTTTGATCAGGCGATGGCCGCCTATCAGTCGCGTCAGAAATCCGGAGCAACGACGCTCGCCCTTGCCAATGACGGCGGCCGCAGGTCCAAGAGCCTTTTCGCTGCTCTGTTCAGCCGCGGTGCCGATGAGGAAGAAGAGAGCGGTCCCGAAGAGGTTGTCGTAGCTTCGAGGCCTGCGAAGGCTCCGTCGGCTCCGGTACGCGGACCTGAACCCGTCGAGTTGCCCGGTGTTGCTCCAGCTGCACCGGTGGTCGAGCGGGTACCTGAGGTCGCGCCGGTTCCCGAGGTGGCCCGTGCCGAAACAATCGTGGCAGCTCTTCCTGACAGGACGGCCCCGCTTCCCGCGATTGCGCCTCGCCCGAAGGTTGAGGTCGCCGCGGCACAGCCTGAGCAGATCCCGTTCCAGGTGGTTGGCTCGTCCGACGAAACGGTCGGGGCGGTGGCAAGCGTTGAGCCTACGCCGGCAACCGTCGAGGCCGCTCTAAACGTGCCTCTGCCGACCTGGCGCCCAAATTATGTGGCGACCAAGTCTGGCGCGGAGGAGGCAGTGCTTGCGTCGCTTGCCAGCGATGAAGCCACAGCACCGCTGCCATCGCTGCGTCCTTCCGAAGTGCTTTCCGAGCAGGCTGTCACTGCCGCTTCAAACGAAAACAGTCAGCAGATCGCTTCGCTTATTGAAGCTTCCAAGCCCCGCGATCTCGCTGCCGAGCGCAGCGTCGAGCAAGCTCCCTTGACGATTGTCTCGGTCGACAGCAAGACGACCAAGAAAGCGGCGCGGGCCACCAAGCGCGATAAGAAGGCCCCCGCAGCCTCCATCGTCCTTCCGACCGAGCCATCTGACGCGCGCTGGGCGTTCGATGAAGAGTATGTGACCAAGGGCAAGGGTGGGAATACCGCGCCGTCATTTGCCTACAACATCGTGCGCACCGCACCCCGCGAGGTCTACGCAAACGGCTTCCAGCCGGATGGCAAGGAACTTGAGGCGCGCCGGTTCACGGGCAAGGCGGTCGCATTCCTTCCGGTCGCGCGGTTCAACACCAACTGATCCTTGCGTCTGTCGAAGTGTGGGCTCGTCCGAGCCCGCGCATGTCCTCGAAACGCCGTTCGCTCTATTTCAGGGTCGAAGCTTCACGCGCCAGGGTTTCGATCTGCGACCAGTCTCCTGATCTGACCAGATTGTCCGGCGCTACCCAGGATCCGCCGACGCAAAGGACATTCGGCAAGCCGAGATAATCCTTCGCATTCTGCGACGTGATCCCGCCCGTCGGACAGAAACGCAGTTCCTGGAATGGCGACGCCAGCGCCTTTAGGAACGCTGCACCACCGGCCTGTTGCGCGGGGAAGAACTTTAGAAAATCCAGGCCGGCGTCCAGAGCCGTCATCATCTCGCCGGGGGTGATGGCTCCAGGCAGAAGCGGCACGTCGCTTGACGCTGCGGCGTCGATGACAGTGCCTGTGATACCGGGACTAACGATGAAACGCGACCCGGCCTTTGCTGCTTGATCGAACTGACGAGAATTGAGGATCGTACCCGCGCCCACGACGGCCTCCTCGACCTCCGCCGAAACGCGCCGGATTGCCTCGAGCGCGACAGGTGTGCGCAGCGTGATCTCAATTGCCGGAAGTCCGCCCTTGGCGAGAGCGCGAGCGAGAGGCACGGCGTGCTCGATCTCGTCGATTTTCAGAACCGGGATCACGGGCTGGCCCGCGAGCAATGTGAGGAAGGCCTGGGTCTTGCTAGTCATTGGGCACCATTTATAGCGTTTCAATCGAATTAGGCGATCCGGTGCGAACTGTCCACTCCGGGCGACCGCTGTTCCTCACCTGCCAAACGCGCTGCGAACGACGTTGAGGATAGAATCCCAGAGACCTGTTCCACCGCTGCTCAACGGCAGTGCGGAGCGCAAAGCCGCGACAGTTTTGGGGCCTGCAATCCCGTCGACAATCAGTCCCGCGTCCGATTGAAAGCGCCGAACGGCTTTATTGGTCGCTGCGCCCGATATTCCGTCCACCTTCAGTGGATATCCTGCGGCCGAGAGCATGCGCTGGATGTCGGCGATGTCAGTTGCGGTGCGTGAGGTGCCTGCCTTGTCTCGAACCGAGGTGTGAGGGCCTCCGTCGGCGAGATATCGGTCATATGCCTTCGCGATCTTCTTGTCATAGCCGCTTTGCGCGAAAGAGGGCCCGTTATAGGCACGTGCGAATGCGGTCCAATCGCTGGCGCGGATCGTGTCAATCAGCCCGGCTTTCTCGATATAGCGGGCCACGAGGCGTATTTGACCGGCCACGCCTGAGCGCGCCTCATCCACCAGAGCATCGACGGAGGGATAGCCCAGCCAAAGCCAGTGGGCGCCCATCACCTGTCCGACCCCCCAGGATACCGACTCATACGCGGCCACATGGTCGACGGATGCTGCCTCGCGCAGCAACGCCCATCGACCAGTTTGTGAAGCGGGATTGGGGATCGCGCCCGCGTCTGGCGAGGCAAGACCCGCTTTGCGGGCCTTGCTACGTTTGGCGCCGGCGAGCCGCCTGTCGAAATAGTGACCCTCGAAACGGATGAGCGGTTCGCGCCTGCCCGAGACGATCGCATAGGCGGTCCCACCGCTTTCGACCTCGGCGATTGCAAGAAGGGCAGCGGGCTCCAGGCCGAGCTGCTTTGCCGTTTCTGTCACTGCGGTTCGCGTCACCTGATCAAACACTCTTAATCTCCTCGGGCTCGCGGACATTGTCGGCGAGGTTTCGTGAAGGGAGATAAGAAAAGCGGCGGCAGCGGCAGTCGCTGTGCGGGCGCGTCCCGTGCAGAGTATTGATTCTATGGGCGTTTGCGATGCCGCTTGATTGATTGCGGTTGGAGATATATCTCGCCCGCAAGATGAACTTATCCCCGCCCAACACACCTTTTTTGGTCGCCGCGCTTTACCGGTTCGCACGGTGGGCCGGCCATGAGGACCTGCGTGAGCCACTCGCCCGCTTTTGCAACGAGCGGGGCATCAAGGGCACCCTGCTTCTGGCGTCAGAAGGCATCAACGGGACGGTGGCGGGCAGTGATGCGACCATCTCCGAGTTGCTATCCTATCTGGAGGCGATACCTGAGCTGAGCGGTCTTGAGGTCAAATTCAGCCGCGCCGCCGAAATCCCCTTTCACCGCATGAAAGTGCGTCTCAAGAAGGAGATCGTGACAATGGGCGTCGAGGATGTCGATCCGCTCGATAGCGTTGGCGCCTATGTCGCTCCTTCTGATTGGAACGCCCTGATCTCGGACCCCGAAACCGTAGTGATCGATACGCGCAACGATTACGAAGTTTCGCTTGGCACGTTTCGAAGGGCGCTTGACCCCCACACGACCAGCTTTTCGGAGTTCCCCGCGTGGGCGCGCGAGAATCGTGCGGCGCTCGAAGGTCGCAAGGTGGCGATGTTCTGCACCGGTGGCATCAGATGCGAAAAGGCAACCGCATTCATGAAGTCCATCGGCGTAGAGGATGTCTTCCATCTCAAGGGCGGCATTCTGAAATATCTCGAAGAAGTCCCTCAGAGCGAAAGTCTGTGGGATGGCGAGTGTTTCGTCTTCGACGAACGCGTGTCTGTGACGCATGGTCTGATGGAGGGCGACGCATCCTTGTGTCGGGCATGCCGTCATCCGTTGGTGGAAGCCGACCGGAAGTTGCCGGAGTATGTGGAGGGCGTGTCGTGCCCCTATTGCCATGACGCACGCAGCGACGAAGATCGCGCACGCTATGCGGAAAGGCACAAGCAAGTCGCGCTGGCTGCCAAGCGGGCCGGGCGACACATCGGTTCGTGACTGTCCCTGTCATTGCAATGTCGTAATCAGCCACCTATCTCGCGGTTGAGTGATCTGTCGCCTGAGCCGGAGGAATTGCATGTTCGACCCCAAGAAACTGCTTACCGATCTTCTTGGAACGCAAGTTCCAGGAACCGGCGGTTCCATCAGCGACACTGCCTCCAAGGCTCAGCAGATGGCCAAGGATAATCCGCTTGCAGCCGGTGCACTGGTTGCGGTGCTGCTTGGCACCAGTACGGGCCGCAGTCTGGCTGGAACTGCCATCAAACTTGGCGGAATCGCAGCAATAGGCAGCGTGGCCTACAATGCCTATAAGAATTATCGGGACGGCACCAAACCTGCCGAGGGCGCACAGAAGCAACCCGAATTGCTTCCACCTCCATCCGACACGGATTTCCATCCCTCGCAGGCGCCGCAGGGGGAGGACGAGTTTGCGTTGACCTTGGTGCGCGCGATGATCGCGGCGGCAAACGCGGACGGGCATATCGATGAGAGCGAGCGCAAGCGCATCGGCGACAAGCTTGGTCTGTCAGGTATCGGAGCCGATGCGGAGGCGTTTCTGATGCAGGAGATCGCCAATCCGCTGACCATCGACAAACTGGTCGCGTCCGCCCACACCGAAGCACAGAAAGTCGAGCTTTACACGGCTTCGCGCCTGACGATCGAGCCGGACACCCGGACCGAGCGCGGCTATCTGGATCTCCTTGCCGGTCGTCTTGGACTACCCGATGCACTGATCGATCACGTCGAGGCGACCATCACATCCGCAACGACTAAGCAACCTTCCGCATCGCCCGAGCCGACTTCGGTTCCGTCGGTCAATCCGCGCTGGTAGCAATCCAGCTTTCTTGAAATCACGCGCGCCCCGCGGCGCGCGTGCTTGCCATTATCCGTGCCATCTGCGATCTCATGACCTGCAAAAGGGAGGAGTTCACATATGGCAAGTGGAAAGACGGCAATCGTGACCGGTGCCGGCAGCGGAGTGGGTGCGGCGACCGCGACGACACTGCTGCAGAATGGCTGGAACGTGGTTTTCTGCGGGCGGCGCCAGGCGGCACTCGATGAGGCGGTCGCTGCGGCCGGGGACACCTCGGGAAAGGCTTTGACCATTTCCTGCGATGTCAGCAAGTCGCCTGAAGTCGAGGCGATGTTCGACAAGGCCGTCGAGACTTTTGGCCGGGTGGACCTTCTTTTCAACAATGCCGGGACCGGCTTCAAATCAGCGACGCCGGACGAAATCCCAGTCGAAGCCTGGGAGAATACCGTTGCTGCGAACCTCAACGGTTCGTTCTATTGCGCGCGTGCCGCGTTCCGTGTGATGCGCGCCCAGAAACCGCAGGGTGGCCGGATCATCAACAATGGATCGGTGTCGGCATATGCCCCGCGCCCCGGCTCGGCTCCGTATACGGCGACCAAACACGCGGTGACCGGGCTGACCAAATCCCTTGCGCTCGACGGCAGGCCCTTCGATATCGCGTGCGGCCAGATCGATATCGGCAACGCGCTGACCGACATGGCCCGTGCTATGACCGTTGGCGTTCCGCAGGCAAATGGAACCATGGCAATCGAGCCGACGATTGACGTTCAACGTGTCGCCGATTCCGTGCTCTACATGGCGAACATGCCGCTCGACACCAATGTGCTGTTCATGAATGTCATGGCAACCAAGATGCCGTTTGTCGGGCGCGGCTGACGCAATCACCCGACCAATGGATGTTCAGGCTGCCTTTGGCGCCAGCTCTGTCTCCAGGAACGTATCGATCCTGTCCAGCGCCTTCAGGATATTCTCTTCCGAATTGGCGTAGGACAGGCGGATATAGCCCTCACCCAGAACGCCGAAATCTGGCCCGCCAATCAGAGCGACGCCAGCCTTGTCCAGCAGTGCGGAAGCCAGCGGCTTGGCTTTCCACCCTGTCTCCTTGATGTTGGGGAAGGCGTAAAAGGCACCCTTGGGCGTGATGCACGACACGCCGGGTAGGCGGTTCAGGCCGTCGACAACCACTTTGCGACGGCGGTCGAAGGCCTTCATCATGGCCTCGACCTCGTCCTGCGGGCCATCGATGGCGGCGATGCCGGCGAATTGCGACGGGGCGTTGACACAGGACCAGCAATTGACAGCAAGCTTCCGCACCTTCTCGTAGAGACCGTCCGCCCAGATCGACCAGCCCATACGCCACCCGGTCATGGCCCAGGTCTTCGACCAGCCATTCAGGACGATCAGTCTGTTGCGAATTTCGGGGAAGGTGAGCAGTGAAACTTGCTGCTCGCCATCATAGGTCATGACGTCGTAGATTTCGTCCGACATGATCGCCACGTCGGGGTGCTTTTCCAATCCCTTCACCAGTTTCTCGATCTCAACGCGCGGTGTCACGCCGCCTGTCGGGTTCGCGGGCGAGTTCAGAATGATCAGTCGCGTTTTCGGGGTGATCAGGGCGAGCGTTTCCTCGGCCGAAAAAGCAAAGCCGTTTTCCTCGCGGATGGGAATCGGAACCGGCGTGGCGCCTGTGAACTCGATCATCGAGCGATAGATGGGGAAGCCGGGATCGGGATAAAGGATTTCCGCACCGGGCTCGCCGAACATCACGATCGCGGCATACATGGTGGGCTTTCCGCCGGGCATGATCATGACGTTCTCAGGCGACACCTCCACACCCGTGAGCGCCAGGGTTCTGCGCACCACTGCCTCGCGGGTCGCAAGCAGGCCGGTCGCCGGGGTGTAGCCGTGATGGCCGTCGCGCAGCGCCTTGATGGCCGCCTCGACGATGTGAGCAGGCGTCTTGAAGTCCGGCTGTCCAATTCCAAGATTGATGATGTCCCTGCCTTGTGCGGCGAGCGCCGTGGCGCGGGCCAGCACTGCGAAGGCATTCTCCTCCCCAATGCGATCGAAAGCGGGAACTGTGTGGAGCATTTTTCCTACCCGTCTGGTTCTTGTGTCTTTGACGCGCTTTTGTGAACCTTAAGCCTGTTTTGTCAAATGAATAGACGAGCGCCCAATGTCCGAAGATCTGAAGAACTGGCAACCTCGCCCGCGCCCTGAACGCATCGTTCTTGAGGGAAGATATGTTCGCCTTGAGCCGCTCGATCCTTCAATGCATGGCAAAGGTCTGTTCGAGGCATCAAGCGTTGCGGACGCCGATCAGCGTTTTCGCTGGCTATTCGAATATCCGCCAAGCGATCGTGCCGGATACGAGGCGTGGCTGGAAAAATCGGCCGCCAGCCAGGACCCGCTCTTCTTCGCCGTTATCGACAAGGCTAGCGGCAGGATTGGAGGCCGCCAGACCCTGATGCGCATCGATCCGACATATGGTGTCATCGAGATCGGCAATATTTACTGGGGGCCTGAGATCTCACGCCGCCCAGCCGCGACCGAAGCTCAGTTCCTGTTCGCTCAGTATGTTTTCGACGCGCTTGGCTACCGCCGCTATGAATGGAAATGCAACAACCGAAACGAACCATCCAAGCGGGCTGCCGAGCGTTTTGGTTTCCAGTTCGAGGGAGTTTTCCGCCAGCATATGGTTGTCAAAGGCGAAAACCGCGACACGGCTTGGTATTCCATTATTGATAAGGAGTGGCCTTTGTTGCGCCAAGCCTATATTGACTGGCTCAATCCCGCCAATTTTGATGAAGACGGGACACAGATACGCCGTCTCGAGGATTTTCGAGCCGGACTCTAGGGTAGGCAGTATGGCGCGTTCGCAAGGTGGAGATCACCGCGGGCATGGCGAAAGCCACGGCCCGGGCCATGCGCATGAGCCGACGTTCCATACCGGCGCAGCACTCGGCCATGATGACGGCAACTCCGGTCATACCCATGAAGGCACTGATCGCAAGCGCGTGCTGATCGTAGCGCTTCTGACCGCCGGTTTCATGGTTGCGGAAGCTGCCGGCGGGTGGCTGACGGGGTCGCTCGCACTGGTTGCCGACGCCGGACATATGTTGACGGATTCCATCGCGCTCTGGCTCGCCTGGTACGCGTTCCGTTTGGGAGATCGCCCCGCGACGTCTCGCATGACCTATGGCTTTGGCAGGGTGAAGACGCTGGTTGCCTATACAAACGGCATCACGATCTTCGCCATCGCCTTGTGGATCTGCTACGAGGCGGTTCTGCGTTTCATGGCGCCGCCGCCCGTCCTTGCCGGACCGATGCTGGTGGTCGCCGTTCTCGGGCTGTTGGTCAATGTCGCAGGGTTTGCCATCCTCCACGGTGGCGACCGAGCAAGCCTCAATATGCGCGGCGCGCTTCTTCACGTGTTGGGAGACATGCTCGGTTCGGTGGCCGCAATTGTGGCGGCGCTCGCCATTCTTGCGACGGGCTGGACGCCCATCGATCCCATCCTCTCGGTGCTCGTGGCCGTCATCATCTTGTCCACCGCATGGCGTCTGATGAAGGACGCGGCTCAGGTGCTTCTGGAAGGTGCGCCGAACAATGTCGACAGCGCAGCCATCGTCGAAGATCTGGAGCACGCCGTCGCCGGTGTCAGGGAGGTGCATCACCTTCATGTCTGGTCAATCGACGGCGCGAAGAACCTCGCGACCCTGCACGCCAGGCTGGCCGAGGGTACCGATCCGCATGGTGCGGTGGCAGCGCTCAAGGCACGGCTGGCGACCAAGCATGGCGTTGCACACGCAACCGTCGAGACCGAATATGGCCGATGCGCAGATGCGCGGCCGGAACATCTTCACTAGCAATCATCCAACAAAACATTCCTTGAGGGAGTCAAATGGCAGGCAGGTTGAAGGGCAAGATCGCGGTCGTCACGGCGGCCGGCCAAGGCATCGGAAGGGCGATCGCCGAACTTTTCGTGGCGGAAGGCGCGACTGTCTATGCGTCGGACTTGCAGCGCGACAAGCTTGACGGGCTGGCGCGCGCCAAGAAGGCGAAGCTTGACGTGTTGTCTAACAAGGCCGTGGAATCCTATGCGGCGAAGGTGGGGGAAATCGACATCCTCGTAAACGTCGCCGGCTATGTGCATCATGGTACCGTGCTGACCACCACCGATAAGGATTGGGACTTTTCCTTCGACCTGAACGTCAAGTCGATGCACCGCATGATCAAGGCCTTTCTTCCCGGCATGCTGGAGCGGGCTAAGGCAACCGGTAAAAGTGGCTCGATCATTAATGTGGCTTCCGGC
Organism: Rhizobiaceae bacterium; assembly: GCA_023953905.1. Lineage (GTDB taxonomy): Bacteria > Pseudomonadota > Alphaproteobacteria > Rhizobiales > Rhizobiaceae > Arvimicrobium. The sequence continues at coordinate 95,785 of JAMLJA010000003.1, read as the reverse complement.
GCCTCGTCGATCCGTGGCATCCCGAACCGTTACGCCTATGGCGCGAGCAAGGCGGCAGTCATCGGCCTGACCAAAGCAGTCGCAGCCGATTTCATTCGGGACGGCATCCGCTGCAATGCGATTGCGCCTGGAACCTTCAAGTCGCCTTCCTGGGAAGAAAGGGTCGACACACTCGGCAAGGAGTGGGGAAGCAAGGACAAGGCGATGGAAATGTTCATCCAGCGTCAGCCCATGGGTAGGGTGGGCGACGCGATAGAGATCGCTCCCATCGCAATTTATCTGGCATCCGACGAGTCGGCATTCACGACGGGAACTGTCAGCAATGTCGACGGCGGCTTCTCGCTGTAGGACCTCATGATCATGGATAGCAGCAAACGCAATGCGGTCGTTGCCGCAGCAATCATCTTCTTCGGCTTCGGGATCGTCGCTTTCCTGATGCCGAAGATCATGCTGGTGGTTGGCAGCTATTCTACATTTGCGGCCGGTGCGATTGCTGTTGGCTTCGTGGCGGCCTTCTTTCTGGTTTTCTGGCTGCGCGGACGCAGTCGCAAGGGAGGATGAAATGCGCATTTTGATGACTGGTGCGGCTGGCATGATCGGCCGCAAGCTGACGACGCGCCTGCTGAAGGAAGGCACGCTTCGTGGGCAGAAAATTACGGCTCTCGAGCTTCAGGATATCGTTGCAGCACCTATGCCTGACGCAGGGGGTGTAGACGTCACCATCCACACGGGCGACATGGCCGATGATGGAGCAGCATCGAAGATGATCGCTTCGCGTCCCGACGTGATCTTTCATCTCGCGGGGATCGTTTCCGGCGAGGCGGAAGCCGATTTCGATCTGGGTTACCGTGTCAATCTCGACGGCTCGAAGGCACTTTTTGATGCAATCCGCCTGGTCGAAGGCTATACGCCGCGAGTCGTGTTTTCGTCGTCCATCGCGGTCTATGGCGGGCCGTTCCCGGATGTCATACCGGATGACTTCCATCGCGTTCCGCTGTCCTCCTACGGTACGCAGAAACTGATGAGCGAACTCATCCTGAACGACTACACCCGGCGCGGCTTCATGGATGGTATCGGCATTCGTCTGCCAACCATTTGCGTGCGTCCGGGCAAGGCCAACAAGGCCGCTTCCAGCTTCTTCTCCGGCATCATCCGCGAGCCCCTGGCAGGGCAGGAAGCGTTGCTGCCGGTGCCGCGCAGCGTTGTCCATACCCATGCCAGCCCGCGCGCTGCGGTCGGTTTCCTCATGCATGGCGCGGAGATCGATGGTGAAACTGTCGGTGCGCGCCGCAACATCACAATGCCGGGAGTGGCGGTAACGGTCGGCGAGCAGATCGAGGCGCTGGGGCGCATTGCAGGCGAGAATGTCGTCAAGCGGATTCGTGACGAGCATGATGAGGCAGTCTGGGCGCTTGTGAAGAACTGGCCCACACGTTTCGAAGGCAAGCGCGCCCGCGAACTCGGCTTCAAGGCTGAATCAAGCTTCGATGAGATCATCAAGACCCACATCGAGGAAGAACTGGGCGGCAAGATCGCCTGACCCCGTCGCGGAGCGGATTTGGCTGTCCGGACCATCGTCAGGTTTCCCGATCCGCGGCTAAGGATGGTCGCGGAGCCTGTGGCCGTATTCGATGCTGGTCTTCGTGCGCTTGCCGACGATCTACTTGACACAATGAAGGCCGCGCCAGGGATCGGGATCACGGGGCCGCATATCGGTGTGGGAAAACGCGTCGTCGTCCTGCAGCTTTCCGTGTCGGAGCCGGCTCGCGTCTATGTGAATCCGCGGATCGAATGGGCCTCCGAGGAAAGAGTGCACCATATCGAAGGCAGCGTCTCCATGCCCGGCGTGACCGAGCAGATAGAACGCGCGCAACGCGTGCGGGTGAGCTATCGCACCTTGGAGGGAGCGGAAGCGAGCGAAGAGGCGGACGGTTTGCTCGCTGTCTGTCATCAGCATGAGATCGATCAACTCGACGGGATCTTCTGGATCGAAAGACTGTCGAAGTTGAAGCGCGAGCGTATCGTCAAGCGCTTCCACAAGCTTGAGAAGCGCCGCTAGGCTCAGTCGTTCAGGCTCGCGGTCAACAGAAGAAGACCGAGCAGGAACACTAATGCCGCGCCACCAATCTCGATGATCGCGTGAAGGCGATTGCCGGCGCGACCATCCCCGGCCATCGCCACCGCCCAGTTTTTGGCGGTCACGGCAATCGTGGCGAGCGTTGCGACGGTGATGGCAGTGCCAATCGCCATGGCGAAAACGGACAAGACGCCGCCCAGCCAAAGCCCATTCAGGAAGGCGAAGGTGAGGACGATCAGCGCGCCCGAGCAGGGACGCAGTCCGACAGCCGCAACCGCGGACCAGGCCGTGCGCCAATCGAACCGGTCGCCTGACAGAAGCGTCGGGTCCGGGGCATGGCTGTGGCCGCAGGTGGAGCAGACTTCGCCGGTATGATGATGTGTTTGTTGAGCAATCGGCCCGCCGCCATGTGCCAAACGGATGTGGCCACGATCGCCGTGCCCACACGTGGCGTGGTCATGGTCATGTGCGTGCGGATGAGCCGTTGCCGATGACAGGCTGACCGCCGGGTTGCGCCCGAAAAGGCCAGCGAGGCGCGGCCAGGCCTTCTTCCAGAGTAGCCACGCACCAAACAGGGTGATCAACGCGTAGGACGCTATCTCCAGGAAGTGCGTCGCATCCGTCATGGACACCGAGCTGCCGCGCAGGATCAGAAAGACCGCGAGCATCATGACAATCGCGGTAACAGCCTGAAGCATGGCGGAAACGAATGAGAGCATGACTCCGCGCCGCAGGGCCACCTCATTCGCCAGCATATAGGAGGAAATCACCGCCTTGCCGTGACCGGGGCCTGCGGCATGGAATATTCCGTAGACAAAGGACAGGCCCACAAGCGCCCAGAAGCCGCCACCGCCATCGCGCATGGACTTGAGCGAACCTGTCAGGGCCCGATAGAAATCCTGCTGCTGAACGTTCACCCAGTTCATCAGGCTGGCGAAATAGCCTGTCGAAGGCAGCATTGCCTCATTGGTACCAATACCAAGCGAACTGGCATGCGCAGGCGCCAGAAAATGGCCGATGACATAGCTCAGCAGAAGCAGGGCAAACACTGCACGCGCAAGCATCTTCCTCATCGATCAACTCTTGCAGTTCAGTTCGAGACGCGTGGCGAAGATCTTGCTGATATCCGTGCCCGCCGGATCATTGAAGAAATCCTCGGTCAGCGATGCCTGGTTCTGCGCGAGCGCTTCGTCGGGGTCGGGTCGAACGACAGTGCGGGCGCAGGTTGAAGGCATGTCGTTGACCGCCATCTGAGTGTCTTCCACAAAATCGATCGCCGTATAGAACGTCGGATCGTAGACGCCGAAATCAACGCGCCCCGCCAGCTTCAGCGGTTCTACGGGTTCGGACTTGAACATTATCATCAGCTGATTGTGCTCAAACGTGGCGATCAGCTGATCGGGGCGTTTCATGGCAACGTCCTTGCCGTTCACGGTCACCAGCTGGAAATAGTTGAACTCGGCAAGCGAGTCGTAAATCGTCCGGGAGACGTCCTGCAGCTCCGACTTGTCCAGCTTCAGGTCCGCGTTCTTGTCGAATTCAACCAGCACGGTGCTGGAGAAGAGATCGTCGAAACGCCAGACATGCTTGAGTGCGGACACATTGCCCTGGGCATCGACGTCGACATCGAGCCGCGCCTCCGCAAAGACATGCGGATGGGCAAGGACTGGCGTGGCCGCCGCGACAGCAGTCAGCAGAAGAGCGGCGCGAATCGTATCTCGCATGGTGAATCGCATGGTTGAATCCGGCCTTTCGGAAGCACTTCGGCAGAGACTTGAAAAAATCGGCGGAATTAGGACGTGAACGTCTCGCGCTTGTTGTATTTGAACCATTGCACAAGGAAATCTACGAGAACGCGCACCTTGGCCGGGAGGTAGCGCCGATGAGGATAGACCACGAAGATGCCGCCGTTCGCCGGCAGAAACTCATCGAGGACGTTGATCAGTCGGCCGGATTGAATGTCTGCTTCGGCGATGAAATCCGGCAGGATCGAAAAGCCGAGGCCTGAGAGCGCGGCTGCGCGTGCGGCCAGAGGGCTGTTGACCTCCAACGGCCCGCTGACGGCGACACTGAAGATATCGCCATTGTCCCTCTGAAACTGCCAGTTGGACAGCCATCGACCATTGGTGTCGATGACACAGGGCAGACTCGCCAGATCCTGAGGTTTCGACGGAATGCCGTATTTCTCGATGACTTCCGGCGATGCCACGATCCTGATGGAGAAGGGCGAGAGCTTGCGTGCGATCAGCGACGAATTCTCAAGGCGCGTGATTCGGATTGCCAGGTCGAATCCTTCCTCGATGAGGTCCACGAAGCGGTCATCGAGATGGATTTCAAGCACGATGTCTGGATGCTGCTTGGCAAAATCGATCAGAGATTGCCCGATCGGGGCGTCGGCGAAGGTCCGTGCCGCCGACAGTTTGACGCGGCCGCGCACGTCGCCGGACCTATCGCGGATGATCTCCTGAAGTCCGTCGATCTCTGCCACCAGTTCCGACGCGCGCTTGTAATAGGTGTGACCAGCTTCGGTGAGGGAAAATTGACGCGTGGTGCGATTGAGCAGCAGAACGCCGAGTTCGTCTTCCAGTTCGCGCACATATTTCGACAGCAGCGCCTTCGAGCGCCCGATCTTGCGGCCGGCAGCGGAAAAGCCCTCTGCCTCGACCACGTCGATAAAGGCGCGCATGCGCGTAAGTGTGTCCATCTCAGGCGTGCCTGGTGTCGGCAAGTACGCGTTTCGCAATCGCGATCAACGCCATGTCGCTGCCTGAGGGACCGAGCAATGAAATACCGAACGGCGCACCGTCCACCGTGCCCAGCGGCAGCGTGATCTGCGGGAAGCCCGAGAGACCCGACCAGCAGAGCAGGCGTATTGCCTGTTCACGAAAATCCGAGAATACCTGCGGACCGGCATCGCTTTTCGGTGCGGGGCAGGGCACCGTCGGCATCACAAGGACGCCGTCATCGCCAAGCAAATCGCCCAGCCATTGGGTGAATGCTGCGCGCAACGCCGTTTCGGCCTTCATATCTGCGTCGCTCACGGTCTTTCCGAAAAGGAAACGCTGGAGCACCGCATCTCCCATCTGCCTGCCGGGTTGCTCGATCCAGTCACGGTGAGCATCCCAGGCTTCGCGGGCCTGCAGCTTGCGGATCGCCCAATAGAGTTGGTCGATGGATTGGCTGGGAGGGGCTGCCTCGCGCGGTGCGCCAATTGATTCGGCGACCAGCTTGGCAATCCGCCTGTACTCGGCTGCTTCATCAGGCCCCATGAGAAGGCTATCGAGCGCCTCGATTCGAAGCGGGCGAATAGGCATCGGCGCGGACATGGCTGGCCCCAGAAGAACTGTGCCGACCCGTTCGTAAAGCTCAATGTCGCGCGTGAACCAGCCAAACGTGTCAAAGGACGGCGCAAGCGGCATCGTCCCGTCCAGCGAGATTGCGCCATGCGTGGTGCGCAGCCCGACCAGACCGCAGAAGCTTGCAGGCGCGCGAATGGAGCCGCCGGTATCCGAACCTGTCGCGATATCGGCCAGACCACCTGCCACCGCAGCGACCGAACCCGATGAAGACCCACCAGTGACACGGTCCGGGGCAGCGGGATTCACGGGATGCGGAAAATGTACATTCTGCCCGAGCATGGAAAAGGCGAGCTCTTCAGTCTGCGTCTTGCCGACGAATCGCGCGCCTGCATCCAGCAGCTTCTGGACTGCGGGAGCAGTGGTTGCCGCTGGTTCTGATTCGGCCTGCTTCTGCGGATTCCCGCAGCCGGTGATGTAGCCGGCCACGTCGAAAATGTCCTTCACGCCCAGCGTCATCCCCGCGAGCGGGCCTGACTGAGCACTGGAAACCGGGGTGTCGGGCAGATCAAGGAAGGCATTGAAGCGATCGCGCATGCTCATCATGTGTCAGCCCTTGCTCAGAATGAATGCAGCATCGGTCGCGTGCGATTTTTTTTCAACCTTTGTGCCGATTTTCATTGATTGTGACGGGGGCTATCCATATATCCGCGCTTGCCCAAAGTCGCACGTGCCTGTGGGCGTCCCCCGAACCTCGGAATGGCGAGGCGAGGGCAGGTAACCGGGGAGTAACGAACCCGGTCGGTTCAGCGGCCAACCGCCGATCCGAGGACGTCTTGAAGCAACGACGGTGCGGGCCTTTCTGGTTCTCTTCCGGTTGTCCAAAAACCGGGGTTACTGAAGAGGCACACCTTCATTGCCGGCAGTGCGGTGGGATCTCCCTCCAAGCCAAGGCAGACAAAGCGGACATTCGGCCGGGGTGCCGGACGTCCACCGCCGCGAGATGGCAATTAAGTGGTTCCGGGGTCTCCAAAGGCCGGCGCCACGAGATTCTGTCCCGCCTTTGTCCACCGCGTATCCACGTGGCGCTATGCCATGTGAGCGCGAGCCTTATGCCGCGCCTGAATGGCGCATTTGGAGAGACGACAATGGCCGCTACCCAGCGAATCCTCGATTTCCTCGCAACCCGACGCCCGGCCGGTCCCTGCCTCGTGGTTGACCTCGACGTCGTGCGTGACAATTTCAACGCCTTCGAAAAGGCGCTTCCGGATTCCCGCATCTACTACGCCGTCAAGGCAAATCCGGCGCCCGAGATCCTGCGCCTTCTTGCATCGATGGGATCATCCTTCGACACGGCGAGCGTCGCCGAAGTCGAAATGGCCATGGACGCGGGCGCTCCCGCCGAGCGCATTTCCTTCGGCAACACGATCAAGAAGGAGCGCGACATTGCGCGCGCCTTCGAACTCGGCATCCGTCTGTTCGCCGTCGACTGCGTCGAAGAAGTCGAAAAGGTTGCTCGCGCTGCTCCCGGCAGCCGGGTTTTCTGCCGCGTTCTGACGGACGGGGAGGGCGCCGAATGGCCTCTTTCGCGCAAATTTGGCTGCGTGCCCGCGATGGCCGTTGACGTGCTTCGCCATGCCTATGCGCTCGGCCTCGACGCTTATGGCGTGTCGTTCCATGTCGGTTCGCAGCAGTGCGACCTGTCGGCCTGGGACCGTGCGCTGGGCGATGCCAAGAAGGTGTTCGCGACGCTCGCCGACGAAGGCATCGTGCTCAAGATGGTCAATATGGGCGGCGGTTTCCCGACCCGTTACCTGAAGGACGTGCCGGTCGCGCAGGCCTACGGACAGGCGATCTTCGAAGCCCTCTCCAAGCACTTCGGCAACCGTCTTCCAGAGACCATCATCGAGCCCGGCCGTGGCATGGTCGGCAATGCAGGCGTCATCAAGTCGGAAGTCGTGCTTATCTCCAAGAAGGCAGACAACGACAATGTGCGCTGGGTCTATCTCGACATCGGCAAGTTTGGCGGTCTGGCCGAGACGATGGACGAGGCGATCCGGTATCCAATCGTTACCCCGCGTGACGGCGACGAGTCCGCACCTTGCGTGCTTGCCGGCCCGACCTGCGATTCGGCTGATGTGATGTACGAGAAGACGCCATATCCCCTGCCTTTGTCGCTGACGATTGGCGACGAAGTGCTGATCGAAGGCACCGGTGCTTACACCACCACCTATTCGGCCGTCGCCTTTAACGGCTTCGAGCCGCTCCGATCCTACGTGATCTGACGGAATCAAATAGCCGTCAGATCCTTCGAGAGGGCGCTTCACCAGCGTCCTCCCGAGTTCGCTCGTGGAAATCACCCCGCTTGTGATGGGTTCTCGTCAGATGATCGCTGTTGCCGAAATTCAGCCGTCGCCATTTTCCGTCGTTGCCGAAAACGATGTGGACATTGCGGCGCGTGAAAACCTGCTTGACCGGGCCATGGGGTCCGGACGCAAGCGCAAATCGTCCGAAAAGCTGAGACGCGGGCGCAGGCCGTCCGAAGGTCTGGCTTTCGTGGCGCGCGCTGCCGATGGCATGCTCATCGGAACGGTGCGTCTGTGGGATGTCGCCGCGGGCGATCGCTCCGCCCTTCTGCTCGGTCCGCTGGCTGTTGACCCGTCGCTCAAGAGCGCTGGCGTCGGCTCAGCGCTGATGCGCGTTGCGATCGACGAAGCGCGACGTCTCGGTCACAAGGCGATCCTGCTGGTTGGCGATGCGCCCTATTATGCGCGTTTTGGTTTCAGCGCCGAAAAGACCGGCAGCCTCTCCATGCCCGGACCCTACGAGCAGCATCGCTTTCTGGCGCTGGAATTGGAAGATGGTGCGCTTGACGGCGCGCATGGTGTGTTGCGCGCGACGGGTCGGAAGGTCTTCAAGACCTTGCTGGCAGCTGCCGCATAGCCACGTTTCCCTCAGGCCAAATGAAAAAGGGCCGGTTGATTGCCGGCCCTTTTTTCGTCAATTCGCGTCTGGTTAGATAACCTGGCTTAGCGCCATGGCGATCGACATGTCGCCCTCGACTTTCAGCTTGCCCTGCATGAAGGCTGCCGTCGGGCTCAATTCGCCAGCCAGCAGGGCTTCCAGATCCTCGAGCGACAGCGAAATCGTGCAGTCCGCCGGCGCGTCGGTGGTCGAAATGGTGGTGCCGTCGATGACGATGACGCCGTCCGCGCCGGTATCGAATTTCATCGAACGGTCGAATCCGGAACTTTCGACGCGGGAACGCATCTTCTCCGCAACGTCTGCAATGCTCATCATGGGCCTCTTGGCTGGAGTTTGAGTTCGGCCAGAGAGCGATTGACAGGCATCCCGACCGGATTGCTGTGAACATAGAGCGGCTGCGCACGATCCTCAACGCCAGGCGGGGCGCCGCCTGTTGATGATCAGTGTCCGGAGCTCTTTTTGTCCGATGCACCTTCGGCCCCGAAATGAGGCGTCTTCATCGCCGTTGAGCGTCTGCGCAGCGCATTGTCGCGAATCTCGTCCTTGCTCATGAATTCGATCTGCTCGATCATCACGTCGTGGATCAGCTTTTCGCCGACATGGGCGTTCACCGCTTCGCGAATATTTGCCCGGAACGTGTCAAGATCGAGATTGCGCGTCTGCGTGAAATCGATCTCGGGGCTGCCGAAAAGGTAGGAATAGACCTGATCGACAATCATGCTTTCGGCCGGCACCGAGAGTTTGGACATGATCTGCGGATCGACCGTATAGACGAGTTGGGTCAGGAAATAGCCCGTGACCGAAGCGTGCCGCAGCACCGGAACGGCGATGACGTCGGTTTTGACATAGTCGAGCCCGCCCAGCAGCGGCTGCGGCGTCTCAACCTCAGTCGCCGGGCTGGTCAACTGGAACGAATAGACTGCAGCGCCTAGTGTCGCAGCGCATATCCATATCGCGGCTACGATAAACTTGATCATCGATCAGCGACCGAATTCGCTGGACGAATAGGTGCCATCCGTCTCCGCATGCTGGATTGCAGTCTGAATGAGCGAAGCGACTTCGCCGACCGCGTCGAGATGTGCCTTGATCACGATCTCATTGCGTTCGAGCTTCTTGCGCAGGCGCAGCATTCCGCCGCGGTGTTCGTCTCCAAGATCACGCGGGCTCATGCCTTTCATGGCGCGCGTGAGTTCGTAGAGGTGGCGGCTTTTGCGCGCATTGGAAGCCTTGAGATCAAAATTGAGGTCGGTGTGGATCGCCGCCGTCTCTTCGTCAATGGCCTCCTCAATTCGGCCGATAATGGCCATGAGGCTCGACGGACGCATGGTTCCAACCTCGGGCGCTGACGGCCTTACGGTAAGCTGGGAAGAGTAGGGGGAGTATTCCATCACCTGGGTTCCGTCTATTTCTGGCGCGGCGCGCCTGCGCCTGAAATCGCCTCGACGCCGATTTCACGGGCAAGCTGCTTCTCGATCAGGTCGACAAAGGCGGTTGCAATCATTGCCGGCTTGTTTCCTTCGACAAGACTGGATTCGGGCGTAACGCCGGCGATGGGAACCTTGTTGTCGCCCTTCATCTCGAAGTCCTTGAGCAGTCTGTCAGCGATGCCGATACCGCCGCCTTCGGCTACCGTATCGGCCAGTTTCTCGGCCATCATTGACTTCCACATGTCGCCGGCCATGCCCTGTCCATAGGTGCCTTCGGTGTTCTTCGGCATCATTGCCGAAATAAAGGTCTGCAACACCATCGCCTCAAACTTTCTGGAGGCGTCGGCCACGGATCCTGGGGTGGCCTGCCGCGACAGGATATTGCCTGACGGTGGAGGGGCAGCCTCTGTCCCGGCGTCGAATGCGACGGCAAGCGAGTTCTGCGTACGTTGCGCCAGTGCGCTGCGCGCATTGGCAACGGCTTCTGGCTCTGCCGCGCGCGCCACGTCGAACACGATGTCGCTGGGAGGGGATATAGCCAAGTCAACAAGGTTCCTGTTGTGCTGTCGCGACTATCGCCTGACAAGCTTGTGGCAACCTTACCCGCCCTTGGCGCGGGCGATGGCAATGGCTTCAAGTCGTTCGCGGTCGCTTCTCTCGCGCTCGTCCTGCCGCTGCGCCTCGCGGTAGTTTCGCCCGACAAGGTTGGTGCGCGCGGACGCCTTCGCGACCTCCTGCAGTTCTCGGGCGGCCAACTCATTGCTTTCACGCTCGCGCGTTCGCGCATTCTCGATCGCGCGGCTGTAAATATCGGGGAACAGAGAGACAAGCGACGAGTCGCCTTCCATGCGGCTGGCGATTTCCGCCGCGTCGCGCGCGGCGGCGGATGCGGATGCCAGATGCCCGGCCCGGCGGGTCTCGTGAAGCGACTTTAACTGCTGCTGGACCGCTAGCAGTTTCTTCAGTCGCTTGACCCTGTCCGTCATAGCGCGCGTCCAATCGTTGTCGGGAGAAAGCCATCGACGATCAGGCTCAGCATCGTGGCGACCGCGAAGTAGAGGATGAACAAGCCGCCTGCGACGACAAAAGGAAGCGAGATGAAGTAGACCGGTATCTGAGGCGTGAGCTTGTTGATGAAGCCGATCGTCAGGTTGACGAGGAGCGCATAGGCAATGAACGGACTGCCGATGCGCAGCATGATGAAGAAGGATTCCGAGAGCGTGTCGGTGAGATCGACGAGCGCCGCTTGCGGCTTGAAGGCGAGATTGATCGGCGCGACCGTGTAGGATTCGACCAGAGCGCGCACGATCTCGTGGTGGAAGTTGAAGACGAACAGCAGCATCAGCGCGGAAAACGAAATCATTGCCCCGAGAGCGGGTTCCGGTTCGCCGCTCTCGATGCCGGATCCACTCATTCCGCCATAGCCGACCATCATGGCAATCGCCGATCCCATGAACTGCAGAGCCAGCATGTAAAATCGTGCCAGCAGGCCGATGAGCCCGCCAATCAGCAGTTCCGAGGCGATCATGGGCACGAGAATGGCAGGACGGCGATCAACGAAGGGAACGATCTGATCCCACAGATTGACGACCAGCGCTGCACTGATTGCAAGCGCAAGGAAAAGCCGGATCTGCAACGGCACGCGCGCGCTGGAGAGCCCAGGCATGATCATGAAACAGCCGCCTATGCGGCAGAAGGCGAGAAAGGCCGCAATGACGACCGTTTCCGCAAACGGTGTCACGACACAGTGCCGAGTACGCGCAGTTCGGTGCCCTTGGCGATTTCAACATGCGAGAGAACCGGCAGGGTCGAGAACAGCCGCTCGATGATCATGCGAACATAGGGCCGGGCATCCGGTGCGGTGACGATGACGAAACGCTCGCCAGCGTCCAGGTGTTTCTGGATCGCCTTGGTGGCTTCCTGCCCGAATTCCTCCAGCTGGCGCGGGTCGATGTCGAACTCGCGGATCTCACCCTTGGCGTCGCGCTTCAGGCTTTGGTGGAAAGCCAGATCCCAGCGGTTTCCAAGACGCAGAACCTTGAGCACCCCGTTTTCGGAGAGATCGCCGCATATCTGCTGTGCCATGCGGATTCGAACATGCTCGACGATCTGTTCGGTACGGCGCACATGCGGTGCGATCTCCGCGATGGCCTCGATGATCAGGTGCAGGTTGCGGATCGAGATGCGCTCGGCAAGCAGCAGCTTGAGCACCGCCTGCAAGCCGGGATAGGTGATGTGTGATGTTCAGATTTCGTCGGCCAGCTTGCGATATTCGGGATCCTGCCTTTCGATGAGCGCCTTCATGTCCTTGTAGGACAGAAGCTGGGGCAGGTTGTTGCGAATGACCTCCGAGAGATGCGTGAGCAGGACCGACATGTTGTCGGCGAAAGCGAGCTGTTCGCGCTTGAGATCTTCGGCAAACATTTCGGGCACCGAATAGGCGCGCATGCCAAACGCCGGTTCGCGCACTTCCTCGCCAGGGATATCGGGAAGGTCGCGATGGCCTAGCAGCACCATGATCTCGCCGACGCGCAGCTGATGTTCGGCAACAACCGTGCCGTGGATCTTGATCTGGTAGCTCTTCGCGGGGATCGTATAGTCGTCGGTGACGCGCACCTCGGGTACGACAAAGCCATATTGCTGCGCAAACTTCTTGCGCATCTTGGCCATGCGGAAGGCAAGTTCCTGATGCGATGCGAGGAGCTTTGTCGACAGTTGCTTGCCGATCAGAAGCTCGATCTCGGCGGTCTTGAGCGACTCCTTGACGGAGTCGCGCTCCTCTTCCTGCTTCGTCAGTTCCTGCTGTTGCGCCTCGGCTTCATCCTCGGCGATGCGGCGCCGGTTTTGCATGGGAACGATGTAGGCGACCGCGGCCATCGCGCAGGCGAGAAAGGAGAACGGCAGCATCGGAAGACCGGGCATCAAGCCAAGTAGAACGAGCAGTGCCGAGGCGACATAAAGCGCTCGCGGATGCGCACCGAGCTGTCCAAAGACCGCCTGGTTGGTCGACCCGCGTGTGCCACCTTTCGATACGAGCAGGCCAGCGGCAAGCGAGACGATAAGAGCCGGAATCTGTGTGACGAGGCCGTCGCCAACGGAAAGTTTCACGAACACATCGGCGGCGCTGCCAAGATCCATGTCATGGCGGAAATAGCCGATGATGATGCCGCCAATGATGTTGATGGCTGTGACGATGAGACCGGCGATGGCATCGCCGCGCACGAATTTCGAAGCACCGTCCATCGACCCGAAGAAGGAGCTTTCTTCTTCGAGTTCACGTCGACGCAGTTGCGCGGTCTTGTCGTCGATCATGCCCGCCGAGAGATCCGCGTCGATAGACATCTGCTTGCCGGGTATGGCGTCCAGCGTGAAGCGCGCGCCAACTTCCGCGATACGCGTCGCGCCCTTGGTGATGACGATGAAGTTGACGATGATCAGGATGACGAAGACGATCAGACCGATCACGAAATCGCCGCTCATTACCAGCTTGGAAAATCCGCTGATGACAAAGCCCGCGGCATGCGTACCCTGATCGCCATGAGACAGGATCATGCGCGTGGTCGCGATGTTGAGCGACAGTCGCAGCATGGTGGCGATCAGAAGAACGGTCGGAAACGCCGAAAAGTCGAGCGGGCGCTGAATCCACAATGCGACCATGAGGATCAGCACAGACAGTGCAATCGAAAAGGCAAGGCCGAGATCGATCAGGAATGCCGGGATAGGTAGGAACAGCACCGCCAGGATGACGATGATGCCCATGGCGAAGAAGATGTCTCGGGCGTTCTTTGGCGGCGCCTTCTTGCCGGCGATCGTCTCGGTCAGTGCCATTCACAAAAGCTCCGTGCGGCGCACCGTAATGCTGCCGCTACGAAGCTAGACCGCGAAGCTTGTGCGAGGGTGAGCGGAGACGGCGCCGTTCGCTCTAGAAGCCGTTTTCAATCCGCTGGAAGATGACGTTGGAGAAGGCGCCAAGCTGACCCCCGATATAGGAGCCCGTAAACGCGATCACGATCAGGATCGCGACGATCTTGGGAACGAAAGTGAGGGTGATTTCCTGAACCTGGGTGAGCGCCTGAACCAGAGCAATACCTATGCCGACAATCATGGCGACGGCGACGGCAGGACCGGCAGCAACCAGCACCGTCCAGATTGCATATTGCACAATGTCGAGCGCATCGGCCTCGTTCATGGCCTCACACCGTTCCGGTCAGACGAAGAGCTATTCTAGCTGACCTTGACGCCCGACGTGACAGGAATCTCGGTTCCGCTCTCTGTCACGGCAATCAATCCGCTCGATGCCAGCTTCACCTCCTTGACGACACCGGTCTGCTTGCCGTCCTCGGATGTGACCGTGTGGCCGATCAGCGATGCAGCCTGGGACAGGGATGAGCCCTGGAGCATCTGGTCGAGCTTCTGGTTCATCTGCACGGACTGCTCGACCTGCGAGAAGGCGGCGATCTGCGCCACGTATTCCGTGGACTCCATCGGAGAGGTCGGGTCCTGATTCTTCATCTGGGCGATCAGGAGCTTCAGAAAACTCTGATAGTCTACCGAACTCTTGGAGGCGTTCGTGGGCGGAGTGTAGCCGACCGGCAATGTCGTATCGAAGGAAATCGGCATGTCATTCTCCTACGGCTAGTGCTCGGGGCCGGGACATCGTGTTTCCGGCATCGAAAGTGGACGGCGCTTCGGCGATGATCGCTGCTTCTGCCGGAAACAGTGACCGAATGGCGCGAAGTGCCTCATAAGTCTGGCCTTCCCAGACAAGGCGGTCGATCTGCTTCAGACTGGCGCAGATCTCCGGGTTCTCGAAACCGGCAAGCAGCATGGACAGCGAGTGGCGGAACATTTCGCGCGCCTCGTCGGCTCCCGACGGGTTCATCAACATGATCTGGGCGATGAAGTACAGCTGACGCAGAGGTGTGTTCGCGTCATCGACCTGCATCACATGGCTTTCCAGCAGAAAGTTTACATCGTTCAGGAATTCCAGCGTGGTTTTGCGTTCAACACGCACTACCGCTCCGTTGATGTAGACCTTTTCACCGGGTTTCAGCGATATCTTGAATGCGCTCTTCATTGGATGCCATCGCGAATGATCTCTGTGACCTCGATCAGACCGTCAAAGTTGTCCGAGCGCCCCTGACGCAAATCCTCGGATTCGCGCATCAGCCAAAGTCCTATCGAGATGAGATTTGCCCGAAGCTCCTTCGGCAGTGCGTTCTCGGGGCTGCCCAGATCCTCGATCAGTGACGTCCACACGCGGTTCGTGAAGTGGATGGCTTCGATCGCCTGCATCGAGTCCGCGCCTGCATCGCGCGCTTCGCACAGCATTTCGATCGAGCGCGTCAGCAATTGACGCTCGCGATCCCGGGCGTCGGCTATCGAGTCGGTCTGAACATCGGCGTAGGAAAACTGATACATGAGTGATCGCCTCTATAGGAACTTCGTCAGGCTGAGATTCTGCAAGCGGGCGGTGAGGGCATAGGATGTCTCGATCTGTTCGAGCAGCGTGGTCACGCGCGTCGATGCCTCATAAGGGTCCACACCTTCCATCTTTCCGATGGTGAGTTCGAACAGGTCGGCCTGCGTCTGCAGCCGCGCCGTCGCCTTGGTTACGCGCTCTTCGACGATACCGATCCCTGAACGCGTCGTCGTGATGTCGCCGATGGCTTCGCTCACCAGCGTGTAGGCCTTTTCGGTCGCGGCCGTCTTGGCGGCATTGCTCATGGTTGGCGAGGAGAGCATTTCATAGATGGCCGTGGCGGCCATGGCGAGCTTGCGCACACCGTCGCCATTCGCGTTGACGGATGTATTGACTGTTTCGTTCAGCGAGATGCGGCTTGTGATGGTCTGGTTGCTCGCTTGGGACCAGTTGGCTTCCCATCCAGCGCCCAGAAACTGAGGCGCGACGACACTGTCCATGAAGGTCGTCATCTGGGCTGCGGTGATGTTTGCGGCTGCCGGGTCGGACTGGGTAAACCCAAAAAAGCTCTGGAAGCTTGTGTCGAAGGCGGCTTTGGCCGGCGAGCCCGCGCCGGTATAGTCGTTCAGCGGTTTGACGTCGGTATTGATGCCCGAGAAAATGTGCTCGCTTTTGAACGTCGTGTTCATGATCGAGGTGAGGGTATCGAGGGTGCCTTTGGCATCGACCAGCGTGACGGCTTCGGTGGCGTCTCCGGCAAGACCCGCCGTCAGTGTCGAGAGGAAAGCCTGGGCTTTCTCCTCGATCTGAGCCAAGCCGTTCTGCGTGGCCGTCAATCGCGATGAAATGAGCCCGTTCTGATCGATAATTCCATTGATCCGCTCCATATCCCGCGAAAGCGAGATGGATTGCGTGGTTCTGGCACCGAGTGCCAGTCCGCGATCGGCAACCGTCAGAGTCTGCGATTCCTTGTTGGCAGACACCAGCTCCGACTGCATGCGCATCAGTTGAGAGCGCAGCGATTGCGAGACGGAGGCGGTGGAGACGAAGGAAGTCTTCATGGACTAGCCCACCGCCGCCATGAGGGTCGCCAACATCTCGTCGACAGCCTTGAGTATGCGTGCTGACGCCTCGTAGGCATTTTCCAGATCAAGGAGCATGGCAAGCTCCGTGTCGACATTGACGCCGGTATTGTTGGAAAGCGCCTCCTGCGTTCGCATGGCGAGCGCTTCCTTGGATTCAGCGGCGTTCGATGCTTCCTGGCGAAGGCCCTCAAACCAGCCTATCGAATTTGCGGCATAGGCGGTCACGCTCGCCGACGCGCCGATCCCGGCCGATGCGTCGAACGCCATCGGTTGACCCAGACGGTCGACATATCTCGACAACTGATCGGAGAAGGACGCGCTGTTGGAGGTGTTCGCCTTATAGGCCGGTCCATTTGCTCCGCCGTCGCGCAGCAGCTCGGGATTGCCGCCAAGCGCGGAGTCCATGGCCGGGTTGAGGCCGATCGAGCCTGCGAGACCTTCAACCAGAGTGCCGGCGGTGGGAACCGCTGGCGCGCCAGACCAGATGAACAGTCCGGTCTGATCTGGCAGGGTGGGTACGGGCGACGCGTCGCTCTCTGCAAATGCGGTGATCAATCCTCGCGCAACTTCGTCGAGCTGGCTCTGGAGCGTGGTGGTGACGTCGTCGCGCAGCTGGATGAGGCCGGCGAGCTTGCCGGTGGCGCTGGTGTTGCCGCCGACACCGCCAATCAGAGGCACGCCATCGACGTAAACGGCGTTGCCGTCCACAGATGCGGTGTAGGTGGCCTTCGGGTCAAACGAGACCTGACGGGGAATCGTCTCGAACAGGGTCGAGCCGTTCCCGGCCATGATGACCATGTCATTGTCGCCACGCGTGAAGGTGGAGATCGGGATGTATTCCGATATCTGCTTCAGGATACCGTCGCGCTGGTCGAGCGCCGCTGTGACATCCCGCCCTGCACGCGTGCCGGAGATAATGGTCGAGTTGGCTTCCTCAAATCGCGCAAGGAGGTCGTTGACCGTCGAAACGCCATTGGCAATTTCGGCGTCGGCATCGGCCCGCAGCTTCTGGATCGCGCCTGTCGCGCTGTTGAGTGAGCGAACGACGTCGCGGGCGGCGTTCACCGCAGACTCGGCAAGATTTCGATTTGACGGCGTGGCCGCGTATGTGTCCAGCGCCTTCTGCAATTCGGTCAGTGCAGCCGTTGGCGATAGACTGCCCTCGGCCCCGTTGACTGCGAGTTCGAGCCGCTCCATCCCGTCGTAGACGGCATTTTGACCTTCTCGAGCGGAAATCGCCACGAGGTTCTGGCGAAACAGCATCTCGTTGGCGGCGCGCTGTATTTGAACAACGCGCGCGCCCGGTGCGGTGCTGGCGACGACGGCGGTCCTGCGCGCATAGTTTGCATCCTGCGCGCTGGTCACATTCTGCGAGACGACGCTGGTCTGGCGGGATGTTGCCAGAAGCGCCGACTGCGCAATGTTGAGGGCCGTGCTGAGCGACATGGGTGACGATTCTGCGGCCTGAACTCAGGCTACCTCTTGAGGTTGATGAGGACGTCCATCAGTTCGGAGCCGGTCTGGAAGGATTTCGAGTTTGCCGTGTAGGTGCGCTGGGATTCGATCATCGTGGTAAGCTCTTCCGCGATGTCGACATTCGCACTTTCCAATGCGCCCGAGACAATCGAGCCAAACTCGCCGCTCTCAGCGAAGCCCATCTGGATGTCGCCGGAGTCCGGGTTGGTCGAGAACACGTTGCCTGGCAGAACCGAAAGTCTGTCGGGGCTCGCCACATTGGCGAGCGGCACCTTGTAGAGCGGCTTGATCGCGCCGCTCTTGAACTGGGCGTAAACCGTGCCATCACCATCGATAAGCACCTGATCGATGGCGCTCGGCGGGTTGCCGTTGGCCTTCGCGTCGAGCACCGTGTATTCCGTGCCGAGTTCCGTCAGACCAGCAAGATCCATCGTGAAGGTCTGGCCTCCGGGCACGGCAAATGCGATCTCTGGCGGTGCGTTGGTGATATCGCCATTGAGCGGATCGAAGGTCAGCGACTGTGTCGCGAGCGCGCCGCCTGCATACGGGAACGTGGTTCCCGGCGTCGCGAGAGACTGATCGTAGATCTGCATGTCCCAGGTGTTGGGTCCGGTCTTGGTGAAATAGACATCGACCAGCACCTCCTGGCCTACATTGTCATAGACAACGAGAGAGGATTTTGCGGTGTACTGGGCGCCTGCGGTGTTGGTGAGCGCAGGCAGCACATCGGCGCCCACAGGCAGGTTCGCCTTGAACAGGCCGGTGGTGCTCGGGTCGGCCGTCAGTTCATCGTCAGTGATTTTCACGACTTCGAGGCCCGCCGTGCCATTGGCGGTGGCTGCGGGATCGCCGTTTTCATAGCTGTAGGCCATCAGCTTGAAGCCGGCGGCGTTCACCAACTCGCCCTCTGCGTTGGGGACGAATGCGCCTGCGCGGGTCAGAAACGTCTGGCCGTTGGGATTCTGGACGACGAAGAAGCCGTCGCCGCTGACCGCAAGGTCCGACACGGATGTCGTGTACTGAAGCTGGCCCTGCTGGGTGATGCTGTTGAGGACGGTCGTGTTCACGCCGCCTGAATTGTAGGAACCCTGCTGGCTTGGAACGACGAGCGAGGAAAACTCGGTTCGAGCGCGCTTGTAGCCAGTGGTGCTGGCATTGGCGATATTGTCGGCGACCGTGGACAGGCGATTGGCTTGCGCCGCCATGCCAGAAACGCCCGTACGCATCATTCCATAAAGACTCATCGAACGTCTCCTCGATGTCACATTCCGCAGGGCTTCAGCCTATCAGCGCTGGCTTGCGCGGGGCTGGTTGCCGTCAGGCCACGAGGCGGTAGCCGAGGAAGCGCTTTGAATCGATCGGATCGTAGCCGAGCTTCTGGCGCAGCTTCTTGCGAAGCTTGGAGATGTGGCTCTCGATGACATTTTCTTCGACTTCCTCGTCGAAAACACCATAGATCGCGTTGAATACCTGCGTCTTGGTGACCCTGCGTCCGCAATTGCTTGCTAGATACTCCAGGATGCGCCGCTCCCGGCGCGGGAGCGGCAGAGGCTCGTCACCGATCTCCGGGTCCCGTCCGTCCATGAATATCTTCATGTCGCCGATCTGCGTGAAGCCTGCCTCGTCCGTCGAGCGACGGCGAATGGCCGAGATCCGCGCAAGTATTTCGCGGATGTGGACCGGCTTGCGCAGAACATCATCGACGCCGGATTCAAAGAGCCGAAGTGTGTTTTCCAAGGAATGATGGTCGCTGAGCGCGATCACGGGAGCTCCCGTCCGACCCCGGATCTGACGGGGAGAAATCTTCTCCTGCGGACAGTCGCCGATCAGAAATGCCTGAACCGACTTCAGATCCGCATCTGGTGCGCTCGATACCCAGTCGTCGAATTCATTTGCAGCAAAACCTGCGCTGGCAACACCTTCGCGCCCGAACATCGAGCAATAGCCATCCGTCACGAGCTCTCGCTCGTCCACAATCACGATCATCGGCCCGCCCTCCGAATCAGTCTTAAATCTGTATGGCCGACCTTCTCCCGAACGGGCGTCGTCAACAACGGCGAATTCTTATGGTTAATTTTTTGGGATAGGCACGAAAGCCCCGCCGCAGGCACCGGCGCGGGTTCACTTCATGTGCCTGGCGAGCCTGCGCAAAGGCTCACCGCCGAGCTTCACGGGGTACAGAACTGTCGCGCGTTGGCGGTCCATTTTCCGAAGCCAGTGGCGACCATGTTGGTTATCACCTGGCAGACATATCGCTTCTGGGCGGGGTCGTTATCGGGTCCGGCGTGATAGCGCGCGACGGCCATCGACCATGTGGTGTGGCGCTGCTTCAACTGCACAAGAAAGCGCGCCGCATAGTCGACATTCTGGCGCGGGTCGAACATGTCCGAAAGGCTGCGAAACTTCTCGCCGTGATAGCGGACATTGATCTGCATGCAGCCGACGTCGATCAGTTTTGCACCGCTCTGGCGCGCGCGTTCAAAGGCTGCCAGCGCCTCATTCCGATTTTTGGGGAAGAGCGGTTTTCCCTCTATATTCATGGCGTTAGGTTGAAGGCTTCCCTTGTTTCCCGTTTCCGTGAGGCCGACCGCGTAGAGAATGCCCACGGGAACGCCGTAGCTCTCCGAGGCGCGAACAATTTCCGGTTCGCAGGCATTTGTCGAGGCATGCACGGTCATCGTTCCGCTAGATAACGAGGCCGCGATCGCCGCGATCCTCAGCAGACGAGGCAGCCGCATTCCGGGCTTGCAAATCATCGCGCTGTCCTCCTTGTGATGCCGTTCCACGCTGTCCGCCAGATCCCTCGCCGGACGATCCACCCGTCTGCGCGAACTGCTGGCCGGAGCCATTTGCCTGTTGTCCGGATGGCCCCGCATCTCCCTTCGCGGATGCCGTCGTGGCCTGCGGTGGCTGGACCGTGACCTGATCAATCTGGAGGCCGAGACCACGTAGTGCCTTCACGATGCTGTCGCTGTCGGTGCTCAGGCGATCATAGGCTTCCATCTTTTCGGTCGATATTTCCACGGTGATGCTATCGCCATTCATGCGAAGCACCGCTGTGATCTCGCCCAGTTCGACGGGACGCAGCTGGATCTTGAGGGTCTGCGTGCCGGAAGCTGACGGTGCTTGTGCTTCAACGGCTACTGGGGCGCTGGATTTTCCAATCGGTTTCGCCGCAGCCGCGAGCGGTTCGGCCACGCTGGCCACGGTTTCCGACCTGATGGCAGGCAGTGTTGGCTCGGAGGATTTCGTGTTCGCCTTGTCTGCGGACTGCACGGTTTTGGCGTCGCGGTCCGTGTCGGGCAAGCTTTCCTGTCGCGATATCGCGCGGTCGCGCCGATCGGCCCTGTCGTCAGCCGGCCTCACATCGGACTGACTGTCGTCGGCCTGGACTTTTGTCTCCAGTGCAGCGTCGATGGCTTGATCGGCCAGTGCATCCACGCTTGCGGTCTGGGCCGCTTCATGCCGCAGCATTGTTCTTGAAGGTGCGGCGGCAGCCGCTCCGGCATTTGTCCGGGTAGACAGGTGCAGCATTGCGACCGCCGAACCGAAAGACTTCTGGCGGAGATCGAAGAAGCGGTCATCGAGGCTTGACCTTGCGTTGACGACCACGCGCAGATTCGAGCCTTCCTGAACTTGGCGCACCTCACCGGAGAATGCAGATTTTTCAGTGGCTTGGGCCGAACGCGTCGCAAACATTGCGGCAATGTTGGCTGACGCCCGGAGATGAATGTTCCGGGGCTCAGATTGATCGGGGGCGTCCTTCGATTCGGCCTTCGCGGGCGGCTGGGGCTCGGCATCGATGGCTTTTGCCTGACGTGGTTCACTCTCGGCGCGCGAGGGCGCAGCGCTTTCGTTGCGAACGTCTTTTGCTTGACGCGGCGGCGATGGGTCCGCGTCTGCGTCAACAGGAAGGGCTTCTGCTTCTTGTGACGCTACGGGGGCCAGCGCAGGTTCCTTCGCATTACGCGATGCTGAGAGATCGGAAGGTTCTGCACCCACGTCTCCCGTGGTTTCTTTGTCGACGGAATTGCCCTCCGGCTGGGCCACCTTCCGCGATTGAGGCGGAGGCGTCTTGTCTGCCCCACCTTGGGCAATGACCGGCGCGTCGGTTTTGTCCTCGTCCCGCTTTGAAGCCCGTCGCTTGGCAGAAGTGTTTTCTTTCTCTTCGGGCAATACGGCATCGACGCCCACGTCCTCCGCGGAGGCTGTTTCGGTGTCCGCCTTTAGATCGAGCGTTTCTATGTTGTCGGCCGGATGTTCGTGTTCCACCGCGCTGCGGCCACTCTCGTGACGATGGCCTTTCTCGGAGCGGCTGAGCGCATCACGGAAGCCTTCTCCGAGAGTAATTTTCTCGTTTCCCGGCGCGACGAGGGGGCGCGAGGGCGCAACGAGACCAGGCAGGACCATCGGGTTCATTTTGCCTCTTTGAGCATCTGGTCGATCGCGCTCAGGCGTGCGCGCGCATCGGATATGATTGTATCGGTTGTATCGGGTTCAGGCTGCTGCTCCGTCGAACCCTTTGCCACTGAGGCAGCAGGCAATGCCGCCTCCGGCGCGGGAGCCGCGGGTTTGATGGCTTGTGCACTCTGATCGCCGGCAGGCGAGGGTGTTGCCGCGAGCGTGGTCTGTTTCTCGCTGGCAATGGCTGCTTCGCCCTCTGCCGACAGGTTTGGAGTTGCGGTAACGCTCCTGACGACGCTTTCTGCTGCCTCGAGCAAGCGGATGTCGCTTTGTGAAAGCTGGTCGCGATCGATACCGCGCAAATGATCCTTCATCGCGTCGAGGTCGCCGGTCGTCAAAGTTGACAGGCTGGAATAGAGCTCCGATCGCGCATCGAGTTGGCCATCAGGAACGGCTTCTTCCGCGCGTTGAGCGGCGAATGCCAAGAGTTCGGTCAGACCGTCAATGCCCGCCCGCCGGGCGAGACGCAGATAGATGACCTTGCGCTGATCCTTGTCCATCAGCGAGGTGATCCTGTCGATCGCCGCATAATCCAGCGAACCGTGCAGCGTCAGCACGCCGGTCACGAAGGAATCGGCAAACTGACTTGCATAGGGCGACCGCAGGAAGCGCCTCACATATTGTTCGGATGCGAGGAAAAAGCGGTCTGGCTTGCCCAGGTTCGCTTCCAGCGCCAACGATCTGCGCAGGGCAGCCTCCTCGACAAGGGTGCCGGGGCCGAGCAATCGCGCGGAATCGAGATAGGCGAGGGCCGTCGTCTCGTTTGCACTTGCGTTCACAGAACCCTTCACCAGCGCCAGAAACGCGCCAATCTCGGGGGCCATCGTCTTCGGCTCGAAATTGGCAAGGGTCGTTTGAGCAACCTCGGTATTGCCGGAAAGGTAGGCAAGCACGCCCCTGCCGAGCTGTCGGTCCTCATCCGACAGACGTGGACGTTTGATAACCTGCGCCAGGGTGGACGGATTGCCGCCGCTCATCCCATAGACGAGGGCGGCCCGTACGTTCCGCTTTTCCGCGAAATCTTCGTCCGCGGCGTCTCGAAGGCGCGCATCAATGAGTTCCAGCAACTTGTTCTGCATCGGCAGGGCAGCATGATCCCCCGTCGCGATGCGGTCCTGCAGCGTCTGCAGGGACCGGACCATCTGATAGGGTTGCAGCGGCGGTTGCGTTTCAGCCTTCGCGCCGGCAGCGAAGGCCAGCACGGCAAAGGGAAGCGCAAGCCATGCGGCCCGTTCACTCATGCCCGGTCTCCAGGAGGATCTCAATGCGGCGGTTCTCCGCTGCGAAGGGATCGGAGCTGTTCTTCAGTTTGCGATCAGCGAAGCCGGCAACCTCAACCATGCGCTTCTCGTCCAGTCCGGAGCGGGCAAGCATGTAATAGGCAGTCTGGGCGCGCGCGGTGGACAGCCGCCAGTTGTCATAGGCGCCATTGCTGAACGGCCTGGCATCGGTATGACCCTTGACGACGATCGAGCCTTTCTGAGCCGCCAGCACCCTGCCGATCTTGTCCATGGCGCGCACGAGTTCCGGCCGCGGAACGGCAGAGCCGATCTCGAACATTCCGAAATCGAGTTCCTCCGTGAGCGAGATGGAAATGCCTTGGGGTGTTGCCGTGACGGAAACACCATCGGCAAGCATTTCCTTGCCGAGCGCCTCGACCAGTTCCTGTTCGATCTTCTTGGCCGTCTTGATATCGGTTTCGCTTGTCCTGCTGTCCTTGGTTGGCGCGGGTTCGGCGGGCGCGGGCGGAGCGCTGGATGCCTTGGATTCGCGTGTATCGACTTCCAGCTTCTTGTCGCTCTCACCATCTGCCGCGACCTGCTGGGACCAGAAATCCGGGGCGAATGGGTCGCGATAGGATTTGCCACCATCTGCGCCGGTTGCCGGACCCGAGGTCTGGACGCCGCCTTCGCCCTTGGAACTGATGTTCTGGCGCCTGTCGGTATTGGCGGCGATCTCGGCGAGCACGGCATACGGATCGGCAAACAGTTGTTGATCCGCCTGCGCGTGGCTGACGCCGGCGTCGGATGCGTCTTTGTTTTCAGCCGGACCGGAATCTTCCTTTCCAGCCGTGCCTTCGGTCGGTGGAGAATCCTTCGCCTCGCGTCCGCCAGCTTCGATCGCGCTGGGTCCGTCACCAATATCTTCCAGACCTCGGCGACTTGAATTCCTGTCGATCAGCTTGACCGGATTGAAGTAGCTCGCGACTGCACTCTTGGTCTGTTCGTTCGACGCGTTTATCAGCCACATGACGAGGAAGAAGCACATCATGGCGGTCATGAAATCGGCGAAGGCAATTTTCCAGACGCCGCCGTGATGTGCGTCATCATGATCGCCGCCGCCGTGGCGAACAATAATGATTTCCTGATGGTGGCCGTCGCCGCTCAATGTGCTCACGATACAATCCCGCCAATCTGGCCCGCCCATTCGGCGAGCCGCGTCTCAAACAGCGCATCGTCAATGGAGACGGTGACGTCGAGACCGTCGCTCTCAGTGAAATCGCATCTGTCCGCGAGAGGTCCGAGCGCTTCGGTGAGGCTGTCGAGCAAGGACTGCGGCCCGGCGACCTTGATGCGCAGCGCCTCGCGATCAGCGGTCGCTTCGCGGATTCTGGCGGCAAGCTCCGATACCGAACGCTGAGCCAGGTCGTCGCTGAGAACCGACGACAGAATGCGTGTCGTCGATGCCGTCACAAGTGAGGCAAGGCGCTCCTCAGCCTCTTCCAGCGCCGTGGTGATCCTGGCGGCTGCTTCGGTTCCAAACGCGACCTGCATCTGGGTGATTTCCATTTGGTGGCGGGCGCGTTCGACGCTCATCGCCGCCTCTGCTGCGGTGCTCAACTCGCTGCGCATTTCCTCCTGCGCCCGCGCGACCTCCCGTGCAACGATCGCGTCGATATCAATCTCGGGGAGCGCGCAGGGGGGAGGGGGAGCTGCGGGCGCGGGCGCAGCCGGACTTGCTTCGCGCGCCGCAATCTGCGGTGCCGCAAAATCCGTCAGAAAGTCTGCGAGCGCAAGCTGGGTCATCAGGCCGCTTCTTGCTGGGCCCATTTGCGCAGGATCAGGGCCGTGCGCTCCTCATTGATGTCGACCATGCGGGCGAGGCGCTCCTGTGGCGCCGGCTTGAGGCGTTGACGCAGGTCCTCGATCGGGTTTGGCGCGGATGATATGCCCGGCAAGGCGGCGACCTCGCTTCCGCTCGCGGCGTCGCCTTCTGGCGCGCTCAGGGAGCGCTGGACCTCTTCAAAGCTCTCGACATTGGTCGATTTGCCCAGCGCTGCCGCCATTGGCCTCAGTCCGAACCATGCCAGAAGCAGCGCGACGACGATGAAGGCTCCGGCATTGATCAGGGTTCCGGCGTGCTGCGAAACGCTATCCATGATTCCGGGCTCGACCACCTCTACACCGTCCAGACCATCAATGAACTCAACTGAAGAGACGGTGATGATGTCGCCTCTGCTTTCGCTGAATCCAGTCGCGGAAGCGACCATCTTCTGGATTTCGGCGATGCGCTCATTCACCTGTTCTGCCGAAGCGTTTGGCCCCAGCACGTTCGTCAGACGCTGCTGGTTGACCACCACGGCGATCGACATCTTGGTCACCGAGTAGCCATTGCTGGTCGTGGCGATGCGTTTGCTGTTGATCTCGTAGTTGGTGGTTTCTTCCTTGCGCTGGCTCTGCTCGGTCGATTCAGGCCCGGCGACCGGCTGATTGTCGGCTTCGGGCAGGTTTTCCTCGACCGTGGCGGGCTTTGCCGCCGACTTCTGGTTGTTGTTTTCCTCCGCCTTGACCACCTGAACGGATCGCTCGACCCGCGATTCGGGATCGAAGATGGTCTCTTCGGTCTGGCGCAGGTCGGTGTTGACTTCGGCCTTGACGCTGGCGCGGAAATTGTCGGGCCCAAGATAGGGTGCCAGCGCGCGCCTGATATTATCCTCTATCTGCATCTCGACGGAGCGTTCGAAGGTGAAGCTGCGGTTGGCGCTGTTGTTCATCGGATCGTCGCCTGCGGCGAGGAGAGTTCCGTTGGAATCGAGAATGGTGACCTTTTCAGCGTTGAGCCCCGGGACGGCGGCGGCAACCAGATGCCGGATTGCGTTGGCGCTGCGGTCCGCGTCAAAGCCGACCGTGCGCACGACGACGGAGGCGGAGGGTTCCTGCGCATCACGGCGGAAACTTGCCCGTTCAGACATGACAAGGTGCACCCGCGCGGCGCGAATGCCCTGAATGGTCTGGATCGTACGGGCGATCTCGCCTTCCAGCGCACGAACGCGGGTTATTTCCTGCATGAATGAGGTGAGGCCGAGCGATCCGACATTGTCGAACAGCTCGTAGCCCGCATTGGCGCTGGTCGGCAGGCCCTTTTCGGCAAGAAGCATGCGCGCTTTCGAGGTGTTGCCCGCACCTACCAACACAGTTGTGCCGTCCGACGCGACGTCGAAATCGATGCCAGCTTCGCCAAGCACCATACCGATCTGGTTCACATCCTGGCGCTCCAGTCCGACATAGAGCGTTTCGTACGCCGGACGGTTAAGCCAGATGGAGCCAACAGTGATTACCGCGACGATGAGTGCAGCGACCGCGCCCATGAGGGCGAGCCGTCGCGGGCCAAAATCCTGCAGATTTGCGATGAGCGTCTTCAACTGTTCCGGCATAACCCGATTCCCGCAGCGGTTCCGGACCAAGTCTAGTCAGCGAAGCTTGTGCGAGAATGAAATAGGGCCGTCAGAGACGGCCCGTGAATCAATTGCTTAGCTGAATTTGGAAGAATTAGTTCCTGAACAGCGACAGGATGTTCTGTGCGTTGCCATTGGCGATGGAGAGCGCCTGGATACCCAGCTGCTGCTGGACCTGAAGGGCCTGCAGTCGGGTTGATTCCTTGTTCATGTCGGCATCGACCAATTGTCCGACACCGCGGTCGATCGAGTCCATGAGCTGCGATACGAACTGCTTTTGCAGATCGACGCTCTTCTTGGCCGAGCCGAGCTTGGTGGCTGCATCCGTCATCTCGGCGATGGTCGTGTCGACCACGACGAGCATCTGTTCGATCTGCTGATCGGTAAACCCGACCACGTCGAGCGTGGATATTGAGTAACCCGTCGTGGCGGCAACGGTGCCCGCGACAGCCTGCGTATGACCATCTGTCCGCAGACCGGTCGTGGTATCGCGCAGACCTTCGAGAATGCCCATCGTCTCGTTGGTTGTCGCGGCGGCGTCGTAGAGTTTGATCTCCTGCACGTCGACGGCGATCATCGTCAGAGTCGCGTTGCCGGAATTGTCACGATTGAACGAGGAGATGATCTTTGCGTCATTGTGCACGCCGGCTGCGGTGTGACCCGCAGCGACCGTGGAATTGACGGCGAGCCAATTGGAGCCGGAGAAGGTTGCGCCCTCGGCATAGGCTTTCAACTGAACCTGAAGTGCGTCGATCTCGGTCTGGATCTTTGCCTTGTCGGCCTCGCTGGCGCCAACGGCGGCGACAACCTTGACCTTGATTTCGTTGGCTGTTTCGACCGCGCTGTTCATGGCAGTGTAGCTGGTGTCAACTTTTGAAGCGCCAAGACCCAATGCATCCTGCACGGTCGACAAAGCCTTGTTGTCGGAGCGCATCGTGGTCGCGATCGACCAATATGCTGCATTGTCGGCTGCTTCGGAGACCCGGTAGCCGGTGGAGATTCGGTTTTGCGTCGTGTCAAGCGCGCGGTTCGTGGCAGCAAGGCTCTGAAGAGCCGTCATTGCCGAGGCGTTGGTCATGATACTGCTCAAGGTGCACCCCTCATTGTCACGGTGGCCACGGCCCTCGCCGTCAACCCACTGCTCCCGACGGACTCATTCCGGCCGCAGATAATTTCGACCCGCCATAGTCGAACGGTTAACCATACCTAGCGCCGCTGTGGTTAACGGTCGCTTAAGAGGGAACAGAAAATGTAAACCAAGACGACAAAGGCCGCGTCCCTTTCGGAACGCGGCCTTGTTGAGGAGATGTACCCGCTGCGCGGGCGATAGACTTAACGGAAGAGCGACAGGATCCCCTGGGCGTTGCCGTTGGCGATCGAAAGCGCCTGGATGCCAAGCTGCTGCTGGACCTGAAGGGCCTGCAGGCGGGTCGATTCCTTGTTCATGTCGGCATCGACCAATTGACCGATACCGCGATCGATGGAGTCCATGAGGCCCTGCGTGAAGGTCTTCTGCAAATCGACGCGCTGCTTGGCCGCGCCGAGATTGGTTGCCGCAGTCGTCATTTCCTTCAGCGCGGTCTCGGTGACCGTCAACATCTTGCCGATCTGGGCGTCGGTGGCGAAATTGGTGCCATCCGTCAGCTGCATGGAAGACAGCGCAAAGGCGTCAGTGGCGGCGTCGGTGCCGAGCGTGCCGGAGGTGGCAGCCTGGATTGCGCCGGTCGTGCCAAGGCGGGCAGCATCGACGATGCCCTTCTTGGTCGGAGCAGCGCCGCCGTCGAACAGCTTGATGTCCTCGACCTTGACGTCGATCGTCGAGATGGATGCCGTGCCCGAAGCGCTGCGGTTGAACGCCGAGACGATCTTGACGTCGGCTGCCGTACCGCTGGCGTTAGACACCGACAGCATGTTGGTGCCGGAGAAAGTGGCTGCATCGGCATAGGATTTCAGCTGCGACTGAAGCGCCTTGATTTCCGTCTGGATCTTGGCCTTGTCCTGATCCGTCGCGCCAGTCGCGGCAACCAGCTTGACCTTGATCTCGTTGACGGTCTCGATGGCTTTGTTCATGCCGGTATAGGCGGTGTCGATCTTCGATGCACCGAGGCCGAGCGCATCCTGCACCGTGCCTAGCGCCTTATTGTCGGAGCGCATGGTCGTGGCGATCGACCAGTAGGCTGCATTGTCGGAAGCTTCTGCAACACGGTAGCCGGTTGAGATTCGACCCTGGGTCGCTTCGAGGTTCTTGTTGGTTGCATTCAGGCTCTGAAGAGCCGTCAACGCCGAAGCGTTGGTCATAATACTTGCCATGATACACGTATCCTTACGCGCGTCTCGATTCACATACCGGCTCGACCGGTATGACGGTTCGGCATCATGCCCATGAATGCCCCCGCTGGGCCCCACCCGTCATCTGCTTGACCTTATGACAGAGACTCTCTAACGCTGGCATAAGAGGAGTGGTTACCAAATGCTGAAAAGGAACCCACTTTTCTTATCTAATTTTGAGGTGGCATTTCCCGAAGGTTTGAATTGAGAAAGGCCGCGCCTTTCTGAAGCGCGGCCTTCATAAGATTTGCCGCCCGCTGTGCGGGCGAGAGGTTTAACGGAAGAGCGACAGGATGCCCTGAGCGTTGCCGTTGGCGATCGAAAGCGCCTGGATGCCGAGCTGCTGCTGGACCTGAAGAGCCTGCAGCCGTGTCGATTCCTTGTTCATGTCTGCATCGACCAACTGGCCGACGCCACGATCGATGGAGTCCATAAGGCCCTGCGTGAAGGTCTTCTGCAAATCGACGCGCTGCTTGGCCGCGCCGAGATTGGTAGCTGCGGTCGTCATGTCCTTGATCGCGCTTTCAACGACGCCGAGCATCTGGCCGATCTGAGCGTCTGTCGCGAAGTTGGTGCCATCCGTAAGCTTCATCGTGGCGACACTGAACGTATCGCCCGCGTCGAATGTGCCCAGCGTCACGGCGTCGGCAGCCGATTCCACTCCAGCGGACGTCCGCTCGGAGTCGAGGATGCCCTTGTTTACGCCAGAAGCGGTTCCGCTCTCGTAGAGCTTGATATCCTCGACCTTGACATCGATGGTGCTGATGGAGGCGACGCCTGCCGACGTGCGGTTGAAGGCGGAAACAATCTTGACGTCAGAAGCTGTCGTCGCGGTCGCACCACTGTTTACCGACAACATGTTGGTGCCGGAGAAGGTGGCTGCGTCTGCATAGGTTTTCAGCTGCGATTGGAGCGCGGCGACCTCGGTCTGGATCTTCGCCTTGTCCTGATCGGTTGCACCGGTCGCTGCAACCAGCTTAACCTTGATTTCGTTGGCGGTTTCAATCGCCTTGTTCATGCCCGTATAAGCGGTGTCGATCTTCGAGGCGCCGAGGCCGAGCGAGTCCTGAACCGTGCCCAGCGCCTTGTTGTCCGAACGCATCGTCGTGGCGATCGACCAGTAGGCAGCGTTGTCTGACGCTTCTGCGACGCGGAAGCCGGTCGAGATGCGACCCTGAGTGGTTTCGAGGTTCTTGTTGGTTGCATTCAGGCTCTGAAGAGCCGTCAACGCCGAAGCGTTGGTCATGATACTTGCCATGGGTGAATCGCCCTTACGCGTGTCTGGAAGACTTACATACCGGCTCGACCGGTATGACGGCGCGGCATCATGCCCATGATCGCCCCCGCTGGGGATCACCCGTCATCTGCCCGACCTTATGGCACATACTCTCTAAACGCGGGCATAAGAGGATTGGTTAGCAGAGTCTGAAAGACCTAAATGCGCTCCCGTGTCAAACGGATGCAGTGGCAGCAGTAAGGCCGCGTCCCTTTCGGAACGCGGCCTTGAGCGCGAGGGGTCACGCTGTGCGCGATTTGGTTAGCGGAAGAGCGACAGAATGCCCTGAGCGTTGCCGTTGGCGATCGAAAGCGCCTGGATCCCCAGTTGCTGCTGCACCTGAAGGGCCTGCAGGCGGGTCGATTCCTTGTTCATGTCCGCGTCAACCAACTGCCCGACACCGCGGTCGATCGAGTCCATCAAGCCCTGCGTAAACGTCTTTTGCAAGTCAACGCGCTGCTTGGCCGCGCCGAGGTTCGTCGCAGCGGTTGTCATGTCCTTTAGCGAGGCCTCGACCTTGCCGATCATTCCGGAGATGAAATCATCGTCAATACCAAGTGCGGTGATGTCCAGATTGTAAACGGAGATGTTCACTTGGCCATTTGCCGTTGGATCCGCAGCTGCAGCAACGAGGATCGCTGCGGAATTGGCGTCAATGTCGGTGGCACCACCCGCCACGGCTGCTGCGAAGGCGTTGTCAAAGGCAGTCTGAGCTGTGCCGGTATCCCAGACAACGGTCTCTCGATCCAAAATCCCGCCATTCTTGACGTCGGCAGCAAGACCGTTGTCGAAGAGCTTTATGCCCTCGACGTCGATGTCGATGGTGCTGATCGAGGCAACACCGGCCGACGTACGATTGAAGGCCGAAACGATCTTGACGTCAGCCTGGACCCCGTCATTGGCCGCTGCGACCTGAACCGACGTCACCGACAACATGTTCGTGCCGGAGAAGGTGGCTGCGTCGGCATAGGTCTTCAACTGAGACTGCAGTGCCTTGATCTCGGTCTGGATCTTGGCCTTGTCCTGATCGGTCGAACCGACGGCGGCGACGAGCTTCACCTTGATCTCGTTGGTCGTTTCGATGGCCTTGTTCAGGCCCGTATAGGCAGTATCGATCTTTGAAGCGCCGAGACCGAGTGCATCCTGAACCGTGCCAAGCGCTTTGTTGTCGGAGCGCATGGTCGTGGCGATCGACCAGTAGGCCGCGTTGTCGGAAGCCTCAGCGACGCGGAAGCCGGTCGAGATGCGAGCCTGGGTCGTTTCGAGATTCTTGTTGGTTGCATTGAGGCTCTGGAGAGCGGTCAACGCAGCGGCGTTGGTCATGATACTGGCCATGAGGGAATTGCCTTACGCATGTCTGGAAGACTCACATACCGGCTCGACCGGTATGACGGCGTGGCATCATGCCAGTAACCCCGCTTGGGGATCACCCGTCATCTGAGTTATTTATCTCAGCTAGTGTATAACGCCGGCATAAGAGGCGTGGTTAAGGCGCGGTAAATGTTCGGCGATCAGGTGAAGGAGCGCACGAGACTTCCAACCAAGAGGTTCCAGCCGTCGATCAGAACGAAGAAGAGAATCTTGAAGGGGAGCGAGACGACGGTCGGAGGAAGCATCATCATGCCCATCGCCATGGTGATGGTTGCCACAATCAGATCGATCACGAGGAAAGGCAGCACGATCAGGAAACCGATCTCGAAACCGCGCCTGATTTCCGAGATC
The DNA here is from genome assembly GCA_023953905.1 of Rhizobiaceae bacterium. Taxonomy (GTDB): domain Bacteria; phylum Pseudomonadota; class Alphaproteobacteria; order Rhizobiales; family Rhizobiaceae; genus Arvimicrobium. Next base: position 63,552 of record JAMLJA010000003.1, on the reverse strand, counting down.
ATGAATGCCGGCACCAGAATCCGCAGGTCGACAGATTCGGCCGAAACCGCCTGTCCGCGCTCGCGTGCGAGATCGGCAAAAAGGTCGAAGTCTTTCTGCCGGACGTTTCTGACCATGAACTCGCGAAACGGTGTCGAAATCCGTTCGAGCGCTTCCGATTGGGTGATCTCGTTGTCCATCAACGGCCGCACGCCATTCGACCATGCCCGATCGAAGGTGGGCGCCATTACATAGAAGGTCATGAAGAGCGAAAGGCTGATGAGCACCAGATTGGCCGGTGTGGTCTGTAGACCGATGCCCGCGCGCAGAATTGAGAAGGCGATGATGAAGCGCGTGAAGCTCGTCGTCATGATGAGCAGCCCCGGCGCGACCGAGAGCACCGTCAGCACGCCAAACATCTGGATGATGTAGCCCACCGTTGTGCCATCTGCCTGGGCGATCCCGCCAAGGTCTATCTGCTGTGCGAGCGCGGAGCCGGCACTTGCCAGGACAAATGCTCCGCCGAGAATGAGCTTTTTCATTCGAGCAACAATGTGCGTATGAGAATGCGCTGGACGGCGCCGTCGCTGCGCATTTGCGCCCGTTCCTCGAGATCGGCCCGCAGATGCAGGAATCCGCTTGCTCCCTCGATCTGATGAAGCTTCAAGGTCCGTACGTAGGTCAGCAGGTCCTGATGGATCGTGTCGGCAAGACCAGGGTCGCTGGGCGCCTTTTCAAACACCAGGGCGACTTCCATGCGCAGCCATGTGTTCACCGGCTGGGCGAGATTCGTCGTGATCGGCGCGAGCGGAATGATCGTCGCGTGCCCCTCGGCGGCTGCAGCGTCGCCGTGCCCACCAGCCGCGGCGGCGCCATGCGCCTCAGGCTTGGCAGTCTCGCCAGCCTGCTCGCCGCGCATGTAGCCGCCGGTAAACCAGCCGCCGCCCACCGCCATTCCGGTCATGGCCAGCAGAACGCCAACCTGTACGATGAGGGAGCTCGATTTCTTCGGGGCGGGCGCCGGGTCCAGAGTTGCGACGGTCATGAGTTGCGTTCCGACCTAGAAGGGCGAGATGTTGTCGAGGATTTGCGTGCCATAGGGCGGCTGCTGGACCTCTGTCAGACGTCCGCGCCCTCCGTAAGAGATGCGCGCCTCGGCAATGCGCTCATACGGAATGGTGTTGTTCGGACCGATGTCGGAGGGACGAACGATGCCGGCGATTGTCAGAATGCGCAGCTCGGCGTTCACGCGGACTTCCTGCGAACCCCGGATCATCATGTTGCCGTTCGCGAACACTTCGGTGACGACAGCCGCGACAGATAGCTGGAGACGCTCCGAGCGTTCTGTCGTCCCGGTGCCGGAGGCATCGGTATTGGAATCGATGCTGGCTTTGCCAGTCCCCTCCGTTGCCGCTCCCTCCCAGTCAAAGCCAAGGTCGAACCCGAGTTCGCGACTGGTCTTGCGATTGCGCTCTGACTCGTTCTTGAACCGGGCGCGATCGTCAATGGAGATCTCGACGGTAAGGATGTCGCCTACGCGCAGCGCGCGCGGATCGGTGAAAAGACGGCTCTGACGATCGTTCCAGAGCGAGAACTTGCCCGTTCGTGCAGTCTGGGTCTCCGGATAGCTGGAGATCGAGCCTGTCGTGTCGTCGATGCCGCTGCCGACGGGCGACATCTTTGGCGGCTTGCCGATCTCGCTGACGGGTGTCGCGCAGCCATACAGAAGTGCAAGAAAAAGAAGAGGCACCGCCCGGCGTATCATGACGGATCTTCCCTGCGAACGGCGCTGGCCATGATGGTAGTCAGGACCGCTGCTTCCGTGCTCTTCATTTCGTTGAGGATCACGCTCGCCTTGCGTGGCGCGATCTTCATCAGGATGCCTGCGGCGAGATTGGGCTTAAGCTCAGCCAGTTGTTCAGCCGCGATATCCGGCTTCATGGCGCTGAAGATCTTGACCACTCCATCCTGGGCCTGAGAAAGGAACTCCTCGCGCTTGCGCATCCATTTCTCATATTCAGCCCGCTTCTCATCGAGCGCCTTGATGCGCTCGTCGATTTCAGCCTGAAGCTTCTGCAGTTCCTCGGCTTGAAGGGCGTAGCGGCGATCGCGCGCGGCATCGGCGATATTGCCGCAAAAGCGTTGAATCTCGTCCCCGTCGACGGTCGCTGATGCCATTTTTGCCGGTGCGGATGCGTGGCCGCCATCTGCCGATTCCGTTGAGGCGGGCATCGATAGAGTCAGCCAGACAGCGGAGGTGGCAAGAGCGAGTTTCAGGCCGAGGTTCATGTGTTTCGTGATCATCATTGCAGAACCAGATCCGCCTGCAATGCGCCCGAGGATTTGATGGCCTGCAGGATGGCTATGATGCCGTCCGGCTTGACACCCAGCTTGTTAAGCCCCGCTACCAGCGTCTCCAGGTCAGGTCCTTCAAGGGTTGCGACCCGCGCGTCAGGCTGCGCCGCCTGGATCACGGTGTAGTCCTCTTTCGCGGTCTCTCCGTCCGAGAACGGATCGGGCTGGACGATACGGGGCATCTCGGTGATGCGGACGGTCAATGTTCCATGGCTGATGGCGACACGCGAGATCTTCACATCCTGGCCGATGACGATCGTCCCCGTGCGCTCGTCGACCACGACGCGGGCGGGCACGTCGATCTCGACCGGCAGGTCCTCGATCATCGCGTAGAAGCGTGCGGTCGAGAGCTTCGAGGGATGCTCGACGACAATGGTGCGGGCATCCTGCTCGAAGGCAAGCGCCTTTCCGAAATGTTCCTTCGTGAATTTGTTGATCGAATCGGCAACCTTGACGGCGGTGCGGAAGTCTCCATTGCGAAGTTCAACGATCAGATTGTCGAGCTCGGAAAACTTCTCGTCGATCTCGCGTTCCACAATCGCGCCGTTGGGAACCCGTCCGGCGGTCGGCACCCCTTGCGTCAGTTTTTCGGCCGCGCCTTGCGCGCTGAATCCGGTAACGATGACCGGACCCTGCGCCACGGCGTAGATGTCGCCATCGGCGGCCTTCAGCGGCGTCATCACGAGCGTGCCGCCGGCGAGCGATGTCGCGTCGCCCATCGAGGAGACGGTGACGTCCATTCGCGAACCGGTCGAGACAAAGGCCGGGAAGTTGGCGGTGACGATGACGGCCGCCACATTCTTCGCGCGCGCCCTTCCGCCTTCCGAAGCGATGCCCAGGTTCTGGAGCATGGCGCGGATCGATTGTTCGGTGAAAGGCGAGTTGCGGAGACTGTCGCCGGTACCTTGCAGGCCGATCACCAGACCGTAGCCGACGAGCTGGTTTTCACGGGCGCTTTGCAGTGACGCGATGTCCTTGATGCGCGATACGAGGCCGCCACGCGAGGGCAGGGGAGGCCCGCCGCGCCGGTCATAGCCGCCCGACCAGTTGCTTGAATCCGAGCCGCCACCGCGCGACGCGATCATGGCGCCGTTGTATTCGAAGTCGGCGGCCGCCGAAGGCAATGGCACGCCTGCCAAGGCGATGCCCAGTGCGAGAACGATGCGGCGGAACATCATGCCCCGACCCTGACGGTGCCGTCATTGGCGACGACGCCTGACAGTATCTTGCCGCTGTCGACATTTCGAACGCGCACGAAGTCGCCCGCCGAGCCGGATTCAAGACAGATCGCCGTGGCCGAAATCTCAAGCGACCCGGCTTCATAGACCACTCTGACAGGTGCACCCTGTTCAACCAGATATGCTTCTCTCAGAGAACTGGTGGGAATGTAGCGCTTCGGCAGCAAGGTGCGGCGCGCCACTTTGCCTTCAAGGTCTTCGAGCCGATAACTGACGGCCGGGGGGATGCGCCTGTCGGGTTTCAGTACGACCTGGCGCAGCAGCGAGGCCGTGACCGTTTCTCCCGGATAGATGGCGCGGCTGGGTATGAACACGACATCCTCTGCCAGACTCGCGCCGGCAGTGCCGGTGACGAGTGCAGTCGAGACTGCGACGGCGCGGAGGAGGCGACCAATCATCATGATTACCTGATGTTCTTGGAAACGACGGCTGCCATTTCGTCGGCCGCCTGGATGACCTTGGAATTCATCTCATAGGCGCGTTGGGCGGATATGAGCTCGGTGATTTCCTTGACCGGGTCGACGTTGGAATCCTCGAGATAGCCCTGCTGGATCGTGGCAAATCCCGGGTCGCCGGCCATACCGACATTCGCCGGACCGGAGGCGGGAGTTTCCATGAAGAGGTTATCGCCGAGCGGATCCAGACCGGCTTCGTTGGCGAAGGTGGCAATTGTCAGTTGGCCGATTTCCTGAACCTGGTTCTGGTCCTTGAAACGCGCATAGACCTGACCGGTCTTGTTGACCGTGATCGCCACGGCATCGGCGGGAACCGTGATTGCCGGGACGACGGTGTATCCGTCGGGCGTCACCAACTGTCCGGTCGCATTGGTGTTGAAGGCTCCCGCGCGGGTGTAGAGCGTCTGACCGTCGCCACCCTCGACCTGGAACCAGCCATTGCCCATCAGCGCAAGGTCGAACTGGTTGCCCGTCTGGTTGAGGGCGCCCTGAACATTGACGTTGCGGATGGCGGTGGTCTTGACGCCGAGACCGACGCTCACGCCTTCCGGCACAACGCCGGTGCTGCTGCGGCTTGGCACGCCCTGTGTTCGATCCGTCTGATAGAGAAGATCGGTAAACTCCGCCCGTGCCCGCTTGAAGCCGGTCGTGTTGATATTGGCGATGTTGTTGGCAATGACTTCCAGATTGGTCTGCTGGGCGTTCATGCCGGTAGCGGCGATAGCGAGTGCTCTCATACTAAAACTCCTCAGATCGCCATGCGGCTGATGTCGAGATAGGCGGATACGATCTTGTCGCGGATGGCGATGGCGGCCTGCAGCGACTGCTCCGCATTCATCACGGCATCGACGACCTCACGCGTGTCGGCGCCCCCCTGCATCGCCTTCACCGACATGTCCTCGGCATTGGCGAGCGTGTCGACGGTGCGATTGGCAGCGGCGCTCAAGAGTTCGGAGAATGTTTTTCCGACGACGTTGTCGGCGGCAATGCCGGAGGGGGCCGACGAAATGTCTGGTCCGTCGAGCGGGCTTGCGCCAAGTTTCGGAGCTATCAGGCCGACGCTGCCGATCATGACTGGCTCCGCATCAGGTCAATTGTCATCGAGATCAACTCGCGTGCCTGCTTGATGATCTGGAGATTGGCTTCATAGGACCGGTTGGCCTCGCTCATGTCGGCCATCTCGATCAACGTGTTCACGTTCGGCATCTTGACGTAGCCATTCTCGTCCGCCGCCTCGTTTCCGGGCTGAAACTCGACAGGGAATTCGCCAGGATCGCGCGAGATGGACTCGACATCGACCATCGAGCCGCCGCTGGCGCGGTCGAGGGCGGCCTGAAAGATGATCGTCTTGCGCTGATAGGGATCGCTGCCAGGGGTGCTGCCCGTTGACTGTGCGTTCGCGATGTTCTCGGAGACGATACGCAGGCGCTCCGACTGAGCCGCCAGGCCCGATGCGCCAACCTTGAGAGCGGTCGATAGAGCATCCATCGCAATCACCCTTTCAGCGCCATTGTCGTCATGCGATGGAATGCCTTGACGATCGCGGTGTTCATCTCAAAGCCGCGCCGGATCTCGCCGGACTTGAGAAGCTCGTTCTCCAGCACGACGGTGTTCTCGGAAGGCATCAACGCGTTGCTGGTATCCTCCTGGTTCACCTTGAAGCCTTGGGCCGATACATTGCCGGCAAGATGCGCGGAGTTGGTTGCGACCAGCGTCACGCGCGAATTATTGAGTACGCTCTCAAATGGCTCGACCTCGGTCGTGCCATATCCGGGTGTGTTTACGTTGGCCACATTTCCGGCAACGGCGGACTGACGTACGGACAGCCAGCGCGACTGTTGGGTGGCGAGCTTGAAGAGATTGACGGCATCCATTTCGGCATCGGTCTCCGGGCGATGGATCGGAGACTAGGCTTCCAGTCTTGCGCGGACCTTGCAAGGATCGCCGCGCGCTGTCAGTTGCCGGTGGTCAGAACCTTGTTTTCACTGGTGACGACGACCCAGCTCCCTTTGCGGCGCTCGATCGACTTGACCGTGCTCAGATCCGGCAGCTTCGCGCCGGGCTCAACCACCCAGATGCCTGTGTTGTCCTCAATCATCGCCCGCCCGGCAGTCACGTGCAGCACCCTGAAGGGCGAGCTTGCGTCGTCGGGAAACGGTTGTTCCTCGACAGGCTCCTGTGCGCCTGAGAAGACGCGCGGCAAGCTGCCGGTTGGCGTGAAGTCGAGATTGAGATCGGGAATGCCGACTATCCTGACCTCGGGATTGCCACGAGGGATCGAGGGCGTCGCCATTGCGTCATCGACCAGCAGCTCAGCTTCAGGCGATTCAAAGCGCACTCTCGGGGGACCAAACTGGTCCTGATTGAAGAAGATGTACCAGGGAAACAGCGCACAGGTCACTGCGAGTGCAATGCCGCCCCCAGCGATCAGCATGTCGCCACGGCTCGCCGTTTCACCTGACGAGACTTTTGCGACCAGCCTGCGGAGTCTGCTCCTGGACCGTGGTGCTACCTCATTGTCGTCAGCTTTGGTGAGCGGCATCGGACCTGTCCCTACCCTTGAGGTGACGCGCGAGATCGCCAAACGCGTCCACAGATGGTTTGTCTCTTGGTGTTTGAGTGAGCGCGTCATAGATGGCCGGCACCTGTCTGACAGCGGCGTCAAGTTCGGCATCGGCCCCCGGCTGGTACCCGCCGAGCAGTCTGATGTCGCGAGTGTCCTCGAAGCGCGAGATCATCGACTTGAGACGCGTGACCAGCACGCGCTGATCGTCCGACCACACCTTGGAAGCAAGGCGCGAGATCGAGGCCAGGGGATTGACCGGAGGGTAGCGTCCCTGTTCGGCAATCGCCCGGTCCAGAACGATGTGTCCGTCAAGGATACCGCGCACGCTGTCAGCCACAGGATCATTGTGATCGTCACCGTCAACCAGAACGGAAATGATGGCGGTGATCGAGCCCGAGCCGGCTTCGCCGGGGCCGGCGCGTTCCAGAAGTCTCGGCAATTCCGTGAAGACGGATGCCGGGTAGCCGCGCGCGACCGGGGCCTCGCCTGCTGTCGTCGCCACTTCGCGCAGGGCATGGGCGTAACGGGTAATGGAGTCCAGCACGATCAGGACACGATGGCCCTTGTCGCGAAAGTGCTCTGCGACGCGCATCGCGGTTTCCGGCGCGCGCTTGCGCATCATCGGGCTTTCGTCGCTGGTGGCGACCACGGCAACGGTCTTGGCCATGGCCTGACCGATGGTGTCTTCGAGAAATTCGCGCACTTCGCGGCCGCGCTCGCCAATCAGTGCCACAACCACCGTATCAAAGGCCTCTGCTGAGGCGAGCATCGCCAGCAGCGTCGACTTGCCGACGCCTGAGCCCGCGAAGATGCCCAGTCGCTGGCCGAAACAGATCGGGGTGAAGATGTCGATGACCTTGACCCCGGTGGCAAAACCGGTGCCGACGCGTTCGCGCGACAGGGCTCCCGGCGTGGCGCTTTGGGCGGAACGCGCGTCCGTGCCGATCAAGGGCGTACCACCATCAATGGCGCGGCCCAGCGCATCGATACTGCGTCCGCGCCAGTTCTCGGTGGGTGCGAGGGTGAGCGAGCCGATATTGACGACCGCCTCTCCGACACCTGCATCGTCGCTGCGCTCGAAGGGAGAGATCGTCACTTCATCGCTGGTGATACGCACGATCTCGCCGCGCTTGGCGCCGTTGGCTCCGCGATGCTCCACGATGTCGCCCAGCCGCGATCCGGCTGACATGCCGCGCACCCGATAGCCCGTGGATGTCACGTCGCAAATGCGGCCGCCGCGCTGAACCAATGTCTTTGGGTCAGCATAGGACGCGTAGAGGCGTTCGAGCAGATCAAGAGCGGTATCGCGCGCCACCGCGTCAGAAGATGCGAGGTTTTGCTCTGTTGGAGCCATGGACTGCATGCGCTATTTCGATCCGAGAATCTGGACCGCGCTGTCAAGGCTCGACGTGGTGCTGCGCATCATCGCCGAGGTGTTTTCAAAGGCGCGCTGCACCGCGATCAGCCGTGTCATCTCCATGACTGGATTGACGTTGGAATCTTCGACGAAACCCTGCGCCACACCCACGTCTATGCGGTCGACAATCGGTTCGGGTTCACGGGAGGGAATGATCCCCGAGTTTTCGAAGCGCCGAAAATCCTGGCCCGGCTCGAATGAAAAGAGACCAATCGCGCCGACCTGAAATCCGTCCTGGCTAATTCTGCCATCCGCGCCAACTTCCGGTGCGCCGTTTCGAGGATCGAGTTGGATAGGTGCTCCACCCGCATCAAGGACTGGGTACCCCTGATGCGTCACCAACTGGCCTTCCTGATCCATCTCGAACCGGCCGTCGCGCGTCATCACCGTGCCGACAGGCGTATCTATCCCGAACCAGGCATCACCCTGGATCGCAAAGTCGAACGGATTTCCGGTCTGCCGTAGGGCACCGGCGTTTTCCGAGAGGAACGTGGCGCCTGTCGACGCGAACGCGACCCGATCATCGCCAATTCCGGAGACCAGATCCTCGAATTTTACGCCGGTCGCGCGAAAGCCGACCGTGTTGGTGTTCGCGACATTGTCGGCAATCGTCGTCAGCCGCTTTTCCAGCGCCACCTGCGAGGAAAGCGCGACGTAGAGGGAATCCTGCATGGTTCGACCTAGCGGCGCAATGACTGGATGGCGAAGAGAGTGTTGGTGGAAATGCCGTATTCTGCCGGCTGACCGAACAGGATGCTCGTGAAGGATGCCGCCGATCCGGCACTCGGATTGCCGACCTCCCAGAGGCTGGTGAAGCGCGCCATGAACTTCTCCAGCTTCTCCGGATCCTGAAGATCGCCGATGTCCATCTTCGATTCAAAGAACGCGACCTGCTTGTCGATATCGGCGGAAGCGAAGGATTCCGGCAGGCCGAACGCGGTGCGTACCACCTTTGAAAGGGCGCTATCGGCGAGGACCTCATAGTAGTTGGTCAAGCCAGGGGCCTTGCGGTCGAAATAGAGCGCCAGACGCACGCCTTCGTTCTGCTCGCCGGCATTCTCTTCCAGGGTCTGGCGCAGGTATTTGTCGACCGTGCCTTGACGCGCTTTGGTGTAGATGGTCGCGTTTTCGCCGTATCGTTCGAAATTGTAGGTGTCGACAAAGTCCGTGTAGCGCTTGTCGGTGAGCTGATTGGCAAAGCTGTCCTGGTTGTCGATGCCTTCGGTCAGCGCCTTCTTCATGAAGGCCTTGGCATAATCCATGTCCTTCAGGCCGTGTGCCTTCATGGCGAACTTGAACAGCCGGTCATCCTTGAGGAAGTCCTCAATCGACTTCACGTTTTCTATGTTCTTGAGATAGTAGTCGACCTCGCGCTGGACACTGGGCTGCTGCTCGACGCGATCGATCGATGCGTCCAGATCACGCGTGATGAGCGAGTAGCTCGTAAAGGTGTTCAGCAAGCGGAGCCCCCCGACAGGCGGTCGTCTGTTTGTGGGACCGTACACCAAGTTCCTTGCGCGAAACTGAATCCACCTTGCGCTGTCCGTTCAAGCTTCAGGCAAGCCAAGCTCCGCTATGGTTAACCCAAGATTGACGTCAAGGGGCTGGCCAGTGGGCATTCTGATCGGGTTTGCAGTGATTATGGGTTGCGTCCTCGGCGGCTTCATGGCCATGGGCGGGCACATTGAAGTGCTTATCCAGCCATGGGAAGTCGTTATCATTTGCGGCGCGGCCCTTGGCGCCTTCCTGATCGCGAACCCGATGAAGATCGTCAAGGATACGGGAAAAAGCTGTATTGAAGCGTTCAAGCAGGCCGTGCCGAAGGAGAAAGACTATCTGGCGGTGCTGGGTGTTCTTCACAGCCTGATGCGTGAACTGCGCACCAAGTCGCGCTCTGAAGTGGAAGCACATATAGACAATCCGCAGGAATCTGCAGTGTTTCAGGCATTTCCAACTGTTCTGAAGAACAAGGATCTGACCAATTTCATCTGCGACTATTGCCGCATCATCATCATCGGAAATGCGCGTCCGCATGAGATTGAGGCGCTGATGGACGAGGAGATCCACACAATTCGCGCCGACAAGATGAAGGCCTACCACGCATTGACCGCGATGGGAGACGGCTTTCCCGCGATCGGTATCGTCGCGGCCGTTCTTGGCGTGGTGAAGGCGATGGGCGCGCTGGATCAGTCACCCGAGATACTTGGCGGCCTGATCGGCGCCGCACTCGTCGGTACGTTTCTGGGAATCTTCATGTCCTACTGCGTGGTCGGACCGATCGCCAGCAAGGTCAAGTCGGTGCGCGAAAAGCAAAACCGTATGTATGTCGTCGTCAAGCAGACGTTGCTGGCGTACATGAACGGCGCGTTGCCACAGGTGGCCATCGAGTTCGGGCGCAAGACGATCTCGGCCTATGAGCGTCCGACGATCGATGCGGTCGAGCAGAGCACGATGAACCCCGGCGGCGCCGTTGAAATGAAGAAGGCTGCCTGATCCATGACCGGCTGTCAGCTTCGCGGAAACTGAGACATGGCAAGCATCGGCACTCCCGCCGAAACACGCGACTACATACTCGAGCGACTGGTCGGCGAGACCGGTGAGCCCGAGCAGGTCATCTCGGCGACACGAGCGACCGCCGAGAAAGCCGTCGCGCGCATTCTGCAGGGACTTTCCGACGCGCTTGGCGTTTCGCTTGAAGTCGACATCAAAACCGTGGACCTGGCCCGACTGGTGGATGGTCGTCCGGACGCTGCCAGCCATTCGGCTGTCGTATTGGGTGCAGCGGCGACCTCGCCTGACATCGTTCTTCTGTCCATGGACGCGAGCGCCATCGCGCTTATCGTGGCTATGGCCTTTGGTGGCGATGCGGAAGCGCCGGTCGACGCCCTCGACAGGGACCCATCCCCTATCGAACTTGAACTCGCACGAACGGTGCTCACTGTTGTGGCCGAATCGATTGGCGACAAGGATGAACAGTCGTTCGCCGTAAAGCTTCCGCTGGCGGCGCCCATATCGGGTCCAGACATCAGGCGGATGACTGTGCGTGATACGCCGGCCGTGCGTGTGGTCTTCACAGTTTCCACTAGCGCATCGCAAGGCGAGATAAGTCTCGTTGTTCCGCAACGCGCGATGAGCAAGCATGGCGGCGATGCGATAGTCGCGGGGACGTCCGCCGAGCGCGATCTGTGGGGCGCGCGGTTCGGCGGCGAGGTCATGCGGGCCTCGGTCGAAGTCATCGCGACGATAGCTGGTCCACAGATGACACTCGGCGCGTTGTCCAGACTGAATGTCGGCTCGGTGCTGGCGCTCGACGCCGAGGCGCGCACCAATGTTCACCTGAGCGCACGCGACAAGACGCTTTTCACCTGCGAATTCGGCCGGCACGGCCAGAATTACTCGGTTCGCCTGCGCGAACCATTCAAGGCAAACAACGACCTCGTAGACGAGTTACTGCCCGCCAATCGCAAGTGAGGCATGGCAAATGGAGCGCAAGGCATGACCCAGACAAATGCGGCACCACAGGAATCAGAACAACAGCTCAATCGCGCAATCGAGGAGCTGCGTGGTGTGCTGAGTGACAAGCCGGCGACCGCTGCTGCTGACACGTCCAAAGCGCAGCCGCCATCGGCTGCGGCAGCCGATTCCGATTTTGCCTCGCCTTCAGGCATCATCATGAGCATCCCGGTCGATGTTCAGGTCGTGCTCGGCCGATCCGAGATGGCGGTAGCCGATCTGATGGCACTTCAGAAGGGCGCAACCGTTGCGCTGGACCGCCGTATCGGCGAGCCGATTGATGTCATGGTCAACGGCCGAAAGATCGCACGTGGCGAGATCATAGTGATGGAAGACGATCCCTCCCGTTTCGGGGTGCGCCTCACCGAGATCATGACGGGCGGAAAGGGCTGAGCATGTCGGCAAGAACCAGCGTCAGGCAGGACGATGATGCCGGCATGGCCGAACTGAGTAAGCCGCAGAAGGCGGCTGCCATACTCGTGGCTATGGGCAAGCCTTCCGCCAGCCGTCTTCTCAAGTTCTTCAAGCAGGAAGAATTGAAGTCTCTGATCCAGGCGGCGAGGGCGCTCTCGGCCATTCCACAGAATGAACTCGAATCCATTGTGGCGGAATTCGAGGCAGAGTTCACTGAAGGTGGGGGCCTCATCGATTCAGGCGACGCGATGGACACGATCCTGAATGAATCGCTCACGGCCGAGGAAATGAGCGCTTTGATGAGCAAGGCGCCACCCAAGGCGGAACCCGAAGGTCCACCTCCTGTTTGGCCGGAAGTCGCGAAGCTTGCGCCCGAGCGGCTCGCCGACTTCCTGAGTGCGGAACATCCGCAGACATCGGCGCTCATCCTGTCAAATCTGTCGTCGCAGGTCGCTGCGGAGGTGCTTGTGAAGCTCGACAAGCCGATGCGCACGGACATCATCAAGCGCATGATGTCGATCGCAACCATGCCTGCCGCTGCCATCAAGATCGTGGAAAGCCAGATCCGGACGCGCCTGCTCGGAGACACCTCGGGCGGCAAGGACAATTCGGTCGCACACACGCGCGTCGCCAACCTTCTCAACGAGATGGACAAGGCGCAGCTCGACGAAGTGATGCAAGATCTGGCCAATGCGGGTGCTGGAAACCTGGCGGCCATTCGCGCCAGGCTGTTCTCGTTCGAAGATGTGGAGCGTCTCGATCAACGGTCGCGGGTCACGCTGTTCGACGGGTTGTCGACGGAGCTTGTTACGCTGGGGCTGCGAAATGCTCCGGCGGGCCTCACGGAGGCCATCCTCGCGTCAATTGGCGCACGCTCACGGCGCATGATCGAGTCGGAGCTTGCCGCAGGATCGGAGGGCATTCAGGCTGCCGATATCCTTCGCGCGCGACGCACGATTGCATCGACCGCCATTCGCCTCTCCGGTGAGGGAACGATCACCCTTCCGTCCGCCGACGATGCTGCGGAGCAGGCTGCCGCCTGAAGGCCGCGCACGGCGCACGCACTGAACTGACAGGGATGAGCGTTGATGTCGGAAGGCGCGGACAAGGAAAGCAAAACAGAAGAAGCCACAGAGAAGAAGATCCGAGACACGATCGAGAAGGGCAAAGTCCCGAGTTCGAGAGAGGTCGCGCTGCTTCTGTCTTTCGTGGCAACGCTTGTCTACGTGGTCTTCTTTGCCGATGAGACGGTGGCAGAGGCAGGCAACTTCCTGAGGGATTTTCTCGAAAGGCCCGAAATGTGGTCGTTGTCGACCCCGCGGGACGTAATGGATCTTTATGAAATCGTTCTGATCGAGATCGGCAAACTGCTTGGCGTTCTGATCATTCTGCTCATGGTCGCGGGCGTCGGCTCGTCGGTTCTCCAGAACATGCCGCAACTTGTCGGGGAACGCATCCGACCGCAATTTTCCCGTATCTCCATCGCTGCGGGATGGAAAAGACTCTTCGGAGTGTCCGGCTGGGTGGAATTCGCCAAGTCGCTCGGAAAGCTGACATTCGTCATCGCTGTGCTGTCCTTCACGGTCAACAACACGCGTGACCGCCTGATGGCGGGGATGCTGACCAATCCGACCGATTTCGGCCCGGTGATTCGCGATGTGCTGGTCGACATTCTGATATCGATCACACTGGTGATGACCGTCATCGCCATCGCGGATCTGCTCTGGTCTCGGTTCCATTGGCGCCAGGAACTCAGGATGACGCGCCAGGAAATCAAGGATGAGCACAAGCAGACGGAGGGCGATCCGATCGTCAAGTCTAGGCTCCGTTCACTGGCGCGCGATCGTGCGCGACGCCGCATGATGACGGCTGTGCCGTCGGCGACGTTGGTGATCGCCAACCCGACTCACTTCTCGATCGCACTCAGATATGTCCGCAATCAGGATGCAGCGCCCGTTGTGGTCGCCAAGGGGCAGGATCTTGTGGCGCTCAAGATCCGGGAGATCGCCGCCGAACACGGAATTCCGGTTTTCGAGGACGTGGCGCTTGCGCGCTCCATGTACAATCAAGTTTCGGTTGATAGCGTAATACCAGCCCAGTTCTATCAGGCCGTGGCCGAACTGGTACGCATTGTTTACGCCAAGAAAACCGGCGCGCCGCAACGCAGGGAGATGCAATGAACCGGCAATCACATTCCGAGGCGCGCGAGCGAATCGTCTTCGAGGCGATCAAGGAAGTCGTGGGAGAGCTTCGCCTTGTCGATGTGGCAGACTACATCGCGTTCATGCGGCTGGAGCATTTCGCGTGCGTCTCCGACATTGTCGACTCCGCGGCGGAACTCTTCTTCATGCCGGGCACGTTCCGGCTCGGCAATGGCGGTGAGGCAATCGTCGAGTGGGGGCAGGCGCCCAAAATCGTGTTCGATCTTGAACTCAGACCGCGCGGCGCCACGGTGTATTTCTCGCTCTGGCTCGCAGAGCGGCATGCGGGCGTCGAGGTGAATTATGTGTCCTTCGAAGATCCCGATCCTTGTCCGGAAAAGAACACGGAGTTTTTAAGCCGGGCGATCTCCTCTTCGCGGATACGTCGAACCGAGCCGTTGCTGGCCGCGTCCTGACTTCACTCGATCAGCCCCAGCCGCAGGGCCTTTGAAACGGCCTGCATGCGATTGACCGCATTCAGCTTCATCGCCACTTTGGTAAGATACTGATTGGTCGTGTGCACCGACAGTCCGAGCACCACCGCGATCTCTTCGCTGGTATAGCCATTGGCGGTCAGCTTCAGACAGTCGAGCTCGCGCTGGGTGACTGATGGCAGTCGCCCCGACTGTCCAAGACCGAGCAGCATGACGTCCGCGAAAAGCCGGTAGCAGCGCAAATGTATCTGCGGCTGTGCATGCGCGGGCATGACAATCTCGGTGCCGAGAAAAACGACGATGCCCGCAACGCCCCGGTCTGCGTGAACGGGAAATGCGATGCCTGGCATGTCGGGAAGGCCCAGCGCAGTATATCGCGCGTCGGCCAGAGCCTCGAAGGTGTGGATGGAAGGGCTCTCGCGTTCGCCGGACCACCAGCTCGGAAGTGTGGAGGCCAACGCATGCCGCACGAAGTCATTGCCGAAGCTGGAAGACAGGATGCTGCTGGCGCTCGAAGTTTCGGGATAATCCGAATCGATTGCCGGTTTGAGCTTTGCCCGTTGCCGCGCCGCGCCGATGGAAAAGACGGCGAACTCAGACGCCTGCATGTCATTGGAAAGGGCATGGCCCGCCGCCAGGACATCGGCGATCGAGATATGCCGAACGGTTTCCGTTTGGCGCGATGCCTGGGTGCCGGTGTGCATGGTCGCAACCATCAGATGACACCGCTTCGAATTGCTGTCGCCATTGCCATGGAGCGGTTGTTAGCGCCGAGTTTCTGGATGGAGTTCGTGATGTAGCTGTTGGTGGTGTTCGCCGACACACCTAGGATGATCGCGATATCGTCTGTTGTCTTGCCTTCCGATACCCAGAACAGGCATTCGCGTTCGCGATCCGTGAGCGGGTCGACCAGCGATGCGGATGCAAGAAGATCAGGCGCGCGCGACAGCGCATAGCAGACCGCAAGCTGGCTCGTCGCGACTGCCGCAGCGTCGATCATTCCTGGCCCGGAAGCCGAAAGCAGCAGATAGTAGCGCTGACGGCCGACAAACAGCCTCAAAGGCACGATCTCGGCATGGCCGAGTACCTCCAGCAGACGTGCTGATGCTTCGTCAGCCGGCATGCCGGCGCCGAGGCTGAGGCAATTGCAATCCGCGCCGGGAAGTGTGGACATTTCACATGTCGCGATAGCGGCGAGCTGACGAAATCCGACCAGATGAATTGCGTCATACACCCAGTTGGAGGCGATGATGCGCGCATCAGAGCGGTCGCGATCATGCACCACCGCCAGTAACATATAGTGCTCCGCGCCGACGGTTGCGGCCAGTTCGGCTAGATAGGCCGTCAGATCGGCGCGCGACGACATCCCGGCAGGTCTTTCGTCGTCTCGCGCGCTATTGTTCTGCATCGTTTGGTCAAGACCGTGGCATCACTATCCGTGCGGAAAGCCGCGCAGCAATTTGCCATGCGGCCGGTCGCAGAATCCGGCTTGCGAAACTTGAAATGGAACGCCTGCCTGTCGACCATAGGTCGCAATCTGGCAAGATCCCGCTACCCCAACCATT
The DNA here is from genome assembly GCA_023953905.1 of Rhizobiaceae bacterium. Classification (GTDB taxonomy): domain Bacteria; phylum Pseudomonadota; class Alphaproteobacteria; order Rhizobiales; family Rhizobiaceae; genus Arvimicrobium. Next base: position 47,415 of record JAMLJA010000003.1, on the reverse strand, counting down.
GATTCGGCTTCACTTTAATTCAAAGACGACTCAAGGGGAATCTGTGATGCCGATTTGAACCGGATGCTTCCCGTGCCGGAAACGCGCTGCGAACTTGCCTCGATTTCGGCGTGTTGAGGCGATTAGATGCAGGTTGCACCGGGTTGGGACTCTCCCTAGCTTGGCGCACTGTCTGCCGGACACAGTTTCTTCCGGTCGCCAAGCCTAGCGGGAGGCCCCATCTTGAAGCGTCTTTTTCTTGCGTTCGTCGCATTCCTTGTCATGCCGTCATTGCTGCATGCCGCCGATGACAGGCCGCTGGAGACTGTCCGATATGCGCTGGAAAACGGCATGGAGGTCGTGCTGGCGCCCGACCGTCAGGTGCCCAAAGTGGTGATGAACCTGCGCTATCGCGTGGGGTCGATGAATGAACCGCAGGGCCGCTCAGGCTTCGCGCATCTGTTCGAGCATCTAATGTTTTCCGGCACCCCGGCATGGCCGAACGTTTTCGGGGCCCATTCCGCTTTGGGCAATACGATCAATGCGTGGACGCAGGAAGACGGCACCGTCTACTACGTCGAGGGTTTGTCTTCCGGCCTGCCCACCATTCTGTCGATCGAAGCCGACCGGATGGCCAACCTTGGCGACAATGTCGATCAGCGCAAGCTCGATCTGCAGCGTAACGTCGTCAAGAACGAGATGCGGCAGAACATACTCGATTCCGCCGGTGCCGCCGGATGGAGCGCATTCTGGTCAGGGCTCTTCCCAAAATCGCATCCCTACAGCCGTGCGGTCATCGGCTCCATCGCCGACCTTGATGCTGCGTCGCTGGATGATGTGCGCGGTTTCTTCAATACTTACTATGTGCCCAACAATGCCATCCTGGTGCTTGTCGGCGACTTTGACGTGGAAGATGCAAGGCATTTGATTGACGATACATTCGGCCGGGTTCCGCGCGGGGCCGACGTGCCGCGTCCGGCATCCCCGGCGTTTGCGCCCACACGCATTCGACTGGACGTGACCGACAAGGTTGCGACGCCCAGCGTGGCCATCGCCTTCAGTGGACCGGACGCATCCTCGGACGACAACGGCAATCTCGCCATCGCGGCGGAGTTGCTTGGGAATGGTGCGTTCGGGCTGCTTCGCAACCGCCTCGTGCAGGAGAAGGGCGTTGCGAGTTCGGTAAGCGCGTCGTGGACGTCGGGTCTGCTGGGCGGGCGTTTCGAGATCGATGCCTCGGCAAGTTCCGGCGTGACGGTGGAGACGCTCGAGAAGGAGATGCGCGCTGCGTTTCAGGAATTCGTGACAACCCCAATCGATCCCGAGGATGTTGCGCGGGTGAAAACCTCGTCGCTGCTGAGCGCGAAGCTTGCGATTGAGCCGTTCGACAACCGTACAAGCGCCATTGCCTACACTGCCGACATACTCGGCGATCCGCGACTTGCCCTTAAGGAAGATAGCCAGATCGTCAATGCGACGGCGGAAAGCGTGGCAGCGACGGTGAAGAAGTTGCTCGACATCGAGAACGCGAGCACACTTGTCGTCAAGCCGGGGCCTCGTGGCGACTATCCTGAGACTCTCCTGAAATCATCGGGCACGCCAGCCCCTTTCGTGGCGGCGATGCGTCCTCAGATCGACATTCCCAAGCTTGATCCGCGCGAGCCCGGCCGGACCGCTTTGCCAGAGAAGCAGACCGCAAAGCTCGCCAATGGAATGACCGTCATTCATTACCGTCTGCCCGAATCGCCCATGGAGTATGTCGCTGCCGTGGCGAGCGGCGGCTGGTCAAATGCTCCTGAAGGTGAGGAAGGTCTGCTCGATCTTGCCACAAGCATGGCTCTCAAGGGGGCGGGCGATCGGAACTATGCGGAGTTCGCGAAGGCGGCGACCGACATTGGCGCGGGACTTGGCTTTGCATCCGGGTCGAATGCAACGGCCATGAGCCTTACAGTGCCCAAGGGCGAATATGCCGCCGGTCTGGCCTTGCTTGACGATGTCCTCATGAAGCCGCGTTTCGAGGAGGGCGAGTGGAGAATTCTGACCGCCGACTATGCGCAATGGCTGGTCAACAGGGAATCAGATTTGTCTGGTGTGGCCGGGCGCGCGGCAAACAAGAGGCTTTTCCCCAAGCGGCCTGGTGAACCTGATCTCGATTGGTCGCTCGCATCGCTGAAGGCCATGAAGCTGGAAGATGCGCGTTCCATCTATCACCAGCTCTGGCAGCCGTCGAAGACCGAGTTCTACAGTGTCGGTTCACAATCCATCGAGGAGGTGGTCTCTGCGCTGGACAAGGTGTTTTCGGGTTGGACCGATGACGGCCCTGGTTTCGTGGCGAAGGATGTTCAGTCGCCCGTCTTCGGGACGGGCCGCAAAGTGATCCTGGTTCCCGAGCCGGGAGCGAGCCAGGCCGCACTCTACATCGCGCGCCCCTCACCGGGCCGCGATGACCCACAGCGCGCCGAGGCTGTGGCTGTGATGCGTCTGCTTGGCGATGACTTCAATGGACGTCTGAACTCCGTTATCCGCGAGGAGAAGGGCTACACATACGGTACGTCGGCGAGGCTGATGTCGGGCATGAAATCCGACGCTGCGATGGTCGTCGAGATGACGGTGGAGCGCGACAATACGGGCGCTGCTCTGGAAGAAGTGTTCAAGGGGTTCGCTAGCCTGAACACGACACCTGTGACGAGCGAGGAACTCAATCGGACGATCACCGCATATCGTACATCACTTGCGGCCACTGCAGAAACTGGGCGGGGATTCGCCGGCTATGTCGTGGACAGCGCCACGCTCGGCATGAGCGTGGAGGAAAATCATAGCAAGCGGGAGGCAATTGCGTCGCTCACATTGGAGCCGGTGCAGAAGGAAGCGAGCCAGTTGGCATCACTCGATCCATCACTGATCGTCATTGCCGGAGACGCCGATATCATCCTGCCGCAACTGGCAGCGATCGGCATTGACGATGTTGAAATCTTCGAACGCGAACCGGTTGATGAAGAGGCAGCACGAGAGTTGCGCGGCCTGGCCGGTGAACGGTCCGCAGAACCTTCTCCGCCTCCCGCCGGTGCGTCTCCGACCTTGCCAGGCTCCACGCGCGCCGTCGGCGGGTGCGATCCCGCGTCAGGTCGTGCGTGCTGAACGACAGGGCAGAATAAGTTCAGGGCCGGGATGCGGATGCGACCTGCAAGGCGCGGACGCGGTCCGAGAGACTAAGAATTTCTCTCCCCTTTGAGTCGCGCGGTCGGTCGGTCGGAGCCTTTTGCATCAACGCCCGCTCGACTTCGGAATCCTTGCCCTCCAGCATGATGGTCATGTTGACCACCTCGGCTGCCAAGTCGTTGATCTGCTCGCGAAGCAGTGCGCTTGCCCGCTGCTCGTTGCTTGCGTCGTGACTGCCGACATTCTCCAAGGCTGACAGTTCGGCACGCAGGCGCTTGTTCTCGCGCGTCATCAGTGCAAGCCGCGCTTCCAGCTTTCCCCGGTCTTCGTCGATTTCGACAACTGCGCTCTTTGCCGAGCCAACTTTCGCAGCGGAGGAAAACGCTGACATTCGGTTGTTGAGCTCGGTAACCTGAGCTTCCAGCGCGACCCGCTCCGCATCCATGCGCATCAGCTTTTCACTGAGCGCATTCTCACTGGCTGTCATTTGCGCCAGATGCTCTTTCAACCTGATGACTTCCATTTCGCGCCGCTCCAGCTTTTCCTCGCGGTCCGCGATGGTTGAAATCATGCGCTCGATCCGTCCTTCCAGATCCGACGCGCGGCTTTTTTCCACCGACAGGATTTCAGCAGCCTTGTTGCGCTCATTGTCCAATTCGCTTACGCGATGGGTGGTGTTGCGCTTGTAGCGGCCGAGGCGATCGACTTCTTCGCAGAGCTTTTCGATCTCGGACTCGCGCGAAACCAGCTCGATCTGTCTGCTGCTGGCCGTCAGCGTCAACTCTTCGTAGAGCCCGCTCAGACGCTCCAGATCCGCGGAACGAGTGTCCAGGGATTTTTTTGTCTTTTCGAAATCCGCCTGCAATTGCTTGACGTCTGCCTCGCGCTGCTGAAGCTTATCACGCAAGGCAACATTATCGTCCTCGAGTTCGTCAATGACTGTCCGCTGTCGATCACAATCGTCAGTCAGCCGTTTCAGATCCGTTCGGTTGCGTGCGATTTCGCCCGCCTGCTGATTAACGTTCTCCTTGAAACCCTTGAGACTTTTTTCCAGCCTGTGGGTCGACATGGCGAACTCGGCGCGCAGCTTATCCTTGTCGGCCTGTATTTCATTCAGAGTAAGCGGGACAGATGCCTCGATGCGCCGTCGCGTAAGATTGACCGCGCGGCGCCAGATGGAGGGCGCGACCATGAGTGCCAGAAAACTCGCACAAAGGAAGCCAAGGGAGAAGAACAGAGAGGATTCGATCACGAGAGCTCGACAATCATGGGCACGAAAAAGGCGTAGCAGTGTAACCCTGCCACGCCTTGCACGACTAAATCCACAGTTGTGGCGGAGTTGGTCTATTAACCCTGTCTTAACCTTAAAATCCAGCGAGCGTTCCGTGTATACCCATGATCCTAGAAGGGATTCCAGGTCGGGCGATCGGTCACCTTCAGATAGCCGACATTGATTCCCAGCCTAGCACCGACGCCGGTGCGAACGGGTACGAGCAGGATATTGTCGTGCTTCAATACGTTGACGCCAACGCCGGCAACAACGTAGGCCGAACCCGACACGCCGACGAAGCGGTGGTAAAGGGCATCAACAGAATCGAGGTTGTAGACCAGCATCATGGTGCGGGAGCCCTGGCCACCGAAGTCCCAGCCGACCGACGGACCCTGCCAGAACAGCTTATGATCGCCAGCATTCTTGGTGTACAGCGTGCCCTCGCCATAGGTGAGGCCGCCGACAAACGCCCCGGAGCCCTCCTCACCAAGCACATAACCGTTGGGCAGGCCGTAGCTCGCGAAGATCTTCTCGACAGCAGAGGCCAAACCGCCTGACGTGGCGCCAAAGAACCGATGACCGGAATCGACAATCTCCTGGGCCGTATATTCCTCGGCCGAGCTGGCTGCTGGAAGGACGAAGGCGGCAAGCGCCACCCAAAGGAAAATCACCCATCGGGCGGCCAGCGGACTCGAATATCGGTTGTTCATGCTTCCAATCTCCATGCAGGAGCACACAGCGGACGCCTCTCTACCCCTCTGCTCTTGAAGGCCGATGGTGCGTGTCGACCAAAGGCTAAGCCGTAATCCTTTTTCAACCATTAACCGATCAAATTGTTAGGGCCTCAATGGTTGCTCGTAGACCTCGCGCAGCGTTTTTGAGTCTGTTCTGGGGTATTTCCTCCGTAGCCACCGGAGTGTGGTTATAATTGTTCTGTATCATTCGTCTGATTCGGCGCACATTCAGGTCGTGCCGGCTGCGTTCATTTTCTCGGAGTATTGCCGATGGCCGACATCTTCACCCTGTCCGCAGCTGATCTGGCGGCCTTGCTGTGCAGCCGGGTCTGCCACGACATTATTTCGCCGGTTGGTGCCGTGAACAACGGGCTGGAGCTGCTGGACGAGGGTGATGCGAGCATCGAAGCCATGGATCTGATCCGGACCAGTGCCTTCAAGGCATCGGCACGGCTCCAGTTCGCACGTATCGCCTTCGGCGCGGCCGGTTCTGCCGGAATGCAGATCGACACGGGTGACGCCGAGGCTGTGGCGACCGCATATCTGAAAGACGAGAAGCCGGAACTTGTGTGGCAGGGTCGCCGAGCCTTGCTTCCCAAGAACAAGGTGAAGCTCCTGCTCAACCTCATTCTCATTGCCCATGCGGCAATTCCGAAGGGTGGGAGAATAACCGTGACGCTGGACAATCTGGAGACCGAGCCGAAATTTATGCTTTCGGCGGCCGGGTCTGCGGCGCGGGTTCCGCCGAAGTTCCTTGCGCTTCATTCAGGCGACACTCTGGATGATCCGATTGATGCGCACAGCATCCAGCCCTACTACACGCTTCTGCTGGCGCGGGACTCCGCCATGCCCATCACCATTCACGCAAATCCCGAAGAGATCGTCCTGCGCGCAGGCTAATCGCCGCTACGGCTGGACGATTCTCATTCGCGAATTGCGGGATCCTGGACAATTTTAACGGCGTCGTTCGACTGATCTTTACGAGATTTGGTTACCTTCTCCCCGTGTCCGTCGGTGACGGGCCGGTTCTTGGACTCGTGAGGTAATCTGCGACATGAAACGCTGCCTGTTTGTCGACGACTCCAGCGTCATTCGAAAGGTCGCCAAGCGAATTCTCTCAGGCCCGGAGATGTTCGTTATCGAGGCATCGAGCGGAGCAGAGGCGATCGGCATTTGCTCAGGTCATATGCCGGATTTCATTCTGGTCGATGTCGGCCTGCCCGATATGGCGGCAGACGAACTGGTCCGCGCTCTTCGTTCGATACCAACCGATGTGGCGCCGCGCATCGCCGTTTGCCTCACAGAGATGGACGTACCTGCGATCATGCGCTCCAAGCGAGCGGGCGCGAACGGCTATCTCCTCAAGCCGTTTAATCGATCCCAGCTTCTGGACAAGTTCGAAGGTTTGCGCGCGGCCGCCTGACCGCCTTCATGCCTTGAAACGCGAAAAGCCCGGCACTGCCGGGCTTTGATGGTCGCAGAAAGGCGAGGGGGGACTATCAGGCGCTTTCGCGCATATCCTCAGGCTCACGCAGGACGTACCCGCGGCCCCAAACCGTCTCGATATAATTCTGGCTACCCGACGCAGCGTCGAGCTTCTTGCGGAGCTTGCAGATGAAAACGTCGATGATTTTGAGTTCCGGCTCGTCCATCCCGCCATAGAGATGATTGAGGAACATCTCCTTGGTCAGCGTGGTTCCCTTGCGCAGGGAGAGCAGCTCCAGCATCTGATATTCCTTGCCGGTCAGATGCACCCGCTGTCCACCGACCTCGACGGTCTTGGCGTCCAGGTTCACGATGAGATCGCCAGTGGTGATGACCGACTGAGCGTGGCCCTTCGAGCGCCGGACAATGGCGTGAATGCGAGCGACGAGTTCATCCTTGTGGAAAGGCTTCGTCATGTAGTCGTCGGCGCCGAAGCCCAGCCCGCGCACCTTGTCCTCGATGCCGGCCATGCCGGAGAGGATGAGAATGGGAGTTTTGACCTTCGAAAGACGCAACGTCCGGAGGACCTCGTAGCCGGACATATCCGGCAGATTGAGATCGAGGAGGATGATGTCGTAATCGTAAAGCTTGCCGAGGTCTACGCCTTCCTCACCGAGGTCGGTGGTGTAGACGTTGAAGCTCTCCGACTTCAGCATCAGTTCGATGCTCTGGGCAGTCGCACTGTCATCTTCGATCAGCAGAACACGCATTTAAGTCCCCTTTTGCCGCCACCTCAGCCCACGGTCCCCGGGCGCTGCGGCAGTAGTAGCCTCGTCAAGCTTGTCATCGATTGGTTAACAAAATCTGATTCTGCTTCGCAAGCCATATCAGTTTCCTTAACCGAGTTGCACCTCAAGCCGATACAAATCGTCGTGGGCCGCCGGTCATTCGCGAGAATGCCCCGGATAACCTCATTTTTCGTGATGTTGCCGCATCCGACCAATCACTTCGATTTTTACCGCGCCTTAATGCCTCGGCCCTATGATTAACAATGCCCGTAAATGAAAGGTTACCGGCAGAGGCTTTGATTAGGAATTTGTTTCCAAAAAGCATGTTTGTCTGAGGGGCGAAAAGTGAGTGCGTATGCGGGATAGCCGCAGACCTGGTGTTGAGTAGGGGTGTTCGGGAGTTGGCTGGCATGAAATCGCGTGAAAATCTCGTTCGACTAAAGCAGTTCAAGGTCGGCGAGAAGCGGCGGCACCTGCTGCAACTCGACATGATGATCGCCGAGTTCGAGCGGATGGCCGCAGAACTGGAGGCGCAGATTTCTTCCGAGGAGAAGAAGTCCGGCATCACCGACGTCAATCATTTTGCCTATCCGACCTTTGCAAAGGCGGCGCGTCAGCGCCGAGACAATTTGCGCGCGTCCCAGAGCGACCTGATGCAGCAACGCGCCTCTGCTCAAGCCATACTCTCTGAAGCTGAAGCGGAGCTGTCCAAGGCGGAAGCGCTTGAATCGCGCGACACCAAGACACGCGATGTGGAACACGCCTCAACGCGTGGTGCCATGATCGGCTGAGACTCCAGCCGTCGGTCAGATGCCTCTATCACCGCGCTTGAGCGCGAAGTGATGCAGGGCGATAGCCGAAGCCGCAGCGACATTCAGACTATCAAAATCCTGTGACATGCGAATGCGCGCCGTTTTGAGCTCCGCGAGCATTTCCGGCGGCAAGCCTGGCCCTTCGGCCCCGAGGAAGAGGGCTGTGCGCACTCCCCCCTCAATCTGATGAATTTCCTGCTTTCCCGATGGCGACAGTCCGATCGCGTCGAAGCCCTCTGCCGCCAAACCCTCTCTGATTTCAGCTGTCGATGCGGTCGCAAACGGAATCTTGAGCGCCGCGCCTACCGAAACGCGGATCGCCTTTCGATAGAGCGGGTCGCAGGATGTTGTGTCCAGAAGCACCGCGTCGGCGCCGAAGGCTGCCGCGTTGCGAAAGATTGCGCCGACATTGTCGTGATTCGAGACGCCTACCAGCACGACGACGAGAGCGTCTTCAGGCAGCGGCTTGAGCATTTCGAGCAGCGCTGCATCTGGCCGCCTCCGTCCGGCGGCGAGAATCCCGCGATGAAGGTGGAAGCCTGCAATATGGTCGAGCACCTCGGCATCCGCGACGTAAACGGGCAGATCAGGAGGCGCCATATCAAGCACCTCCGTCATCCCTGGCACGCGATTTTCCAGCAGCAGCACGGATTCGGCTTCGAATCGCCGTGCGGAGAACAGGACTCGCAGAACAACCTTGCCCTCCGCGATGAAGAGGCCATGCCGGCCTGCGAGATCCCGTTCGCGAATATCGCGGTACACGGCAATGCGCGGATCGTCCGGGTCGGTGATGCGGATGGGTGTCATCCGATCACCTTTCGACCGGAGGTCTCCAGCGTGTCAACAGAAGCGAGTTGGTAACGACAGAAACCGATGACAAGGCCATCGCTGCCCCCGCAAAGACCGGTGACAGCATGCCGAGTGCCGCGAGAGGAATGCCGATAGCATTGTAGAGAAATGCCCAGGTGAGATTTTGCCGGATCTTTCCGCGAGTCCTGTGGGCGATGTCGAGCGATGCAGGCACCAATCGCAGATCGGGGCGCATGAGCGTGATCGCCGCAGCCTCGCGTGCGACATCCGCCCCGGACGACATCGCGATGCCGAGACGCGCAGCTGCAAGGGCAGGTCCGTCGTTGACGCCGTCGCCAACAAACGCGACCTGCTTCTTATCGTCGCCTGCAAGGCCACGAATGACATCGAGCTTCTGTTCCGGAAGCAAATCGGAGCGAATGTCGCCGATTCCGAGTTCGCGCCCCAGCGCCGAAGCTGTGCGAGCATTGTCGCCGGTCAACATGATCGTGCCGAGACCGAGTTCATGAAGTGCGGCAATGACGGCGCGTGCCTCGGGACGAGCCTCATCCGCAAAAAGCAGCCCGCCTGCCAATTGGCCGTCCACGATTGCATAGGCGATCGTGCCGGCGTCACCCAGCATGTCGTCAAGGCTCTTGCGCTCTCCGTCAGCGATCCCCTCACGCGTCGCGAGACGAAAATTGCCAACCGCGACACGATGCCCACCCACCGATCCGACAAGACCTTCTCCGGCGATGGCGGACACATCGGCCGCTTCAAGCTGCGCCACATCGTCCGTCGCCGCCCTTTCGGCGACAGCGCGCCCCAGCGGATGCTCGCTGCGCGCCTCGATCGCCGCGATCTGCGCCAGCAGGGCATTGGGATCCCCATTGACAGCTTCGATGCGCGTCACGCGAGGTTTGCCCTCCGTGAGCGTGCCGGTCTTGTCGAAAGCGACGATACCGATTTCATCAGCGCGCTCCAGGGTCTCTATGTCGCGGATCAGTATTCCGGCGCGTGCGGCTGCTCCCGTTCCGGCTACGAGCGCGGTTGGCGTTGCCAATCCGAGAGCGCAAGGGCAGGCGATCACGAGCAGCGCAACCGAGGCAGAAAGCCCGCTTGCGGGATCATTTCCGATCAGCCACCAAGCCAGAAACGTCAGGATCGCGGCAACCAGAATTGTCGGGACGAAAATTGCCGATATCCTGTCGACCAAGCGTTGGATCGGCGCTTCGCCCGTCTGCGCGTCCTCGACCAGTTTCGTGATGCGAGCAAGTTTGGTGTCGGCGCCGACACGTAGAACGTCGACTTCAATCGCACCAGAGCCGTTGATCGTGCCTGTCAAAACCGGGTCCCCGACGGTTCTGTCAACAGGCAGGCTTTCGCCCGTTACAAGCGATTCATTGACGCTGGTGATGCCGGAAGCGATCATTCCGTCCACGGGTATCTGACCGCCCGGACGCACAAGCACGCGGTCGCCGCTCCGCAAATCCTCCACCGGCACCTTGCGGGTGCTGCCGTCTTCAAGCAGTTCGGCCTCGCGAGGCTGCAGCTTGCCGAGCGCTGCAAGCGCTGCGGATGCGCCCTGTTTGGCACGGGCCTCCAGATATTTGCCGAGTGTCGTGAGCGTGAGCACAACCGCCGCCGCCTCGAAATAGAGGTGAGCATGAAGGTTTCCGCGCACAACCTCATAAACCGAGGCGAGGAAGGCGACGCTCGTTCCGATTGAGACCAGCACCGCCATGTTGGCGCCGCCTCCGCGTACCGCGCTGAACGCGTCCCTGTAGAAGGGCACGCCTGCGATGGCCATGACGCCAGCGGCGAGCAGAAGCTGTGTCCAAGCGCCGATCCAGGCGTGTCCGATGCCAAGCATCATCGGCAGAGTGCCGACAACGAGGGGTACGGTCAGCAACGCTGCCAGCATAAAGCGCACCAGGGTCTGCCGCTCGTGGGCACGACGGGCCGCCTCATGCGCTTCGTCGGCCTTGCGCTGAACTGCGCTGTCGGATGTGCGCAACGTTGCGCCATAACCAGCCTTTTCGATCGCGGCGATCAATTGCGCCGGCGTGACATCCCCGTCGATCTGGATATTGGCGCGTTCCAGCGCAAGATTTACTTCGGCGTCACTGACCCCCTCGATCCTCGACAAAACCTTGCCCACGCGGGTCGAGCAGGCCGCGCAGGTCATGCCTGAAATATCGAGCGCAATCTGTGTCATTGGCTTGGAAGAACGCTTGCGTCGTAACCAGCATCTTCCACGGCAGCGATGAGCGCCGCGCCATCAACCGTATCGGCAGCCGTTACGATCGCCTGACCCGTAGCCAGATCGACGCTGGCGCTTTCGACATTCGCTACCTTCGACAGGACGTTCTGGACGGACCTGGAGCAGCCGCCACAGTGCATGCCGTCAATCTTCAATCGTAGCTGCATTTGTCTTCTCCGCATTCAACTCTCGCCGGAGATAGGTGTTCTAGTTACTGGAAGGTCAAGGGAGACTGCGCAAACTACGTGGAAAATATTAGTCGTTTTCCTTCGCCGCTTCACGCGCGGTCCTGGCCATCGACACGAGCATCGGTCGCAATTGTGCGGCGTCCGTCAGCGTCTCGGGAAAAAACACGCGCAACACCTTGTCGCCATCGATCAGGTCGAGGCCGTCGGCATCTATCCCGCTGATTGTCCAGTCACCGTCTTCCCGCCTGCCAGCGAAATGGCGCGCATAGAGATTGATCGCATCACTGTGGTCCGCGTTCATGTGATCCGTCGCAGGCTGTTCGCTGCCGGCGAGTCCAGCATTGGCGGGACTTTCGGTCAACAGATCAGCGGAGGTGAGCGCGTAGGCCTTGCCGAAACCGCCGTTGAGCGATGCCCTTTCCATTTCGAGGCGGTAGAAGGAAAAGTCTCCGAGGCCGACATAGAGCTTCGCTTTGGGATTGCGATAGAGATAGCGGCGCGAAACCCTGTCGTAGTCCGGTGCGTCTCTGGACACTTTCACCGCACGGCATAGAAGTGTCATTCGCGCGTGAGCGAGCGGGTCGCCTTTTCCGACCTCGCCCAGCAGCAAGGAGCATCTGGAGTCCGCAAGGAGGGCCGGCGTGTGAGCGGACAGCATCGAAATCAGGATGATCGGGGTTCCGTCGAGATCGGTCGCGACGCCAACGCGGCTCGCCAGCGGTCCACCCGAGCCCGGATCCAGAACCGCAAGCGCGCCATATCGTGCCGATCGCAGGAGCGTCTTGGCAAGCCGAACGGCTTCGGCGTCAGTGGGACGCACCACGTCTTTGATCTTTTCCAAGCTCGCGCCTCTAAGTTGATTGATTCAATCCACTTAATGCCGTGATGTAGCAAGCAACGCAAGCCGCGTTGGTTATTTAGGTGCCATTCGGATTGCGCCATCCAGACGGATGACCTCTCCATTGAGCATCTGGTTTTCCACGATATGCATCGCAAGCGCCGCATATTCCGAAGGCTCGCCGAGACGGGGCGGGAAGGGCACGGCCGCACCAAGAGAATCCTGCACGTCCTGCGGCATCGCTGCCATCATCGGTGTCTTGAAGATGCCCGGTGCGATGGTCATGACCCGAATGCCGGAGCGGGCCAGGTCGCGGGCAATTGGCAATGTCATGCCGACAATGCCACCTTTGGACGCGGAATAGGCCGCCTGTCCAATCTGTCCGTCATAGGCCGCCACCGAGGCTGTGCTGATGATGACGCCACGCTCGCCGCCGGCGAGCGGGTCGAGCTTCTGAACCCGGTCCGCGAAGAGGCGGATCATGTTGAACGATCCGACGAGATTGATTTCGAGGACGCGGCGATAGAGGTCGAGCGGGTGCGGACCATCTTTGCCGACAGTCTTCTGACCGACAGCGATGCCTGCGCAGTTTACCAGGATGCGCGCGTCCCCAAGGTGGCTTGCCACCTCCGCAAAAGCGGCTTCTCCACTCTCTGCGCTGGACACGTCGCACTTGACGGCAAGCCCACCGATGTCTGTGGCCACCTTTTCAGCGCGTTCGACACTGATGTCGAACAGGGCGACCTTGGCGCCCTTGGCATGGAGCGCACGTGCGGTTGCCTCACCGAGTCCGGATCCGGCTCCGGTAACGACGGCGACGAGATTTGAAGGGTTCATGCTGTCTCCTGAACTTGCGTCGCAGTCTTCTAGGGGGCAGAAGCCGGATTTCGCAAGTGCGAACTCAACGTTAGCCGCCTCTGCCCCAGATCGGAGCGGCGCTGTTTCGGCCTAGTCGAGCGGTTTGAGCTCCTGCGCAATCGTCGGAAGCAATTCCGCGACATTGGGATGGATGTGTACGGCGCGTTGAAGAACGCCGATCGGGGCTTTCGCATACATCAGGTCAAGCACGCAGTGTACGGCTTCGTCCCCTCCCGGCCCAAGAACCGAGCAGCCGAGGATCTCTTTGCTGTCTGCGTCCACCAGGATTTTCATGAAGCCTTGCGTCTCGCCCTTTTCGACGGCGCGTCCCACCCGTGTCATTGGTCGCGTACCGACGAGCGCATTGCGCCCCGACTTGCGCACGGCCGTCTCGGTCATGCCTGCGCGACCCAGCGGCGGATCGGTATAAAGGGCGTAGGCATCGATGCGGTCGGAGACCTTGCGCGGATCGTTGTCGAGCAGATTTGCCGCCACGATTTCGAAGTCATTGTAGGACGTATGCGTAAATGCACCTTTTCCATTGCAGTCACCCAGCGCCCAGATGCCAGGGACGTTGGTGCGCAATTGCTCATCAACAACAACATAACCCTTGTCGTCAGTCTTCACCCCTGCCTTTTCCAGCCCCAGATCGTCGGTGTTGGGGCGGCGACCTATCGCCAGCAAAATGTGAGAGCCCGGCACATCCCGGTCCCCACTCTCACAATCGACTTGGACACACGGGCCGCTTGGCTGCATGGAAAAGCTGATGCACTCGGCCGACAATCTGAGCGCGATGCCTTCCTCTTTCAGTATCTCGGCAACGGCTAGCGAAGTGTCTTCGTCTTCCCGGGAGATGAGGCGAGGGCCTTTTTCGACAATCGTCACCTCGCTGCCGAAGCGTCGGAACATCTGCGCGAACTCAAGTCCGATGTAGCTGCCGCCCACGACAACGAGATGACGTGGCAGAAAGTCGACATCCATCATCGTCGAATTGGTGAGATAATCCACGTCGCGAAGGCCCGGCATATCAGGCACGTTGGCGCGTCCGCCTACATTGAGAAAGATCCGATCAGCCCCCAGCAACTCATCGCCAACGCGAATGGTGGTGGCGCTTTCGAAGCGCGCGTGGCCCCGATACAGGGTGCAGTGATCCATACCTTTGACCCAGGCTTCGAGCCCGTCGCGAGACGCCCCCGAAATGCGATCCTTGCGCGCCTTCACCGCACGCATGTCCACAAAGATGCTGCCTTCCACCGCGACGCCATAGTCGGCGGCGCGTCGGGCCAGATGGGCGGCGTAGGCGCTGGCCACCATCGCCTTGGTCGGCGTGCAGCCGGTATTGACGCAGGTGCCGCCAAGAAGAGCCCGCTCGATCAGCGCCACCCTCATCCCCGCCGCGCTCAGTCTCCCGGCTAGCGGTGTGCCCGCCTGTCCGGCGCCTATGATGATCGCGTCGAACTTTGTCGGAGTCATGCCAGGGCGGCCACGATAACGAGTGCGCCCGCGATCGCCACGGCGTCCTCGATCAGTGCTGCGGGAAGGTCGCGCCCAAAGGCGGCTGCCAGGCTCGCCCTTGCCGCCGCACCGCCATAGGTGCCGATGATGGCTCCTACCGCGCCGGCCACGAGGCCAATCAGCAGTGATCCGCCCAATGTGCCCATCACCGCACCTGAAAAGGCGCCCGAGACAATCCGTGCGCCAAATTGCTGTGGCACCTTGCGGCTTGGCGTGGAAGGCAACTGATCGGCAACAAGCTCGCCCAATGCGAGAACAGTCAGGATCAGGACGGCAACCCAGTGTCCCATGAAGCCCGCCCAGCTCTCCGCGAGTGGCAGCCATCCGAGATAGGCTCCCCAAGCGATGGCTGCCGGCGCGGTCATTGTGCGCAGGCCCGCGATTATTCCTATGAGCAGTGCGAGCAGATAAGCCATTCCGGATCCCCAAGATCTGCCAGTTGCATGCGAGTATCAAACGCTACCACATGCTTTGGAGTTGGCTAGTGGGAAGCGCGCTCAGACTGCTGTTTCGTCCAACCAGCCGCCTTTGAAGCCTGCCGCGCGAAGGCCGTTTATGACTGGCGGACAACGGCGCATCAGGCTCCATATGAGATCAGACCGGTGGTTCTCGATCATCATGGCAACAGGTCCCTGATTGATGCCAATGGCTTCCGACGCAATCCACGCCACTTCGTTCCGCTTCGAGGTAAAGGTCGAATTGTAGGTGATGAGAAACCCCTCTGGACCACCGCGGTGCAATCCGGCAGCGCGCAGGTTTCGGAGCGCGGGAATCACGATTTCGGGGGCAAAGGGCAGGGACGCGGCGACAGCCCACGAAGAAAGCGTGCCATCATCCGGGCCATCCGGCACACCACGCGCCTGATAGCCGTAGAAATAACGCCGAACGCCTTCAATCGTGCGTCTCGCTGGCCCGGGTCCGTCGCTTGCCGAGATTCCCCACGCATTCTCGCCATAGCCGTCGAAAGCAAGCGGATTGCGCATGGCATAGGCGCGCTGGGCATATGTGGCGCGGCGACTATTCTCAAAATAGTCGATGCCGCATTCGGCCATGAAGGCGTCTTTTATTCCACGAAAATCCACCCATGCATGCGAAAGCTGGTGCATGAAGAGCGAACTCCCGTGAAGGTAGGTCTCGTTTTCCACGGTTCGCCAGTCAAAGCTTCGCGTATAGGCATGATAGCTTTGGGCTGAAATCGGATAGGTTGGAGACCCCAATCCCAGAATGTGGAGGATGAGCGACTCGTCATAACCCTTCCAGCGATATTTCAGGAACCCCCGTCGAGGCTTCCATCCCAGCGTCAAGGTTTCGCCGCCATGCTCGGCCCAGCGCCAGTCGACCCGCTTGTAGAGCGCATCGCCAAGGCCTCGGATCTCGGTCTCCTCATTGTCCGAGCCGCCGAAATAGACGCTTGCGGTCAGAACCCCTGCCATTAGCAGCGCTGTATCGATGGTGGACAGTTCGCATTGCCAGACGCGCCTTCCCGTCTGCATGTCCAGAAAGTGGTAAAACAGTCCGCGGTAGCCGCTGGCATCCGCCTGTGTTCCCTGCGGAAGGCCCGACAGAAAGCGCAGGGTTGTGAGCGTTCGCTGGCGTGCCTCGGAACGCGTGATGAAGCCGCGCTCGACGCCAATGGTATAGACGCTCAGCGCCATCCCGACCGCTGCGATGCTGGCGGGACTGCCATCGCGGTCGCGATCCGCTACCAGCCCATTCTCGGGATTGGCCGATCGAATGAAATAGTCGAATGCAACGCGCTGCAGCGTGTCGAGCATTGTTTGAGTGTCGATATCGAACTCGGCAGGCGAACTGGTGGCTGTCGGCAAGTCTGCATTCCCAAACGGTCCCGAGATGGACCGCGACGCTATCAACTCTGTCGCATTGCGGCTCACATCCGCAATGCGTCGCGTTCACAGGATCAGAAGAGACCCTCGATCTGGCCGTCTTCGTTGAGGAAGATCTTCTCAGAAGATGGGGCTCTGGGTAGCCCGGGCATCGTCATGATTTCTCCGCAGATCGCGACCACGAAGCCGGCACCTGCGGACAGCCGCACCTCGCGCACCGACACAACATGGCCGGTCGGCGCGCCGCGGAGTGTCGGATCGGTGGTAAACGAGTATTGCGTCTTGGCCATGCAAACGGGCAGGTTCCCGTAACCGGCCGCCTCCCACGCCGCGAGCTGGTCGTGGACGCCCTTGTCGGCGACCGCTTCGAGGCCGCGATAGATGCGCTTCACGATCGTGTCCATCTTGTCGAACAACTTCATCTCGTCCGGATAAAGTGGCGCGAACTGAGCGCTGTCGCCTTCCGCAATCTCCACGATCTTGTTTGCCAGGTCGACGATGCCCTCGGACCCTTTCGCCCAATGCTTGCAAAGAATGGCCTCAGCGCCCTGTTCGGCGACATAGGCCTTCACCGCCGCGATTTCAGCGTCCGTGTCGGAAATGAAGTGGTTCATGGCCACGACCACAGGCACGCCGAACTGCTTCACGTTTTCGATGTGACGGCCAAGATTGGCACAACCGCGCACGACAGCCTCGACATTCTCCGCGCCGAGATCTTCCTTCTTCACGCCGCCATTCATTTTCATTGCGCGCACTGTCGCGACGATGACGGCGGCTGCAGGCTTGAGCCCAGCCTTGCGGCATTTGATGTCGAAGAACTTCTCTGCGCCGAGGTCGGCACCGAAGCCTGCTTCCGTCACCACGTAATCCGCAAGCTTGAGCGCGGTGGTCGTGGCGATCACCGAATTGCAACCGTGGGCGATATTGGCGAACGGGCCGCCATGCACAAAGGCAGGATTGTTCTCCAGCGTCTGCACTAGATTCGGTTGCATCGCGTCCTTGAGCAACACGGCCATGGCGCCGTCGGCCTTGAGATCGCGCGCATAGACCGGGCTCTTGTCGCGGCGGTAGGCAACGATGATGTCGCCGAGGCGCTTCTGAAGATCCTTGAGATCTGTGGCAAGGCACAGGATGGCCATGACCTCGGAGGCGACGGTGATGTCGAACCCGGCTTCCCGCGGATAGCCATTGGCAACTCCGCCGAGCGAGGTCACCACCTGCCGCAGCGCGCGGTCGTTCATGTCGAGCACACGGCGCCACGTCACGCGACGCGTATCGATGCCAAGTTCGTTGCCCCAGTAGATGTGATTGTCGATCAGTGCCGAGAGCAGATTGTGGGCCGTCGTGATGGCATGAAAGTCGCCGGTGAAGTGAAGGTTCATGTCCTCCATTGGCACCACCTGCGCATAGCCGCCGCCTGCTGCTCCGCCCTTCACGCCGAAGTTGGGACCGAGCGAGGCCTCGCGAATGCAGGTTATCGCCTTTTTGCCGATGCGGTTGAGCCCGTCGCCGAGGCCGACGGTCGTCGTGGTCTTTCCTTCACCCGCCGGGGTCGGATTGACTGCGGTGACCAATATGAGCTTGCCGGTTTTGTTGCCCTGCACCGAACGGATGAAGTCCGCGGAGATTTTCGCCTTGTCGTGACCGTAGGGCAGCAGGCTGTCCTGGGGTATTCCAAGCTTTGCACCGATTTCCATGATCGGTTTCTTCGTCGCGGCGCGCGCGATCTGGATGTCGGACTTCACCTCTGACACTACAGCCTCCCAGCTTCAAATGCTCGGTTCGCGGCGTTCCTGTCGCCGTCTGCCCGCAGGCATAGAAGCCTGAGGGCCGATTGCGCGCCGTTTCAAAACAGGCGTGCGATGCGCGAATTGCGACAAAGGCGATGCACCTTCAGCCGATCGGCAACGCGCCCGCGCTACTGCGCCAGAACGTTGCTTATCTCGACCATGTTGGAGCGCACCCGCAGGATGTAGAAGCCCATCGTGGTCAGATGCGTCGCGAACAGGCCGTCTTCGCGGCTGTTGGCGATAATCCATGGCTGGATTCTGAGAGCCGCCACGAACTGGTCGTCAATCGTCGACCAAAGGCTGTTGAGATTGCGCTGCTTGATGACGTCCTCGAAGTCGGCTTCCGCCGCCTTCATGAACCCGTAATAGGCATAGAGCTGGCCATAGGCGAACCAGAACCGGTCGTCGGCACGAAAATCGAAGAAGCCGTTATTGTACTTCTCCGCGCGGTCCTTGATCAGCGCGGAGGTCGAGCCGATGTCGCTGGCAATGCGGTCGAGATAAGTCTTCAGATTATCGGCGCGCGCATCGAATACCGCCTCGCATTTCTGAAGGCGGTCATTGAACAGTCGCAGTTTGGCAATCGCGTCGCGATAGTAGCTGGGCGTCGGCGTTTTCGGTCCAAACGGGTTCAGGCCGAAATACCATGTTTCCTCATCGAACTGCATGTCGCCGCGCGCATCCTGAAGGTCTCCGTCAATCTGCGACGTCGTGCGCACGCGGCCGAGATTGTCGGCAAGCTCCGTAGTCGTCCGGCGAACAGCCTGATTGATGCCGCGCTGGAAGGATGCCTTGTTGTCAAGAAACGGCGTATGATCCCATTCAATCCCGAACAAACCGATCTTGTAGAGGATCATCGAGGAGATCCAGGGATTCTGATTGACGTTATAGTCGGTCAGATCGGCCGCCACGTCGGCGATAGCCGATCTGCCGCATGTCTTTGTCGTGTCGCTACCGGAACCGGCGACCGCCTGTTCGCCAGCGGAGATGTTGCGGGCTTCAAAACGATACTTGTCGGCGTAGTTGGGATCGAAGCCTGTCCACACCTGCGTCGCGTAGATGAAGTAGCCGTACAGGCAGACCAGGATCAGGAGAAGCACTCCGAGAACGCTTTTGAGGATCCAGCCACGCGCCACATACCAGCGTCCCAGCCACATGAACGGCCACAAGATGATGCCGATCACCCATCCGAGCCCACGTCCGATCCACTGAAATATGCTGGTGACGAAATTGACCACCGGTTCCAGCATGAGTGCTCCCTCGAATTCCGAATTCTTTGCCGATCAGTCTGTCAGACCGTACAGCCGCTCACGAAAACCAGCCTTGTCCTTGAGATACGTGGTTTTGAGCACGTCCACAACATCGCTGCGGGCTGCTTCCGACAGGTCCTGGTAGTCTTCATAGAAGCCCTGCTTGTTGAACACATATCGCGACATGAAATCGAACGGCACGAAATCCGAGATGAGGCGATTGGTCAGCCAGGCATCGGGATGGTCGGGCTTTGCGCGCACCGCAAGGAAGCGCTGTCGGGGAAAGACATTGTCCAGCTTGAGCTGTCCATAATGCGCGATTTCCCGCTTTGCGGCGTTCAGGAACGGGAACGTTCCCTCCTGATTGATGATATCGGCGTTCGTATGAATCCAGGTCTGCAGCCATACCTTGTCCGACTTTGAGATGTCGCGTTCCGGTTCCATCTGGTGGATGAGATCGCGCACGAACATTTCGGCGCGATGCTCGAGATAGCCCGATGTTTCTATCCAGGAGGCGCGGGGCAGGTCGAGCCTGCCCGTCGAGGCCAGAAAACGGAAAACCTTGTCGGCATCGTCCAGCGCCAGATAGCTGACCTGCCATGGCCGCGAACGGCGGAAGCCCGGGGCTGCGGGGTCGGCGATGACGGTCGTCATGTCGGGGTCGACGAAAATGTAGACGCCGCCGAAATGACTGGTCCAGAACGCGGTATGGCGAAAGATCACCTGATCGGGAACGAGCGCGTTCTCGCGTATGTCGCCACATATCTTGGCCAGTTCGACCATACGTAACAGCATGGCGTCGTCGCGCCAGGCGTCCGGCTCCAGCTTCAGCCTGTCGGTCAGCGTGCCGAGTTCTGCGGCCTTGCCGAGAACGTCTTCCGCCGACAGAACGCGAAACTCGACCTGATGGATGGATAGAAGATCCTCGATGTCCTCCACCTTGGAGACGGAATCCTCGATCTCCCCATAGATCACGTCCTTGATCGTGAGGGCGTTGATGGCGCGCTGATTGGCCACCATGAATTCGAAGATCAGTTGCGACGTGTTCGAGAAGGCGGTGTGGACGACCGGCAAATCGATCTGTTCCGGCGTCAGTATGATAAAGCGCCGGTTGACCTCGTTGGGGTCCAGATAGAGTGGATCGCCGAGTTCGTCCGCCACCTGCGGAGAAAACCCGCTGCGGTCGATCTCGAAACGATGGAGCTTTGTCTGGGGCAAGCCGAACGCCTGGAGCGCCTTGTTATAGCGCTCCACGAGATGCGGCTGGTCGATGGTCAGCAGCCGGCCATAGAGCAAAGCGTTGATGCGCAGGAGATCCACTACTCAGATGCTCCCTGTCGCATGAGGTCGTGTCGGAACTCAGGCATTCCACAAACCCTTGCGCTTCATTTCCTCCATCTCGCGGGCAGCGCGCTCGCGTAATCTGGTATCGCGCAGCAGCTTTTCCACCGTCGCGTCGTCAGCGCGATCGGAATAGCGGAATTCGGAATCGGCGTATCGATTGACTTCCTGCATGACCATGGTCATGTCGAACGGGCCGCGAAGCTCCTCGATCATGGCTTTCTTCTCGTCGTAGCCCTTGTGCATGAAGGCTTCCGGCTTCTCGAACCACTCGTCAGGCAGTTCGATGTCCATCGCCCGCATCTTGATGGCGTCGGTGACGTTCTTGATCGCACGGCCCGTGAAACGGGGCTCGGCCTCCTTGATCATATGAAGATACTCGCCGATGTCGGCCATGGTCCTGGGCGCGCCCCTGGTCTCCATGAAACGCTCGTAGACCTTCATCAAGCCTTCCTCATGCGGCTTGGAGTGGCTTTCATAGGCTGCTGTCACGGCGCGCTGTATTTCCTGGGCTGCGTAAAGCTGATGCTCGCCCAGCGGAATCTGGTGATTCTTGCCGGCCAGAAGCACGAAAATGTCGATATAGTCGTCGCGGGTCTGCGGCCCGTCGACCAGCCAGCGTGCGCCCGCCCGCTGGCGTAGCGCATCGTCGACATTTTCCGGATAGTTGGAGAACATGCCGAAAGAGCAGTTTCCCCGCACCACGGTCATCGCGCCGGAGAATGCCGACATCAACACGCCCGTCACCTCGTGTTGACCGGCGGACGCACGGTCGTCGGAGCGTTTCGCGGCGACCTGATCAATATCGTCCACCGTGCCGAAGCCGATCGAGCGCGGGCTCAGCACGTTGTCGATGAAGGTCTTGCAGTTCTGGCCCGACTTACCTTGGTAGGACGAAATCTGATCGACGCCGAAATTCTCATAATGGAAGGGATATCCGGCCACCTGGCAGTAGTCATTGATCAGCCCGGCTATCATCTGGATCAGCGTCGTCTTACCGGTGCCGGGAGCACCGTCGCCGATGAAGGTGAACAAAAACCCGCCCAGCTCGACAAACGGATTCATCTGTCGGTCGAAGTCATAGGCCATCAGCATCTTCGCCAGCTTCACCGACTGGTATTTGGCGATGTGATTGCCGACGACCTCGTCGGGCTTCTTGAACGTCATCTCAAGCGGTTTGGACTTCTTGCCGGGGGCGACATCAAATCCATCCAGCGTGAAATCATCCGAATCGATGCGGATGTGGGCGTTCTCGAAGGAACCAAGGCCGTCAAATCGCCCCTTGCGGGACAGAAGACCCTCGAGGGCTACGCGCGCGAACGCATCTGCCCGCGTCATCAGAGCTGCGTCGTCAGTGGCGCCGACAAGCGCCCGGTCGAGCCCGGCGATCATCGACTTCAAAGCGTCCTGGGCTGTGTCGAATAGAAAGTCCGGCTCATCGACATCGTTTGGCGGTTCACCCTCACTGTCAATCAATTGCGACAGATAGGAAGCAAAGGAAAACGCGCAGACATAGGCAGAGGCCGACAGCAGTTTCTTGAAATGCGTGGCCTCATCGCCTTCCAGCGGCGCGCGCGCATTCTTGGCCTGGAGGCTTTCAAGGTCGTTGCCTCGGGCAAAGACATCTGCGATTGCCAGCGACACGGCAAGGCCGCGACGGGCACGATAGAGTAGGGTGTGCTGACCGATGCCCATGAGGGGGTCATCCGGCTTCACCGCCATGATCGTCTTCGTCAGTTCGATCTCACGCGTCCGTCGGACAGAACCCGCCGAGACTGTGGAAACAAAACGTCGTCCAGTTCCGGCAAGCGGCGTGTTCGACTGTCCAGTCGAGTCCTCGAGCACGATGATCCGCGTGATCATCGATTGGGCGGTCGCGCGGTGCTTCTCTATGTCGGCTTCTGCGACAGTGGTCAGTCCTGCGTCCATCTCACCCCCTCAATCTGCCGTCGTGCCGAGATCTGTCAGACATCGCTGATCACCTGCCCGTTGGACAGAATATGAACCTTGTATCCCAGGAAGATTTGCTGCGCTTCGCCGGCTGCATAGAGCGCCTGATAGGCCTCGTGCGGGATGAGGGCGTGTTTCTCATAGTTCGAGACGCCCTGTCGGGCGGCCTCGAGATCGTCGGTATTGATATGGAATTCCTGGGTTGACTGTTCGCTTGAGAAAAGCCCCCTGCGTCCCGGTTTCTCCGCCTTGGAGAATACTTCCTGCACGGTCCAGGTGAGCAACCAGGCATTTTCCGTCTTGCGCACCTTGGACAACACTTCGGAGACAGTAGAGTTGTTTTCGGTGATACCGGCCGAATAGAACGGCCCAAGTACGACACGGCGCAACTGCTTGGGATGCAGCGTCGCGAAGTCCTTGTCGAGATTTGTGGCAATGGTCACGGGCGAGAGCGAGTAGGAAGAGTTGCGCTCGGTGAATGCGTCGAACTGATGAGCGAGTTCGGGATTCAACAATCCGTCGACGGGCAGGGGGATTTCCAGTCCCTTGCGCATCTTGCCGGTCTGGGTGTCGACGATCTGACGCGCCATGGCGTCCGACGAGTCTTCCACCGTTGCCATATAAACGAGCGGCAGGTTCGCGGTGCCGTCGAAGCTCGCCCAGTGGACCAGATAGAACGGGCGCATGTTCTTCGGATTGACCGAGACCTTGGCGGTCTGTGCCAGCATGAAGGGACCGAACTGCTCGTCGTTCCTTATGCCTTCCAGATAAAGCCTCTCTGCCATGGACTTTTGGAGCGCAAGGGGAAAGGCCTTGTGGCGCAGGATGAAGTCCGCCATCTCCGCGCGGATCGCATCCGCGTCGGGAAAATTCGCGATGCGTTCTTCGGCATGGCGCCTGTCGTTCTCGAGCTCCAGTACGTTCTGGAACAACGGAAAGCCGCTCTCCGCACGGGAAATCTTGAACGCTTCCATGAAGGCGAGACGGTTTCGCCAGCTATCGAACGATCTCTCGAGGCGCGCAATGTACTCCGCGACTATCTTGGCGACGATACCATGCCGGTAGAGCGGCGAGCGATCGTCGCGCATGAAGATTTCGAGGCCGCTGAGCGCTGCGGCTATGGCATCGAAATAGCGCGCCGCGGCGTCCGTCTCGGCGTTCATGTCAACGAGCCCGCAATGTTTCGATCCTCAACCCGTGCCCGGCCCTAGCTCTGCACGTAGTGCGAGGCGTTGTGCTTGCGCAGCACCTCGTCAAAGCGCCGCGCAAAGGCATCGTCGGCAAGCTTCTTGCGGCGTTGTATGTCGGACGAGGCCACCATGTTCTTTTCATGCAGCTCCAGAAGGTCGCCAATGTGCTTCTGGGAGGCGGCTCCGATGCCGGCCATTGTCTCTTCCGCCGTCGTGTCGACCTTTGAGCCAAGCGTGTTGATCTTGTGCGCGACGTCCTGTTGGGCTGCCGTCTTCAGGGAATCCTCAAGAGCCTTGTAGAGGACGATGCGCTGCTCGGTGTCGATGGTCAGCTTGTTGATCAGCGTGCTTTGTGCCGCGATCTGGTTGTTCAGCGAATCGACGAATGTCTGGAACATGGAGGTGTAGCGCTCCAGCGTCTGGCTTTCCGCCAGCAGTTCCTGCTCCTTGGCCTGCTTCTCGTTATACTCGGTTGCAAGTTTTGAGCGTTCGCCCTCAAGTTCGGTGCGCTCCGTCTGGTTGGTCGATGCGGCGATACGGTTTTCCACGTCGAGCAGCATCGGATTGAGTTCCTCAATGCGCTTTTGAACTGCGGTCAGGTTCGCGATCGTCGCCTTGCGGCGCTCGATCACCTGGGAAAGACTGGTTTCCGACGTCTTGTAGCGGTCATCGAGAACCTGCTTCTGTGCCTTCAGAATTCCGACGATCGTGTCGGACTTCGACAGGAGCTCCTGGAGATTTCCCGCCAGCGACATGTTGCGGACGCGTTCGGTGCGCATGCGCTGCTTTGATTCCTGGGAGAAAATACCGACGAAGCTTTCCCAACCGGTGAAGCTCTTCATGTTTTCGAATTCGCTGCCGAACGCGTTGGTGGCATCTTCCAGGCCGATGATCAGATCGGCAATGTTGCCCTCCATCACCTTCTGCTGTTTGATGACATCCTCGATGCGGGCATTCTCGATATTAAAATCGACATCGCCGATCTTTTTGTCGGATTGCGCAAATTTTTCGAGCACGATGCCCGACTCTTCGATCTTGGAGCGCATATCCTCCACGACCCGTTTGGTCTTGGCTATCTCCTGATCGAAATTCTGCAATGTTGCCATCGACTTTTGTCTCCCGATGCTCCGCCTGACTTGGTAAGACTATAGGGATCGGACATGGCATTTGAAAGTCGCCAAACGGCAAAGTTTGCAACGGCTAGGTTTCGATGCGACTCTGATCGTCTACTGCAAAATCACCTATCCCCGGCAGTATTCTGAGATGCGATTTTCCGTCTCTGTCGCAGCGAGAAAAGCACCCGGCGTGTAAAGCCTTTGCCGGAATGCTTGAAAGCGTGCCCAAATGATGTTTGGTTTCAGCCAATTCAGAACCCGCGGCGCCAGTCGGGGCGTCGTGTTCACAGCAAAATGGGGAGATAGCCCGATGCGTTTCATTCACAAACTTGCTGCCGGGGTGAGCCTGGCAGCCTCATTGACCGCCGGTCATGCAATTGCCGCCGAACCTGACAGTTGCAAGCAGGTACGCTTCGCCGATGTCGGCTGGACCGACATCACCGCAACCACGGCAACCGCCTCAGTGATCCTGGAAGCGTTGGGATATGAGCCCGATGTGCAGGTCCTGTCGGTCCCGGTCACCTACACCTCGCTTTCCAACAAGGATATCGACGTCTTCCTGGGCAACTGGATGCCGACAATGGAAGCCGACATCAAGCCTTACCTCGAGGACAAGACGGTCGAGGATATCGTTACCAATCTGGAAGGCGCGAAATATACGCTGGCTGTCCCGACCTACACCTATGAGGCCGGCCTGAAGGATTTCGCCGACATCGCCAAATTCAAGGACAAACTTGACGGCAAGATCTACGGTATCGAGGCAGGTAATGACGGCAATCGCCTCATTCTCGATATGATCGACAAGAACCAGTTCGACCTTGGTGGCTTCGAGCTCGTTGAAAGCTCGGAGGCAGGCATGCTCGCGGCCGTGCAGAAGGCCGTACCATCGAAGAAGGATGTCGTGTTTCTGGGTTGGGAGCCGCATCCGATGAACAAGATGGTCGATATGGAATATCTGGCCGGCGGCGATGACGTGTTCGGACCGAACTTCGGTGGCGCGACTGTTCATACGAACGTGCGCGCTGGTTACACCACCGAATGCCCGAATGTCGGCAAGTTCCTGACAAATCTCGTATTTTCGCTCGATATGGAGAACGAGATCATGGGCGCGATCCTGAATGACGGGACCCAGCCCAACGAGGCAGCCACCGCCTGGCTGAAAAAGAACCCGGACGCAGTGACACCATGGCTCAGCGGCGTAACCACCATGGATGGTGGCGATGCGGCGGCAGCGGTCAAGTCGGCGCTGGGCGGATAGCGGCCCCGTTGAAAGACGCAATCGGGGAGGCGGCCTCTCAAAAGGTGGGGCCGCCTTTTTCGCACGCGAAGGGCATGAACGGTCGAGAACGATAGGGGGGCAACATGGATCCGGTTTCCAGTCTGATCGCCAGCGCCAAGATTCCGGTCGGGCGCTGGGGAAAGGCATTCTTCGATTTCCTGACCCGCAACTTCGAGTGGCTGTTCGATTCTATCGCGAACGGGCTGACCGTCATTCTGGACGGGCTGGTCGATTTTCTTCTCTGGTTTCCGCCTGTCGTTGTGGTTGCTGCCGTCGGTTTGCTGGCGTGGCGCTTGCAGCGTTCGGTCAAGCTGGGGCTCGGCGTCGCGATCGGTCTTCTGTTCATCATCAATCAGGGGCTCTGGAAGGAGACCGTGGAGACACTTGTTCTGGTTGTAGCAGCGGCTGCCGCGTCGATGGCGATCGGCGTGCCCATAGGAATCTGGGCTGCGCACAACCAGCGTGCCTATCGGATCCTGCAGCCGGTGCTCGATCTGATGCAGACCATGCCCACATTCGTTTATCTGATTCCGGTGCTGATCCTGTTTGGGCTGGGCATCGCGCCGGGACTGATCGTCACCGTGATCTTTGCCGCACCCGCGCCGATCAGGCTGACCTATCTCGGCATCACCTCCGTGCCAAAGCCGATGCTTGAGGCGGGCGAGGCGTTTGGCGCGACGCGGCGTCAATTGCTGTGGAAAGTGGAATTGCCGGCCGCATTGCCGACGATCATGGCCGGCCTGACCCAATGTATCATGCTGTGTCTGTCCATGGTCGTGATCGCCGCGCTGATCGGCGCAAATGGGCTCGGCAAGCCGGTCGTGCGCGCCCTGAATTCGGTCAACATTCCCCTCGGGCTCGAGGCGGGGCTGGCCATCGTGGTGCTGGCCATCATCCTCGACCGTATCAGCCGCGTCCGTACGTGAGGCCCGTGATGAAACCTGCCGTGGAATTCAGGAACGTCGACATCGTCTTCGGGGAGCCGAAGGCGACGGAAGAAGCGCTCGCCATGATCGACCGTGGTGGAACGCGGGCCGATATACTCGACAAGACCGGCGCCGTCCTCGGTTGTGCTGGCGCCAACCTGACCGTCAACGAAGGCGAGATCTCGGTTCTCATGGGGCTTTCGGGGTCAGGCAAGTCAACGCTGCTGCGTGCGGTGAACCTGCTCAATGTACCGTCGCGCGGCAACGTTCTGGTCCATGATGGCGACAAGACGATTGACGTCGTGAATTGCGGCGAGGCGACACTCAGGCGGATTCGTCAGACGCGCGTGGCCATGGTCTTTCAGCAATTTGGTCTCCTGCCATGGCGGACCGTCGAGGAAAATGTAGGGTTCGGGCTCGAGCTTTCAGGTGTGCCGGAAGCGGAGCGCAAGGAGCGCGTTCACAAACAGCTCAAGCTCGTCGGTCTCGAACAGTGGGCGCGCAAGTTCGCGCACGAGTTGTCGGGTGGCATGCAGCAGCGTGTCGGTCTTGCCCGCGCCTTTGCCACGGAAGCACCCATTCTGCTGATGGACGAGCCGTTTTCGGCCCTCGATCCGCTGATCCGTACGAAGCTTCAGGATGAATTGTTGCAGCTTCAGCAGGAGCTCAAAAAGACGATCATTTTCGTCAGTCACGATCTGGAAGAGGCGCTGAAGATCGGATCGAGTATCACGATCATGGAGGGCGGACGCATCGTGCAGTCCGGTGCGCCTGAAGACATCGTGCTCAATCCGGCAAATGATTATGTGCGTGAATTCATTTCCAATGTGAATCCGCTTTCCGTTCTAACTGCCTGGAATGTCATGCGAACCAAGGCGGAGCTCGAAGCGGAAGGTGATGGCTGGATCTGGCTCGACCGGCGCAGGACGACCAAGTTCAAGGTCGATGATGACGGACTGGTGGCGGCGGCCGAGCGCGACGGCAAGCCAGCGATCTGGGTCTCCTGCAGCGATATGGAGAACCTGCCCGACAATACACCACAGGTGTTCTGGGCAACGCCTGGCACGTCGCTCAAGACGGTCATGCTTGCGATGCATCGCTCTCAGACTGCGCCTGTCGCATTGTTTGACGATGCGTCGCGCTTCGTGGGTTCGATCGGCGTTCGGGACGTTTTGAGCGCAGTGCTGCGCAGATAGGCCGAAATGGCTTATAAGTCCGCGTGAATCAGGTCTTGTCGCATGCGTATCAGTGATCTCGTCAGCGGTCTCAAGGACGGCAAGTCTTCGCGTTTGCCTGCTCTGGCCGTCGCGGTGGCGGCACTCGGAGTCCTGATCTTCTTCTATGTCGGTCACGAAGTCAGCGAGGATGAGTTTCAGAAGTTCGATTCGTCGATCCTTCTGGCGCTTCGCGATCCTGCCGATCTGTCTCGCCCGATCGGACCCGGCTGGCTGACCGAAAGCGTGGTCGAACTGACCGGATTAGGCGGCTACACGCTGATATTCCTGCTTGTAGCGGCGGTGATCGGCTTCCTCATTTTTGCTGGAAAGCGTGGCGCAGCGATGTTTGTCTTCCTGTCGGTAGCATCGGGATGGCTGGTAAGTCATGGCCTGAAGACCTTCTACGACAGGGCGCGCCCCGATCTCGTGCCCCGGCTGGACATCGTTCATACCGCGAGCTTTCCGAGCGGCCACGCCACCATGACCACGCTGGTCTATCTGACGCTGGCCGTCGTCATCGCAAGGTTGTCGGAATCGACCGCCGTGCGGGCCTACGTGTTCGTCGTGGCAATACTGATCTCAATGCTTGTGGGATTCAGCCGTGTCTATCTGGGCGTCCATTGGCCGAGCGACGTGCTGGCTGGGTGGGCTCTTGGTGCGGCATGGGCCGCGCTGTCATGGCTGGTAGTCTCTCTACTGCGGAGGCGTCGAGACGCGGCGAGGCGCGCAGCGTCCTGACCGACTGAATCCTCTTGCCGGACATGGCTTTGGCAAGTATGAAGCTATCATGTGCACGAACTCGATGAATACCAATTGGTGGCGCGGCAGCTAAGGCGGTCGAGCAAGCGCGTGCGCGCAAAAAGTTCAGATGGCCGCAGGACAATCCGGGCGGCCTTTTTGTTTTTCGAGCCTTCCGGACCCCGGTCGAAACGGAATGGAGTATTTTATGACGGCGGAAATGCTCGAAGACGGTGCTGAGAAATATGTGACCGCCGGAGGGATCGCCATAACGCGGCGCCGGCAAGACACGCCTTACGATGGGGCGATCGACAGCTACATCGAGGGGCTGAACAGCCGCCGGGGCGCGGTCTTCTCCTCGAACTATGAGTATCCCGGCCGCTACACCCGCTGGGACACCGCGATCATCGATCCGCCGGTGTCAATTTCGGCGCGCGGGCGATCGATGCGGATCGAGGCGCTCAATTCCCGCGGCGAAGTGATGCTTCCGGTCATTACAGGTGCCGTCGACGCCCTGGCCGATGTGTCGGTTTCCAGCCGCTCCGCGCGTCTTGTCACGCTTGAGGTTGCGGAGCCCGGACGGGTCTTCACGGAGGAAGAGCGGAGCCGCGTCCCGTCCGTATTCACCGTTCTGCGGGCCATCGTCGACCTGTTCCGCTCGGATGAAGATGCCGATCTGGGTCTGTTCGGCGCGTTTGGATACGATCTCTGTTTCCAGTTCGATCCGGTTCAGCTGCGGCTCGAACGCAAGGAAAGCCAGCGCGATCTGGTGCTGTTTCTGCCTGACGAGATCCTGATGGTCGATCACTATTCGGCAAAGGCATGGATCGACCGGTACGACTATTCCGGAGACGGGTTTTCCACCGAGGGCAAAGTGCGGGAGCAGGTTGTCGATCCGTTCCGCCCGGCGGATCGGATTCCGCCCCGAGGAGACCATGAGCCGGGTGAATATGCGCGGCTCGTCGAGCGCGCCAAAGAGAGTTTCCGGCGCGGCGATCTCTTCGAGGTCGTACCCGGGCAGATGTTTTATGAGCGGTGTGAGACGCAACCCTCCGATATCTGCCGTCGTCTGAAGACGATCAATCCTTCGCCCTATTCGTTCTTCATCAATCTCGGCGAAGGCGAGTATCTGATCGGCGCATCGCCGGAAATGTTTGTTCGCGTCTCTGGACGGCGGGTTGAAACCTGCCCGATTTCAGGCACGATCAAACGTGGCGACGATGCAATTTCTGATTCAGAACAGATCCTCAAGCTGTTGAATTCAAAGAAGGATGAGTCCGAGCTTACCATGTGCTCGGATGTCGATCGCAACGACAAGAGCCGCGTGTGCGAGCCCGGCTCGGTGCGGGTTATCGGGCGCCGCCAGATCGAGATGTATTCCCGTCTCATTCATACGGTCGATCACATCGAGGGACGGCTGCGAGAGGGCATGGACGCGTTTGACGCCTTCCTTTCGCACGCCTGGGCGGTGACGGTAACCGGGGCGCCCAAGCTTTGGGCCATGCGCTTTATCGAGAACAACGAGAAGAGCCCGCGCGCCTGGTATGGCGGCGCGATCGGCATGGTGCATTTCAACGGCGACATGAACACCGGCCTGACACTGCGGACAATCCGTATCAAGGACGGAATCGCCGAGGTACGTGCCGGGGCAACGCTGCTGTATGATTCTGATCCGCAGGAAGAAGAAGCCGAAACCGAACTGAAGGCCTCCGCCATGATTTCCGCCATTCGAGACGCCAAGTCAGGCAATGCGGCTACGACCGAGCGCGCGGCAGCAAAGGTCGGCGAGGGGGTCAAGATCCTGCTGGTGGATCACGAGGACTCCTTCGTGCACACGCTTGCGAACTATTTCCGGCAGACCGGGGCTGAGGTCTCCACGGTTCGCACACCGGTTTCCGACGAGGTATTCGATCGTTTCAAGCCCGATCTTGTCGTCCTTTCGCCAGGCCCCGGCTCGCCGAAGGATTTCGATTGCGCCGCCACGATCAAGCGCTCACGACAACGCGATCTGCCCATCTTCGGTGTCTGTCTCGGCTTGCAGGCACTGGCCGAGGCATATGGCGGCGAGTTGCGACACTTGCATATTCCAATGCACGGCAAGCCGTCGCGCATCAGAGTCTCGAAATCCGGCGTGATCTTCTCCGGCCTGCCCAAGGAGGTTACCGTGGGACGCTATCATTCGATCTTCGCCGATCCAGTGCGCCTGCCCGATGACTTCATCGTGACGGCGGAGACCGAGGACGGCATCATCATGGCCTTCGAGCATCGCAAGGAGCCGATCGCCGCTGTTCAATTCCACCCCGAATCGATCATGACGCTTGGCCAGAACGCCGGCATGCGCATGATTGAGAATGTGGTTGCGCATCTGCCGCGCAAGGCACGCGAAAAAGCAGCATAGCATCGAGTCAGGTTGTGATCGGCAGGAAGAAAGAAGGCGCAGCGGCGGCCAATGGGTCGGGCGTCAGCGAGACCAAAAGAAAGCGACATAACAAGGTCGCCGCGCTCGCCGCGTGGTCGATCGTAATCTCACTCGCGGTGCTAGTCCTGAAGGCTGGTGCGTGGTGGCTGACAGGTTCCGTCGCGCTCTACTCGGATGCGCTGGAGTCGATTGTCAACGTCATCGCATCCGCAGCAGCGTTGTGGGCCATACGCGTCAGCTATCGGCCGGCAGATGAGGATCACCAGCACGGTCACCACAAGGCCGAATATTTTTCGGCGGTGTTGGAGGGCGTGCTCATCGTGCTCGCCGCATTGATGATCTTCGCCGCCGCTTGGGACGCTCTGCGTACACCAATCGCCATCGAGCAACCTTGGGAGGGCCTGGCGGTCAACGCAGCGGCCTCGGTGATCAACGCCGTCTGGGCGATGATCCTGATTCGAGTGGGACTGGCCGAGAAGTCGCCCGCGCTGGTGGCCGACGGACGTCACATCATGACGGATGTGGTGACCTCCATCGGCGTTTTAACAGGTCTTGTCGGCTCGATCGTCACTGGTTTTGCAATCCTCGATCCGCTGCTGGCACTGTTGGTCGCCATCAACATTCTCTATCAGGGATGGCAGGTCATCGGATCGTCGCTGAGCGGCTTGATGGACAAGGCAGTATCGGTAGAGGACAATCTTCGCATTCGCGAGCTCATTTCGATCAACTCGAAGGGCGCGATAGAGGTTCATGATCTCAAAACACGGATCGCAGGCCGCGCCACCTTCATAGAGTTTCATCTGATCGTCGATGCCGACATGACGGTTCGCGAGAGTCACGTCATTTGCGACCGCATTGAAGAGGCATTGATCTCCGAAATCCCCTCGGTTCGTGTTCTGATTCATGTCGAACCAGACGACGAGGCGAAGCTTCCCAAGGGTACTGCGGCGGTACCTTTCGCGTGAACAGCCTCAAGCGCGCCGCATGACTAATCCTGATAGTTCATCCCGCAATCCACCGCTTGCACGCCTGCCGCGTGGAGTGCAGTGGTTGTTGCTGATTGTTCTTTCGATCATCCTTGCGGGAGCTTTGGAAGTTGCTCATCTGCCAGCGGCGCTCCTGATTGGGCCGATGGTGGCGGGCATAGTCATCGGGACCAATGGCGGCACCCTGCGCGTGCCGAAGGCCGGTTTCGCCTTCGGTCAGGCGTTGGTCGGCGTGCTGATCGCGTCGTCCGTCTCGCTCGAGCTGTTGTCGTCCTTCTTTGCCGAATGGCCATTGTTTCTGGCGGTCGTCATTGCCACGCTGAGCGCCAGCAGCTCCCTCGGGTTTCTGATCAGCCGTTGGAGAGTATTGCCGGGCACAACCGGTGTGTGGGGTTCGGCGCCCGGCGCCGCAAGTGCCATGGTGATCATGGCGGATGCCTTTGGAGCTGACGCCCGCCTGGTGGCCTTCATGCAGTATCTGCGGGTTATTTTGGTTTCGCTCACGGCAGCGGTGATCGCGAGCCTGTGGGTTGATACGTCGGGCGTCGAGGTGGCGCCAATCATCTGGTTTCCGCCTTTCCATGCTCTCAGTTTCGCCATGACCATTGTGGTTGCGCTTGTGGGATGCGTCGCGGGTAAACTTCTGCGCATGCCTGCGCCTTGTTTCATGGGGAGCTTTATTATCGCGGCGTTCCTGCACCTTGGCGCGGATGTCGCGTTTCAGTTGCCGAACTGGCTGCTCGCCGTAGCCTATGCTGTTGTTGGTTGGTCAATTGGACTGAACTTCACCCGCCCAATTCTCGTTCACGCAGCAAGAGCTTTGCCGCAGATTATCGCGGCAATCGTCATTCTCATCGGATTTTGCGGGCTCCTGGCGTGGATGCTCGTTGAAACGCTCGGGGTCGATCCGCTCAGCGCCTATCTGGCAACGAGTCCCGGCGGCATGGACTCGATCGCAATCATCGCTGCAGCCTCGAGAAACGTGGACATTTCCTTCGTCATGGCGATGCAGCTTGTCCGGTTTATTGTCGTGTTGTTGTTCGGTCCGGCGATTTCACGACTGGTTGCGCGGTTTGTCCATGAATGACGCTCTTGCGTGGTCTCATCGGGTCTAGTATGAGATCGCGCATGTTCCGGCGCCCGACGCATAATTCCTCGCATTCCACCGCTTTTGCGGTCGAAACGATGCGCGCGCTTTCCTCCACGCTGCTTCTTCTCGGCCTTATCGGCGATCGCCGGGCTCGCTGACGAGGAGCGCCCGGCGGTCGAAATGCCGCCAAGGCGCCCGCTCCTCGCCTCATAGCAAAAGTGAAATTCGAGAGACGGACCGGCAGGATATGCTGGCGTCGGGAGACAGAAGCATGGACACCACTCACCCAGCGACCGCTGCAATCAAGGGCATGCCTGATGCAGTACGCAAATACCAACCCTATCCGCAGGTCGGCCTGACCGACCGCACATGGCCATCAAAACAGATCGAGAAAGCTCCGATCTGGTGCTCGGTGGACCTGAGAGACGGTAATCAGGCGCTCATCGATCCGATGGGCCACGATCGGAAGGCGCGCATGTTCGCGCTGTTGCTGGACATGGGTTTCAAGGAAATCGAGATCGGTTTCCCTTCTGCCTCTCAGACCGATTTCGATTTCGCCCGCTGGTGCATCGAGCAGGGCAGTGTGCCCGATGACGTCGATCTGCAGGTTCTGGTCCAGTGCCGTCCCGAACTGATTTCCCGCACCTTCGAGGCGCTGGAGGGCGCGCGGACGCCGATCGTTCATTTCTATAACTCGACCAGTGAATTGCAGCGCCGTGTCGTCTTCGAGAAGGACGTTCGGGGCATCAAGCAGATTGCCACTGACGCGGCCAAGTTGATCACCGACATGGCCGAGAAGGCGGGCGGCGGCTATCGCTTCCAGTATTCACCGGAGAGCTTCACGGGTACTGAACTCGAGGTTGCCCTCGAAATCTGCAATGCGGTCACCGAAATCGTCAAGCCGACCGCGGAAAACAAGCTGATCATCAACCTGCCGTCCACGGTCGAGATGTCGACGCCGAACATCTATGCCGACCGCATTGAGTGGATGTGCCGTCAGCTCGACAATCGCGACAAGCTGATCATCTCGCTGCATCCGCACAATGATCGCGGAACGGGCATCGCGTCCACGGAGCTGGGGCTGATGGCTGGCGCCGACCGCGTCGAAGGCACCTTGTTCGGCAATGGCGAGCGTACCGGAAACGTCGACATTGTGACGCTGGCGCTGAACATGTTCACGCAGGGCGTCGATCCGGAGCTGGACTGCTCGGATATCCAGCGCATGAAGGACGTCTACGAGTATTCCAACCAGATGAAGATCGGCGAGCGCCATCCCTATGTCGGGGAACTCGTCTACACCGCTTTTTCGGGATCTCACCAGGACGCCATCAACAAGGGCATGAAGGCCAAGCAGAAGGCCAACTCCGAGATATGGGAAGTGCCCTATCTGCCAATCGATCCCCAGGATGTCGGCCGCACCTACGAGGCAATCATCCGCATCAACTCGCAGTCCGGCAAGGGCGGCATCGCCTATATTCTCCAGGCGGACTACGGATTGAACCTGCCGCGAAGCCTGCAGGTCGAATTCAGCCGCGATATTCAGCAGATCACCGATGGCGAAGGCCGGGAACTCTCGTCAAAGCGCATTCATGAGCGCTTCCTCGAAGTCTACGTGGATCAGCCGGATGCACGTATCAAGTTTCTCGACCATCACACCTATCCCGACACCCAGCACAAGGGACAGCGGCTCGTCGAGGCGACGATCGTCGACAACGGCAAGGAAATGACGATCAGCGGCAGCGGGAACGGACCGATCGACGGCTTCGTAAACGCCCTGTCGAACCATGTCGGTATCGAACTTTCGGTTCTTGACTATTCGGAACACTCAATCCAGCGCGGCTCCAATGCGGCAGCCATCTGCTACATGGAGATGGAATATCCGGACGGAAAGATGTTCGGCGCCGGGATCAACACGAACATCGTGGCCGCCTCTCTGGAAGCGGTGGTCTCGGCCGTGAACCGGATTCTCGCCAAGCGCGAAGTTGGCGGCTGATCGCGGATGACGGCGCTCTTCTCAAAAAGCGAGGGCGCCGACAGCCAGCCGCCCGTCGTGCTTTTGCACGGGTTTGGTGGACATCATGGAGTGTGGGCGGATGTGCGTGCGAGATTGTCGCCCGACATCCGCACCATCGCCTATGATCTGCCTGGCCATGGAGGGTCTCTAGGCTTGAGCGAGGCGGTGTCGCCGCGGCGCTCTGCTTTGCTCATCCTCGACGATCTGAGACAACAGGACGTTGCTTCGTTTCATCTCGTAGGCCACTCGATGGGCGGTGCGATTGCCACGCTCATCGCGCTTTCAGAGCCGGGGCGCGTTCTATCTCTGACACTGCTCGCGCCAGGCGGTTATGGTGAGAGCATTGACGAAGCCATCATGCGGCGCTTCGCACACGCCCAAAGTGTCGAGGAGCTTGCCGATGCACTCCATCCGATGTGCGGGGCAGGGCACAAGCCGGATCCCGCAGAGCTGAAGGCACTCGCCCGGATGCGTCAGTTGCCGGGGCAGCGGGACGTTCTGATCGACCTTGTTGGGCGCATTGCGCGAGATGGGCGTCAGGGCGTCATCCCTGGGGATCTCCTTTCCACGCTGACAATGCCGGTCAGGATGATCTGGGGCGATAACGACCAGGTGCTGAACCCGAACCAGGTCAAGGATCTTCCTGCGCATTTCCGTGTTCAGCGTCTGGCCGGAAAAGGTCACATGCTGCTGGAGGAGGTTCCGGATGTGGTTGCCCAAGCCATTTGCGACGCGATAGGCTGAGCTTCGCGCAACGTCTTCCTGTTGGCGTGTTTTCTTTCGAAAGCTGTGTTAACAGTTGGTTTACCAACGGGACGTCGTGCCATGAGTGAAGGCAGCGAGAGTACCTCCAAGTATCAGGAATTCAGTGCGCTGGCTGCCGCTATACGCGAGGTCAGGAGCGCCAATGCCGACCGCAGCGATGTGGTGGTCGATTTGCGCGATGCCGAGCGGATGCGGCTCGAATTGCTGGCTGGCGAGCTCCAGCCGGTGTTCGAGGACGTGCCGCGCGAGATCGACGGCTTCGATTTCGTCATCTCGTCCGGCCTGCAGCCGCGACTTTGGATCGATGCGGTAAGCCATGTCGCAATGGGGCGCGACAAGCGCACATACCGATTTGTGCGAGACACGCGGCTTGGCCCTGTGGTTCTTGCGGAATCGTCCGACCTGAAACCCGTTGCCGGTCAGGTTACCCGTTATGTAGCTGAGCGTATGGTGGAACGGCAGCGTCTCCTGGATGGGGAGCCGGTTGGCGTCTTGGCGCCGGTGGGGGTACCGGACGCTGAACCGTCAATTGGTCCGCGCGACACTGGTGGCGGCTGGGTGGCCTTTCTCTCGGGACTTTACCTGGTGGCCTCAGGCATGCTGATCGCGGTGTTGGGCGGATTGCTCTTCCTGCTCTGGAGCCGTCTCGACGAGCTTATCGCAATCTTTCCCGTCTGATCCGGCCGCCAGATGACGCATTGAATCAAGGTGTGAGGACAACGCTTTCGAGCGGTGCGCAATGCGTCGTGGGTCCGGTGAAGGCGCGGCGTGTCACGGTGAGCGACCAGTTTCCCGGTTCTCCCGAAATGTCGAACAAGTTCCATTGCGCGACAGGCTTGTGACCGTCTGGTGCCTGCCCTGCGGCGGATACCCCGATGACCGGAACCGGTCCATCCCTGCCCCGAATGGTGTTGCGGCTCGGAAGATGCGAGTGGCCATGCAGGACCAGTTCTGCACCGGCCAGCCGGATCACGCGCTGGAACCTTCCGATGCCCAAAAGCCGCTTGTGAGTAGGTACGGCGTTGCGCACGGGCGGATGATGGATCATGACGACGCGAAACAGTCCGCGTTCACGCGCGTCTCGCAATGCCTTCACAAGGCGTTCGGCCTGCCTTGACCTAAAGAAGCCGGTCGCCATGAAGGGTGCCGTGGCGCGCGCTGACGTTACGCCGATGAGCGCGACATCCCCGCGGACCCGCACATAGGGGAAGGTCTCGGGGCTGACATTTCCGATGAGACCGTCGGCACTCATCCACGGCGCCCAAGCCTTGGAGATCTTGGCAAATGCACCGGGCACATAGGCGTCGTGATTGCCCGGCACGACAGACACGCCTTCGGGTGCGCCCAGCGAGGTCAGCCAGTTGCGCGCAATTTCGATCTCCCCGTCAAGGGCCAGATTGACGAGGTCTCCGGTGATCGCAAGATGATCGACGCCCTGATGTCCGATGTCGGCGACGAGCGATTCGACGATACCCTCGTGAAGCAGCTTTCGCCGGTTTCGTTGCCAGTTCACATAGCCAAGCATGCGCTTGGAGGCGAGCTCTCGATAGGATACAGCCGGAAGGGGGCCGAGATGAACGTCCGAGATATGTGCAAGGCGAAACATCCCGACTTTCTAAGGCAGGAGATGGACACTGACCAGAACCGGTATTGCGACTTCCACGTCATCTGACGACGATTCGCGCGAAGACGTGCTCGACGATCTGTCTAGACCGTTTGGCTGGCCGAGGTTTCGCGCGCGGCTTTTTCACCTGCTTTTTCTGCTGCGTCGTCCCATGACACTTGGCGCACGCGGCGTGGTTTACGACCGCGCACGCAACGCAGTGCTGCTGATCAGGCATACCTATGTGCCGGGCTGGCAGATACCGGGAGGTGGGGTTGAGCCCGGCGAGACGATGCTCGAGGCACTGACGCGGGAACTGCGCGAGGAAGGCAATATCGAGATTTCCGCCCCGCCAAAGCTGATGTCGGTCCATTTCAACCGGCATGCCAGCCGGCGCGATCATGTCGGTGTCTATCTGGTCACCGACTTTCACCAAACCGCGCCGATCGTTCCGAACCGCGAGATTGCGGAAGCGGAGTTTTTCGAGATCGGCAAATTCCCGAAGGATACGACGAGCGGCACGCGCCGTCGCATTAACGAAGCGATCTTCGGGGCGCCGCAATCACCCTTCTGGTGATAGCCTTTTCCTAGCCGGCAGTATCGAATCGTGCCCTGTCATGCGGGAGCGAGAAGTCGATCTCTGGCCCGACGGGAACGATGCCGGTCGGATTGATGGTCGGGTGGCTGCCGTAATAGTGGTGCTTGATGTGCAGCAGGTTCACTGTCTCCGAAACTCCCGGCACCTGAAAGAGATCGCGCAGGTAGTTGGAGAGGTTCGGGTAGTCGGCAATGCGCCTGAGATTGCATTTGAAATGCCCGACATAGACCGGATCAAAGCGCACGAGCGTCGTGAAAAGCCGCCAGTCTGCCTCAGTTATCCGCGGACCGGTCAGGTATCTGTGACCGGACAGACGATCCTCGAGTTTGTCCAATGTCTCGAAGAGAGAAGCGAACGCTTCCTCATAGGCTGACTGCTTCGTCGCGAAACCAGCTCTGTACACGCCATTGTTCACATTCGCGTAGACCAGATCGTTGATCTCGTCGATGTCATCGCGAAGCGCATTCGGATAGAAATCGACGCGGGCATCACCAAACTCGTCAAAGGCCGAGTTGAGCATCCGGATGATTTCCGCGGATTCGTTGGACACCACGGTTTCGCGCTGCTTGTCCCACAGGACAGGAACCGTGACGCGCCCTGAATAGCCAGGATCGGCCTTGGTGTAGATCTGATGGAGGAACTTCAAACCGTAGAGCGTGTCACCCGTAGCGCCGTCTTCCTCAAGGAAGGTCCAGCCATTCTCGCCCATGTGGTGATGGACGATTGAAACGGTTATTACGTCCTCCAGCTTCTTAAGCTTGCGGAAAATCAGCGTGCGGTGCGCCCAGGGACAGGCAAGCGAGACATAGAGATGATACCGCCCGACCTCCGCCTTGAAACCATTTTCGCCGCTCGGACCAGCCGAGCCATCCCGCGTCACCCAGTTACGAAACCGAGATGCGGAGCGCTCGAACTTTCCGCCAGTGCTCTTGGTATCGTACCACTTGTCCTGCCACTTCCCGTCTACGAGCAATCCCATCGCAATATCCTTTCGTTTCCTATCACTTAGGTCACTGAGGCGGGATGTGAAACAATTCGGTCAGAACGCAGCGTTCTAGGATCGGAAACGGTGGCCCATCGAAATTCGCATGGACGACCCGTCGAAATGATGCTAGCGGGCTCGTCCGATGAATACCGTCTCCAGAAAGATCCGCATTGTGCGACGACGAAAGGACGCCCGCGCCTGAGGCG
The DNA here is from genome assembly GCA_023953905.1 of Rhizobiaceae bacterium. Classification (GTDB taxonomy): domain Bacteria; phylum Pseudomonadota; class Alphaproteobacteria; order Rhizobiales; family Rhizobiaceae; genus Arvimicrobium. The sequence continues at coordinate 7,491 of JAMLJA010000003.1, read as the reverse complement.
CGAAATTGGCGACTGCCGCTTTGCGGCACTTTTCTCGACTTGCGGACCAGAGACGATGACCTTTGCCGACGTTACTTTTCTGCCGGAAGAACCGGCACATGAAACCGAGATCGAGGCGATCAACGCCGAGGCCTTTGGACCTGGTCGCTTTACGCGCGCCGCCTACAAGATTCGCGAGGGGGGACCGCATGAGCGCGCGCTCTCTTTTGTCGCGGTGCGTCAGGGCGAGGTCATAGCGTCGGTAAAGATGACCCGCGTTGCCGCGGGCGAGGGCAGAGGACTGATGCTTGGCCCGCTCGCCGTCAAACCGGCGCACAAGAATCTCGGCATAGGACGACATCTGGTAAAACTTGCCGTCGAAGCTGCGGCGCAGCAGGGATGGCCGGCGGTGATACTTGTCGGTGACGAACCCTATTATGGGCCGCTCGGTTTCAAGCGAATTCCACGCGGACAAGTCAGCATGCCAAGGCCAGTCGATCTCGACCGCGTGCTCGCCGTGGAAATCACACCAGGTGCCGTGGCCAGACTGACCGGCATGATCGATCACGAAGACCGGATGCGCTGACTAGCGGCCTTCACGGTACCACATGGATCCCATCGCCAGAAGCAGAAGGGCGAGGCCGAAGAAGCCCCCGAACAGCGGTATGCGCGTTACGGCCTTCAAGACGCTGTCGTCGGTGGTTCGCAGGCCGATCCAGTCTCGGCCCGATGCTGCCGACGTTTCACGCACGGGCACGATGCCCGGAAGACTGATTCCGGTTGTACCCTCGATCCTGTGAACGCTACCGCCCGTGGCGTTTGTCGGTCCGCGCAACAAATTCTCCGTGGAAACGGTGTCGGCAAACTCAGGCGCGTTGACCGGCCCCACATGGGCCAGCGTCGTCAGATCGCCATTCGCCACCTGGTAGAGGCCGATCTCATCCGTCTCCACGCTGCCATTGAAGATCCCGTCGGAGGCGGCAGACAGCATCACCGTCATCGTCTTGCCCGAGGGTGTGATGATCTGCGCTGGTCCTGGGTCGTCACTCATCGTCTGGCGATTGATATCCAGCGTCATGCCGCGCCCTGCAGCCGTAAGCCGCTCTTCCTCGAGTTCCGGCTCCTTCATCAACCAGTGCGCGATCCTGCGGTAGAGGGAGACATGAGGTCCGCCTCCCTCGAAGCCGCGCGCCCATAGCCAGCCCTGATCCGACAGAAACATCCCGACACGACCTTCTCCCTTTCGGTCGAGAACCAGCAAAGGCCGGTCGTCAGGACCTTTCATCACTGTTTCACCTTCCGGTTTGTCGATGCCGATCAGCCGGAACCACCTGCTCCAGTGAGGCGGTTCGCTGGTTGAGCCATCCAGACCGCGCGTGACGGGGTGGCGTTTGCCGAGATCGGTCAGGCGCGGATAGAATCCCTGTTCGATCACTTCGCCTGTCGGAAGTGCGGGGAGGGCCGCCATCAACGGGGTTCGCGCGATCGATGCTTCGCCCGCATATTCGGGACCCGCGGCGATCAGAAGCGCGCCGCCATTTTCCACATACTCCGCAATATAGTCGTAATAGAGGATCGGCAGCACGTCGCGATGCTGATAGCGGTCGAAAATGATCAAGTCGAAGTCGTTGATCCTTTCGACGAACAATTCACGCGTCGGAAAGGCGATCAGCGACAGTTCATTGATCGGCGTGCCGTCCTGCTTTTCCGGAGGACGCAGAATGGTGAAATGGACAAGATCGACTGAAGCATCGGATTTCAGCAGATTTCTCCACGTGCGCTCGCCCGCATGCGGTTCGCCGGAAACCAGCAGCACACGAAGGTTCTCGCGAATGCCATCGACAATCGCAATTGCATGATTGTTGATGTCGGTCAGTTCGCCGTCCAGCCTGTCGATTGACAGCTCGATGATGTTCTGACCGGCATTCGGAATATCGAGCTGGAGCGGCATTTCCTGACCGACCAGCGCGGTATCGAGTGCGATCTGCTGACCGTTGACGGAAACGCGAACATTGACGGCACCGCCTCTGCTGCCGGTGTCGAGCACCCGATATGTCAGGTCGAGCGGTTTGCCCACGATGCCAAACCGGGGCGCCTTCTCGAACCGGATGCGGCGGTCGCGTTCGCCTTCCTTGCCGGTGATCAGGGCATGCAGCGGCGCGTTGAAGGCGGGCGTTGACGGGATGTCATGCACCTGACCGTCGGTGATCATGATAGCACCGGCAACACGCGAGGGCGCCACGTCGCGAAAGGCGCCGTCGAGTGCACCGAAGAGACGCGTTTCAGCGCGCTCATCGGCTGATGCGGCCCGCCCTGTTTCAACCACGCGCACTTCGAAGTCCTTGAAGCGGGCGAGCCGTTCCTGCAATCCCGCAAGCGCCTGATCGGTCTCGGAGGTGCGATCGCGAATTTCCTGGCTTTGGCTGCGGTCGACGATGATCGCGACCACGCTTTTGAGCGGCTCGCGCAACTCGTCCAGCAAGACCGGGTTGAGCAATGCCGCTGCCAGAGCGACGAGTGCTGCGAGACGAAACAGCCCGCCACGTTGCCGGAACCAGATTCCGACAGCCGCGACCAGAATGATCGGCGCGAGCACGATTGCAAGCCATGTCCACGACAGTAGTGGTTCGAAGGAGATCGACCAGTTCACGCTACTGCCCCAGCCTTTCCAGAAGCACAGGCACATGCACCTGATCGGATTTGTAGTTGCCGGTCAGCATGTACATGACAATGTTGACACCTGTGCGCAGCGCGTAGATGCGTTGCATCGGATCGGCGGGCACTGTCGGCAACAACGGATCGCCATTGGCATCGATCGCCCATGCGCCGGCAAAATCATTTGCGGTGATCATGATCGGCGAAACGCCGTCGCCGGTTCGCACCGGTCGGTTGTCGGTATTCTCCGCATTGAGCGACGCCTCGACCCAGAGAGGTCCTCCGTTAAAACGACCTGGAAAATCGTTGAGGATGAAGAACGTCTTGGTCAGCACGTGATCGGCTGGCACCGGTTCGAGAGGCGGCACATTGAGATTGGCAAGAATGTCGCGCAGCCGTTCAGTGGAGGGGCTGACCGAGCCGCTTGCGGCTATGTCGGTCGAAAACTGGTCGCGCGTGTCGAAAAGGACGGTTCCCCCTTCGCGCATATAGGCGTCGATGCGCGCGATCGCGGCCTGTGAAGGCAAGGCCGCAGCCGGATCAATCGGCCAATAGATGATCGGGTAAAACGACAACTCGTCCGTCGCGATGTCCAGCCCGACAGGTGGACCAGGCTCAAGCGCCGTCTTGTCCGTCAGGAACTGGGTGAGACCAGTCAGCCCAGCCCTGCTGATGGAATCGACACCGGGAACGCCCGTCACGACATAGGCGAGCCGGGTTGTGGATATGGCTTCGATTGCTTCGGTGTCGCCGGGCCGGCTATCCTGAGCGTGAAGTTTAGCGGGCGCGTAAACCGACAAGCCTACGGCAAGGAGCAGAGATACGGCGATGCCGCTGGCGCTGGCGGCCTGTCGGCGCCCGCGTCTGCGCGCAAAGCGCCCGCTCATCCAGAGCACGGTCATCGTGTCGAGAACCATCAGAAGAAGTGCTGCCGCGACCAGTGCGCCCTTGAGGGGCCGGGACTCGTCGAAGGCATAGGTGACATTCGTCATGGCGACGTCCTGAGGCCGCTGGATCGCATCAAGCGTCTGGTCCCGGACCAGCAGATTATGTGCCTGCACCCCTTCTTCGGAGCCATACAAACCGGGCGGATTCTCGATCGTGACTGGTTGTGCGGTGCCATCCGCGACAAGCGGTTTGGCGTCGCCATTGGGCGGCACCAGCGCGCCATTGGCGGCGATCAGGCGATATGGCGGCAGACTTTGCGGCGCAGCGTCTGTCGCTGTGGTCAGCACACCCTGATTGCGCGACAGCTGCACGATACGGCGAAGCATCTCCACGAATGTCCCGGAAATCGGGAGGTTCGACCATGTCGCCTCGGGGGTGACGTGAAACAGGACAAGCGTGCCCTTGCCCCGACGAGCCCCTGTGACGAGAGGTGTCCCATCAGCAAGATTGGCCCATGTGCGTTCGGCGAGATCCGGCGTGGGTTCAGCCAGAACCTGTCGGGTGACGGTGACCTCATTGGGTGGCGTGAGATCAGCGAAGGGGCCGTTCGCCGGGAAATCGGACACGATCTGGGGTTCGGTCCAGGACATTGCTCCGCCCAGAGAACGCTCGCCTGTTCGCAACAAAACGGGGAGCAGTTCCTCGTCGCTTCCGGCCGCTGCGAGATGCGATCCAGCGAAGCGCACCAGCGTACCGCCATCGCGCAGCCAGTCGATCAGGCTCTGGCGCGCGGCGTCAGGGATGATGCCGACATCGGCCATAATGATCATTGCGGGTTTCTGTTCGAGAAGCTGAGGTATCGCCTGTGCAAGATCTGCGCTTTGGGGTTCCACCAGATCGGCAAAGGGCCGCATGGCTCGGCGGATATAGTAGAGCGGCGAAAGAAGAGGCTGGTCCTGATCCGCCTCCGACTGCGAGAGCAGACCAACCCTGCGCCGCTTCGAACTGTCGTCAAGCACGCGGACCGCAGCAGCCTGTGGCTGTCCGTCCACGCTGATCGCGGCGAAGTCGTTGCGCAATTCGAATGGCACGGTGAGGCGCGCGACAGCGGTGTTCTGGCCAGGTTGGAAAGCTGCCGAGGCGTCAGCGATCCGTCGACCCTTGTCGTCAAAGGCGCCAATTGTGACCTGCCGGGGGCCGGCGTCAGCGGACGGGCGCACCAGAGACACTGAAAACCCGTCGATCTCGTTGTCGGCAGCCGTCAGTCCAACAGGATCAAGTTGATCTGGTGTCGCCCAGAATACGGCCGCTGGCTTTTTTGACAGCAAAGCAGTGAACGCAGTCTCATCATTGGGTGCGGCCAGCCCATCCATCAGCAGCGCGATATTCGCGCCGGGCAACTGATCGAGCTCACCCGCAACGCGCGCCAGTGCAGTCGGCCGATCCGTTGGTACTGGATGGGGCTCCGCGGCCTGAAGCCGGGCGCGGGCGTCAGCTGCCTCGAACGGACCGATATCGGCGTTCGGCTTGTCCGTCGTGAAGGCGAGCACGACGGGCGCCTGATTGGTCTCGGCATCGGCGACGAGCCGCTCGGCCGTAGCAATCCTGCGCTCCCAATCTGTCGCGCTCGCCCAGCCATTGTCGATGACAAGTGCAAGCGGGCCGCCGCCGGTCGACAGTTTCTCGCGCGGATTGAATACCGGATCTGCAAGGGCAAAAATGACGAGCGCTGCCATCAGCAGTCTGAGCAACGTCAGCCACCACGGGCTCTGATGTGGCGTTTCTTCATTCTTGAGAACCCGCGACAATATCCTGAGCGGGGGAAATATTTCACGCTGCGGTCGCGGCGGGGTCAGGCGCAACAGCCACCAGATGACCGGCAGCGCCAGCAGGCCCACCAGCATCATCGGCGCTCCGAAAGAGAGAGGAAGCCAGCTCATATGGGACCCGCCCCCACATGAGTGCTGAGCGCGAGATGCAGTCGGACCAGCGCGTCGGAAGCCGGCCTGTCGGTGTGATTGACCGTATAGCTCCAGCCATGATGCCGGCACCAGCTTGCGAGTTCGTCGCGGCGGGCCGTGTAGATCGCGCGGTAGCTCTCTCCGAGTTGCTCCGAACGGCCAGCGGTCAGCTTTTCCCCGGTTTCAGGATCCGCAAATTCTGTCCGGCCTGCATATGGGAATGTCTCTTCGGCCGGGTCCGCAATCTCGATCAGATGCGCACGGACGCCACGCCGCGCAAGCATGTCGAGCCATTCCTTTGTCTCTTCGACCGGATCGAGAAAGTCGCCAGCCAGCACGATATCGGAAAACCTTCGGACGGATGCAAAGTCCGGTCGTGCGGACATGGCCTCCATATGCGCAATCTGTGAAGCCAGTCGCTCCGCGCCGTTGCGGGCCGAAAACGGATCCGTCAACCCCGGCCAGCCGATGCGTTCGCCGCTGCGCGACAGCAATTCGGCCATCGCCAGAGTAAGGACCAATGCGCGCGATTCTTTTGAAACGGTTGCCGTTCCGGACTTGAACAGCATCGACCTGGACGTGTCGGCCCAAAGCCAGACAGTATGGGCCGCCTCCCATTCCCGATCGCGCACATAGGTATGATCGTCGCGCGCCGAGCGCCGCCAGTCGATGCGCGACATCGCCTCGCCGTCGACATAGGGGCGGAACTGCCAGAAATTCTCGCCGATTCCCCGTCGCCGACGTCCGTGCCAGCCGGCAATGACCGTGTTCACGAGCCTGCGCGCTTCGACCAGAAGGTCGGGGACAAGCGATGCCCTGATGCGTCCACGAGCGAGCGCGTCACTCGTGGCGACCGGTTGCGTCGCTTCGCCGATTTGCGCCATCAGTTCTTTCGGTGCCTCGTCACGCTCTCGTCAGCCTGCTGCCTTGACCAATCTTGCAACCACGTCTCTTACGCTCATGCCTTCTGCGCGCGCGGCGAAGGTGAGCGCCATCCGGTGCTGCAGAACGGGTTCGGCCAGCGCCCGCACATCGTCCACCGACGGCGCGAGCCGGCCATCATAAAGGGCTCGGGCGCGTGCGCACAGCGTCAGCGCCTGGCTGGCGCGTGGACCGGGGCCCCACGCCACGTGCTTGTCGGTTTCCGCATTGCCTTGTCCGGGGCGCGCCGCGCGCACGAGCGCAAGGATCGCTTCCACCACGCTTTCGGGAACAGGCATGCGCCGGATCAAGAGCTGGATTTCCTTGAGTCGTTCGGCCGTCAGAACCTGCTGCGCGCGTTGTTCGTCAATGCCGGTCGTTTCGATCAGGATGCGCCGTTCGGCATCCAGCTCTGGATAGAGAATGTCGACCTGCATCAAAAAGCGATCGAGCTGAGCTTCCGGCAGCGGATATGTGCCTTCCTGTTCAAGCGGGTTCTGGGTCGCAAGCACATGGAACGGCGCGGGCAAATCGTGCCGATGCCCTGCCACGGTCACATGATATTCCTGCATGGATTGCAGGAGTGCGGACTGCGTGCGCGGACTGGCGCGGTTGATTTCGTCGGCCATCAGTAATTGCGCGAAGATCGGTCCCGGAATGAAGCGGAACGAGCGCTTGCCGTGATCGTCCTGTTCCATCACTTCGGAGCCGAGAATATCGGATGGCATAAGATCGGGCGTGAACTGGATGCGCCTTTCGTCGAGCCCCAGCACCGTGCCGAGCGTTTCAACCAGTTTCGTCTTGGCGAGACCCGGAACGCCGACCAGCAGAGCATGACCGCCCGCGAGCAATGCGACAAGCGTGCGCTCAACGACGCTCTCCTGCCCGAAGATGACCTTGCCCACCCCGTCACGCACGCGCGAAATGTCAGCCAGCGCGCGTTCGGCTTCGGCGACCATTTCCTGTTCGGTAAGAGCGGCTTCCTTCATCATCACGCTCATGCAGGCTTGTTCCTTCATCGCATAGAAGATTTGCGTAGCCAGTATGCCTCGATTCGGGCGGGCACGGCGCCGTCCTGAGAACTTAA
>JAMLJA010000029.1 GCA_023953905.1 Rhizobiaceae bacterium | reverse complement strand
AGCGACGCTATGTAGCGCGTGTTCAGGAGATCGCAGAACGGATCTGAATAGGCGCCACCGATGGCGGGCTTGACCTCCTTGCGGATCACCGTCGACCAGAGCGAATAGCGGCTCGAGCCGAGCGCGCGGACCATCGTGTTTTTTACGGCTGCACGCATATTGAGCTCGGCCTGGTCCTCTGTCTGGAAGAACAGGCCATCGAGCTTGATCACCGACAGGATCGCCCCGCTTTCGAGGCCGATGACGGTATCCGCGACATGGCGCAGATAGGGAATATGGGTCGACATCGCCCGCTCGCGCCGACGCTCACGCCCGAATCCCAGTTCTTCGACGACGACGTTCAACATGGTCATGGTCCGTAAGAGTTGGTGCGCCAGAACAGCCGGTTCGGCGTTCGTGGTGTCCGCCGACCGACGACCTGCGCAAGGTCGAGAATCCGGATGTCGCGACTGCAGAAAGCGAACAGCGCGAGATAGATGAGTGGTGCGATCAGAACCGACCAGAAGCTTGAGCTCACCAGGAAGGCGATCAGCGTGACGCCGACGATGATGTAGAAGGCATTGAGCGGAATGCCCCACATCATGGGAGGCCGAGTCAGGCCGATGACCAGCGGCGTCAACTGCGGTTTCTCGTCGGAAGGATCGAGCATCACTCAGTTCCCCACGGCCGAGATCATCTCGTCGACGATCGCCGGAGCACCGAACACCAGGCCGATTCCGAGGACAACGGCGCCGGCCGTGAACCAGGAGAGGCGGCCGGCGAAAGCCAGGAAACCGAGCGCGATGACGGCAATGATCGCGAGCAGCCGACCGAATGGGCCGGTAATAAAATCCACGATCATCTGAACCGCGGTTTCCAGCGGCGCGAAGGCTCCGGTCGATTGTGCGAAAGCCGGCCCTGCAAGCGTCGAACAGATGCTGACGACTGCGAGGACCGCGACCAGCTTTGTGACTGTGGCCACGGCGGAATCTTGGGATGCGTTGTTCATGTCGACCTCCGGCTAGAAATGCATGACGCCGCCAAGCCAATGGCGACGCTCGCGCAACGTGATGATCCCGCTGACATTGGAAGGACGTTCAGCAGCTTCGGCGCCATCGCGCTGTTTGCGTGCGCTGCTCCCGTCGATACCCATCTGGATATTGAGGATCTCGGCGATGTAGCCGAGCGTCTCCTTGAACGGGGGGATCCCGCCATGCTCGCGTACGGTCTTCTCGCCGGCGTTGTATGCGGCCGCGACCAGCAGAGGATTGCGGAACTCGTCGGTCAGTTCACGCAGGTACCGGATGCCGCCATCGATGTTCCCTTCCGGGTCGCAGATATCGGCGACACCGAACCGTTCCGCAGTTTCCGGCATGAGCTGCATCGGGCCGCGGGCGCCCTTCGGGGAGTTGCGCAGTCGGTCGAGCCGGCTCTCGGCCGTCACAACAGCGACAGCGAAGCCAACATCGACCTTGTGCCGCTGCGCCGCCTCCATAACGAGACGGGTGATCTCCCCTGGCGTTGCCGGCGAAGGTCCGCACTCAGGAACTTCGCGTAGCTGATCACCACCAAAATGATTGCCTTTCGTCTCCAGCCCGACGATGTTGGTTTCAGGCCCTCCGACGATCGCGGGGGTGTGGTGTTGGGGAACGATCTGGCCGTCCTCCCCGACCACATAATCTTCAGGAAGCCGCGCCCAGCGTTCTTCGGCTACTTTGTCTGCAGGTGAGAAAACGCCATCCTGTGGCCGACTTTCGCTTGTTCGAATTGGTGGAAGCGCCGTGTGGGCGGACAGGTCGGATGCCAATGCTGATCTGACGGGCGAGACAGATATGCACGTGAGAATTGCCACCACCAGAAGCGGTATTATCGTGGGTGTTGTAGCGTGCGTCGCCATCGTTTCGCATCCAAAGCCTTGTAACGGTGGATGTCGGAATGGTTAGGCGAGTCAAAAAACAATGTCAATTTGATTGTGATTTTTCTTGCAATGAAGAAGGAGGCAGGTCAATGTCGAGCAAGATGACAACCTGGAGGCGACAGCCGATGAGACGAGCAGCGCTCTGCCTGGTCGCGATCAACGCGTCCCTGCCAGCCCATGCGGCGGGGCCGATCGACGCGGCATATATCCGTTCGCTCGCCGCACCCGGAAAGACCGTGCTGATCATGGAGTACTATGACGGGCAGCAGAAAGTGACAGGTCAGAAAGGCTTCGCCTCGGTCTCCGGCTTCCGCGCGATCTCCGCCACCGATTTCCGCGTCGACGCCAATCTGACGGTCCATCTCTACGGGATCGAACCCTGCAAAGGGGATATGGTGAACCTCAAGGAGGATTTTGCCGGCTCCTGCGAGGACTACGCTCACCAGGGTCTGGCGACGCTCCTGCAGTCTCCCCGGGTGATCTATTGCCGGGCCTTTGTCAGTGAGACCGGCGCGCAGGCGCAGGATGCGACGTGCTACGGTTACTACAACTATCCGGGCAGCCTCGACTCGATCGACATGTTCGAGGAGCAGCTGGTCTCGCTGGGCACCCACCGCATCGCCAAAAAGCCGGACGGAACGCCGGCTCGTACCGATCTGAACGAGGCCGAGGCCATCGGTCGCAAAGGCTACGGCATGTGGGCCGATCCAAGGATCGCAGCGCAATGAGGTCCCCTGCCCTTCTCCTGGCGCTGGTACTCGCACCCATGCCGGCAACGGCGGCGCCACCGGAGGGCTACTTCGAACTGAAACCGGGGATGATGCTTGAAAGTGGCGATAGCTGGCGTGACGGCGAACGACACTTCCGGCTCTTCGGCGTGCAGGCCTGCCTCCGCGGAACCTTCTATACCGACAAGGCCGGTGCTCGCCGCGACTGTGGCGAGGCTTCCCTGGCTGTGCTTGCAGCCTACATCAAGGACACGACGCCTTTGTGCGCGCAGGTTGCGCGATCGGCCGAGACGATCTTTGTGTCCTGCTATGCAACGATCGGCGGGGATCGGCTGGACCTCGCCAATCTGATGATTTCCTCGGGCTTCGCCTTCGCCTCCCTCGACGCGCGCGGCATGCCCTACCACGCTCCCTATGCGGTTGCTGAACAGGCCGCCCGGGAAAAGAGGAGCGGTCTCTGGCAATTCGCGGACGTCCAGCATCCCGCCATTCTGCTCGGCCAGAGCACGATCAGCGAAAGGTTATCGCCATGACGTCAACTACCGTTATGGCGATAACGGTCGCATTGGCAATGATCGCCCTGCCCTATCCAGTTGATGCAGCGGATGCCCTGCGCGACCAGGAAAACTCTCCGGTCGAGCCAGAACCGGCCCCCTACGCGAGCCCCACAACGAAAATTTCAGGCCGAACCGCAGTCATCGATGGCCGGACGCTCTGGTTTCCAAGGGGTGGACACAAGCTGCGACTCGCCTCGATCGACGCCTGCGAGCTTCCGCAATGGTCCTACGATCCGCGTCACCACGGCGAAAGCATGATCCCCAAGCCAGTGCCGTGCGGGCCGCTTGCGAAGGCATGGTTGAAGCGCACGGTCGGTAGCGCTGAGGTCAATTGCCAGGTCCAGGCCTACGACGCCGACGGTGCGCTACTTGGCCGATGCACCGTGAGGAGTCTAGACCTCGCGCTGGAGATGTTGAAGGTTGGCTGGGCCCGGGTGAACGTGGCCGCGCCGGCCGAGTACCTGACCTGGCAGAACTACGCCATGTCCGCGCGGTACGGCATGTGGGCAACCTACGTGCTCGATATGCCGGAATGGCGCGCCAAGGCTGTCGACCGGACACTGGCGCGCCGACCGATCGCGGATTTCAACCTGCTTGCCGAGCGTGAAAGCGAAATCTCGCCGCCTTTCCAGGATGCGCGCAGGCGACCCCCGCGGACTGATCGTTAGACTGATCGAAGGAGACGTCCCATGAACTCTGTCCAACTGACCTCAATGGCAGCGATCTTCTCGGCAGCGGCGTGTTTCTGGTTGGCCGATCGTGCCGAGGCCAGCGAATGGGGATGCGAGGTGCTTCTGTGTGCATCGTCCTCGGATCCATCATGGCGTGGCGTGCCGGCATGTCACCCCCCGATGTATCGGTTGATTTCCGCGATGGGCAGTTGGGGGTTTTCGTGGCCGACCTGCCCTGAAGCCGGAACCGGCAAGCCCGGCTATGAAGCTTACGACGAATGCCCTGCCGGGTGGAGCGACGGATCCAGTCATCAGGACCGCGGTGGTGGCCGAGACGACCTCTGCGTCCAGGTTCGCAATATCTGCCCATCCGGCTTCGGCCGGCGGGACGGCTGCGAGCAGACCGTTACGGCGCCACGTCCTATACGTGACGATCCCTACTATTTCGACATCTCCGCCGACGATGGAAAGGTGACCCGAGGCTGGTTCAATCTGCACAAATAGACATGTCTGCGTTTTCCGTTGCCACCTGACCCTGAGTTGACGGTTCGGCACAGGGCGTCATAGCGGCAGATCATTGAGACGGCGTTCCCTGTTTATTCAGGCAGTGAGCCAGTGCTTCTTCAAAGGGTTTCAGCGTTTTGATGGCGTCTGCGACGCCGACTGCATCCAGTGCGGCCGGATCAACCACCATCGCGGCCATCAGATAGACAAGCTTCTGACGGGCGTCGTCGGCGTTTGCCGGTGCAAGTCTGATCAGATTGGAAAGAGCACGCTTCTCGCGCCAGCGAAAGAAGATGAGCACCGCATAACGAAAAAGGTTCCATGACGATGCAGACGGTTCCTCGGTCGCGATCCTTTCCTGATACGCGCTTTTGTGGCGTGCAATGCTCGTTGACATCGTTCCGCAGTGCCGAAAAAGATATCCAATCATCTTCGTTTATCCAGGAAGATATCGGTGTCCGACTCGGGTCTAGGACGGCATTGCGTCCCTTCCTGACAGCCCCAACAAATTCCGTTAGCCGCTCGCGGGTTAGTTGCCCCTTACGCAATATGACCGAGCATCCTCGCACTGCGGTCGGGGCGCCATTTGCCATGGCCCGCGTCACATCGGCTGATACAATACGGCCGTCGACAGGGTGATTGAGAGAGATGCCAACATCTCACTCTGTTTTTCAGGTGGGCCGAAGCAGGCTCACATTCTCCAGTGTCGCCAGTTCCGCGCAGATGCACAGCGATTGGAAGCGCGCGACTCAGAGACTTCGAGTTCATAAAAGCGTTGATTGAGGGCGAGTGCACGATAGGATACGAAGCCCTACGAAATGGAACGAAATCAGAGCCTATAAGTCGTTGTTTAGGAACGAAAAGTTATTTCTGCCTCCGCCGAAAGACGGGAGTGACTTCAAAGAATTGTTCAAGCGCTTGGCGGCGGCAGGTGCGGGTCGGCCACCGGGCAAGGACGGGTTTCCTGCTGGCCCATGGACGCCCGAGCTTCTTGCAGAGGCGATTTCACAGATTGATTCCAATTCGGTTGGGGTCGATCTGCGAACGGTGCAGCTTTGGTTTCAAGAGAATGAGAAGGGAGTCAGCGCAGCCAACATTCGTTGGCTGGCGAGGATTTTTGGATGCGATGACCCCGTCGCAACCAGCGAATGGCAGGTGGAACTTAGTGCTGCGCAATCGAGGTTGTCGGCCAAGAGGCGAGAATGGAAGAGAAACGGTAACGGCGTCGCGCTAGCAGTTCCAGATATGCCGCCGACTGCGCCTTCTGATGATGGTTCAGAGCACTCGGCAGCGTCGATACAGGATAGTGACGCCAATGGGTCGAGCCAGCGCTTTGGTCTGGCGAGGAAATCGGAAGCACTATTCAGTCTCGGATCTCCCCTGAATTTACCAGCGTCGGTTTTTGCAGGCATCACCGCTCTTGGGTTTCTGTCGTATGTTTTTGGAATTCACAGCGTGACGTATGGCCGGGCCGATGGTGTCATCAAGCAGGTCGGGTTTCTTTGGACGGCAAATTGGACGTCTGTCTTCATGGTGCTCTTGCCACTGTTTCTTGCCTTCGTGACCGAGTTGATGGCCTTCTGGAAAAATGAGGGTCGCGTGAAGCTCGTTTCACAGGGTGGCCGGTTGGAGAGCGACGATGCCTGGAAGCGCAACGTCGAATGTTATTCGTACTCATATTGGGCAGTTTTCTTGATTTGTGTGTTGTTCGCCGGTCTTTTTCAATGGGTCGGCGTGTCATTGATGCCGTTGATGAATGGTGGTGGCGACTATGCGACGGATTGGGGCTCATTAGCGATTGTGCGCCCGGAGGTCATATCGGTACCCCAAGCGGTCGTATTCACGGGACTCGCTTACCTGTACATGTGCCTTTGCTTTTATCTGTTCTTCGTTGGCCTCATTCTGCTTTATACGGTAATAGAGGATCTTTGCCGAACGAGTGAAGCAGCGAGTAGTCTGCAGGAAGTAGGCTATCAACACGAGCTCAATGTTGCCGGTCACAGGGTGATGCGTACGCTTTTTCGGTGTACTGTTTTGGGGGTCCTGATCGCCATAAGCATGAAGGTCCAGAGTGCTTACCTGACATCGAGTGGAGAGAATATTGTGGCCTGGTTGGTCGACGATATGTCGTCTGCCTTCTATGAACGAAATGACGTGAGCGCCATGATCGGCTATCGACGGCCGACGCACTACAGCAGCCTTCTCGTCGCTATTTCGACCTGTTTTGTGTTTGTGTACGGCGCCATTCGTCTAAGTGTCGACCGGCGGCTTCGTATGCATCTGTGGTGGATGTCGGCGGTCGTTGCAGTACTCGCCGCTGGCTATTTGCTGATCGAAGCATTTGCTGGCTTTTCGATCCTGCTGGGCATTGGGGTGCTGCTTGCGATTTACGGCCTGATCAATCCCGGGTTTGGACGATGGCGTGCGCCTGAGCTAGGTGGCGATCAGAGTGTTTCATAGTTGGCTTGATCATTGGGACGAGCGACAGGCGCGACGCGGTGAGGAAGGGAAGAGATCAGCGGATTTCGTCCTTGACGCGGAACGCGCCTTTCCCGGCGGGGGGAAGATAACAAGCCTCGAGGAGTTTTGTATCCTCGCGGACCAGGCTGTGGCTGATCCAGCCTTTTTCGATGGGCCGACGGAAAACGATCAGGGATTTGAAAGGAAAGATGGGTGGCTCAAATTTCCATCGGACATTTCTACTGACATCGCAGAGAACAATGTCGTCTGGACGAAAATCACAGAAAGCGGGTCGCTCGATCAGGTCTTGGTGATTTTTCACCATTGGAATGCAACCGCCCGGAATCCTCTGATTGCGGGCTATTTCTCGCAGCGTGGCATAACAGTTGTCGAGATGGCTATGCCTTACCATTTCGAGCGCAGCCGTCCTGGCTCGACGTACGCCGACTATATGCTTTGTCCTAATCTCGGTCGAACGATCCAATCCGTTAGGCAGGCCGTACTGGATGGGCGAAAACTCATACGTTGGTTGAAAGGCGAAGGTTATAGAGAGATTTCCGTGCTTGGAATGAGCCTGGGTTCGTGGGTTGCAGGGTTGATAGCTGCGCACGATCTGGCGGTGTCAAAGACTTCGTTGTTCCTGACGGCGGGAAGTTTGGCGGATATGGTTTGGACGGGCCGCGCGACACGATCGATACGCCATAGCCTTGAGTCTACGATCGATCTGGCCGATCTCAGAGCGGCGTGGAGTCCGCTTAACTTGGAGAATTACGCCCATAACTTGGCACGGACGGATCTCGATCTACACGTCGTGTTAGCTAAGAGAGACAAGGTGGTTTTGCCACAGCTCTCGCAGAGGTTCATGCAAGGGCTGAGGGACGCTGGTGCTCAGCCAAATATCCTCAAATTAAACTGCGGGCACTATTCACTTGCCATTCCGCCCTACATTTTGCTGGCTGGTTTGAGCTTGAAGGGGTTTTTGTCGAGACCTGGCAAATTGGCCCAGCGGGTGTGACGTGCATCCATGCGATGCACTACCCCTGCATACAGGGATAGATGCTCTGCTGCCCGATGTTCTCTTCCTCAGAGGCCGATAGGTCAGGATCAGCGCATCTGGTTCTCAGAATGTCCCCCTGCCCTGCTCATAAGGCTGCAGGCGTTCCTCGTCGATCGCTCTGCTTACCGGGTCGTGGAAATGGCTGTCGCCAGATTGAGCGATCCTGTTGCCTTTGCCTCCCTGTACTGCGTGAACACTGCACGGACGGATAGCGCCAAGAGCCTGTGAGATTAACGGGCGGTAGTGCCGCGGTGAGTCGGCGGCCGGATACCTAAATGTCGTGTGAACGCGACAATCTTGTTGGATCGACCCCTGTTAATTGATGGGGTACCTACGAAGCCAGCGGAAGCGACCAGAGAACCATCAACATATTGAAAATAAGGGGGAAACGAAAACCAACACGGCCCATCGAACCGTTCGCCATTGGTGTTAAGGTTCTGTTAACCTTAAATCCCTTGTCAGATGCAGGGAATCGCACATACTAGCGCCAAATTGGCTTAGTTGCCGAAGTTGGCGCTATTTTCGTTCTTGGGGACATCGCGGGGATGACAATTCTCCCATCCTTCCAGTTTGACGACAAGATCCTGGCCCAAGGGACAGAGATTTCGAGGAAGCTCGACCAATTGCGGGTCGAGAAATTTCCTACCTCCGGTCAGAAAACGCTCCGTCATTTTTCGATGGGTGAAGTCGCCCACTATCTTGGCGTAAGCCCGAACAATCTCAAACGTCTTCATCTCGAAAAGAAAGGCCCCGACCCGCTCGTCGTCACGGGAGGGCGGCGTTTCTACACTGCCGAGCAGATGATCGAGTTACGGCACTATCTCGACAAGAACGGGCGGTCGGATGCCAAGAAGTACGTTCCATCGCGTAAGTTGGGGGAAAAGCTGCAAGTCATCTCCGTCGTGAATTTCAAGGGCGGCAGCGGCAAGACGACCACGGCGGCACATTTGGGTCAGCATCTTGCTCTAACCGGGCACCGTGTCCTCGCAGTTGATCTTGATCCACAGGGCTCCCTCTCCGCGCTCCATGGCTTTCAGCCCGAACTGGACAAGAACAAGTCCCTTTACGACGCGATCCGTTACGATGATGCAAAAGTCGCATTAGCCGAAATCATAAGGCCTACGAATTTTCCATTGCTTGAGATTGTACCGGCGAATCTCGAATTGCAGGAGTTCGAATATGACACCCCGGTCAACATGCAGGACAATGGCCAGGGTCGGTGGTTCTTTACCCGCGTAGGACAGGCGCTCGCATCTGTCGATGGTCGATTTGACGTCATAGTCGTCGACTGCCCACCACAGCTCGGCTACCTCACCTTGTCGGCGCTAACTGCGGCGACGTCGGTTCTTATCACCGTCCACCCGCAGATGCTCGACCTGATGTCGATGAGCCAGTTCCTGTTGATGCTGGGCAATGTACTGAGGACCATACGAACGCAGGGAAAGACACAGATCAAGCTCGACTGGCTTCGATATCTTATTACGCGCTACGAGCCGACTGACATTCCCCAAGCGCAGATGCTCGGATTTATGCAGTCGATGCTAGCTGAGGACATCCTGAAGCATCCAATGCTCAAGTCGACTGCCGTTTCAGACGCCGGCCTGACAAAGCAGACTCTATATGAGGTTGAACGAGCCAGTTTCAACAGAGACACTTATGACCGTGCAATGGATAGTCTGCATTCCGTCAACTCTGAAATCCAGGCGCTGATACACAAGGCGTGGGGGCGGAACTGATGTTGACGGCAGTCAAAACCGCCGAAATTGCGTTCATAAACAGGCGCATAGGTCAGATTGGCAGGTTCTAATGGCGCGGAAGAATGTATTCGCGAGTGTAATCGAGCAGGACGGCGACAAGGCGCCGGATGCGCGCGCGCCGATGGACTATGTCCCGACAGGAGCATCTCGTACGCTCTTGAGCTCATTCACCGAGATGGCCGAACAGGCAGAACGTCTACGGGAAGGCGAGACTATCATCGAGGTCGATCCCGAGCTAGTCGACGATTCCTTCGCACGTGACCGATACGACTTAGATGATCCGGAGTATTCTGCCGAATATGCGCAAGTCCGTGACGCCATTCGTACTCACGGCCAAGACACCCCTGCCCTCGTCCGACCACATCCGAGGCGGGCCGGGTCATATATGCTCGTATTTGGACACCTGCGCAAACGCATCGCGATCGATCTCGGTCGGAAGTTGCGTGTCGTCGTGCGCGAAATGTCGGATCGCGACCACATCATTGCCCAGGGGCAGGAAAATACAGGGCGTGCGAATACATCGTTCATCGAGAAGGCGCGATTTGCAGCCAATATCGTAGAACGCAAGCTCGATAGCGACAACTCGACCGTATTCGAGGCCCTGAGGATCGATGCGGCGACACTCTCAAAAATGCTGGCAGTGGCAAGCCTACCGAAGAATCTGCTCGACCGGATCGGGCGTGCACAAAAAACTGGCCGGGATCGCTGGTATGAGTTGAAGCAGATGCTTGACCGACCGGGCAACCTCGAAATCGCAATGGCTTCTTTAGAGGAGTCGGGGTTCGTCGACCTACGAAGCGATGCGCGGTTCGACCTGATCCTGTCTCGATTAAAATCGTCCAAATCGCGCCGGCGGAATTCACTACAGCCAGCAAAGCGCAGTTGGGCACCACCCGACGGACGCGTCGCTGCAGAGATGATCGGCGATGGAAAGAGATATACCATCGCCATCAAAGCTAAGGGACCGGATGCTTTGGCGTTCGGCGACTATCTTTCGGAGAGCCTCAACGATCTGTACGCGGCTTTTCGTAAAGCGAAGAGTGCAACCAAGGACGGAGACTAACAGCAAAAGAAAAAGGCCCCCGAACGTCGCCGCGCGGAAGCCCTTCTCGTATTCTGTGACAAGGTCGAGAATCGCAAATCCGCGAATCACTGTCAAGAGTCAAAGGCGCCGAATTGGCGAGCTGATTTCTTTTGCCTAGCGATAGGCGGAAGGAAATGGGGACTCATATTGCAACGACGCCCTCTGGGCGGCGGCCGATAGGGCTTGGTCAGACGAAAGCTGAGCCCGGAGGAATGATACGTTCTGGAGTGGGCGCAGTCCGCAGAATTAGGCGAGAGGCGCGGACATGCCAGTGATCTCGCCAACAGGACTACGGCGCGTATCAGCGGAGACAATTGCCGCAACCGGCTATGCCCGCCGCTATAGCGAGCCTGGCACGAAATGCGTGACGCGGACGGCCGCACTCAATGTCGCAAAGCTCGCGGCTGCGGCCATGGGCCTCAAGACAGCCAAGCTTGCCTTGATCGACCAGCTATTCGCTTCCTCGAAGCCCGGAGACTGGACACGTCCTGGCGTGGCGCCGGTGGTATGGCCGTCAAACGAGCGATTGGCGCGCCGCCTTGGCGTCAAGGTGTCGACGATGAAGCATCATCTCAACGGTTTGGTGCGAGCCGGCCTTGTCGCCTATAGCGATGGACCGACCTATCAGCGGCGTGGCCGTCGAGATGAGGAGGGCAGCATTGTCGAAGGCTACGGGATCGATCTCTCGCCCATAGCCGTCCGCTTCGACGAGCTGAGCGAGCTCGCAGAGCGTGCGGAACACAATGCCCGCTTGACCAAACAACTGACCTATCGCCGTACCGTGCTGCGCAAGGACGTGCAGGCCCTGATCTTCGCCGCAAAGGAGGAGGGGCTTCCAGGTGCGTGGGATCATGCACAGGCGCGGCTGGATGTTATCCGCGAGCAGCGTGCATTCGATATTGAGGCCATCGAGGAGCAGATCGCTGCTCTGGAGGCGCTGCAGGTCGAGTTGGAAGAAGCTTTCGATACTGCGATTCTGGATAGAAATTTCAATACCGCGCTATCGAAATTTCGGCCCATACAAGCTACAGCCGAACCCCAAAATCCTGAATCTAGTAATCAATCACGGCCTCGGGCTAACGCCCGAGAATCCATTTCTCAGGCCGCCTCCGGCGGCATGGCTTTTGAAACAAAGCCTGAGACAATTTCAACGGTAGAGCAAGATCGCAAACGCCGCCAGAGCGTCCTGGATGAAGACGTGCAGATGATCTCGCTTCCCCTGGTGCGGGACGCCTGCCCCGCCGTGGCCGATTTCGTGCCCGCCGCGTTCGACAGCTGGTCTGCGTTGCGGGACAGCGGCCGCGAGATTGCTGTGGCGTCTGGGATAAATCCGCAGGTCTGGCAGGAAGCGCAGTCCGTTTTGGGCCCGGATATCGCTGTTGCGGCTCTCGCGGTCACCGTCCAGAAGACCGAGATGGGACTGGTTGCGAAACCCGGCGCCTATATGCGGCGGCTCTCGCAACTCGGCCGAGACGGCGAATTGCATATCAGCCGGTCATTGTTCGGCCTAGCGCAGGCCTCTGGGGGCCTGGCAGGGCAGGGGGGCCAGGTTACAGTTGCTCCTGCAGCTGAACCGCGGAAAGCAACCAGGGCCTTCCCGGCAGATGGAAGCATCGCCTACAGTGTTTGGGCCGATATCATGCGTCAGCACACCCCCAAGCCGACGCCGGACCTTGATATGGTCGCAGCGGCGTTCCGGCGCTGGGCCGAGGAGCGCGACATCGATCTGACGTCGCCGAATATCGAGCGGATCCTGGCGTCGTTCTGTCGGCAATGGAAGCTATGAGACGAGAACCCGATGACGCTTGAATGATCGTCCAAGTGAGACTACATTCTGTCTCAAGTGAACAAGGAGGTTTCCATGCTTGCGCTCACGTCCGTTGCCGACGTACTCGGCCTGCCCGGTAAAGCTGCCCCCGTCTCTCCGATCGGTCTGGTCGCGCGAATCGAGGATGGCTTGCCGATCGTTGCGCTTGATCGCGTGGCAAACCTCGTCGCCCCGAACGACAGTCAGTTCAAGTACCGCCTGGTGCCGCGGGCGACCTATGAGCGGCGCAAGGGCCAAAAAGTCCTGTCGGGGGAGGAGGGGACCCGTCTCGCACGCCTCGCGCGCGCGTGGAGCCTTGCCGTGGATGTCTGGGGCAGCGAGGACGACGCGCGCGACTTCCTGTTCCGGCCGCATGCCATGCTTGAAGACCGGCTTCCGGTCGACGTCGTTATCCAGAACGAAATCGGCGCGGAGCTGGTGTTCGATATCCTGCAGGGTCTGAGATACGGCAGTGCTGCGTGACGGCGCAGATCCTTGACCGGACATTGACGGCCTATCGCATCGGGGATCCAGCTGGCGCCTTTCCAATCTTCGATGCGACGGGCTCCACAATCGCCCCCGGACGCTGGAATACGCCGGGAAGCCCGGTCATCTACGCGTCCGAACATTTTTCGACCGCGCTTCTCGAAAAGCTGGTTCATGGCAGCGGCCGGCTGCCGCCCAACCAGCATTTTGTCGAGATCACCGTTCCCCGCAGCCTGAGCTACGAGGTCTTTTCGCCCGCGGCCCTGCCCGGCTGGGACACGATGCCGGCGACCGTCAGCAAGACGGTCGGGGAAAAATGGTGCTTGGAGCGGCGTAGCGCCATCCTTATCGTGCCAAGCGTCATTGCCCGGCTCGACAACAACGTTCTGATCAATCCGGCTCATCCTGAGTTTGCCGCCATCACGAGCGGCCTGCATCGGCCTGTCTATTGGGATCGGCGGCTGTTCGGCGCGTAGGGGGCGGCCAAGACTCTATACGATCAGCCGTGCCGCCCGCCCTAGCTGCCGTTCGGCATCGTTGTAGTAGCGTGCTGCCTGTTGAACGGATTTGTGCTGGGATTGCTGCATGGCCTCGGAAAGGGGAATGCCGCGGCGGCCGGTTTCGGTGAGGTAGCCAGAGCGCAGGCCGTGCGCGGAAAACGCCGACGGATCGAGACCCGCCTGGGAGACACGTCGCTTGAGGATCAGATTGACGGCCTGCGGCGTCAGCGCCTTGCGCTCGAGATGTCCCCAGCGGTCGATCGCACGGAACACCGCACCTTCGGAGATTCCAGCCCGTTCCAGCCAGTTCTGCAGGGCCGTGACCGGACGGCCGATCAGCAGCACGAAGGCCTCGTCGTCAGCCTTGGTCGTCTTCGTTCGGCTGAGATCGATCCTCAAGCAGGGGAGACGCGGGCTGTCCGGGTTTTTCGGGTCGGCTGGAACGGGATCCTGCTCGACCAGCTGCTCGAGCCGGATCGTCGCCGCCTCGCTGCGGCGCCGCCCGCCTGAGCCGAAGGCCAACAGCAGCAGCGCGCGGTCGCGGACGTCGACCAGACGTTCGCCGGCGCAGGCCTGCAGGAGGGCGGAAAGCACGTCGGCGGTCACCGCCTTTGCGCTCTTGCGCTTGCGCGGCCGAGGGCTCGCCCGCACGGCGAGCTTTAGCGCCGATCGGAGGCCTGGCGCATTGAACTTTCCCTTCAGGCCACGCCATCCCGTCAAAGTCGCCCAGCTCGACAGCCGCCGCCGAACGGTATTGGGTGCGTGCGGCCCGTCGACGCGCAGCAGATCGGCGCCCCTCAATGTCGCCGCCACATCGTCGGGCATGCCATGTGCAGGATCCGTCTCGCGTTTGACCGGATCCCACAGATGATGCGCCACGAATTTAATCAACAGCGCTTCGGGCGCCGGCCAGGGGAGCGAAAAACCGGTCGCGGCGCGGCACCAGGCCTCAAGATAGCCTAGGTCGGAGGCGAGCGCACGCAGCGAGTTGTCTCCCATACCCTCGCGCGCCAGATGGCGCAGCGTCTCGACGTCGTCGTCGGTGAGGATCTCGGCGAGGAAATCGCGACGCCCGAAAGGGAGCACGGCGTCCAGCGCATCGAGCGCCTCGGCACGCCGCAGCGTTTCGTCGGAAGTGAGCTTTGGGAGAGGAGCGTGCATCGTTGCCCTCAGAACAGATAGCGGTTGGCGGCCCAATCGACCAGGACCGCAGCGTCGCGATCCGGGAGGCTAACCCGGCCGGCGCGCAGCCCTTCGGCTATCGCTTCGCCGACGTCCGGATCGACCCAGTGGCCGTGGGTCATCAGGAAAAACCAGGCGAAAGGCAGGCTCACCTCGGCGTCGATCGCCTCGATGCGCTCCATCAGCCGGTGCACGGAAACGTCCTCGTCGGCAAGCAGCCGTTCGGCCGGCATTTTCAGCGGCCGCGGGATGAAGCTGAGCTGGCGCTGGCCACGCTCCTCGTAGTCGCTGATGTCGAAGGCCCAGTGATCGAAGATTCGCGCTGTCGCTGCGCTCGACCGCTCCCAGTCAGCAAAAAACCGGTTCTCACGCGGCACGAAGTCGAACCAGCCCGGATTGAGGGACAAGAACGGCGTCTTTCTCTTATAGTCCGGCCCGACCTCGTGAATGACGCGGGCCTCGATCTCCGGCCGCTGCGCTTCCCGGTCCTCGCGCTCGAGGCGCTGGCACGCGGCCAGGAGGGAACGCATATGGACGAGGCCATTGCGTTGCTTCAAACGATAGATCGGCCCGGACAGCACCGGCGCCTGCGAAACAGGGTCCCGCCTGACCCAGTCCGGCTCGAAGAGTGTGTAATCGCGGTAGGGAGCGTGGTCGGGATCGACCACGGGGCCGGCCAAAACCTCGATCTCGCGGCCGAGCGACAGCTGCACGAAATCGGCGACGCCCGGGCCGGTCGGGGCGAAGGCGAAGACGGCGCTGCCGCGCCACTCCGCGAATTTGAGCCCGCTGTCGCGATGCCGGTCCCAGAAGGTGGCAAGATCGCCGCCGAGGGCGGCCAGCTCGCTTTTGACCCACGCGTCGTAATCGCCAAGGCGCGCTCCCTCGGGGCCGATCACGGTGCGGTCGGCGCCGCGCCAATAAAAATCGTCGACGGGCACCGTCGAGAAAGTGAAGCCGGGAAAGGCGGCCGACAGGGCAGGGGCGAGATCCGCGTCGGCCGAGGCGGGCTCCAGACCAGCGAGCACGGTGTCGACCGTGGCGGCGTCGGGCAGGCGGATCGGGGTTTCGGACATATTTTTGCGCCTTCTCGGCCGGGAAGTGCCGCACCGCACGGCGCCGGCAGCCATCCGGAGCGCGATTCTGGGCGATTTGCGCCTCGAAATCAATCGCTATCGATAAGAGGTCATTATCGATAGTTAAATACATACCAAAGAAAATCCCCTATGAGTCAACCTAACATCGAGATAGCTCGACTATACCAAATCAGCTATCGTGAAAACAATGGTTTACGAGATTCGCGAATTGTCCCTAGAGACCCTGTTTGGGCCGGTCGCGCGCGCGACCGAACCGTTGGCGCGGCGCGACGAACCCCAAGCCCCGTCGCCGGTTCGCGAAGGCTTTGTCGAACGCCAGCACTTTGCCGACGCGGCCGCCGCGCGCTGGCTTGAGGGTGAGCTCGTCCACCTCGAGGACCTTGTCCTGCACGACGCCCGAATGGACATCCGCACGCCGACCCACGAGCTTACCCGCGCGCACGCCGTTTTACGCGTCCGTCGGCGAATTCTGTCGCAGAAGCCGAACTGGGCACTCGGCCGGGAGGGATTGCGGGAGCTGACCGGTCGAAGTGGCCTGACGCCGGAAGCGGTCGGCAAGGGCAGGGAAGGGGAGGGGGCTAGCCCCGTTGAAGCCGATGATCGGGATGACTCCGAGGACGATCTTCTGGCCGAGGAATTTGCCGAGATCGATGCTATCTTGGCGCGCTCGTCGAAAATTCTCAGCGGCGTTGACGTGCCGGCAAAAGTGGCGCGTCCGGACGACCGGCCGGATCTGATCTACGATCTCGACTGGAATGAAGAAGAACGCCTGGCCGAATGGCAGGACGTGATCGCCAGGACACGCGATCTGCCGGTCGTTCTGCGCGGCGCGATCCTGCTTGAAGCTTGGTCGAACATCGAGGTGCTGCAGCATGCTACGTGGCTCGGGCCACTGCTTGTGGCCGCGCTGCTGCGGCAGGAGGGACTTGCCACCAACCATCTCGCCGGACTGCATCTCGGCGCTAAGAACATCCCGCGCGAGCGGCGGCGGGCGCGCAATCGCAATGACCGGCTGCTCGCCTCTCTCGACGCCATTCACGATACAGCAGTGGCCGGTCTGAAGGAGCATGATCGGCTGATGCTGGCGAAAAGCCAGATGGAACGGCGGCTTCGGGAGCGGCGCGCCAGTTCAAAACTGCCCGATCTGGTCGAACTGGTGCTGTCGCGGCCACTTGTTTCGACGGGCCTTATCCAGGACAGGCTGAAGGTGACAAAACAGGGGGCGCTCAACCTCGTTGGCGAGCTCGGGCTGCGGGAGATGACGGGGAGGGGAAGGTTTCGCGCGTGGGGGATTGTGTGATCATCCCATGTTAGGGTTTCTCACCTTTACGAAATTATCCAACTTGACGAACTTGCAATCTGCCCCCACATTGGTGGAAACAGGAGGTTATCATCATGGCCGCTCCAAAGCGCAGCAATCATAGTGAGGCCGCGGCTCATGCGGGAGTCGCCGCTCTAAGCTTCACCGCGAAACTACCGGCACAGGCTGACTTCAAGAAGGTGTTGCTCGAACGCTATCAGGAGGCGATCGCGCGCAGCCGCAAGATCGGTCATCGCGTTTCGTTTCGGGTGGAGGTCGACCCGGCCGCCGGCGCGCAGACGATCACGCCGGTCGAGGAACAACCGGGTGCGGAGGATAATGCGTTTCCCGTCGAAGAAGCGGGCAAGCTCGACGCTGAACTTGAAGCGGCGCTCACCGCGGCGCGCGAGCGTGGCCGCAGGCGTGTTGCCGAAATTGTCGCCGGCGAGGATATGCTGAGCGCAGATGCCTTTGCCACGCTGCTCGGCACCTCAAGGGTGACGGTCAACGCCAAGCGGCAAAGCGGGCAGGTGCTAGGGATCGATGGCGCCAAGCGTGGCTTTCGGTTTCCCGTCTGGCAACTGGACAAGGACGGCCGACCATTCGCGGTATTGCCGGCGCTCCATGCGGTGCTGGGCAATGCCTGGGCGGTTTACCGGTTTCTGGTATCGCGCCACGGCGCACTCGACGGAAGGACTGCTCTTCAGTCCCTTCAACAGGGCGATGACGCTGCGGTGTTGGCGGCGGCGGAGGGTATGGCCAGAGGCGATTTCGACTGAATGCCCAGCGTTCCTCCTCCGTCCGATTTCGGATCCGCAAAGCTCGAAATCGAGATCATACCGCCGGGCGAGACATTCGGACGGATTTATTGGAGTACCTATCCCGATCCGCTGGGGTACGGGAAATCGCCGAGCCGCTTCAGCGATCCTCGGCGTCGTGTTGCCGCCAATCGGTTTGGTGTCCTCTACCTCGGCGATTCCTTGAAGGTGTGCTTCCTTGAGGCCGTGCTTCGGGATCGGCGAGAGGGATTGGTTGACGATCTTCCGATCGACCACGCGGAACTGACACAACGATGCTATGCGGAAATCGTGACCTCAGCCAAGCTTCGCCTCGTTGATCTCAGAGGTGACAATGCCGTCAGAGTGGGAGTGCCGACCGACGTCATTCGGGCCCAGCGCCAGAACCTGGCGCGCCGATGGTCCTTGGCGTTTTACGAGCACCCGTCCCAACCAGACGGGATCATCTATCCCTCGCGCCTCAATGGGGCGACTAATCTCGCCGTCTACGATCGCGCCATCGAGAAACTTCAGTCGAAGCGCGTTGTGCGGCTTCTCGGTGCGCCCGGATTGGCTCGGATTCTCAACGATTTTAAGGTGGGGCTGGCATGAGGATGCGGTCTCGATCGGAAACAAGCTATGTTTGCACGGGCATTGCTTAAGAACGCACTCTTGGCTGCGGCGTCCGCCCTCGCAGCGGGAAATGCCACAGTGCTGGCGCACGCGCAGCAGTGCGCCAAAGAGCGTTTCGAGGATACTGGCTATGTCGTTTGCAGCTTCGACCCTATGAAATCCGATCTCCGGCTATTCTGGAAAAGTCCCAAGGGCGAACCGTATCGCACATTTTCGAACGTGGCCGCTAAGGTCAGCGTTGAAGGGCGCGAACTGGGTTTCGCCGTCAATGCCGGGATGTACCGGTCCGATTTCTCCCCGCTCGGCCTCTATGTCGAGAATGGCCGGCAACTGCGACCAGTGGATACGACCAGCATCGACAAGCCTTCGGGGCAGGTCCCGAATTTCTACAAGAAGCCCAACGGGGTCTTCTTCCTCGCTGAATCGGGTGCGGGCATCCTGCCGACAGGCGAATTCGTACATGCGCGGCGGAATGTTCGTTTCGCAACGCAATCCGGTCCGATGCTGGTCATTGCTAACAAGCTGCACCCCGCCCTTATCGCCGGCTCGGCCGACAGGACCCGGCGTAGCGGCATCGGCGTTTGCAACAATGGGCTTGTCCGGGTCGCCGTCAGCGATGATGCCGTCAATTTCCATGATTTCGCCCGGCTGTTTCGCGATCGGCTGGTTTGTCCCAATGCGCTTTTCCTTGATGGAGGCCATGGCGTCGGGCTCTATTTGCCTGAGATGGGTCGCAACGACTTTTCCTGGCATGGAGGCTACGGACCGATCTTGGGGCTTGTGAAATAGGATCAGCAGCTTGGACCCCTGTGTCGGACAGACAGTGTTTCATTCGTCCTTTCGACATGGACCAGCAAAGCTCAACGTCGCAATGGGGGCCGGGTTACGAACGTCATGTTGGGGGCCGACAGGAGACGGTCCGTTTTTGGGCCCAGCCGTGCGGAAGCGGCTGTTCGGCTGCCATACCCAAAGCGGACATGCGAGCTCCCCGTAGCTATTGAGCTTCAATCTGGGGCAGGACCGGCACGATTTCTCCAGTGGTCATGTATACGATCGCGCCGCGCGACGCCGACGTTGCTTGAAGGTAGTGCTGCAACTGGCGAACATACACGGCCCGGTGCAGGTTCGTGTCGCGATCGCTCTTCCAGTCCAGAACCTCCAGAACCTTACCGTCCTCGATAGCGATCGCGTCGACGCGGCCAGCGAGAAGATTGCCGGACTCCAAGTCGCCCCAGACGGAGAGCTCTGGCAAAAGGACAGGCAGGAGACGTTGCACATAGGGGTGCTGAAACGTCTGCAGCGCGGTCGCTGCGAGTTCGCCGGGAACCGGCTGCTCATCCATGGGCTCGATGGCAAGAAGCTCGTCGCGAAGCCGCTCGGCGCGGGCGACAACATCATCCTGTGGCGAAAGCTCCCTGGTCAGAAGCTCTTCCATGAGCTTGTGCAGGATCAGCCCCCGAAGCCTACCGGCGCCGATCGGCTCGACATATTCGAACGTGCCGACGGGTTCGGCTGACACGGTCGGAGTGAGGATCTCGGCTCGATCGGCATCATGGGCACTGGGGTTCACCCAGCGCAGCGCCGGCGTCGCGGCTCGTACGACAATAGCCTGCTGGGCGAATGTGTAGGCATCCTGCGCGATCACCACAGTGTCGGAGTTGACCCTCGGTCGTGGCGCAAGTGCATTGAACTTCAGTTCTTCGAGGAGGTCGAATCGGAGATTGACCAGTTTCGACCAGGCAGCCGACCCCGCCGAGGAGAGATAGGGCACGACCAACAGGTCGCGGGCACGCGTGCACGCGACATACCACATGCGCTGATTTTCCAGTGCCTGGCGCCGCGCTTGTTCCTCGCGGGCAATCGTAAGCGCCGAGGACGAAACGCCGCCTATGACCCAGTGCAGCGTGTTGTCCGATTGCCGATGCACAAAGCGCTCGGAGGGCCTCGCTTGTGTGCCCATGTTGATAGGGATCACCACCGGCCATTCGAGCCCTTTCGCGCTGTGAATGGTCACGATCTCGACCGCGTCCCGCGAGGCATCGATCCGTCCTTCCTGGCGCGAGGCACGGCGATCCCAGTCGAATTGGAGATGGCGAACAAAGGCCCGAAGCCCGCGGACATCGAACGCGCGTGCGAGTTCAACAATCCGGTCAAGATTGGCAAGCGAGCGTGCGGCGCGATTGTTGCCGCTGCGGGCTGACAGCGCGACACGCAACTGAAGCTGCTCGATTGCCTCGGCCAAAAGCACGCGAGGTGTTGTGACGTTTACGCGTGCGCGAAGCTTTTGCAGCGTCTCCAGGACAGCGCGGGCGACGCGATGGGATACTAGGGCGGGCGGTGTTGTGATGTCGAACAGGCCGGTGGGGGAGGCCTCGCGCCCGGCCTGATAGACCTCTTCTGCAATGTCGAGCAACTCTTCGTCGGTCAGGCCGACCATCGGGCCGCGCATGACGGCACCGAACGCAAGCCGGTCGCGTGAATCCGCCAGCGCGCGCAAGAGCGCCAGAACGTCCTGCGTCTCCTGCTGCAGGAAGAGTGTCTTCCCGGCCTGCGACGCAACGGCGAGGCCGACCGACTCCAGTGCGCGTTCGTAGCGCCAGAGTTCGGTGCCCGTTGGAGCGAGGAGTGCGATATCACCCGCCTCGAGAAGGCGGCGGTCTCCGGTATGATCGTCTTCGATTTCGATGGCCTCGATGAGCTTTGAGCAAATCTGTGCGATGGTAGCCGCCTCGTCATCGCGCTGCTGCGCCATCTTCGTCTTCTGGCCGTTGCCTACGGCGACATGGGACGCGCAGGCGAGTCCGTGCAATGCTCCACCGCGTGTCGCAGTAAGTGCGCCGTAGCTTGGCTGTCCGTCTGCATCGAGAACCGGCTGGAACACGCTATTCACGTAGTCGATGATACCTGGCTGGCAGCGGAAATTGGCACCGATATGGATGATGCGGTCATCGCCGAAACGGACAATGGCCTGCTTCGCTTGATTGTAGCTATCGATATCGGCGCCGCGAAACGCATAGATGGATTGCTTGGGATCGCCGACGAAGAAAAGCGCCCCATCACGAAGGTCAGCGTCCTGCCACCGGTCGGGCATGCTGCGCGCCGAGATCGAAAACAGGATACTGGCCTGGATCGGATCGGTGTCCTGAAATTCGTCGACGAGGATATGCGCAAAGCGCTCACCTATCGCGACTCGGACGACGTCATTGGTGGTGACGAGGGCATGGGCGCGCTGCAGCAGATCATCGAAATCGAGGACAGCGGCGTTTTCCTTGCGTTGCCTATAGAGGTCCGTGACCGGATCGAGCGCACGTGACATCTGGCCGACCATGGCATCGCCGATCTGGCCGAGCAGCTCGGCAAACAGGGTCACACAGGTGCGGAAATACTCGTCCGTCTGCTGGGAGAGTCCCGGTCCGTCGTCTTTTCCGTAAGCCGATTTCCAGCGGCCAAGATTACGCGGCTCGGTGAAGGTAAACTCGTTCCATTTCATAGAGGCCGTGCGCGGCGGATCGGCAAGTGCCCATAGCCGGGCGAAGGTCGGCTGCGTCTCGAAACAGTTCTCGTAGAATTCGGCGAGCGTTTCGAACTCGTCAATCAGCCCCCCGGTGCTACGCTCCTTGGGGTAGTTCGCGTGCCAACGTCGAAAGGCGCGGACGCTCTCGACAAAGTCGACGTCCTTGCGCAGCGAGAGGTCGACTGGGACGGTGCTGGCGCCGGGGTGCGCAAGCTTGAGCTTGGCAAGGTCAAAGCTGTCCTTGACGACCTTGAGTGGCTCGAATTTGGAGAGAACGGCGACAGGGTCTTCGCCGGTTCCGTGGGACAGGCGGTCGAACAGCCATCCGGAGACGACGCTCTCGAACATCGCATCGGCCGTAGGCGCATCCATCATCTGTGATCCGGGGTCGAGCCCGGTTTCGACGGCATAGGCCATGATGATCTGCTGGCAGAACGCGTGAATCGTACACGCGGTCATCTCGTCGAAGGCATCGATCGCCGCGCTGAGGACAGCCCTCCTGTCACCGAGCAACTCAAGGCTGACGGCGCCGCGCAAGACCTTCGGGATTTCGCCCGCCAGCAGTTGCGTTGCATATTCGCGAATGCGCAACGACAACTCGCTGGCGGCCAGTTCGGTGAAGGTGATCGCTGCAATGCTGCGCGGTGGTGCACCGTGCAGCATTAGCATCACCACGCGACCGGCAATCAGAGACGTCTTGCCCGTACCCGCCGCCGCTTCGACCAGCAATGTCTTGCCGAGTTCGGTGAGAACACGATTGCGTTCGGCGGCATCGCTCAGCATCACGGCTCCGCCCAAAACGGCACGAGCCTTTGCTGCGCGGCGTTGAAGCCTTCCTGCTTCCGCCGTTGATAGCGGTCGAGCGCTGCCGGCAGTGCGATCCTGAGGTCGTTATAGCCTGCAAAAGCATCCGGCCCGGCATAGGCGATGCCATTTCTGAGCCCTTCGACCGCGATGTCGATGAAGCGCAGCGTTGTCTGCTCCGCTCGCTCAAGGATATCGCCGTCAAGGCCCGCAGCAGGTCCCATCGTGTCGAGGTAAACGAGCCGGGCGATGATGGTGCTCGCCTCCGGGATGAGCTGCCTGATCGTGATGGCGTAGAGCGCGCGCTGGACCTCCGTCCCACCGCCCAAGATCACGTCATCCAGGTTGCGCGGCGTCGTGCCGGTCTTGTAGTCGGACATTCGCACACCGCGGCGGTCGGGCTTCACATCGACGCGGTCGATGCGGCCCTTCAGGCGGATGCCGGACTGGCCGATCACGATCTCCTGGCGTTCGTCCCAGGGATCGATACGTTCACCCGGCGATTCCGGAGTGCCAAACGGCACCTCACTAAAGCTGCGGGTGCCCGGACCGAAGCGCTCGTCGACCGTGAGACCGCGACGGGCGCGCCGCCGTGCCTCCTCGATGGTGTCCAGCCACAACAATCTCGGCGGCACCGCCTGGGTCAACGGCCACCGCTCCGCGATCTCGCGTGCTGCCGCGTCAAGGGCATCCTCGATTTCGTCTCGAGTCGCCGCGACGAGGCTGGGGGTAGGTTCGATGCGCTCGACTGCGAGGCGAAGCAGTTCATGCACGAGATCGCCGAAGGTAACGGGATCGAGTTGCAGCGGCTCTACCGCAAACTCGGGCGCGGTCATTCCTAGTGCACGCACCCAAACGAAGCCCAACGGATCGCGCAGCAGGCGCCGAAGGGAAGTTGCCGATTGCGGCATTCCCAGTGCGCGAATAATGCCCGGATGGTCTTTCCGAAACCCGCCGTCATGTGGCGTGGGCTCCAGCCTGTGCGTCCAGTCGGTCCAGCAGGCGGTGACGCTCTGCATGCGCGGCAGGTCGAGCGCATCTTCAATGCGCGCGAGCAGGCGGTCCCCCTCGCTGAATGCATGTTCGGGCGTTCTGGTTCGCGAACGAGGACGCTCCGTGACCTTTCGTTGAACCAACGCGCTCTTGGCGAGAAACGCACCCTCGGCCGAGCGTCTGCTGCGCGACAACGTCGCGCGCGAGGCCGGGTGACCGACAAGAATCTCGAAGGCGAGCCGATCGCGCTCAAGTCGGGGCAGGTCGACCAGGTCATGCTCGCTGAGGACGTGATCGGGCAGGAGCGGGTCCACGCCATCGGCGCGCGGCCAGCTTCTGCTCGAAAGCCCGAGCAGGCGCATGTGCTTGCGCGGCGCGCCGACCAGGTCTGCCGCTCTTGCCCAGACGACGTTGTTGGCGGGATCGCTTTCGTCGGCGATACGCAGTGACGTCAGCGTCATATCCATCGCCGCCGCCGGTCCCAGGCGAAGGGCTTCTCGCCAGAGCCCGAGACTCTTGCCGCTTAGCAGTGTCTCCCCCAGCTTGACCGCCGCTTCTGGTCCGACATGGATGTCACGCAGCATTGGCATGAGGGTCCCCGCGATGGAGGACCCATCGGCGCGCGTAAGCGGCTCGAGACTACGGGCCCAATGCTCTGGTTCAAACAGACCCGCTTCGGTGGGAATGCCTTTCATCCAGTCAGCCGGAAGTGCCTCCGTCAGATAGGGGGAGAGCAAGGACAGGCGGCGAACGCGATCCTGCGACAAGCCATTGATCATCACGTCTGCCAACGCCGCGCAGGCTTGGCCGGCCCGAGTGCTCAGGGCGGAAACGCCGCTGGCAAAGTGAATCGGGAGCTCAGCGTCCGCGGCAAGGACCAACATGTGGTCATCCCACGCGCCGAGGTCAGCGCCGGTAATCGCAATGTCGGAGGCCTGAGTTACGCCGTCGCTTAACAGCTCACGGGCCCAGCGAAGTGCCTCGACCACCTCCGCGCGCGGATCGGCACAAACATCACAGATCAGATATTGGGAGGGCTGCGTGGCCGTGGGCAGCAGTGTGCCGGGAAACCAGCTGCGGTCGCGGGTGCCGGGCGCATCCCAGGTGATTTCGACAACCGCGGCGAGGGCCGTAATAAGCGGCCGCCAAAGCGGATCGATGGAAATCAGCCGATGGAAATGCAGATTGCCAACCGTGGCGCGGGCATGTTCTGCGCCCGCGATCGCTCGGTCGCGAAGATCCCGGGGCAGCAGCGCGCCCATCGGCATATGGCTGCGCAGGTAGGCCTCAATGTGCTCCAGATCGCTCAGACGCGCGCTCGCACAACGCGGATCGTCGAACCGAATGTCCGCAGCCCATACCCGCGCCAGACTGGCAAGCACGGCCCGCGCCATGCCCGGCCGCGTCTTGACCGTTTCCAATTCCTCAAAGGCGAGCTCGGAGAGCGCCCGAGCAATGATCGGGACAAGGATGGCGTGGTCCGCAGGCCGGCTGAAACCGCCCGCGAGGCGGGCTGCGAGCAGGGAGAGCGTTGCGACGTCGCGGCCGTGGTCTCCCGCACGCGCCGCCGCGATGCGCTGCATGCGAAAGGCGAGCTTGCCTTCGACGATGACGGTGTGACGCTTGATAGCCAAGATCTTCTCGTTGCCCGACCTCTGCTAATGCGGCGTCGCGGACAGCGCCGCTCGACGCTGTGCCCAGTTGTCGAGCACGACGAATTCGTGGAAGTCGCAGCCGGGATGCCTGCAAATGATGCTCGGTTGGACCTGGCCCCCAGCGCTGATGGAGTGCCCCTTGAGCGTAAGCCGGTGGCCACGCGGACAGGTCACCTCGGCTTTGAAGATATGCTCGGTGGAGGGGTGACAGGCGTTCCAATGGCCCGTGGGTGCCGAACCGGTCGCCTGCCAATGCGCCAGGCGGACCCGCGGTCTCGGCGTATAACGTTGCGTGGGCGCGGGCCGCAGCCTGGATGGTCGGCGAGGCC
This sequence comes from Rhizobiaceae bacterium, assembly GCA_023953905.1. GTDB lineage: Bacteria > Pseudomonadota > Alphaproteobacteria > Rhizobiales > Rhizobiaceae > Arvimicrobium. Next base: position 12,897 of record JAMLJA010000029.1, on the reverse strand, counting down.
AGAGCGCGCGCCATAAGGCCTTTGTCCGAGCCAGGACCATTTCGATTCTACGCAGCAAGAACCTCTTCCTTTCCCGCCAGACTCTCCGGGCGCAGTACAGTCCCTTCCTCGTCGAAGGCGTAGAGCCTGTCGATGCGAACACCGTTCCATTCGAAGCGATAGTGCGTTGTCTGAATTGACCGGCTGAGCACCTGCCCCTTGAGGACCGCAATCGCCGTTGCCGTGGGACGCTCGGCCGGCCGAAACAGGATGCCGTCGACATCGGGCGGCACCGCGTCGGCCAATGACCAGCGTTGCTCTTGCGGAAGCTCGGCCGACACCTGGCGCAGATCGATGAACTTGCCATCGACAGGGGTTTTCAACATCCTCATATCGAGACCGGCCGCTGCTTCCTTCGTGCGCGACAGAAAGCGCGACCGGCGCGCGACCGAGACCGCCAGCGCCGTCTGGGGCGTGTCGGCGAGCTCGAGGCATGATCGATCGGGGGCAAAGAATGTCGTGCCCTCGGGGTTCTCATAGGTGAATGGAGCGAGGTTCCAGTTCTGCAGCATGGCGGAATCGGGCTTTGGTCCTTCGCGCCGCGCCATGAGGCGGTCCTGCAGGCGCAGGCGGGGATTGGTCTTGTTCTCGACTTCGACCAAGGCTTCGACCTGGTCGGGCGCGACGAGGTCGCGATAGACTGAGACCGGCGGGAAGCGCGAAGGGATCAGCCGGTATCCATCGGCGGCAAAGCGCACGATCGGGTAGTCATCCACCACGCTGGGCATCGAGGTACCGCCGAACCGCATAAATATCGATCACCTTTCCCCCGAGCATGACGTCCAGTGCGCTGTCTCCGTTGAAGAAGTCATTTGAGGCGTGGATCCAGGCGTCGCTCGCCTGGTCGGAAGTGAAGAGAATTTGCAGCGCCTTCCAGATCGACAGCAGGTGAGAGAGGCGCTCGACAGTGTCGGGAGGGACGGCTCCTCCCTCCTTTTTCCACTTGAAGAATGTTGAGCGCGGCGGGGACCCGAGAAGGGTGATCTGTTGGTCGGTGGAGAGGTTCCATCGCTCTGCCATCCGAAAGAAGGCCTGCAATTCAACAGGAATCCGTGTTTGCCCAGCGCCCGCTAGGGCACCAGGAGCGCTTTCTCCCATGGCCATTGCTCCGATCTCATTTTGGACTTGACTGCGAATTTAGTCTCCCCATAGACTGTCTATAGTGGGACTCGAATCGAAGTTTAGTCCAGAAGCGGACGACGTCAAGAGTCCCGAGCATGGAGATTTGACCGATGAGCGCTACTGCCGAACTTGCCCGTGCTGAGGCCTATTTTCTGAATGACGCGCCTGTGACCTCCCGCGACAGGATCGTGACGGGCCGGGAGGTTCTGACGCGTGGCGGGTTGAAGCCACCGTCCGACTACCGCCTGATTCTCGCCGCGGCGGGGCGGACCCAGGTTGTGGAGCTCGACGCCGAGATCGACCTGCGAGACTATGTCGAGCCCCGTTTCTACGCATTGCAGAGCGACAGGGTCTTCTCCTTCACCGTCGACGAAATCGATCAGGTCTGGGGCAATGAGGCGATCCCTGTCGACCTTCTCGTCAGGCTGATCGCCATGCCCCCCGATCGCGAGCTGGTGCTGGAGCGTGCCGGTGAGCCCGACATTGTCCTGTCGAGCGGTGGGACGGTGTCGCTGGCCGGCAAAGCGGTTGAGCACCTGCGCACGCGTCCCAAGACCCCGCACGAATTTGTCGAGGTGACGGTGTTCACGACCAGCGGCACCTTCCCTGAGGAAGGAGCGCTGCGTGTGCCCCCCGTCACTGTGGTCAAGCAGGTGCTGGCCCGCGCCGCCGCCAAGCTGGGCCTCACGGACACGACCGACTGGGTCGTGACCGTCGGCGGGCGCGACATCAATCCCGATCGCAGCTTCACGCAGAACGGGCTCGCCGGCAGGGTGGAGCTCGAGTGGGGCCCGCGCGAGGGCGGCGGCGGTGCTTGAGCAGCTTTCGCGGGCCAAGTTCGAGGGCGACGTCTGCCGCTTGAGCGCGCGGACTGTCGCCCACCGTGCGTGGACCATCGTCAGCGCGGAGTACCCGAACCTCGATGTCATATTCGGACATGCGACGGCGGAGCCGCTGCGCATTCGCATGCTCTGCGACCAGTGGAATGACCTGCCGCCCTCGATTGAATTGCTGTCGGCGAACGGTGCGCATCGGAGCTCGGCCCCGCCAAATGTGGGCAGCATCTTCAACGGAGGCGCCCATCCTTCGACCGGCCGGCCGTTTGTCTGCATGCGCGGCTCGCGCGAGTTCCACACGCATCCGAGCCATCTCGGCGAGAGCTGGGAGGGCTATCGGGGCAAGCCGGGAATGGATTTGCTCGGCATCCTCGAGCAGCTGTGGCGCGGTTGGAAAAGGGCGGTCAGATGAGCCGGATCAAAGTCGGACCAAGCATCGTGGCGTCGACCATCGAGCGATTGCAGGCAGGCGGGCGTGTTGGCCATGAACGCGCCGTGCTTTGGCTCGGTAGCGGCACCGACCGCATTGATGAACTCTACGAGCCGCGACAACGGACGCGGGCCGAGCAGTTCTACTTCGATCGCCAGAGCATGCAGATGCTGTTTGCGCATCTGCGCGAAAAACGCCTGCGCATTCTGGCCCAGGTTCATTCCCATCCCGGCCGAGCCTTCCACTCCGAGGCCGATGATAAATGGGCGATCATACGACACGCGGGCGCGCTGTCGCTGGTGCTGCCACGGTTTGCCCAAGAGGCGACACTCGACAACTTCCTGAGTCTTGCGGCGACCTATGTCCTGTCGGCGCGCAACGAGTGGAAAGAAACGCCCGGCGTGACCCTGTTGGAGGTTTGCGGATGACAACTGTTGGTCAGGAAAACGCGCGGATGCTAGCCTCACTCCTGGGTATCGAAGAGGCGGATGCAGCCGAACGTCTCGACAAGACGGTGCGGATAACGGCGGCTCCCGGGCTTGCTGGAGCAGGCGACGAAGTCCGCGACCTCCTCGAGCGCACCATCCATGTGGTGCACTCAGATGAAGCCGAGCCGGATCTCGAGCTGGTGATCGGGCCCGTAGAACCCGCGACGTACGGACCATATCTTTATGCGTCACTGAACCAGCGTGGCGTCATCATCGATCCGGTGCCTCTGCGTCATTCGAGTGAGCACGTCCATCCGCTGCTGACGGCGCTCGCCGCATGCCATATTGCGGCAGCTGTGCTGCATCGTGTCATCGGGTCGTCGAGCCTGCCGCGTCTTGCGCTTCCGCTGTCCGTGGACTTTGCTGAGCTTGGCATCCCGGAACGTGGACTTGCGACACCGTTCGATATTTCCGGTGCGGTGCTGGTCGGTGGGGGAGCTGTTGGGAACGGCTTTCTGCGCGCGCTCCGCCATCTGCAGGTTCGAGGCACCTTGGCGGTTGTTGATCCGAAGGCCGTTGGAGAGGGCAACCCTAATCGTTGCCTCTACTTCACCAGCGATCATGTTGGTCTGCCGAAGGCGGTGACACTGGCACAAGCTGCCCAGCCGGATTTCCCTGGACTGAAACTCGAGGCGCGCGCGTGCACATTTGGAGAACTGGTAGCCAAGACCGGCCCCGTCGACACCGCGATCGTAACAGTGGACAGTCGCCGAGCGCGCCGGTCCTTGCAGAAGGAAATTCCGCGGCGGGTTATCGATGCGTCCACAACCGATGCACGAGCCGTCATCGTCCACAGCCATAGTCAGCCGACAGATGACGCCTGCCTCGCCTGTATCTATCGTCACGTTCCCGACGAGCACGCACGCGAGCGGTCGATCGCCCACGGACTCGGCATTGACATCGAGACGGTTCGGAAAGGATTCATCACAGCAGATGCGGCGGCGCGGATCGCGAAGGCGCATCCTTCGGTCGAGGCAAGTAGGATCGTTGGCAAGGCCTACGACACGCTCTTCAAGGAACTTTGCAGTGCGCAGGCGCTCCTCACGCCCGAGGGCCGGCAGGTACTGGCGCCGTTCGCCTTTGTGTCGGCTCTGGCAGGAGTGTTGCTGGTCATCGAGCTCGTGCGGTCCAATCGCCAAGCAGCGACAACCAACTACTGGACGGTCGACCCTTGGGGAGCGCCCATTGGCCGCCTTCGGCGGCTTCGCCCACGAGTGCCGGACTGCGAATTCTGCGCAGATGATGACGCGCACAGTCTCGCTCACTCGCTATGGGCGCGCAGTGCTGAAGTTCGCTGAGATTACCCTGCGGGCCCTAGGGCTACACGATGAGCAACCGCTTTGGCGCTAATGTGCCGTCTTACCATGCGTTTGGACGTCCGCTCGTGGGACGTCTGAATACTCCGCTCAACGTCCGACTGATATGCAATCGGTCCGACCGGAGCGAGGCCGGAAGCCTATGTCCGCTTTGGCAACAGAAATTGCGATAGCTGCCATTCTACCCAACCTCCAGTACATTGATAGAAATTTGTTCCGTGAAGGGGAACATCTGTTTATATTCCGCCTACTACAGGGCGGGGAGATATGCAGGTCACAAATTGCGGCCGTGGCGTTCATTCGCGTGAGGTAAAAGGCCTTGAGCGGCTCAAAAAGGAGCTGCCATCAACCTGGTATGCCTTCACGAATCTCGATCTAACGCTAGGTCTTGGAAAATCACGCGAAATCGACGTCATCATCGTTTCCGATCACCGCATCTTCTTGGTCGACATCAAGGATTGGAACGGTAAGATCGAGAACCGTGACGGACGCTGGTACAATAATGGCAGGGACTGCGGCTCCTCCCCGGTCCAGAAAATTGGCGATATCGGCCGGGAAGTTCTCAGCCCCTTAGCCAGTCATCTGAAGAGCAGGCCTGAAACCCGCCGTGAGCCGGTACCATTTATCGTTGGACTCGTCGTGCTCACGGGCCTGGCCACCAACGCGCACCTCGATGGGCTGGAAAAAGAAAAGGTTCTAGCCGTCGATGATTTTATCAAGCTTGCAACGAATACACGCAAGCTAAACGAGACCTTTGGCGACCCTCTCGCGACGTTCCTCCACAGGCCCCTAACAGACGGCTTCTGGAAGGATAAGCTAAGCAGGTTCTTTAACGTTGGTCCCAATTCACCGTTCAAGCCTGGGCGGCGTCGATTCCAGAGGTATCTTGCCGAGGATATTTTCAGCTACGCGCATCCCAGTGACATCTACCGGGAATATGAAGCGACGGACGAAGGCAACAAGAACAATCTCGGAATCTTGAGATTGTGGGACTTCACCAAGTGCAACGACGGCCGCTTCCAGACGGAGGAGGGCCGGCTAGAAATCGCCGGGCGCGAGCAGCAGGTTTACCACTGGCTCCGCGACCGGGATCAGGAGCTTGAACGAACTCTTCTCACGCCGCGGCTGGATGATCCCGACCGTGGAGTCAACTACTGGGAAATTTACGATCGCAGGCGCCGCATGCGACGCCTCAATGAATTTTCCATCAGTGAGGCTTCCACGACTCTTCCCGGTCAGAAGATCGAGCTGGCGCGGCAGATCGTATCGTCCGTTGCGGCGCTGCATCGTCAGAATGCGTCACATCTTGATATCGGCGGCCACAGCATCTGGCTGGAGCTGCCAACATCGGTCAGGCTGTCTCATTTGCTGGCGGCGCGTATTCCGGAAGGAAAATCCCTCGGGCCTTCCCGTTATCAATTTCTTTCTGGAGTTACGGTGCCCGAGGACGTGCTGGGCGTGGATAGCGGTCCGAAGCGTCGGGACGTCTTTCTGCTTGGCGTCGCGGTGCACAAGCTGCTTTTCGGTCAACTGCCATCAGGCGAGCCGGCGGAATGGAAGGCCACAGTCGATGGCGCAAACGCGTATGCCGCACTCCATGACTGGTTCGCGGAGGCTCTGGAAATCAGTCCTGATCAGAGATTCGCGGACGCGGCCATCGCCCTCGAATCTTTCAACCGGGCAACGGCGTCGAGGCCAACACCTGACGAAATAATCGCGGGGCTCGAATCGTTCAGAACGACGATCCGCTCACAACGCCAGTTATTCACGACTTTCCCCATTGAAGGGGAGATGATCATTGAAAGCGACCGTATGGACGCATGGCGCAGTGTCGAGAATGACATCCCGGTCCTGGTCAAGCAGTGGAAACAGTCGGCCTGGGGCGACGTGCAGAAGGAGGGAGGAAGCCTTCTTTCCTTCGTTCGCAGGGCTGCCGACATGAAGGCCGACAAACCGACAGGGATTGCTCCTGTCCGCAGCGTGCATTGGCTGGGTGACAGTCTTGTTCTTGTCCAAGCGTGGATCGAGGGTGCTGCGCTAGATACCGTTCTCGCCGACGCGCATGAGTTTAGCGACGCCGCCAAAGCCCTATCTTTGTGCAGCAACCTCGTCTCCATCATGGATGCCCTGCACGAGCAGGGAATCGGGCACGGTGACTTGAAACCGGCCAACATAGTGGTCAGTGCGGAAGGTCAACCGACGCTTATCGATGTGCTCGATTATTCGCCGCGTGTCGACGGCGAAGTAGTAAGTTCCGCGTACGCGCCCAATAGCGGGAACCGCATGGAGCGCGACCGGTTCGCACTTACAAAAATCACCGAAGAAATCTTGGCCGCGTCTGATCTTGATCCCGCGGACGGGGCCGACATTGCCTCCGCGATCAGGGACTGCCGCGAGAAACCACCCGCACTGACCACCCTCCTTCCGTTACAAGAATCATTGGCAAAGACGATCGAACGGCTTCAATCGAAGGGCCAAAAGGAAGCAATCGACGACAAAGCAATTTCGGTATCCCTCGCCGGCCAGCAGACAGGCCCGATCGATTCTGACGAAGGCTTCCTCTTTCTTCGCGTCCGTCGTCACCCTCATCGTGGCTATCTGGCCCTCCACATTCGCGGAGCCTTCGAAGAACTCGAAGTTCGTCTCGACCCAGAGGGGCGAGCAACCGTTGCAACGAGACGCAAGCTTGAACAGTGGCTTCTTGCCCTCGCGGCCAAACAGGAATTCCACAGGATCGGAGCAACCCTGAACGTCACGAGGTCTGATGTCACGGACCTATCGGCGCTCGAACCCATCTTGAATGATCCCTTGGTCAAGGCGAGGATCGAAAAAGAAATCTCCGGCTCTGCGTCGCCGGCCGCCTCCGAGACACCGGAAAGCGCTGATCTCGTGCCGCAAGAAGACGAGGCCGAAGACGCCCTTGCCGAAGAGATCGCCGAAAGCGATACACCGACCACCGATATCGACGTGCCGGAACTGTGGCGTGTGCTTATGGAGGTTGAGAATGAACTCACCACCGAAGGCGTCGCCCAGCTTGATAGCGCCTACGATCGCGGCATTGGCCGCCACAAGGTCATCGTGGAGCTGGAAAGCGGTGAGTTCGACTTCTCCCGCAATGATACCGTGGGCGTTCAGAAGCAGGATAAGAAAGGAATCTGGCGCCGTATCGGTGATCTCGATCTGAACCGGTCGAAGCCAGACCTTGCTGTCATCGACGCACAGGGCGGATGGTCCTTCGGCCCACGGCTCGTTGAAGCTGGACAGCGCCTTCGCTTTCTCAGTCACTTCGAGGGCACCAGCCTCAAACGCCGGACCGACGCCGTTGGCCGCGTTCTGGCTGGCAACGGTCGTGCCACCGGCCTGTTGTCGGTCTTTGATACGCGCTCTGATGCGACCCCGGACATGGCGGAGCAGCCAGCGAGCGACGAGGCATTGGCGCTCTACGGCCTCAATGATGACCAAACGCAAGCCTTTCGAAAAATCATCAATACCCGGCCGGTGGGGCTTCTCCAGGGGCCGCCCGGGACAGGAAAAACGAAGTTCATTGCCGCTCTTACCCACTATGCGATCACCAAAGGGCTCGTTCGGAACGTCCTTCTGTCCAGTCAGTCGCATGAGGCGGTAAACAATGCGGCAGAATCGGTTCTGGCTCTATTCCGCAAAACCGGAGAGTTACCCAGTCTGCTCCGCGTCGGCATGGATGATGGGCAAGTTTCCCCACCCCTACGCCCTTATCACACCTCCCGCGTCGAGCAGTCCTACAAGGATCGCTTCGGCGCCACATTCGGCGAGCGCATGGCCGCGGTGGGTAAGACTTTGGGAGTTCCGCCCGACATCATTTCGCAAGTCGTTGTTCTCGAAACAACGGTAAGGCCCGTCGTCCAGAGAATCTACGAGCTGAACCGCGATGCTGAAACGCAGGTGCAGCGGATCAACGGTCTAAAAGATACGCTTCAACAGCACTTGTCGCTGCTCGATATCGAGATTTCGCTGCCGGAATCCGGCTTCGAGGATGATTGGCGCGATTTTCTGGACAAAGCGGCCGCCGCCATAGCGCGACGCGCAGCACGGCAACATGCGGTCGGTGCGGATAGGATCGACCGTTTGAGATCCATAGCGGGACTGGGCCGAGATTTTATCGGCAGTGTGTCTCGCGCCGAGCGGAGTTTCGATACGTTCCTCGCCGGCACACGCCAGATTGTTGTCGGAACATGCGTGGGACTCGGTCGATCATCGCTGGGCTTAACGGCCACCGCTTTTGACCTGGTGATTGTCGACGAAGCCGCCCGCTGTACGTCCGGCGAACTGTTGGTCCCGCTACAGGCTGCGCGCTGGGCCGTCTTGGTCGGCGACCATGCGCAGCTACAGCCACAACATAAGCCCGAGGTCATCAATCTCGTCGCGGAACGCACTTCAATTGCGAAAAAGGAAATCAAGCGAAGCGATTTCGAGCGCACGTTCAAGACAGGGTATGGCCTCGCCGCCGGCTCGCGGCTGAAAACCCAGTACCGGATGCTTTCTCCCATAGGTCAGCTCGTGTCCGAGGTATTTTACCCCGACCTCACGCTTCTCGCCGGTCGCACGGAACCTGTTGTCGATCCCCAGGTGCTGCCTGATGACCTGAAGTATCCGCTGACATGGGTGGAGACCGATGGTCTAGGCCCGATGGGCTACGAGCGCAGAGAAGCCAAGAGCAAGATCAATCCGGCAGAGGCCGATGCGGTCGTCCATTTGCTTGACCGGTGGCACGCGGATGACAGGTTTCGCGAATGGCTGCTTACCCAGCAGGATCACCCGGTCGGCATCGGCGTGATCTGTATGTATGCTGCGCAGCGCAATCTAATCGAACGAAAGCTGAGACAGTCCGCGCTGGCTTCTCTCTTAGAGAAGAATGTGAAGGTCGGCACCGTCGACAGCTATCAAGGGAAAGAAAATCCCATCGTCATTCTGTCGCTTGTCCGCAACAATGAGTTGGGCGGAATCGAATCTGGCGTCAAAACCATAAAGGATGGCTTTCTCGTTACACCAAACCGCATCAATGTCGCCGCGAGTCGTGCGATGGATAGACTTGTGATCGTTGGGTCGCGCCATCGATGGAAAGCCAACAGACCCATGGGGCAGCTGTCGGCTGGCTTTGGGCGACGGACGGGCGAAGGCGTCGCTTCGGTTATCGCCGTGGAGGATTTGCTGGGAGCTCAGCCAGACCGGGACACGGAAAGCTCATCCCGAGGCAACTCGATGAAAAAGCGAGGCGTCCATGGGAACGCCTAGTAGGCCGCTGTTGCGACTAAAGAGGCATGAACTTGTGCCGCCGGAGGAAGACCGGCGCGTTGACCTCGACATTTTCGATATACTGTTGCCCTGTCGCATTTATGAGGTCAATTACAAGGTGGCCTCGTTGGGGCAGGTAAGCCCGACGCTTGAGTTTTTGCTGCGCCTCGTCAAAGCAGCCCCTGGGATCGCTGACAAAGATGCAGCCGCCTTCTTCGGCTACAGCCAGACTGAAATGGCGTATGTTCTGGAGGAAGCCGTTGGCCCGGGTTATTTGGAGCGCAGGGCTGGAAAGCTCTGGTTGACGATTTCGGGTGAGGGCCTTTTCAAGGAAGGCGACGAACAGCCGTCGATCTACACCGTCGAGGCACGACGCCGTTCATTCGGTTTCGACCTCATGGCGATCGCTCCCCAGGTCAAACGCTTCCTCGATGAGCTTGAGCGGCTTCTGCCTGAGCTGCCTTCCGAAGACCCGGCTGGAACAGGCCGAGTAGCGGAGCGCGTCCCTGCTCGTTTCAAGCAATTCTTCAGGGAGCTCGCGGATCAGGTGGATCGCGGCAAGACCGAGCGCCGTGACATCTATTCGATCGATCCGGTGGTTACGCCGGGCGAAAGATACCAAATGCCTCTTCGCGTTGTCACGTTCGCCCAGGCATCCAATCCCAGCGCCGCTGAAATCGACCTGTCCTTGTGGAGGATGGATCACGAGATCGCTGACCGACCCGAGATCGAGCGCGCCGTGGCTCTGTTTGTCAAGGATCAACAGACCTCGGCCGCTCAGCTCGATGCCGCCTCCGGGTATCAAACCCTAATCGATATGGCCCCGGAATTCCTCAAAGAGTTTACGACGCGGAACGGTCTTTCCGAAGTCCGCTACTGGAGGGAAGCGGTCAGCCGCGCAGGTGAACCCAGAACCGACCGAAAAACCATTCCTATCGTCGGCTCGTTACTTTTGCCGACCAATATCGAGCGCATGCAGGCGGTGCTCGACTACGGCTTGAGAAACGTGACCGAAGCCCCGGCGAACATCTACGTGGTCGCGCCACAGACCCGCAGGTGGGGAGCCACGACCCAACAGCGAGACCTTCTGACTTTGATACACGAGAAGGCGGCGCGCACTTTGCCCGGGGATAGGCCGGATATGAAATCCATCTGCCTGTACGCATGGGACAAGCCTGCACAGTACACTGCAAAAACGTTCGATGAAATTCAGGTTGTACGCGTCGGTGACTTTCCAAAATCGCTAGAGCTTCTGCTGGTGCCCGGAGTCATGGTGGCGGCGATCGTTCACGCTCCGCTCGGTGCATCCACCGGCAATCCGGTGCCGCTGGGACTGGCCTCTTTTGACCCGCTAGTCATCGACCGGGCGTATGCCTATTTTCTGGAACGCTATGAGTTCTATCAAAGCGGAGGCGGTCCCGATTAACACCTGAGAAGCTTCAATATTCGGGATTGTGACGCCTTCCGACCCTCGTTTCCGCACCAGAAAATATCCGATTGCCTGCCTAGATCGGCGCAAGGGCGGCGACTATGTCCGCTTTTGGTGGAGGGATCCAGCTGTCCGAATGACCACCTGGAAGGCGCAAAGCCGACATTGGGTGATCAATAATTGTCGGACTGCCATCGTCGCCTGCTCCAATCGGTTGACATTCAGATTGGATCATACGCTACATATAGAAGTCACGGTTCTCTTGAGTCGAGTTTCCGACTTGAGAGCTAAGAGGGAAGCCGGTGTGATGCCGGCGCTGCCCCCGCAACTGTAAGCAGCGAGCTTCAGTCGAGTAATGCCACTGGCGCAAATGCGCTGGGAAGGCCGACGGAAGCGACGACCTGCGAGCCAGGAGACCTGCCGTGACAGTATGAACGTCCACGGGCGGGGTGTCCGATGGTGCGCTTGCGGTCACTTGGATGATGCCTTGTCGATCGTTTTGCGTCCCGCGATCTCCCCGTCCTCAACGCCACGGGGAAACAGATGTCGGCGACAGCGCTTCACACCAACGGAACCCGTCGGGTTCCAACTCCAGCAATCGAGAAATCTACGCATGTTCCGGTCGAGCCGGGCTATCGAGTCATCCGGCGCAACGGCTCGGTCACACCCTTCGACGCGACCAAGATCACGGTTGCGCTGACCAGGGCTTTTCTCGCCGTCGAGGGCTCGACGGCGGCCGGGTCACGGCGTGTGCATGACATCCTCGAAGAACTGACCAGCCAGGTGGTTTCCGCACTGACCCGCCGGGCAGACGCCGGCCGGACATTCCATATCGAGGAAATCCAGGATCAGGTCGAACTGGCGCTGATGCGCGGCGAGCACCACAAGGTTGCCCGCGCCTATGTGCTGTATCGCGACGAGCGCGCCCGGGAGCGGGCGGCGACCAAGACGGCTGCTGAGGAATTGAAGGCGGCGCCGGGACTTAAGGTCAGAGCGGAGGACGGCAGCCTTGTTCCGTTGGACGATGCCCGGTTTTCCCGCATCATCGAGGAGGCCTGTGCCAATCTCGATGCCGTCTCGCCGCAGCCGATCCTCGCCGAAGCTCGGCGCAATCTCTATGACGGCATCACGCTTGATGAATTGTCGCTGGCGCCGATTCTGGCGGCCCGCACGCTCGTCGAGCAGGAGCCGAATTACGCCTTCGTGAGCGCCCGGCTGCTGCTCGACCGGTTGCGGCGCGAGGCGCTGAGTTTCGTTTCGGGCCGTTCCGAGCAGGCGACGCAGACCGAGATGGCTGAGCGCTACGCTTCCTATTTTCCGGACTTCATTCGTACAGGCATCAATGCCGACCTGATCGATCCGGAACTCGGCCGATTCGACCTCGCGAAGTTGAGCTCAGCGCTGAAGCCGGAGCGCGATCTGCAGTTTCAATATCTCGGTCTGCAGACGCTCTACGACCGCTATTTCCTGCACACGAAGGGCAAGCGCTTCGAGCTGCCGCAGGCTTTCTTCATGCGCGTTGCGATGGGCCTGGCCATCCGCGAGATCGACCGTGAGGCGCGCGCCATCGAGTTCTATGACCTTTTGTCGTCCTTCGATTTCATGGCCTCGACGCCGACGCTGTTCAATTCAGGCACGCTGCGCTCGCAACTGGCGTCCTGTTTCCTCACCACCGTCTCCGACGATCTCGACGGTATCTTCAAGGCGATCAGGGACAACGCGCTTCTGTCCAAATATGCGGGCGGCCTCGGCAATGACTGGACGCCGGTGCGTGGCCTCGGCGCGCATATCAAGGGCACCAATGGCGAGAGCCAGGGCGTGGTGCCGTTCCTGAAGGTTGCCAACGACACGGCCATTGCCGTCAATCAAGGCGGCAAGAGGAAGGGCGCGGTCTGCGGCTATCTGGAGACCTGGCACGTCGACATCGAGGAGTTCCTCGACCTCAGGAAGAACACCGGCGACGACC
>JAMLJA010000028.1 GCA_023953905.1 Rhizobiaceae bacterium | reverse complement strand
GTCGTTTGCCACCTAGGACCTCGCGATAGCTCTGCCAAAAACACACATAGTTCACGTACCCGCCGACTGGTCACCGTCACCATCCGGCCGTCTGATGCCGGCTTCAGCAACAACGCCTACCGACCGCATGACATTCAGCACACCCGCGCCAAACCCCAAAAACAAAAAGATGATCAACCCCCAGGGCGATGTTCCCGCCCAATAGTCGATCACCCAACCAAGTCCAACACCGACGAGAATGCCCGCGATGAACTCGCTCGACAGTTTCAGCGCAGCGCCAATTCCTGTCTTGCCGGACGAATCCGGCCCGTCCTTGGCAACCTTCGTTACCGCCTGCCTTGCCGCGATCGTCGCACCAAGTTGCTGGCGGCGGCTCTCCAGGTCGCCATCGCGATCAATGCTTCCAGTCTTACCGGAGCCAGTTTTGCCGGATTCGCCTGGCCCGTCAGTTCCGGCCATTGCAACCCCCTAGCCCGGTCAAAACGCTTCCGCCTGCCCGCTTCAAAGTCGAGCGCAACATAGTTAGCGGTCCTGCGCCAGTCAAGCCATCGCGATCGTCATCAAACAGAGAGTTTAGGCTTGAAAATTCAAATACTTAATCAGGTGCGACATCATGCGCACGGATGTTGGGGATTGTCTGGCATCAGAATCCAGAGGTTTGGCATCCGCCAAGCGTTGAGCTAGCTCCAGCCGCCGCCATAGGTCCGGTAGAAGATATGAAGACCGATCTTGGTCATTTTCTTCATGGTGCGCGCCCAGCCGGGGCTCACATACTGGGCGTAGTAATGGGTGGATGAACCCACTTCGGGAATGAATATCTTGCCGGCGGTCACCGCCATCGCGATATCCTTGGCTCGCTTGTAATGCCATGGGCTCAAGATCCGGTCCTTGACGCCATCACAGGCGAAGGAGAACTGACAGCGATTCTTCCACTGTTCGTTCTGGTAGACCACGCCGCAGATCGTCGCCGGATAGGCAGGATTTCGAACGCGATTGAGCACGACTTGAGCGACAGCGGCCTGACCGCGCGTCGATTCTCCGCGAGCTTCGAAATAGATGGCGTTTGCCAGACAGGCCTGTTCGGGCGCGGAGAAAGTAGCGGCGGGCAGAGGCGTTTCCATCCATGAATGATCGCCCGGCTGCAGCGGCGGAATGAACCGACCTGCATCTGCGTCTTCTTCCCTCAGCAGGCTCTCGAATGGCGAGGCCTTCGCGTAATCGGGTTCAACAGGTGCATAGGCGGTCGCGAGGACGTCGGGCCTGTCATTGTTGACCAGATCGGCGAGATATCGCGGAATGGCAGGATTGATTCGCTTCTCGACCGCAGGATGGAAGGCTGCTGCGATCTGGATCTCCTTACCGGCGATGTCGGGCTTGGCGAAAGCCATCCTGGGCTCACCGTTGAGTGTGGGGCGCATCAGCGAACTGCTGCGCTGGAATATCGAGCCGGCGTTGAAGGCCTTGGGCGGCGCCACGGGGACAACCTTGACCACACGATCGCGCTTGTCGGCCCTGTTGATGCGCTCTTCGTCCGTTGTGTCTGCCGGCTTGCCGCGCTTGCCGCGGAACGCGACCTTGCCCACGCCAGCCATGTCGACACCGGAGCCCGATATGGAGCCGGTCACCGAATCGCCGTCGACAAAAGGCATCTCGGCTGCATGCAGGGAGCCGGCGACAGATTTCTCGACGAAGGCGGTCCAGCGGGCGTTTCCGCCCTCAAGGCCGGACACCATGCTGGTCATATCCTGATAGGCGGCAACAGTTGGAAAGCCGATCCACAGACCGACGCCGACAACCAGAGGAGACAGGAAGGATTGCGCCGCAGGCAAGAAACGATTTGCCCGCCGCGCGAGACGAAATCGCCGCACGTAAACTCTCCAGGACGCAACAGAACCCCACTGGAGAAAACAATGATGCATTAACCTTGATGGGGAGTTAACGCGCCCTGAGAGAACAGCTTCTCGCGCTCAGGTTCGTTTCTTTGCGCGGCCCGCAAACGGATTGTCCGAGGTTCGCAAGGCAACGCGGATCGGCACGCCGGGAATATCGAACGCCTCGCGCATGTTGTTGACGAGATAGCGCACATAGGATTGCGGCATGGCATCGGGGCGAGAGCAGGATACGACGAAGCCTGGCGGGCGCGTCTTGGCCTGGGTCACGTATTTAATCTTCAAGCGGCGACCGGCAACAGCCGGTGGCGGGTGGTGCGCCAGAATGCCCTCAAGCCAGCGATTGAGCTTGCCCGTCGAAATGCGGCTGTTCCATACCTTGTGGGTGGAAACGACGGCCTCCATCAACCTGTCCAGTCCCTTGCCGGTCTCGGCGGAAACGGTGATTGCACGGATGCCGCGCGCCTGCGGCAGCAACCTTTCCGTCTTCTCGCGCAGTTCGGCCAGCGTCTGCTGCGGCTCGTCGATGAGATCCCATTTCGAGAACGCGATGACAGGAGCCCGGCCCTCGCGAATAATCAGATCGGCGATCTGAAGATCCTGCTTCTCGAATGGAATGGTGGCGTCAAGCACAATGACAACCACTTCAGCGAACCGAATGGCACGAAGCCCGTCGGAAACAGAAAGCTTTTCGAGCTTTTCCTGAACCCGCGACTTGCGGCGCATGCCGGCAGTGTCGAACAGGCGCATCTTTCGACCACGCCAGTCCCAGTCAACGGAGATCGAATCACGGGTGATGCCCGCTTCCGGACCTGTCAAAAGCCGCTCTTCGCCCACAAGCGTGTTGATGAGAGTGGATTTTCCCGCGTTCGGCCGGCCTACAACGGCGATCCGCAGGGGCTTGCTCTCATCGTAGCCGATCTCCTCGTCGTCATCGCCAATGTCCTCACCAATGAGAACTTCACTTTCCGCGAGCAGCTCATCGTCTTCATCATCACGATCGAGCGTGCGTTCTTCACCAAGCGCCTCGACAATTGCGTCGCGAAGGTCCGGCAAGCCCTGTCCGTGTTCGGCCGAAATCGGAATGGGTTCACCGAGACCGACCTCCCACGCCTCAAGCATTCCGGAGGTCGCGCCACGCGCCTCAGCCTTGTTGGCAACAAGCACGACCGGCTTGCCTGAGCGCCGCACAATGTCGGCGAACGTCTTGTCGTCAGGGAGCAGGCCCGATTTCGAATCGATAACGAAAAGAACGATATCCGCCTCGCGAATTGCGATCTCTGTCTGCTGGCGCATCCGGCCGGCAAGTGTCTCTGGGGCCGAATCCTCAAAACCTGCCGTATCGATGACATCGAACGTCAAATCGTAGAGCTTTGCCGCATGAACACGCCGGTCTCGCGTCACGCCCGGCGTGTCGTCGACCAGCGCAAGCTTGCGACCTACGAGCCTGTTGAAAAGCGTGGATTTGCCGACGTTAGGCCGGCCGATGATTGCTGCGATAAAACTCATGGTCCATCACGACGCAGCGCCAGAGCCACGAATGAGTTCAGCCATCATGGTGGCGCGCTCGCGAATATTGCGCGGCGCTGCCGCGTCGGCGTTAATCTGCTCGTACAGTTTGAGCGCGTCAGCGCTCTTACCTTCCTTCCAAGCCGACAGGGCCATGGCCTCACGCGCTGAGTGCCGGAGCGGATTGGTATCGGCGGCAAGCGTCTCGGCCCGCTTCGCGACCTCTTCATAAGTGCCGTTGTCGACGAGCACGAGAGCGGCACGAAGCTTTGCCATATCCCGGATGCCAACCGGAATTGTCGTGTCGGCTGCCACCGCGTCAAACCCCGCAACCGCGCCAGAGAAATCGCCCTTGTCGGCCAGAACCGTGGCGGCACGCATGCGGGCAAGCAGCGGATAGGCGCCATAGCCCTCGTCCTCAAGCTTCTTCAGCGCCAGCAGCGCCTCATCGGCCTGGCCGCCATTGGCAAGCACCAGAGCCTGAGAGAACTCATCACCCGAAGCGTTGGCGCGGGAAGTGTCCCAATAGTCGTAGGCGACCCATCCCGCCGTTGCGAGCACTACGCACACGGCAACGCCGATGGCGAGAACGCCATAGCGATTCCAGATCGCGTTGGCCTGGTCCCGACGCATCTCTTCATTGACTTCGCGGATGAAACTGTCGTCCGACATGAACCCTGCCCGTCTATGCCCAAGCGGGCCTTTGCGAAGCCCGCGTTTTAGCGAAATTCTGCCCAGTTGGAAGGGGTCCCGCAGAAATTCGGTGTTTGGTGGCTAACGGCATTTCTAAAGCGGCGAGACGCCGATCAGCCAGAGATGCAGTTTCCAGATGAACAGGAGATATACCACGACACCGACCGAAATAGCGATCACATCCCACTTTATCGGCCCCGGAGCCGGAATTGGGGCGCCGCGCCGCTTTAGCGAGATACGGTCGATCACAGCCCATGCAAGAAAGGCGGCAAACAGGATCACTGCCGCCGTTTCGCCATTGGCCAGCAGATGCGCAAACGCCCAGATCTTCACTGAAAGAAGAGTGGGGTGTTTGAGAATCGGCTTCAGGCGCCCTGCGGGAAACAGCGAGATCGCCAGCGACACGAATGCCAACAGCATGAGAAGCAAAGCAATGTGACGCAGAGCAACAGGTGGATCATAGAGATAACCGGTATCTGCGCGGGCCATTGCGAAGCCCCAGACGATCATCACTAATCCGACTATGGAAAGGATCGAGTATGCGCCCTTCCATCTTCCCTCACCCATCGCTGAACGCTGGCGTTCGCACCAGGCGGGGGCGACAATGCGGATGGAATGGACCCCTAGAAAGACGATGAGGCCGAGTATGAGGGTAGACATGACGATCCTGCTGGCTGGCTAGAAACCGGGCTGGCTGCGTCGGCATGAGACCGACGCTACCATATGGCTCAATTTGCCGCTCGGTGTCACTGCCAGATCGTCGCGGCAGCGAGGTCAGGATCGTCAGCCAGACCTTTGGCTAGGCTCGTTCAAGCGCGGCGACGATCTCGTCCTTCAACGCGAGGCGCTGCTTGCGCAACTCGACTTCGGCCTCATCACTGATTGCGTCGATACGCGTTTCCGCCCTGTGGATCTTGTCGTTCACGGCGTCATATTTCTCCAGAACCCGTGCGAACCGCTCGTCCTTCACCTTGAGCGCGTGAATCGCCTCCATCTGGTCAGGGAATTCATCACCAAGGGTATGGGGGGTATTGGACATGTCGTTTCCTCATTAATTGCTGGACCAGCATAAGCGTTTCAGTTCCCCTCACGTTGATCGGGATCAAGTGCGCCGTGCACGGGCCGAAATCCCCGCTCCAAACCCCGGCCACATTTGAGCGCTAGCGCAAGGCAATGCATTCAGTTTCCCTTCCGTCGCGGGCCAGCCTCGTCGCTCTTGCATCGTTGTGTCTCGCCGCCCCCGCGCTCGCGGATCCACCGCGCCGCGCGGCAAAGATCGCCGATCCGCAGTATGTGCTTATCTCCTTCGACAACTCGAACGGCATCGCAGAGTGGAAACGGAGCCGGGCCCTTGCGGCAAGGAGTGGCGCGAAATTCACCTACTTCCTGTCATGCGTCTTTCTCATTCCGAAGGATCGTCGATCCAGCTACAGCGCGCCCGGATTGGGTCGGGGCAAGTCGAATATCGGCTTTGCCCCATCGAAAGAGAATGTCTCGGATCGGCTGCGCCAGATCTGGATTGCTCACGGAGAAGGACATGAGAT
This sequence comes from Rhizobiaceae bacterium, assembly GCA_023953905.1. Taxonomy (GTDB): domain Bacteria; phylum Pseudomonadota; class Alphaproteobacteria; order Rhizobiales; family Rhizobiaceae; genus Arvimicrobium. The sequence goes on along the minus strand of JAMLJA010000028.1, from coordinate 37,014 downwards.
CGGCAGCCATGCCTGCGGCCATTTCGATGGAAAGTCGTGGAGCAAGGCAGACTGGTTGAAGGAATTCGAGAGTTTCCGGACAGTGCTTCGGGATGGCTTTCGCGCAAACGAAATAGACGACGAGCCGGACGGTTGGCGGGAGTTCGCCACGCAGCAGATCCGCGGCTTTCGCGCACCCTACCTTTCCACCAACCCCGCGCTGTTTCAGGCTTTGGCCGAAGACGGCTTCACTTTCGACGCGAGTAGCGTGTCGCGCGGTCCCGCGCTACCCGATCGAAAGGGCGCGGTGACCCGGTTCGCTTTGCCTCTTATCCCTGAAGGTCCCAAGGAGCGTCGTGTCCTTGCGATGGACTACAATCTCTTCGTACGCCACACCGACGCGCAGGAACGGGACGATCACGATGGAGCATTCGAGCAGCGCACCTACCGTGCATTCCACAATGCGCTCGAAACGCAGCTGAAAACCGACCGACAGCCGCTTGAACTCGGTTTTCATTTCACGATGATGAACGGTGGCGCCTATTGGCGGGCGCTCGAGCGCTTTGCGGCGGAAGCATGCGTGCGTCCGGATGTGGCATGTGTCACCTACAGCGACTATCTTGCGAGAACCTCTGGCGGGAACCCGCCTAGGGACAAGTTGGGCGGCTAAGCCGCCCAAATGCGGCCTAAGGCCCCAGCCTGTCAGGCTGCAGGCTGATCCTCGGGCGCAACGCCAGCCCTCTCGCGCTCCAGATAATGTTCATCGATCGTTGGAAGCGGGCCACCGTCAAGCGTCGCCTCAAACGCGCGAAGGCGCTTGTAGACGGAGATCAATTCGACAATCGTCGGCCAGGCGCTGACGAGATACTGGAACGAAGACGAGACCTGACTGAAAGCGGTGAGAATCTGCTGCCAGAGACCAAGGGTAATCTTACCTGCGGCTATCGTCGGAATCAGCAACAGGCTGATGAAGCTGCCGTTAATCTGACCCCAGCTTGAGCGGATAACGTTGAAGTAGCTGTAGTGCAGATAAAGCGTGAAATAATTGCGGCGTACAGCCGCGAACAATTGCTGAACGGTTGGGGGCTGAGCGCGATCGGGATCGTCCTCGCCATAAACGAGTTCCTTGCGATACGCCGCCTCGACGCGCTGATTCTTGAATTCCAGACCAGGCAATTTGATACCCGCCAGGGCGACAATGCCCGTACCCAGCACGGCCCATATCAGCGCTGCGAAAACCAGAGAATACGGCACCGCGCCCACAATCGGCAGTTCGGTGATCGAGGAGGAGAGGGTCGCCAGCAAGGGAAGAAACGCAATTAAGGTGAGAATTGAATCAGCGAACGCGACGCCCAAACCTTCAACAGTCGAGGAGAAGCGCATCGTATCTTCCTGCACACGCTGAGACGCGCCCTCTATGTGACGAAGGCGTGACCAGTTTGCCATGTAAAACCCGTTCATTGCGGTGCGCCAACGGAAAATGAAATGACTGACCACAAAGCGGGTTATGACGAAGAGCATCACGCTGGGAACGGTCAACGCAAAGAAGATCAGCTGAAAGCCGTAGAGTTCGTACACCGTAACGGAATTGGGCGTGGTGATCGCCTTCTGAAAAAGGTCGAAGAAGACGCCGCGCCACTGATTGAGTGCGACGTAGACCTCCACATCCAAATAGGTCGAAAAAAGGATGAAGGCGGAAACGAGGATCGACCAGTTCTGCCATGGATGCGGGGCATAGAAGCGCCAGAACAGATAGAATGCAGCGAGCATGACTGCGAAATAGATGTAGAACCACAGGAAAGGCGCCGACCAGAATACCGGCAGGCCGAGTGGCGGCTTCTCTCCGGGCGCGAGCGGCGGCAGGCCGAAAACCGCGCCCAGGTCCCTCCCCGCATAGAACCAAAACAGGACGCCGAATAACGCCCATACGGCAGCCGAAATGAAGAAGAGTTTAGGTTTTGGGAAGAACGAGACGAACACTGAAAGGGATTCCTCGTCTGGGCGAATTAGAGCTGGCCGGCATCAAGTCACAGTCCAGCTTCAATTGAAATGGGTGAACGGCATCGACGGGTGAGACCCCAACGCCGCAGATATGGCGATTTTGGGTCAGTCCGCACGCACGACAAGAGCGCCCGCGATCACAAGTACGAGCGCGGCAAATAGCGAGGGCAACATGAAACTTCCCGTCGCCTCCGCAAGCATACCGGCAAAGATCGGGCCGATGATCTGCCCGACGCCAAAGGACGCGGTCATCAGCGCAAACACGCGGCGGGGCGAATGAGGGGCGACGAGCCGGCCGAACTGGAGCCCGATGGCTGTGATCGCCACAAACGTCCCGCCTAGCAGGACGCCGCCGACCAGAGGCCCAATCTTGCCGGTCAAGACAACGCTGGCGATGACGCCCACGGCCTCTACGACCGCCCCGATCGCAAATACCTTGGCGAGCCCGATACGTGCGGCGAGCCGCGACCAAAGATAGACTGACGGAAGGACTGCGACACCAGTGGCCAGCCAGACAAGCGATTCGAGCAGCGAGCTCTCGCCGTTCTGGCGAACGATGGCCACAAGAAATGTTGCCGTCACGATATAGCCGAAGCCGAAAAGCCCGTATGCGAGGATCATCGCGGTCAGTCGACGATCCTTCGGCAGGGGTAGTTCGCGACCGCCATTGGCGCTGACCGGCGGTCCCCGATCAACCATCACCATCACGATGATCAAGGCGATCGCTGACAGAACAGCCGAGCCGAGCCATGTCGCCGCCCATGTCGCGCCCACGGAATGCAGCGCGGCCGTCATCAGTGACGACAAGATGATTCCGGCTCCGACGCCGCTAAAATGGAGTGCCTGGAGTTGACCGCGTCCCGACCTCATCAATTGGCCAACGACGATGGATGAGACGAATATCATGCCGAATGCGCTGGCGAGTCCCGCCAGAAATCGAATCACCATGAATGCCGTAACCGAATGGGTCAGCGCCATGGCCGCTGCCAGCAGGGTGCTGGAGGCAAGGGCGACAAGCATCACCAGACGCTCTCGGCCTGACGCCCATGTGCCTGCCGAACCCAGCGCGCCAAGCAGATAACCCACGAAATTGGCCGAAGCGATAAGGCCCGCTTGCCCTGCCGTCAGGCCAAGTTCCGACATCATGGCCGGAAGCGCGGGTGTGTAGACAAAACGTCCGATGCCCATGAAAGCCGCCATGGCGAAGGCGCCAGCGAGGGCGAAACGTAACGGAGAGACTGGCTGCATGTGTCCAAGCATATTGCAGCGCAACCAGACTGCCAGCATCCTATTTGGTGCATCGGTCCGATTTCGTTTGGTGCTGCTGCAGGTGCTTGGGCTCTTGGCGACGGCTGTTGTCGAGGCTATCTCTTCGCCGAGACCTGACAATCAAGGACATTGCAATGAGTACGAATTCGCCGATCTCGCCCGCCATCGATCCGGTCAAGCTCGACAAGCTTGCCGAGGTGGCGATCAGGGTCGGACTTCAACTCGCACCGGGACAGGATCTCGTGATGACGTCCTCGATGGCGGCATTGCCGCTGGCAAGGCTGATCACCGAACATGCCTACAAGGCTGGCGCTGGCCTTGTGACTTGCCTCTTCAGTGACGACGAGATGACGCTGGCGCGGTTCCGTTACGGATCAGATGACAGTTTTGACCGCGCAGCGGACTGGCTCTACGAGGGACAGGCCAAGGCCTTCGCCAATGGCGCGGCACGTCTTGCGGTTCGCGGCGAAAATCCGATGCTCCTGGCAGGGGAAGACCCTGCCAAGGTCTCACGCGCCAACAAGGCCAACTCTCTCGCCTATCGGCCGGCACTCGAGAAGATTACCGGCTTCGACATCAACTGGACGATCGTCGCCTATCCCGATGCCGCCTGGGCAAAGCTGGTGTTTCCGAACGATCCCGATGAGTTGGCAGTCAAGAAACTCGCCGACGCGATCTTCGCTGCCTCCAGAGTAGATGTCGCCGACCCTGTCGCCAACTGGCAGGCGCACAATGCGGCGCTCAAAAGCCGCACCACATGGCTGAACGAGAAGAACTTCCAGTCGCTGCATTTCACCGGCCCGGGCACCGATCTGCGGATCGGATTGGCAGACGGGCACGAATGGAAGGGCGGGGCTTCGCTTGCGAAGAATGGCGTCACCTGCAACCCCAACATTCCGACGGAAGAGGTGTTCACGACACCGCATGCGCATCGCGTGGAAGGTCGCGTGTCGAGCACCAAGCCGCTGTCATATCAAGGGACGCTTATCGACAATATCGAGGTGCGCTTCGAAGGCGGCCGTATCGTCGAGGCCAACGCGTCAAAGGGCGAGGCCGTGTTGCAGAAGGTTCTGGACACGGATGAGGGGGCACGGCGTCTCGGCGAAGTCGCGCTCGTTCCGCACTCCTCCCCGATCTCCAAGAGCGGCCTTCTGTTCTACAACACGCTCTTCGATGAGAACGCCGCATGTCACATCGCGCTGGGTCAGTGCTATTCGGACTGTTTCGTCAATGGTGCGTCACTGACTCCGGAGCAGATTGCAGCGCAGGGCGGCAACAAGAGCCTGATCCATATCGACTGGATGATCGGGTCCGGGCAGATCGACATCGACGGACTTGATGCCAGCGGCGCCAGAACGCCTGTGATGCGCAAGGGCGAGTGGGCCTAGTTAGCCTGAAACCGCCTTCTCGTAGGCATCGGCCTTAAAGCCGAAGAGCAATGCAGAGCCCGTATCCAGAACGGGTCGCTTGATAAGATTGGTTTCGGCGAGGATATTCTTCCTCGCCCATTCCTCGTCAATCGCGGCCTTTTCAGCTTCGGGCAGTTCCTTGAATGTCGTGCTGTTGCGGTTGAGCACCGACTGCCAGCCTGCCCGGTCGAACCAGTCGTTCAAGGTCGCCTCGTTGAGAGGCGTCACGCGATAGTCGAAAAATGTGTGCGCCACACTCCTGTCATCCAGCCATTTGCGGGCCTTCTTTACCGTATCGCAGCTCTTGAAACCGTAGAGTGTCGTGGACATTCGCATTCTCCTTCGCGACGTCGAGATAGAGGCCGCACCGCCGACGATCAAGTTGCTCGCACCGATGAGGCTGATCATTTGAGTTTGACCGTCTGCCTGATAGCTTGCGGTCAAATCGAGTGTACCGGGAGCCAAATATCATGAGCAATGAAGGCGACGCGCCAAAGCCGCGCGCGCAACGGCTCGGCGTTCGGGAAATCGCCAAGCGGGTGGGCGTTGCCCCCATGACCGTGTCGCGTGTGCTCTCCAACCCGGACATGGTCTCGCCGGAGACGCGCGCGCGGGTTCTCAAGGCAATCGATCAGGCCGGCTTTGTGCCGAACCGGCTGGCTTCCAGCATGCGCGGGAGCGGCCGAATGATCGGAACGGTGGTCCCGCCGCTTATCAATTCCGGTATCGCCGAACAGGTTCAGGGCATGTCCGACGAATGCCACGAAAGCGGCTACTCGATGCTGCTCGTGCAGGGCGAATTTACCACCGAAGCAGAGGAGCATTCGATCCGAACGCTGATCGGATGGCGCCCGGCGGGACTGATCCTTCAGAGCTTCGTGCAGAGCGATGCGGCGCGGTCCCTTCTGCAGAATGGCGCAACGCCGGTCGTCGAGATTTCCGAGATCAAGGGACACAAGCCGATCGACATGGTCGTGGGCGTCTCCAACTTCGAGACCGCCTATGCAATGACCATGCATCTGGCGGCAAAGGGCTACAAGAGGGTCGGCTTCGTCTCAACGCCCATTCACGGCAATGACAGGCTGCAGCAGCGCCGTATCGGATACCACGCCGCGCTGAAGGATCTCGGCATCAAGGATCGCGCGGGGATGGAAGTCGAGGTGCCACTCACCGCGCAGGGCGGGGCCGAGGCGCTCAATCGCCTGACCGATCGCCACAAAGATATCGATGCCATCTTCTTTTCAAGCGACACGCTTGCCGTGGGCGCCATTCAGGAATGCCATCGAAGGGGGTGGAAAATTCCCGACCGCATCGGGATTGCCGGCTATGGCGACATTGACCTTGCCGCGCAGCTTTTTCCGCCTCTGACCACCGTGCGTGTCGATCGCTACGAGATGGGGCGGCGATCCGTGCGCGTGCTGCTGTCACGCCTGAGCGGAAACCAGAAGATCCCGACCATCACCAGCCTCGGCTTCGAAATCGTTGACCGGGACAGTGCCTGAGCCCCCTCAGACGGACATCACCAGCGGCTTCTCCACCTTGCGAACCATGCCGGTGGCAAACTTCTTCTCAAGGTGGCTGGCATAGAGCGACAGCGGCCAGCACAGCGCGAAGTAGATCAACGACGCCGTCCCGAACACCCAGACCGGCTCGAACGTGACCGTGTTGACCTGGACAGCCGCGCGGGCGACTTCGGTCAGGCCGATCAGCGACGCAACCGACGTTGACTTCACGATCTGAACCATGAAACCCACTGTCGGCGGCAACATAAGCCTGACCGCCTGGGGCACGATCACGAGCCGCAAGGTACGCACGAAGCGGAAGCCAAGCGATGTCGCCGCTTCCCATTGACCTTTGGGAATGGACTCGATCGCACCGCGGAATATCTCGCCGAAAAACGCGCCGCCATTCAACACGAAGGTGAGCGCGGCGGCGGCCCACGCATCAGGCCGATAGCCGACAAGCGATGCGCCGTAATAGGCCATGAAGAGCTGAATCAGCAGCGGGGTGCCCATGAAGAACTGGATGTATGCCGTGGCGACCCAGCGAAGCGGGCGCGCAGGCGCGACGCGCAGGGCGGCAATCACCATTCCTACCGCACCACCGCCAACAAAGGCAATGAGCGCCAGCAGAATGGTCCACTGCGCGGCCATCAGAATGAACCAGAACTCGTTGAATCCGAAGTCGCGAAGGCTCATTGCTTCCACCTGAACATCAGGCGGCCAAGGCCGGCCAGCAGAAGGCTCGCTGCCTGGACGACGACGAAATAGATCACAGCAACGACGATGAAGACCTCAAAGCTGCGAAAGGTCTGCATGACGAGATTGTTGGCGACGGCCGTCAGTTCTTCAGCAGCGATCGCGCCGACGATCGACGTTCCCATGAGTTGCAGGATGAACTGTGCCGAGAGAGACGGGTAGACGGCGCGCACGGCCGGCACGAGGACAATGTGGCGGACGATGCGATAGGGGCTGAGCCCCAGCGATTTCGCCGCCTCGATCTGTCCGACGGGGATCGATTCCACGCCCGCGCGAATGATCTCGGTGGCATAGGCGCCAAGATGGATCGACAGTGCGATGACCGCCGATGTGCCCGGCGTGAATTTCATCCCGATCAGCGGCAACGAGAAATAGACAATATAGAGCTGGATGAGCAGCGGCGTGTTTCGGATCAGCTCGACATAGGCAGCGATGATGACCGACAGCCAGCGCGGACCAAAACCACGACCAACGGCGCCAAGAATGCCGATCATGGTGCCGAAGGCAACGGACAGGAACGCATATTCCAAGGTCTTCATCAGGCCCCAGAGGAGCCTGTCGAGATGCACCAGAACAGGGCCGAATTGAAGAACGGTCGTCATGTGCCTCCCGCCACATCACTGTGAAAATACCGGGGCCGAATGACGGCCCCGGCTTATTTCGTCCAGGATTGAATCAGAATACCGGCAAGACTGGAAGCGGCTGGTTGCGGTATTTCATCGACAGATCCTCAAGCGTGCCGTCACCCTTCAGCGTGAAGAGCCAGGTGTTGATCCACTGCCTGAGATTGTGATTGTCCTTGGCCACGCCGATGCCGAAGTAGAACGTCTTGAGAATGTACTTCTGCTCGAAGTCGTCGCCGTTCTGCGCCTTCTTGAGATAGATTTCGCCGTAGTCGCCGCCGCCCATGGCGTCGATCTGGCCGGATACCATCGCCTGCAGCAATGACGAGTAGTCGTCGAACCGCAGGATCTCGATGCCGGGGTGCTTTTCAGCGGCGGCAGTGAGCAGGCCGTCCTCACCGGTGCCACGGGTCAGGCCGACCTTCTTGCCGACGAGATCTTCCGGGCCCTTGATCTGGGCACTCTTGGGGGCGATGACCACTGCCGACTGGCCGGCGTAAGGTATCGAATAGTCGATCTGGATGGCGCGCTGCGGCGTGATGGAGAAGATCGAGATGACCGCGTCGACCTGCTTCGTCAGCAGCGATGGGATACGACCGGGTGACGTGACGGTCACGAACTCGACGGGAACGCCGAGCGCCTCGCCCATCTTTTGCGCAACCTCGATGTCAAAGCCAGTCGGCTTCAGATCCTTGTCGAGAAAGCCGTAGGGCGGTGTGGTGGTATCGATTGCGACGATCAGTTTGCCGCGCGAGATGATCTCGTCGACCGTCTGCGCCGAGGCTGGCGCAACAAACGAAGCCGCCGCGCAAAGAACGAGTGCGCCGAGCATAGCGCCCAACGACCCAAGTTTCGAAATTACTCTCATCTTGCTCTCCTCCCGATGGATGACATTTTGCGGCGTCCATTCCCGAACTGGGGGTTACTATCAAATTCCGCCGCCGGTCAGACGCCATTTTCCTGCGAACGCGATAAAGCGCTTCCTCCCACTTTAAGACGTTATGCTATTATAAATTTATTCTGCATTCGCGCAATTGATGGTACCGATACCACATGGTTGACGCAAACGAATTTGACGAAATTCCCCTCCCCGCGCTGCATTCATTTCGCTCAGCCAAGTGGCTCATTCCAATTGCGTCCGACATCGACTTAGCTATAATGCTATTATAACATTAAGCAACGATCCACCAGAGGGTACGTTGCGGAAAAGGTGAGGAAATGGCCCGTCCAGCAAGAAATGCCCCCGCAGGCAGAGAGTCCGCTCGCGCCGGGCACAATCTAGACATTCCTCTTTTGCTGCGTCTCTACGAACAGATGCAGTTGCTGCGGCGCTTCGAAAGCGTTGCCCAGATCGCCTGCCGAAAGGGAGAGACGCCGGGTTTCCTGCATCTCTATATCGGCGAAGAGGCAACCGCGGTCGGCGCCTGCGCACATCTGCGGCCCACCGACTGGGTGACATCGACGCATCGCGGCCACGGCCATGCCCTGGCAAAGGGCATGGACCCCAACATCCTCATGGCGGAACTCTTCGGCAAGCGCGACGGTTGCTGCGGCGGCCGGGGCGGCACCATGCACCTCTATGATCGCTCCGTCGGCTTGTTCGGCACCAACGGCATCGTGGCCGCCGGCATCAGCCATGCGGTCGGGGTTGGAATCAGCGCAAGGGCGCAAGGGCGCGACGATATCGGCGTTGCCTTTTTCGGCGACGGCGCGACGAACCATGCGGGCTTCCACGAATCGCTGAACTTCGCAGGCATTCAAAAGGCACCTGCGGTGCTCGTCTGCGAGAACAATCTCTATGCGACGGCGACACCCTTGAAGTCAGCCACCCTCAATCCGGAAATCGCATCGCGCGCGGCAGCCTATGGCATCCCCGGCATTGCCGTCGACGGTAATGATGTGCTCGCGATGTACGAGGTCATGGGAGAAGCCGTCGACCGGGCGCGGCGCGGCGATGGCCCGACCCTGATCGAGGCCAAGACCTATCGCACGGTCGGTCACCATGAGGGCGATCCAGTCACGGGCGCCTATCGCACGCAGGCGGAAGTGGACGAATGGGTAGAACGGGACCCGATCGTCAATTTTCGCAAGAAGCTGCTGGAGGATTTCGAGGCGGCGGCTGCCGGAGAACTCGATGCTGTCGACGAGCGTATCGACAAGCTCGTTCAGGAAGCGCTCGAATTTGCGCGCAACTCGCCGGAACCGGACTCATCGACGGCATTTCATCATGTCTTTGCCGAGCCGATCAACCCGCCGGATGCACTGAATGCGAAGCCTGCAAGCGGCGGCAAGGTGACCGGTTGGCTCGACGCCGTGCGCGACGGCATCGCGGAAGAAATGCGCCGCAACGAGGCGATCCTCTATTTCGGTGAAGGCACAGGCGAACGTGGCGGGACCTTCGCGCACACAAAAAACCTGTGGCAGGAATTCGGCGCGGAGCGCATGGTCGATACGCCGATTTCCGAGCAGGGGTTTACGGGTGCAGCGGTCGGTGCCTCCGCGACGGGTGCCCGCACGATCGCAGACCTGATGTTTGCCGATTTCATGTTCGAAGCGGCGGGGCAGATCGTCCTGCAGGCGGCAAAATTGCGCTACATGTCCAACAACCAGATGAATGCGCCCATGGTTGTGAGGGTCGGTGCTGGCGCGGTCCGTTCGGCTGGACCGCACCATTCCGGCGCCTATCATCCGGTGTGGGCGCATGTGCCAGGACTGATCGTATGCGTGCCATCCACGCCAGCCGACGCCAAGGGTCTCATGAAGACCGCATTGCGTGCCTCCGATCCGGTCATGATGTTGGAGATGAAGGCCCTTTTCGCCACCAAGGGCGAGGTCCCCGACGGCGATCATCTGGTCCCGTTCGGCGTCGCAAGGATTGCGCGGAGCGGGAAGGATCTGACGATCGTCTCGGCGGGTCAGTTGATGCACCGAAGCCTTGAGGCCGCGGAAGCGCTGGCCGCCCAAGGGATCGACTGCGAGGTGATCGATCTGAGGACGATCGTGCCTTTGGACGTCAAAACCGTGGCGGAAAGCGTGGCAAAGACCCACCGCCTGCTGATCGTGGACGAAGGCTGGGCGATGTGCGGCGTGGGCGCGGAACTCGGCCAGGCGATGAACGAGATCGCCTTCGACGAGCTGGACGCGCCGGTTGCACGGCTGCACACGGAGCCTGTGTCGCATCCCCTTGCGCCTTCGCTCGAACGAATGATGTTGGTGAGCACCGAAAAGATCATCGAAGCCGCGCAGGGCGTGATGTCCGGCAAGGCGCCGGTTCCGTGGCACTGGCGTTATCCGGGCTTGAGCGCCGGGCAGCCCTCAGTTGCCCCGGAAGCATCACCTCAACCGGCGACCGCCGCCAACACCAACATGCCCGCGGGTTCAGCCGATGCGAAGCCTGCGGAAGCATCGCCCTCGCGGGGCGGCGAGCCGATCACCATGCCGTTCGGCGATCTCACTGTGAGCGAAGGCACGATCATTCGCTGGGCCAAGGCGGAGGGAGACGACGTCAAGGCAGGCGAGCTTGTCGCTGAAATCGAGACCGACAAGGCCGTGGTCGAGATCGAGGCGCCGATTGCGGGCAAGCTTGCGATCGAGCACCCTGTCGGAACAGTCGTTCCGATGGGTGGTCGTATCGGCGGGATCAACTAGGAGGCGATGCCATGAGCCTCGCCGCAACAATCGAACCCGCACCGGCGCGCATCCGTGCAACGCCCTATGCACGTCGTCTTGCCAGAGAACGCAATGTGCCCCTTTCGGCGATTGCCGGAACCGGTCCGAACGGGCGGATCACGGGGAACGACCTTGAGAACTACACAGCGCCACAACCCGAAGCGCCAGCCGCGCCAGAGGCTGCTCCTTCAAGCACCGCAGCACCTGAAAAACGTTATGCCACACCGCATTCGGCGATCGCAGCGCGGATCGATTTCGCAGCTGCCTTGGCGCTTCTGAGCCAGATTGGCGACGTCCGCGAAGGTGTGGCGATCGAGGACATCTGCCTTAAGGCGGCGGCACTGGCGCTGGACATTTCGGTGCTGACGTCTGGCAATGGCGGCATTCTGCTGCTGGCGGCCCCTGACGACCGTCAGTTTCTCGGCGAGTTGCGAACCAAGTCGGTAAGCGCCATCGCAGCACTTCGAGCCAATCCGGATGAGGAAGGCTCCGCTGGTCTTGCGGTTTCATTCCTGGGAAATCCCGGAATTCGTCCTGTCGCGGCGCGTCTCGTGGACGGCATAGCAGCCCGCCTCGTGGTTGGCGCAGCGGATCGGGACGGAGGCGCTGATTGCCTCTTGAGCTTTGATCCAGATCATATCCACGAAAGCGCCGCGGAAGATTTCGTGCTGGCATTCATGGAGCTTGTTGAGTCGCCCTTCCGGCTTCTAGTCTAGACCCCAGAGGCACGATTATTTGGTACGGGAGGAGTTTTCATGGCGATCGAACCGATCGACGGCTTTTTGTGTTCTGCAAGCGAGCTTTCGAGCTACGTGGGCGAACTGTTGCAGGCTGCCGGCGTCGATGAGGTAAGTGCAGCATCTGTCGCACAGGTGGTCGTTGACGCTTCCTCGCGCGGCGTCGACACGCATGGCGTTCGCCTTGTGCCATGGTACCTGCAGATGGTCGAAGGCGGGCGCATCAACAAGCGCCCAAATCCGACCTTCGAGAAAAAGGCAGCAGCAGTCGGCCATGTTGATGCGGACAACGGGTTCGGCCATCGCGCCAGCCTGCGCGCGATCGATGAAGGCATCGCGCTGGCACGGGAAAGCGGCATCGCGGCCCTAAGCGTCGGCAATTCGACGCATCATGGTGCCACGGGCGTCTACACGTTGAAGGCGGCACGTGCCGGGTTTGCGGCGATAGGCATGACGCATGCCGATGCCGCGGTGGTCCCGTTTGGAGGCAAGAAGCCATTTTACGGGACAAATCCGCTCAGCTTCGCCGTGCCCGCCCCGGGCGAAGAGCCGATGCTGCTCGACATGGCGACCAGTGCCATCCCCTATAACCGCATCTTCCTGCGGCGCGCGACGGGTACGCCGCTTCCGCCAGAAGTCGCCATGACCAACGAAGGCGTCATGACCACCGACCCCAATCTGGCGACTGCCTTGGTGCCCGTCGGCGGCGCAACCTTCGGCTACAAGGGTGCGGGCATTGCCGCGATGATCGACATATTGTGCTCGGCCTTTACCGGAATGGGCCATGGGTTCACCATTCCGCCTCTCGCCGGTGACGATTACAGCGTGCCAATACCGATTGGACACTTCTTCCTGATCCTCAATCCTTCCGTGTTCCAAGCACTTGCCGCCTTTGACAGCCGTGTCGGCGCATTTCTCACCGATTTGAGGGCGCAGCCCGCACATGCGGGTCAGAAGGTCATGGCGCCGGGCGACGTGGAGAAAGCCGAGGCGGAGCGGCGCGCAAAGAATGGAATTCCGATCGACAGAACGACCTGGGCTTCGCTCAAGAATGCAGCGAAGCGATACGGTTGCAGCGTGCCGGATGAACGACCCACGAACTAGCGGGACGTGATGGGGAGGAAAGCTTGAACATCGACCTCAAAGGCAAGATCGCGCTGATAGGCGGCGCGCAAGGCCAGCTGACAGCGGGGATACGCGAAGCGCTGGCGGCGAACGGTGCGACCATCTTCGATATAGACCCTGCAGCACAAGACGCCTCTCCAGACGCGCCAGATCCATTTCTCCTTGTTCTTGTCAGCGAAGGGGCAAATGGCCTGCCCGCCATCGACCGAGGCAATTCAGCCGAACGACTGGCTTTCTCAAATGCGGTGCGCGCGTATGCGGGCCGCGTCAAAAGGGTGGTGATGATCATGTCCGCGGCAGGCCTGGTGCCGGTGAAAGGGTTTTCGGAGTTTTCGGCAGACCAAGCCAGCCTTGTTTCCATGACGCGGTCTCTCGCGATGGATCTTGCCCCTGCAACGGTCGTCAACGCAGTCGCGGTCGGTGCCTGTGAGGGCGATGACGGTATCGCATCCTCGCGCTTCATGAAGCACACAGGGGTCAAGCGCGCCGCCACGCTGGAAGAGATCATCGCAGCCGTCCTATTCGCGGCCGATCCCGACAACGGATATATGACCGGCCACACACTCGCCGTCGATGGCGGCTGGGCGGTCGGCTATGCGCGAGATTTCTGAGATGACGATCATGCCGGAATCTTGCTCGACACTCCCGCTGACATACCCGGAACCAGAACATGCGCGCTGATCTCTCAGGACAGGTCATCTTTGTCACCGGCGGCGCGGGTGGCATAGGGCGCGCTACGTCTCACCTGCTTGCCGCCAACGGCGCATCCGTGGTCGTGGCAGATATCAACGAGGATGGCGCGCGCGCCGTTGCGGGCGAGTTGCCAGGTGCAATCGCGGTGAGAATGGACGTTCGCAACCCCGAAGATGCCGAACGCGCGGTCCAGGCCGCGGTCGCGAAGTTCGGCAAGATCGACGTTCTCGTGAACAATGCGGGCGTCAATACCTTCAAGGACCGGGTGGAGATCGACCGGTTTCCCAAGGAAGAATGGCATCGGATCGTCGGTATAGACCTCGACGGGCTCTATGTCGTCAGTCAGGCCGCGCTGCAGCCGATGGTGGCGCAGGGGCATGGCAGAATTATCAACATTGCGTCCGTCGTCGGCGTCACGGCGCTGCGCCTGCAATGTGCGTTTGCGGCAGCCAAGGCCGGAATTATCCATCTCACGCGAGCAATGGCGCTTGAGCTTGGGTCGAAGGGCATTCTGGTCAATTCGCTGGCGCCCGGGTCCGTCCTGACGGAAGGAACAAGGCAGTTGTTCTATGGCGAAGACGGCTCTTTTCGCGCCCAGATGGCGGGTTTCATGAACCACATTCCGCTTGGCAGGCCAGCCTATGTGGAGGAGATTGCCGAAGGCATTCTGTTCCTGTCAGCTCCCCAGAATTCATATATGACCGGGCATCTGCTCATGGTGGATGGAGGGTGGACCGCCGGATATATGTTCTAGCGAAGGGTCTGAGCAGAATGAGTTTTCAGCGGCAAATCGCGAGAGCTTTGCCCGAGTGACCAGAGCTAACCCAGCCTCACCCCAAAGTCGGGGGTATGAGGAGGCTCGTCACCACACCTTCAGCCCCTCTTCCGTCGTAACTTCGACACGCGCGTTGGGCCTGGCAAAAAGGTCGTCGCGCAGGCGCGTTCCCAGTCCCGGACGATCCGGAAGGACCAGTCTGCCATCGACGAGTTGGATCTGATCTTCGACCACATCGTTGTACCATCCATCGATGTAGCCGCGCACCATCTCCATGATCAGGCCGTTGGGCGCATTGAGCAGCATATGGGTGGCCGCCCAAAGCGCGACGGGTCCGATAGTGTCGTGACAGGTGAAAGGCAGCATGGCGGTGTCGGCCATCGCAGCAACCTTTCGTCCCTCGGTAAGGCCCCCTCCCCACGACAAATCCATCATCACGATATCGGTCGCGGATTTCTCGATCCACTGCCTGAAGCCAAAACGTGTGAACACACGTTCGCTCTGGCAGATCGGAACGGTCGTCTCCGACCGCAGCCGGGAGAAAGCATCGACATTGTCGGACGGCATGATCTCTTCGAGCCACATCACGTCGTAGGGCTCCAATGCGCGGGCGATCTTGATGGAAGACGGCAGGTCCCAGCGACAATGCCCCTCGATCGCGATCTGCATCCGGTCGCCGACCGCGCAGCGAATGTCTTCGAGGATCGCAATGCCGGCCTTAAGATCGTCATTGGAAATGCCGAGGCCACGAGTGCCGGCAGCCGTCACCGCACCCCAGACCATCGTCTGACCACGCTCGTCTTCCGGCCCCGCCAATCCTGGCCCAAACTGATCGAAGGGCCATATCTTCATGGCCGTGACATCCTGCTTGAGCAGGTCTTCTGCCAACTCTCCCGCTCGACCGTTCTGCCACGCATGGAGATCGGGGTATTTGCCGTAGCCGACGCAGGTGTTGTAGACGCGGATGCGATCGCGGCTGCGCCCGCCCAGAAGGTTGTAGATCGGCAGGCCCGCGATCTGGCCGACCAGATCCCACAATGCGACGTCCAAGGCCGAAATGGCGCGCATTTCCGCGCCCATTGCGCCGCAGAAGCTGGCCAGCGAAAACATGTTCTGCCAGTGATTCTCGATGTCGCGCGGATCGCGACCGATCAGCAGCGGCGCATAGATGTCGTGGACAATCGCGGCGACCGCGCGCGGCAGATAATAGGTCTCGCCGATGCCTGACATGCCGTTGTCGGTATGAACGCGAATCCAGAGATTGTTCGGCAGAGCTTGCCTCGCCTTTGGATTTTGCTGTTGCCAGACCTTCAGTGGCTGCGCTTCGAACCAGATGGTCTCGATTTTGGTGATTTTCACCCCGTCCCTCCCAAGGCTGACACGCAAATGAGGTTGTTCAGACGATGGCTGGCCGCCGGGTCAACTGGTCGCTGATCATCTGCAACCGAGTGAAGCTGCGCCCAAGCATCTTTCCGGTCAAGAAGCGGGTTGCCGGACGCCAGCTGCACCAGTACAGCATGAACTGCGCTACTATTGTTTATTGTTTACAATCCTGAAAGTGTGCGTATTAACAACGTCATGTCAAGTCGCGTACACTCGAGAAAGGGGCTAGGTTGTGCGGTTCGCCCGAAGAATGGCGAGCAGCCGCTTCCTTGCGCTGTCCACGTGTTCCAAGAGCACCGCGTCAGCGGCCTTGACGTCACGCGATCGGATTGCGTCGAGCAGGCGAAGATGATCTCGATGCCAACTTTCCAGATAATCGTCGGGCAAGGCATCACGCAGCATGAGAAACATCATGAGCTGGGAACGCAGTGTCTCCCACGCCCTGTAGAGCCTTCGACTGCGTGCCGCGCGAAAGATCGCATCGTGAAAGTCGATGTCGAGCTCCGCAACACGCCGCCTGTCGATGTCGGTATGCGGCGTGACCACGAAACGCGTCAGAACCGCCTCTACACCAGCGTATTCTTCCGGGCCTGCTTTGCGCGCGGCGTGCTCGACGGCCAGACGCTCGAGAGCGAGGCGCAGGCTATAGATGTCGGCGACATCATCCTCGGAGACTTCGCAAACAGTCGCGCCGCGATGAGGTTCGTGGACAACGAGCCCCTCTTGTTGAAGCCTGAAGATGGCCTGTCGAACGGGACCACGGCTGACTTTCAGCATTTCCGCGAGATCTTCCTCGATCAGCCGAGAACCGGGCGGAATTTTCCCCGCAAGTATCGACGCGCGCAGCGCGTCGACGACATCGTCGGTCAAGACGCGGCGCGGCCTGGGCGCAAGGTCAAACACATCCTGGTTCATCGCCCCTTGAATACAATCAACCGCAAACCACCGCCAGCCTCGGCGGCATGCCAAACCGGAGGGAATCATGCGCATTCTGAAAGTGAACACATACGCCCCGGACACAGCGCTCTACCAGGCGTTCGGGTCGGATGTGACTTTCGACATACACCGCTCCGGTGCGGAGGCGTCTGCCCCCCCGAGCCTCGAACGGTGCCGCATGGCCGATGCCGTCATCAACTGCGCTGCATCCATCGCCATCGGCGTGCCTGCCGAAGCATTCGAGCGCTGCAAGATCGTGGTGAGAGAAGGTGTGGGCTACGACACGATCAACCTTTCGGAATGGAGCGCCCGGAACGTGCCAGTCTGCAATGTACCCGACTACGGCACGACAGAAGTGGCGGACCATGCGATTGCGTTGCTGCTGACATTGACCCGTGGCACAGCAAGTTATCAGGAAGCCATTCGCGATCGCGCGGACGGATGGAGCTACGCTTCCGCGCCACGCGTGCGGCGCCTGCGCGGACAGACGTTCGCGGTTCTCGGGCTTGGGCGGATCGGCTTGGCGGCAGCCAGGCGCGCTGCTGCATTCGATATGAAGGTCATTTTCTATGACCCCTATCTGCCCAACGGCGCCGAACTAGCGGTCGGCTATGAGCGCGTGCGCAGTCTCGACGAGGTGATGGCGCGTGCCGATATCCTTTCCATCCACACGCCTCTCAATGAGGAGACCAAAGGCATGATCGGCGGGACATCACTCGCCAGGGCCAAGCCTGATCTCATTGTGATCAACACGGCTCGTGGCCCGGTGGTCGACCTCGACGCGCTCACCGAGGCGCTTCGAGAAGGCAGGATTGCTGGCGCCGGGCTGGATGTGTTGCCCACGGAACCCGCGGACGGCGACCATGCATTGATCCGCGCCTATCGCAACCGCGAAGAGTGGACGGATGGCAAGCTCGTGCTCAGCCCGCACGCGGCATTCTATAGTCCCTCCGCGCTTGAGGACATGCAGCGCAAGGCAATAGAAGTGATTGTAAGTTATTTGCGGGAAGGCGTTCTGATGAACTGCGTCAACCGTGACGCCATCGACCTCAAGGCGCGCGCTGCCTGAACTATCGGGGTTGAGGCCGCTGAGGGCGGCCTCCATTCGCCCCGGCACATCGCGCCTATTTCGCGTTGCGACCTGTCCCGAGCCGTCGCTCCCACCCTTCGGTGTGGACGTTCAGATAGGCATGTGGATCGTAGGGATGCTCCTTGATCGCATCAAGATTGAGGTCGATGCCGAGGCCGGGCGCGTCTGGAAGCGAGAGATGACCATTATCCGGGTCGACGCTCGGATGCCAGGTCACGAGTTCGCGTGTCCATGGGTCGTTGAACGCATCGAAATGCTCCTGGATCAGGAAGTTTGGCACTGCCGCCGCGAGTTGAAGGCAGACTGCGGTCGCAACCGGCCCACCGCTCTGGTGTGGAGCGATCACGCTGCCATGACCGAAGGCGATCGCCGCCACCTGCATGGTCGGCGCGATACCTCCGAGGGACATCGGTTCGGGTTGAAAGATGTTGACGCCTCCCCCTTGCGCGAGAGCGTAGAACTGGCCGACGGTGTCATACATTTCCCCGGTCGCGACCGGGATGGGCGATCGAAGCGCCATCTCATGGACAGTTTCCTGCCGATCGCGAGATGTCGGCTCCTCCCACCAGTAGATGTCCAGATCGGCAAATCGCTGCGCGGCTTGCAGGGCCGCAATTCCAGTGAACCGGGCATGGACGTCAATAAGAATGCGCGTATCGGCGGGAAGCCGGTCGCGCAGCATTCTGCAGATGTCATGCGAAAGATCGAGTTCTTCCTTCGAGATGAAACCTTGAGCCGTTCCGAACGGATCGAGCTTGAACGCCTTGAAGCCCTTATCCATGACCGCGCGGGCGGCTTCCAGAAACGCCTCGGGGGTGCGCTCGGTGCGATACCAGCCATTGGCATATCCAATAACGCTGTCGCGCACCCGCCCGCCGAGCAATTGGTGGATCGGCACGCCAAGGCTTTTGCCCAGAATATCCCAGCATGCGACCTCGATTGCTGCGATGACAGTGCGGTGAATGTGGCCGCCGTCTAGCGAGACGCTGTCGAGCAGTCTTTTCGAAAGCTCGTTGATGCGGCGGGGATCTTGACCGATCGCGATGTGCTTGAGCTCGTGCACGCCAGCTTCGGTCGTCTTGATAAAGCCGTTGAGTGTGCCCTCCCCGATGCCATGAAGTCCGGTGTCGGTAATCACCCGGACAAAGAGCCAGTTCTTCCAGCCCGCGCCGACGGCGTAGGTTTCGATATCGACTATCTTCATGATGCACCTTTGACCAACGAGCCGACCGTCCCGATCACCGCCTCAAGCGAGAGCCCATATCTGGCCTGCAAAGTCGGTACCGCCCCGCATTCGATGAAACGGTCGGGCAAGCCGATCCGCGTGAGCGGTCGCGTCACGCCTGCATTGAACAGTGTCTCTGCCACCAGAGAGCCGAGGCCACCTGAAACGACATGATTTTCCGCTGTCACAAGATGCTCAACGCCAGCGGCAAACGCGACGACCGTCCTCGCATCGAAGGGTTTGATCGTCGGGACATGCAGCACTGCAACAGAAACGCCGCTTTCACCAAGGGCTGCAGCGGCATCCAGAGCGCGCTCCGTCATCATTCCGGTCGATACAATGCCGACGGTCCCGCCCTGTCTCAGATGTTGCGCCTTGCCGATTTCGAAGCGATAGCCTTCATGAAGAACGACGGGCACCTGCCCGCGCGGCAAGCGCATATAGACCGACCCCTTGTAGGCGGCGATTGCCTCGGTGGCTGACTGAAGCTCCACGGCGTCGCAGGGGTCGATGACGACAAGATTGGGGATCATGCGCATCAGCGCGAGATCCTCGATGGCCTGATGTGTGCCGCCGTAGCCGGTGGTCAATCCCGGCAAGCCGGCCACGATTTTCACATCCAGATTGGAGTGTGCGCACCCAATCGCGACGAAATCATAGGCGCGGCGCGAAGCAAACACGCCATAGGTGGTGGCAAAAACCGTCTTGCCCGTGCGCGCCAGACCAGCGGCGACGGCAACGAGATTTTGTTCGGCCATTCCGACATTGAAAAAGCGGTTGGGGAAAGCGTCCCGAAACGGATGAATATCCGTATACTTGCCGAGATCAGCCGTCAGCCCCACGATTGCGGGGTTATCGGCAGCGAGACGCGCCAAAGCATGCCCGAACGGCGCATCGACGTGTCTGCGCGCGCCCTGCGTGCTCTCGTCCTCGCCCATTGCGAGGGTGCGTCCACCCTGTGGCACCGCGCTCATCGGGTGGCCTCCAGGCTCTGCTCGAACTCCGCAATAATTCCTTCCCACTGCGCGACATCGATCCGAAAAAAGTGCGACTTCTCACTGGTTTCGATGCGAGGCACCCCCTTTCCGGGCAAGGTGCGCAGCACGATCGCCTTTGGCTTGCCGTCTGCGTTTCGCGCGGCCTCCAGCGCAGCGACCACAGAAGGGATATCGTTGCCGTCTATGTCCTGCGTATCCCAGCCGAAGGCGCGCCATTTCTCGCCGACCGGTTCCATGTCGAGCACAACGGGTCCGTCGGCCTGAATTCCGTTGCAATCGACCAGCGCCACGAGATTGTCCAACCGGAAATGGCTTGCCGACATGGCGGCCTCCCAAGTCGAACCTTCCTGCAACTCACCATCCGACAGTTCGACGAAGACGCGCGCATCGGAAGCGTCCATGCGCAAGCCGAGAGCCTGGCCCACGCCCTGACCCAGACCATGCCCAAGTGAGCCGCCGATCAGTTCGACGCCCGGCGTCGTGTCCAATGTCGACATCTCCAGACGGCTGTCATCCGCGCCATATGTCGAAAGCTCGGACACCGGCAGAACTCCCGCTTCGGCAAGTGCAGCCCACAGCGCAATCGAATAATGCCCCGTAGACAGAAGGAAGCGGTCGCGCCCTTCCCACTGCACATTGGCGGGGTCGTACCGCAATTCGTGGAAGTAGAGGACGGTTAGCAGGTCAGCAATGCCGAGGCCCTGTCCGATATATCCCTGGCCCCGCCCCCTCGCCATGGTCAGCATATGCCGGCGCAGATTCTCGGCGCGTCGCCGGAGTTCATCAAAGTCGGCTCGCGCCGGCGGCGAATTGCGCAACATCGATCAATCCTTGTCCAGACCGCCGGACATGTTCAGCCGCTCCGCTGTCATGTAGCGGGGAGCGTCGAGGCTCAGCCACACGACAGCTTCCGCGACCTCCGAGATGTCAGCGCGCCGGCCCAGCGGGATGCGCCCGGTGCGTTCATCGAGAAATGCCTTGAGATCGTCGCGTCCGTTGACACGGGCTAGATCGGCTTCGGTCGAGCGCTGCATCTCGGTGTCCATCATTCCAGGCGCCAGGCTATTGACGAGGACACCATGGGGGGCGAGCGCGACGGCTGCCGCTCGGGTGATGGAATCGACACCGGCTTTGCTCGCCGTGTAGGCCGTGTAGTCGGGCAAGGCCATGCGAGAGCCGGGTGACGTGATGTTGATGATCCGTCCCGACCGCTGATCCCGCATGACACGGCCAGCCGCCTTGCACGCCATGGCGAGCGCCGTCACGTTGAGCGCCAGCGTGCGGGTCCAGGCTTCATACGTAGCATCAAGAAAAGGTTCGATCACGCCATAGGCGGCGTTGTTGACGAGGACGTCAATTCCACCCCACAAAGAGACCACGCGTCCGACCGCTTCTTCGGGCGCATTTCTGGCAGTAAGATCGCACGCGATCTGCTCCACCGCGCCACCTTGGGCCGAAACAAGCCGGGCAGTCTCTTCAAGTTGAGTGGCGTTGATGTCGCATATGCCCACGGCGCAGCCTCGCCTGCCAAGCTGTACAGCGATCTCACGTCCCAGCCCACCTGCCGCGCCTGTGACAAGTGTCCTGACACCATGCCCCTGCTCCGACATGTTCTCCTCCAACAGCCCTCAACAGCGCTGCTTGTTACCGGTACCATTCACCTCTGTCAACGATGAGAAGAGAGGCCTCCCGCCCTCCTTGCTCCCGAACTTCACGCAATCGACATTGCAAGGCCGCTCATCTATTGATGCAATGTCGGCGCCTGTCGCCCTTTGCAGGCAACGCTTTGACTTGATAGCGTTGCTCGCTTCCGCCAATTCTGGACGCTGAAGGCGATTCTGTTTTCAGCGGGAATTGCTGCCCTACCGATAGCCTGTTGGAAACCCAAGAATGCTCGACACCAATACGCTACTGGACCTGCTTCCTCGCCGAATGCTTGCCCGAGAAGGTGGCCCGCTCTATCGCCAACTGTCGGAAATACTGCGCCGCCCGATCGTGGAAGGCGTGTTTCCTGCAGGCGAAGAACTTCCCAAGGAAGCCAGTCTGGCGGAACATTTTGGCGTGAGCCTGATCACCGTCCGACACGCGCTCCGGGATCTTGAGACCGACGGACTGATACGCAAGCGGTCCGCCAAGCCAGCAATCGTACTTCCGCGTGAAACCGAGAGTCGCCAGAGCTGGCAGATGGCGAACTTCACGGACATTGCAGCCTATGCGAAAGACGCCGCGCTCGAGTTGCTGTCATATCGGCGCGAGGGTTCCCCGCTCTTCCATCAATATCTCTCCGTCCGAAAAGGCGAACCCGGCTATTGTCTCCGCTCGTTGCTCCACTCGGGCAATGAGAAAAAGGCCTACATCAACACATACTTCCCACTCGATATTGGCGAACGGCTCAACAAGCGCGATTTCACCGACGTGCTCATTTTCGAGACCGTGCAGCGCAAACTGGGGCTGCGGTTGGCCATCGCGCATATGACCGTTCGCGCCGAAATTGCGGATGAAGAAGCGGCCGACATTCTGGAAGTGGAGCCGGCAAGCCCGCTTCTAACCGTTGCGATGCTCTATCAGGCAGCCGACGGTCGCTATGTCGAATTGTCTGTTGCACGCCATCCCGCCGACCGCTTTTCCATCACCTATGACGCACCAAATGATCTGGATTGAAGGTGCGCATCGCTGAGAAGCGACTCGACACTGTTATAAAATTATAATAGCTTTGCTTTGTTCGCATAAAGCGCGGCATAGGATGGGCTGAAGCCTGTCCCGACAACATTTGACAGTAAGAATTGGTACCGGTATCATAATGATCGCCATGTTGCAGGGAGGAGACCTGGACAACTGGCGATCCAGGGAGGAACAGGATGAGATTCAAGCGTCTCGCATATGGAGTTGCTGCGCTCTGCGTGGCAGTCGCGAGTCTGGCAGGAACTGCCCAGGCTGAGGACAAGAAGCCCTACGTCATCTATCTTTCGAACAATTTCGTCGGCAATGACTGGCGGCAGCAAATGCAACGGGTGGCAGAAGTCTCAGTCAGCAAGGGCCCTCTCGCCGGTCGCGTCGACCTGCGCATTGAAAATGTCGAGAATGCGGTTCAGACGCAGATCAACTCGTTGAACAACATCATTCGTCAGAAGCCGGATGCCATTCTGGTCGATGCTGCCTCGGATTCAGCGCTGAATCCGACACTGAAGAAGGCCTGCGACCAGGGCATCGTCGTGATCAGTTTCGATCAGGTGGTGACTGAGCCCTGTGCGTATGCCGTCGCGTCCGACTGGAACCGTATTCCCGAAGTGATGGCAGAATGGATGGCCGTGCAGCTTGGCGGGAAGGGCAACGTTATTATCGACCGCGGCCTAGCGGGAGCTCCCATCTCTGCGCAGTTGCAAGGTGGATATGAGAAGGTGCTGGCCAACTATCCCGACATCAAGATCGTCGGCGAATATAATGGTGACTATGCACTCGGGCCTGAACAATCCGGTGTCGCCGCGCTACTCGCCGCCAATCCGCAGGTCGACGGCATCCTAACGCAAGGCTATGGATCCGGGGCTATCCAGGCTCTCAAGGATGCCGGACGCCCGATCGTTCCGGTCGTCGGTTTTTCCTACAACGTCGCGGCTTTGACCTGTGCGGAAACCAAGGATGCCAAGTGCATTCTCGGCTCCAACCCGGCCTATCTGTCATCCGAGGCGATCAAGCTCGCGGTCGAGATACTCGACACTGGAAAGCGGCCTGAAGAGCGCGAGATCTCGGTCAAGGGCGATTTCGTGACCACTCACCCATTCGAGTCGAAGCTCTATCCGGGCACCAAGATGATCACGATCGCAATCGGCGAGAATGCATTCCCCGACCAGCCACCCGGACTGACCCTGCCGATCACGCCTGATTGGGTGGACATCAGCGCCGAAGAAGCGGCCGGCACGAAGTGATTGCAATCTGAACGATAACCCGCCGCGCATCGACATGCCGCGGCGGGTCAATGCTCTTCAGCCGACGGGATCATGGAACTTATTGACGTCAAAGACCTGAGCAAGCGCTTCGGCGGGATCATCGCGCTGAGCGATGCCACTTTTTCCGCAAGAGCTGGCGAGGTGCATGCGCTACTGGGAGAAAACGGCGCAGGCAAGAGCACGTTCATCCAGATCCTCTCGGGCGCGTTGCGCTACGATAGCGGCGCCATTCATGTGGGGGGAAGCGAGTATCGCCCCCAGAATCCGGATGCCGCGCAGTCGCTCGGTATCGCCGCTGTCTTTCAGGAACTGTCGCTGATCCCGGACCTGACAGTGGAAGAGAACATCTGGTTCCGACACGAACCGCTCACCTGGTTTGGCACGACGTGCCGCAAGCGCATGCGCGCGGCCACCCTGGAGCTTTTTGACCGCTACCACTTTCCAGCAATCCGCCCCGATCGGGAATTGCGCCACATGACGCTTGCCGAGCGCCAGATCGTGGAGATTGCCAAGGCGCTCGCAAAGAACCCTCGTATCCTCATCCTCGACGAGGCGACATCTGCCCTGCCCGCGATCGAGGCGGACTGGCTGCTGAAGCTCAGCCGGCAGATCGCTGAGGAGGGACGGCTTTCGATCTTCATCTCCCATCGAATGGGCGAAGTGCGCGCAGTCGCCGACAGGTTGACGATCTTTCGCAACGGCAGCACGGTCGCGGTACATGAGGCCAAAGCCGTTTCGGATGACCAGATTGTCACCGAGATGATCGGGCGTCAGCTCGATCGCCTCTATCCGGTGCGTACCGCGAGCCGCACAGAGCGCTTAGCACTGGAAGTGCGCGGACTTTCCAGTGGCCATCGGCTGCGCGACGCGACCTTTGCGCTTTACGAGGGGGAGGTGCTGGGGGTTGGCGGTCTGCAAGGTCATGGCCAGCGCGAGCTTCTGCAGGCTCTTTTCGGCGCCGCACCTTCCAAGGGCGACATGAAGCTTTGGGGCAAACCGGTCAGCCCCTCAAGTCCGCGCGATGCGCTGACAGGCCGCGATGGCATCGCGCTTGTTCCCGAGGATCGCAGAGGACAAGGGCTTCTCCTGCCGAAAAGCGTCAGCGAAAATCTGACGCTCTCGGTGATCCGTCGGTTCTCCAGGGGAGGATTGCTCGACAAACAGCAAGAGGCCGGATTGGTCCGGGAAATGGTCGATTTTCTCCGCATCAAGGCCGACACGCCCGATCAGCCGGTTGGGACCCTTTCGGGAGGCAACCAGCAGAAGGTGGTCTTCGGAAAGATGCTTCTGACCGAGGCCCGTGTCCTGCTGCTTTATGACCCCACGCGCGGCGTGGATGTCGGCACGAAGGGAGAGATTTTCCGACTGATCCGCGATCTCGCAGCAAAGGGATATGCCATCTTGTTCTATTCAAGCGACCTGCCGGAACTCGTCCATGTCGCCGATCGCGTTCTGGTGTTGCGGGAAGGTGCTATCGCAGCGACCCTGTCCGGAGACGAGATCACCGAGGAAGCGATCCTCAGCGCCGCTGTTCTCGACAAGGCGGCCTGACGACCATGACGATGGCGGAAACAGGCGACGCACCCAGAAAGGGTCTGCGAAACGGGCTTCTCGACAACGCACCATTTCTGGTGGCGTGCGCGATGCTGACATTGATCGTCGTCATCTACGGTACGCGCCAGACTGGCGTGTTCACGCTGGACGAGCTCAATCTTAATACCACGGCCGCCATGACGCTGATGCTTGCGGCGACCGGGCAGACCATCGTGCTGCTACGCGGCGGGATAAATCTGTCAATCGGTGGCATGATCAGCCTTGGCACGGTGATCGTCGCGACCCGCTTCGGTGACAGCGCGGGCAGCGTCATTCTGTGGTCGGGCCTCGTATTGCTTCTGGGGATCGCGGTCGGTGTCGCCAACGGGTTGCTGATCTCGATTTTCCGCCTGCAGCCGTTCCTGGTCACCTTGGCGACCTGGTCGATCCTCAACGGCGTTGCGATGATCATCTTGCCGAGCGACGGCGGCCGGGTTCCGGGATGGTGGCTCGGCTTCGGTTATCTCCAGTTCCTCGGCCTGTCGAGCACGGTTTGGATGCTCATCGCACTGCTGATTTTCTGGGCGTGGTTCATGGCGGCGCGGCCGGGGATCACCATCAAGGCAACGGGCTCCAACGAGAAGTCGGCAT
Source organism: Rhizobiaceae bacterium (assembly GCA_023953905.1). GTDB lineage: Bacteria > Pseudomonadota > Alphaproteobacteria > Rhizobiales > Rhizobiaceae > Arvimicrobium. The sequence goes on along the minus strand of JAMLJA010000028.1, from coordinate 10,716 downwards.
TCCTGTCCGGCGTTTCAATTTTGCGGGTAAATGCACTGACCTATGGTCTTTCCGGCTTCTTCGCAGCTGCCGCCGCGCTCTATCTGACGACGCAGACGGGCGCCGGTTCGCCGACGATCGGCAGAGATTACATCCTGCCGTCTGTGGCCGCTGCCGTGATTGGTGGCACCAGCCTTTTTGGAGGCCGCGGACATCTCGCCGGTACCATTATCGGAGCCTACATCCTGACGCTGATCGGCAATCTGGTGTTCATTCTGCGGGTGTCCAGCTACTGGCAACCAGTCGCATCCGGCGTCATTCTGCTCATTGCCGTGCTTGCCAGCGCCATCGCTGAAAAGGCGGCAAGAAAGCAGGCGGCATGAACCGCTTCCTCGCGCGCAACCGCCTCATCCTGCTTGCCTATGCCGGCGTTGTGGTTTTGCTTCTCGTGACCGCTCTGTTCTCGCCGGGCTTCCTGTCCCCTGCCAATCTGCGCTCGACGCTGGTGCTGGCGGCATTCGTCGGCATCGTCGCTTTCGGTCAGACCTTCGTCATCATCGGCGGCGGCATCGACCTGTCGATTCCATGGGTTCTGAACTGCGCCGCCTTGCTGCTGACCATGATGGCTGGCGGACAGGATTTGGCGTTGATCTGGGCAATACCGCTGCTGCTTGCCGGCGGCGCCGCAATCGGCTTTCTCAATGGCGCGGGAGTGGCCATCTTCGGCGTGCCTCCCATCATCATGACGCTTGCCGTCAATGTCATTTTGCAGGGCCTGATACTGGTCTATACGGGGGGCTCGCCGACACCGTCGACGCCCGCGCTGATCAAGTTTCTCGCTGTCGGCAGGGTCGGCCCGATACCCGTGATCGGACTTGTGTGGGTCGCGCTCGGCATCGTGGCGACCGTTCTCCTGTCGAAATCGGCATTCGGACGGCATCTCTATGCGCTGGGCACAAGCGCGACAGTGGCCGAATTCTCGGGCGTCCCGACTGCGCGAACGACCATCATCACCTACATGATCTCCGGCATGACCGCCGCACTCGCGGGAATTCTGCTTACCGGCTATTCGGGCGTGGCCTACCTCGGGATGGGAGACGCCTATCTCTTCACATCGGTCGCCGCCGTCGCCATCGGTGGCGCGTCCATACTTGGCGGCAGCGGACACTATCTGGGGACTGTCGCAGGCGCACTCGTCCTGACGATCCTGACCGGCCTGCTTCCGGCGCTCAATCTGTCAAACGGCGCGCTGCTGGTTGTCTACGGCGCCGTCATCCTCGTGACGGTCTCCATCTCGAGCGAAACCTGGGGCGTCCTGTTCCAGCATTTGCGCCCGCCGGCCCGTGAGAAACAGGGAGAGACAAGTGGTTGATATCACATGCGTCGTCGATGCGCGGGCTGAACTTGGCGAAGGTACCCTGTGGGATCCCAAGCAGGGCGTGCTCTGGTGGATCGACATATGGTCAAAGCTGATCCATCGCTACGATCCCGCGACGGGCGAAGACCAGACCTGGGAGGCTCCGCACTACCTTGGTTGCATCGGACTGCGCGCCAGCGGTGGTCTGGTGCTCACAATGGCGGACGGCTTTCATTTCTTCGATCCGCAAACCGGCACATTCGAGGCGATTGTCGACCCCGAATCCGATCTGCCAAACACCCGCTTCAACGATGGCAAACCTGACCGCCAGGGCCGTTTCTGGTCCGGCACGATGTTCGAGGTGCCGGGACAGCCCATCGAATTTGTCGGATCGCTGTACCGCATGGACACGGATCTTTCCGTGCATCGCATGATCGAAGGCGTCGGGTGCGCGAATGGTCTCGCCTGGAGCCCGGACGCACGAACCATGTATTTTTCCGACAGTCATTCCGGTCGCGTCGACGCATATGATTTCGATCCGACCATCGGCGATATCGAGAACCGGCGGATGTTCATTGACATGAGTGTAACCGGGGGCGTTGCAGACGGCGCCACGGTGGATGCCGAAGGGTGCTACTGGGTTACAGTTCCCGTCACCAGCAAGGTATGCCGGTACGACCCTGATGGGCGGCTCATGCAGACAATTGTCTTACCAACCGACTTGCCCACCTGCTGCGAGTTTGGCGGGAAGGATCTTGACATTCTCTATGTGACGACGGCGGTGCTCAAGCGCCCGGCAGACCATTTTGTCGGCCAGAAAAACCCCGGCGGTCTTTTCGCGATAGACGCCGGAGTCAAAGGGCTTACCCTGCCTGCATTTGCCGGCTGAGCATGTCTAGCCGCCAAAGGCCAGTGCATCCGTTATCTCGAATCGTTCCGACTTGCCGATGCGGATCATGTTGAGATCTGCCTCGCGCACGGCTCGGAACGGAAGCGACGCATCGGATCCTTCGACACGTCCCTCGCGAAAGCGAATGACGCGTGTCCCTCCGTCAGGCCACTTGACCGTGACGACAGCCGCAAGGGCGCCCTCGCGCACAACGGAAGCCTCGCAGGCCGCCATAGGCTGACCAAGATAGCGCGCACAGGGGATCTGGCCGCTTACGCCTTCCCGCCTCACCGCCCCGGTAACTGTTTCCGAACTTTCGGCAGCGGGGGCTGCAACAATCTCCGGTACGGACGTGGCTGCTGTCTCAATCGGGGTTTCAGCGGGCGGCGCCTGATCTTCGGCCACCTCCGCCTCATCCTCGGAGCTGAAAAAGTGACGGAGCGTGCTTGCCATCTCCTTCAGTCGGGATTGCGGGGTGTCCGGCTCCAGTTCTCTCGTCTCAGTGTCGACACCCTGCCCTGCTGATGTTTCACTGGATGCGGAGGACGCAGCATCGGATGCAATCGGCGCCGCCGCAGGTTCTTCAACCTTCGCGGTATCATTCACGTTATTCGGCACAGCGGTGGCAGTCGGGCGTTGCTGCTTGGCAATCTCGACGTCCGGGAGAGAAGTGTCGGCGGTTGGGCCTGTGGCGGCCGCAACTTCAGCCTCTGAACCCTGCAGATCGCCGCCTTCTTCGACCGGCTGCCCCGATGTCACCACCGCCGCGATCTGGTCACGCGGCACGATCTCTTCTGCGGTTTCCTTCGGAAGGGGCATCGGGACCAGGTCGTTGCCTTCGCCTGGGACAACCGGCAAGCCGACCAAAGCGGAAACGACGGCCCCCCCGGATACGCCGCGATGGCGCGGATCATCACCGCCGTCAAACAGCGATTTTCCCGCCGGTGCGCTCTTGGGCAAAGGCATGGTGTAGAAGGACGCTACCTTCCCCCGCGATCTTGGATCGGATGGTGCGGGATCTTCAATTTCTGGGCCGAGCACCGTGTCTTCCGACATAATAGTGATCTCGGCGGACGTGGAACCTTTGGAGGCTGCCGCGGCAGCCTCGAGCGCACGATCCTCATATCCGGTCAGATAGCGCGCCGGCGTCCACCCATTGGTCGCCGCATCATTTGCATCCTCGACCTTGCACCAGAGATTGCCGGATGCCGTGGTGCACTCCTCGACCTTCAGCAGAGAACCGTTAGGCACACGCGCAATCACCAGACCCGTTGGGGAAGCGGCAGCACGAATATTCAGGAGGTCGCCGCGGGAAATACCGACGACAGATGCGAACCCATCAGCGTCAGCGCTTTCCACCGGCGCTGCGTCGTCCTGTGAGCGCGCTTGCGTCGCCAACCCGAGGAGAAGCGACACCGCCAGGACCAAATGAAGATCACTTCGCATAGAAACCAACCTCGACAGTCCCTGCACCCCTGCCGCACCAGACCTCAAGGGTACAAGGGGTTATCAGAAAGGCGGGGAGGTGCAAACCGTTACGATGCTGGCAATAAGACCAGGCTGCGATCCACCCGCATTCAAAATATGCAGCAACATTGCCGGAACAATCGTTCAATTCGATGTCCAGACTGATCGAGATCAAGAGCCGATAAAGGCAAAATGCCAAGCCTTACTCGAGTGAAGTCGGTGCTGGTCAAACCAGAGCCTTTCGCCTGCAAGATATCGAAGAAGGCTGTGTAACATAGTTGCCGGCTACAAGGCGTTGGGGTCTAAAGATGACGTGTCGGGCATGAATCTCGCACATACGAACGTGGAATTCTGCGCGACACGCCTTTACACCATACCGACTGATTGGTATTGAAGAACCGACCAGTCGGTATGGTGATTTTCGTGAGCGACAAACAACAGGATTCCCGGACCAGACTTCTCGACTCTGCACTGAGGGTTGTACGGGCCAAGGGCTATTCGGCGACACGCATTGACGACCTTTGCTCTGACGCGGGCGTGACCAAGGGAAGCTTCTTCCATCATTTCAGAAGCAAGGACGATCTAATGCTCTCAGCTGTTGGACATTGGGACACGATGACGGGCAACCTCTTCGCGCAGGCACCCTACCACCATCTGGATGACCCGCTCGAGCGGCTGCTCGCTTATCTGGAGTTTCGCAAAGATCTTCTGGTAGGCGACCTGCCTAATTTCACGTGTTTTGCCGGCATGATCACCCAAGAAGCCTATGAGACCCGGCCCGAGATCGTGGCAGCATGCGAGCGCTCCATCAGCGGTCATGCAGCGACCCTCGAAGCGGATATTCGCGAAGCCATGAGCCTATACGGCATCCAAGCTGAATGGAGCGCAGAAGGTCTCGCGCTGCATACGCAGGCCGTTCTTCAGGGGGCATTCATTCTAGCCAAGGCGAAGGGCGGCGCGGCCATCGCTGCCGAAAGCATAGATCACCTCGTTCGATATCTGAAGCTCCTGTTCTCAACGCACAACCAGACGTAGTTCGGCCCAAGAGGGAGGAAATCGACATGTCCAACACTGTTCGCTTGCATCGCGTCATCGCGGCCAAACCCGCCAAAATCTACAGAGCCTTTACCGAGTCTGATGCCGTCGCCAGCTGGCTGCCACCCGACGGCTTCCTTCGCACAGTGCACGAACTGAACCCCACGATTGGCGGTCTGCACAGGATGTCGTTCCGCAATTTCACGACGGGGGACAGCCATTCGTTTGGAGGGAAATATCTGGAGCTCGTTCCCAATGAGCGGCTGGTCTACACGGACAGATTCGATGACCCCAATCTCCCCGGCGAGATGAAGGTCACCGTGACGTTGAAGGACGTTTCGGTCGGCACGGAAATTTTGATCGAGCAAGCAGGGATACCAGAGATGATCCCATTGGAGAGCTGTTATCTCGGATGGCAGGAAAGCCTGCGAAAGCTCGCCAAACTCGTCGAGCCGGAAATCAACATGTAGCGCCGGAACGAATGTAACGGTTCAGCGCTATGAACATACGCTGGCCAAGCCATAAGGGAGAATGCGTATGACCGATCTCGTCACATGCCTCTGGTTCGATCACGGAGAAGCAGCAAAAGCCGCCAGCTTCTACGCTTCCACCTTCCCCGACAGCCATGTCGAGCGCGCCAACCAGTCACCCGGTGATTTCCCCGGTGGGCACGAAGGCTCCGAATTGACCGTCGAGTTCACTGTGCTGGGGCGTCGGTTCGTCGGGCTAAATGGCGGACCGACTTTCACGGCGAATGAATCCGTCAGCTTCATGGTCATCACCGAAAACCAGGAAGAGACCGACCGCTATTGGAACGCAATTATCGGTCATGGCGGCTCTGAAAGCGCGTGTGGCTGGTGCAAGGATCGGTGGGGCTTTTCCTGGCAGATCACACCCAGGCGCCTTCTTGAATTGGTAACAAGTGCTGATGGCGCTGTCGCAAAGCGCGCCTTCAACGCGATGATGACGATGCATAAGATCGACATCGCAGCTCTCGACGCGGCCGTGTCTGCCTGACCGACGCTGGAACGGCCCGGTGGAACGCACTCGGCTCAGCGCACCATCACTCTAGGGCTGCGCAACGAGCGCCGCTCTTGGATGTTGAACAGTTCGATTCCGCTAGCATGCAAACGAACATCAAAATGGAGGCACTTGAGTTCGCTAAATAACTAAATCGCTGCAATCACCGTCTTCAATTCCGTGAAACTCTCGATCCCCGCAACGCAGTTCTCGCGAACGACGGGTGCCATGGTAGTCGCCGGGTCGAGGCCGGGCCCGAGCTTTGTAACCCGCGGCCAGTTCGGCAATCCCGCCGACGACATCCTCAAAGAGTTCCCGCACGACGAACAGACGCAAGCCGGCGGCCCACACCTGCCACGTGTTCTTGAAGATCGCGTTGGCTCCGCCCCGAATCGCCCGGCCGAGGTCGGCGTCGGCGAGGATGTTGGTCGGGGATTTGGCCTGTCAGGTCCTGATTCCGGAGGCAAGTATGCCCGCCGATCGCTCCAGGGTCCTCCGGGTTGCCAAGGCCAGGCTTGACCAGTGGATGCGTGAAATGATCTCCGACGGCACGATTCGCCCCTCCGATCCGAAACTGACCTCCGCCGCGATTTTCGGCGCGTTGAACTGGATACCGTTCTGGAAGCACAAAGACAGTGCGGTCACGGCGTCTGACATAAGGGACGAGTTCACCGTATTGATCGACGGCGCGTTGAGAAAACGCTGATCGCTACGCGCCGCCGCAAGAGGCGGTAGGCTCTTTTCTCTTTGCGTAGTATCCTTGCTAGGGCGCACGGTCGGCGCCTGCGATGCGGGGAGCCATCCGTTGCACGATTCCGTCGAGTGTCGTGAACGCGTTGTAAGCGGCAAGATGCGGGTGCCCCGGCACATCCGAAAGCGCGGCCCGGGTGGCAACGACATCTGTCATCGAAAAACATGTCTTACGTTTAATATGGCAAGCATGAAGGACTTGCGGCACGAACAGCCTTGATCAGCCAAGAAGAACCGATCTGCTGCTGGCTTCACGACTGGCGCGAAACGTCTTTCGTTTTCAACCACTTCCGCAATCGGCCGCGTGCATTGACGTAAGGCGATGACGTGTTGAATTGAATCATACGACCCATCGTCCATTTCTCATACCACGGCTGACCATATAGATCGTCATTATCGCGGACTTGGATCAATGACACGATCCGGGCTTTCGCCGCTGCCAAACGCTCAATAAGCTGAGGGAACGGGACGCCCTCATAATCGCGATAGAATTTCTGAGCGAGACGGCCCAACTCGTTCCACTTGAAGCCAGTCTCCGGGAAATCGATCGGCTCGCCGGTTGCGTCCCGGTCGAGCCATTTCAAAACCAGTTCGTTCCATCCGACCAGATATGCAACGAGGTTGGTAACGCTCATCTGCGTTCCCTTTACGTGACCTTCCAAACCGCATTCATCGACCCGTGACAGCGGAACGCCGCTCAGGTCCATAATGAGCTTATCGAAGGTTAAATCTATCGCTTTGAGCAATTGGTCCTTGTTCGTGGGAACAGTCATGCTTTCCTGCCTTGTTGCAGAGTCCCGATACCCGCGACAGCCTGCTATCGGCTCCGGCGACGCCGTTGCTCAGTTCCGGGCAGTCAAGGGTCGATGGCCGAAACATCTGCCGCGTCGAAGCGGCTGGAATCGCGTGTCGCGACAGCCAAGCCAAGGGCGGTTGCGAGCTGCTCGGCGGCGTTCACTCCGTGACGTGATCGACTGCAATCACACCCTTGACCGCCGTATCGATCAGGTGATCCACCCCAGCGTCTTTCTTCCCGATATGTCCCTCGATCCGGCACCTGTTGCTAGCGATGTCAGCGGCTACGCGCTGCCCCTCATCGAAGCAAGTTCAAAATGGAGCCGTAGAGCGGCCGGCTCGCCCAGCCTATAGCGGAGGCCTTCGAGAACGGCTGTCTCAATATCCGACGCGCATTCCCGCGCTTGCACGCGCAAATGCTAAGGCTGACGCAAACCTCTTCACGCTAGCGGCGAAGAGGGTTGCCCCGCTCGCCCAAGTCCACGACCGGACCTAAGGTATCAATCTTGAGTTTGAATGAGCCCGTAGTGAACGCTGCTGGGCTCATTCTTCTGCACAGCCCTTCAAGCTGAATCTGATTGCCCGAAACGCGGCGGCTTCGCCCCCCCCTGCAGCTGCTTACCCCTGGATTTCCCACGCCTCGCTTTCAAACGCATCTCAACGATCCGTCGTGATTCGGAACGCCAATGCCTCTCAAATACTCATATTTGAATGATCATCAGAGGTTAATCGTCATATCTGAACTAAAGTCTTTGCGCGACCTCCATCTCAGCGCCAACGAAAGCGGCCTCATAGTCGCGCGCCAGCGGGCCGGAGACGCCAACCTGTCTGAAGGCTTCCCGCCATTCGTCCGAAACGCGCTTCGCCGTTGTGAGGATCATCTCCCGTGCCTCGGCCTCGAGAATCTCGAAAAACTCGCAGGCTTCCAGGGCAAGATTGATCGACCGATCATGAGCCCCGCCCTCAAGGATCGCCGTCTCAAGATGAGGGTTGCGGTCCGGTGCCGGATTCACGTCGAATACCGGCGACAAGCGCCACTGACCCGCCCCCACATAGAGGAAGCCGTGGTTCTTGAGATGATCATCCTTGTTGGACACGAGGATCGTGAAGATCAGACGCCGATAGAGTTCGCGGAAATCGTCAGAAGGATCGGACGAATAAGCCCGCATGAAATCGACGATTTCCGTATAGGAGCCCAGCTCCACTCCCGTTTTGCCGAGTGCGGTGCGCGCGGAGATGTACGGAATCCGTGCGGCCCCACGGCGGTCGAACCGCTGGATCAGCGCAACCGGGAACGGCGTGTCCGCCAGTTCCAGCCGTGCCTCGGGCGTGCGGATACCGCAGGCCGCCGCCAAGCGCAGCGTCGCGACCTCGACGCGCTCGATCGGCTGCTGATCGTGGACCGAGGTGAACTTCGCCAGCCACAGTGCATCGCCGTCCCTGACATTGGCTTTGGGGCGAGCGCCGCCGGAGCCGCCCGCCCCGGCCAGCGCCTGCATCTCCTCGGGCGAGATTTCCTTCCCTTGCTCATAGGCGCGCGCGATCGCCGTGATGGTTTCAAGATCGACCAGACGGGGAACGGCGTCGGCCGCCTTGCCGCGAATGACTTCGCCCTTGTCATCCAGAAAGCGCAATGCGCCTTGCCGACAGGTATCATCGGAAAGCGTCAGATACTCGAATTCGTTGAGACCATTGCCATAGGCACGTTCGAGCAGACTGCGCCCCCAACTGTCCGGAGCGGCATCGGCGAAAACGCCGGCCAAGGCGTCGCGCATGTTGCCGGGCTGTCCCGAAGTGTGGAACGGACCAACCTCAAGAGGGAAATCGGGCTGAATGGCGAAGGCGCGCGGGTTCTCGATCCATTCGGCGCCATAGTCGAAGGTCGAGAATTGTCGTGGCCCGGTGTGGGTGAAACGCAACTGGCCGACCGGTGTCCGGCCTTCGCCAAGTGCGACATGGGCGATGAAATCGGCCATCAGAAGGAGGCCCCGTCAGGGTCCACAACGTCCTGCCGATTCTGCGTCTCCTCCGTCTGAGCCTTCTGCTTTTTCAGCCTTGCCGCGAAGGAGCGGCCCCTGCGCGGTCCGTGCTCCGCTGCCAGCGCCAGCCCCAGATCGTCCTTACGGATATCGACCAAGTCAGCGAGCCGCTCCAGAAGGCCGAGCACAACGAGAACGTCGGCCAGCGTTCCGATCGCAACGCCCGGATCACCCCGTTCAAGGCGGGCGATGGAACTTGGCGAGGTTCCCGCACGCACGGCGAGATCCACCACGGCGATGCCACGCCGCAGACGCGCGTTGCGTATATCCTGGCCCAGCCGTTCCAGTGCTGTTTTCGCCTTTGGGGAGCCCATGTCAAACATCCATATTTGATAGTTTTTTGCCGTTAACTAATCATATATGACTAATTGCGTCTTCGGTCAAGATTTCTAGCCAGTGCCCCCGGCAGCGCGAGCGTTTCGGTTCGATATTTGCGACCAGAAGGTGGGGAAGGCCTTCCCCCTGCGTCCGAGCCTTGGGTCTCGGCAGACCCCTCCGAGCGGGGAGATCCCCGCAACGCCCCCAGAGTGAGAGAGCGGACCGGTTTCCGTGACGGGTGAATAGCTGGGAGAGAGGCTTCCGCGCCCGTCGTGGAGATTGGTACCATGAACATGCAAGCACTCGATGCGCGCCGTGACACGAGCGGCGGTTAAAAGGTGGATGTCAGCCGTGGCGAGCGGATCGGCCGCGTCTCGTCCGAATGGTTCTCGCGCCAGGCCGACGAGCGCTACCTGTCGCTGTCCGAGTTGGCGCGATCGGTGCGCGACCGCGCCGATCGCAGCCGGACGCGCGTGGTGGAAAGCGCACTGATCCATGTCGAGGCCAATCGCGACGATCCGGAGCGGCTGGCCTTCATGCTCCCCGGCGCCAACGCTCCCGTCTCGCCGACGCACTGGTCTTTCGGTCAGCTCGCCAGCCTGGTCGGCGCGCCCGCCGCCTATTTGCGGCAGCTCCCCGCCGCGCTTGCCGGCATCAATCTGCAATATGGCCTGAGCTCCAACCGGGCCGAGCAGATCAAAACGTTCGAAACCGACGATGGGCGCGTCGAGCTGCGCGCCGTCACCGGCCCGGACCATGGCCGCATCTTCGATCACGAACTGGTCGAGGCGGTACAGCGCATCGCTGGCAACGGCACAGGCGACACACGTTGGAAGGTGCCGGGCTTGCTGGACTGGTCGACCGGCGTCTGCAATCCGCGCGTCGATATCACCAAAGATACGACGACGCTCTATGCTTCGGATCGCGACGTCTTTCTGTTCCTGGTCGACGACCTGAATCCGATTGAGGCCGGTCGCCTGCCTGACGGATCGCCCGACCTGTTCTTCCGCGGCTTCTACTGCTGGAATTCGGAAGTTGGGGCCAAGACCCTTGGCATGGCGAGCTTC
>JAMLJA010000027.1 GCA_023953905.1 Rhizobiaceae bacterium | reverse complement strand
CTCCACGATTGGCTTCAGACCCGCCATCGCGGCCCCAACGCCGACACCTGCAAAACCGTGCTCAGTGATCGGCGTATCCACGACGCGCTTGGCTCCGAATTCTTGCAGAAGACCCTGGGTGATCTTATACGCCCCCTGATACTCGGCGACTTCCTCACCCATGATGAAAACGTCGGGGTCACGGCGCATTTCTTCAGCCATGGCATCGCGAAGTGCGTCACGCACCGTCATCGAAACCATTTCAGTGCCTGCGGGAATATCCGGATCCGCCGCTACTTCCTCCTTCGGCGCAGCGGGAACCTTGGCTGCGTCTTTATCAGCCGTGGGCTCGTCGGATGCTTCGCGCGCCTTACCGGCCGAGTTGTCTTCCGCCTTCTCGGACGAAGCTTCGGACTTTGAAGCCGGCTTGGCCTCACTCATGGCGCCAGCACTTTCGCCCTCCTGCAACAGCACTGCGATCGGCGTGTTGACTTTCACTCCCTCGGAACCTTCCGGAACGAGAATTTTTCCGATGGTGCCCTCGTCAACGGCTTCGACTTCCATCGTCGCCTTGTCGGTCTCGATCTCGGCAATCACATCGCCGGACTTGACCTCGTCACCTTCTTTCTTGAGCCATTTGGAAAGATTGCCCTCTTCCATCGTGGGAGAGAGCGCGGGCATCAGAATATCGATCGGCATGGTCCGCCTCCCTCAGAGATATACGTCCGTCCAGAGCTCGGATGCATCCGGCTCCGGATCCGACTGGGCAAAATCGGCGGCGTCAGCGACGATCTCGCGCACCTCCTTGTCGATGTTTTTCAGTTCTTCTTCCGTCGCCCACTTCTTCTCCAGAACACGCGCCTTCACCTGCTCGATAGGATCGTGCTCGGATCGCATCTTCTGAACCTCGTCCTTCGAGCGATACTTCGCAGGATCGGACATGGAGTGGCCGCGGTAGCGGTAGGTCAGCATTTCAAGGATGATCGGACCTTTGCCCGAACGCGCCCATTCGGTCGCCATCTCGCCCGCGGATTTCACCGCCCGCACATCCATCCCGTCAACCTGAATGCCGGGGATACGGAACGACAGGCCGCGATGGGAGAAATCCGTCTCGGCCGAGGAACGCGAAACCGACGTGCCCATGGCATAACGGTTGTTCTCGATGACATAGACAACTGGCAACTTCCACAACGAGGCCATGTTGAAGCTCTCGTAGACCTGCCCCTGATTGGAGGCGCCGTCGCCGAAGAACGTCAGGCTGACATTGTTGTTTTCGCGGTAGCGGTTGGCGAAAGCGAGACCTGTGCCGAGCGACACCTGCGCTCCGACGATGCCGTGCCCGCCGTAAAACTTCTTCTCCTTGGAGAACATGTGCATGGAGCCGCCCTTCCCCTTGGAATAGCCACCCGCACGCCCCGTCAATTCTGCCATCACGCCGCGCGGCTCCATGTCCATCGCCAGCATGTGACCGTGATCACGATAGGCGGTGATCATCTCGTCGCCATCAATCAGAGCCATCTTCAGACCCGTGACGACAGCCTCCTGACCGATATAGAGGTGGCAGAAACCGCCTATGAAGCCCATGCCGTAAAGCTGGCCAGCCTTTTCCTCGAAGCGCCGGATCAGAAGCATGTCGCGATAGGCGCGAAGCTCCTCTTCCTTTGAAAACTCAGAGGGCTTGGGCGCGGCCGGAGTGGACGCGGGCTTGGATTCGGGTTTGGCTCTTGTCTTGGTATCAGACTTGGCTTTCGCCGACGCCTTTCGAGCGGCAGTCGCCATGCGTCACTCCCTGTCAAAATGTCTCTTTTCGGACGCGGAGGAACATTGCGCAGTAGCACATCCCTCCCATTGACTGAAAACGTAGCACGCAATTGTCCTATCGGCCACGCGTTTTTACGCATGGCAGGCATGCTTTCAACCCATTAAAATAAAAGGGATTATTGGAGATTAACTTGCTTCAAGTTAATTGGAAGAACGCCTATCCAGCATGATCGTGACCTCGTCGGGGCGCGATACGCTGAGAGCACGGCGCGCCTGCTCGTCCACCATATCCTTCTCAAGCGAACCATCGCGCAGAAGACTGGCCCGTCGCTCGAGATGGGTGCGCTCATCGCGCAACTGCTCCAGCTTCGTGGCGAGTTCGGCCCTGCGCGCCTCCAACTGGTACTTGGAGTTTATGCCATACTCGCCATTGTAGGTATGGTAGCCGAAATAGGCGAGAAATGCCGCGCACACCGTCGGCAGTATCAGCCGTCCGGTATTTCTGTTCTTGTGATGACGTGTCCACATCGCGGAGTATCCCTGCGGGAATCCTTTTGTCGCCCAGCCATACTTAACAGCCGGTTACGGACGTCGCTTCCTGCAGGGCAGATAATGAAAATGGGTTCGGTGGGCACCAGCAGCCAATCGGCCGGCGATGAGATCGCCGGCCGATTGAGAGTTCATTCTGTGATGAAGGAGCCTGCTGCTCTCACCCCTTGAGGATGGACTTGCCTGCATATTTGGCCTGAGTGCCCAGCTCCTCCTCGATGCGAATGAGCTGATTGTACTTGGCAAGCCGGTCAGACCGCGCCAGCGAACCGGTCTTGATCTGTCCGCAATTGGTCGCGACCGCCAGATCAGCGATGGTGGAATCTTCCGTCTCGCCTGAACGATGAGACATCACTGCCGTGTACCCTGCCTTGTGCGCGGTCTCGACCGCGTCCAGTGTTTCCGACAGCGAACCGATCTGGTTCACCTTGACCAGAATGGAGTTTGCGACACCCATCTTGATGCCGTCGCGAAGGCGCGCGGAGTTTGTCACAAACAGATCGTCGCCAACAAGCTGGACGCGCTTTCCGCAAAGATCGGTAAGGGTCTTCCAGCCTTCCCAATCGTCCTCGGCCATGCCGTCTTCAATCGAGATGATGGGGTAGTCCGAAGCCAGCTTGGCCAGATACTTCGCCTGCGCCTTCGACTCCCGCGTCTTGCGCTCGCCGCCGTAGACGTAGCTTCCGTCCTTGAAGAATTCCGTGGATGCGCAGTCCAGACCGAGCGCCACCTGCTCACCAGGTGTGTAGCCAGCCTTCTCGATCGACTCCATGATGAAATCGAGCGCCGCCTGGGCGCTCTTCAGGTTAGGCGCAAAGCCGCCCTCATCGCCCACATTGGTGTTGTGACCCGCATCCTTGAGGCGCTTCTTCAGCGTGTGAAAAATCTCGGAGCCCCACTGCACGGCCTCTCGCATGCTCGAGGCGCCGACCGGCATGACCATGAATTCCTGAAAGTCGATAGGATTGTCGGCATGGGCTCCACCATTGATGATGTTCATCATCGGCACCGGCAGAATATGGGCGCCAGCGCCGCCAACATAGCGATAGAGAGGAAGTCCGGAGGCCTCCGCCGCCGCGCGCGCGACAGCCAACGAGACACCGAGGATGGCGTTGGCGCCCAGGCGGGCCTTGTTCGGTGTTCCGTCCAGTTCGATCATTATCTGGTCGATGTGGAGTTGGTTCTCGGCCTCCATTCCGCCGACCGCCTCGAAGATCTCTCCGTTGACTGCATCCACGGCTTTCTGAACGCCTTTGCCCAGATAGCGCGTGCCGCCGTCGCGCAATTCCACGGCTTCATGCGCACCAGTGGACGCGCCCGATGGCACAGCAGCGCGGCCCATCGATCCGTCTTCCAACACGACATCGACCTCAACGGTCGGATTGCCGCGGCTGTCCAGTATCTCGCGGCCGACGATATCGACGATGGCGGTCATGGAAAAACCTCTCGTTCCTGTGAAGTGAAATCTGCGTCCGTCTTAGCCAAAGCGCAACAAAACGCAATGTAGCTGCGATCGGAATCCGTCCTGTGTCAGGTCGACGGCTTTACCGTGGACTGGAACTTTGACATCAGATACGGCCCCGATGCGACCGGCTCATATCGCGGTTGCTCTCCTGGCTTGAGACAGGACTCGATACACACAATGTCCTGATCCCAGTTTGGTTGATGGAAGAAGGCGAGTGACTGGCGTCGCGCGGGATTACCGTCGTTGACGACGCGGTGAAGCGTGGAAACCCATCTGTCGTTCGTCCACCGAGCCATCAGATCGCCGATATTGATCACGAAAGCGCCGGGAACGGGCGGCACCTCCTTCCATTCGCCGTGGGGAGTAAGAATCTCGAGACCGCGCGAACCGGCCTGCGGCAACAGAATGGTCAGGCTGCCGTAGTCGGTGTGAGCGCCGGCACGCAACTGACCCGGTTGTGCCGGAGAATCTGTCTCAGGATAGTTCAAGGCCCGCAAAGCGCTGATAGGCGCATCAATCATCGGCTTGAAAAAGGTCTCAGGCAATTTGAGGGCCACCGCAAACACCCGCATGATACGCGCGGCCAGATCCTCCATGGCGCGATAGTATGTTCTCCACGCGTCGACGAACCCTGAAGGGCTTTCCGGCCAGATGGTCTCTGCATAGCAGAAGGCCAGTGCCTCCGGATCAGTCAGTCCCGCCGGGACGGTCAGTGGACCGCCGTTAAAACTTTCCTTCAGATCAGGAGGCGTTTCCTGGCCCTTGGACTTGGCCAACGCTTCAGCGCCTTGTCCGAGATAGCCATAGGGATAGCCCGGAAACGGCGCCCTCACCTTGTCCTTCTCTGATTGTGGGAGATCGAAAAACGCGCGTGCGTTTGTCCAGATACCGTCGATGACGCTGTCGGGAACAGAGTGCCCGCTGATCGCGAGAAATCCGGTATTCCGACAAATCGTGTCGACTTCCGCTCCGAGTGCGACCTTGTCAGCGGCGCCTGCACACTCGAATTTCGAAAGGTCGAACATCGGAAAATCGTGATCGGCCATATTGTGCTCCGTTTTGAGCGGAGCCTAGTTCAGCAAACCCTCAAAGCAAAGCGGCCCGGTGATTTCTCACCGGGCCGAATCTGCCGCATCTCCTCCACTCTTGGCCGATCACCAATAGGGGTCGACCTTGAAATAGCTGTAGGACGCGTCGCGCGCCAGATGACCGTCGTTTCCGGTCAATTCATCGATTGAATACGCTGGAGCCGCTTTCAACTGGTCCGCCGAAAATGGAACGACATAACCGCCGGTCTCTGGGCTGTAGTCCAGCACAGACCATGGCAGAGCATGGTATTTCTCGCCAATTCCCAAAAATCCACCAAATCCGATCACTGCGAACATGATGCCGTTTGATGTCTTGTCAAGCATCACATCTTCAATAGAACCGATCTTTTCGCCGGCGGTGTTGTAGACGGCGGTGTCGATAACTTTCGACGCCGGAATAGCTCTGGTGTGCCCAGTGTGGGTAGTCATGACGCACTCCTCGTTATGCTGGTTTCGTCTTCCAGACAAATGACCGGGGAGGTCGAAAGTTCCGCGCGTTTACAACAATCAGTTGGTCTTGGCCTCGTCGGGAGGAGGCACGGTAGACTTCGCCTTGCAGCTTTTCAGCCAGACGTCGTAGACGGGGTGTTCGACAGCGTTCAGGCCGGGACTTTCCGCAAACATCCAGCCGGTGAAAATGCGCCGGATCTTGCGGTCAAGGGTGATCTCGTCCACTTCGACGAACGAATCCGTCTTGGGTTCATCATCCATGCTACGAGAATAACAGACGCGCGGCGTCACCTGTAGCGCGCCGAACTGGACCGTCTCGTCGATGTAGACGTCGAAATTGATGATGCGTCCCGTGATTTTGTCGATTCCCGAGAACTCGGCGATGGGATTGGTGATCCGCTCTGCGTGAACGGCCGTCACCATGGCGCTGCCGGACAGCATTGCCAGCAAACCGACGCGCGGCCATTTCGCGAAATGCCTTACGATAAAATTCATTGCGCCACCGATCACCAACCGCAAGTTCAGGACGTGCCGCTTTTGCGAGACGTCACCCCGCGCATAAAGTTCAATTGTGGCGATAAAAGACCGATTCGCCGCGAGCGCGTAACCTGCCGAATTGGGAAACCTACGAGCCAGGAGTCCAGGCGTCGTAATCGCCGGTCACGCGCGGACGGTGTTCGTTATTGAGGACAGAACCCTTCGGACGGTAGGCTTTGCCGCTGCCGGTATAGTTGGGCTGATGGCCCTTTTCCCAATCATGCGGCTTGTAGTTTTCCTTGATCGGCGGCGTATCGACGCGGTGATGCATCCAGCCGTGCCAGCCGGGCGGGATCAGCGAGGCTTCCGAATAGCCATTGTAGATCACCCAACGCCGCACGCGACCCTCAGAATCAGTTCCGCCCTCGTAGTAGACGTTGCCGAACTCGTCCTGACCGACCTGCTTGCCGTGGCGCCACGTGTGAAAACGCGTATTCAGCGTCTGGCCATTCCACCACGTGAAGAACTGAGTGAAAAACTTCGCCATCATATCCCATCCTGCCGGCAATGACTCCGGCCAGGCTCGTTATTGCCGCCTCGCGCAGCGAAGGCAAGACCCGAATGGGCCTTTGGTTGATATGACCCACCCAAGCCGGAAAAACGAAACTGGCAGGCGTCACTCAATCCCGAGTTTGGCCTTCACGAGATCGTTCACAGCCTGCGGATTTGCCTTGCCGCCCGTGGCCTTCATGACCTGACCGACAAACCAGCCGGCCATTGTCGGCTTCGCCTTGGCCTGTTCGACCTTGTCCGGATTCGCAGCGATGATCTCATCCACGGCCTTTTCGATGGCGCCCGTGTCGGTGACCTGCTTCATGCCGCGCGCTTCGACAACTTCGCGCGGGTCCCCACCGTCGTTCCAGATGATTTCGAAAAGATCCTTGGCGATCTTGCCGGATATCGTGCCTTCCTTGATCAGGTCGATCACGGCGCCGAGCTGATCCGGTGAGACAGGCGAGGTCTCGATATCCTCCCCAGCCTTGTTCAGAGCTCCCAGCAGATCATTGATGACCCAGTTCGCTGCCATCTTGCCGTCGCGACCCGCAGCCACCTTCTCGAAAAACTCAGCAACCGCTTTTTCCGAAACGAGCACCGATGCATCATAGGCCGAGAGCCCAAGATCCGTCACAAAGCGCGCCTTCTTGTCGTCGGGAAGCTCAGGGAGATCCCGCGCAAGCGCATCGATGAAGGCCTGATCGAATTCAAGCGGCAGAAGATCAGGATCGGGAAAATACCGATAATCATGCGCCTCTTCCTTGGAGCGCATCGAGCGTGTCTCGCCCTTGACCGGGTCGAAGAGACGGGTCTCCTGATCGATCGTGCCACCGTCCTCCAGAATGCCAATCTGGCGACGCGCTTCATATTCGATCGCCTGACCAACGAAACGGATGGAGTTGACGTTCTTGATCTCGCAGCGAGTGCCGAAATCGCCACCGGGCCGTCTGACAGACACGTTCACGTCGGCGCGCATGGATCCCTCGTCCATGTTGCCGTCACACGTGCCGAGATAGCGAACTATGGTGCGCAGCTTGGTCAGATAGGCCTTTGCCTCGTCCGACGAGCGGATGTCTGGCTTAGAGACGATTTCCATCAACGCCACGCCCGATCGATTTAGGTCGACATAAGACATTGTCGGATGTTGATCGTGCATCGACTTGCCTGCGTCCTGTTCCAGATGCAGACGCTCGACGCCGACCTCGATGTCTTCGAAATTGCCTTTCGAATCCGGCCCGACTGACACCGTCACCGTGCCCTCGCCCACGATCGGCTGCTTGAACTGGGATATCTGGTAGCCTTGCGGCAGATCCGGATAGAAATAGTTCTTCCGATCGAAGACGGACTTCTTGTTGATCTCCGCTTTGAGGCCAAGGCCTGTGCGCACGGCCTGCTTCACGCATTCCTCATTGATCACCGGGAGCATTCCCGGCATCGCCGCGTCAACGAGACTTACGTTGGCATTGGGGGCAGCACCAAAGGCTGTGGAGGCGCCAGAAAACAGCTTTGCCTCTGATTTCACCTGGGCATGGACTTCCATACCAACGACGATCTCCCAATCACCGGTTGCTCCAGAAATCAGGCGTTTCGGGTGGGGCGTGCGCGTGTCAATAAGCGTCATGATAACCTGCAAATACCGATTGTCCGCGGAAACAGCTTTATCCGCAGATCCAGCGTTTTGCCTTCGCTAGTGCAAACGTCTTGCCGAGGCAAGCATGCGATATGGCGCGCCTCATTTGCAAAGGACAAGAATCGCATGCCCGCGTAGACAATGTAGCGCCAGCGGGCCGCGTTTCGACGTCGCGCCTCAGCTGCCGCGAGCACGAACGGTGATGACCGCTCCACTCAAGCAGTAGCGATATACTGCTTGATCTCCTCGGCCTCGCGTTCAGCCATCTCGATGCGGCGCTTTACAACGTCGCCAATCGAAATGATGCCGTCGAGCAAACCGTCTTTTTCAACCGGGAGATGCCGGAAGCGGCCCCGCGTCATGATTTCCATCACATCGTGCACCGTGCTGTTCTCGTTGCAGATGCTGACCTTTGACGTCATGGCATTGCGAACCTCAGATTCAAGTGCATCCGCCCCGTCTCTGGCAATGATGCGCACAATGTCGCGTTCTGAAAGGATCCCGGCAATCTGGCGATCACCATTGGTGACCACGAGCGCGCCGATACGATGTTCCGCCAATACCCTGACAGCCTCAGAGAGTTTTTCGCCGGGCCCCAGCGTGAAGACGTCGTGACCCTTTTCCGCCAGTATCGCCTTTACCGTCATGCCTGTCCTCCTCGTGCGTTGCAGAAGGTGCCAACCCGCATGAGGCATGGTGCGCCTCATACAATTCCAATTCAAGTATTCAGATTGTCGGAACGCACGACTGGGCGGGGAACGCCGCGATCAAACAGGCCTATGCCAAAGAAGCCGACGAGAAAGCCGCCGATATGCGCTTCCCACGCAATGGAGGCGTCCTCCATGTTCGGCGCAAAACCGACGAGGCCTGTGACCAGATTTATGACAAACCAGACGGCCAGAAAGCTCACCACCGGGCGCATGGTCAGTGCCACGCCGACCGGCAGAAGCGGCCCACCATAGACACCCGTGCCGGAGGAGCGATCGATACGAAAGCCGTATCGGGCGGCGGCTCCCATCATGCCCGATATTGCACCCGACGCGCCAACGAGTGGCGCCTCGCTTGCATGATGCAGTGCGTAGTGAAGAACCACGGCCCCCAGACCCGCGGCCACCCAGAATGCCAGGAACCGAGCCGGCGCAAGGCGGTTGGCCAACGGTGAGCCAAACGCCACGAACCAAACCATGTTTAAAAGCAGATGCGTGAAATTGCCGTGCAAGAAGGCGTAGCTGATCGGGCTCGTGAAGGCCCACACGTCCAGATCGTAGGGGCCGAAGTAGCGAATCGGAACGAAAGCCGCACGGACCAAAAGATCGAAATCTTGTTCGGGCGTTAACAAATAGACCCGAATGACGTGTATCCCCACACAAATCGCCGCGAGTATGACCACGACGAACGGCACGTTGAAAATGGGTTCGCCCTTGCGTTGCGGAGCCTCTCCCGTCGCGTCGCGAGGACTCCCCGTCTCCGCTGTTTGGGTGTTGTCGCGCGAAGTCGAGTCTGAATCGTTCGTCATCGGCCACGCATAACTCATTGCGAAAGCGAAGAAAACCAAGGCGAAAGAAAGAGAACGGCCGCTCAGGGTTTCCCCTGAACGGCCGACGAGCCCCCTGCTCTCCCCAAGAATCTTTTGACTGAAGAACCGCCAGATGGAGCCTGACGGTTTTTGTACTGGAGTGAGTGAAAGCTCGCACGGCGATGCGCTCTTGGCAACGGAAACCGTTTGTTAACCTTAACACGCCCGAGCGGTTAACAACCTGTAATCAGATTGGCACGAGCCCTGCCTCTCGACTCTCGTAGATGTCCTAAAGGGGCATGAACGTACATCGCTGGCACAGATTCGGCCTGCGGTGAAGACGGAGTGGCACGTTATGAAACAGGACGGCTCCCTGACGCTGTTCCATTATTGGAACCGGCTGCGTCAAGATCGGCCTGCCCCGAAGCGGACCGACATCGAGCCAGCGGACATCAAATCCCTTCTCGGCGACACCTTCATCCTTGAACGCGATACCAGAGGTCAGGCGATTTTCAGGCTCGCAGGCACGCGCCTGTGTGCCATTTATGGTCGCGAACTGAAGGGGTTCGGATTCAGCTCTCTTTGGCGCGAGCAGGACCGGCAGGCGATCTCACGCCTGGTTGACGGTGTGTTCGATTCCAAAGCCGTGGTGACATTCGAGTTCGAGGGCTTCAGTCGCGATGACCGAAGCGTGAACTTCGAGTTCATCCTGTTGCCACTCGATGGCGGACTGGAGAATCCCCGATGCCTGGGCGCCTTGTCGACCGAATCAAGACCATTCTGGCTGGGCTCACACCCGATCAATGACGCGCGTTTGGGATCGGTTCGGGTGCTGGACCCAAATCGCGATCCGTTGTTCCTCAAGAACCGCCCATCTATCCCTTTGCCGCCTTCCCAGAGGACGGCCGTTACTTCGACGACCGATATTTTGCTCTCCAACGCCCGTCGAATCCGACATCTTATCGTGCTCGATGGTGGCCGCGGCTCATCCTGATTTCGCGAATACTGTAACAAACTCACTTTTCCGGACGCGTTGCCAGCAAACGGCAAGTCCATTTACATCATTGTTAACCTGTCAGATGCTAACCTTTCGATCATGGCCAGGTCGCCATGTGGTTAGCCATGCAGGTAGAACGATGAAGGCTGCGGCGATGGAGAATGCGCAGTCGAAGGTGGAACGTCGAACGTTCCAGCGGGTGCGCATCAAAATATACGGCCGCTTCATGCTCGAAGATCGCTCCGAGCATCCTTGCCAGGTCATCGACATGTCCCCCGGAAACGTATCCCTTCGCTGCGAAGCGGTAGGTGAGCCGGGAGAGAAGGTCATTGCCTATCTCGACCACATCGGCCGGGTTGAGGGGGTGCTTACGCGCCGCCTCCCGGACGGATTCGCCATGACTGTCATCGCTTCCGAGCGCAAGAAGGACAAGCTCGCCGCCCAGCTTACCTGGCTTGCCAACAAGCATGAACTGGATCTTCCTGAAGACCGTAGACACGAACGCGTTGCGCCGCGCAATCCGATGAGCGTGCTGCAGTTGATGGACGGCAGACAGTATCAGTGCCGGATCATCGATCTGTCGCTTTCGGGCGCCGCTATCGAGATCGATGCCAAGCCGGCTCTGGGTGTCCAGGTCATCCTTGGCACCATGCGGGGTCAAGTGGTGCGGCACTTCGAGGAAGGTGTGGCAATCGAGTTCGCGGTCGTCCAGCGTCCGGAGACGCTGGAAGCTGAATTCAATCAGAACGCGTCCTGACCGAACCCTGATCGGGCGCGCTTTTGCCGCGCTACGCTAGCGCGCGAGCACATCCGTGATACGCCGCAAAGTGACGCGTCGATTTCGCCAGTTTTCGTTCTGCGTCGGAACGAGCAGGAAACTCTCGCCATAGCCGACCGTCTCCAGTGCCCGACGCGGAATGCCGAACTGGTGCACCAGCAGGCGTTTCAACGATCGGGCTCTTGCCTCAGACAGTTGAAGGTTCGCAGCAGCGGTTCCAACCGCGTCCGTATGGCCCTCGATCAGAAAGACCTCGCGCGGACTGCGCCGAAGAATGCGCCTCATCGCCGTGGCGATTCGCTCGACCTTGGAATATTGCGACGGTGCGATATCGGCAGCACCGAACGCGAAGTTGATGGCCTGTATCTCGATCGACGGAGCGACCTTCCGCAGGTCTGGACGACGCTTGAGTTCGTTGACGGTTGCGCGCTGCCTAGGCGGCACCTTGCCGGGAGGTGGTGCCTGCAATGTGCGTTCGATCTGAGAGGCCGAAGGCATGGATTGGGCGCCCGCCTGAACGGGTATCACGATCATCAGCGCAAGGGCAGCTGTTGCTAGCAAGGATTTCGTCATGTTCAACGCCTTCTCCGCATCGTTCGAAAGGTTGAACATCATTGGCGCACGCCAGTTGAATTCGGGATGAACGGCGCGTTCATCGCTTGTGTGTCAGCGCATCACGCTTTCGCAACGCTCCGCCATGGTCATGACCTTGACCTGCTCTTCTTGCTGGCCCACCGGCGAGAAACCCATACGCTGATAGAGAGGCAGCGCGGCGGGATGGTCCAACGTGCAGGTTTGCACCGTCACCGTTTCCGGCGTGTGAGACCATGCTGCTTCAATTGCCGCCCCAAGAAACCAGCGGCCGAGCCCCTGCCCCATAGCGTGTTCCATCAGCCCGAAGTAAGCGAGATCCACAACATGTGGGAGTTGGGGGTTGAGATCGAAAAAGCCGGCGGGACAACCATCCAGATACAACACCCGAATGTCGCGATCCGGACTCGCAAGTTGCGCCTCAAGCTCCGCGTCGGGCGTGCGTAGAATGTTCACCCAATGCCATTTCCGACCGACGCGATCAGCCAGATATTTGTAGAAATGGAGCGGCACGCTCCGGGCGCGCATCAACGCTATATGCTTGTTGTGCGGGAGCGAGGGAAAGTGGGACGGACGCGCCGCCATCTCAAGGAATGTGACGGTGACGGCGATCGCGTCCGACACAGCGTTGTCCTGCATGGTCATCAGGTTTCTGTCACGACCGGAGTATCGGATCTGCTGCCCCATTCGGACCAGGAGCCGTCATAGAGTTTGCTTCCCTTGTGTCCGATGGATTCCAGCGCAAGCGTGATGACCGCCGCCGTCACCCCGGAGCCGCAAGAGGTCACGATGGGCTGATCCAGGTCGAGACCTGCTGATTCGATCGTCTTGCGGAGCTGTTCGATAGGGAGAAGCCTTCCTTCCTTCGACAGCGACGTTGCCGGCACGTTCTTCGCCCCCGGCATATGCCCACCTCGAACACCCGGACGCGGTTCCGGATCGGATCCGGCGAAGCGGCCGGCCGGGCGCGCATCCGCTACTTGCCGTGCGCCACTTTCAACGATCTCGCGCATGTCCGATAAGGTGGCCACGCGCTCGCTATCGAAATCCGGGGTGAATACACAAGGCGCGACCTTTGTGGGCAACGTGCTCACCGGTCGCCCTTCGGCTTTCCAGTGATCGAATCCCCCGTCCAGAATGAAGACTTCTTTCGCGCCCATCACGCGGAACATCCACCACACGCGGGGTGCGCTGAAGACGCCCGGACCATCATAGACAACGATCGTGTCGTCTACGGAAATTCCCATCGAGCCTGCGAAGCGCGCAAAATGCTCGGCGCGCGGCAATGTGTGCGGCAGGTCCGACCCTTCATGAACAACAGCATCCTGATCAAAGAAAACAGCGCCTGGTATGTGACCCGCTTCATATTCGGCACGCGCGTCCCGCTTTTGTGCCGGCAGATACCAGGAGGCATCGACGATCGCCACGCCTGGCTTTCCGAGCCACTCCTGCAACCAGTCTGCGTCCACGACAAAAGGGCTGCGCTCGCTCATTCGGCCTCTCAGTTGACTGGCGGGGGACCGAACCTCAATCGGAAGCGTCGGTTTTCCCTGCCCTTTTTCTCGATCTTGCCGATATGTATTTGGCCCACTTCGCCAGTCCGCGCAACATGCGTTCCACCACATGGCTGACTGTCTATCGCGCCGTCTTCTCCAATGCAGACCAGGCGGATGCGGCCACTGCGGAGCGGAGGCCGCACATTCTTGGACTTCACCAACCCGGGATTTGCTGTCAGTTCCTCATCGGCAATCCACCGCGCGTAGACGGCGTGATCCGCAGACACCAGTTGCATCAGCTTTTCGGTCACATCCTCCTTCGTGACGCCTGCATCCGGGAGATCGAAATCAACCCGAGAATCGTCTTCGGCCACAGACGCTCCGGTGATCGGAAACGGACAGACGACGGTGAGAAGGTGACATGCCGTATGCATGCGCATGAGACGATATCGGCGCTCCCAATCGATCATCAGGGTCACCGCGTCGCCGATGTCGAGTGACGGTTGATCGGCAGCCGGGATGTGCAGAATCTCCTGCTTGCTCGATCCGGTGACGGTGGCTGCAATCTCAACAACAGTGCCGTCTGTTCTTATGATGCGACCCGTGTCGCCCGGCTGGCCACCGGAGGTTGCGTAGAAAATGGTCTGATCGAGTAGGATGCCTCCGCGCTCGTCAAAGCCGATGACTTTGGCATCCGCCTGCCTGAGATAACTGTCTTCGCGAAAAAGTGCTTCGGTCGCCATCAGCGTCAAGCCGCCTCGAATGGAATGGAGATTTCCGGCTGACGATCAATCCAGCCCGGTACCGGCAAGTTCTTCGTGCGCAGAAACTCTGGATTGAAAAGCTTGGATTGATAGCGTGTACCGTAATCGCAAAGCACAGTCACAATGTTGTGGCCCGGCCCAAGATCTCTTGCCAGGCGAATGGCACCGGCGATGTTGATGCCGGTCGACCCGCCAACACAAAGCCCTTCCTCCTGAACCAGATCAAACACGATCGGCAGCGCTTCCTCGTCGGATATCTGGTACGAGAAATCCGGCCTGAAGCCTTCCAGATTGGCGGTGATTCGTCCCTGCCCTATACCCTCGGTGATCGAGCCTCCTTCTGATGTCAGCTCGCCGGTCGTGTAAAAACTGTGCAGCGACGCGCCTTGCGGATCGGCCAGCGCGATCTTCACATCCTTGTTGCGCGCCCGAAGGCCGGCTGCCACACCCGCAAGGGTGCCGCCGGAACCCACCGCCGAGACGAAACCGTTCACGTTGCCATCGGTGTTGCGCCAGATTTCCTCGGCGGTCGTGGCTATATGACCGTCCCGATTGGCGACATTGTCGAACTGGTTCGCCCAGATCGCACCATTCGCTTCAGTCTTTGCGAGCTGCTCGGCGAGCCGTCCGGATATTTTCACGTAGTTGTTGGGATTTCTGTAGGGTGCCGCCGGCACCTCCAGTAATTCCGCGCCCAGCAGGCGCAGCGCATCCTTCTTTTCCTGGCTCTGCGTTTCTGGAATGACGATCACCGTGCGATAGCCAAGCGCCTTGGCGACCAGAGTGAGGCCAATGCCGGTATTGCCTGCAGTGCCTTCAACGATGACGCCCCCCGGCTTCAGAAGACCCCTTTTTTCGGCATCCCTTATGATGAAAAGACCCGCCCGATCTTTTACGGACTGACCCGGGTTCATGAATTCCGCCTTGCCGAGGATTTCGCAGCCAGTGGTTTCCGATGCCCGTCGTAGCCGTATCAACGGCGTATTGCCGATCACATCGATAACCGAACGGTTCATTTTACTTTCCTTTCGAGAGTGGCGGCAAACTAGAAACCAGCCGAGCCCGTTGCAAGGAAGGAATTTTCACGCGCGGAGAGAAATGCGAATTCGAAATGTTCAGAGCAGCAGAGTGATGGCATGCTTGATGCCGATCCGCCCCGCCCCTCCGATCTGAGCTAAAACTAGGAAATCGTTTGTATTAAGCGTCTGCGCGGTAAACCCTGATTGCCTCAACCGGCAATCGAATGCGTGCTGTCGTGTCGGAGTCCAGACCTGCCGCAGCCTCGAAACGCACGCGCTGGCCGCCAAGCGCGAATCCATAGACTGTGCGTGCGCCCTGATAGCTGGTCGCGTCAACGAGAACCGAAAAATCGTTGGGTTCAGCAGCGGAATCGCCCGTCACTGCTTCTATCCTCTCGGGACGTATGGTCACGGTGAGCCTTTCGCCGAGCTCGGGCGTGAATTCCGGCCTGACCAGGATATGCGTATCCTCGCCGAGCCTGAGCCGCGCGGTGCCTTCTTCAAAACCGACAACTTCCGCCTCGAATGCGTTGCTCGCACCGACAAAGTCGGCAACGAACATACTTCCCGGCGTTTCGTAGATCGTGGTGGGCGTCCCATGCTGAACGATCCTGCCCTGATTCATGACGATGATCCGATCGCTGAGAGAGAGCGCCTCAGTCTGATCATGTGTCACATAAATCGTGGTCACGCCGGTGCGGCGCTGCAGATCGCGAAGCCAGTCGCGCGCGCGATCCCGGAGCTTTGCGTCTAGGTTCGACAGCGGCTCGTCGAGAAGCAGCAATTTTGGTTGATAGACAAGGGTGCGCGCCAGCGCCACGCGCTGCTGCTGCCCACCCGACAGCTCGCCCGGATAGCGACCCGCATATTGAGCCATATCAACAAGTTCGAGCGATTCCATGACACGTTTGCGCGCCTCGGCTCCCCGCAGCTTCCGGATCTCCAGCGTGAAATCCAGATTCTGGGCGACCGTCATATGCGGCCACAAGGCATATGACTGGAACATGAGGCCAAGGTTGCGATAGCGGGCATCGACAAAGATGCCGCGCGCCTCGTCGTAAAACGTCTCGCCGCCAACCACTATTCTGCCAGCCGACGGACGGTCGAGACCAGCAAGTGCGTTGAGCGTCGTCGACTTGCCGCAACCCGACGGCCCCAGCAGGGTCAGGAACTCGCCCTCGGCTACGGTAAAGGACACATCCTTCAGGATCTCAAGATTGCCAATCCTGCGCCCGAGATTTTGAACGACGACGTCAGCCATGAAGCTTTACTCCAAACAGGCGCGTGGCGATGAGGATCAGGATCGCGGTGATCGCGATCTGGATGACGGCCAGCGAGGACACGATGCCCGTATAGCCCGGTATCCATGCCGTCAGCATGGTCATGGAAATAACCTCGTTGCCCGGACGGAAAAGGAAGATCGCGGCGGCGTATTCCTTCAGGAAAAGGATCATCATCAGCGTGTAGCAGGCCAGAAATGCTGGCTTTACGACAGGCGCAACGATGCGGCGCATGGTCATTGCCCAGGATGCGCCGGCAACCCTTGCCGCCCGGTCGAAATCCTGCGTCACCTGCAAGAGCGCTGGCGCCACGATGCCGTATCCCGCAGGCAAATAGCGGATGATATAGGCGAGACCCAGTATCCATAGTGTGCCGGCGATGATGCCAAGCCCGGGCACAAAGATGGCCGCATAGAAGACGCCAAGGCTGACGATCAGCCCCGGAACCGCGCGCGGCAATTGCGCCAGCATGTCGACCGTCCCGCGCATGCGAAAGTCCGAGCGCTGTGCGACGAAGGCGATTGCCCCGACGATAGCTGTTGCGACAAAGCCGCCGATCACGGCCAGCAGGACAGTGTTGATGACGGACTGGCGGTAGGTCGGATTGAACAGAACATCGCGGTAGTTCTCGAGCGTCAACAGTTCCAGCGGCGAAATGAATGGCGTCAGGATGCTGACGAAGGATCGCAGGAGAAGCCCGAAACCAAGCGCTCCCATGGTCATGGCGATGTACAGCAACACTAAGCCGAAGGCCGGCCACCGCCATCCGCCGAGCTCCAACGGCTGGAGGCGACCGCCTTTGGGTCCGATGCTGATAAAGCGATGCGCGCGGCTGAGAAGAATGTGCTGGAGGGCGACGAGGCTGCAAACCATGATCAACAGAATGATTGCCGCAGCAGACACCAGACCGTAGTCGGGCCTGCCCGCCTCAAAGCCCTTGTCGTAGATAAAGGTTGTTATCAGCTGTATTCCCACCGGCCCGCCTAGCAGAAGCGGTATGGCAAACATTTCAAGCGCGGCCACGACGTTCATCACGAACGCGTACACGATCGCCGGGCGCATCAGGGGAATCGTAATACGCGAGACAATGCGCAAGGGTCCGGCTCCCGCCGACCGGGCCGCCGCTTCAAGGCGCGGATCCTGTTGCTGGGCGGAAGAGATGCAATAAAGGATCGTCATGGGCACCATCGCGATGCCTGACATCAGTGACAGTCCCCAGACGGTATAGATGTCCCACGGCGCCGACTGGCCGGTGAAGCGCATATAGAGGCCGCTTATGTAGCCCGACGGACCGTAGGTCAGGATTGCCCCGAAACCAATCACCAGCGGCGAGACGAACATCGGCCACAGGAGAATGTTGGACAACGCCCCGCGTAATGGAATGTCGGTGCGCCCGACGAGGAGCGCGAGCACCGTGCCGAAGATGGTCGAGAACGCGATGGATATGACGCAGAAGAGCAGCGTCGTCCCGGCCAGCGCCGGTATTTCCGGCAAGCCGAAAAGATGGACGAAATTGGCGAATGTCAGGCTGCCGTCCCACCCATAGAGCGGCTGCGCGCTGAACGCCTGCAGGATCAGCGGCAGGAGAGGTATTGCGACGAGTACGAGGCAGAAAAGGGCGATCGAATATTGCGCAAATGCCTCGCTGCGCTCCGAACCGGCACGCGACCGGCCCGGCACCGAGGTTCCGATTGAAGAATTCATAGTGCTCACTCGGAACCTCGACGGCCGCCAGAAGAAATTACGGCTTTGCCGTGAAGGCTTCTTTCCACTTCGCCGTGAATTCCTCGCGCTTGGCGATGAGGTCACGGTCATAGCCGACGACGATGATGTTCTCTTCGCCGATCTGCTCCACGATCGAATTGTAGCTGAAGAAGGGGACATCTTCCTTGTTGATGTCGGAACGGTAAGGCGTGACGCCGCTCTTTGCCAATGCGATCTGACCATCACGCGAAACCAGCGTATCGAGCAGAAGCTTCGCTGAATTCGGGCTCGACGCCGCCTTGGTCAGGGCGAGGCCGCGCAGGACGAGTGGGGTGCCATCCGCGGGGAATGCCCAGCCTGCAACCTTCTGCGCTTCGGGTTTGCTCAGGCGCGGAATGTTGACGCCCGACAGAAATACGCCCGCGGCATATTCACCCGAAAGCACCTTGTCGCGGATCGTGCCCGCGCTGCGCTCCGGCCGGCTCGCCGCACCGATTGCCTCAACCACGCTCCATTCATCCGGATGCGCCTTGTTCCACTCCCAATAGAGCGTGAGGCCGAGCGGATTGGCGGCAGCGTCATAGGTCGAGATCTTGCCCTTCAGCTCCGGTGCGAGCTTGGCGATGTCGGCGACCGACTTGGGAGCCTTATCCTCCGAGATCAGGAATTTGTTGTAGGCGATGATGAACGGATCGGTCGACGCGCTGTAGAGTCCCGGCAGAGGACGGCTCCACTCCGGCAGATCTGGCGTGTGCGGGGACACATAATCGACGATCTCGCCCTTGTCGGCAAATTCCAGCCAGCGATCGGCACCGCCAGTCAGGATCATGTCAGCGGTGCGCGTTCCCGTGGAGCTTTCCGCATAGTACTTCTCCCAAAGATCGCCGCCCATATTGGTGGTTTCCACCTTGATCCATGGGTATTTGCTGGCAAACAGATCCAGCACAGGCTCCCAGAATTCCGGCTCGAGATTGGAATAGACCAGGACGCCGTTTTCGGTTTTGCTCGCTTCCACGACAGCCGGGTCGTCAACAATCTCGGCGCGCGACGACAATGCGCCGCCCAGCGTCATCGACAATGCCAGGCCGAGTTTCAGGATAGATTTCATTTCGCCTCTCCGGGGTTCGATTCCATTGTTTTTTCTTTGGATAGAAGATCTTCGATCACGCGGCGCGAGCGCTCCACGTGCCGGCGCATCAGCAGCGCCGCGAGTTCCCCGTCGCGTTGCCTCAGGGCCTCGAGTATGGCCACGTGCTCGAAATGCGTCTCGCGGCTACGCTCGCCCAGCGTGTCCCACACCCGCTGGTAATAGCTACGCGCATGTCGCCAGAGATCGTTTGACAGCAGACGAAGAAGCTCGCCGTTTCCCGAAATCTCGGCAATCCGGGTGTGAAAATCACGAATTGGAGGCAGCCGATCGCGCTTTCCGCGTTCGATGCCCTCAATATTGTCAGCTTCAGAGGTGAGCATCGCCTCCAGTTCGGCGACCTGCTCAAGCGTAATCCGCTCAGCGGCTCGAATGCAGGCACGCGCCTCCAGATCAGCGCGTATCTCATAGAGGTCGGCGGCAAGGCTTACGGACAGCTCAGTCACCCGAACACCGCTATAGGGCAGACGCTCGATCAACCTGCGCTCTTCAAGCAGACGCAACGCCTCGCGCAGAGGCGCACGGCTCACGCCATAGTGTTGCGCAAGTTCGGATTCCCTCAGTCGCGCGCCGCCTGGGAGCTCCCCGGAGATAATCGCTTCCGAGATCGTCTGGAGTATCCGGTCGGGTAGTGGAGCGTCGTCACTCCCGACGAGTGAACTTTTTGTATTGTCGACAATCATGATGGACTCATCATTGACTATGTGAAATTTCCTTGTCAAGTAGGTCTTGCGAGGCCGATTTGACGGTCGCTGATGAAATTTGGTCGACAATCCGACTTGGAAGGCCAAGTCACGCGTGAGGTTAGTGAATGTCTGAAGCGGTTCGCTTTGTGTGTTCGTCAGGGGCGATTGGTGCGGGCATCGATCTGACCTCTTTCCGTGAAGCAATGTCGCGAGAACCGCATTTCGTTGCCTCCGACGCGGGCACCATCGACGCAGGTCCGTATCACCTTGGAGCCGGTCGCGGAGCTTATGGCCGCGAGGCCCTCCGCCACGATCTTGATATCCTGATGACTGAAGTGCCGAAGGGCACGCCTGTGTTGATCGGATCTGCCGATACCGCCGGTGGCGATCCCCATGTTGACCGGATGCTCGACATATTGCGTGAGCTCGCAGAGGTGAGAGGGCGCAAAATCAGGGTCGCCGTTGTTCGCTCGGAGCAAAGCAAGGACTATCTGAAGTCCCTGATGCGCGAGGGGCGTATACGTCCGCTTGAGAATGCCCCCGAATTTGACGAAGCCGCTATCGATCGCAGCACGCGCATCGTGGGAATGATGGGCGCCGAACCCCTTCAGGACGCGCTAAAGCTCGACGTGGACTTCGTGCTGGCCGGCCGCTGCAGCGATTCGGCGCTCTTTGCGGCAGTGCCGATCATGCGCGGCTATCCCGAGGGGCTTGCATGGCATGCCGGCAAGATCGTGGAATGCGGCACGCTTACCTGCGAGACCTTCAGGAAAGGCACCATGTATGGCGAGATACACGGAGACCACGCCATCATCACGCCGTTTGGAAATGGCGTGAAATGCACGCCACAAAGCGTTGCCTCACATAGCCTGTACGAGAACGGCGATCCCTATCTGCATCGCGAGTCTTCGGGCACCCTCGACATCACCCATTCAGAGTTCACGCAGCATGATCCGGTAAGCGTCAAGATATCAGGCGCCCGCTACATTCCAGCCGAGGAATACAGCGTGAAGCTCGAAGGTGTGGAGCTTGCCGGCTATCAGAGCGTGATCATCGGCGGCATTCGCGATCCTTTGATGATACGCCAATATGACAAATGGATCGGCGAGGTGGAGGACGAAATTCGCCAGAAGGTTCAGAGGGTTCTGGGCGATCAGGTGCAGACTTCCGACTGGCGCATCGACATTCACGCCTATGGTCGCAACGCGGTCATGGGCGCACGCGAACCGCTGATCAATGAGCCCCCCCATGAAATCGGGCTCGCTGTCTGCCTCACTGCACCGACTCAGGAACTGGCAAACAAGATTGCCGAGCTCAGCCGTCAGCCGCTGCTTCACCACCCGATCCCCGAATGGTCGGGCTCGATCACGGGCTTCGCCTGCCTGTTCAACCAGGCATATATCGAGCGCGGACCGTTCTGGCGCTTTTGCGTCCATCACGTGGCGCTGCCCCATGACTACAGGGACATGTTCCGCACCGAAGTCGTGACGTTCGGATAAGGGTCGAGATCAAAATGAAACTCCACGAATGCGCCAGCCTTATCCGCAGCAAGAATGCCGGCCCCTTTTCGCTGACTTTCGACATCATGTTCTCAGATGCCAAGGTCTATGAGCACATCAAGGCGTCCGGCGTTCTGAATGTTGCGAGTCTCTCGGCACTGCTTCAATGCTCGCCGAATCAGATGCAGTTCTTCGAATGCGACAATGCGCTTGCCTTCAAGGCAACGATTCCGCGCGCCCTGCCCGCAGGCGACCCGGCAGATGCCGACCTGCATGGCGGTCAGCAGTTTGCGCCTTTACTTGATATAGAGGTCGGTGAACTCGACTAAGGGGAATGCACAGCGCCGTCTCCTTCATGGAAGAAGCCTTGCCGGATCTAGCCGGCCGGCAGGGTCCCTAGCTCGAGCGTTCATCTGACGCCGTTGACCCCGCGCCTTTTCCACTCGCTCAAAGGCATGATGTCGGGCGAGCCGCCGCTCGGCTCGTACCAACTGTCGACAGCCCACAATCTCCCAGTTTCGTCTTTGAGCACTGCCGTGAAATGTGGATAGCGCCCATCTGCGAAAAAGCCGCGCGACGCGGTTCTCAGCACCTTGTGGTGCTTCAACAGACGATGCCTTTCCACGAGCTTCAGAACGGCCGTCGTGTTCGTCGATTCATCGACGCAGTCCATCTGACCGCGTTGTCGCGCAGCGCCAAACTCGGATTTCGGCAAATCCCTCACACCGACAACCGCAGTCGCCCGGCGTTCCAGATAACTGACGACCTTGGCTACAGCGGCGCGCTCCGCCTTGGCCGTGCGCTTACCGGCGCTCATGATCGAGGAGATGCGGCGGATGTCACCGGAACTTAAGACCAGTCGCGTTTTGAAGTGGCAGGAGTAACCATGACAGACGGAAAGAGACTCTGCGCTCGCCGCGGCGCTGCTGATCGCGGTCGCCAATCCGATAGCAACTCTCAATGAGAATCCCGTCATCCATTTCATAATTTCCCGTATCGCACACTCTGTCGCGACACGCCAAACCGCTTCCAGATTGCTTTCCCAGCACAGCGGCCTTATGTCCGCGACATGACGATAGCAAAGCCAATACATGTGATCGGCGGCGGCCTTGCCGGGTCTGAAGCCGCTTGGCAGGCGGCGCAAGCCGGCGTGCCGGTTGTTCTCCACGAGATGCGCCCGGTGCGAGGCACAGACGCACACAAGACTGACGGGCTAGCGGAACTTGTCTGTTCCAATTCGTTCCGTTCCGATGACGCCGAGTCCAATGCCGTTGGCCTTCTCCATGCTGAAATGCGCCTTGCCGGCTCGCTGATCATGGCATCAGGAGACGCGCATCAGGTACCCGCTGGCAGTGCCTTGGCCGTTGATCGCGACGGGTTTTCCAATGCTGTGTCGGAAAAGCTTGCGGCGCATCCGCTGATCACGATCGCGCGCGAAGAGATCAGCGGATTACCGCCCGCCGAATGGGGTCAGACGATTATTGCTACCGGCCCCCTGACAGCGCCATCCCTGGCAGAGGCGATCGCCGCCGAGACCGGTGCAGACGCCCTCGCCTTCTTTGACGCGATTGCGCCGATCATCCACTACGACACGCTAAATATGGATGTCTGTTGGTTCCAGTCCCGCTACGACAAGGTTGGCCCGGGCGGCACAGGCAAGGACTACATCAATTGCCCGATGGACAAGGAACGATATGAAGCGTTCGTTCAGTCGCTGATTGACGGTCAGAAGACAGAATTCAAGGATTGGGAAGGCACGCCCTATTTTGATGGATGCCTGCCGATCGAAGTCATGGCAGAGCGCGGATCCGAGACGTTGCGTCATGGTCCAATGAAGCCGATGGGATTGACGAACGCGCATAATCCAACCGTCAAGGCCTACGCGGTCGTCCAGCTGCGGCAGGACAATGCTCTGGGCACACTCTACAACATGGTCGGCTTCCAGACGAAGCTCAAGCACGCTGAGCAAGTGCGCATTTTCAGGACCATTCCAGGCCTGGAGAATGCAGAGTTTGCTCGTCTGGGCGGACTGCATCGCAACACTTATATCAACTCGCCCATCCTGCTTGACGGCTCGCTGCAATTGAAGTCCAGACCGGGCGTGCGTTTTGCCGGCCAGATCACAGGCTGCGAAGGATACGTTGAAAGTGCTGCAATCGGCCTTCTGGCGGGCAGATTTGCCGCAGCGGAGCGCCTTGAGAGGCCCATATCCCTGCCACCCGTCACGACAGCCTTCGGTGCGCTCCTCAACCACATTACCGGTGGCCATATCGTGTCTGACGATGAGCCGGGAAAGCGCTCGTTTCAGCCGATGAATATCAATTTCGGGTTGTTCCCCCCGCTCGAGGCGGGAATCAACCTGAAGCCTGAAGGTTTTGAAGGGCGCTTCCGCGGCAAGGACAAGACCGCCGCCAAGAAGAAGGCAACCACCGCGCGTGCACTTCGTGATTGCCGCGAATGGCTGGACCTGTCGAGGCAACAGCAAGCGGCCGAATGAGAACTGCGACCAACCGATAGCCGGCGCTACTCCGCTGGTTGCACCATGCCGCGCGCAGCATTCTTCCCGGGAAGCTCCGGCAAGCCTTCCATTCCAGCCTGATCGGGATGAAGCCGCACATACTGTGCCTTCAGTTCCTCGGAGGTTTTTCGGCTGCCGTCATGGCTCCAGCCGGGAGGCGCAAACATATACATCAACCTTTCCCGCATGGTCAGTCCGGGCCGGATTACGTCCTTGAAGATCGAAATCCACTCGTGGAATGCCACATAGAACAGGTTGAATGTGCCGATGTTCTGGACGAGGCCATATTTCGGCATGTCCTCCTCGCGTTCTTCGACGAAGGTGCCGAATATTCGATCCCAGATGATGAAGACACAGCCGTAATTGGCATCGAGATAGCGCGGATTGCTTGAGTGATGCACACGATGATGGGACGGAGTGTTCATCACATACTCGATCGGCTTCCAGAGTTTACCAACCGTCTCCGTATGAAGAAGGAACTGGTATGCGAGGTTGATGCCCCCCACAAACAGAATTAGAAGCGGATGAAAGCCGAGCCAAGCCAAGGGCAGGTAAAGCAGGAACGATCCTGTGAAGATCGTCGTCCAGGGCTGCCGGAGCGCGGTGGTCAAATTGTAGTGCTGGCTCGAGTGATGGTTGACATGATCGGCCCACCACCACCGGATGCGATGCAACCCTGCGTGATAGACATAACGCCGGAAATCATCGAGCACGAAACACAACAGGATCGACCACCAGTTCACGCCCGGATCAAAGATTCGGTAGTTGTAGGCCCATGTCATCATGGCGATCAGGACGACCGCGTAGATGATCCCGGTAGCAACATTTCCGACGCCCATGAGTAGACTGGTCATGGCATCCTTGTGCTCATACTGGCCCTTGGCCTTGCCGAGCCAAATGAGGCCGAGTTCGATCAGGATGCCCACCACATAAAGCGGAATGGCAAGCTGCCCCGTATTCGGCAACTGGATGTTTGCCAGGCTGTCCACTTTCGCGCTCCAAGCTTCAAACTTCGTTCAATATGTCAGAATGCGCATCATCGCGAAAGACGGCGCTCAAATTCCTGCTGACTGTCGCAAACTGGCAGCGACGAAATCGCGATCATCGGCGCTGGAGAATAAAAGGCGCGCCGGTCGAAGGGTGACGTCGTGAAACCTCAGTTTCAGCCCCGTCTCACCATCGTCGTCCACACTGGCGAGATCTTTTGAACCGAGCAGCCGCACCACAAACCGATCGCCCAATGCACGTACGAAGCCAACACCATCGGAGCGATTGACGATGAATGCATGCCGTCGATCCTGCGTGGTGACGACCCGCCCGATGTCGGAAGAGTCGATTTCCGGGAACTCTTGAATAAACCGATCGATAGCCTCTTTGTCGTTCTCCAGGCGCCCGCCTCCGCGTTTGCTCGCTAGACGCAACAGAACATCAATCAGGATGAGACCGCCGACGATAAGACCGCCAAGCACAAGCGGATTCATAGCACCATCGACCCGACCGCTACCGGACGAGCGAGTTGAAACAGCAACCTACGAGACAAACGTTCACGCATCCCTGCCCCACAACACCCAGGCTTCACGGCAAAACGCCGATAAGACGTCATCATCATTTCATAATCGAGACCGCGCGCGCTGATAAGGCGCACTGTGGGATCCTCGTATCATAAATTGACTGTTGGTCTCGAAGCGGATTGCGCTACCAGCCGCGAGACGCCGCGATCAGCAACCGCCAATGTCTGCGCAAAGGCGACAGATCCGTTCGCTCCTTCATCACGTCGAGACCCTTTGCCGACAGCTTGCGAAGATATGCCGGCACGAGGGCAACCGGCAAAAAAGCAGGTCTCAGTGAATCCGGCAAATCTCGCGCTCCGGCACGAAATGCGGAAAAATGTTCGGTGGCAAGCGCGATCATTGCAGCGATGGCGCGCTGCGCTGCTGGAGCGTTGTCGATCGCAAGAAACTCCTCGCGCGTCGTCCCCGCCGAATCCAGTATGTCCCGCGGCACGTAACACTGTCCCCGTGCGCGATGCACTGGCAGTGAGCGCAACAAACCGATGATCGCCTGTGCACAGCCTGCATGACCGGCACTCGATGCAGACCTGGCGGCTTCTTCCGGATCGAGGATCAGAGACGACAATTGGATGATTGCTGATGCGGTCTCACCGCAATAGCCTTCCAAATCGCCACGCGTGGGCATCGGATCGTCATAGAGATCGAACATCCGCGCCTCGAGATAATTCTCGAACGCCGGTCCGGGCAAATTGTATCGCGCGATCGTCTCCAGCAGCGCTTCGGCAATCGGATGGCCATCTGGCGATCGCTCGACATCTCGGTCAAGGACATCATGCCACCATTGCAGCCGGATTTCGCCAGGAAGCGCCTCGCGTATCCGATCCCGAATACCCGCTATCTCGGCATTAAAGGCATAGAGCGATAGAAGCGCGGCGCGCTTGCTTTCAGGCGCGTAGAGTGCCGAAAGATAGCGATCGGAATCCGCTTCGCGAACGGCATTCGCGACTATATCGGCGTGGACGCCTGTGTCAGCCAACAGCAATCAGCGCCGCAGCCACGGCGCGCTCCTCGGCCAAGAGCACATTATAAGTTCGCACCGCAGCGCCAGTGGACATTGGATCGGCAACGATGCCTGCGTCCCTGAGTGGCTCGCGCAGATCCCGCGAAATCGGCCGAAGATCAGCACCCATGCCCAAGAGCAGGATCTCTATGCCCTCGGCCTCTTCAAACACTCTCGCGAGATCGTCCAGCGACAAGGCATTCGGATCACCAGGCTCCCACCCATAGATGCCGCTCGGCAAACATAGGATAGAGCCCCGATGCGACATGTCAGCAAACCGGAAACCGCCGTTTCCGTAGGCTTCAATGGGAGCGCGGCCCGGATAATGGGCCGCGCGTATGATTATACCGGGAGACACGTCGGTCTCAGGTCTTCGACGGCTCAGCCGTCGTCAGAACAGAGCCACCCTCCGACTTCTCCGGCGCCAGATTCTCAGGGCGCAGCTTGAAGAGGATCAGCAGCGGACCGGCAACGAAGATAGACGAGTAGGTGCCAACGATAACGCCGACAATCATCGCGAACGTGAAGGACTGGATCACCTCACCGCCGAACAAATAAAGCGCGACAAGGGCCAGCAACGTCGTCAGACCGGTCAAAATCGTACGCGATAGCGTCTGATTCATCGACAGGTCGAGCAGTTCCTCCATCGGCATCTTCTTGTATTTTCGTAGGTTTTCGCGAACACGGTCATAAACGACCACCGTGTCGTTTATGGAGTAACCGACGATGGTGAGGATGGCGGCGATACTGGTCAGGTTGAACTCCAGACCGGTAATTACATAGAGCCCCGCGATCATCGTCACGTCATGGATCGTGGAGATAATCGCGCCAAGCCCGAACTGCCACTCGAATCTGAACCAGATGTAGATGAGCATCGCGACCATCGATGCAAGCACGCCGATTGTGCCGTTGAACGCCAGTTCGGAAGACACCGTGGGTCCGACCGACTCCACGCGACGGAACTCGTAGTCGTCTGACAACTCGCCGCGCACCTTCTCAACAACGGTCTGTTCGGCGTTGTCACCCGAGTTCTGACCCTCGACACGAATCAGGAGCTCATTCTTGGCCCCGAACTCCTGAACCTGAACATCGCCGAGATTCAATTGGCTCAGCCGTTCGCGCACATCCGCCGAATTGGCATCTCCCTGCTTCGCCTGGATCTCAAGACTGGTTCCGCCGCGGAAGTCGATACCGTAGTTCATCTCCATCGTGAAAAAGAGCACGATGGCACCGAGCGACAAGGCTGCGGACAGACCGAACGCCACACGACGCCAGGACATGAATGGCACATGTGTATCCTCGGGAATGAAGCGCACCAGGCCGCGCGGCAACTCCTTGGGCTTCATACGCTTGAGCCACCATGCGATCAGCCAGCGGGTCAGCGTGAACGCGGTGAAGACCGTCGTGACAATGCCGATAGCCAGCGTCACAGCAAAGCCCTTTACCGGACCCGAGCCCAGGAAGAAGAGGATCACCGCGGCAATGAACGTCGTGAAATTGGCATCCACGATTGTTGCCAAAGCACGCGAGAAGCCGGAATCGAGCGACTGGACGAGCGAGCGTCCCCATCTGCGCTCTTCTCGAACACGTTCGTAAATGATGACGTTGGAGTCGACTGCCATACCGACCGTCAGCACGATACCGGCGATGCCAGGCATGGTAAGCGTGGCACCGAGCATCGAGAGAATGGCAATGATCAGGACGATGTTCGCCACAAGCGCGATATTCGCAATCACGCCGAGCGTTCCATAGGCAATTAGCATAAATCCAATCACCAGGATGCCGCCCACGATCGACGCGAATTGTCCCGCCAGGATAGAGTCGGCTCCCAGGCTAGGGCCGACAGTGCGTTCCTCAACGATCGTGAGGTCCGCTGGCAGCGCGCCGGCACGCAGGAGGACCGCGAGATCATTCGCGCTCTGCGCGGTGAAGCTGCCGGATATTTGCCCGCTACCGCCCAGAATAGGTTCATTGATCCTTGGTGCGGAAATCACCTGATTGTCGAGGATGATCGCAAAAGGCCGACCAACATTCTGCTGCGTTGCCTGACCGAAGCGCGTAGCGCCTTTCGCATCGAAGCGGAAAGACACAACGGGTTCGTTGGTGCGCTGATCGAAGGTGGATTGCGCATCAACCAGATTTTCGCCCGAAACGATGACGCGGTCCTCAATCAGGTAGGGAACAGGCGGATCATCCATCGAATAAAGAACCGACGTCCCGGCAGGCGGGCGCCCCTCGATCGCCTGCTGAACAGGAACCGACGTGTCGACCATCTGGAAGGTCAGCTTCGCCGTCTGCCCCAATATCTCCTTGAGGCGCTGCGGATCCTGGAGCCCCGGCACCTGAACCAGAATGCGGTCATCGCCCTGCCGCTGAATGATCGGCTCGGTGGTTCCGAGTTCATTCACGCGCCGCCCGATCACCTCGATGGACTGGGTTACGGCAGCATTCATGCGATAGACAAGACCATCATCGGTGATCGTGTACCGCAGCAGTCCCGGTTCCGGCTCCTCAAGCGCAAGCTCAGAAACCGTGCCCGCCCCGAACAAACCACTGTTGATCGGCGCGGTCAGCTGAGCCAGCGCCGTTTTTGCCTTTTCGACATCTGCGGCGTCACGAATGCGCACCTGCACAGACCGGCCGGTACCCGAAAGCCCGGTGTAGCCAATCTTTGCGTCGCGCAACGAGGTGCGAATGTCGTCACGGGCCGATTGCAGGCGCTCATCGATCAGATCCTGCTGATTGACCGAAAGCAAAATATGCGAACCGCCTCGAAGGTCGAGGCCAAGCGTCATCGGACGATCCGGCAGCCATCCCGGCAAAGAATCGCGCATCGATTGCGGGACGATGTTCGGCAAAGCAAACAGGACACCGAGAAGCACGATCGCCCAGATCGAGATCGTCTTCCAGCGCGAGAAATAGAGCATGTGGTTCGTCCGTTAAGGCGGCGCCAGACTGGTGCCGCGCCGAATGCGGTTATTTCTTGGCGTTCTCGTTGGCGACTGGCTCGCCCTTGACCCGCACATCGGCAATCGTGGCCCTGAGTGCGGTCACTTTCATGCCGCCAAGGTCGACTTCCAGTTCCTGATCATTGATCACCTTGGTGACCTTGCCGACCAGTCCGCCACCCGTGACGACGCTGTCGCCGCGACGGATCGCAGTCAGCATTTCCGTACGCTTCTTTACCTGCGCGCGCTGAGGGCGAATGATCAGAAGATACATGATCACGAAGATCAGAACAAACGGCACGATCTGGATGAGGATGTCGGCACCTCCGCCGGCTCCCGTTTGCGCGTATGCCGGTGTGACAAACATCAATTCGTTCTCCGAGAATGCGATGAAAAAGGCGCCTCTCAGCGCCGGAAAATGTGCGCGGAATATAGTTGCTTAGCCCGCCAATGCAACCGTCCTCTAGGCCTCGTCTGGTCCTTTTCCCCCTTAACGTCGCGTGTTAGAGGCCTTGGCGACCAATAATACGAAGATGCATGAGAATGACCGACACTCCTATCGACGCGTTGAATGCCAAACTCGACAAACTGATCGAGATCATGACGCGGCTTGCGCCGCCCGAGATCCGTCATGCAGATATGGACGCGGCCGATTGTTTTGTGTGGTCCGCTGAGAAGGGCGTTCTGGAACCGGTGAACCGCGTCAATCGCGTGGGCATCGGCCTTATCAAGGGTGTTGACCGCGTGCGCGACATTCTTGTCGAAAACACGGAGCGCTTTGCCGCCGGGTTGCCGGCCAACAACGTTCTCCTCTGGGGCGCGCGTGGTATGGGAAAGTCGTCCCTCGTAAAGGCCGTTCACGCCAGTATCAACAATTCGCGTGCAGGCGACAATACGCCGTTGAAGTTGATTGAGATTCATCGCGAGGACATCGACACGTTGCCCAGGCTGATGTCGATCGTGAAGGTCTCGCAGTATCGATTCATCCTTTTCTGCGACGACCTGTCCTTCGACCATGACGATACGTCTTACAAGTCGCTCAAGGCTGCACTAGACGGCGGCGTGGAAGGCCGTCCCGACAACGTCATCTTCTATGCAACCTCCAACCGCCGCCATCTCCTGCCGCGCGACATGATCGACAATGAGCGTTCAACCGCGATCAATCCGGGCGAAGCCATTGAGGAAAAGGTGTCATTGTCGGATCGCTTCGGATTGTGGCTGGGTTTTCACAAGTGCTCACAGGACGAGTATCTGGAAATGGTCGACGGCTACGCACGGCACCACGGGCTCGACATATCGCCCGATGATCTGCGTTTTCAGGCTCTGGAATGGGCGACAACCCGAGGCAGCAGATCCGGCCGTGTCGCATGGCAATTCACACAGGACCTTGCGGGACGTATGGGCGTGCCGTTGAGGGATTGAAAAGCTTCCAGCCCACAAACCAAAAGGACCCGCTCGGTTTGAGCAGGTCCTTGAGAAACATCTGTCGAAAACACCGCTTGTGCGGTCGCGCCGCTATTCGAGATAGGTCGAGGGATCGACCGGCGAAGAATCCTTGCGCACCTCGAAGTGAAGCTGCGGCGACTTGGCGTTGCCGCTCATCCCGGACTCCGCAATCTCTTCGCCACGCTTCACTTTCTGACCACGCTGCACCTTCAACGTGCTGGCATGTCCATATACCGTCACCAGACCATTGTCGTGGCGCACCAGCACGGTATTGCCGAATTCCTTCAGGCCATTGCCGGCGTAGATGACGACGCCGTTCTCGGCGGCCTTCACCGGCGTTCCACTTGGCACGGAAATGTCAATGCCATCATTTCTGGTGCCGTTGCGCGACCCATAGCCAGAGACGACCTTGCCGCGAACGGGCCACCGCATGCGACCGATTCCCGTCGACTCAGGAGCCACGGCATCGCTTTCGCGCGCTGCATCCTCCACCGCCTTCTTTGGAGGCGTGTACTCGTTCACCTTGGCGGCAATCGGCGTCTTCTCAGCTGCTGGGATCGATGCGGTTTTCACGCTCTCGTCGACAGCGGGCGACTTCGCGACGACGCTAGCGCCAGGCTTGAGGCTCAGCGTCTGACCTATTTTGATATTGCCGTCTGAAAGACCGTTGGCGCTCTTCAATGCCGCGACGCTTACACCCGTCTTGCGAGAAATCTTGGACAAGCTGTCGCCCGCGACAACGGTATACGTCCCGTCGGATGTGGCCGAGTTCGACGCACCGGACGCGGAGGCTACCTTTGTGGGGTCCTTCAATTTTGGCGACGTTGGAAGAACCGCAACGTTTTGAGATTCGGATGTGGATTTCGGCGTGTCGGCGGGCAGCGTTCCCCGTGAGGATTTCGCCTGTGCCGTCTTCGGGTCGTTGTCGGGTGCCGAAACACCCGCCTTCGCGGTGTAGACGTAAGTCGGGATGACGACATTCTGGCCGACCTGAAGGCCTTTGTCGGCCGATATGCCGTTCATCTGCATGATTACGTCGGCGGGAACGCCGAAGCGCCGTGACAGATTGTAGACGGTCTCGCCTTCCTTTGCCGTCACTTGCGTTCCGCCAGCACGCGACCAGCCCTTGATATTGTCCTGTGCAGCGGCGACAGGCGCGGTGGCGCGCTGCACCTGAGTATTGGCAGTCTGCTCGACGGCATCGATACGCGTCGACACATTCTGCCTCTGAACGGCGACCTGGTCCGTCACCGCACTGCGGGCCGAGGCCACCGGCGGCAGAGATCCTCGGCTCACCTGCCCGGCTGATGCCACCGGCGCGGTCTGGACAGTGGAGGCTGCCGGCTGCTCTGCCGGATAGGGCTGTTCGTGATTCATCACTTGACGCTGATTGGACGTGGCCCCTGTGAACAGGCCGTCCGTCATGTCACCAAACCGCATCGCGTTGGAGCTACACCCCGTCGCAAGCGCCGCGAGCACCAAAGCCGCAGCGCCACGCAGTAAAAATCTCTGGTTTCTAGCGAAGATGCTCACGCACATGACAGAACCCGTACCCACACCAATTGTCATGATTAAAGCGCGTTAATGTTACTGGCGGGTTAAGCCCAATTGATCAAACGCCAAAACATCTGAGTTTCTCATCGAGGCACGCGGCTGCGGGTCGCGGAGAATAATCCAGCGCGCAACATGGATCTTAACGGTTGGAAGTGGTCAGAGAGCTGCCGCGACGCCCTGCAGCATGGGTTGAAATCGCACGAGACCGAGATCAAAACGGTCGAACCGGCTGCCGACTTTTGTCAGGCGCGTCATCAACTGGGGCTCCTCGGCCTCGCCAATCACGGCGATCATGATGCCTCCGCTCGCCAGTTGGTCCGCAAAACCACGCGGCATGGCGTCAAAAGCCGGCCAAACGATAATCCGGTCGAACGGTCCTTCGCTGACGAGGCCGTCTGACCCATCCGCGTGGCGCAACTGCACATTGCTGATGCCCAGGGCATCCAGACGATCGCGGGCAAGATCGACAAGCGTCTTGTAACGGTCGACACTGGTCACCTTGCAGGCGAGCCGGGAAAGAACCGCCGCCGTGTAACCAGAACCAGTCCCGATTTCCAGAACGCGGTTCCC
Organism: Rhizobiaceae bacterium; assembly: GCA_023953905.1. Taxonomy (GTDB): domain Bacteria; phylum Pseudomonadota; class Alphaproteobacteria; order Rhizobiales; family Rhizobiaceae; genus Arvimicrobium. The sequence goes on along the minus strand of JAMLJA010000027.1, from coordinate 15,362 downwards.
AGGCTCAATATGAAGCGCATTGACAACCATCGCCTGGGTGTCGACGCCCTCCATTGCCTCGCCACATTCAATGGGAACCATTCGGTCGGACCAGGCGACGCTCTGCCAGCGCTGGGAAATGAAATTTGCCCGCGGCGTGGCTTCAAAGGCAGCGACCACTTCCTTGGATGAGATGCCTTTTGCTCGCATTCGAAGAAGAAACGCGGCAAAAGCTTCACGATCCGCGTCGGCTGAGTTCATGCAATCGCCTTTGCCAGGCTTTCCTTCACTTCATGTGCCGTGAAATCCAGCTTGAGGGGTGTCACCGAGATGCGATTGGAACGCACTGCGGCAATGTCTGTACCCTCCGGCATCTCGATCGCACCGCGCCCGAAGCGTAGCCAATAGTATGGAAAATTGCGGCCGTCCCGGCGTTCGTCGACCCAGATGCCGTAGGCGAGCTTTCCCTGATCGGCGACGACGGCACCCTGCACCTCGTCAGGTCCGCAATTGGGAAAATTCAGGTTGATCAGGATGCCCGGCGCGAGGTCCATATCGGCTATGCGATTGATAAGTTCCGGCGCATGAGCCTCGGCAGTCTCATAGGGAATGATACGCTGGCCATCTTCGGAGGCCGCGTAGGACTGGCTGAGTGCAATGGAGCGAATCCCAAGCAGCGTGCCTTCCATCGCACCCGCTACTGTGCCCGAATAGGTGACATCATCGGCGACATTGGCGCCGGAATTGACGCCGGAAAGCACGAGGTCCGGCGGTTCAGGCATCAAATTCTTGACGCCCATAATCACGCAGTCCGTCGGCGTACCGCGCACCGCGAAGTGCTTTTCCCCAAGCTTGCGAACGCGCAGAGGCTGCGAGATGGAAAGCGAATGGGCGAAGCCGGACTGATCGGTCTCGGGCGCAACGATCCACACATCGTCGCTCAATTGGCGCGCAATCTTCTCTAGCGAAACAATGCCCTCGTCATGCACGCCGTCATCATTGGTAAGGAGAATACGCATCAGGCCGCTTCTATCTTTTCTAGTCCACCCATATAGGGCTTCAGCACTTCAGGAATGGTTACGCTGCCATCGGCGTTTTGGTAGTTTTCCATGACGGCAATAAGAGCACGCCCCACCGCCACGCCAGAACCGTTGAGCGTATGAACGAAGCGGTTGCCCTTGCCGATCGATTCCTCATCAGTCGGCTTGTAACGCGCCTCCATCCGGCGCGCCTGGAAGTCGCCGCAGACCGAACAGGACGAAATCTCGCGATAGGTCTTCTGCCCCGGAAGCCATACCTCGATGTCGTATGTCTTGCGCGCGCCGAAACCCATATCGCCGGTGCAAAGCACGACTGTTCTGAATGGCAACTCAAGACGCTTGAGCACGTCCTCCGCACAGGCGGTCATACGCTCATGTTCGTCGATGGAACCTTCCTGGTCGGTGATCGACACCATTTCTACCTTGTAGAACTGGTGCTGCCGCAGCATCCCGCGCGTGTCCCGGCCCGCCGAACCTGCCTCCGACCTGAAACAGGGCGTCAACGCCGTCATTCTTATCGGCAGCCGGTCATGGGCGAGAATTTCCTCCCGAACCAGATTGGTCAGCGGAACTTCTGCGGTCGGAATGAGACCGAGACGCCCCTCCCCGTGTTGGACAAAGAACAGATCGCCTTCGAACTTCGGGAGCTGGTTTGTCCCGAAGAGCACCTCATCGCGCACCAGAAGTGGCGGTTGGACTTCCATGTACCCATGCTCGGTCGTGTGGAGGTCGAGCATGAACTGACCAAGCGCACGTTCGAGGCGCGCAAGTTGCCCCTTCAATACCGTGAAGCGAGCGCCCGAGAGCCTTGCCGCGCGCTCGAAATCCATCATCCCGAGCATTTCGCCAATCTCGAAATGCTCCCTGGGCTTATTGCCCATCCGCGATTGACGCGACGCGATCAGTTCGTCACCGAAGCGGCGAACCTCGACATTGTCCTGTTCGTCCTTTCCAGGAGGAACGTCGTCCAGCGGAATATTGGGCACGACAGCAAGCGCATTCTCGAGCGCCTTGTCATTGTCGCGCTCCACCTGTTCTGCCGTTGCGAGCCACCCCTTGATGTCGCTGACTTCGCCTTTCAGCGCCTCGGCCAACGCCATATCCTTGGCGCGCATTGCATTACCGATGTCGCGCGACACCGCGTTACGGCGCTCCTGCTTTGTCTGTAACTCACCAAGATGAGCGCGGCGCAGTTCGTCCAGTTCGAGAATATGATCGACCGTGGACTGCGCATCCGAGGGCGATTGATTACGCCTGACCAGCGCAGCAACGAGAGCCTTCGGGTTTTCGCGTATCCATTTAATGTCGAGCATGATCCACTTCCGATTCTACAGCATCGCGTCGCCGCCAGCACGAGGACCACGCGACGAAGCTGACACGGGGTAGACCGCCGAACTCAAAGGTGCAAGCCCAGGCAGCGGGACTTCATCCCTTGCACGCGCGCCATGGCGAGTGCGGCACGAATGCCGCACCTCATCAGCTGGTTTCTGTCGCTTTCGTCTCGGAAGATTCTTCGCTCGCAGCTTCCGCTTCGGAAGCGACGCGCTCTTCCTCACGCTTCTTCTCGATCAGACGTGCAGCCCAGATTGAGATTTCGTAGAGAAGAATGGTCGGGAACGCCAACCCGATCTGGCTGACCGGATCGGGAGGAGTGAGAACCGCCGCAACGATGAATGCGATCACGATCGCCCACTTGCGCTTCTCCGCCAACCCCTTGGACGTCAAGAGCCCAACCCGCGCCATCAGACTGGTGACGACAGGCAACTGGAACACGAGGCCAAAGGAGATGATCAGCGTCATGATGAGGCTGAGATATTCCGACACCTTGGGCAGCAGCGAAATCTGAACATCGCTATCAGGGCCTACCTGCTGCATGGCAAGGAAGAACCACATGACCATCGGGGTGAAGAAGAAGTAGACCAGCGCCGCGCCCATCAGGAAGAGAATGGGCGATGCGATCATGAACGGCAGAAACGCGCGCCGCTCATTGCGATAAAGACCAGGCGCAATGAACTTGTAGAGCTGCGTTGCGATCACCGGGAAAGCGATCACCACACCGCCAAACATGGCGAGCTTGATCTGGGTAAAGAAAAACTCCTGCGGAGCCGTGTAGATCAGTTCGACCTTGTCGTGCGGCAGTCCGGCCCAGTTCACAGCCCATTTGAACGGTATCACCAGCAGGTTGAAGAGATCTTTTGCGAAGAAGAAACAGACCAGAAAAGCAACAAAAAAGCCGCCAAGCGACCACATGAGCCGCGTTCTCAGCTCGATCAGATGCTCGATCAGAGGAGCGGACGACTTGTTGATTTCGTCATCGTCGGCGGACGTTGTCACTTTGCGTTATCCGCTTTCTTGCTGGCTTTGGCAGCCTTGGGGGGCGTGGCTTTTGCCGACGAAGATGCGGTCTTCGTCGCTGGTGCCGATTTCTTGGCCGCAGGTGCAGTCTTGGCGCTGGGTGTTGACGTGCTACCCGCAGCACTCTTTGCGGTTGCCTTTGCGCGCGGCTTCGGCTCGCTCGTCTTCGGAGAGGCCGCGGCAGGCGCGGCAACGCCATTCGTCGTTGCAGTGGAGGACGTGGTCGATGTCGCCGCAGTTGCTGACGCACTCGCCCCTGCCGCATCGACGGCCGGCATGCCCGTCGCGCCAGTCTTCAACGGCTCCGCGGCAGTCGCATTGGGAGACGCAGGATCGGCCGGCTTGGGCGGGTTCTGAATGCCTTGCAAGCCGGACCGCACCTCGTTCGCGACCTGTTCGAACGGATTGAGAGACTTCTTTATCTCGTTCGCGGGATTGAGGCTGCGTAGGCTGTCCACTGACTTCTTAACGTCGTCAAGCTCAGCCTCCTTAAGCGCCTCGTTGAACTGCTTCTGAAAATCCCCTGCCATGCTGCGCAATTTGGTCGTCGTGCGACCGAACGTGCGCAGCATTTTGGGCAAATCCTTAGGTCCGACGACCACGATCATTATGATCGCGATCACCAGCATCTCGGTCCAACCGATATCAAACATGGCGTTTAGTCCGCCTGGAGGGTCTGGTGTCTAGTAGACGCTCAGCTCTTTGCCTTCTCGGCAGGCTTCACCGATTCGTCGACGCGGTGCTCAACGGTCTTCGGTTCTTCAGCGGCCTCTTCTTCAGACATGCCCTTCTTGAAGCTCTTGATACCCTTTGCCATGTCACCCATCAGCTCGGGGATCTTGCCCCGTCCGAACAGGAGCAGAACGACAACCAGCACGATAAGCCAGTGCCAAATCGAAAACGAACCCATTGCTACTCTCTTTCGAAATTAGTCCTCGGCACTGATCTATTCGTTTTCCGCGCCGGATTCAAACACAAGTACGTCAGAAGATCGCAGGCTTAGCCATATATCTCGCGCTTGTGGCGACAAGGAGCCGCACCTTACCCGCGTTCGAACGGGCGTTTCAGTGCCCGAGACGGCGAGTTCAAGCAGTTCGACAAAGCCCAGATAGCGTCGGGAGATAATCCTGGCGGGCGTTTCACCTGCTGTTTCACTGAGATCGAAACCTGAGGTGCGCACTGCGATCGAGAGCGGCGTACCGGCGGCAAAGCCCTCAGTTGCAATGCGACCTACAGGACTGTCGACATAGACGCCCTGCCCGCGGCCGTGAAACAGATTGATCTCGGAGAAGAACCCCGCCGCAAAAAGGCTCACCGGATTGAGATAAAGATCCTGCGCAGTTCCCACCTGCACAAGTTGCCCATCCTTCAACAGCGCGATGCGGTCGCCCATGCGCATGGCTTCCTCCGCATCATGTGTGACCACGATAGCGGTTGCACGGCTGCGCCGCAGAACGCCGAGTGTTTCTGCACGCACGCTGTCCTTCAAACGCGAATCGAGACCCGAGAACGGCTCGTCCATCAGAAGGACCGACGGACGCGGAGCCAAGGCCCGCGCCAGAGCGACACGCTGTTGCTCGCCACCGGAGAGCACGTGCGGAAAGGAACCGGCATAGTGATCGAGCCCCACCCGTGAGAGCGCGATCAAAGCTTCCTTTTCCGACTCCTTGCGCGAGAGCGCTGTCAGTCCGAAGCGGACGTTGTCGAGAATGCTCAGATGTGGAAACAGCGCAAAGTCCTGGAAGACCAGACCGATCGAACGTTCCTCCGGCGGGAGGAAAATCGATGGGCCTGCAATCTCCCGACCGTTAAGCAAAAGCCGCCCGGACGACTGCGCTTCAATGCCCGCGGCGATTCGAAGCAGGGTCGTTTTGCCGGAACCTGACGGACCAAGTAGGCAGAGAACCTCGCCCGGCTCTGCCGTCAGCGAAACATCGCGAAGAATCTCTGCGTTGGGACCAAACCGATGGCAGATATTCTCATATTCAAGGCGCGCGCCAAAGGTGACGCCTGCAGTCACCCGCGCGGCAGCCTGCTCGCCGCTGTTTTGCACTCTGCCGGTCTCCATCTTGCGAGCCGGTCAATCATCCTGGACGCGGGGTGTCAACAGACCGAGGTCCTCCAGATCGATGTCCGTCAGTGGATCCTCTTGGTCGGTGAGTTGTTCGGGATCAACGGGCGGGATAGGCACAGCAAAATTTGCAGGAAGGCGCGCCGAAAGAAGCCCTGCTCCCTTGAGTTCCTCGAGTCCGGGCAGATCGCGGATCTCCTCAAGCTGAAAATGGTCGAGAAACTGCTCGGTGGTACCATAGGTCACAGGACGGCCCGGCGTCTTGCGGCGCCCCCGCATACGCACCCATTCCGTCTGCAGCAGTGTGTCCAGCGTGCCCTTGGATGTCTCCACGCCGCGGATTTCCTCGATTTCCGCTCGTGTCACCGGCTGATGGTAGGCAACGATTGCCAGGACCTCGAGCGCCGCGCGCGACAGCTTCTTTTGCTGCACGGTGTCGCGAGTCATCAGAAAAGCCAGATCCCCAGCCGTCCGGAATGCCCAAGCGTCACCCACCCGGACCAGATTCACACCTCGCTTCGCATAGCCTGACTGCAGATCAGACAGCACTGCGCGCAGATCGATATTGGCGGGCAGTCGCTCGGCCAGAGCCTTTTCGCTAACGGGTTCGGCACTGGCGAATATCAAAGCTTCAGCCATGCGAACCGCTTCGGTCAGCATCATTCGCTCAGCCGGATTGTCGATTGCCTGCGCACCGTTTTCGGCGAAGAGCGGCACGACGGCAGCACTTGCTTTGTCACTCATTGTGCGGCCTCGACAGACGCAGAAGCCGGTTTGCGTCCACGCAGATAGATAGGCGCGAAGGGCTCATCCTGCCTGACGTCGATCTTGCCTTCGCGCACCAGTTCCAGGCTCGCAGCAAAAGAGCTCGCAATGGCTGTCGCCCGGTCTTTCGGAGATACGAGATAATCGATGAGAAAACTGTCGAGCGCAGCCCAATCGTCGATTGAACCAACAAGCCGTTCCAGAACCGCGCGCGCCTGTTTCAAGGTCCAGATGCCAGGTCTGGAGATTGTAACGCTGGAAACTGCCTGTTTCTGGCGCTGCGCAGCATAGGCACTCAGCAGATCGTAGAGCGTTGCGGAATATTGGTTGCGCTTCTCAACTATCACCAGTTCCGGCATGCCGCGCGCAAACACGTCGCGCCCGAGCCTGTTTCGATTGACGAGGCGCGAGGCTGCGTCGCGCATCGCCTCAAGGCGTTTGAGACGGAACTGCAGCACCGCCGCCATTTCCTCTCCGCTCTCACCATCGTCATCCAGCTTCTTGGGTATCAGGAGCTTTGACTTGAGATAGGCGAGCCATGCGGCGGTGACGAGATAGTCGGCAGCCAGTTCCAGGCGCAGCGAACGCACACGCTCAATGAATGCGAGGTATTGCTCGACCAGTGCGAGAACGGAAATCCGGGAAAGATCGACCTTTTGGTGGCGCGCGAGGTGAAGCAGCAGATCCAAGGGGCCTTCGAAGCCCGCAACATCGACAACGAGCGACGGCTCTCCGGTGGCGCGAGAACTTTCGTTCTCCCCCCAGAGTTCATCCATCGGGGCCGGCTTGCCGGCAGTCTTCTCCGCTGTCTGCGCCAATCCAACCGCCGTTAGGCTACACCCTCAAAATAAGTTGCAAACTCGGCACGCACTACATCCTCCTGCTTTGCGTCTATCGAACCGATGGCAGATAGGGCCGTGTTGGCCCGTTCAAGCGATTTTCCAGCAAGAGGTCTGATCCGCGAGACGATGCCCTGCATTTCTTCCATGACGCCGTTGCAGTGAAGGACCATATCGCAGCCCGCTGCAAGGATAGCCTCGGCTTTCTCGGGAAAATCCCCAGAAAGTGCCTTCATTGACGTGTCGTCGCTCATCAGAAGGCCATCGAAGCCAATTTCGCCGCGAATCACCTCCTCGACGACCTTGGCCGAAACGGTGGCTGGCCGGTCTGGATCGACCGCGCTGTAGATGACATGTGCCGTCATCGCCATCGGCAGTTCGTTAAGCGCCTTGAACGGGGCAAAATCGTGGATGCGCAATTCCTGCAAAGGCGTGTCGACCGTTGGCAATTCCAGATGCGTGTCGGCAAATGCCCGCCCATGACCCGGAATGTGTTTCATGACCGGGAGAACCCCACCCGACATCAGCCCCTCGGCGGCAGCGCGACCAATCTCCGCAACCGTTTGTGGATCCTTTCCATACGCTCGACTTCCTATGACGTCGCTGGCGCCCTCGATCGGCACATCGAGAACCGGCAGGCAGTCTGCATTGATGCCGAAGCGCAGCAGATCGAAGGCGTGAAGCCGCGCCAACAACCACGCAGCCCTCAGACCCGCAGCCCTGTCCTCGCGATACAGAGCGCCAATCACCGAACCTGAGGGATAATTCGGCGCGATTGGTGGGCGCAGGCGCTGAACACGCCCCCCCTCCTGATCGATGAACACTGGAGCGTCAGGTCGCCCGACGCTGTCGCGCAAAGCCGATACGAGATCGCTGATTTGCGCGGGCTCACCGATGTTACGGGCAAAGAGAATGAACCCCCAAGGCCTGTGGTCGCGGTAGAATCTCGCCTCTTCCGGCGACAATTCCTTGCCCGAACATCCGAGAATGACAGTCTGTGATTCGCTCATGCAACGAATTTAGCGTGAAGCTCAGCCCCTTGAAAGCGAACGGCGCGACCCATGAGGCCGCGCCGCAGCTAATTCTGGCAATTCGCTGACTTACTTAGATACGAAGCAGTTTCCGCCGGCAGATTTGTAGCTTTCACACAGCTTGATCGCATCGGCGCGACTGTCGGCCGGGATACGAACCCGCCAATAGGTTCCCTTGCCCGCAATGTCCGCCTTGACGATATTGGCAGGCCGTCCGCCAAGCACGCTCGCGTAACGACGTGACAAATTGCGATAGCTGGTCTGTGCTGCGTCCTCGCTCGGCTGGGATGCGATCTGCATCGACCATGCGCCCGTCGCTGCAGTCTGAACCGATGGCGCAACCGCCGCCACCTGGTCCGGCTTGACTTCACCGACAATATCGACCGGCTGATCCGCCGGACGTGTCGGCGCAACAGGAATGCTATCGGGCATGTTTGACTTTGCCGCGCGTGGCTCCGAGGCAGTCCGATCAAGCGAAGCAGGAACGGAACCGGTGCTCCCCGGGTCGTCCGTGCTGCGCAACGCTGCTGCCGCGCTTTGCTCGGGAGCGGCAGGCGTAGTGTTTGCAACCACAGCCTCGGGTTCGACAACCGTCTCCTCGCGTGGAACCAGCGTGCCGTCGGACTTCACGATCATCGTGCGCACCTTGCGGGGAGCGACCGCGACCACCTCTTCGTTACCGGCAGTCTGGCCGCTGTCCGCAGTGTCGGACTGAGCGATGCGATCTTCGACTTTGCCGCTGGCTGCAGTCAGATCCTCAATGTCATCGGTCTCATCGACGGGCTGAGGCAACGTGTCAGGAAACCGTGCAGCGACATCCACAGGCTCTTCGGCATCGGAGATGAGCTCTTGCTGTTGCGGCTGTCCTGCTGGCTCGCCAGCGGCCCGTTCGAAAACGCCACTATTCTGGTTCGGAACCACCGCACCACCCGGATTTTCCGGCCGAACCTTGACAGGGTCGGTGTCGGCCTTCACGAGAGCCGGACCGCCAGCAGAAACGCCATCACCACCCGAAAGCGCATACGCGCCAACGGCCCCCAATACGGCGATACCACCAACGACCGCAGCGACAATCATCCCACGACGTTGCGGCTCACGCTGCCGTATGGGAGCGAAATCGTCATCAAGCGAAAGCTCTTCCTCAAGATCATCCGAATTTACCTGGAACGGATAGGATTCGCCACGCGGCTGCCTGACGTAACCTTCACGCTCATCGAATGGATCGGAGACGGGTGACTTTGCAGCATGACGAGCCGTGGCCACCGCACCGCTGGCCACAGCATACGCCGCCGCGCCATGGAGGGCGGCGTGACCGTAGTCGGACTGATAACCCTCGTTTAGATCGATATCCTCCACCGCGATACTTGCCGCGGCAGGCTGCTGCACCGGTTCGATCGCCGGCTCACCAAATGCGGCCGCCAGCTCGGCGTCCAGATCGTCAAATTGCGGGGAAGGCTCTTCGGTGTAGTCGACTTCGGGAATATCGAGATCATCAGCCAGCGCGACAGCTGCCTCGGGCACATCAACGGTCTCGATGTCCGGGATATCGTGAACGGCATTGGCTGGCGGCGCAAAGGCAGCTGCCTCGGACCCACCGGCGACATTGACAGGCTCGCGATTGTCGTAGCCACGTACCATGGCCGCCAGCTCGGCGATCGCGTCGTCTATTTCGGACTGCTCTGCCTCATATTCGCTAACCTCTGGGCCAGCCGGGACATCTTGAGGGCCGTTCTCGTAGGGTTCGGCCACGGGCGGAGCCGCCTGGTAAGACTGATTGTAGACCTCGGCATCATCCATTCCACGCGAGACGACGGCATCGAGCTCGTCGGCCAGCGCCGAGCCCATCTCGTCTTCCAGCGTCGTGCCGTGATCAAATCCGCTTTCAGATTCATAGCGGTCAGCTTCTTCATAGGTGCCATAGTCTTCGGCAGAGGCAGCTTCTTGCTCTGCAAATGGCAGATGTGCCGCGCCAGGCTCCTCGGCAGACATTCCGCCAGCTTGAGCGGCAAAGTTCATGTCTACGTCCGCAAGGGCGGCATCGAAGTCGCGGTCAAGCTCCTCGTCCGGTGCCGCCTGTACATAGCGCGGCTCGGAGTAGGCAGCCGGTTCGTCAGAACGATAAAACTGGTCATCGTCACTCATCGGCGCATCGGGTTCATCCTCGAAAGACGCCACCAGTTCCTCATCCAGATGCGCGACAAGGTCGATATCGTCCACCGCCTGCTGCTGATGGGCATAAGCATCCCCCGCAGGCTCGCTCTCATATGTCCCGTGATAGGAAGCTGAGGCGGCATCGGCGACCGGCGCCTCATAGCGTTCATAAGCGACTGTCTGAGGCTCCGCGTAACGGGCCTGGGCGTCCTCAGCATAGTCTTCACTGCCGCCATCTTCCGCAGGCCAATCAGCATAAGCGGCATCGTCTTGCTGCATTCTGTCAGCATCCGCCACAGGCGCGTGCTGCTGCGGAGGATATGCATCGTGCGGCGATCCTGAATACGGACCCGTGTCTACGGCTCCAGCCGCGATCTCGGGCTCCAGCACGCCCATAAGCTCGCGCTCCAGATCGATCGACAAATCGAGATCATCCTCGTGAACGTCGACATTAGGGGCAGCCACACGCTGGTGCATGACGTCCTGGGGATCATTGGCCGCGCGCTCGCTGCGAACCGGAACACGGGGATCGAAACCCATGATCTTCGTGAGTTCGGCAAACGGATCGTCTTCGCTGTCGGCCACTGGAGCCGATTTTCTCAGCCAGCTTGCTTCTGCCATTCTATGCCCCACACTCGTACTCGGTTCGGACGTCAAAACGCCACGAAGGGTTGGCCGTATACCAGAGCAATATGGGCTAAAGGTGGCGGTTTCTCGGCGCTTTCTAGCGCATCTCGCTCGGCGCTTCCGCTCCGATCAGCCCGAGACCCGACGTAAGCACGTCCGACACCGCCTGCACCAGCCCTAGCCTGGCTTCGGTCAATTTAGGGTCGTTAACCTTAACAAAGCGTAAGTCCGGATTGTCGGTCCCCCTGTTCCACTGCGCGTGAAGCGAACTCGCAAGATCGTAGAGGTAAAATGCGATCCTGTGCGGCTCCTGCGCACCGGCTGCGCTTTCGATCATCCGCGGATACTCGGCCAACTTGCGAATCAGGGCAATCTCACTCTCATCGACCAGCATGTCGATCCCCGCCGCCAGCGATGCGCGCGACAGTTTCAGTTCCGGGAACTGCTCCTGGGCCTGTCGGAATACGGAGTGGCAGCGAGCCGACGCATACTGAACGTAGAATACAGGATTGTCCTTCGACTGTTCCGTCACCTTCGCGAAGTCGAAATCGAGCGGTGCATCGCTCTTGCGATACAGCATCATGAAACGGATCGGGTCGCGCCCGACCTCATCCACGACATCACGCAAGGTAACGAACTCCCCGGAGCGCTTGGACATGCGCACCGGCTCGCCGTCACGAAACAACTTCACAAGCTGGCAAAGCAGCACGGTCAGTTTGACCTTGCCGTCCGTCACCGCACGCGCCAGCGCTTCCAGTCGTTTCACATATCCGCCGTGGTCCGCCCCCAGAACATAGATCAGCTCGTCAAAACCGCGGCCAACCTTGTCTTCCAGATAGGCGACATCCGCTGCGAAGTAGGTGAACGATCCGTCCGACTTGACCAGCGGCCGATCCATGTCGTCGCCAACTGCGGTCGAACGGAAAAGTGTCTGCTCACGATCTTCCCAGTCGTCCGGCTTCTCGCCCTTGGGTGGCGGCAGTTTTCCTTTGTAGATGTGACCCTTCATGGTGAGATCAGCAATTGCTTTGCGGATCGCGCGCGCATTGTCGTTGTGGAGCGTGCGTTCCGAGAAGAACACGTCGTGATGGACGTTAAGCAACGCCAGGTCTTCCCGTATCATGGCCATCATCGCGTCCACCGTGCGGTCCTTGACGATCGCCAGTGCGTCATCCTCAGGCATTTGCAGGAGCGCGCGACCGAATTCCTTGGCCAATGCTTCGCCGACCGGCTTCAGGTACTCGCCGGGATAAAGTCCTGGAGGTATCTCGCCGATGTCCTCCCCCAACGCCTCGCGATAGCGCAGCATGGCAGAACGCCCGAGTACGTCGATCTGCGAGCCCGCATCGTTGATGACGTATTCCTTGACGACAGAATAACCCGAAAAGGCGAGCAGGTTAGCCAGCGTGTCGCCCACCACCGCGCCGCGGCAGTGCCCGACATGCATCGGTCCCGTCGGGTTCGCGGATACATATTCGACATTCACACGTTTGCCGTCCCCCATCGTCGAACGGCCGTAGTCGGCACCGGCTGCCAGGACGTTGCGCAATAGATCGTGCCAATAGGTATCGGCAAGCCGAAGATTGACGAAACCGGGGCCTGCGACGTCAGCCGAAACGATCGCAGGATCGTTCTTGAGTTCGGCAACGAGACGGTCGGCAAGGGCGCGCGGATTCTGCCCGCAGGGCTTGGCGAGCACCATGGCCGCGTTGGTCGCGAGATCGCCATGACTTGCGTCGCGCGGAGGCTCGACGGTCACTCGGGTCAGGTCAGGTGCGCCGCCTTCCTTGTCTTTCAGATCAAGCGCTTCGATCGCTTTGCGGACTCGCTCTGTGAAATCGGCGAAAATATTCATGGCAAACTCGAATTGGAAGCAAACGGCACAGCCGCGCCTTTCTTACGGAAACTTCCCGAACGACACTGCGCAGCCGCGCCGTGCCAACTGTATTTCAGGTTGCGGGAAGCCGCGTTCGCCTATCCCAATTCCGGCGTCTGGTCAAACAGGCGGCGGTGTTCCTTCAGTGCATAGGGATCGGTCATGCCGGCGAGAAAGTCCGAGACATGGCGGGCCTTTACCCCAGCATCTGCCCTGTCCAAGACATCACGCCAGCCCTCTGGCATGGTCGACGGATCTGAAAAATACGCGTCAAACAGGTCGAGAACGACTTTCTCAGCCTTGGTTCGCATCGCCAGCACGTCCGGATGTCTGTAGAGATTGGCGTAGAGAAAGGCCTTCAACTCCTTCTCCTCCCGCGCCATCCTCGGTGAGAACGCGACGATCGTTCGACCAGCGCGACGAACGTCCGCCGCACTCTGGGGGGCGAGTTCGGCAAGCATGGCCTTTGCGGTAGTGATGGCATCTTCGACCATGATGGTAATCTGCCGTCGGAGAAGTTCGTGGCCGGTACGTACCGGATCCAGGCCAGGATAACGCTGCCTTACGCCTGCAAGAATTGCGCCTGGCAACGAGACGCCATCCAGCATGTCGAGCGACAGCAACCCTGACCGGATACCGTCGTCGATGTCGTGTGTGTTGTAGGCGATGTCATCCGCAATCGCCGCACATTGAGCTTCCAGGCTCGCATGCAGGTCCAGTTCGAGGTCGAACAGTTCATTGAAGTCGCGGATCGGCTTCGGAACCGGCACAGGCACGCCCTCGCCCCTGGCGTTCATCAAAGGACCATTGTGCTTCACCAGCCCCTCAAGCGTCTCCCAGCTCAGGTTCAGGCCATCAAATTCCGCGTAGCGTTTCTCCAGTTTCGTAACGATCCTTAGTGACTGCGCATTGTGGTCGAAGCCTCCCCATGACTTCATCCTTTCATCAAGCGCGTCCTCACCCGTGTGGCCGAATGGCGTGTGGCCGAAATCGTGAACCAGTGCGATCGCCTCAGCCAGATCCTCGTCGCAGGAAAGAGCCCTCGCCAAGGCCCGCGCGATCTGCGCGACCTCGATCGTATGGGTAAGCCGCGTGCGATAGTGATCGCTTTCGTGCACAAGAAAGACCTGCGTCTTGTGCTTGAGCCTGCGAAAGGCGGTCGAATGGATGATGCGATCGCGGTCCCTCTGAAACGGGGTACGGGTCGGGCTCTCCGCCTCATCATAGAGCCGACCGCGCGACTTGGCCGGATCGCACGCGTAAGCCGCACGCGGACGATAGCCGAACCCGATATCGTTCAATCCGCCCTTGTCATTCACGATTGGTCCGCCGCCCTTCAAGTCTGGAACACCAAACAGTTCGCGCAGACCTAGAGCGCCAGTGATTGCAACGCAACGCCCAGATATGCGTCCGTTGACTTGAGGCCGTCGACTTCATACCTATCAGAAGAACATCGATGAGGTGACCACCATGGGCGCAGACGCCAAGATCGGCATGAAGGTCGATCTCACGGACGCAGCAGCCAAACGCATCAAGGCGATTGTCGCCAAGGAGACGGACAAATCCGCGTTGCGGGTGTCGGTCGAAGGTGGCGGTTGCTCGGGTTTTTCTTACAAATTCGATCTCGTCGACACACGCAATGTCGATGATTTTGCGATCGAGAAGGATGGCGCCATCGTTCTGATAGACGAGATGTCGCTCGTTTATATGGGCGGTTCTGTGATCGATTTCGTCGACGATCTCATGGGCCAGTCGTTCCAGATCAAGAACCCCAACGCGGTCGCGTCATGCGGGTGCGGCACCAGCTTCTCGATCTAGTGCCGCTTCGAAAAGCGTCGGCGCCCAATATCAGGCTGGCGCTATGAATGGCTGGCTGATTTCCTGAAAAACCGGCATTTCTTCGAGCATTGCCAGATGCCGGGCAAGCTGAGGAAAATCAGATTTCCAATTTGCCATCGTCGGGTGTGCGTCGGTGAAATGGCGCAGCGACGTGGCCACCGCAATGTCTGCATGACCAATCCCCTCCCCGAACCAATAGGGCGATGCCAAGCTTTGCCTACTGTCTTCCAACACCTTGAGCGTGTTTGACATTTGCTTGGTACACCGCTCCACCCAGAGCGGTGAGACCTCCGAGTGCAGGACCTGCTCATAAAACAGACTTATGGCCTTGTCGGAAAATCCCGCAGCCAGCGCTGTAATCCTCATGGCCTGGTGCCGGTCAGGCTCAGCCTTGGGATACAGGCGCTGCTCCGAGGGCACCAGGCCGTCGAGATAGTCGATAATGACATGACTATCGATCAACGTATCGCCAGTATCCAATACCAGCGCGGGAACCCGCATGAGCGGATTGTAGGCGGCGATCTTGTGCCCATCGCTGAAGGTCGACCACGGCTGGTGGTCGAACGGCATCCCATAGATTGAAAGCGCAATGCCAATCCGGCGAACGAAGGGAGAATCGTATTGCCCGATAAGCATCATGGATAGTTGCCTCCGCAGCCCAAGGATACTGGCGCGCGACGATGGCGCAATCCGACCAGAGCAACAAGCTGCCATAGCGCGTCGTGATATCGGACCAGAATGGAAAAGGGCGCCACGAGGGCGCCCTTCATGTTTCGACTATTTGCCGAA
>JAMLJA010000026.1 GCA_023953905.1 Rhizobiaceae bacterium | reverse complement strand
CTGCCAGAACCGCAATTTGTGGGGCGTTGAGGATTTCGAGGAAATCACCATCCGCCACAGCAAATATGCCGCCAACCGCTTTGCGCATGAGGCGGCGCCGGCGTTGCTGAACTTCGCGAACTCCTCGCCCATGCCTTTCGTCAACGGCATCAAGGCGGCCCGCGAGCGGATCGTTGCCAGGACAGACGAGGACCGCACCGATTTCCTGCGTCGTCGAGGTTTCTCCAAGGCCGAGACGGGCAAGATCATCGACACGGTGCTGGCTGAGGAAGGCCGCCCGCCCGAAAGCATCTTCAATTTCGTGCAGGGCATTACCGCCGTCGCACGCGACAAGCCGCATCAGGATGCCCGCCTCGATATGGAGGGCAAAGCGAAGAAGCTGCTCGATCGGGCGGCCTGAATTACTCAAAGCCGGAAATGCAGATGTCCGTGTTTCCGGCTTGCTATCTGGTTGATCCAATATGTCAAAAACAGGCCTACGCGGTGGAGACACCCTCTCGCTCCAGAACCGCTCGCACCTCTTCAAAAGCTGCGGCTATATTGTTGCGAGGAAATCTGATCTGACCAAGCCCCTGAATGTTCGAGAACTCCGCACATCCCTCCTCCAACAGGACTATGGCTTTGGTGAAGCCGAGACGACCCTGAAAAAGCCCTACCTCATGAATGACATTCATCCGGGCACGCTCGGACCCGTCTTTCATTTCATCTTCAGCGGTCAGTACGACCAAGGCACACGCCGCGCCGTCCAGCATCTCTGACAGGCGCGCGATATTTGTGACGCCAGCCACGGGAACGCGGTTGAATTCCTCATAAGGCAGCCCCAGTCGACCCACCACGAAATCTTTCAACTCTCGCCACAAAGGAGATCGGCCGTGGCCAATGAATACATTGGTTCCTATCCGCTCTTCTCTACGACTTTTCTTACTGCGGCGACCCAAATGAGAGCCCGCCTTTCTAGCAATTTTACTTAGCTCGCCACATTCATCGGCAGGAATTTGTAGGGCCGCAATTTTTGCAATAACTTCTTGGTGAGGTGCGAGCTGCAGGCCGCCGCTAATCGCATTACTGTCGCGCGACCAAACTTGACCGCTTGGTAGCATGGCGCGACCTAAAACATCTGCGGTTGGCAGAGATATTTTCTCCGCCTCATCTTTTAGCCTTCGGAGAAACTCGTCACTTTCTTCATCCAAAGCGACCGTCAATTCTGAAATAATTTCATCACGGGTATCTTCAATTTTTTCACGTATTGCCGCGCTATCACGGATGGCTAGTGTAATATCCGGATTACCTGCTCGCCGCTCGATCTCCTCCTTCACGGCCCCACTTGGGTATTCCTGCCAATCGCCAACAGATCCCATGCTGGTAAAACTCATGTCCATTAGCCCCCATTCCGGACTAAACTGCGCTCCTGGTGGCCGAGACGACAAATTAGAATAATAGACATAGGCATGATAACCCATGTTGGAACCACTCCAGGATTCTTGAAGACGCACCGCCTCATCCATTATTTTTTTGAGTTGAGGGTGGTGCACCTGCTTAAATGCCTCAGATAATTTTTGTAAGTCTTCAGCATATCCTAATAAGCTCAATGGATTTCTCCCAGGCAACAAATGGCATTGATTCGATTTTCTTGATTATTGTAGGGCTTCTGTCCCTTTCTGTATCCACATCTTCGGTAGGCGCTGCCCTCCAAGAGTGAGAGGGCGGCGCTTCGCTTCGTGACGGGTTGGAGGTGGACGCGCACTTTTCCGCAAATCCGTATCTCCGGCGGCACGGCTCTCCACGCTAGCGAAAGTCGCGGCGCTTTTGCCCACCCATACTCGCCGATCCGAGGAATCTCAGGAGCTCCAGCAATTCTCGACACCAGTGCCGCTTGGCCTCGCTGTGGTGACGGCGGCGGCGATCACGCCGGACGACATCGTGCTGGAACCTTCAGCTGGCACTGGCCTGCTCGCCATTCTCGCATCGATGGTCGGTGGATCGCTGATCCTCAACGAATTGGCCGACCTTCGCGCCGATCTCCTCGCCTCTCTCTTCCCGGCAATCACCGTCACCCGGTTCGACGCCGCACAGATCGACGATTATCTCGACCCGGCAGCCGTTCCCTCCGTCGTACTCATGAATCCACCATTCTCGGCCATGACCAATGTCTCCGGCCGCACTGCCGACGCTGTATTTCGCCATATCGCCTCGGCCCTGAACCGGCTCGCGCCCGGTGGCCGACTCGTCGCGATCACCGGCGCCAATGTGCGTGCCCTGCGCCAGGGCGCTGGCGACAGTATCAGTCAGACCGGCCAGCAGATCGTCAGCCGCCAGCTCAACATCGCACCGACATTAACGATCCTTCGGGGTTTCCCCGTCCGCGTGATCGTCACGCGCGATCTCGTACTTAAACCCTATGGAGGCTGACCATAACGAAGTTGAAACTTGGTCCGATCGCTGATGACAAGCCGGTCAAAGTCACGGTGGAACTGCCTGCGGGTCTCCATCGCGACCTCGTCGCCTATGCCGAAATTCTCGGCAGGGAGGGAGGGCACGCGCCCGCCGATCCCGTCCGCTTGATCGTGCCCATGCTGGAGCGGTTCATTGCGACAGACCGGCGTTTTGCGAAGGCCAAGCGCCAAAGTTCGTCTGCCTAGAGATCTTTGATTTCGATAGATGCTTGGCCAAGCTCAACACCCTGCGAAAAGCTGGATTGTCGTTCCGAGGAGACCATACGGCACAAAATGGCAGACGTTCTCCTTGGATAGGGCGGTAGGCAACACCAGGAAAACAGGCAGCTGTCGTGGATTCGCTTGTAACCGTGAGTCCGCGGCCGAATGCCACCAAAGGTAATAAATTATCCCGCCCTACACATTGGAGCTCGATTTGCGGATGATGTCCTAGTTCGGCCAATCGCATCACGAGAAAATCGTGAATTTCCTGGCCTGGCGGCGCGTCACTGACAATAAACGTTGAATCAGCCAGATCAGTTCATTTTACTTCGGTTTTGGCAGTCAAGTGATGATGCTCGGGCAAAGCGACAAACACCTTCTCCGACCACAACTCTGCAGAGTCGTAATCCGGACGTTTGGAAATTCCAGGAAGCTCCCTTCCTCCGTTGCTGCAACAAAGTATCGTAGGTGACGTAGCGCGATGGCATTCGGCATCTGTGTCAAGGAGGGGCAAAGGGGTACTTCACACACAACTCGCTCCTTTCAGACCCTGCGTCTACACACAATGCAACCACCTATTTGGGGTTAGCGTGCGACAGCGAATCCCGGCGGCCCATCATGCAAATGAGCGTTTGCTGACCAATTGCCACAAGCGTTCGGCCATCAGCAGAGTCGGCAAACACTTCCAATTGACAGATTGTGAGCGTCTTTCCGGCCTTGATCACTTTGCCTAGCGCTTCGAGTTTATTGCCTAGAGCCGGGTTCAGCAGATTGATCTTGAATTCCACGGTGAGAACCGAGCTGAACTCTGGGAAAAGCGTAAAAGCGGCATAGCCGCCGGCAGAATCCGCGATCGCGGAAGTTCCTCCTGCATGGAAATAACCGTGCTGCTGCGAAAGCTCAGGCCGGAAAGGCATCTGGACAGATACCAGTCCCTGCCGAATTTCGGACAGTGTCGCGCCCAAATGGCTCATCAGCCCCTGGCGACGAAAGCTGTCACGAACCCGCTGCTCAACGCTCGCGTCTACGGCACTGCCAATAACCCTTTTCATGACACCTCCGGAGCAATGACCCTGGATGCCAAAACTACCGGGAGGTGGCGACATACTGGAGTGAAAAGCCCTGACAGGATGCTGAGAAAAACTCCGGTTCTTTCCGTCCACCATCGTCGTTGAAAGTTCTACTGGAGAGGGAAACTTGCCAGAAGTTCGCCTGGCGGAAACTGCACAAGCGCGATCGCCGTAATATGACCGTCGTGATGGTCGAAATTGCGCATCGCCGCTTCCAAAGCCTTCTCCGGCTTTCCTTTGAGCGTTGCGACCGTGACATGAGGTACCCAACTACCAACCAAATGATGTTCGTGTATTTGCTGCCCTCGAACGGCTTCCACAATATTCTCATGAAGTGCAAGGAGCGATTGAGTTACGACAGATGCCAGAACAACATAGGATGGGGTCCCTGAAAATATTCCAAAGTGACTCATTTTTATTTTGAGCTGGCCAATATTTTGGCAAGCTGCGGCGAGTTGCTGAATCCTGGGATCAACGCGTTCACCGTCCTCTATCACTGCCAAGGTGATGTGTGGTGGATAGTCCAGCTGCTTTTCTGCGTCCGGAGCCCGAACGAGGAGATCGTACCTTAACCGGTCTATTGTCTTGGAAAGGTGATCGTCTAATCGTGCAGCTATAGCCAATGGTATGGGTCCATCTGATCCTTGAAAGCGCTGGAAATTCATTGTGTTCCCGACATCGTGCATTTGGTTGGCCGGCAAGCGAGAGAGAAAGGCTCATCTTTGCATGATGAATTCTCAGCAGCGTCTCTCTCCATTCAATGACAGGTATGTATGGCCATTTTTCAGTATCGAGATGGCCTGCAAACGGATCTCTGGATGGAAACCGCAACACTTACCGGCCTTGCACTTTATGCTTTCGTGATGACGATCACGCCGGGGCCGAACAACCTGATGCTCACCACATCAGGCCTTGTCTTCGGCATGGCACGAACATGGCCACATATTCTCGGAATTCCTTTTGGTGTTGCCGTTCAATTGATGTCGGTCGGAGCTGGCCTTGGGACTGTCTTTGCACTTGAGCCCCGTATCCAGATTATTTTGAGAATTACTGGCACGGCTTACCTACTCTGGCTTGCTTACAAACTCTGGCGCGCCGCCGAGATGCCCGATGCCTCTTTGGCAAAGCCGGTTTCCTTTTTCCAGGCTGCCGCATTCCAGTTCGTAAACCCCAAAGCCTGGCTGATTGCGGTGACCGTCATCGCGGCCTTTATTTCTCCAGATAACGGCTATCTGATCCAGCTTGTCTTTGCCTCAGCGATTTTCACCATTATTGGCATTCCGTGCCTGGCAGTGTGGGCGGCCTTCGGGGCCGGACTGCGACAGGTACTTCACGATCCATCGAAACTTCTTCTCATAAATCGCAGCATGTCCGCGCTCGCGGCACTGACAGCGGGATTGTTTTGGCTATGAACTTTCTTTCACGCAAAGAGCTCGAAAATCATGCAACGGCATGGATCGAAGCATGGAACCGCCACGACGTCGATGCGGTGATCGCGCCATTTTCCAAGTCGGTGGTATTCATTAGCCCGAGGGCGGCAATCGTGACCGGGGACGCAACGGTGCGAGGCCGAGAAGCGCTTTATGACTACTGGACGAAAGCCCTCGCTGCCGTTCCCGACCTGAAATTCAAACTTGAATCCATCGCCTGTGACGAGAACGCACAAACCGTTCTGGTCCACTACGTGTCGCATGCCGGTGGAAAGACACTCCGAGCATGCGAACTCATGCGGTTCGAGAATGGACTGCAAGTTTCTGGCGAGGCGTTTTATGGCGCGGATGTTTCGGAGCCGTCGCAATGAGACCCGTCGAACCTTCAAGCGAGAATTTCTATCGTTGGGGAAACGGCTGTTCGGGCTGGCGCCTGCTCGACCTCGAGCACCTTCAGGTGAGGCAGGAAACAATGCCGCCGGCGACGGCTGAAGAGCCCCATGTACATCGTGAGGCGCATCAATTCTTTTATGTGCTGGATGGACAAATGACGATCCTCACCCCCATCGGCGTCACGCTCATTGGTCCGAGTCAAGGCGTCCACGTACCGGCCGGGCAGCCGCACTGGGTCAGAAACGACGACGTTTCCGATCTTATATTCCTGCTCTCATCCAGCCCGAGCACATCCGGTGACCGCTACCCCTCCGACCCAATGGATTGGGGAGCTTGAACTTGGATCGACGGCAATCATCACGCAAAATTGCCGCCGGTGGTCAGGCCGCGCGATCAGGGACGCCGTAAAACGGTCAGCAGCCCCATTTCGATCTGACCTTCGCTGTATTCGTGCACAACCTCGCCTTGTTCAAGAAGCTTGAAGCCTGAGCGCTCTGCCGTCGCTTCGATATAGGCGGAGCCGTGGGAAAAACAGCCTGCGCTGGCAAGCTCCGGGTTGATGCAGGGGCCGAAACCGAGAGGGTCCAGTTTGTCATTGGGATAGACCGTGAAGGCAAACAGCCCTCCGGGATCCAGTATATCGGCGACGCTTGAGAAGAGTGTGGCCAGATCTCCGAAATGAATCAGGACGGCCGCAGCCGCGACCGCATCGAACCGAAGCGCGGTGGCAGAGAGAAACGACGCCAGATCGTCGCGGACAAGTGTGTCGTAAAGCGATTTTTGTCTTGCGACTGACAGCATCGCCTCGGACAGATCAATGCCCGCCAGATGCGCGGCCCGATCTCGCAGCAGGCCACCGACCAGTCCGGTTCCGCATCCTATGTCGAGGATCCGGTTGCCGTGTCGGGGCAACAGCCGGGCGAGCGCCTCGCCGACATGGCGATGCGCCAGATAACCATCTGCCCGATCCCAGTCGCGCGCCCTGGATGAATAGAGTTGGTCGAGCTGTGCCGCGGATGCCCTTGAGGGGACCGGCCCCCTGTTCATCTGTGCCAGACGCATCCGGGCGCCGTCGACATCGGCCGGATTTTCGCGCAGATATCGCTCCAGATGGGCGGCGGCCTCTTCATGATCGCCGGCATCGGCCAGCAGATTCCCGAGCAGGAAGCGGGCGCCGGCATGGCCGGGCGCGTGTGACAGGCACCGACGCAGGGGCTCGATTGCCGAGCCTCTGTTGCCCGTATCGGTCAATGCGACAGCCAGGTTGCAGAGAGCGTCCGGATAGGTCGGGCGGCAGGCGACGGCGTTCTCGAACGCGGCGATCGCTTCCGGCAGTCTGCCGTGCTTCCGCAGCGCAATGCCAAGATTGTTCCGGGCCGTCGCGTCGTCGGGTTGAAATTTGGTCACGACCGTCAGCGTTTCGATAGCTGCCGCAAGCCTGCCTTGCGCCATCTCGATCAGGCCGAGAAGGTGCATCGCATCGACTGGCGGCGGGTTCTGCGCGCAGATAGTGCGGCAGATGCTTTCGGCCACGCCGAGGCGACCGGCGCCATACGCCTCCAGCGCAAGGCTCAGATCAAAGATGGCGGTGGCATGGGTCATCGGTGGTTCTCGCCATTGGCAGCCCTCAGTTAGCCAGCTCGATCTGGTAGATCGCCATCGGCCTCAGCGTCGCCACGCGGTCATAAAGGTGCCGGGCAGCCGCGTTATCCTCGGCCGTTTCCCAGTAGAGACGCCGCCAGCCCTCCTGTCCGCCCAGAACCTTCAGATGCCCGATGAGCCTCGTTGCAATGCCCCGGCCCCTGTGCAGGGGAGAAACCCAAAGGTCTTCGAGATAACAGACGAGGCGGAGCGAGAACGTGTGGGGATGGAGAATTGTGTGCGCCAACCCGACTGGTTCCCCGGCCTGAAACGCAAGCCAGGCATTCATCGGTGAGGAAGGATCGAGAATGCGCTGCCACAACCCGGCGATGACCGCCTCGTCCATGCCCCCGGCGCCGAAATGCGCGCAGTTTTCCGCCCAGAGTTTTTCCCAGCCGCTTCTGTCTACGTGGCTTGCGGCCTTGATCGTTATCGTCATGTCATTGTCCCGGGCGTTGCTTCATTGAGCAGCCGGCCGGGCGCATCGCGCGGGATCTCCCCTTCGCGCAGCCAGTCAAGCGCGAGCGGCCACAGACTGTCCCTGAACCGGTCATGGAAGAAGGCGAAATGTCCGATGGAGGATACGCCAATGTCGGCCGGGGCAATGCGCCAATGATGCCGGTGGCTGGACGTGAAATAGGCGAGCAGCCGGTTGAGGGCCGCTGGCGTGCCGTGCGGATCGTCTTCAAGGCCAATCGCGAGTATGGGCGCCGTCACCTTGGCAAAGCGTCTTTGCAGGATTACAGATTCCCGCTCCCCACCGACGAAAAGATCCTGCCGCACGGCGTGCTCGAACCGGGCCTTCATCCGGCTCCAGTCCCGGACCACGCCCGCTGGCGTGTCCTCCATCCAGCCAAGCCGTTTGGCCGGAAAATAGCCGAACATCCTTGTCAGCAGCGGCATGACGATGTGCCACTTGATATACATGCGCCGGCGTTCGGCCTCGCCATAGTCCCGCCAATAGGCGAATTGAGAGCCGACAGTGAGAATGCGTCCGATCCGCCGGTTGGAGGGCGCAAGCCCGATGGCAAAGCCGCCGATCGAATGGCCGACGACATGGATTTCCTGTCCCGGAAAGCTGCGTTCAGCGTATGCGAGCGCCGCCTCCAGATCGTGCGCGCCCCAATCCACCCAGTCGGCACGGAATCCGCGCAGGGATCTCGGCCGGGATTCGCCGATCCCCCGGTAATCGAAGGTGAGCACGTCGAACCCGTTGAGAAACAGGTAGTCGGCGAAGCGCGAGTAGTAGCGGCACTTTACAGACGTCGCGGCGCTGATGATCACGATCGGACGCACGGCCGCAACACCGCTGTGTCGCCATAGAAACCCGCCGAGAAGCCGGCCATCATCCGTCTCCAGGCGCACAGGCAAGGCCTGACCTGCCGCCCCCCGGACGTTGGCGATTTCTGTCTCATGTCCGGGGTTGATCACGCTCGCGCCCCTCGATTGTTACTTGCAGGTATCCACTTTTGCTTCGCCAGAATGGAGATTGTCGAATGAGTATCCCTCCATATGGCGTGAGAAGCACTCATTTGTTTTCGTTATCGACTGCTGGCTCATTTGGCGAAAAGCTTGAAATCAGCCAGGGAAAGTCGATGCATCCAGTCGTTAGTCTCCGAGAACTGCCGCTTCAGACACAATCGCATGGTGGAGCTTATGAAGCGCACATGGCTGCTGTCGCGGCGCCGTTCGGCGCTAAGCGGCTTGGCGCTCGCTACGTCGAAATACCCCCGGGCAAGAAGGCTTGGCCCTTTCATTGCCACCATGCAAATGACGAGCTTTTTGTGATTCTGGCCGGGGCCGGTGTGCTGCGCTATGGCGAGGAAGAACATGACGTAAGCGCTGGCGATGTTGTCGTTTGCCCCGCGGGCGGCGTTGAAACGGCACATCAATTGCGGGCGAAGGGCTCTGAACCGCTGCGTTATCTGGCGATCAGCACAATGATTGAGCCAGACGTCCTGGAATACCCCGATAGCGGCAAGGTGACGGTATTCGCGGGTGCGGCACCGGGTGGGGAGAAAGCTGCCCGGCGCCTGGAACTGACCGTGAGGAAAAATGCTGCTGTCGGCTATTGGGAGGGGGAAGAATGAAGCTCCGCCGAAACAAGAGAAGTGAACTGTTCGCCATACCTGCGGTCTGGGCTCTGACGCTTCTCGCCGCCACTGCTTTGCTGCCCACATCAGCGCTTGCGATGGAACTGACCAGTCCATCCTTCGATGACGGCGGCAGGATTCCTGACCGCTATGCGTTGCGAGGTCTCGGATGTCTTGGCCAGAATGTCTCGCCTGCCCTTCGTTGGGAAGACGCGCCAGAGGCGACGAAGAGCTTTGCCGTGACCATGTTCGATCCCGATGCGCCAACCGGGAGCGGCTGGTGGCATTGGGTGCTGGTCAATATTCCCGCCGATGCGACCGGCCTGGCTGAAGGCGCGCGGCCGGGAAAGGCGATCGCCACGCGGACTGATTTTGGCATGGCCGGTTACGGCGGCCCCTGTCCGCCGGTCGGCGCTGAACCGCATCGCTACGTCATCACCGTCTATGCGCTCGATGTCGACAGCCTGCCGCTGGATAACTTATCTTCAGGCGCGATGGCAGGCTTCATGATCAATAGCCACTTGCTCGCCAAAACAAGCATCACTGGATATTTTGGACGATAAGCCCAAAGCGCGGTCGAGAAAAAGATCCCAGGTGGAAAAATGTCGGGCTCACAAGATGGTACCGCGAGAAGCCTGCTAATACGCCGTCTCTCCAGCAAAGACGCTGCCCACCTCGCGCCGCTCCTTAACGCCTATCGCGCAGAGATGTACCCCGCCTCACAGACAGAGAACCTCCGTCAGGAAGCTGCCACCGCCTTGCTGTCGAGCCAGACGGCCGAGGTGATAGGCGGTTTCCTGGACGGCAAACTGTCGGCATTCGCCGTTTTCTTCGATCTGCCGGAAGCAATTTCAAACGCACGCGCCGGACAGCTCGACGATCTCTACGTGGCCGCTGGCGCTCGCGGCCAGCGTCTGGCGCAAGAAATGGTCCAGGCGGTGGCATTGATCGGCAAAGCGCGCGGTTGGGTTCATCTGAGATGGCTTGTGCCAGAGGACAATGCAGCTGCGCTTCGGACCTATGAGCGCTTTGCCAAAGCAGCATCCTGGAAAAG
Source organism: Rhizobiaceae bacterium (assembly GCA_023953905.1). Classification (GTDB taxonomy): domain Bacteria; phylum Pseudomonadota; class Alphaproteobacteria; order Rhizobiales; family Rhizobiaceae; genus Arvimicrobium. Next base: position 39,684 of record JAMLJA010000026.1, on the reverse strand, counting down.
CTACGTGTTGTGGTTGGGCGATGGCGGCTCTTGGTGAGAGAGACTTCAATTTCTTATTCAGAAGGTTTGCGAGCATCTATCTCATCGGAGCGCTTCCCTTTCGCCCCTGCTGAAAGGTCATGATCTTCGCGACAAATAGAACGCCATGGCGGCCGAAGTTGCGCCGAAGACGCATGTGCCGGTCCATCCCCACGCCGCATACGCAGCGCCCCCAACGCCGGCACCGACCGCCCCCCCAGCGAGCATGGTCGCCATGAACACGGTGTTAAGCCGGCTGCGGGCGGTCGGGTCGAGTGCATAGACACGCGTCTGGTTGGCAACCTGCGAGGACTGTACGGCGAGGTCCATAACCAGGATACCGACTATCAAACTGATGAGAGAACCTTGCCAAAGCCCAAACACGAAGAAGGCGAGCGTTACGAGGCCAGCGCCGACTGTCACGACGACGGCGGGTCCGCGTCGATCCGCAAACCCTCCGGCAATTGGCGCGGCAAGCGCCCCGCAGACTCCGACAAGCGCCAGAAGGCCAACCGCCGTTCCTCCAAGCTGATAAGGTGGTTCGGATAGCAACAGCGCGAGATTCGACCAGAAGCCAATAAAGGCTGCGAAAATCAGGAATTGCACTGCGACTGCTTGCCGGAGAACACCATGCGTTCGTAGAAGCGTCCATAGGGAACCAAGCAGCCGCAGATAACTCAAGTCAGTTGTTGGCGGCACACGAGGCAGCCAGAGCGCAAGCGCCACCCCAATTACCGTCATCATTGCCGCCGAGAACCAGAACACGAAGGGCCAGCCCCAAAGGTCCGAGATTGTGCCGCTCACCGTGCGGGCAAGCAGGATGCCGATCAATATGCCGCCCGTCACTTTGCCAAGAATGCGTCCACGCTCGGAAGGTGGTGCAAGATGCACGGCGAGTGGAACGATTTGCTGCGTGACGGTGGTAAATAAGCCGACAGCGAGACTGGCGACCGCCAGCCACACAAAACTTGGAGACAAGGCCGCAGCAATCAACGCGATCACCAACGCAACGAAAGTACGGAGAATGAGAGATTTGCGCTCCAGTCGGTCTCCGAGTGGGGCGAGAAGCAACACGCCGAAGGCATTACCTGCCTGGGTGAGAACCGGCACGATGGCAGCAGTCCCCGCGGCCAACCCAAAATCTGCCGTCAGATGACCTAGGAATGCCTGATTATAGTAGCTGTTGGCGACGGTCGCACCCGCGCTGACCGCGAGAAGGCGAACCAGGGCAACGGACAAATGTTCAGACAGGGAGTTATTCGATTTCATAGCAGCCGCTGGCCCGGATGTACTCGATCAGGGTGCGTTCCAGATTTCTGCCCCCAAGTGTAGCAATGTTCGGCATGACAATACGCCGGGTGGTCTTATGTCTGTCTTTACAGAAGGAAGTGATTGGCTGGCGGTTTGGATCAGACCGGAACTCAGCCTTCCGATAGTCCACATTGACGAGGAGAGGTCCTGACCACAGCAGCGTTGGTGTTGAGATATCGACGTCTTTCCAAGGTAAGGGCTTGTCGCCAAAATACCGCCCGACGATGAGGCCGTTGGCCTTAAAAACATACATCGGGCCACGGCTCCGGCGGCACCTGAACACCCCAAGCAGGAGCACCAGCGTCACTGCTATAAAAAAGCTGTGGGGATGGCTGCCGTTGCAAACTCTGAAAGTGAATTGGCTTTGAAAGAGGCGATGGACATGCTGATCGCACCCAACAGAAACGGCAGCGTAAAGAAAAGAAGCAGCGCCTCCCGCCAATAGGACAAGTAGATCGGAAAATCAGGAAGATGCGTGGCGTTGGCGGGTTCCTCCGGTGCCATTATCGTTTCTCTCGCTCCGCTGGTCGGCATGTCTTTGCGGCCTCTGCCAACATCCAGGTCCTGACATTCCTGATGCGGCGGTCGCGCTCAAGGGCCGGCGGATAGCAGAGGTAATAGCCTGCGTTTGCCGGCACTTTGTGCGGCATGATCGGGCCGAGCCTTTCGGCGGCTATGTCGCATGCGGCAATTTCGATGCCCGCAAAGGTAATTCCTGCGCCGTCGATCGCGGCCTTGAGGCCAAGGCCCGAAGAGTCGACGATTGTGACTGCCGCAGGGCGGGTCGGACCGCCCGGGAGCGTTTCGTTCCACCGCTGGAAGTCCGCGCGCCGATGCTGGGACAGAAACAGGTTGGTTTGCGAGATGGCTTGACGAATATCGTTTTCGTCATTCGTTTGCCAGTCATTCGGACGGCCGAGCAACGTTACATTTTCGTCGAACAGGCGCTCGGAGAGAACACCGGCCCATTGCCCAGAACCATGACGCACAGCAGCATCTGCAACGCCGGCGCCAAGATCGACGGCGGTTTGGGTCGTCGAGATTAAAAGTTCGAAGCCGGACCTCGCAAATGGATAGGACGCCATCCGTGGCGACAGCCAATGAACCGCGAATGTCGGCAGCATGGACAGGCGCAGGGGACCAAGCTTGCGCTCCTGCCTCACTGTCGCAACGGCCTGAATGATCCGCGTGAAGCCGACGGTGAGATCCGGAGAAAACAGTCGTCCGGTCTCCGTCAGTTCAAGGCGCGGTCCGACGCGGCGCATCAGTTCCACCCCGAGCAGATCCTCGAGGATCCGGAGTTGATGACTGACGGCGGAGGGCGTCACGCCGATTTCTTCGGCCGCATCCTTGATCGACATGTGGCGTGCGGCGGCCTCGAAAGAGCGCAGGGCATTCAGCGGCACGGACAATCGCATCGTTTCGGTCATGGCGCGCTCGCTCTCGTATTTTCCGTCCTCGCCGGATGCCGCCGTTCTCCTCCTGCACTTGGCATCGAACAACGAAATCTCAGCTTTCTCTGAGGATTGCTCACTCGCCAGGCACGGATGTTGGGTGACAATAGGGTGTCTTTCAAAGGGGCCAAATTGCTATGAGTGACGTGCTTGCTTTCGATGATCGCGATGGCCTGATCTGGCTCGATGGAGCACTCGTTCCCTGGAACGAAGCCCGGCTCCATGTCATGACCCATTCGCTGCATGCCGGCGGGGCCGTGTTCGAAGGAATTCGGGCCTATGACGGAGGTATATTCCTGTCCAACGCGCATTTCTCCCGCTTCCAGCGTTCTGCCGAGATCGTCGGGTACACGCTTCCCTATTCTAGCCTTGAGCTCGTCAAAGCATGTGAAGCCGTTCTCTGGGCGAACGAATTGAAGGATGCCTATATCCGTCCCATCGCCTGGCGCGGCAGCGAGAGCGTGACGGTGGCCGCACGCAACGCCTCTATCCACGTTGCGATTGCCGCCTGGGATTGGCCGACGCCGGCCGCCGAGGGAAGGAGCACGACGGGTATTCGCCTTCAGCTCTCCTCCTGGAGGCGTCCGCGTGCCGATACGGCGCCGACGGCCTCCAAATGTTCCGGCCTCTACATGATCGGCACGCTCGCGCGGCATGCCGCAAATGACGAGGGTTTCGACGATGCCCTGCTGCTCGACGTCGACGGAGATGTTGCCGAAACGACCGCGACGAACATCATACTGGTCGAGGGTCGCAAGCTCGTTTCCCCGGTGGCAGACTGTTTTCTCGACAGTATCACCAAACGCCATGTCTTCGCTCTCGCGCAGAAGGCTGGTCTGGAACTCGAAGAGCGAAAAGTCTCGCTGAAGCAGTTGTGCGCGGCCGATGAAGTCTTCGTTGTAGGCACTTCGATCGAGATCCAGCCCGTCGTCGAACTCAAGGGGCCAGCGATTGGAGCCCAGTGGAGCGTTGGCCCGCTTACCCAAAGCCTCATCGACAACTTTCAGAACTCGGTTCGCCAAAAATGTCCCGCATAGGCGGACACCCTTGCCCAAGGGGCCGGGTTTCGATGCTTTCTCCATGTCGTTCTTCTCGGAGCAAAAGATTTTTCGTGATTGCCAATAGTATTTGATGTTACACTTTTCGTAAAATGCAAAAGCGTAACATGACACTATCGGGCTGCTCACATGCGTCTACAATCACCCTGGCAACCTCGCCTTACTGGTGACATGGACTCTCCATGCGATCGGCTCGTCGCCGCCGTGTCGGAGGACATCGCAGCCGGGCGATTGGAGGTTGGAGACAGGCTTCCGGCCCACCGCGATCTTGCCTGGCGTCTCGGCATCGGCCTTGGCACGGTGACGAAGGCCTACGGAATCCTGGAGCGGCGCGGTCTGCTGCGCTCGGTCAAGGGACGGGGCACGTTCGTGGCCGTTACCGAAGCCCGCAGAGGTGACGTCATCGATCTTTCGCGCAACGCGCCGCCCACCGTCATCAGCGAGAGGCTTCTGTCCCGATCTCTCAACGCGATCGCCAAGCGTATCGACGCGGATGTTTTCAATACCTATCCGCCCGTAACAGGGCATCAGAGGTTCCGCCAAGAAATGGCGCGCTGGTTTCGCCGTCTCGGTCTGGACGCCGATCCTTCCTGCCTGCTTCTGACCAATGGTGCGCAGCACGCGCTGTCCGTCAGCCTCTCCACGCTCTGCGGTCCCGGCGGTACGCTCTATGTGGAGCAACAGACCTATCCCGGCTTGATCAACGTTGCGCGTCATCTTGGCGTGAAGCTGGCTCCAGTTGCTATGGATGACGAAGGCATGCTGCCGGATCAGCTTGAACGGGAACTCGCGACAAGTCGCGGCAACGCGGCAGTCTATCTCACGCCGACCATGCAGAACCCGACCACGAGTTCGATGAGCAAAGCGAGAAGGAGCGCGATCGCGCAAATCTGCCGCAAGTCAGGCATCATCGTGATCGAGGACGACGTTTATGCCCTTGCGCCCGACCCTGACTATCCGCCGATCGCGAGCCTTGCGCCTGAGCATGTCTTTTATATCAACAGCCTTTCGAAGACCCTCAACCCGGCTTTGCGGATCGGCGGTCTCGTGGTTCCGCGGGCGTGGCTGGAACGCGCGGAAGCAGCGATGCATGCCAGCGGGCTGATGGTCAGCCCGCTGAGTTGCTCGGTCATGGAACAATGGCTTCTCGATGGAACGGCCGATGCCATCAGCACGGCTATACAGGAAGAAGCCATTCGCCGCCGTGCGATGGCAACGGACTTGTTGGGGCAAGCTGTACGCCAACCTGTCCATGTCGGTTATCATCTGTGGGTTCCGCTAGGCCATTCCGATGCCGAGGCACTCGATACTGCGGCGAAGGCGCTGGGCATTCTGGTTACGCCGCCATCTTCAACCTCCGCGAATGGCAATAGCTCCGGAATCCGTCTTTGTATCGGCGCGCCATCCTCTGAGGATCTTGAGCAGGCGCTTCCCGCGATCAGGCGCATAGTCGATCGCTTCAGGATCGAGACCGGCGCAGGGACGGCCAGAAATACCAGACCACTACCGCCACTACGATAAGACCACCTGCGATCGCCGATTTCCCCGGATCTTCGGCGAAGGCCAACCAAACCCAAAGCGGACCGAGAACCACATCCAGAAGTGCGATCAAAGCCGACTCCGACGAAGCGACATGGCGTCCGCCTGCAAGAAATAACAGGAATGCGAGCGCGGTCGTGAGAAAAGCCAGCATGAATATCAATACGAGCGCACCGCCCCCCGGAAGCTGGCCGGATGAGAATGGGAATGCCGCGATCGCACACAACGCTGCCCCCGCGGTATTCACGTGAATGAGATTCAGGGCTCGATTACGGCGTGTGACGATGAGAAGCGCGCCAAAGCTCAGCGTCATTGCGAAGGCCAGCAAGTTACCCTTGATATCGCTCGCCGCCAGTGCCGTGCCTGCAACGAACACGATCCCGATCATAGATACCGTGCTCGCCATCAACAGGCGGCGCGAGGCCGCTTCACGACCGACCGCGAAGGCCAATGCGGCTGTCACGAAGGGAAGTGTCGCGTAGATGATCAAAACATTTGCGACCGTCGTCATCGTGAGTGCGGCGACATAGCAGAACATTGCGGTGGCGGAGAAGCAGGCGGCCAGGCAGAAGCGCCAGTCGAAACGCACTGCTTCCGCCGGCCTTGCGATGGCGATGGCAACAAGGCAAAGACAGGCGAAGAGAGAACGCCACAAGATCAGATCCCAAAGCCCAAGATCAATTGCGCGTACGAACAGGCCAGCAAGGCTCCAGAGCACGGTTCCTGCGCCAACCAGTATCAGACCGTAGACGCGCCGCTCCCCACTTTGTTCCTCTGACCGCCACATCTCAGAAATAGAGCCAGGTCAGGCCAAACCCGACGGCAATGACGATGCCGCGCAGGATGGTCGGATTGATCCAGCGAGCGAAGCGCGCACCGAGATAGCCGCCCGCAATAGCGCCTACCAGAACCGCGAATGCGGGCCCCCAGGCTATGATCCCTGTGGCAATGAAAACTGCGACCGCGAGACTCGAGACGATTGTTGCCAGTGCATTTTTTACCGCGTTGGCCTCGTTCACATCGCTAAGCCCAATCAACGTCAGAACGGCCATGAGCAGGATACCGAGGCCCGCACCGAAATATCCGCCATAGATTGCGACGAGCAGATCCGTCGCAAAGATGACTGGCCTCGGCAGCATTCCGGGACGGTCCCTTCTTATCCAGGAGCGTAGCCTGGGACCGAGTGCGAACAGGATCGTCGCGACAAGCAAAAGCCATGGTATAAGCTGGCGGAATATTGCATTCCCAGTGATCGAAAGAAGTACCGCGCCGATAAGGGAACCGAGAACGAAAGCAGGCGCACTGGATTTCAGTCGCCCTGCATTCCGGCGCAATTCCTCCCGATAACCGAACAGGCTGGTCGCATGTCCAGGCCAGATCGAAATCGCACTTGTGGCATTGGCGACAACCGGAGGAACGCCAGCCGCAAGGAGCGCCGGAAAAGTAAAGAAAGTGCCGCCCCCGGCGACTGCATTGCAGGCTCCGCCAACAAGACCGGCGGCGACCAAAAGGGCCGTGGTATTCATATCCATACCTGATCAACCCCGCTCTTCGAAAGCCAGCCGGACACCGAAGGCGATCAGGACCGAGCCAGTCACTCCATCGACGCCACGCTTGAATAGCGAACTATGGAAAACGCGCGTGAATGGCCGCGTCGCCGCCGTGATGGCCGCGAACCAAATGAGCCCCATGAGCGCATGAATGGCCGCCAGGGCCATGCTGAACATGACAACCGGGACATCCTGCGGAATGAACTGCGGCAGGAAGCTGACGTAAAACACGCCGACTTTCGGATTGAGAAGATTGGTCATCAGACCGCGCCAGAACCAGTTGGCACTTTTATGGGCCGATTGGCCTGCCGGCACGCTGTAAAGCGCCCCTCCCTCCTCGACGCTTCTGCGGATTGCGCTCCGGATCATCCGCGCGCCCAGCCAGATGATGTAGCCAGCGCCGAGATATTGAAGAAGCCGGTAGCCGACTTCCGATACGGTGAGAACGGCTCCGAGACCCGCCGAAGCCAACAGTCCCCACGCCAGAACACCGGTTACGACCCCGGCGCCAGCCTGCATGGCCTGCTTGCCGCCCTCAACAGTGGCAGTGCGCAAGACCATGGCCGTGTCCAGCCCAGGCGTAATTGTCAAAAGAGCGGCGGCGATCGAAAACGCGGCAACGGCGGAAAAGGCATCCATGTCAGGACCTCAGGCCAGCGCAGAATGCACCGAAGAGCATCCGCCCCTGGTCCCAGATACCGAGGCCGCTTGCGCCATTGATATGGCCGCACGGGCCAATCTCGATGCAACCGGCACCCCATTCCTCGGCGCGTTCTTTTACAAAGCCAGGGGCGGCATAGGGATCGTTGGCGCTTGCGACGATGAGGGCCGGGAACGGCAGACGATGACGTGGCGGATTTGCGAAGCTGGCCGCTGCTGCCGGGAATGCAGCGGAAGCAGGATCAGGGACTGCGACCAGAAAAGCCCCCATAACCCGCCCCGCGATCATCTCTGCCGCGTGCGCGACGAGCAGGCCGGCCAGACTATGCGCCACGAGAACAGGCGGCGATGGTGAATTGTCGATTCGCCGTTCCAGCGCCTCTTGCCAGTCTGCAAGATGGGGCTTCTCCCAGTCGGAAGGATGGAACCGGGTAAAGCTAGGATCTGACGCCTCCCAATGCGTTTGCCAGTGGGTTTCACCGGAACCGCCGATACCTGGCAATGTGATGAATGAGGTCATTCCGTCGCCCTTCTATTGTCGGGAAAGATCTATCGAAGGCTCGTAACTGCGGTCAGGAACATCCTTCGTGATCGCCTGCCCGCAAATCACGGCCCGACGCACGCCGTCGTAGGTCAGGACCGGGCTCCCGTGCAGGCTCCAGCCCAGGTTGAGGGCCTCAGTAATGCGGTGGCAGAAGGCAGCGTCATCGACGCCGGTCAGCAGACGATAAGCTCTCATCGTGCGGGTTCCCAATTTCCTGCTCGAAATCATAAGCGTCTTCGGGAAGCGCTAAACTGAAGTCATCTCAGCCGATCCGCAGTATTTCTCATTTCGCCATTTCTTGGACCGGCGAGCAGTGCGTAGTACGCAAGGGACATGAACGAGATATCCGACGGCTCCGTAAGGGTTACGGCGCTACGCCTTTTGGAAGAGGATCCACTCCTTGCCGCTTCCCGACGGGATTGGCCGGAGGCGGCCGGCGCTCTTGGTTGGCGATGGGAGACATTCGTCGACGAGGAGCTCATCAATCCATTTTGCGGCAGCCCGACTGATCAAGAACTCGACGCCTGCACACGGTGCCTGTTGCGATTCGGTCGCCTGAGTTTTCTTTCCTCGGACGCCGAGCCATTCCGCTCGGCCGGCCACCAATTGCTGGAGACTGGTAGTCGACCCGATTTATTAGGCCGTATGCGCAAGATGCTGCTCAAAGAGCGGCTTTGGCTTGTCTCGTCGATTGCGACGTTTCTTCAACGGACCCCATGTGAAAGGCACGCAATGAGATTGGTTCAACAGGCTTGGAGATTTACGGCTCCCTTGGTTGCCGCATTGTGTGTTTTCGCTGCATTGGCGGTGGCCCAGGATCGTCAGCTTACTAGGTCGGATGGAAGCGTTCTAGACTGGTCGATCGAGCGTCCGTCGGGTGACGCAGAAGTTCCAATCATGATCTTCATGCAGGGATCGGGTTGCGCGCCGGTCAGCGCCAGCGCCGGAATCGCGCTGGCCCGCGCGGTTTTCGATGGCTTCGCCGCCGTGAACCTCGAGAAATATGGGGTATCGCCCGCCGGCGACCCGAAGGCCTGCTCTGAAGCCTTCTATCGCCACAGCACCAATAGCCAACGCGCCGAAGACTATCTGCTTGTCGTGGAAGAACTCGACGACATTGCGTGGTGGGATGGCCGGCTGTTCGTATTTGGCGGTTCTGAAGGGGCAGAGGTGGCGGCACGCTTTATCGCCGCCCATCCTGTCGATGCTGCGATCCTGATGTCGCTCGGTGGCGGGCGCACCTTTGGAGAAGATGTCCGGGAGGTCATGCTCGACGACATGAAACGCTCGGGCGTACCGGCGGAGCAACTGCCTGATATCGATCTGGCGTTTCAGAATATCCGCGAAAACCCTAAAAGCGCAGAGATCTGGGGCGGATCGAGCTTTGTCTATTGGGCCGACAGTATCGATCGCCGCGCCGCAGACTTCATGATGGAAAGCGATGCCCCCATGCTTCTCATTCAAGGGGGCGCCGACCGGTCCGTGCCGGTCGCCTCCGCGCGCCTGACCGTCGCGCTCCTTGAGCAGAGCGGCAAGTGCAACCTCACCTATTGGGAAGAGGCGGGGCTCGACCATGGCATGGTCGACGGAACGGGGACAAGCCGGCTGGCGGACATACTGGAACTGTCCAGGCACTGGCTTCTGACGCGCACCGGCCGGCCTTCGGCATGCCCGTGATGCGAATGGAAAAGTTCCGTTTTACGGTACCGCAAGCGTCAGGAGTTCGCGGCGGAACTCCGGTTCGCTCAACACCACTTCGCCGGCGCCGAGGGCACGGGCGTGGTCCAGCGCGCGCGATGTGAGGCGCTGGGCTGACTCGACGCTTTGCGTCAGGGGCAATCCGCGCGCGAGCCCCGCGACGATCAGACCGGCGAACAGATCGCCGGTTCCTGGAAGCGTGACCGGCAGGTGCTCCACCGGATGACGGCTTGCGCCGGCGGCTCCGAGAATGACGCTTTCAATGTGGCCGGCGGGCGTATCTTCGAGCGCGCACCCCGTGGCGATCAGATGGGCTTCGGACGCGATGCGGAGAAAGGCTCGCGCGGCTTTGAGGTCCGCCATGGACGCGATCGGCTGCCCGGTCAGCCAGCTCAGTTCAAACGGGTTCGGCGTCGCGATATCGGCCATCGGCAGCAGACGGTCGCGCATGACGTCGGCGATCGCCTCCGGCACATAGAGGCCGGGGCCGGTATCGCCCATCACGGGGTCGCAGACGTAAGTGAGGCGCGGATTGACGGCCTTGGCCTCGGCCACGAAATCCGCGACCATCAGCGCCACATCGAGCGAGCCGATATAGCCTGTCAGGATGAAATCCGCGCGTTGCGGCAGGCCGCGCTCGCGTGCGCCCTGCAACAGGTCCGAGAAGAATTCCGGCGGCAGCGCCCGGCCACGCAACGTCGGATAGTCGGGCGTGTTGGAGAAGATGACTGTCGGGATCGCCGCCACCTCCAGCCCAGCCGCGAGCATCGGAAACACGGCCGCGGAATTGCCGACATGGCCGAACACGACCTGACTTTGGATCGATATCACGAAGGGAGGAGAGGTCATGGACTGCCGTCCAGTCTGTTGCGCCAATCCTCCACCCGACCGCTCTCGAGCCGCCGAACCGCATATTTCCGCCAGCCTTCGGCCAGCACGTCGAGGGCTGCGATGCCCTTCAGTTCGTCCAGGTTCAGCCGGTCGACATAAAGCGCATGCCAGAGCCGGCGAAGCGTCCAGTCCGGCACCACGCGGTCGACACGCTCGAGCCCGTCGCCCGGGCCCACGGCGCCGGGTTCCAGCACCCGGTAATACCAGCCGGTGCGGCCGGTCTGCTGGACGCGGCGGGCCATGTCCGGCACGCCGAAGCGGTGGTTGAGCTTCCAGCAGGGTTGCCGCCCCTGGGAGACCTGCACCAGCGCCGTGCCGAGGTTGAAGATATCGCCGACGGCGACCGTGGTCTCTGTCAGGCCGGATGCCGCGATGTTCTCGCCAAATCCGCCGGGAGCGGCAAGTGCCGGCAGATCGCCGAGTTCTTCACGCCAGAGCGGATAATGATCCAGCGGGTAATGATGCACGGCCTTTTCGACGCCGCCATGCACCCGCCGGTCCGCCTGCTCATCGCCTTCGAACCCTTCCGGGCCGAGCTGAAGCGGCCCCGTCACCGGCGCCTTCATGATGCCGCTTTGCGCGTCGCTGCCCGGCAGCGGTCTGGCGCGCCCTGTCAGAAGGGTGATCACGGTCATGCGGCCAAGTCCTGCAGCCATGCCCGGAGCATGGATTGGCCGGCATGCCTCAGTGCCGGACCATGCGCGATGGCGTCGCGGCGCAGGCTGGCCGGGTCGATGCCGACCTCAGCCAGTTCCACGCTGTGGCCGATGAGCCAGCGTTCGAAGGCGGGCATTTCGCCTGCTTCGGGGTGGAATTGCAGCCCCAGAACAGTTGCGCCCATGGCAAAGGCCTGCGTTACTGAGGCCGCCGTTCCTGCGAGAGTATCCGCTCCATCCGGGATATCGAAGGCTTCACCGTGCCAGTGGAGAACGGGCACATCCCGCAGGTGGCGAAGCGGGCTGTTGATGCCGGTCTCCGTCAGCGTCAGGGCGGAAAAGCCGATTTCCTTGCGCGGCATCGGGGCGACCTTCGCGCCGAACGCCGCGGCCATGAGCTGCGCGCCAAGGCAGATCCCGAGCGTCGGGCGTCGGGCGGCCAGACGCGGGGCCAGCCAGTCGCGCTCTGTCTTTATGCAGGGATAGGCTTGCGTGTCATTCACCCCGATCGGGCCGCCAAGCACCACCACGAGATCGGGGTCGCGCGAATCCGGCAAGGCATCGATGCCAGCTTCGGCATGGTTGAGCCGGTAGCCTTCTTCCTCAAGCACCGGGCCAAAGCTGCCAAGGTCCTCGAAAGCGAGATGGCGCAGGATCAGGGCGGATTTCGACATGGGGACCTCTTGCGTTTTTCCATGTGTCTCGCGAATATCCGGCCTGAACAAAAGTGCCAGTTTCGTAAATTTGGGTAGGCCGATTGTCATGGCATCGGAACCGCTCGCGCTGGATATCGAGAAGGAGCCTTCCGGCCCGCTGTTTCTGGCGATTGCCGACGTGATCACCCGCGACATCATGCGTGGCCGCCTGAAGCCCGGCGTTCGCCTGCCGGGGACGCGGGCGCTGGCGCGCGAGCTCGGCGTTCACCGCAACACGGTCGACGCGGCCTATCAGGAGCTCATGACCCAGGGCTGGCTCCATGCCGAACCCGCGCGCGGCACATTCGTCGCCGAGGATCTGCCCGAAAGCATGGCGGAGCCGGTTTCGGTGTCCGTGCCCCGAGAGCCCGCAACCGTCCGCCCGCGTCTCGCCTTCAGCGATGGTGCTCCCGATCCCAGGCTGGTGCCGGACAAGGCGCTGGCGCGCGCCTTCCGCCGGGCATTATTGTCGCCGGCCTTTCGCGGCGGGGCGGATTATGGCGATGCCCGGGGCACGCCGGTCCTGCGTCATGCGCTGTCGTCCTATCTCGCCACGGACCGGGGCGTGGTCGCCGATCCGGCGCGGCTGCTGATCACGCGCGGCAGCCAGATGGCGCTGTTCCTGGCGGCCAGGGCGGCGGTGAAGCCCGGTCAGGTCATTGCCGTGGAGGAACCCGGCTACCCGCTGGCCTGGGAGGCCTTCCGGGCCGCGGGCGCTGCCGTCCGGGGCATTCCCGTCGATGCGGGCGGGCTGTCGGTCGCGGCGCTTGAGGCGGCGATTGAAAGCGATCCGCGCATCGCGGCGGTCTATGTCACGCCCCATCACCAGTATCCGACCACGGTCACCATGGGTGCGGCGCGGCGGCTGCAGCTTCTGGGCGCTGTCGAGCGTCACGGCATCATGCTGATCGAGGATGACTACGATCACGAGTACCGCTTCGAGGGGCGCCCGGTCCTGCCGCTTGCGGCCCGGGCCCCGGCAGGCCTGCCGCTGATCTATGTGGGCTCGCTCTCCAAACTGCTTTCGCCCGGTATCCGCCTCGGCTATGCCATGGCCCCGGAGCCGCTGCTCAGCCGCATGGCGGCCGCCCGTGCGGCCATCGACCGGCAGGGCGACGCGCCGCTCGAGGCCGCGCTGGCGGACCTGATCCGCGACGGCGATCTCGGCCGCCATGCGCGGAAGGCCCGTCGCATCTATCGGGCCCGGCGCGATGTCCTGGCGTCGGCACTGTCGGCCCATCTGGGCGGGCGGATCTTCTTCGATCGGCCTGCGGGCGGGCTGGCGCTGTGGCTGCACTGCGAGAATGTCTCCGCCGACACCTGGGCGGAGCGGGCCGGCGCGGCCGGGCTTGCGCTGCTGCCCGGAACCCGCTTCGCCCTTGATCGTCCAGCGCCGCAAGCCCTTCGTCTCGGCTATGCGGCGCTGGACGAGGGGCAGATTGCCCGGGCGGTGGATATCCTCGCCCGAAGCCTGCCCGATTGAGCTACTCGGCCGCAATGGCGGATCCTTGCGGCCTGGCGGGCGCCACATGCATCCCGAGCCGTTGCAACAGGTCGCGGTCCTTCCAGGCCGCGGGGTTGCCGGTCGTCAGCAATTGATCGCCGATGAAGATCGAATTCGCACCGGCAAGGAAGCAGAGCGCCTGCAACTCGTCGCTCATCCCCGTGCGGCCCGCGGAGAGCCGCACCACGGAGGCCGGCATCAGGATGCGGGCGAGCGCCACGAGACGGACGAGCGCGAACGGATCGACCGGTCTTGCGGTTTCCTGCACCGGCACGCCCTCGACCGGGTTCCACAGGTTGACCGGCACGCTGTCGGGATGGGCGGGCAAGGTCGCGAGCGTCACCAGCATGGCGATGCGATCCTCTTCCGTCTCGCCCATGCCGACGATCCCGCCGCAACAGACCCTGATGCCGCCCTTGCGCACATGCTCGACCGTCTCCAGCCGGTCCGCCATCGTCCGCGTGGTGGCGATCTCGCGATAATAGTCCGGCGAGGTATCGATATTGTGGTTGTAGAAATCGAGCCCGGCCGCCTTCAGCCGCGCCACCTGATCCGGTTTCAGCATGCCGAGCGTCATGCAGGTTTCGAGCCCGAGTTCCGAGACGCCCTGCACCATGGCGCAGAGCTTGTCCATGTCGCGGTCCTTGGGGCTGCGCCAGGCAGCCCCCATGCAGAAGCGCTGCGCGCCCGCGTCCCTCGCGCGCCGTGCGGCTGCCAGAACATCGTCGGTCGCCATCAACTTCGTCGCCTTGACGCCGGTCCGGTGGTGGGCCGATTGCGAGCAATAGCCGCAATCCTCGGGGCAGCCGCCGGTCTTGATGCTCAAGAGGCTCGCCGTCTCGATCGCGGTCGGGTCGAAATGGGCCCGATGCAGGGTCTGCGCCCGGACACATTGAGCAGCGTCGAGCCCGTGCGGCGAAGATCATGCACGGTGAACGGCTCCAGCGGCAGACCCGCCTTCTTAGCTTGCACGACGACCGCCGTGGTGACGCGATTGAAGGTCGCGCGCGACATCGGCGCATCCGCATCGTAGCGCGAGGGCAGCAGGTGGCGCGAATTGCCAGCACAGGTCTTGAGCGCGACGAGAATGTCGAGCGACTGTTCGCACAGATGGACGTTGTGCGGCTTGGAGCGCTTCATCCGCTCCTTCGGGATCGACCACACGGCATTCTCGAAGTCGACCTCATCCCACACCGCGTCCTGCAGCTCGCTCTTGCGGACCATCGTGAGCAGGATCAGCTTCGGACCCAGCCGAATAGTGGGCAGCGTCGCCACATGCTCTAGCTGGCCGAGCATCACTCGAATTTCTGCGGGCGAGAGCGAACGGTCCTTCCGAACGAACGTCGCGATCGAGGCAGACCCGACCTCTTCGGCGGGGTTCGACACCTTCTCCCCGTGCAGCTTCGCGAAGGCGAAAACCAGCTTCACGATGTCGCGGACATGGACCGCCGTGGCCGGCGCTCCTCGCTTCTTCACCTTGTCGCACATCGTGCGGAGATCTTCGGGCGTGATTTCCGTCAGCAGCCGATTGCGGAACGTCGGCAGGATGTCCCGCTCGTAGATCGAGCGGCGCATCGCTCGCGTGCTGTCGGCCATGGTCGCATTGGTCAGCCACTTCTCGCCGAATTCGCCGAAGCTTTTTGCTTCCTTGATCCGGCGCTTCTCCCTCTGCTTTTCGATGGCAGGGGACCGTCCCTCGGCGATCGCCCGACGGGCGTCGATGCATAGCTCGCGAGCCCTGGCGAGCGATATCCCGTCACGGGCATACCTACCGAGGTAGACAGTCTCCCGCCTGCCGTTCAGCCGGTAGTCGAGCCTGAACGAGATGGCGCCCGACGGTGCAACGCGCACATACATGCCGTCACGATCAGATACCTTTTACATTTTGTCTTTTGGTTTCAAGCACTTGAGTGCTGCATCGGTCAACATTTAGGGCCTTGCGGAAAAGTACCGTCACGCGGTTTTTGGAGGCCTATGGCGTTGAAAGCGCTTATAATTCAGCGGCTTATATCAAAAAAAGTACCGTCATGAGCCTCATTGCTCCTGACGGTACTTTCGTTTTTCCGGTTGATCAATGGGGGCGAGGCCCGTCAACGAGGCTGCCAAACACCATCTATGCCCACCGATAGATGTCGATAGGCAGAGACAGAATTTATTTTTGTTTTCAGTTGGTTATATCGTACTTCAGTGTAAAATCGGCGGCGTTCGGCGGGGCCTGAATCATTCCCACTCTATGGTGCCCGGCGGCTTCGACGTGACGTCGTAGACGACGCGGTTGATGCCACGCACTTCATTGATGATACGAGTGGCAGCGTTGCCAAGAAAGTTCATGTCGTAGTGGTAGAAATCGGCAGTCATGCCGTCCACCGATGTCACGGCGCGCAACGCGCAGACAAACTCATAAGTTCGTCCGTCGCCCATCACGCCGACGGTCTGCACAGGAAGCAGAACGGCAAATGCCTGCCAGATCGCGTCGTAAAGGCCGGCCTTGCGGATTTCGTCCAGATAGATCGCATCAGCCTCGCGCAGGATTTCGAGCTTTTCGCGCGTGACACCGCCCGGGCAGCGGATCGCGAGACCCGGGCCGGGAAAGGGATGGCGACCGATGAACGAGTCCGGCAGGCCGAGTTCCTTGCCAAGCACGCGAACCTCGTCCTTGAACAGCTCGCGGAGCGGTTCGACGAGCTTCATGTTCATGCGGTCAGGCAGACCGCCGACATTGTGGTGCGACTTGATTGTTACCGATGGGCCGCCGGTGAAAGAGACGCTCTCGATGACATCGGGATAGAGTGTACCCTGGGCAAGGAAATCGGCGCCGCCCAGCTTGCTGGCTTCCTCCTCGAAGACCTCGATGAAAAGGCGACCGATCGTCTTGCGCTTCTTCTCGGGGTCGGTTTCTCCCTCAAGCGCTGAGATGAAGCGATCCGAGGCGTCAACGAGAATGAGCGACAGATTATAGTGTTCACGGAACATGGCGACGACATCGGCCGCCTCTTTCTTGCGCATCAGGCCGTGGTCGACGAGGATACAGGTGAGTTGCTCACCGACAGCCTCATGAATGAGCAGAGCTGCAACCGAGGAATCGACGCCGCCCGAAAGCGCGCAGATGACCTTGCCCTTGCCGACCTGCTTGCGGATCGACTCGACCGCATTGGCCCGATAGGCCGACATGGACCAGTCGCCTTCGATACCAGCAATCTTCTGCACGAAATTGCGCAGGAGCTTCGCCCCGTCGGGCGTATGAACGACCTCGGGATGGAACTGAACCGCGTAGAACTTTCTGTCTTCGTCGGCGATGGCAGCGTAAGGCGCACCTGTCGAGGTACCAATCACTCTGAACCCGGGCGGGATGGCGGTGACGCGATCGCCATGGCTCATCCACACCTGATGGCGGGTGCCCTTGGCCCACACCCCATCGAAGAGCGCGCTGTCTTCCTTCACCTCGAGGAAAGCGCGGCCGAACTCCCTGTCGTGGCCGGCTTCCACCTTGCCACCCAGTTGGGCGCACATGGTCTGCTCGCCATAGCAGATTCCCAGCACCGGTACCCCAGAATCGAACACGGCCTCCGGGACGCGCGGGCTGCCGATATCTATTGTCGACGCAGGGCTACCTGAAAGGATGACCGCCCTGGGCTTCAGACGTGTGAACGCCTCGTCGGCCAGTTGAAAAGGAACGATCTCGGAATATATCCCGGTCTCGCGCACGCGACGAGCGATCAGCTGCGTGACCTGGCTGCCAAAATCGATGATGAGGACGGTATCTGGATGCGCGACGTTCTTCATGGCGGGCCTTTAAAGAAAGAACAGATTCGGCGCAATGGGACTCTTTGCCTGACAGCTATGCGTTGACGGCTCCGTCCAGCAAGCCATCGGCAATGGCCACTTCAAGCCGCTCAATGGCCGCGGCCAGCTTCTCGTCGAGCACGTGCAGATATTCTTCCCAGTCGTGCACGCCCGAAACATCGGTATCGCCATCCGAGATTCCGCGCAGGCCGATGAGGGGAACACCAAACAGATGACAGGCACGTAAGCAGGCGAATGTCTCCATCTCGACCATGTCCTCAGCAATATCGTCGAAGACACCTCCGGCAATGACGGTGCCGCCTGTCGACGTGCTCGCCTCGGCGATGCCGGGAATACGATGGGGAATCTCAAGGGTCGCAGGCAAATTAAGATAGGGTGTCGTGTGCTTTTCAAAGCCGAAAGCTGACGCATCCATGTCGCGGTAGATGACCGACGAAACCTGAAAGATCTCGGTTCTCTTCAAACGGCGGCTGCCGGCTGATCCCAGCGAGACAACAAGATCGGGCAGCGTGCCGCGACATTTGAGTTCAGCAAGCGCGGCGGCGAGCCTTACGCCTGCCTCGACCGGACCCACGCCCGTCATCAGCGGCGTGAACATACGCTGCAGGTGAGGCCCGTATTCGGCCTCGGTGGCCATCACGAAGAGGACGCGTCGTCCCGAGAGCGTAGCAAGTGGCGGCACGAGAAATCCCTTGAAAACTCAACTGTCCAATGGCTTGCCGACGGGCAATGTGTCTGGATGCCGGGGATTTAGCGACTGACCAGGCAGCATACAATGGCCGATCGTGAGATATGGACGATGGCGACAATCCGCGCAGGCGCTCAGCCTTCGATGCCTTCCCGGCCAAGCACCGTCATCATGGTCCCCGTCATTGTGGCGATGAGCTTGGCGTCGCCGTCGACGCCGATCGCATAGGCTTGCCCGTCCGCCACGACAATCGTCCTGCCGGGCTTGGTAACCGAACCGCGGAACAGAAAGCGCTCTCCCTTTCCGGGCGCGAGCAGATTGACCTTGAATTCGATCGTCAGGACAGCCGCGTCTGCTGGCATCAGCGAAAATGCGGCATAGCCGCACGCAGAATCCAGTGCCGCCGAGATAACGCCCGCATGCAGGAAGCCATGTTGCTGGGTGAGTTCAGCGGAGAATGGCATCTCGATCTCGACGATGCCCGGCGTCACCAGCGTCAATTCCGCACCGATCGTGCGCATGATTGCCTGCCGCGCAAAGGAGGAGCGCACGCGTTCTTCATAGTCGATACTGGGTTCGTTTCGGGCGGCCATCGCATTCTTCCTTTCGCCGCTTATGACAAAGGCAGCGAAGCCGTGCAACGACCTTTAGCCGGTGTCGAATGTCAGTTCAGCCACCAAATGGCGGCGTTGAGCGCGCCTGCAAACGCGACCCACAAGGCATATGGCAGAAACAGCAAGGCCGAAGCCCGGTCCTGCGGTCCGCAAGCCGCGATAAAGCCAACAATGCTTGCTAGCATCAGAAGAAGAACGACAAGCGCTGCTCCGGGCAGATGCAGGGTGAAGAAAATTGGCGTCCAGAGGAAGTTCAGAACGAGTTGAACGATCCAGAGGCGCATCGCGGAACTCGCCGGATACGAGACCCAGGTTCTGTATCCGGCAATCGCTATGAGAACGTAGAGCGATGACCAGACAGGCGCGAAAATCCAGTTTGGCGGATTGAAGGGCGGCTTTTCCAGTGCCGCATACCATTCGCCGGGCTGGCTGATAAAACCGATGATCATGCCGCCTCCAAGGACGAGCACGAGGAATCCGATGAGGGCGAAGGGTCGTTTCATGCTGGGCAGCCCAGTTTCGAGTGTGCGCTACTAACTGGAGCCCAGCGCCAGAACGTCAACTGTCCCGTCGCTCAGACTTTCTGCAAGGCTGCGAAATAGAACCCATCCGTGCCCGTTCGAAGTGGGGACAGCCTGACTCCTCCTCCTGCCGACACCCGGACGCGGTCACGCTTTCCGGGATAGCGTTCGTCCCATAGCGCCTCATGATCCAGCGGGGTCCATCCCGAAGCACCGTCCAGAAACCGGGCAATCTGGTCAGAATTCTCCGCATCGAATACGGAACATGTGATGTAGACGAGCACTCCACCGGGCCGCACGAAAGCCGAGGCGCGCTCAAGGATTTCCGACTGTTCACCCCGCCGGACATCAAGCTGTCGATCTGAGAGCCGCCATTTGGTATCGGGTCGGCGCCGCCATGTACCGCTGCCCGTACAGGGAGCGTCCACGAGTACCAGGTCGAAACTTCCGCGATACTCTTCGAGCGTTCCAAGACGGCTTGCGACTTCGACATTCGTCACGTCTGAGCGACGCATGCGCTCGAATATCGGCGCAAGACGCTGCTTTTCAGCATCGTAGGCGACAATTCGTCCCTCGTTGCGCATGGAAGCGGCAAGCGCGAGCGTCTTGCCCCCAGCCCCGGCGCAGAAGTCCAGAACCTGCATTCCAGGTCGCGCGCCTGCGAGATCGGCAACGATCTGCGACCCTTCATCCTGCACCTCGAACCAGCCCTGCTGGAACGCCGGTTCGACCTGCACGTTCGGATGGCGGCCATAGCCTTCGATCGGCGGGATCCGCAAACCCATTGGCGCGAGCTGTGCCGGAGCGACCGATGTTCCCTCCAGCGCTCCGATAACCTTGTCCTGATCCGCCTTGAGCCCATTGACCCGCAGATCGAGCGGGGGCCGCTTTGAAAGCGCCGCGGCCTCGGCCACCCAATCCTCGCCATAGGCCTGCTGCATCAGTGCGGTGCACCAGTCTGGGCAATCGGCGCCGACTGCATCCGGCGGCGATGCGTTTCGTTGCGCCGTAACGGTCGCAATCTCGGTCTCGCTCAGCGGTTCTGGCGCAAAACGGTCGCCTACAATCTGTGCGTTGAGATCGTCTGGAGCGAGCGATTCCTCGACCAGGAGCGCTCCAAAGCCAAGAGCGCGGGGCGTATCGCTATCAAGCAGCCAGCCGGCGGATCGCTTTCGGCGCAACGCGTCATAGACAATGTTTCCGATGGCCGAGCGATCACCGGCGCCGGCAAAGCGATGGGAGAGCCCCCAATCTCTCAACGCATCCGCAACGGGGCGATGCCGCCGCTCTATGTCGTCAAGCACTTCGATGGCAGCCGCCAGTCGTCCGCCCAGTCTCATCTTCGGTATTCCCGTTTCGGTTGACCCGTTCGAAGCCTAGGTAGTCGCCTCATGCCGGACGGGCAAGCTGAAACTCGGCCGCATGCACGACGCTGCAAACAAGAAAAGGGCGCGACAGTCGCCGCGCCCTCGTTCTCTACTGTCCAGCGAAGGCCCGCTCCGCATCCCTGCGGCCAGACCTCAACCGCGACAATCAGGCCAGATCAAAACGATCTGCATTCATGACCTTCGTCCAGGCGGCGACGAAGTCCGCAACGAACTTCTCCTGCGAACCCGCACAGGCGTAGACCTCTGCAAGCGCACGCAGTTGCGAGTTGGAGCCGAAAACGAGATCCACGCGTGTTCCGGTCCACTTGAGTTCGCCCGTCGCCCGGTCACGGCCCTCAAACGTATCCTCTGCGGGCGATGCAGCCTTCCAAACAGTCTTCATGTCGAGCAGATTGGTGAAGAAATCAGTCGACAGAGTTTCCGGGCGATCCGTCAGCACGCCGTGAGCCGTCTTGCCGGCATTCGCGCCGAGCACACGAAGTCCGCCAACGAGCACGGTCATTTCTGGTGCCGTGAGCGTCAAAAGCTGCGCCTTGTCAACCAGAAGGGCTTCGGCGGGAACGCTCAGGCCGGGCTTCTGATAGTTGCGGAAACCGTCCGCGAAAGGCTCCAGCACGGAAAACGAATCCGCATCCGTCTGCTCAGGCGTTGCGTCGGTGCGACCCGGCGTAAAGGGAACGACAACGTCGCTTCCCGCCTTCCGTGCCGCCGCTTCGACCGCCGCGCCGCCACCAAGCACGATCAGATCGGCCAGCGAAACCTTCTTGCCGTTCGTCTGAGCTTCGTTGAAGGACGTGCGGATGCCTTCGTAGATATCGAGAATCCTTGCAAGTTCGGCAGGCTGATTGACCTCCCAATCCTTCTGCGGCGCAAGACGGATGCGAGCGCCATTTGCACCGCCACGCATGTCGGATCCGCGGAAGGTGGATGCGGAAGCCCACGCCGTCGACACGAGATCAGAGATCGAGAGCCCGGACTGGAGGATCTTCTGCTTGAGCGCGGAAATATCTGCGTCGTCGATCAGCGGATGATCTACCGCAGGCACCGGATCCTGCCAGATCAGCTCTTCGGCAGGCACTTCCGGCCCGATGTAGCGCGCGCGGGGTCCCATGTCGCGATGTGTAAGCTTGAACCAAGCGCGGGCAAACGCATCGGCAAAAGCCTCAGGATCTTCGAAGAAGCGGCGCGAGATCTTCTCATACTCCGGATCGAGACGAAGCGAGAGGTCCGTCGTCAGCATGGTCGGTGCGCGGCGTTTCGTCTTGTCAAAGGGGTCTGGGATAGTGTTGGCGCCGCCGCCGTTCTTGGGCGTCCACTGGTTCGCACCTGCCGGGCTCTTCGTCAGTTCCCAGTCGTAGCCAAACAGGTTCCAGAAGAAATTGTTGCTCCACCGTGTCGGTGTCGAGGTCCAGATGACTTCCAGGCCGCTGGTGATGGCATCCGCGCCACTGCCCGAACCATAGCGGCTCGTCCAGCCAAGACCCTGCTCTTCCAGACCCGATGCCTCGGGCTCACGACCGATCAGTCCGGCGTCCCCTGCACCATGTGTCTTGCCGAAGGTGTGACCTCCGGCAATCAGAGCGACAGTCTCCTCGTCGTTCATCGCCATACGGGCGAATGTCTCGCGTATGTCCTTGGCCGCAGCGATTGGATCTGGATTGCCTTCCGGCCCTTCCGGATTGACGTAGATAAGACCCATCGTGGTCGCAGCCAGCGGATTGTCGAGATCGCGTTCGCCCGTGTAGCGCTTGTCGGTCCCGAGCCACGTCTTTTCGGCGCCCCAGTAGATGTCTTCTTCCGGCTCCCACACATCCGCGCGGCCGCCTGCGAAGCCAAAGGTCTTGAAGCCCATGGACTCAAGCGCAACGTTGCCCGTGAGGATCATCAAATCGGCCCACGAGATCTTGTCGCCATATTTCTGCTTGATCGGCCAGAGCAGACGGCGCGCCTTGTCCAGATTCACATTGTCAGGCCAGCTGTTCAACGGCGCAAAGCGCTGCTGTCCGGTGCCTGCGCCGCCGCGGCCATCACCCATGCGATAGGTGCCGGCGCTGTGCCATGCCATGCGGATGAAAAGGGGCCCGTAGTGTCCGAAGTCAGCCGGCCACCAATCCTGAGAATCGGTCATCAGCGCCTGAAGATCCTTCTTCAGCCCTTCGTAGTCGAGCTTCTTGAATTCCTCGGCATAGTTGAAAGCGGTGCCCATCGGATTGGACAGCGCGGAGTTCTGGTGAAGCATCTTGAGATTCAGCTGGTTCGGCCACCAATCCTTGTTGGTCGTTCCGCCAGCGGCAGTGTGCACCACGGGACATTTCCCCGTGCTCGTTTCAGTTACGTCCATTGCTCATCAGTCTCCGATCAAATGTCTAAACCCTCTGGAGTGCCATCGAGCAGCGCTCGCGACGTCCAAAGCCCCAATTCGGCAGTGGCAATCGCCTCCAGTTTGGAATTCTTCCAAACTAGAGGCACTCGGCGATAAACACAAATTGCCTTTGTTTTTCGTTGCGATAATTTTATCTGATGATCCGGATCACATTGCGACAGATGCAGTATTTCGAGGCACTGGCCGAAACCCTCCATTTCGGGCGCGCCGCGGCACTGATGGGGATAACCCAGCCAGCGCTCTCGGCGCAGATCGCGGAGATGGAACACCAGCTCGGCTTTCGCCTTTTCGAGCGTGGCAGAGGTGTAGTGCATCTCACCGAGGAAGCGACCGTCTATCGCAAACGGATAGAGAGCATTCTTGAGGATGTACGTGATCTGGAAACAGCCGCGCACCGCCGACGCCGGGCTCTCGACGGCCGCTTTCGGCTGGGCATCATACCCACGATCGCACCCTATCTGCTGCCGCATTTCCTGCCGCGACTGCGCCTGCAATATCCCGATCTGCGCATCGAGATTCGCGAGGCGGTCACCGCTTCCATCCAGGAAGACACGCTGAGCGGGCGCCTTGACGGGATGATCGCAGCCGCTCCGTTCGACGATGCGACGCTCGCACATGAGGTGCTTTTCGAGGACCGTTTCCTGCTTGCAGTGCCCTCCGGTGATAAGGGACGCATTCACGCGCCAGTCGCGCCGGAGAGCCTTGTCTTCGAGCGATTGATGCTTCTGGAAGAGGGACATTGCATGCGCGAGGAAGCTCTCGCAATTTGTGGACGCGTGAAGCCCGTTGCGATGGCGAGTTTCGGTGCGACAAGCCTCACCACACTGCTCCACATGGTCGGCCACGGGCTTGGCGTGACACTGCTGCCAGAAATTGCGGCGGGTGCCGCCTACGCTCAGCCTGATGTGGCTTTGGTGCCGTTTGCCGAGCCAGTGCCGACACGAACGGTGTGCCTTGCCTGGCGCAAGAGCACTCATCGCCGACAAGATCATCTGTTGCTTGCCGATGCGATCCGCGCGGCGCATAGCGAGATTGCATCCGACACGAGAGCCTCGCGGCGCAGAGCCGCGACTGCGGCCTCTGGCAAATAGACCTTTCGCGCGAACACAGGGGCGATAAGACATGTTTCACGAGGCTGTCTCGATCATCGAACCCTACGTGAAGGAATACGGCCTTATCGCCATTTTCATAATTATCTATCTTGAGTCTCTGGGCGCGCCGCTCCCGGGGGAATCCGCGCTCATCGGCGCTTCGGCACTTGCAGCGCGTGGCGACTTTCATATCGGCCAGTTGTTTCTCGGAATTTGGTTCGCTGCGGTAGCTGGCGACACTACGGGCTATCTGATCGGCCGGTTCGGTGGCAGCGCCCTTTTGCGGCGCTATGGTGGACTGGTGAAACTCACACCGGAAAGGCTGGCGAAGCTTGAGGCACTCTTTCAGCGGCGTGGCGCCTGGATTGTCGTAACCGCGCGTTTCGTAGTGGTGCTGCGGCAGCTGAACGGCCTTGTTGCCGGCTCAGTCCTCATGCCCTTTCATTCGTTCCTGGCGGCAAACATCGTCGGAGCGGCAGCGTGGACCGGCTGCTGGACATTCGGGCCGTACTATCTCGGTAGTTTTTTCGGCCTGAAATAGCCATTCACCGAGCGAGCAGCGGCACCTTGCCATTTCGCCTGCCAATCCGAGATTTCAGGCGACAGCCCTGCGTCGCCCAAACCGTTTCCAGAGCATTAGAACGAGTGGGGATATCCAGATCAGGATCGTGATGACGCCGATTGTCCCGGCGATCGGTCTGGAGAAGAACTGTAGAAAATCTCCCTGCGCCTTGATCATGGAGGTGAGGAAGGTCTCCTCCAGCATCCGGCCCAGCACAATCCCAAGCAAGGCCGGCGCGATGGGGAATCCGTTTTCCTCCATGAACCAACCCACCACGCCGAACACCAGCATGGTGACCACGGCACTCAGCGTGTTGTCCATCGCGAAGGCGCCAACCACGCAGAAGATCATGATCACCGGCATGAGGTATTCGCGCGGAACGTCGAGAATATAACGAGACAGTTTGATCGCTGCGTAGCCGAGCGGGATCATGAGGAGATTGGCAAGAATGAAAGACAGGAAAATCCCGTAGATCAGCGTCGGCTGGTTCTGAAAGATCGTCGGGCCGGGCGTCAGCCCCTTCATGAACAGAACGCCGATGACAATCGCCGTCATGGAATCCCCGGGAATGCCGAGCACAGTTGCAGGCACATAGCTGGTAGACACGCTCGCATTGTTGGCGGCACCCGCCGAAATGATCCCCTCAAGGCTGCCTTCATCGAACTTCTTGCGATCGCGCGTGAAGCGACGAGACAGGGCATAGGAGATCCAGGCCGCAATATCCGCACCCGCTCCGGGGAGCGGACCGATTGACGTTCCCACCACTATGCCGCTCGCAAAGCCCCTGCGGTTGCGCCACAGTTCAGGTGCCAGGCCCTTGAAGATGTTGCCGATCTTTGTTGTTGCCATGACCGGCAACGGATCTCGCGACAGGGCAAAGCGAAGAACCTCGGCGATTGCAAACATTCCAATGAGCGTAGCAACCAGTCCGACGCCGCCATAGAGCGCGGTGCTTCCGAAGGTGAAGCGCGGCTGGCCGGTGACGGGAAACAGCCCGATCATCGCAATGAGCAGCCCAAGCAGGAGGGAAATGACGCCCTTTACCGCGCTGCCGGGCGCAATGAACGCGGCAGAGGTGAGCCCAAGGCAAACGAGCCAGAAATACTCGTAGCTGCTGATGTTCAAAGCAAATCGCGCCACCGCCGGCGCGAAGAACATCAGGAAGAGTCCCCCTACCAGTCCGCCAACCGCGGACGTGATGAGACAGGCTCCCAGAACGAGTTCGCCCTTGCCTCGCATCGTCAATTGATAGGCCGCATCTGTATAGGCGGCAGACGAGGGTGTGCCTGGAATGCGCAACAGGGCCGAGGGTATATCGCCGGCGAAAATGGCCATCGCGCTCGCGCTGACAATCGCTGCGATGGCGGCGAGCGGTGGCATGAAAAAGGTAACGGGGACGAGAAGCGCGACCGCCATGGTGGCCGTTAGTCCGGGAATTGCCCCCACGAACAGACCGAATATCGAGGAAAGCAGCACCACGATCAGGACTTCGGGAGCCATCAGCGCCAGAAAGGCGTCGAAGATCACCTCCATGACAGTGCACCCGCATAGGGTTCGAGCAGGCCCCATGGCAGCGGCACCAGCAGCAGATCCTGAAAGCTGACCTTGACCACCAGGATGGTCAGGACAGCCACGACAAGAGAGCGCCCCGGCGCGCGGGTGAATTGCAGCAGGTTCGCGAATACCACGAGAAAGCTCGCGATGATGAAGCCGAGATAGGTGGAGAAGAAGATGTAGAAACCGAGCGACGCGAGCACGACCGCCGCGTTTGCGATATGTCGCGGGGAACGGGCCCAGTTGCCAATGACGAGCAATGGCTGGATCGCACGCTCACGCCAGCCGTTCAACGTCAAAAGAAGCCCCGCGACAACCAGAGCGTATCCAATGACGGAGGGGAAGAACCCCCCTCCGTATCCCGTGCCGAAGAATGGTTTCGGTTGCATCGTTGCGGCGACGAGCGCGATGATTCCGATTCCGACGATGACAGGTCCCATAATAAGATCTGAGACTTTCACGAAACCCCCCTTCGTCGTCCCGGGTAATACGGCAGCTTCGAATTACTGTATCGCGCCTGCGGCCCTCAGCACCGTCTCGGTATCAGCTTCATGGGTCTTCATCCATTCCTTGAGACCCTCACGGTCGGCGTAACGGAGACCAAAGCCGCGCTCAGACATGTTCTTCTGGAACTGCTCGCTGTCGTATATTTCCTTCATCGCCGTTTCCAGCTGATCGACAATGTCCTCGGGAAGACCGGCGGGACCTGCAAGCGCACGGAACACGCCACCTGGCGCCGCATCCGGCACCTGCTCTCCAGCCGTGGGAACGTCAGGGAAAGCACTGAGACGCTCAGGCGCCAACACGGCAAGCGGACGTACTTCACCGGCGTCCATCAATCCGGCGGCTTCTGGCAGCGATGCGGTCAAGACATCGACGCCGCCCGCAACGAGTTCCTGAAGTCCCGCCGCGGCACCAGCGCTGGGCACCCAACGCATCACCTTGATGTCGATGTCGTTGTCGATGAGCACCTTGGAGAACGCGCTGCTCCAGCTGCTGGGGCAAACCGCGCCGCAGCCGATTGCGAGGGACTGCGGATCCTCCTTGAGCTTGCCGATCACTTCGTCCAGCGACTTGAAATCGCTGTCCGCCTTCACGTGGATGGCAGCATAGTCAAAGTTGTATTGCGCGATTGGCGTATAGGACTCGCTCGACAGATCCCCCATGCCAAGCAGGCGGAAGGGCGCATAGTTGAACAGGATGCCGATCGTGTATCCGTCGGGTGTGGCATTCGCCAGTTCGGTGATGCCTGCAATGCCGCCACCTTCGGCGCGGTTGACCACGTTGAATGGCTGGCCGAACTTCTGTTCGAGATCGGCGGCGAGCCACCGGGCTGTTGCGTCGGTACCGCCGCCTGCGCCGGCTGCCACAATCAGCGTGACGGGGCGGTTTGGCCAATCGCTGGCAACCGCAGACGACACGGCCATCCCAGCCGCCATCACGCTTGCCATGGTGAAGGTGAGAAGCTTCTTCATCAGGTAGTCTCCCATTGAGTTTTCAAATGCGCGAGGTGGTTACCTCAAACCGAAAGTGGCGCATGCCACCAATGGTCGAAGGGATTTGAGTGCAGAATGGCGTCGATCGTTTCTTGCGAGACCCGCGGCAGGTGCGTGCCTTCGACGAGACGATTGATGTCGCGCAGGCCGTCGATGGATTCTTTCACCTGAGCGAACGGAAAGTCGGTTCCCCAGAAAATCTTGTTGCGGTCGGCAATCAGATATTCCTGGGCCGAAACCAAAGCCTGATAGAATTGCCATGGTCGGTAACACAGGGCAGAGACCTCGGTGTACACATTGGGGCGCTTACGGGCGACGACGATACACTCGTCGACCCATGGGTGCCCCATATGAGCCATGATCATCTTTAGGTCGGGAAAGCGCTGAGCGACGGCATCGACATGAATCGGCCGGCCTGCATCGAGGAGCGTGTCGCGCGCGAATGTCGTGCCCATATGCATGGTCAGCGGGAGGTCGTTCTTCTGGCAGTATGCGTAAACCGGATCGAGGCGCGGATCGTCGAGTGGTACACTATTGTAAATCGGGCCGAACTTCACGCCCTTGAGCTTGAGCGTTCCAATTGCGTGTTGGAGCAGTTCCATACAGTCGGGACGGCGCGGATCAACGCAGGCGAAGCCTACGAACTTGTCGGGATATTTCGCGACTGCGGCCGCAGTGACTTCGTCATCCCCGTCCACGCCAACGGAATCCTTGTAGCGCAGGGAGAAGATGATCGCGCGGTCGACCTCGCTCATGGCCGAATAGAGGGTGTCAGCGTCCGCCGACATTGCCACGCCACCGGGCCTTGCACCTCCGCTTAGGTCAACGTCAGGTGGAGAAAACTGGTCGGCGTTGAAAATATTCACATGACAGTCAACGATCATGACCATTCCTCCGTTCAAGCGTCGTACACCGCCTCCCATGCGGCGGTCTTCAGGATCAAGCGCAAGGGCATCTGGAAGCTGATCCAATTTCGATCATCCCCCCAACCGAAAGCCACTTCATCATGCCGCGCAACGCGCTTGATTTAACGATACACCGATCCGGCAAGTTGTCAAACGCGTGATGCGCAAAACTTGCAAGTGGCGTCATTCGAATGTGGGAATCAGGAAGACGGAAGAGTCGACTTGCCCACTTGGAAATCGACCGGGAGGGTGATTTCGCGCTTGCGGAAATGACCAACCTGGAGTCTTTCGATCAACTCGGCGCCAGCCCTTTCGCCGATCGCATGGGCGGCGGAACGAACTGTTGTCAGAACGGGATCGACGTAACGCCAAATCTCGAACGCGTTGAATCCTGTAATCTGGACCTGATCAGGAATAGCCAGACCAAAGTCCATACACGCTTTCATGGCAGCGATGGCCATCTGATCGTTGCCGCCGATGATTGCATCGGGTGCGGACCCCGATCGCAAGGCCGCAAGGGTCGCCTCATAGGTGACGTCGAAACTCTCATCGCCACACCGAATGATCTCAAGGTCTGGAGCGCCCGCATCCGAAAAAGCGGAGGCGGCCCCCGCCTTACGGGCGCGCATTGCAGCCCATTCAACCTGCGGGATCAGAACCCAACAGGTGCGCGCACCCGTTGAAAGCAAATGTTGGCCCACCTGTCGCCCGCCGCTGAAATCATCCTGTCGAACGATCGCGCAATCGGCCTTTTCGGGCAGCCGCTCCTCCTGCAAGAGGACCAACGGAACCCGCAACCCCGAAAGTTCTCGAATGAACCACTCGCGCTGCTCTTGCTCACCGGAGAGGATGGCTACCATGCCATCGGCTTCAATGTCCTGAAACAGACCCGTCGTGCGGAAGTCTGAGGGCTTCATGCCTCGCAAGATCAGACTGTAGGAATTTGCAGTGAGATAGTTGGTCAGACCCGTGACCTGCGTGGTGATGAACGGATCGCTCAGAAAATCCGGATCCTCAACGACGATCAGCATGCCGATCGTCCATTGCTGAGAAAGCCGTAGACGCCGCGCGGCGACGGAAGGGCGATAGTCAAGCCGCTGCACAACCTCGCGTATATGATTTGCCGTGGCTTCCGAAATGCGTCCGCGCCCATTGAGCACGTTCGATACCGACATCGCGGAAACGCCGGCTTCGCGCGCCACATCCTTGATCGTGACATTCCGTTCTGATGCGGAATTCCTTGGCTTGCTCACGACTTCCCCCCTTCTTCAGCAAGACCGGGCGTCGACGGGACTGCGTGCCTGTGGCGAAACCCAACCTCCGGGACTCGGGCGCCGGGCATGGTTGACCAGCACCTTTGAAGAACTTTCAGTTGCTACTTATCGGGGTACGTACCGTCGGCGCAACCGCGCTTTTCCATGGCAACCGCCGAAGGCATTATTTCGCAACCGAGTCGCAGCCGATCTGAAAGCGTGTGAACCCTGGCTTCCACCACGGCTCGGAACACAAAACTTCTCGCATTCGATGAACCTGGTACCCTTGAATGACATACTCACAGCGTTGACTTAACGTTAAATCTATCTCATTTTGGACGTGCAATCCCTTCGTGGTTTGCGATCCGCTGCCGACATTGCGGACCAGACAAGCGCACGCGACCCAGAATCTGAAAGACGAGAACATGTCAAACAACCTGCACGACACCGTTGAGAGGCAACGCAAGTTTATTGCGGGTGGCACGATGTCGTTGAACCGCGCCATCAATCCGTCGAAGCTCTTCGTGCGTGCAAAAGGCGCCTATCTCTACGATGCCGATGGCAAGCAATATATCGACTACCATGCTGGCTTTGCCCCTTACCTTTTCGGCCATGGCGATCCGGAAGTGGACGAGGCCGTCATCGACGCGATTAGATCTGGCGCGTCGCTGATCGGTGCGGGCACGATGCCATGGGAAGCCGAGATTTCCGAACTGCTCGTCGAATGTGTTCCGGGGCTGGAACAGTTGCAGCTCACCAGTACCGGATCCGAAGCGGTTGGTTATGCTCTGCGGCTGGCCCGGGCCTACACCGGACGCGACGTCGTGGTTGTCATGCAGGGCGGCTATAATGGCTGCTCGGACTATGTCAGCTATAATTTGATGGACCCCGCCTCCTTCGTGGAAACGCACAAGACCGGTGAGGAATATCCGCTCAGCGTGACGACTGCGGGCGTGCCAAAGGTCATAGATCAGACTGTACGGGCCATCGAATACAACGACCTCGAAGCAGCCGAACGGACCCTCGCGAAAGGAGACGTGGCGGCGATCATCCTTGAACCGATCCTGCAGAACATAGGCATCGTAAAGCCTTTGCCCGGCTATCTTGAAGGGCTTCGCGCACTCTGCGACAAATATGGGACGGTGTTGATATTCGATGAGGTCAAGACCGGCTTCCGACACGCGCTTGGGGGATATCAATCACTATCGGGCGTGACGCCGGACCTGTGTACGTTCGGAAAAGCGGTAGCCAATGGCTACCCGATGGGTGTGATCGGGGGCAAACGGGAAATCATGCAATTGTGTGCCGACCCCTCGCCCGCAAAGCGCGTCGCTGTCGCCGGCACCTATAACGGCCATCCTGTAAATGTCGCCGCGGCAAAAGCATGTCTTACGCGCCTGAAGACCCGGGAAAAGGAAGTCTATAGCGAGTTGGAGCGTCTCGGCGCGCGATTGGAAGCCGGGCTCGAAAAGGTTTTCTCAACGCGCAACTACGCAACGACCATTGTTCGCCAGGGCTCTGCCTTTGCCGTCTATTTCATGGATCATGCGCCGGTGAGTTGGCGCGACGTGGTGCTCAATCACGACGCAGAGCGCGACATCGCATTCCGCCGCGCCCTGATCGAAGAAGGCATCTTTCAGTTTCCGGTTATCACCAAGCAGGGCAGCATTTCGCTGGCGCACACGGATGCCGATATCGACCGCACCATCGAACTCGCGGAGAAGGTCGTTTCGACACTCAATTGAGTGAGCCATCCGAAAGTGCCCATAGCCTCGGACGAGAAAGGCCCGCCCCTCTGAACTGACCCCATAAAGTTGGACGGTTCATTGATCTGGTAGATTTAAGGGCTGGGTTCTGTATTGCACGGGGCTCAGCCCTTTCAGTTTCAATTTGATGCGGCGTTGGTTGTAGTAGTCGATGTAGCGCACGATGGCCGTATCGAGGCTTTGGATGGTTTCGAACCGTTCGGGATGGAAGAGCTCGGACTTGAGCGTGGCAAAGAAGCTCTCCATCGGTGCGTTGTCGAGGCAATTGCCTTTGCGTGACATGCTCTGTGCAAGGCCTCTGGCTTCCAGCCTGCGCTGGAATGCCGGCATCTGGTATTGCCATCCCTGATCGGAATGCAGGATCGGCCGTTCGTCCTCATCGAGCCTGGCGAAGGCTTTGGTCAGCATATTGTCCACCAGCTTGAACAGCGGCCTTCGTGAGGTTTCGAACGCGAGGATCTCGCCATTGTAGAGATCCATGACGGGAGACAGGTAGAGTTTGTCGCCGGCCACGCTGAACTCCGTCACGTCGGTCACCCATTTGCGGTTGGCGCGCTCTGCGCTGAACTTGCGCTGCAACAGATCGGGAGCGGTCCGCCCAACCTCGCCTCTGTAGGAACGATACTTCTTCGGCCTGACCAGCGACTTCAATCCCATCCCGGCCATCAGGCTCTGGACGGTCTTGTGGTTGACGCGCCGGCCCGACTGGCGCAGTTGCGCGGTCACCCGGCGATAGCCGTAGCGGCCCTTGTGGCTGTCGAAGACGGCCTTGATCGCCTCCTTCAGCGCCGCATGGCGGTCCGGGCGCGAGGCGGCCTTTTGTCTGTAATAGAACGTGCTGCGCGGCAGCTTCGCCAGTTCCAGCAAGCCTTCAAGCGGGTGCAACGGCCTTAACGCCTGGACAGCTTGCGCTTTTTGGGCGCTTGTTCCTGCGTTAAGGCCTTCAGTTTTTTTAGGTAGGCGTTCTCCATCCGCAATTGCTTCAGTTCGGCCAACAGTTCTTCACGGCTTTTGGCCTCATCACTGGCTGCAACAGGCACTGCGGGGGTCGGCGGCTTCGACATGGGGCGTCCTCTGGGACGTGGGCCGAGCGCCTCTATCCCGCCCGCATCATAGCGCTTCTCCCAGCCCGCAACGCAACTGGCATTGCGGATATTGAACAGCGCCGCCGTCTGCCGATACGACAGGCCTTCTCCCAACATCCGCTCAAGCACCGACAGCTTGAACGCCGCGTCGTAACGACCGTATTTGCCCGACAGCCCCGCATCGCCATGCGACTGGTACAAAGCAACCCACTTGCGCACGGTCGCCGCGTCAACTCCGCGCTTCCACCCAGCACTCGCGTAGCTTTCATCCCCGCACAAATAGCTATCGACAACCGAGCGCTTGAAACGC
Source organism: Rhizobiaceae bacterium (assembly GCA_023953905.1). Lineage (GTDB taxonomy): Bacteria > Pseudomonadota > Alphaproteobacteria > Rhizobiales > Rhizobiaceae > Arvimicrobium. The sequence continues at coordinate 6,686 of JAMLJA010000026.1, read as the reverse complement.
GCACTGTGTTTGGACATCCAAAACCCCCGAAGGTTGTGTCCAACTTTCGGGGGTCAGTTCAGCGATCCGCGGGGCTTTTGCTTGGGGCATCAGCATGTTTGACGTCAGTCCAGCCCCAGAAGGGCGAGACTGTCGCGGTGAATGATCTCCTCGATCTTATCGAGCGGCACGCGCGGCATGCGGGTTCCCTCGACAATGTCGTTGACGCCGCGCAGCCCGGCCATCGTCTCCGTGGGGGTGGCAACGGGGAAATCCGAGCCGAAAAGCACCTTGTCGAGGATGTTCCATTCTGTCGCGCGGATCAGCGCCTCATAATGCGTGAACGGGCGATAGAAGAGGCCGGAGATGTCTGTGTAGACATTCGCGTGTTTGCGGACGACCACGGTCGTGTCGGCCGTCCACGGATGGCCCATATGCGCCATGACTATCCGGAGTTCCGGATATCGACTCGCAATCTCATCAATGGTCAACGGGTGAGCGGCGGGAATCGGTGCCGACTTCACCGCCGACGTGCCAGTGTGGAACATGATCGGCAGGCCGTGCCGTTCCGCGTAATTATAGACGGCGAGCGCCCGCCGATCCAACGGGTCATATGCCTGATAGTTCGCTCCGAGCTTGACCCCGCGCAGCCCGAGATCAACGCGACTGCGTTCCATCTCGTCCATTGCGTCCACGTCGTAAGGATGCACGCACATGAACCCGATCAGTTCGTCCGGATAGGCGTGAACGAAGTTGGCAGTGAAGTCGTTTGCCTTTTCGGCGACGTCCCCATGATCGCGCGGTCCGTTGCTGCCGCCGACCCGCTCACCTGGTTCCCAGGCGATCCCGAATACGATCGACTTGTCCACAGCTGATTGAGATTCGCGGTATTCCGCCCAGGAGAAGTTGGAGTTGCGCGCCGTGTCAGGTCGCCATGTGGTGTTGACCGTCCTTTTCTCCGGCGGAACCGTGTCACGATACTGCGGCGTGTGCGTGTGAATGTCGAAGATCATACTGTGTCTCTTTGCTGAGTGTACGAACGGTGATCCCTGTCTGCACCTTGATCGGCGAACTATCCCTCCCCGCAGCCGCCATAGTGCGAATGCGGGTCGGTTGGTCAAAGCCGAACGCGACCGCAGACAAGCGCGCTTCGATTTAACGTTATATCAACGGTACCAAAAATGGTCGCTTTTGCAATCTGCAATCAGCTGGACGAGCGTTGAAAAATGAATGTGGCCGGGACGTCGGAGCAGGTCACTCCGACGCGTGAGAAACATGGCCGCATATTCGCTGAGCGGAGTGCCCCGCGATTATGCGCCGCCGTTGTAGTTGGGGCTTTCGCGGGTGATGGTCACGCCATGCGGGTGGCTCTCGCGAAGACCGGCATTGGAAATCCGAACGAATGTGGCCTTCTCGCGGAACTCTGCAAGATCACGTCCGCCCACATACCCCATTGCGGCCTTCAAACCGCCGGTCAGCTGGTGGAGAACACCCGAGACAGGCCCCTTGTAAGGCACCTGACCCTCGATGCCTTCGGGCACGAGTTTCAGCGTGTCTCGCACTTCGGCCTGGAAGTAGCGATCTGCCGATCCCCGCGCCATGGCACCCACTGACCCCATTCCGCGATAGGCTTTGAACGAGCGCCCCTGATGCAGATACACCTCGCCGGGGCTTTCGTCGGTGCCGGCCAGCAGCGAACCGATCATTGCCGCCGTCGCACCGGCAGCCAGCGCTTTTGCGAGATCGCCGGAAAACTTTATGCCGCCATCAGCGATTACCGAGACGCCCGATTTCTGTGCGGCCTCGACGGCGCCCATGATGGCCGTAAGTTGCGGCACGCCCACGCCTGCCACGACGCGCGTCGTGCAGATAGAGCCCGGTCCGATGCCGATCTTGACTGCATCCGCACCGGCATCGATCAGCGCCCGGGTTCCGTCTGGCGTGGCCACATTTCCGGCCATAATGCGCACGGAATTGGAGAGCTTCTTGGCGCGGGTGACTGCGTCAAGCACCCGCTGGGAATGGCCGTGAGCGGTATCGATGACGAGCAGGTCCACGCCCGCATCGATGAGGCGCTCTGCACGCTCAAACCCGTCATCGCCCACGCTGGTCGCAGCCGCGACACGCAAGCGCCCCTGCGCATCCTTGGCCGCATTGGGATTGAGCTGCGACTTCTCGATGTCCTTGACCGTGATCAGTCCAACGCAGTTGCCGGCTGCATCAACCACAAGCAGCTTCTCGATGCGCCGCTGGTGAAGGAGGCGCTTGGCCTCTTCCTGATCGACGTTCTCGCGAACCGTGACCAGATTTTCCTTGGTCATCAATTCCGACACCCGTTGTGCCGGATCCGATGCGAAGCGCACATCGCGATTGGTCAGGATGCCGACGAGCCGACCGGGCCGACCCGATCCATTGCCCTCCTGAACCACGGGAATACCGGAAATGCCATGCGACCGCATGAGCTCCTGCGCGTCGGCGAGCGTGGCATCAGGACCGATCGTTACCGGATTGACCACCATTCCAGATTCGAACTTCTTGACCTGGTGGACCTGTTCGGCCTGCTGGACCGGCGTCAGATTCCGATGAATGACACCGATGCCGCCCGCCTGCGCCATGGCAATGGCAAGCCGACCTTCGGTCACCGTGTCCATGGCTGCAGAAATGATTGGAATGTTCAGTTCGATGTCGCCCGCAATCAGCGTGCGAACATCTGTCTGACCCGGCATAACCTCAGAATGACCGGGCTGCAGCAGCACGTCATCGAAGGTGAGAGCCTGCGCCCCGGTTGCGGTTTCAATGATCGTGGGCATCGCCAAACCTCGAATAAAGGAACCTCTGCGTCGACCCGCTCGGGCAACGCCGATTCGTAATCACGTTTCTGGATTGGCAGCGGCTGGTATCACGCCGTCGGGCCGTTGGGAAGCCCATCAATAACGCAGTCATATACTGCCCCTCAAACATTGCGGCGGGCAACCTCCCACAGCTCTCGCAGTCGTGAACGCGCTCGAGGGCGTGACAACGCAACTTGACGCCCTACCTTGCAACCCGCACAGAGTGCTGGAACCCCGCGCCTTCTTTCCGCACTGTCTTCGCCACCGCAAGGCCGCCGCAAGATTGCCTCATCCACAGCATGTCCCGGATCCCGCCTTGAATCGGACAGTCCCACTCATTCTTGCCGTTGCGCTGTTCATGGAGAACATGGATTCGACGGTCATTGCGACATCGCTTCCAGCAATCGCGAGGGACATCGATACCAGCCCGATCGCCCTCAAATTAGCTCTGACCGCCTATCTCGTCTCGCTTGCGGTGTTCATTCCGATCAGTTCGTGGATGGCGGATCGATATGGGGCGAAGAAGGTTTTTCGCATCGCTATCTGCATTTTTATGGCCGGATCTGTGCTGTGCGCCATATCGGGCTCACTTCTCGACTTCGTCCTCGCGCGATTTCTGCAGGGGGCCGGCGGCGCCATGATGACGCCGGTCGCGCGGCTTGTGATCGTGCGCTCAACTGCGAAGAACCAACTCGTTTCGGCCATGGCGTGGCTGACGATGCCGGGATTGATCGGCCCGATGATCGGTCCACCTGTCGGCGGCTTCATCACGACCTATGCCTCGTGGCACTGGATCTTTCTGATCAATCTGCCGATCGGCGTAGCCGGTGTGTGGCTGGCCGGGAAACACCTCCCTCACATCGAAGCCGCCGCTGTGCAGCCGCTCGACGCACGCGGATTCTTGCTCGTGGGATTGGCCGCATCAGGCATCGTGTTCGGACTGTCCGTCGTCAGCCTGCCCGCCCTGCCGCCGATCATCGGCGTCATCACCGCGCTTTTCGGCCTGGCAATGGCGGGGCTTTACGTCATGCATGCGAGGCGGCAGGCAAATCCTATTCTCAACCCCAAAATGTTCTCCAACGCTACGTTCCGCGCCGCCGTGCTCGGTGGCTCGACTTTTCGTATGGGCACGGGCGCCGTTCCGTTTCTTCTGCCTCTCATGTTCCAGCTGGGCTTCGGTTTGACGCCGTTCCAGTCCGGCCTGCTCACTTTTGCGTCGGCCGTCGGAGCATTGGCAATGAAGTTTGCTGCACCAGCCACATTGAGGCTGGGTGGGTTCAAGACCGTCCTGATGTGCGCGGGCGTATTGGGCTCGATCTTCATCGGGGCCAACGCATTGTTCACACCCGAAACGCCGACCAGCGCCATCATCGCAACGCTTGTTGCTTCCGGATTCTTCCGGTCACTCTTCTTCACCTCGTCCAACACATTGGTTTTCGCTGAAATCGATGAAAGGGAGGCAAGCCAGGCGACGGCGATAGCAGCATGCACGCAACAGATCAGTCTTGCTTTGGGCGTTGCGATCGGTGGCGGCGTGCTGGAAGGCTATTCCTTCTTCACAGGTCAGCCGATAGATCTCTACGGCTTTCGATTCGCGTTCGTGACGGTCGCCCTGGTCACGCTATCATCGGTGTTCTGGTTCGCCAGGCTTTCGCCGAACTCCGGAAATCTCGTATCAGGCCATCGTGCCGACAAAGGCGCTCCGACCGATTCCTGAGATCCGGTAAAGGTTCAGCTTTCGGTCTCGCCGCGAAATCCCTTTGCGAGCAGATAAAGCTCGGCGGAAGCTTCTCTGGAAGCTGGCGGTTTGACGTGATGTACGGCGCGAAAGTTCTTCTTCAAACGATCGAGCAACGCCTGTTCCGTTCCGCCCTGAAACGTCTTTGCAAGGAAGTGACCACCCGGTTTGAGCACCTTCATCGCAAAGTCGGCGGCTACTTCGCACAGATACATGGTCCGCAAATGATCGGTTTGCCGATGACCGGTCGTCGGCGCGGCCATGTCGGACAACACGACGTCCGGCGCATCTCCCAGCGTCTCGATCAACTTGTCCGGCGCAGCATCGTCGAGGAAGTCCATCTCCAGCACAATCGTCCCGGGCACGGGGTCCATGCCAAGATAGTCGATGCCAACGACAATCGGCGCGGTATCCGTCGACCCGACGCGGTCTGCCGCAACCTGACACCAACCGCCGGGTGCCGCACCCAGATCGATGACCTTGGCACCGGGTTTGAGAATGTGATGCTTGTCATCGATCTCGATCAGCTTGTACGCCGCCCGCGAGCGATAGCCGTGCTTCTGCGCGAGCTTCACGTAGGGGTCGTCGATGTGCTGCGCCAGCCACGCCCGGTTCACCTTCTTGCGCTTGCTCATGCCGGGGCGCCTCGCGCGCTTGCGCGCGGATGGGTCCGCAGCCCACACTTGCATCTTCCGCCGCCCGCCGGCCCGACCGCCCCGACTTCCGACGCCATGAGCATCACTCCGTTCCCACTGCCGATCGCGCTGACGCCCGCCGACCGCAAGGCCTTGCGGGCGCGCGCCCACCACCTCGATCCGGTGGTGATGATCGGGGACGCCGGGCTGAGCCGGGCGGTACTGGCCGAAGCCGACCGGGCACTCGGCGCCCACGAGCTGATCAAGATCCGGGTGCTCGGCGACGACCGGGCGCAGCGCCAGGCCCTGCTCACCGAGATCTGCTCGGCGCTCGGCTGCGCGCCGGTCCAGTCGATCGGGAAGCTGCTGGTGGTGTACCGCCCGAAACCGATCGAAGACGCCGCCGCGCCGAAGCGCCCGCGCGGCCCGCACCTGCCCAAGAAACTGGCGGCCACCGGCGCGACCGCCCGACGCAAGCCAGCCAAAGCGAGGAAGCCGATGAAGGCAATGAAGGTCGAGAAAGCAGCGGCGCCCGCCGCGAAGGCGCGCAAGGGGGCCGCCGCCAAGAAGCCCGCGAGAGGCGCGGCGGGCAAGCCCGAGCCGGTGGGCACCCGGGGCAAGCGCACCGCGATCGGCGCGCGGGCCCGCGTGCCGGCCCACCACGGCGACGCGAGCGGCGCCACCCAGGGGCCGACCCACCTCGCCGGCCGCTCCGGGCAGGCGCGCAAGGCCGGCACACGGGCCCGCGCGAAGAAGGCCTGAGCGCTACTCGTAGCGGACATCCAGCACGTCGTACTGGCGCACGCCGCCGGGCGCGCGCACCTCGGCGGTGTCGCCCGCGCTGCGCCCGATCAGCGCACGCGCGATCGGGCTCGACACCGAGATCTTGCCGGCCTTGATGTCGGCCTCGTCGTCGCCGACGATCTGGTAGCTGACCCGGTCGCCCGATTCGAGGTCTTCGAGATCGACGGTCGCGCCGAACACGACGCGGCCGTCGGCATCGAGCAGCTGCGGGTCGATGACCTGGGCGTTGGCGAGCTTGGTCTCGAGCTCGGCGATGCGCCCCTCGACGAATCCCTGCCGCTCGCGCGCCGCGTCGTACTCGGCGTTCTCGGACAGGTCGCCCTGGGCGCGCGCCTCCGCGATCGCGTTGATCACCGCCGGTCGCTCCACCGACTTGAGCCGCTGCAGCTCTTCCTTCAGCAGCTCGGCGCCGCGCCGGGTGAGCGGAATGGTTGCCATCGGGTACCCCAGGTTCTCGGCGCGCCACGCAGCGCGCGGATCGCTCCAAAAAGACTCGGACCGCCGGGCGGCGAGGCCGGGCGGTCCGTCTGTCAGCGCAACTCTAACGCAAAACGCGCCGCGCGCGCACGCCCGGCGCGCGTGTCGCCGACCTACAGCCCGGCGTGCAGTTCCTGCAGCGAGTAGACGTCGAGCCGGGCGAGCGAGCGCATGCCCTCGACCGCGGCGAGCGCGCCCGCGATCGTCGTGTAGTAGGTCACG
>JAMLJA010000025.1 GCA_023953905.1 Rhizobiaceae bacterium | reverse complement strand
CGATAGGTATTCTGGCTGAAGCCCGCCGCGATGCCCTTTGAAATGATCCGGCTGCGGGTGTTCTTCCCGAGATGGATCATCTTGGTGCCACTGTCGATCTGCTGATAGCCGTTGGACACGGCTATCGAGTAGAATTCACCCTGTGAATCATCACCGCGCAGGATGCAGGACGGATATTTCCAGGTGATCGCCGAGCCAGTCTCGACCTGAGTCCAGGAGATCTTCGAGCGATCGCCGCGGCAGTCGCCGCGCTTGGTGACGAAGTTGTAGATGCCACCTTTGCCCTGCGCGTCGCCGGGATACCAGTTCTGGACCGTCGAATATTTGATCTCTGCGTCGTCGAGAGCCACGAGTTCCACGACCGCGGCGTGAAGCTGGTTTTCGTCGCGCTGTGGTGCCGTGCATCCTTCAAGGTAGGACACGTAGGCGCCCTCCTCACAAATGATCAGGGTGCGCTCGAATTGTCCGGTGTTCTTCTCGTTGATGCGGAAATAGGTCGAAAGCTCCATCGGGCAGCGAACGCCCTTCGGCACAAACACGAACGAGCCGTCCGTAAATACCGCAGAGTTCAAGGTGGCGTAGCAATTGTCGGAAGTGGGAACCACCGAACCAAGATATTTCTTCACCAGTTCGGGATGTTCGCGAATGGCTTCCGATATCGAGCAGAAGATGACGCCAGCCTTGGCAAGTTCGGCCTTGAAGGTCGTGACAACCGAAACGCTGTCGAAAACGGCGTCCACTGCGACGCGGCCCGACGAATAGACATTGTCGTTTTCAGCTTCCTCGGAGGCCTGCGGCTTTTGTACGCCCGCAAGGATTTCCTGCTCGCGCAGCGGAATGCCCAGCTTCTCGTAGACTTTGAGCAATTCGGGATCGACATCTTCCAGCGATGTGGGTCCGGGCGTGTTCTTCGGCGCGGCGTAGTAATAGATGTCCTGGAAATCGATCTTCGGATAATCGACGCGCGCCCAGGTCGGCTCTTCGAGCGTCAGCCAACGGCGAAATGCCTCAAGGCGCCACTCGAGCATCCATTCGGGCTCGTTCTTCTTGTCCGAGATAAACCGGATGATGTCCTCGTTCAGGCCCTTGGGAGCCTTGTCCGTCTCGATCTCGGTTTCAAATCCGTATTTGTATTGATCGACGTCGATCTTCTTTACGCGTTCGATCGTCTCCTGCACGGCAGGCATCAGCGTTCTCCATCCATGCCGGGTTCAAGGCCCGACCGTTTTCAAACTATGGCACCGAGGAGCGGTGTCCGCTCCATATAGTACCTCTCGTCCGGGACTTCACCCCGTCAGACCGCCCAATCGAGCAGCCCAGATCTGTTTTCAGCGCACAGGCCGCTCACGCGGCCTTGGTCGCCCCATCCATTACCTTCGGTCGACGCGCCAAAATTCCTGCCCATGCTCTCCTGAACAGGTCGATGTCGTCGTCCGTCGTCGCCATGCCCATTGAAACGCGCAGAGCGCCAGCGCGGTCTCCAAAACCCATTGCTTTCAGTACATGGCTCGGTCCAACCTTGCCCGACGAGCAGGCGGAGCCTGCCGATATCGCCACGCCAGCCAGATCGAATGCAATCTGAGACGTTTCCGCCTTCATTCCGGCAAGTGCGAAGAATGTCGTGTTGGGCAGTCGCTGGGCTCGCGCACCGAAAATCTCGACGCCAGAGTCACTTGCGAGCAAATGCTCTTCAAGGGAATCACGACGTTCACGCACTGAATCAATAAGCGGCAGTTCGGCAAGAGCCTCTCGCGCGGCGGCTCCAAAACCAGCAATCCCCGGCACGTTCTCCGTACCAGCGCGATGACCCTTCTCCTGCCCGCCACCCGCTATGAGGGGCTTGGGCATCATCAGATCGGAGGCCGCGACAATGGCGCCAACGCCCTTGGGTCCGCCGATCTTATGTGACGAAAGAATCATGTAATCTGCGTAACCCGCTGCGATGTCGACAGGAATACGCCCGACCGCCTGAACGGCGTCGAGTATGACCACGCCGCCGGCAGCGTGCACGATTTCCGTAATTCGCTCGACGGGCTGAATGACGCCTGTCTCGTTGTTGGCGAGATGAACCGCCACAAGCGGAAGCCCGGCCTCCTTGTCATGAGCGTCGAGCGCAGATTTCAGAAACGCCAGATCCAGCACCCCGTCACTGTCGACGGGAAGCCGCGTTACCGCCGAACTGTCGAAACGGCCGCCGCCAAGCAGGCAAGGATGGTCCGCCTCGCAGACGTAGAGGTGCGACATGCGCACAGGGCCGCGTCCCATCCGCCATTCAGATACAAGGAGGGTCGAAGCGGACTCAGTTGCCCCGGAAGTGAAGATGACATGAGCCGGATCGGCATTTACGAGCGACGCTACGTTGCGCCGCGCTTCCTCGACGATCTTGCGCGCAACCCGACCCTCGGCATGCACGGAGGACGCGTTTGACGCGGACAGTGCCTCGATCATGGCAACGCGGGCGCTCTCGCGAAGCGGAGCGCTGGCATTGTGATCAAGATAGGCCCTCGTGGCGACCATTCGCTGCTAAATCATCCCGATGTTGCGCTCCGCCCGGCATCGAAGCGTTATTTCCTTGAAATCGCGAACGCAGGCGTCCTATTTACCCGCCTTGCCAAGCGGCGGTGGAAGCCGCCAGTTTTGAACCGTTCTAAACTAGCTTCTAAGAGTGCTCGGGAGCGTCGTCAAGGCCGTAGCGCCGGACAGTCCCAGCCTCAAGGCCGAAGCGTACGGAGTATTGATGCCAGAGGTTATTTTCAACGGTCCAGCTGGACGTCTCGAAGGTCGCTATCAGCCTTCGAAGGAAAAGAATGCGCCTATTGCGATTGTGCTTCATCCGCATCCCCAGTTTGGCGGCACGATGAACAACAAGATCGTCTATGATCTGTTTTACATGTTCCAGAAGCGCTCGTTCACGACGTTGCGTTTCAATTTCAGAGGCATTGGCCGCAGCCAGGGCGAATTCGACCATGGCGCGGGCGAACTGTCGGATGCGGCGGCCGCGCTTGACTGGGTCCAGTCTCTCCACCCTGATTCCAAAACCTGCTGGGTTGCGGGTTACTCGTTTGGCGCATGGATCGGCATGCAGCTGCTCATGCGCCGTCCCGAGATCGAGGGTTTCATCTCGATCGCACCGCAGCCCAACATCTACGACTTCTCGTTTCTTGCGCCCTGCCCTTCGTCTGGCCTGATCATCCATGGGGAGGCCGACAAGGTGGCACCGCCAAAGGATGTTCAGACTTTGGTGGACAAGCTGCACACACAAAAGGGCATAACCATCACGCAAAAGACGATGCCTGGTGCCAACCATTTCTTTTCGAACGATGCGGATCTCCTCCTTGAGGAGTGTGCGGACTATCTCGACAGGCGTCTGGCGGGTGAACTTTCCGATCCGCGGGTCAAGCGCCTGCGCTAATCACTTGCCGCCGATCGAGGCAGTATCCAGGGATGACAACGGTCGGGCGCCATGCCCGGCCGTTTTTCGTGTCAGACGCCTTTGCCTGCGGGCCTCGTGAGAATGCCGCCGCTGACGGCATGTTTGCACCCGGTTGTCGTTGGATAGGTGAGCGGCAGATCGAGAACCGCGCGAACGGCAAGATAGGCCCAGGCTTCAGCCTCCGTGAAATCCCCATTCAGGCCGACATCCTCGGCCAGAGCGAGTTCAGCCCCCATACCGAGCGCTGCGTCTCGCATGTCACCCACGATATGCGGGTTCTTGCGTCCACCCCCGCAGAGAATCCAGAGTTTCGGCCGTTCGGGCAAATGCTCGACTGCCCGCATGATCGCGCCCGCCGAGACGGAAGCGAGGGTGCGGGCGCCATCTGCCAGCTCCAATCCGTCTACTTCCGCAAGGGTGAAATCGTTCCGGTCTAGCGATTTTGGGCCCGCTTTGTCGAAGAATGAGCTGGCGAGATAGCGGTCGACCACCGCCTGAATGACGCCGCCCTCGCTGGCGATCGCGCCGCCGGCGTCATAAGGGATGCCTCCCTCCCGTGATACCCACTGATCGATCAGGGCATTTCCGGGACCGGTATCGAAGGCGATCGGATCGCCCTCTCCGGGCACATAGGAGATGTTCGAAATGCCGCCGATATTCACAAAGCAGACAGGGAATTTTTCAGCGAAGTTTTCGCGGCGCGAGCGCGCCAAGGCAGCGTGATAGGCAGGCACCAGAGGTGCGCCCTGCCCGCCGTTCTGGACATCGTTCGCGCGCATATCGAAGACGACCGGAATTTGTGTGCGCCGCGCAAGCCTTGAACCGTCCCCAAGTTGAACCGTGAGTGCCTGTGCGGGGCGATGCAGAACGGTCTGGCCGTGAAACCCGATCAGATCGACATCGTCCCGTTCAACACCATTCTGCGCGAGGAAAGTTTCTACCGCGTCGGCGTGACGGTCGGACAGTTCCGTCTCGATGTCGAAGAGGTCGCCGGGCCGCTCGTCACGTCGTGTGATAAGCTTTGCGGTTTGCAATGCAGATTCCAACTTGTGGCGGAATGCCGGATCGTAGGGCACAAACAGATTTGCATGAAATTCGAGCCGGTCGACGCCATCGGTCGTCAGCATTGCAACATCGATCCCGTCCATCGATGTTCCACTCATCAAGCCGATCGCGGTCTGCAACCCGTCACGCATCATACAACCATGCCTTTGCTTCCTTGACCCCGGATGCTAAAGCGCCGCGTCGCGCAATGCCACAGTCGCGGCGCTGAACACCCAAAGAGAACGCCATGCCCAGCTTCAAGTCCGATTTTCTGCGCGTCATGCAAGAGCGCGGATTCATCCACCAGATTTCTGACGAAACAGCTCTCGACGAGCTCTTCGCCAAGGAGACCGTGACGGCCTATATCGGCTTTGATGCGACGGCGAAGAGCCTTCATGCCGGCTCGCTGATCCAGATCATGATGCTGCACTGGATGCAGAAGACAGGCCACCGGCCGATCGCGCTGATGGGTGGGGGCACATCGATGATCGGCGACCCGTCGTTCAAGGATGAGGCACGCAAGCTGCTGACGCCCGACGACATCGAGAACAATCTTGTCGGGATAAGGAAGAACTTTGCTCCATATCTTCAATTCGGTGACGGGCCCGGCGATGCGCTGATGGTCAACAACGCCGACTGGCTGATGGACATCAATTACGTCAGCTTCCTGCGCGACGTGGGGCGGCATTTCTCGGTCAACCGAATGCTCTCCTTCGACTCCGTGAAGTTGCGGCTGGATCGCGAACAGTCGCTCTCCTTTCTCGAATTCAACTACATGATTCTGCAGGCATACGATTTTGTCGAGCTGAACCGGCGCTATGGGTGCACCATGCAGATGGGTGGATCGGACCAGTGGGGGAATATCGTCAACGGCATCGATCTCGGGCACAGAATGGGTACGCCGCAGCTTTTTGCGCTGACGACGCCGTTGCTGACCACGTCGTCTGGCGCAAAGATGGGCAAGACTGCCTCGGGCGCGGTCTGGCTCGATAGCGAGATGTTGAGCCCCTACGACTTCTGGCAATACTGGCGTAACACGGAGGATGCCGACGTGGGTCGGTTCCTCAAGCTCTACACCACGCTGCCTCTCGAAGAGATCGCCAGGCTGGAGGCTTTGGGCGGCTCTGAGATCAATGACGCGAAGAAGATTTTCGCGACAGAGATCACAGCCATGTTGCATGGTCGCAAAGCCGCCGAGGACGCAGCGGAAACCGCGCGCAAGACGTTTGAAGAAGGCGCATTGGCCGAGAATCTGCCCTCGATCGACGTTTCGCGAGCCGAGCTGCAGGCTGGCATGGGCCTTTTGGCACTTCTCGTTCAGGCTGGTCTGGCAGGGTCAAATGGCGAGGCGCGCCGCCACATCCAGGGTGGCGCCGTTCGGGTCAACGATACGCCCTCAAGTGATGAGCGTAGCAAACTGACGCTGGACGATCTTGCTTCGGGTGTCATCAAGCTTTCCGTGGGCAAGAAGAAGCACGTCCTCGTGCGACCGGTCTGACGATCACTGGAACTCGAATATCGACCGGAATATTCCCGGTGCAATAACCGACAAAGGATTGATCTGAAGCTGTGGCTTGGCAAATTTGCCTTCCAGCTTGAAGGTGACGCCGATCAATCCGCGATCGCGCCCATTGCCGAGGATTAGGCCAATGATTGGCAGCTCGGCGAAGAGGCGATTGAGACCATAGGCCGGCATGAAGGTGCCGGTCATGTCGATATTGCCGTTGCCGTCATAGAGCGTGCCCTGAAAGGTCGACCCAATCATCGGCCCGCGTAGTACGCCCTTATCGATCTTCAGATAGCCCTTTCCCTTTTCGATATTCGCGAAGCCTCGCTGAAACTCGACGCGCGTCGTGTCGATATCGCGTCGCACGACTTGATTGAGACTGCGATCGCTGCCGGGCGGTTTCGTAGACACGATCGAGCCGAGACGCGATTCGTTGACGATCTGAAAGCCGGTCGCGTTGACCTGACCGCGCATAACGCCCCCGCCCGTACCGCGCAGCGACAGATCGACCTGACCGCCGCGCATATTCTCATACACGTCCAGAAAGCGTACGAGTGCTCCGGCATCTGCCGACCGAACCCGCATCGCATCCTGGCCTTCCTTGTTTATGTTCTCCAGGCTGACGATGCCGCCATTTCGGGTGGTCGCTGAAAGCGAGTAGCTGGCGCGACCGCCAGATTTCCCCGAATAGTTCAGTTGTACGCCTGAAAAAGCTTCGTCATTGAAGCCGAGCAGTCGTGAAAGTGAGGCCTTCACGCTGATAGACGAGCCCGCGGTTGAGGATGCCCCCTCTGATTCCGATTCGCTGAGAACAAGCTTGATAAGGGAACGCGCGTCGAATGAGTCGCCTTTGACGGAAACAGAATATGCGTTGCCCCGCCGCGTGATATCAACGCTGGCATTGTCGTCGCGATTGAGTTGCACGCGCTTGAACCGCGCCGAAGCCAGCCCGCCCCCTGCGAGCTTCACATCACCGGAAACGCCGAACGATTTACCCGTCAAGGCGAAGTCAGACAGGGTGGTATTGCTACCGCTGCCGACCATGTTGAACGACAGCTTGGCGGGTATGCCGACACCTTTGCTCCAGCCGACCCATGGAATGCTGAGAGTGGTGGAGGTAAGATCTCCGCTGAGCTTCTGAACGCCGTCAGCGCGTGATGCATCAACATCCAGCACCATCTTGCCCGCCACGAGATCGTCCAGACCCGGCGCGATCTTCTTGCGTTGCGCATCATCTATCGTGAGTCGGATATTGCGCACCCGCGCAGGTCCGTCGTCACGAAGCCGTTCGACTAGTTCGAGCTTGGCGGGAATGTCGTTCAGGCGACCATCCAGATTGAGCACTGCGCGACGCGGATCAACGTCAATGGTGCCGTCTGCCACCGATAGCTTCTGCCCCTGAAAGGGCTTTGCAATGCCGAGGTTCTGGACGGAGAGCTTGACCTTCCATTCAAGCTCTCTGAAATCTGTCTCGTTCTGAAGTGGAAGCTTGGTTGAGACATGACCGCTTGCTGTCCCGCTGAAGTCCTTGAAGTCGAGATCAAGCCGGCGCATCGCATCAATGGGCTCCAATGATGCGAGTTCAGCTATCGCCACCGCCTCGCCCTTCAGGTCAAGATCGAGGTCGCCAATCACCGGCGGAAGATTGGCGTCTCGGAACTTGAGCACTCCATTGGAAATATCGACCTTGTTTCCACTGGGCAGATAGGCGACTCCAGATGAAAGAGAGATGTCGACATCGTTGCCGCGAAACTCGATAACGCCCATGGCGTCGCGGATCGGCGGCAGCTTGCCAGTCGTGTCGAAGCGCGAATCCCGCACCTCGAAACGGCCTGATATTTCGTCGCCATTGAGCGGAACGCCGTCGCCAAGACGGCCCGGAGCAACGCGGTAGGTGATTTCGCTTTCGGTCACGCGACCGCCGAAGAAGTTTCCAATCACCCATTCGCGCGCGCGACCGGCAGCCATCCACGGCCAGAACTGCTTGGCCTGTGCGACCGGCATATCACTGGCCGACAGCGCGAGCGTCAGGCCTGGCGTCTTCCCGCGTGCAAACTCTGCCGACGCGGCGCCTACCATCTGGCCCTCGCCCGTGCGCACCGCCAGTTCGTCCGCGGTCAGAATGCGTGTCCTCTCATCGAAACGCCCCGCCATTCGCGCCGAGAAAGCCGTAGGCGCGTCGGGAGAATCGAGGGGTGCAAGCATCGCCTGCTCGGTCACAAACTCATATCGATAGGTCGGCGCGCGCGCCCGTGCTGCATCCGTAGGCTCAGGCCCAACTGCGCCGGTGGCCACGATGCGCGATCGTCCCGTCAAGATCGTGACCTTGTCGATTTCAACCTTGTTGGCGCCAACGACCAGCGTTGCAGCAAGCGCCACGTCGCCCCGCATGATGCCGCGCTTGCCGAGGTCGATGACCGAATCGTCCACCTCTGCCTGCACAGCCAGTCGCGAGGGAGATTCGTTCAACGCCTCCGCGCCTCTGATCTCAATGCGGGCTGCCCCCATCAGGCTCTTGCTGCCGTCCTCGGACAGCATTCCATCCGGGTTCAACTGGAGCGGTTCGGACGGCGCGACATTGAGATCAAATGCCAGTTCCGTGATGCGGTCCCCATCATGCACAGCGCTTCCGTCGAGCGAGATGGAGCGCCCATCCAATGCACCGGTCATGGAAAGAGACAGGTTGCCCGAACGGCTGTCCTGAAGCCGGGCCTCTCCTATGTGCAGCGTACGTATGCGTCCAGTTTCGGCCAGAACGATATCCGTATTCTCAAGGTCGATGCGCCGTGTCGAACCCCGCTCCAGAAGATCGAGCGCACCGTGCAGCGCTTGAAACAGCGCTTCGCCTGCAAGATCGGGATCGATCAGACCTTGCTCGTTCCGGATGCGCTGGGTCCAATCGCCGCTTCGACCAAGCGAAAATGCAGTGGCGTGTATGCGGGCGTCCGAAATGCTGGCCCTGCCCAAAGTAAGCTTGCCGGTCAGCAGTGGCAGCAGACGGATGCCGAACTGGACCGAGCCAGCCTCGATCTGAGAGCGCCCGGCCGAGCTCAGCTTGAAGTCCTGTATGTCGAGTGCCAGAAATCGCGCGCCCGAGAGCGTGATGCGGGTCGGACCAATCGAGGCTGCAATTTCCGGTCCTGCGACTTTGCGCAGGGCAGCCTCTGCCTCCCGCCTGAGACGCTCACTGCCGAGACCCGATGCCCCGATGCCGTACAGGCCGAGCACCACAATGGCCAGAAGCGCGAGAACAACGAGAATGGATTTCAGCGCGGTCCGAAAGACACCAGAGCGCAGAGCAGAACGCGCCGGAATGCGTGGCGCGCGTGAGGCTCGCGGAACTTCCTGATCAGCAGCAGAGGGCAACGCATCGAGATCACAAATTTCGTCGCGCCTGAACCTGATCTTTCTGTGTCTGTGAATCTCCAGCCCCAAAGACCTTCAAGTAGCTTCCGCCTGCGGTAGACGAACTAGCCCGCTTCCCTATAACGGTTGCGAGCTCGTAAACACCAACCACGGCACGGATATGACCGATTTGCATCTTGGCGCAAAGGCACCTGACCTCACATTCTCGACAGTTTCCAAAAGCACCAAACCTGTGGTGGCACTAGAAGGTTCCGCCTTCGTCTTGTTCTTCTATCCAAAGGCAGGCACCAGCGGTTGCACGGCGGAGGTTGTGGGGTTCAGTGAGCATCATGCAGACTTCGCCGCAATGGGGATTACCGTGCTTGGGGTCTCGCCTGATTCTCCTGCAAAACTCGAACGGTTTCGCGACAAGCACGGCGTCGTCGTCGAGCTGGTCTCGGATGAAGATTTACGACTCGCGCAAGGCTGGGGCGTTTGGGTTGAGAAAAGCATGTATGGCCGCCGGTTCATGGGCGTTGAACGCGCTATCTTTCTGGTGGATGCAAACGGCAAAGTCGCCGAAATCTGGCGCAAGGTTAAGGTCAACGGTCATGTCGATGCCGTTCTCGAAACCGCGCGCCGTGTGATGGGCCGCTAGCAAGCACAGTCGAGAGCCATATGATTCGATTCTTGCGCCGGTCTCTTCCAACCCTCGCTTTGCTGCTCTGGTTCTCCGCATCCGCACTGGCGGAAGCGACAACTGTCTGCACGCTTGTCGTCGATGCGAAGAGTGGGGCCTCACTATTGGAAGACGGAGATTGCGACACGCGCGTCACGCCTGCCTCCACGTTCAAGGTGCCACTTGCAGTGATCGGCTTCGATAGCGGATTTTTGAAGGACAGCAATCACCCGCGCCTCGCTTTTCGGCCTGGGGATCCGGACTGGGGCGGTGCAGCGTGGCGACAGGACAACACGCCGGCGAGCTGGATGCGCTATTCCGTCGTTTGGTATTCGCAACGGATCACCCACGCCCTCGGTACGGAAGTGCTCGGCCGTTACACTCGCGCACTGGCCTATGGAAATGCTGACTTCTCAGGCGATGCGGGTTTTGACAACGGGCTTGATCGCGCCTGGATCGCCTCTTCGCTCGCCGTTTCTCCGCGAGAACAGACCTCTTTCATGCGGGCACTCGTCAATGACACGCTGTCCGTCTCGAAGGATGCAATGGCCAAGACGCGCGCGCTCGTCGAGAAAAGATCCGTTGGCCCATGGACTATCCATGGAAAGACGGGCGCCGCCTATCCTCGCAAGGCAGATAGACGGTTTGACTACGCTCACGGTTGGGGGTGGTTTGTCGGATGGGCGGAAAAGGACGGCCGAACAATTGTCTTTGCACGACTTACCAAGGCGAATGAGCGCACGAAGCAATCGCCCGGCATCCTCACTCGAGACAAATTTTTGGCAGTGTGGCCGAAACTGATGTCCAAGGCCAGCCGGTAGGAGTTCGTTTGGCGAAAAGTCTTGCCGGCCTCGATAATTGGGCCGTCTTATCCTCACAAACGGCAGAGATTGGAACCAACCCGAAGCAACGGCGTTTTGTCGGGGAGCTGATAAACGAGGAGCCAAGACATGTTTCGTTCACTTCTTCTTTGGATGATCGGAATCCCTATTCCTGTGATTATTCTGCTTTGGCTCTTCTTGGATTAATTTGCCGGGATAGACTGCAAACCCCACACTATCCAACAACCCCGACCCTTCCCCCATCGGACTGAGACGTTTAGGCAGAGGTTTGTTAACCTTAATAATGTCTAATGCGACGTATCTCAGGCCATGGAGGAAGGGCGCGTCTCGTGAAACAAGTCGGCCAGTCCGCAACGTTCGGACGTCGAACGGAACCCCACACGATCATTATCGCTCGTGGCGAGGAAATCAGGCATTTCACGCTCACGCCGTGGAAAGTCGCCGCTCTTGGAACGGTGTGCACGGCGATAGCGATCTGTTATCTTCTTGCAACGTCCTACCTCGTCTTGCGTGATGATCTGATCGGCGCAAGCGTGGCGCGGCAGGCTCGCATGCAGCAAGCTTATGAGGACAGGATTTCGGCGCTTCGCGCGCAGGTCGATCGCATAACGAGCAGACAATTGCTCGACCAGAAGCTCGTCGAGAGCAAGGTTTCCGAGTTATTGGAGCGACAGTCGATGCTGTCGCAACGCCACGGTCGCCTCGGACCATTGCTCGAGCGCGCGGCAGAGATTGGCGCAGATGCCGCACCAGTGCCCGTGCCAACCGCCAAACCATTGATCAAGGCTGAATTGAAGTCGTCAAATCCGCTCCTTGCCGACACCACACCGCAAATTCCGCCATCCGCTCTATCGCTTTGGCCCATTCGACATGAGACGGCAAACGATGAGACGGCAGCCGACAGGGCTGATACGTTATTTCGGTCAATCAACACGTCGCTTAAATCCATCGAAGACGAGCAGATTGCGCGCCTGAGCAAGCTGACCGAAGAGGCTTATCGTACCGCAGAAGAGATCTCGGACGCCCTGACAGACGCCGGTTTGACGGTTGATCAGCATTCGGATCAGGCGGCGACAGGCGGTCCCCTCATTCCATATGACCCCTCGACCAATTTCGATGCCAGAGTGAAAGAGCTGGATGACGCCTTGTCGACGCTTGAGAAGGCGAAGTCGGCTGCGCTGAAGCTCCCGGTTTCAAATCCTGCACCCGGACGTGCCGTGACAAGCACGTTCGGACCAAGGCGGGACCCGCTGCTCGGCTCGCTCGCGCTTCACTCGGGAATGGATTTTCGATCGAGCGTGGGCCAGCCGGTTCGCGCCACCGGAAGCGGTAAGGTCATTCACGCAGGCTGGAACGGGGGTTATGGGCGCATGGTCGAGATCGACCATGGCGAAGGCTTGACCACCCGCTATGCTCACATGAGCAAGGTAGCCGTAGCAGTCGGTCAGACTGTGAAGGCCGGAGAGCTTTTGGGCAATTCAGGAAACAGCGGTCGCTCTACGGGACCGCACCTCCACTATGAGGTGCGGCGCAATGGAGATGCCCTAAATCCGCTGCCTTTCATCAAAGCCGGCAGGAAAATCCAGAAATACCTGCATCAGTCCTGAACAGAGGCCCCATCTCTCTGGCGGACGCTCCCTAATCGATGTCAGCTACAGCCTCGCCGACAGTGCC
Organism: Rhizobiaceae bacterium; assembly: GCA_023953905.1. Lineage (GTDB taxonomy): Bacteria > Pseudomonadota > Alphaproteobacteria > Rhizobiales > Rhizobiaceae > Arvimicrobium. Next base: position 44,592 of record JAMLJA010000025.1, on the reverse strand, counting down.
CTCGATACGCTGCGACAGCGATGCTTCCATAAACTCATCCAGATCGCCGTCGAGCACGTCTGATGGGCTTGTGTTCTCGACGCCGGTGCGCAGGTCCTTCACGAGCTGGTAGGGCTGCAGCACATAGGATCTGATCTGATGCCCCCAACCGATGTCGGTCTTTGTCGCTTCGGTTGCGTTGGCGGCCGCCTCACGCTTCTTCAGCTCCTCCTCATAGAGCCTTGATCGCAGCATTTCCCACGCCTTCGCGCGGTTCTGGTGCTGTGACCGTCCAGCCTGGCACGACACTGCAATACCTGTTGGAATGTGGGTAATGCGGACAGCCGAGTCCGTCGTGTTGACGTGCTGACCACCCGCGCCAGACGACCGGTAGGTATCGATCCGCACTTCCGATTCTGGAATATCGATCTCGATCGTGTCGTCGATGACCGGATAGACCCAGATACTGGAGAACGATGTATGTCGGCGCGCATTGCTGTCGAATGGCGAAATGCGCACCAGCCGATGAACGCCTGATTCAGTCTTCAGCCAGCCAAAGGCGTTGTGGCCCTTTACCGTGATCGTCGCAGACTTGATCCCGGCTTCCTCGCCCTCGTGAACTTCCAACACTTCAACCTTGAACCCACGACGCTCGGCCCAACGGGTATACATGCGCAGCAGCATGTTCGCCCAGTCCTGACTTTCCGTGCCGCCGGCTCCGGCGTGCACTTCAAGATAGGAATCATTGGCATCGGCCTCGCCCGAGAGCATCGTCTCGACCTGCCGCGCTTTGATCTCTCCGGACATCGAGCGGATGGCGGTTTCGGCCTCAAGAATGACACCGTCGTCGCCTTCGGCTTCGCCAAGTTCTATCAACTCGACATTGTCATCGAGCGATTGTGAAAGCCCTTTGACAAAGCGCGTATTGTCTTCAAGCGACTGCCGCTCCCGCATGAGCTTCTGCGCTTCTTGGGGATCATTCCAAAGCGCGGGATCTTCCGCGCGCATGTTGAGGTAGTCCAGTCGCTTGAGCGCCTGGTCCCAGTCAAAGATGCCTCCTCAGCAGGGAAATCGCCTGCTTGATTTCGTCGACCAGATTCTCGGTTTCGGTACGCATTGCCTCACTGTGTCCTGATATTCGCGCAGCCTCTTGGGACGCGTCCTGGATCGGCGCGGAACATAGGGAGCGGACCTGCACCTGTAAAGTGAAATGGGCCGGCTAAACCGGCCCATTCAAAATCGAATGAAACATCCCCGCTAGTACAAGCCGCCCGGCGATTCAGTGACAGCCTTCCGGGCTTCCGAGGAAATCTCACCAACACCGGATTCGCCTTCCATGCCGATGACCCAGTAGCTGTCGGCTGGTCCCGTGCCGGGCTTGAAGGCCTCGATGATGGTGCCGGCCTCGCCTTCATTGGCGCGCATGCCAGTCTTGCGGTTGATGGCAATCAGCTTCATGCCTTCCGGCACCTTGAAGTCGACCACTGGCGTATCCTCGAGCGCTTCGCCCATGAACGCCTTGAAGACAGGAGCTGCCAGACCGCCACCGGTAGCGCCCTTGCCGAGGTTTCGCGGCTTGTCGTAACCGAGATAGAGACCCACGACCAGATTTGGCGTGTAGCCGACAAACCAGGCGTCCTTCTCGTCATTGGTCGTGCCGGTCTTGCCAGCGATCGGGCGGCCGAGTTCGGAAACCGTTACAGCGGTTCCGCGCTGCACCACGCCTTCCATCATGGAAGTGATCTGGTAGGCCGTCATCGGATCAAGCACCTGCTCCGAATTGTCGATCAACTCGGGCTCCGGTTGCCCTGTCCACTCCTTGGCGACGCAGCCTTCGCAGCCGCGTTCGTCATGTTTGAAGACGGTCTTGCCGTAGCGGTCCTGTATGCGGTCGATCAGCGACGGCTTTATCTGCCTGCCCCCATTGGCCATGATCGAATAGGCCGAGACCATGCGCATGACGGTCGTTTCGCCCGAGCCGAGAGCCATCGGCAAATACTGCGCCAGATGGTCATAAACGCCAAAGCGCTCCGCATATTCGGCGACGATCTTCATGCCCATGTCATTGGCGAGGCGAACCGTCATCAGATTGCGCGAGCGTTCAATGCCGTTTCGAAGTGTCGACGGGCCTGCGGCCTTGCCGTCATAGTTCTTGGGCGACCATGTCTGACCGCCGGATGTGATGGTGATCGGCCCGTCCATGATGACGGAAGCGGGCGTATAGCCATTGTCGAGCGCGGCCGAATAGACGATCGGCTTGAACGAAGAACCGGGCTGGCGCATGGCCTGCGTCGCGCGATTGAACTGCGATTCGGCATAGGAAAAGCCGCCGACCATTGCGAGCACACGGCCCGTATGCGGGTCCATCGCGATCATGCCGCCTTCAACCTCGGGAGGCTGGCGCAGTTCATAGGCGCCGGTCGAACCTTCCTTCTTTTCGACAAAGACAACATCGCCGGGCTTCAGCACGTCGGCGGGCGATTTCGCCTTCACGCGCTTTCCATCGACGACATGGCGCATGGCCCAGCTCATGTCCTCCGCCGAGATCGTGCCAGTTTCACGTTTCTCGTCCAGCGCCCCGGAGGCAACACGGCCCGGCTGCAAACCGATCTCAAGGCCGGATTTCGAGCCCTCCAGCACCACAGCCAACCGCCATTCCGGAACGTCTGAAAGTCCTTTTACTTCGCCAACAGCCGCACCCCAATCGCCCGAAACATCGACCTGCGATTTCGGTCCACGATATCCGCGCAGGCGATCATACTTGATCAAACCGTCCTGAAGAGCCTTGCGCGCCATCAACTGGAGTTTCGGATCAAGCGTCGTTCGAACGGAAAGGCCGCCCTCGTAGAGCGCATCCTGACCATAACGAGCGATCAGCTCGCGACGCACGTCCTCGGTGAAGTACTCGCCCGCGAAGAGATAATTGCCATTGCGACGCGGCGAGACGCCGAGCGGTTCCGCACGAGCCTTGTCGCCCTCTTCCTTGGTCACATAACCGTTCTCGACCATCTGGCCGATGACCCAGTTGCGGCGCTCCAGGGCACGTTCGGTATTGCGAAAAGGATGATAGTTCGTCGGCCCCTTCGGCAGAGCCGCCAGATAGGCGGCCTCGGAAACCGTCAGCTCATTCACCGATTTGTCGAAATAGGTGAGCGCTGCGGCGGCGATTCCATAGGCGCCCTGCCCCGGATAGACGAAGCCCAGATAGATTTCGTTGAGGTAGAGCTCTAGGATACGATCTTTCGAGTAAGCCTGCTCGATGCGGAAGGAGAGGACGGCCTCCTTGATCTTGCGTTCGATCGAACGTTCGTTTGTCAAAAGAAAGTTCTTCGCGACCTGCTGAGTTATAGTCGAGGCGCCCTGCATCGGGCCGCCTTTTGCCAGCAACAGTGCAGCGCGCACGATGCCCTCGGCATCAACGCCAGGATGCGTGTAGAAGTTCTTGTCTTCAGCCGAGAGGAAAGCTGCCTTGACGCGGTCGGGAACCGCCTGGATCGGTAAATAGAGCCGGCGCTGACGCGCGAACTCTGCCATCAGGGAGCCGTCGGCGGCATGCACACGCGTCGTTACGGGCGGCTCGTAACTCGCCAGAACTTCGTAATCCGGCAGATCCTGCGTGAGATGACCGACATAGACGGCAACGCCAGCCGCTGCCAGCAAAGCCAACATAACACCGATGCCAAAGAAATAGCCGATGAGCCTTAGCATGCCCACTCCAGTCCGTAATCTGCCGCCTGCGTCACCGTGCTGAAAACAAAGGCTTCTCCACCTTCACTTTGCGATGTCACACCCGCCATCCTTTAGGCGTTCATGTGTGCAAAATGCGGCAGGATCGGCATTCGACAGACCCAGACCGCAAAGTTTCGCCCGTGTGTCGCAGCAAGGCAACGCTCACCCGCCCTTCCCGCCGCGCGCGCCGGCAAAAACACCGACCGCCTTACCAATGCTTTGGGCCGCCTTGTTGCGCCAGCCCGTGTCCTGAAGAAGCTCCTCATCCTTCGGGTTCGAAAGATAGCCGAGTTCGACCAGCACGGATGGAACGTCGGGCGCCTTTAGCACCTTGAAACCGGCGAATCGATGCGGATTGTTGATGACACCGATGGAATTGCTAAGCTGGCCCACGAGGGAGCGCGCAAATCGTATCGAAAAATTGTGCGTTTCCCGTCGAATGAGGTCGACGAGGATATCAGCCACCTCGGTGTCCGCCTCTTGGATGTCTATTCCGGCGACCTGGTCGGCCAGGTTTTCTCGAATCGCCAGCGCCTCCGCTTCTGGATCGGACGCCTTGTCGGAAACCGTATAGACGGTGGCCCCTCGAAGGCCTTTGACGCGAATGGTGTCGGCGTGGATGGAAATGAACAGATCGGCGCCCCGTTCGCGGGCAATTCGAACCCTTTCATCGAGGCGCAGGAATTCATCCGAATCGCGCGTCAGCGACACCTGATAGTTCGGATTGGCAGAAAGCACGTCGCGCAGATCGCGCGCGAATGCCAGGGTCACATCCTTCTCGATGGCGCCATTGGTGCCTTTTGCGCCGCCGTCAATGCCGCCATGCCCGGGATCGACGACGATGACAAACGGCCTCTTGGCGTCCGTCACCCGGTCGGTCTTGGGCGTGGTCAGGCTGGAGGCGGTCGTCAGCGCCTGATCGGCAAGCGCTTGCTCGAAGTTTGCCTCGGAAGTTGAGGTCAGATCGACGGCCAGACGGAAGCCTGATCCTTCCTCGTTTTTAACGACATCAATTTTGTCGACCGAAAACGGGCCTTTGGCCGATATCATCAACCGCGAGCGGTCGGTTCCGACGGAGCCGAATCGCGCGTTCTGGATGAGGCCGACCGGCTTGAGGCTTTTGCTGTCGAGCCGAAACTGTGTGGTGGGCAGATCGATGACGAGGCGATGGGGCGACCTCAGCAGAAACCAGCGCGGCTCCGGTTCACGGTCAAATTCAAGTACCACGCGGACATGGTTTGCGTCTCCGGCGGCGCGATATGCGCTCGCCACCATAGAATCTGAACGTGCATGACTGACGCCAGCCATCATGACGGCCAGAAGAACAAGCGCAGCAGCGACTCCCTTGCACGCAATCTGTGCGAGGTGCCTTGGCGCAGTTTGAATCGATTCCATCATGTCCGCTTGAAGTGCTTCCATTGCATTCGTGAGGCTGTGACCAGCCGAGCGTTAACGATTGGTAGCTTTGTAAGGTTAACCAAGCCTTTTCGACACCGGGTTACGTGACGGAAGTCTGTCTTTATGCCCCCCCGAATGTGGGTTGCCATGAACGTCGGCAAATCATAAAAGCGAGTGTGGATCATCCTTTCGCGCCGCGCGCACTCGCACAAATCCTGAGATTGCGGTGAAGGTGAGGAAGAGGCGGCTCTCTTCACGAGTGCGGCAGTGGCGCCAGGTGGCCATTGACAGATTTTTTCGAGGTCTCGGTGACGCGAGACCCTGAATGCAAGGAAACGGCCGAAACAACTGTTTCGTGCCGGCTCATCAAGAGCATGAACTGGTTCGGTGATCGCCGGGCTTAGGTTAATTGTCCGCAAGGATACGCGATGACTCCAAGCGCAAATTCAAGCATGACCGCCCTCTCCGGTGCCTCCTGCACCGGCGGCGTCGTGCTTGCGCTAGGGAGTAAGCGGCGGCCGGCGGACTCAATTTGGTCCGGTTCCTGGACGGCACGAAGCTTGGAGTCTTCTCCCGCTTCGTCAAAGCCCTGGATTGCCGGGGAGACAATGAATAATGCCCAACAAAATGCTTATAGATGCCTCCCACCCGGAGGAAACACGGGTTGTCGTCGTACGCGGTAGCCGCATTGAAGAGTTTGATTTCGAATCTCAGGACAAGAAGCAGCTCAGGGGAAACATCTATCTCGCTCGCGTGACGCGAGTTGAACCTTCGCTTCAGGCGGCATTCGTCGAATATGGCGGCAATCGCCACGGATTTCTGGCGTTTAACGAGATCCATCCCGATTACTACCAGATCCCCGTCGCCGACCGGCAAGCGCTCCTTCAGGCTGAAGCGGCCCAGGCTCGCGCCGACGATGAGGATGACGATGCCGAGGAAGGATCGTCTGACCGTCAGGAGCGGCGCGGACGGCGCAAACGTCGCGGGCGGGGCCGAGATGGCGATGGCGACCAGAACCGTGCTTCTGGCGCAAATGACGGCGAGGAAGAGACCACAAATTCCGATTCGATCGTTGAGGTTGAAGCTTTCGAAGTCGCCGAGGCGGCCATCGCCGCCGACGTCTCGGAAGCTCCTTCACTGGAAGTCGACGCAGATGACGCGAACTCGAGTGACGATACGTCCGATAGTGACAGCGGTAAATCCATCGCCGCCGCGATTGAAAGTGACGTGATTTCCGAGCCGCCTTCGGAGAATCTCGCCCGCGAGATTTCTGAAGACAGCGAAATCGAATCGGTCGGTGCAGATGACGCTCTCGAAGAGTCGCAGTCGCGCCGAAGACCGATGCGACGGCAATACAAGATCCAGGAAGTCATCAAGCGTCGCCAGATCCTTCTGGTCCAGGTCGTCAAGGAAGAACGCGGCAACAAGGGCGCCGCAATGACGACCTACCTGTCTCTGGCAGGGCGCTACTCGGTTTTGATGCCGAATACGGCGCGAGGCGGCGGAATTTCGCGCAAGATCACCAGCGCGCAGGACCGAAAGCGCCTCAAGGAAGTCGTCAAGGATCTGGACGTTCCGGAAGGTATGGGCGTCATCCTGCGTACGGCGGGTGAAAACCGTACCAAGGCCGAGATCAAGCGCGATTACGAGTATCTGATGCGCATGTGGGAGAATGTGCGCAGTCTGACTCTGAAGTCCACGGCGCCAGCTCTCGTCTATGAGGAAGGCTCGCTGATCAAGCGGTCCGTTCGCGACCTTTACAACAAGGACATCAACGAGATTCTCGTCGCGGGAGACGAAGGCTATCGCGAGGCCAAGGACTTCATGCGCATGCTGATGCCCAGCCATGCCAAGGTCGTCCAGCCCTATCGCGACACCACGCCGATCTTCGCCCGCAACGGTATCGAGGCCCAACTCGACCGTATGCTGCAGCCGCAGGTGACACTGAAGAGCGGCGGTTACATCATCATCAATCAGACTGAAGCGCTTGTCGCAATTGACGTAAATTCGGGGCGTTCCACGAAAGAGCACTCTATCGAGGACACAGCGCTTCAGACCAATCTTGAGGCTGCGGAAGAAGTCGCGCGGCAATTGCGACTGCGCGATCTTGCAGGCCTCATCGTTATCGACTTCATCGACATGGAAGAGAACCGGAACAACCGGTCGGTGGAAAAACGTCTCAAGGATCACCTCAAGAACGACCGCGCGCGCATCCAGGTGGGCCGCATATCGCATTTCGGACTGATGGAGATGAGCCGGCAGCGCATTCGTGCGTCCGTGCTTGATTCCACGATGAAGCCCTGTCCCCATTGCGGCGGAACTGGCCACATTCGGTCCGATTCGTCTGTGGCGCTGCTGGTGGTACGCGCCATCGAGGAGTTCCTGTTGAAGGACTCACGACATCACCTGACAGTGCGCACGCCATCCGCGACGGCTCTTTACGTGCTCAATCACAAGCGCAGCACGCTGACTGAGCTGGAGCATCGTTTCGGCCTCACGATTTCGATCGAGGTCGACGAAACCCTGGGGGCGCAGCATTATTCGATCCTGCGCGGCGCAGTCGCCGAGAAGCCGGCCGGATTTGTCGAGCCAGCCAGCTTGCCCGCTCCCGTCTATGACGAGCCCGACGACATCGAAGAAGAACTGGTATTCGATGACGAGGAGGCGGAAGTCGAGGCAGCAAAGCCGGAAGCCGACGTCGAAAAGGTTGCGCAGCAGGACGACGATCGGCAGCGCGACCGCAAGCGGCGCAGACGACGCAGGCGTCGTGGTGGCCGCGATCGCGACGGAGATGTTGCTGATCAAAACGCGTCATCACCGTCAGCGACTGAGGAAGAGAGTTCCGAGAGCGACGCCGATGCGGTAGCTGACACGCCCGCGAGCGAAGAGACGGTAACTGCAGCCGATCAATCCGGCGATGGCGAGCGCAAGAAGCGTCGTCGCGGCAAGCGGGGTGGAAAGCGCAACCGCAAGGACGATGAGACGGATGCCTCGTCAGCCGAATCGGCGTCCGATATCACCAACGAAGACACGGTTTCTTCGGAGGTAATGACACCCGCCGCTGAAACCGCCGACGGCCAGGAAGCGCTCGACGCCCATACCGGCGTCGTTGACTTGCCGCCGGTAGATGCGACGGACGAGAAGACCGACGAATCCCCAGCGGAATCGGCTGGTGAGGTTTCGGCACCCGCGCCGGAAGAAGCCCCGGCCAAGCCGAAGCGAGCGAGTAGAGCGAAAAAGCCTGCGAAAACAGCATCTCCGGATGAAAAGCCGGCTCGCAAACCGCGCGCCAGCCGGAAGAAGGTTGCTGAGGCCACGACAACAGCAGAGGCCAGCCCTACGGTAACGGAACCATCGCCTGACGTGGAAGCACCGACCAAAGTTGCTGTCGAAGTTGTGGATCAGCCAGCTGAAGCGCCTGCAGCCACTGACACGGCGCCAGAGGTGACCGAGGTGCAGGTGACATCGACGCACGACGATGACAACAAGCCCAAGAAGGGTGGCTGGTGGCAGCGCAGCAAGAGCTTTTTCTGACCGTCACCGACCGATCATCCCAATCATGCAAAAGGCCCGCGCAGTGCGCGGGCTTTTTCGTTTGGGCAGCAAAACAGTGCTTTTCGAACGTACTGGGAGATGCATGGCCGTCCCCAACGGGAAACTCAAAAGAGTGCGTGAAACGTCGAAATAGCTCCGCTTGGACAGCGCTACCATGTTGACGTTCAACCGGTTCAAGGCCTATCGTCTGCACGGTCGGATAGCCGGCGGGCAAAGCGGGGGGAGATCGCTTTCCCGAAACCGGAGAACCGGTTGCTACGTAGGAAACTGATTTCGGCGTCGGACGCCGACAAAGGGAGGAAATACATGCTCGACGATTTCATCGAGGAATCCAGAACACGCCGCGACGTATTCAAGGCCCTTGGGACAACGGCACTCGCAGGCGCGCTGATCGGCGCTGCAGGCCTCGATCCGGCATTGGCACAGGAACTCAAGCCATCCGGCAAGCCGCTGAAGGCCGCATTCAGCAATGCCGGTCTGCAGGCCACCTGGTGTGCCCAGGGCAAGCAGGCAGCGGAAGCTTGGGGCAAGCTGATGAATGTGGAGATCACCTGGTTCGATGGTGAGCTTTCCGCGACCAAGCAGCGCTCCGCCATCGACAATATGGCGACGCAAAAGTGGGATTTTGTTGCCATCCAGACATTTGGCATCGGCACGCTGAACGACCCGGTGAAGAAGATGATTGATGCCGGCACACCAATCATCGCCATGGATACGATGATGGCACCGGAAGGTCAGCTCGCGCTGCACACGTTCATTGCGCCTGACAACGTCTTCATGGGCTCGGTGGTGACAACCGAAATCATGAAGAAGATCGGCGGCAAGGGCAATGTCATCATGACACAGGGCGCCCTTGGCCACACCGGTGCTCAGGGACGTGCGAAGGGCTTCAAAGAAGTCGTCGCCAACTATCCCGACGTGAAGGTGCTGGATGATCAGCCTGCCGACTGGGACGTCACAAAGGCTTCGCGCATCTGGGAATCGTTGCTGACGAAGTATCCTGACATCGCTGGCGCCTTCTTCCACAACGATGACATGGCGCTTGCAGCCCATAATGTGATGAAGGCGAAGGGTCGCACCGATATCGTTATCGGCGGCGTCGACGCCATGCCGCCTGCGGTCAATGCCGTGCTCGATGGCACCATGGTTGCAACGGTTCGCAACCCGTCCTGCCGTATTCATGGCTGGGCAGTTGCAGCAGGTGTCGCGGCCGTGGCTGGCGGCGAAAAGGGTGGCACGGATATCCCGGGTTACATCTGGGCAGACGGCCCGGTCATCACGGCTGAAACCGCGCCGGGAAATCTCTGGCTTCAGAAGAACTTCCTGATGTAGTCGGCCACTACCTTGGCCGACATAATCAATCTAGCGACCGGGGGCACGAAGCCCCCGGCACAACCGGGTGCCGACACGGCACTCATCCTTGAAATGATCAAGGTCTCCAAGTCGTTTGGAGGCGTTCAGGCACTGCAGGACGTTGATTTCGACCTGCGCGAAGGCGAAGTCCATGGACTCGTCGGCGAAAATGGCGCCGGAAAATCCACGATGATGAAGATCATCGCGGGCGTTTATCATGGTTTTGAAGGCGAAATGCGCGTCGGCGGCAAGCAGGTGAAGCTTGGCTCGCCCGGCGAAGCACTCGCCGCCGGCATCGGCATGGTGCATCAGGAACTATCGATCGTTCCTGATCTCACCGTCGCGGAGAATGTGTTCCTTGGCGTGCAGCCGCTTATGGCCGGAGGAGTGGTGGACTGGGGCCGTATGAAACGCGAGGCGCGCAAGCAGCTCGCCAGCCTTGGTCTCGACATCGATCCGTCTACACGCATGGGCAGCCTGCCTGTGGGAATACAACAGCTCATCGAGCTTTCGCGCGTGCTGTTTTCAGGGGCGCGGATCATTATCCTGGATGAACCGACCTCCGCACTTTCGCCGCCGGAGGTCGCCCGATTGTTCGAGGCACTCGGCAGGTTGCGCGAACAGGGCCGCACCATTGTATTCATCTCCCATTTCCTGGATGACGTGCTTGCGATTTCGGATCGCGTGACGGTCTTCCGAAATGGCCGCAAGGTGGTCACGGAGGAGACATCGAACCTGACCAAGGAAAGCGTCATTTCGTACATGATCGGTCGCGGTACGGCCGAGATGCACATGGGCGAAAGCGCGGAACTGAGCACGGACAACAATCTGCCCGTCATCTTGTCAGCAAAGAATCTCAGCGACGGCGGAATGATACGCGACATCTCGATAACCTTGCGCAAGGGCGAGATTACAGGCGTATACGGGTTCATGGGCTGCGGTCAGATCGAATTGGCGCGCGCGCTTTTTGGAAAGGGCAAGCTGACGGCCGGCGAAATCCAGCTGAACGGCAAGACTGTCTCGTTCCGGTCTACGTCGTCGGCACGCGCGGCAGGCATTGCCTACGTGCCCGAGAACCGTCGCATGATGCTGTTCCGCACCGAGCCGGTCTACAAGAACGTGTCGATCGCCATTCTCGACAAGATTGACCGCATCCTTTTGAGGCCGGCGCGGGAGCGCGCGATTGCGCAAAGGCATATCGAAGACCTTCAGATCCGGCCTCCACTTCCCAACGTTGCTCTCGGAGGATTGTCCGGAGGCAATCAGCAGAAGGTCGCGCTCGCCAAGTGGCTGACGGAAATGCCGAAGGTGCTGATCCTTTCCGAACCGACGCGCGGCATGGATGTCGGAGCGAAGGAAGATGTGATCCGCATCGTCAAGTCGCTGCGCGACAAGGGCGTTGCCATTCTTGTATTGTCGACAGAACCCGAAACGATCCTCACGCTTGCCGATCGGATTACCGTGTTGAAGCGCGGAACGGTAGCGCGGGAATTCACTTCGGGCCATGTCGACAAGGGCGATCTGTTGGCGGCGGCATAACGCATGTCGCGCGCACCCATCGATTCATCACATTCATCGCTGAGTAAACCTCAGGCGCATTGCGGCGAATTCGCGAAGTGCGGCCTATCATTTCTCCCCGACAGGCGCGGTCTTGCCGGGGCAAACGGCATATCAATCACCGAGCTGCTCAGCGGGGGGGCTAACTCATGAGCGTCACTACAGAAACCGCCCGGCCCTTTTCATTCGGTCGCTTCATGGCGGAGCAGATGCGCAATATCGCGCCCGTCTTCACGTTGATCGTTCTCGTGATTTTCTTTGCGACTCAGGCAGAGAGTTTCCGCACCTTTGACAACTTCATGAACATTCTCAGCCAGGCCTCCATTACCGGCATCATCGCGGTCGGGCTGACCTTCGTCATTCTCACAGCCGAGATCGATCTGTCGGTCGCGGCGGTTGCCAATGCCATCGGCATTCTGGTCGCCTATTTCACGATTCAACCCGAATACGTGAACATCGCCAATATTCCGGTGAATGGACTGATCGCGATCGTCCTGACCCTGGTAGCCTGCTTTACGATTGGACTTGTGACCGCTTTTGGAGTGGTGGGAATAGGCATTCCGTCCTTCATCATGACACTGGCCATGATGCAGATTGCCAACGGCATATCGGCCATGCTGGTTCGCGGGCAGATCGCCTACAATTTTCCCGACCTCATCACGGCGATGGGCTCGGGATCAATTTTCGGCATCAAATGGACGATCATCATCTGCATCGTGTTCATGCTGGTCGCGCATCTCGTTCTGACCTACACGCGCTTCGGCCGCTATGTTTACATGGTCGGCGGCAACCGCGAGGCGGCGGAATATTCCGGCGTCAACGTGAAGCTGATCATTGCGTCGGTGATGATCATCGGCGCCATGTGCTCCGGTATCGCTGGCATGCTGGGCGTCGCCTATTTCGGGTCGGCGCAGCAAAACCAGTTCGATACTTATCTGCTTGATGCGATTGCGGCCGTCGTCGTTGGCGGCACCAGCCTCTTCGGTGGACGTGGCGGCATCGGCAATACCATCATTGGACTGCTTGTGCTTGGCGTCCTGAACAACGGGCTGGATCACATTCAGATCGACAGTTTCCTGAAGATCCTGATACGCGGCATAATTCTTCTCGCCGCTCTGGTCATCAATGTCTACGCTCAGAAGCTCAAGGAAAGCGCGAGCGACTGAGGATCTTCAGACATCGCCTCATCCGACCGTGGATGTCGGATGAGGACGACCGGAGAGCCCTAGGCGTCTTCGGATGCGATGATCCGGGCCATCTCGTTCACCTCATCCATGGAATGAATGCGTGACCGGTTGACCGCCAGTTGGCGACCGAAGAGCAAGGCGGGACGTTCGCAGCGCGCGCGAAGGTCGGGGTCCTCGATCGTTTCAAAATCAGCGTTGTGTGCCAGACCGAGGATGCGTCTGTGACACTCGATACCGGCAAATCCGAGCAGGTCTGTCCAGATTTCCGAGAGCACCGTGTTGAGCGCCTGTTCTGAGGCAAGCGTGTCGCCGCGCTCTTCAAAGATACTGCTGGCATAGAGAATGCCGTTGCGTTCCGTGCGCCAGAGATGAGAAAACTCTGCCCGGAATACAGACCAAATCTCGTCCGTTACGCTCAATAGCCACTCTCGCATCTCAGAGCGGTCGCCATTGTTCTCGTGGCCAGCCTGCGAAAAATAGCTCATCCAGAAATTCGCGAGCATCATGCCCACGTCGAACGCAATCGGGCCATAGAAGGCGAATTCCGGATCGATGACTCGCGTGTCTGTCTCCGTCACCATGACCGATCCGGTGTGCAGATCGCCATGCAGCAACGTCTCGGCCTTCGCGGCGAACAGATGCTTCAACCGCTGGGCCTCGACCTTGAGGTCGCGATCGGCGCGCAACTCGGCGACGATCCCGTCAAGTTGCGGGCTTGTGTGCTGATTGAGCTCGGCCTCGAAATAGGGATCGGTGAAAACCAGATTCTCCGTTATATCGCAAAGCTCGACATTGTCGCAGAACAAGGCCACATCCTGCTTTCGCTCGCGGGTCGGCATCGCGAGATCGGAACCGCGAAACAGCGTCCGCGCGCAGAAAAGGCCGAGATCGCGTCCAATCTTCGGCAGGATGGCGCCTTCGATCAGGCGGCGGCGGAGAATGACATGGGGCGACAGATACTCCATGGCGAGCAGCGCCTGCCCCTCATCGAAATGATAGATCGCGGGCACGGAACCGACGCCTGCGCGCTTTTCCTGACGGCGAAGCGCGTGATACTCGAAAAACGACCGCTTGAGTGGCAAGGGCCAGCTCTCGCCGACGAGCCGCACATAGGGCAGCGCCTGCTTGACCACGACGCCGCCCTTGTCGCCCTCGACGATAAAGACGAGGTTCAGGTTTCCGTCGCCGACTTCACGAACTTTCCATTGGCTGATGTCGCGCCCGACTTTGTCGGCAATTGCGGGAACGTTTCCCAGCCTCTCCCCAAGCGTGGACATGTCCAACGCTGCGAATCCGGCACTATCCTGCGATCTACTGTTCACGCCAACCGCCCTCCCTGCGATCATATCTGCTTACACGGGCAGGAGTGTTAGGACATTCTCCTCGCAAGTTCCATGCAAAAGCTGGCGCTTGCCCTGAGCGCGCAATGTGCGTTTCCGAGGAAATAGCTGGCGGTCGGCAGCGTTCTATGATGCAGTGCAATGAGGCGATTGAATTGTCTAGCGCCTGAACGTCTGGAGTTATCCGACACAGCATGTCGATCAAAGCAGCGATCAGCCACCTGACCCACTACCGTTATGACCGGCCTGTCGTGCTGGGTCCACAGACGATCCGCCTCAGACCTGCGCCTCACAGCCGGACGCAAGTTCTATCGCATTCGCTGAAGGTCACCCCGACAAACCATTTCGTCAACTACCAGCAAGATCCATATGGCAACTGGCTGGCGCGGTTCGTTTTCCCGGACCCTGTGGATGAATTGAAGATCGAAGTCGGTCTTGTGGCCGACATGACGGTCTACAATCCCTTTGACTTTTTCGTGGAGGATTCAGCCGAGCACTGGCCGTTCGAATATCCGGAGGATATTGCCCCGGATCTCGCGATCTACCGCCAGTCAGAACCTGTCGGCCCTCTGCTGCACGGCTTTCTGGAAACGGTGCCACGCGACCGCGTCAGGACCGTCGATTTCGTGGTGAACCTCAACGCCCGCGTTGCCAACGACGTCAATTACGTCATTCGCATGGAGCCCGGCGTCCAGACTCCCGAAGAGACCCTGGAGCGCGTTTCCGGCTCGTGCCGAGATTCAAGCTGGCTTCTCGTACAGGCGCTGAGGCATTTCGGGTTTGCCGCACGTTTTGTCTCCGGATACTTGATCCAGCTCAAGCCTGATCTCGTCGCGCTTGATGGCCCCAAGGGCACGGACCATGACTTCACCGATCTCCACGCCTGGGTGGAAGTTTACATCCCTGGTGCGGGCTGGATCGGACTTGACCCGACATCGGGGTTGCTGACAGGCGAAAGTCACATCCCGCTGGCCGCGACTCCGCATTATCGCAATGCGGCCCCGATTTCGGGACTGGCGAGTTTCGCCAATGTCGATTTCAACTTCGACATGAAGGTCGAGCGCGTCGCAGAGCATCCGCGCATCACCAAGCCTTTTTCGGACGAATCCTGGGCGGCACTCGATTTGCTCGGCCATGAGGTCGATGCGGCACTCAAGGCGCAGGACGTACGCCTGACGATGGGTGGTGAGCCGACCTTCGTATCCATTGACGATTTCGAGGCCGCCGAGTGGAACACCGATGCAGTCGGCCCGACCAAGCGCTCACTTGCCGACAAGCTGATACGCCGCCTGCGCGAAAAATTCGCACCGGGTGGCTTCCTGCATTACGGCCAGGGGAAATGGTACCCGGGCGAGACGCTCCCGCGCTGGACCTTTTCGCTCTACTGGCGTCGTGACGGTAAGCCAATCTGGAACAACCCCGATCTTGTGGCTGAAGAAGGCAGCAATTCCAAACCCGAGCCTGAACAGGCAAAGGACCTGTTGCAGGCGATGGCGAAGGAGCTCGACGTCGACGGAAGCTTCGTTGTTCCGGCCTATGAAGACCCTGCCGAGTGGATGCTGCGGGAAGGCAAGCTGCCCGCCAATGTGACGCCGGAAGACTCGAAGCTCAAGGATCCGGAAGAACGCAACCGGTTCGCCCGCGTTTTCGAACGTGGGCTGGACAAGCCTTCCGGCTACGTGCTTCCGATTCAGCGCTGGCAGGCGCGAGCCACCGGAAAAGCATGGCATTCGGAGGCCTGGAAACTGCGCCGCGGTCGGCTCTTCCTTGCGCCGGGCGACAGTCCGGTGGGCTTCAGGCTGCCGCTTGGCGCGCTGCCCTACGTGCCAGCCTCACAATACCCCTACATCCATCCTCAGGACCCGACCGAAGACCGAGGGCCCCTGCCCGATCCGGAACACCGGCCTCAGCCGACCGCCTCATTCGCGGCGACAGAAGCGGGTGAAGCGCAGATCGAGCAGATCATCACCGAAGAAGGCGATGCGGTCAGAACGGCGTTGGCGGTGGAGCCGCGCGACGGACGTCTGTGTGTGTTCATGCCCCCAGTCGAGCGGATCGAGGACTATCTCGAGCTGGTGGCTGCGGCAGAAGCGGCAGCCGCCTCACTAGGGATTCCGGTTCATATCGAAGGCTACACGCCGCCGAACGATCCGCGTCTCAATGTCATTCGTGTCGCACCCGATCCGGGCGTAATCGAGGTCAACATCCATCCCGCATCCAGTTGGGACGAGTGCGTTGCCACGACAGAGGCGATCTATGAGGAAGCGCGCCAGACACGATTGGGCGCAGAGAAATTCATGATCGACGGCCGCCATACCGGCACCGGCGGTGGAAATCACGTGGTTGTCGGCGGGCAAACGACCAATGACAGCCCTTTCCTTCGGCGCCCTGACCTACTGCGCAGTCTTATCCTTCACTGGCAGCGTCATCCGAGCCTCTCTTATCTGTTCTCCGGCCTTTTCATCGGTCCGACCAGTCAGGCACCGCGTATCGACGAAGCACGCCACGACGCTCTCTACGAGCTGGAAACGGCACTGTCTCAGATCCCGCCTCCCGGCATGGGCGCAGCTCCTTTGCCGTGGTTGGTCGACCGGCTGTTGCGAAACATGTTGACTGACGTCACCGGAAACACCCATCGCGCAGAGATCTGTATCGACAAGCTGTTCTCGCCGGATGGCCCCACGGGTCGACTGGGACTGGTCGAGTTTCGTGGTTTCGAGATGCCGCCTGATCCCCGTATGAGCCTCGCACAGCAATTGCTCATTCGCGCATTGATCGCACGCATGTGGAAAGCGCCCATCACAGGCAATCTCGTGCGTTGGGGAACAACGCTCCATGACCGTTTCATGCTGCCTCATTTTCTGTGGCAGGACTTCCTCGATGTACTTGCCGATCTCAGGCAGCACGGGTTCGATCTGCGCTCGGAGTGGTTTGAGGCGCAGGCGGAGTTCCGGTTTCCCTTCTGCGGAGAAGTCACTTACGACGATGTGCATCTGGAACTGCGTCAAGCGCTGGAACCGTGGCACGTTCTGGGCGAAACCGGAGCCATCGGTGGCACCGTCCGCTATACCGACAGTTCGGTCGAGCGGCTTCAGGTAAAGCTGTCGGCGACAACGCCGGATCGCTACATCGTCGCTTGCAACACGCGTCGCTTGCCGATGCAGGCAACAGGCGAGAATGGTGTCGCCGTGGCCGGGGTTCGCTTCAAGGCGTGGCAGCCGGCTATGGCGCTGCATCCGGTGCTGCCGGTCGATGCGCCGCTCACCTTTGACATATTCGACACATGGAGTGGTCGGGCCGTGGGTGGCTGCATCTATCATGTGGCCCATCCCGGGGGACGCAATTACGAGACGTTTCCGGTCAACCAGAACGAGGCCGAGGCGCGCCGACTGGCACGTTTCCAGCATTCCGGGAACACGCCAACGCCCTACGAGCCGATGCCGGAAGCGCAAGGTCGCGAATTTCCGATGACACTCGATCTCAGACGTCCTGTCGGAGTGTGAGATGTCGCGTCGAGGCGCAACCCGGGCCAGTCGCAACAATCCGCTGATCGAATACAGTCCGATCGAGGGTGCAATCGACGAGCTGATGACCGCCGACGGGCAAATTCGGCCTGTCTGGCAGTCCTTCATCGACCACCTTTCCAGTTTGCGCGAAGAAGAAGTGGCTCTTCGGCTGGCGCGCGGCGACGAATATCTGCGCGATGCCGGCGTTTTCTTTCGCCAGTATGGACAAAAGGACTCCGTCGAACGGGCTTGGCCGCTCAGCCACATTCCGGTTCTCATCCAAGAAAGTGAATGGGAACAGATTTCGGCGGGGCTTATCCAGCGCGCCGATCTTCTGGAAGCCATCGCAGCGGATATGTACGGACCGAACACGCTGGTTCGCGACGGCTATCTTCCACCCTCACTCATCGCCACAAATCCGGAATGGCTCCGCCCCGCAATCAACATGTTGCCGCAGGGCCGGCATTATCTGAACTTCGCCGCCGTCGACATCGGTCGCGGGCCGGACGGCCGATGGTGGGTGCTGCAGGATCGCACCCAGGCTCCATCGGGCGCTGGGTTTGCACTGGAGAACCGCGTGGCAACGTCGCGCGTCTTCAGCGAATTCTACGCGGACGCGAACATCCACCGCCTGGCAGGCTTTTTCCGCGCATTTCGCGACGCGCTCTATGCGATGCGGACCGATGACACCAGTCGCGTCGGTATCCTGACGCCGGGTCAGCACAACGATACCTATTACGAACACGCCTATATCGCCCGCTATCTCGGCCTGATGCTCCTGGAAGGTGAGGATCTCGTTGTCGCCGATGGCAAGGTCATGGTGCGCACCGTATCCGGCAACCATCCGATCAGCGTGCTGTGGCGACGCCTCGACGCCTCCTATGCCGACCCGCTCGAACTCAACGGAGCATCCAAGCTTGGCGTGCCGGGCCTTGTCGCCGCGTGCCGCCGGGGCAGTGTCACCTTGGTCAACGCGTTGGGTAGCGGTGTTCTGGAATGTCCCGGCCTGTTCGCATTCCTGCCCAGGATAGCGCAGCATCTTCTTGGCGCCCCTCTCGCAATGCCCAATGTCGCGACATGGTGGTGCGGCGATGCTGCGGCTCGGCGCGAGGTGGCGGCCAATCTGGAGCGTGTTGTCATGCGCTCGGCTTTCCCCAACCAGCCCCTGCCATCGAGCGCGGCTCGCGAGTTCGGAACAGTCGACGTCAACGAGGCCGCTGTAGCGCTCCAGACAATGAGCGATCGATCGGGATCGCTTCTGGTGGCGCAAGAGGCGGTAACGCTTTCCACGACCCCGGTGATGCTCGACGGCAAGCTGCGTCCTCGCCCCGCAAGCTTGCGCATTTTTCTCGCACGCACGAGCGGTGGATGGCAGGTCATGCCCGGCGGGTTCGCCCGCATCGGCAAAACCAGCGATCCGAGCGCGATGGCCATGCAGCATGGTGGTTCGGTAGCGGATGTTTGGGTGGTCAGCGATCAGCCGGTCAAGCCTGACACGATGCTGCCGGCGGAGACGGCACCCTATGTCCGTCCCCAACTGGGAAGCCTGCCAAGCCGGGCAGCAGACAATCTCTTCTGGCTTGGAAGGTATGTGGAGCGCGCCGAAGCGACCCTCAGGCTCTTGCGAGCCTATCACACGCGGCTCGCAGAAGCCGGCTTTGCCGAGACACCCCTGCTCGTCCAACTCACTGAGTTCATCGAGGAGAACGGTATCGATCCAGAGCAATGTGTGCCGGGCGCTTTGCGTGACGATCTGGCCTTTGCGATCGGAAGTGCCGGTAAGGTTCGCGACCGGTTTTCCATTGACGGATGGATGGCCCTCAACGATCTGGCAGAGACCGCGACAAAACTGGCTCGAACAGTCACGCCGGGCTACGACACTGCGCGCGCAATGGGCGTGCTGCTGCGCAAGATCACCGGGTTTTCCGGCCTGGTACATGAGAACATGTATCGCTTTACAGGCTGGCGCTTCCTGAGCATCGGCCGATCGCTTGAGCGGGCAGTCAATATGTGCTCGCTTCTGGCGACCTTCGCCGATCAGGATGCTGCCCCCGGATCGCTCGATCTGGCCATCGAAGTCGGCGACAGCACGATGTCGCATCGGCGGCGATATGCCGTCAACACAACGCGCGCGACGGTCATCGATCTGCTTGGCCTCGATACGATGAATCCTCGGTCGATCCTCTATCATTTGAGCGAGGTTCGCGAGCAGATCGCCAGGCTGCCGCGTCTTGAACACGGAACTCATATGACGGCGCTTTCTCGCGCCGTCCTTCAGTTGCATACCGACATCGCCGTGCGCCGCCCGGAAGAAGTGGAGAGCGCCGAACTGGCGGAGTACGGCGAAAAATTGATGCGAATCTCCGACGTTCTGACGGATACGTATCTTCGGTAAGGTCATTCGAATTCAATGCTCTACGAAATCAAGCTGACGACGACGACGACATATGAGAGGTACGCGAATGCGGGGCGTCATCTCCTGCGCCTCATGCCGCTCGATGGCAATTTGGACGGTCAAAGGCTCATCGCGGGCTCGCTCGATATCCGGCCAAGTCCGAAGGAGCGGACGGACGCATACGATTTCTTCGGTAACAGGACGACTGAGGTCGTCTTCGGCGAAAGCCATCGCAAGATCGAATTCACCGTGCGCGCGCGAGTCGACCGCTACGCTCAAGCAAACGAACTTGACCTCTCGCCACTGCTCGGTGCGCTGCCGGCGGAGCTGAACATGGTCAGGACGCTCGACGCGCGTTCTCCACATCACTTCCTGTCCGCTTCGCCTTTGGTTGGATCGAGCGCGCCGATCGCGGAATACGCGCTCGCACTCGTCGGCGCTGAGATGACGGTTTTCGAGGCGGTGAATGCGCTCAACCTCGCGCTCCATAAAGACATGACCTATGATGGCGACGCCACGACGGTCGATACGCCTCTCGAAGAAGCCTTTGAGAAGCGCAAAGGCGTCTGTCAGGACTTCGCCCATATAATGATCGCGTGTTTGCGCGAAATCGGCATCCCTGCCGGTTATGTCAGCGGCTTTCTACGAACCGAACCACCCAAGGGGCAGCCCAGGCTGGAAGGCGCGGACGCCATGCATGCCTGGGTGCAGGCATGGTGTGGAATGGAATGCGGCTGGATCGACTTCGACCCGACCAATGCGCTTATCGTCGGCCAGGATCACATCGTGGTGGCACGCGGTCGCGACTATTCGGACGTTGGACCGGTCAAGGGTGTATTGTGGACCTCAGGCGATCAGGACACGGAACAGGCCGTCGACGTGATACCGCTCTAGGCCGGGTTGGACGAAAAGGTCGCATTGGAACGCAACCGGATCAGGCAGCTCACGTTTGATGGCGGGGATGCCCACGTCAAAGGCGCGAGTCTACCGAGAAAAGCGAGAAAGACCTTGAGACTGTTCCAGTGCCAGAATTGTGGCAACGTCGTCTATTTCAGCAACTCGACCTGCGTGCACTGCGGGCACAGGCTGGGTTACCTCCCGTCCAGTTTCGACATGAGCGCACTTTCCCCCGAGGGAGACAGATGGGCGGCGCTGGCTGATCAGGGCCGCCCATACCTGTTCTGCCACAACGCCGATATGGACGTATGCAACTGGCTGGTTGAAGACGATCACCCAAGCGGCATGTGCATCGCTTGTCGGCACAACCGCACCATTCCAGACCTCTCGGTGCCTGGCAATCCATCAAACTGGGCGAAGCTCGAAGCGGCCAAGCGACACCTCTTCTATTCGCTCATGCAATGGAAGCTGCCGATCACGGACAGATCGGAGGACCCCGATGGCGGACTCGTCTTCGACTTCGTTGCCGACGGCACCAATCCTGACGGCACGGCGTTCGCGCCTCTGACCGGTCACGCAGATGGCGTGATCACGATGAACATCGCGGAAGCTGATGATGCGGAACGTGAATTCCGGCGCACTCAAATGGGCGAACCCTATCGCACGCTGCTTGGACATTTCCGGCACGAGATCGCCCATTACTACTGGGACAGACTGGTTCGGGACGGAGGTCGCATTCAGGCTTGTCGCGACGTATTTGGCGATGAAAGCGAAGACTATGCGCAAGCGCTCAGACGCCACTACGACACGGGTCCCCTTCCCGGCTGGGAGATCAATTTTATCAGCGCCTATTCAGTGGCGCATCCGTGGGAGGATTTCGCCGAAACCTGGGCACATTACATGCACATTGTCGACGCAATCGAGACCGCGCGCGCTTTTGGCATAAGCATCGGACCACGCGTCGCAGCATCTAAGACGCTATCGACCGATCTCGACTTCGATCCTTATCGCGCCGAGAGCATTGAGCAACTGGTCGATGCGATCGTGCCGGTCACCGTGGCGATGAACAGCATCAACCGCAGTCTCGGACAGAAAGACTTCTACCCCTTCGTCCTGTCAGACCCGGTGATTGCCAAGCTGCGATTCATTCATCAGCTGATCTCCGACGTGCGTGACAGCCGATCATAAGCAGCCGATACGCAGGAAAAGACCCTTGGAGGCCGCTTGGAACCACGCGGCGGATTGACGAAAGCCGAGCTTTGGGCGATGGCTCACCTGAAACAAGCAAGTTGGAAGTCAAGGATACTCGCCATGTCAGCGCGCATCTATAGCCCGAGCAAGACGGCCATGCAGTCGGGAAAGGCCAAGACCGGTTACTGGGTTCTGGAATTCGATCCGCAGGAGCGCCGAAAGATCGATCCGCTTATGGGCTACACCACATCCGGCGACATGAAGAGCCAGATCCGCCTGAACTTCGATACCCGTGAAGAAGCCATTGCCTACGCCACGCGAGAGGGAATTGCGTTTCGGGTTATCGAGCCGAAGGAAGGCAAGCGTCGCCAGATTTCCTACTCGGACAATTTCCGGTATGACCGTAGCACGCCATGGACGCACTAGCCTGACTCAGGCGCTAGCCAGATTGGTCCCGTAGCTCAGCTGGATAGAGCACCGGCCTTCTAAGCCGATGGTCACAGGTTCGAATCCTGTCGGGATCGCCATTTTCCATCCAAATAAACAAACAAAAGCGGGTGTATCGCGTCAAACAAGCGATACACCCGCTTAAAAATGCTGCCTGATCACAGAACTGAGAGCTCTCAACGACGCGCCCCACGCGAGCTTGCGTCGTTATGCCATCCACTGGCGTCATCTACAGTGCGAAGCAAAGCTCCGCACTGTTTGCTGTCATCAGCAGTTGGCTATGTAGCGGCGACCGTCACGACCGCGATAGTAGCACTTGCCTGGCTCATTGGCGTTGCCGATCAATGCACCGGCCGTGCCGCCGACGAGACCGCCGATCGCGGCGCCTTCAGCGCTCCCGGTTACCGCGGCACCCACTGCTGCACCACCAACAGCACCAATTGCAGCGCCCTTCTCCGTCTGGCTACAAGCACTCAACGTCGCCACTGAGAGCACCGCCACTGCTGCAATAATAAAGCGTTTCATGCACAAACCTCCTGCTGGATATGCTGCGTAACGAACTGCTTGCGGAATGGTTCCCGCTGCACACAGCAGTTGGTTAATTAATTCAGTGATCGAAGGAGGATGTGTCATCAACGCAACAGGTTGGCCGGACACCCGGCGTCTGTCGAGCACGCTATGGCTCGAGATGCTCCATCGCGGCCACGACGTCGGCGGCGACTGTGCGCGTGATGCGTGATCGACGCTCCAAGGCCACCCGGTCCATTTCCGACACTGCCAAGATCGCGGCAGACAGAGACCGCTCGATCCTCCGGGCAACGAACTGGATGACGTGCGGGTCCACCTCTATTTGCCGATCCGCAAAGAGCTTCGTAATCACACCCGACAGCAGCGCGTCATCCGGTTCGCCGATCTCGACAGTTGCGGCAGCCTTCAGACGTGACGCAAGATCAGGCAGTCCGATCTGCCAGCCGCCAGGAAACTGGCGTGCGCAAAGCAGGAGGCAGGTATCGGCCTGCCTTACCGCATTTATAAGATGAAAGAGGCCTGTCTCATCCAGAGGTGAACTGTCGACGTCGTCGATCAGAACAGGGCCCGAAGTGGCAGCCGCGATCGCCTCTTCCCCTAGATGTTGGGCGCGCAACTCTGCTGCTCCAGCCATTTCCCGCCAGATCGAGGCGATGTGAGATTTCCCCGAACCGGTCGGTCCCGCAAGCACCGTTACGTGCGAAGGCCAATCCGGCCATCGATCGACTAGCGCCACCGCTGCGCGGTTCGCATCCGAGACGATCAGATCGTCCCGCGATAGTGCGGGAGAATGCCCGAGCTCAAGGGGCAATTGCCGCGGTCGCAGGCTCTCGCGGGAGGCGCCGGTCATGTGCGGGGAACAGCTTTCTTTCGGCTGCGGCTTGGCGAACCCGGCGCGGGCGTCACCACTACCGGCGCGACCGACTCCTCCGAATGCCCCTTGTAGAGCGGCGACTGGAGATAGCGCGACAGTACAAAGCGCACGATCACGCCAATTGCGGCGGCGGCGGGAACCGCGATCAACAATCCGACGAAGCCGAACAGGGCCCCGAAGGCAACGAGCGCAAACATAAGCCAGACGGGGTGCAGCCCAACGCTTTTACCGACCAGACGCGGCTGCAGAATGTTGCCTTCCAGGAACTGCCCGAAGAAGAAGACGCCGGCAACCGCTGCGACCCAAGGCCAATCCGGCCAAAACTGAACGAAGGCCACCCCCAGCGAGAGAACCAGTCCCACCATCGAGCCGACATAGGGAATGAAGCTGATGAGACCCGCGAAGAGGCCGATCAGGATGCCGAAGTTCAAACCGACCAAGGTCAAGCCGACTGCATAGATAATGCCGAGAATTAGGCAAAGCGTCCCCTGTCCCCTCACAAAGCCGGCGATAGCTGCATTGATGTCTGTCGCGATCTGCCGCACCTTGTCGACGTGATCGCGCGGAATCCAGCCATCGACCTCAGCCACCATCCGATCCCAATCGAGTAGCATGTAGAAGGCCACCACGGGGGTAACGACAAAAAGGCCGGCAAAGCTGAACAGGGCGACGCCCGAACTCCATAATGACTGAAACAGCGTTGTGATGAAGCCCGCACCCGAACTCAGGAGCGAATTCATACCCTCCTTGAGATCGTTCGCATCCACCCCGAAGCGCCGCTCCAGCCATCCCGGATCGAAGCTCGTGATGAGTTGCTGCAATCTCGAAAGATAATCCGGCACATTTGCCGCGAAATCTGAAAGCTGCGACGCCAGAACCGGCACGACGATCATGAGCGCTATCAAAAAGACCGTGACGAACCCGATCAGAATGATCACGGTGGCCGACAATCTCGACAGCCCCAACCGTTCGAGCCGGTCTGCCACTGGGTCTAGGAAATAGGCCAGAGCCATGCCGGCCACAAAGGGCAGCAGCACATTGCTGAACACAAAGATGAACAGGCCGAAAGCGACGGCCGCTATCGCCCAGAAGCGGAGTTGATGGCGAAGCGGCATGCCTTCGGCATCAGCCGCGTCATCGCTTGGAGGTTGCGTCTTTGCCATTTCCGATTACGTGCCTCAGCCAGTATACGAAATAGGCAGTCGCGGAAGCGATGGTCAAGAGCCCCGACACGTATATGAGGATCGTACGTGTTGCCCCGAACCCTGTTGCCCAGGCCATTTCACACAGCACAAAAGCGGCCAGAAATATCTGCGTCGCGGTATTTAGCTTGGAAATCGCAAGCGGCTTCATCTTCATCGGCGAACCCATGATCGACGCCAGGAAAACACCCGCGCCAATCAGAAGATCGCGTGCCACGGCAATGACGACCAGCCATAGCGGGAGCTCATGAATGTGGCTCAGCACCACAAATACCGAAACCAGCAGCAACTTGTCTGCCATCGGGTCCAACCAGGCGCCAAGTTCGCTCTGCTGATTGAACCTGCGGGCCACGAAACCATCCACGGCATCCGACACACCAGCAACGACGAAGCCCGCGAGCGCCAGATCAACGCGTCCCGACAAAAGAGCGATCACGATCAGCGGCACGAGAACGAAGCGCAAAAGCGTTATGAGCGTGGCGACCGTCAACGCGAATATAATCTCCTATGGGTTGCGTAGATGGTTCAAATTGCGTGCTTCCTCAAGGGTGGTGTGAGCCAAGCCCGTTATTGAGACAGTGCGCAGAAGGGCCAATCGCCTTGCGAGGCTGGCCTGATCGTGCGAATAGCCGCCAAGACTGAGATACCGAGACGGATCATGCAGGACGGGAAGAACGGGTTGACCTATGCTGCCGCAGGCGTCGATATCGACGCTGGCAATCTTATGGTCGACAAGATCAAGCCGCTGGTCAAGGCGACACGCCGACCCGGCGCCGATGGAGAAATCGGCGGTTTTGGGGGCCTGTTCGACCTGAAGGCTGCCGGCTTCTCCGATCCCATTCTGGTGGCCGCAAATGACGGCGTCGGCACAAAGCTCGTCATCGCCATCGAATCGGGCAAGCACGACACGATCGGGATCGATCTCGTGGCCATGTGTGTCAACGATCTGGTCGTGCAAGGCGCGGAGCCTCTGCTGTTTCTCGATTACTTCGCAACCGGCAAGCTTGACCCTGAACAGGGCGTTTCGATCGTCAAGGGTATTGCCGAGGGCTGCCGACTCGCCGGTTGCGCATTGATCGGCGGCGAGACTGCGGAGATGCCGGGTCTCTACAAAGAGGGCGACTACGACCTCGCCGGCTTCGCTGTGGGCGCGGCGGAACGCGGCCAACTCCTGCCAACGAACGACATCATGGAAGGCGATGTGCTTTTGGGACTCGCATCGTCGGGCGTGCATTCCAACGGCTTTTCACTGGTGCGACGCATCGTGGAGATGTCGGGGCTTCGCTGGAAAGACAATGCACCATTTGCGCCCGACCTGACGCTGGCCGAGGCGCTGCTCGAGCCGACCCGGATCTATGTCAAGCCACTGCTCAAGGCGATCCGCAGCACGCATGGCATCAAGGCGTTGGCGCACATCACGGGTGGCGGCTTTCCCGATAATATTCCGCGCGTGCTGCCCGATGAATTCGCGGCGGAACTCGACCTCGATACTATCGAAGTGCCCCCGGTTTTTTCATGGCTGGCTAAGACTGGTGGCGTCGAACCGACGGAGATGATGCGGACATTCAACTGCGGCATCGGGATGGTTATCGCAGTCGCCGGCGGCCAGGCCGCTCAGGTTGCTGCGGTCCTGCAGGAAGCGGGAGAGACGGTCACGCCGATCGGGCGCATTGTGCCTCGGCGGGACGACGGCGTCATTTATCGCGGAACGATCGGACTTTAGAGCCATGATACCTCGCAAGCGCACGGCAATTCTGATTTCCGGACGCGGTTCCAATATGGTTCGGCTTCTCGATGCGGCCGAAGAGCGAGGCTTTCCGGCAGAGATTGTGGCTGTGATATCGGACAAGGCGGATGCACGAGGTCTGGGCATCGCAATGGCGCGCGGCATTGCGACACATGTCGTCAAAAGAAGCGACTTCGCCGACAAGGCAGCCCATGACGCCGCGATCGACGCGCTGCTGACGAGCCTTCAGGCCGAGATTGTCTGTCTGGCTGGCTATATGCGGTTGCTGACCGCCCAATTCACTGAAAAGTGGCGCGGTCGCATGATCAACATACACCCCTCTCTGCTTCCGCTTTTCAGGGGACTGGACACACACCGGCGCGCACTGGAAGCCGGCGTTCGATTGCACGGCGCGACAGTGCACTTCGTCACCCCAGAGACCGACGAGGGGCCAATCATCGCGCAGGCAGCAGTGCCCGTTCTGGAGGGCGACACGGAAGAATCACTTGCCGCGCGCGTGCTCAAGGCCGAGCACGAGATCTATCCGCTGGCGCTGAGGCTGCTGGCCGAAGGCAAAGCGCGTATGTCTGACGGGCGAACGGTTCTGTCGGCCTCAGCCGATGTCGACGGAATGCTGATTTCGCCTTCTCGCGCACAGGATCAACCGGATCTGGAGCAGCTGGCGCGCTTCACCCCCTGACCTTGGCTGGAAGTGTCAGCGCTCGTAGCTGAAACCGCAAGCTTTCAGGTAGCCGCTCCAATCGCGATTGAGGTAGAGGTCGCGAATGGTCGCGTCCTTGAACCGCGCCATCTCGTAAAACAGCTCCCCGTCACTATGTGGGGTGTCGGTTTCGGAAAGCTTCTCGAAACCTAGCCATCTGAGCCATTTGAGAGTCTTTTCGTTGCGGCTGTAGACGTAGTTCGAAATGACGTCGTGCCCCTGCATGAACGTGTCGATCGAGGCTCGCGTCTCCTGCAGAAACAGCAGTCCGATCTTGTCGATTGCATCGGAAGATAGAAACCAGGCCATTCCGGCACGTGGATTTGCCAGCCAGCCGACACCCATGATTGACACGGGCGTGCCATTCTTGTCGCGCAGGCAGTAGGCAAGCTTCGCACCCCGAAGAGAGAAGCTTAGAGCCTCCTCTGGTCCGATACCGGCAAATTTCCGGATTTCGATCACGTCGATCTCGCGCATATCGCGCGCAAGAACAGGAATATCCTCGGGGCGAGCAGCACTCACCGAGCCAAGCGAATAGGACTTTTCAATCAACGAATTATCTCGTGGGGAACTGGACGCCGAGTTTCCCCAGCGTCCCTCCGGAACTCTGATCAGCGAGGCTTGATCAGACCGCTGATCGAACCCTTATTCATGTTATCCCAATATGCGCAACGCGTCGTCGACATGCTGTATCTCCCCAAAGCCCGTGGCGCGGTTTTGCAACCACTTTCGCGAGTGTGCACGCAAAACGTGACGTGTCAATTGCATTAGCAGTCCGCTCACATACGGCATCTACCGCTGCGCCAATCGCTCGCCCTCCAATCTGAAACGACTACATTCACCTGCCAATTAGGCGCGGCGAGCCCACACCTTGTTGTCGTGGAATGCCGCACCTCCGTAGGGAGCGGGCGCGTCGGCTCCGGTCAGCACGTTAATGCCCTCGCCGCGCTCATGAGCACTGTTGGGCCATAGTCCTTCTGCAACGACGACGCCACGCTTCAATCCGGCAAAAAATTTCGCGTGAAGCACCACCTCACCACGTTCATTGCCGATCTCCACACGCGCGCCGTCCTCGACGCCAATCGCTGCCGCATCATCTGGGTGGAGGAGCAATTCCGGCCTGCCCTCTTTCGCTCTCGACGTCGGCGTCTCTGAAAATGTCGAGTTGAGGTAATTGCGCGCGGGTGACGTCGCCAATCTAAATGGATGCACCTCGTCCGCTGTCTCAATCAACTCGACATGATCGGGAAACTCGGGAAGCTCAGCAACCGGCCCATAGAGGCCGATGCTTGCCGGAGGCCTGTTCGGCGCCACTTGCCCGCTCCAATCGGCATGGAAGCGGAACTTGCCGTCGGGGTGCGCAAATCCATTTAGGAAATGCGCGTCATTGAATGCCGGCTGCAGATCGGCCCAACGCTCCTCCGCGAACGTCGAGAATGTGCCAAGTCCCTTCTTTTCCAGCATGACATCGATGTGCTCCCGCTCCGTCATGCCGAAGCCGGGCAAATGCGAGACCCCGAGCCGCTTGCTCAGTTCCTCGATGACAAAGTGATTGGTGCGAGGCCCCACTGGCGGGTCGATCAGCTTCGGGCCGAGAACCACGTGCTGGTGACCACCCCCCTTGTAGATGTCGTCATGCTCCATGAACATGGTGGCAGGGAGCACCACATCCGCCAACATCGCGGTGTCAGTCATGAACTGTTCGTGGACGCAGGTGAACAAGTCGTCGCGAAGGAAACCTCTCTTCACCAGGCGTTGTTCGGGAGCGACATTCACGGGATTGGTGTTCTGGATGAGCATCGCGGTGACGGGCGGGCCACCATGAAGCGCGGTTTCGTCGCCGGTGAGAACGGCCCCAATCCGGGATTGATCGAGGTGGCGTACTCGGGGATCTCGCAGACGCGTGCCCTCCACGAGATCGGTGTTCAGCTTGAGCACGCCGGAATTCGAATGGAATGCGCCGCCGCCCTCATACTGCCAGCATCCGGTGACCGCGGCGACGGAAAGTGCCGCGTGCATGTTGGCAGACCCGTTGCGCTGACGCGCGAAGCCATATCCCAAGCGAAAAAACGTCCGCTGCGTTGTGCCTACGAGCCGCGCGAACGCCTCGATCTCCTCGACGGAAAGGCCTGTGATATATGACGCCCATTGCGGCGTGCGTGTCGCAAGATGCTGCTCCAGCCCTTTCGGGTCATCGGTGAACTTTTCGAGATAGGCACGATCGGCAAGGTTTTCCCGGAACAGCACATGCATGACCGCACAGGCCAAGGCACCGTCCGTACCCGGCTTGAGAACGAGGCCCATATCCGCCTGTTTGACCGTCGCGTTCTCGTAAATATCGATGACGACGATCTTGGCCCCGCGCTCCTTGCGCGCCTTGATCGCGTGCGTCATCACGTTGACCTGAGTGACGACGGCGTTGGTCCCCCAAATCACGACGCAGTCGGATTTCGCCATCTCGCGCGGATCTGCGCCGCGAAGTGAGCCGGTACCCATCACCCAGCCGGTCCAGGCGAGATTGGTACAGATCGACCCGAAGAACCCGGAGTATTTTCGGGCATGACGCAACCGCTCTATGCCATCGCGCTGCACCAGCCCCATCGTTCCCGCATAGAAATAGGGCCAGACCGTCTCGCTGCCGAATTTCTCTTCGGCGGCGAGGAATTTCTCCGCCACGAGATCCAGAGCCGCTTCCCAACTGGCGTCTTTCCAGACGCCATCACCTTTCGCGGCGCCGCGAATCAATGGCTTCAAAAGGCGATCCGGATGGTGGATGCGCTCAGCGTAGCGCGCGACCTTCGCGCATATCACACCAGCCGTATAGCTGTTCTCCTTGGCGCCGTGGACGCGGCCGATACGCGTTCCATCGAGGAACTCGACATCCAGCGCGCATGTCGACGGGCAATCATGCGGACAGGCAGAATGGCCTGTTCTCAAATCTGCCTGCTTTTCGGCTATCTTGGCGTGCTGGTTCATGTCTTCAATCTAGCCGGTTCCCACTTCGCAGTGTAGAGCCAAAGCGAACACGGCGAGGATCATGAACTACCGTCACATCTATCACGCCGGGAATTTCGCAGACGTCGTCAAGCACGCCGTGCTCGCCCGCATCATCGAATATCTGAAGAAAAAGGATGCGGCCTTCCGTGTCATCGACACGCATGCCGGTCGCGGCGTCTACGACCTCTCTTCCGCAGAAGCACAAAAGACCGGCGAATGGCGCGACGGAATTGGCCGGCTAATGGATGCCTCCCTGCCGCAGGCCGCTGCCGAACTGCTTGAGCCTTATCTCGAGACCGTGCGCGCGCTCAATCCAAAGGGCGGTGTGTCGCGCTATCCCGGCTCCCCGGCCATCACACGTCACCTGCTTCGCAAGCAGGACCGCTTGTCGGCCATCGAATTGCATCCGGTGGATGCAAAAGCGCTGGGCGCCAAGTTCGCCGGTGATATCCAGACACGCGTGATCAATCTTGATGGGTGGCTTGCGCTTGGAGCGCATATTCCTCCCAAGGAGAGACGCGGCGTCGTACTCGTTGACCCGCCGTTCGAGGAAGCCGGGGAGTTCGACCGCATGATCCAGGGGCTGATCAAGGCGCACAAGCGCTGGCCGAGCGGGCTCTACGCCTTCTGGTACCCCATCAAGGATCGAAGGGCCGTCAACGCCTTTCGCAGCGACTTGAAGGAGACCGGCATTGCGCGGATCACGGACATCGTGTTCGAGGTCAGACCGCCCTCTTCGGAGCCTCGCCTCGATGGATGCGGCGTGACCGTCGTCAATCTGCCCTACGGATTGGATCGAGAAGTGGGCATTATTCTATCTGCCCTAAGATCGGTCCTTTCCGAAGGATCGAGTGGGCGCTTCTCCATCACCGCGCTCAGCGGCGAAGATGCTGCGGCTTGACCGCTTTCATGCAAGTCCTCAAAGTAAAGATAATGCAACGAATCGACCGCTTTGGCGGTGTCTTGGGAGCTTCTCGATGAAACGCCGTTTCTCAATGATCGCCGCGGCAATTATCGCCAGTGCCCTTGGTGTCTTCACGGGCACAGCGTCCGCGGGTGACCGCTCACCCCGCGCTTGCGAAAACGCTGGCGTGTTGTCTCGGATCAGCTCGGGGTTCAGCCATCAGGTGCGCAACGTCCCGCATTTGCCCAACGTCGCGATTTCGGAATTTCGAAAGGTGCATGAGCACCGCTACCTTCCGTATCGTGAAGATAGGCCGATTGCGCGGCGCTATTGCGGCGCGACCGCGCTCCTGTCGGACGGTCGCAAGCGCAATGTCTGGTACATGATCGAGGAAGGACAGGGCCTCGCGGGAGCCTTTGGAGACAATGTCGAATTCTGCGTTTCGGGATTCGATCGCTGGTTCGTCTATAACGGACACTGCCGCGTCCTGCGCTAGGTTTGGGCTTTTCTCATTGTCACTGTTTGCGTTGCGCCTGACCATCCTGGCGCTCGCGGGCGTAGCGCTGGCTGCATGCGACTCTTCGGAAGAGCCGTCTGCGCCCAACGCACCCATCTCCCAGTCGCAACCTTCGCAGCCCGGTCCACAGACGAAAACGCCAGTCCCATCTGGCTCAGGATTCGATTTTTACGTGCTCTCGCTGTCATGGTCGCCAAGCTATTGCGAGGCGGAGGGCCGCGATGCCAATCGTCAACAATGCGCCGGCGGACGACCCTACGCGTTCGTTGTTCACGGCCTTTGGCCGCAATTCGAGCGGGGCTTTCCGCAAGATTGCCGATCAGATCGGCTCGACGTGTCCGACATCACACTCCGAAGCCTCTATGACATTATGCCCTCGGCGGGTCTTATCCGGCACCAATGGCGCAAACACGGCAGCTGCAGCGGCCTGTCGCAGAACGATTACTTTGCTGTCCTTCGCGAGGCTCGCGAGCGCGTACAGATACCGAGCGATTTCTCTCGCCTAAACTCTTATCGCACTGTGTCTCCCTTGAATGTCGAGCAAAGTTTCGTGCAGTCCAACGCGTTATTGCCCGAAGACGGAATTGCCATAACCTGCGACAAGAGATACTTGCGCGAAGTGCGCATTTGCATGACGAAGCAACTTGAATTCCGGAGCTGCCCAGAGGTTGACCGGCGTTCGTGCCGAATGCCGAAGGCCGTTATGCCACCGATTCGCGGCGGCTGATCGCGTTCGACGATCAAGGCATATGGAGGAAACGACTGATGATGAAACTTCTTTATGCGCCGGCTTCTCCCTATAGCGCCAAGGTGCGCATGGCTGCCGCCTATGCAGGTATTGCGATCGAGGAGGTCCTGACGGACACGGCGGCGCAATCCGGCTCGCTCACCGATGCGAATCCTCTCGGCAAGATCCCCGTTCTCGTGACGGAAGAAGGACGCCCGGTTTACGACAGCCGCGTGATCACCCAATTTCTCAACCGTGAATCAGGTGGAAAGCTTTTCCCCCGCAATGCCGGGAAGAGGCTCGATGCCGAACAATTGGAGGCCGTAGCTGACGGAATTTGCGACGTACTCCTCGCACATGTTTACGAGCGTCGCATGCGTCCACCGGAGAAGGTTCATGACGTGTGGCTGGACCGGCAATGGTCAAAAGCCACACGTGCGCTCGACGCTCTGTGTATCGATACGCCGAAACTTCCGCAGAAGATCACAGCAGGTCATATCGCGCTGCGGGCAACCATTGGGTATCTTGATCTTCGTTTTGCGGGCCAGTGGGAACGGGGTCATACGAAGCTGAAGCGTTGGGCAGCCCGTTTCGATCAGAAGTTCCCGGAACTCTCAACGCTGACGCCGAAATAGACTGCTTCAGCGATAGCCAAAAAAGAGCCGGGACATGCCCGGCTCTTTTCATTCAGATGAATTCTGAATACGGATCAGAACTTCATACCAACGCCGAAAGTGATACGGCTGTCGGACGAATCGATGCGGCGATTGCCGGCACCGGTGTTGAAGTCGTCGGTACCATAGTCAGAATAGCGGTACTCTACACGACCGAAGACCTGCTCGGTAATCTTGACGTCAGCACCCGCACCTGCGGTCCAGCCGAGTTGCGTATTGCTGTCAGATCCGACCGCGTCCTTGATCTTGAGGCTCTGCGCAGCACCACCTGCCGTACCATAGAGCAGGATGTCAGGCGTTACAGCGTAGCCGAGGCGAGCACGAACCGAGCCATCAACGCTTGACTGAGACTTCACACCAGCGTTCGAACCGCTCATGTCATTGTAGTTCACGTCGCCTTCAACACCGTAGACGATGTTGCCGCTCTGCCACTGCATACCCACAAAGGCGCCACCGATGAAACCATCGGTATCGATCTTGTTGTCCAGCGTCTTGTCACGGGTGCGACCAGCGAACCCGTAACCAGCCGACAGACCGGCATAAGGACCAGCCCAGCTTGCGACGGGCAGTTCCGCGATCGGCATGGGTGCCGGTGCCTCTTCCATAACAACGTCTGCTGCATATGCGTTCATCGAGCCCAGCAGCGCCACCATGCCGAGAGTGGCGACGGACGTGCGCGTAAATCTGGATGTGATCTTCATATTGTTACTCCTTGGCCCGAACCATTGGGCCTATGCAAACTTGAGTTCTGTCCCACACCGTTCCCACCTAACGGCATGCAGCGCTTACGGTTCCAAATGTCGTGTCCAAATGCGGCTGAAGCTTTCCTCAATCGAGGTCATTGACTGGCGACAATGCGGCTGAACCGTGATGTTGCTGCTGCGCAACATGAGCATGTCAGCATATGTGTGCATGCGGAGAAAAGCGCCCTTGGATCAGTATGTTGCGGCCTCTATATAGAGGCGATCGGGCGGTCATCTGCCGGCAAGAGCTCTGCCTGCAAGTGGCCAGCGCCACAATGAAGCCGCATGAATGAAGGCTTCGTTGCCACATTCGGGCGATCGGGGTCGATTTTCTCATGAGACACGGCTTGCAAACCTCTCGCAGGGCCCTGGTCACGGGCGGCGCGAAACGGATAGGACGCGCGATCGTGGAGGACCTTGCGGATCACGGTTTCGAAATGGTCATCCACTACAATCGCTCTGGCAACTGCAGTGAAGAATTGGCCGCGTTAATCCGAGCCAAAGGCGGCCGAGCGTTCGTCGTTCAGACTGATCTGACAGAAATGAATGCGGTGGAGAGGCTTATTCGAGAGGCCACTTCCATCGCTGGCCCTCTGGATATTCTGGTCAACAATGCTTCGGTGTTCGAGCCGGACACAGCGGACGCTTTCTCATGGGATATCTGGAACAGGCATTTCGATCTGCATGTGAAGGCCCCGGTGATGCTGGCGCAAAAGTTTCATGAAGCCCTTCCCCAAGACCACGAAGGCATGGTGGTAAACATCATCGACCAGCGCGTCTGGAAGCCCACACCAAGATATTTTTCCTACTCCTTGTCGAAATCGGCTCTGTGGGATGCGACCCGCACAATGGCTCAGACATTCGCACCCAGGATACGCGTGAACGCAATCGGTCCTGGACCGACGCTGGCCAATGTTCGTCAAAGAGCTGCCGATTTCGAGGCTCAGGCACGAAGCGTTCCGCTGGGTCACGGCCCGTCGCTCGATGAATTTGGGAAAACCATTCGCTATCTATGGGAGGCAAAATCGGTGACCGGCCAGATGATTGCCATAGACGGCGGCCAGCATCTTGCATGGCGGACACCGGACGCGACAGGAAACGAATGAGTTCAGGCGGTTCAAAAAATAACGCTGCTTCATCGCCCTCGCCCGTGAGCACGCATGGCGTCGACGAAGAGGTCGACGTTTATATGCCGGAGGAGGACCTCGAGGAAGATCTTGGCACGGATGCGGATCCGGCGATTGACGCCGTTGCAGTCGATTTCACCGCGATAGACTGGGGATCCTACAAAGGCGAAACCGACGGAAAGGTCGGCTCGGAGGTCATACAGGGGCTTGCGCGCCGGCTTCCGAACAGGCCCGGCGTCTATCGCATGATGAATGCCGGCGGCGACGTGCTGTATGTCGGCAAGGCGCGCAGTCTCAAGAAGCGCGTCACCAACTACGCGCAGGGGCGATTCCATACGAACCGCATTGAACGGATGGTGCGCGAAACGGCGACTATGGAGTTTGTCGTCACACGCACCGAGACGGAAGCGCTCCTTCTGGAAGCGAATCTGATCAAGAGGTTGCGACCGCGCTTTAACGTCCTGCTGCG
Organism: Rhizobiaceae bacterium; assembly: GCA_023953905.1. Lineage (GTDB taxonomy): Bacteria > Pseudomonadota > Alphaproteobacteria > Rhizobiales > Rhizobiaceae > Arvimicrobium. The sequence continues at coordinate 8,849 of JAMLJA010000025.1, read as the reverse complement.
TGACGACAAGTCATTTCCCTATATCGTGCTGACGGGTGACCATGCCGCGCCAGGCATTTTCAAGCATCGCGGGGCACGCTCACGACAAGGCGACTATTTTGGACCGTTTGCCTCCGCAGGCGCTGTTGGCAGGACCATAAACTCCTTGCAGCGCGCCTTCTTGCTGCGAAGTTGCACCGATTCCGTGTTTGACAGCCGGACCCGCCCCTGCCTGCTCTTTCAGATCAAGCGGTGCTCGGGTCCGTGCACTGGCGAGATTTCGCAGGAGGATTACGCGGAACTTGTGTCTGAAGCGAAAGACTTCCTGTCCGGTCGCAGCCAAAAGGTGAAAAGCGAAATTTCGGACGCCATGCAGCATGCTGCCGAGAACCTCGATTTTGAGCAGGCCGCAGTCTATCGCGACAGACTCTCCGCCCTCTCGCATGTTCAGGCGCATCAGGGAATCAATCCGCAATCCGTGCAGGAAGCCGATGTCTTCGCCATCCACATGGAAGGCGGCCAAACCTGCATACAGGTGTTCTTTTTCCGGACGGGTCAGAATTGGGGCAATCGAGCCTATTTCCCCAAGGCAGACTCGGCGCTGGAGCCGGCCGCTATTCTCGGTTCTTTTCTGGCGCAGTTCTATGATGACAAGCCCTGCCCTCGCCAGATCCTCCTGTCGACCGCTGTCGAGGACCAGATGCTTCTGGCGGAAGCGCTTTCGACCCGCGCAGGCTACAAGGTGACGGTCTCGGCTCCGCAGCGCGGCGAGAAGAAGGATCTGACCGACCACGCGCTGCAGAATGCGCGCGAGGCGCTTGGCCGAAGGCTGTCCGAGACCTCCACGCAGACCCGATTGCTTTCTGGGTTCGCGGAGACGTTCAAGCTGGAAAAGATCCCGACCCGGATAGAGGTCTACGACAACTCGCACATCATGGGCACCAACGCGGTTGGCGCGATGATCGTGGCGGGACCGGAAGGGTTCGTCAAAAACCAGTATCGCAAGTTCAACATCCGCTCGACCACGATTACGCCTGGCGATGACTTCGGAATGATGCGTGAAGTGATGGAGCGGCGCTTCTCGCGATTGCTGAAGGATGAAGAGGACGGCGCCCCTCAACCAGGCGCCGCAGACAGCGATATCGATTCGTTTCCCGCCTGGCCCGACGTGATCCTCATCGACGGCGGACAGGGACAGATGAGTGCGGTTCGCCAAATTCTGGCAGACCTCGGCATTTCGGACCGTGTGGTTGCGATCGGCGTTGCCAAGGGGCAGGATCGCGATGCTGGCCGCGAGAGATTCTTTTGCGCCGGACGCGAGTCTTTCACCCTGCCAGTGCGCGATCCGGTGCTCTATTTTGTGCAGCGCCTGCGGGACGAGGCCCATCGCTTCGCGATCGGCTCCCACCGCGCCCGGCGTAAGAAGGAGATGATACGAAATCCGCTCGATGAGATAGCCGGAATCGGTCCGACCCGTAAACGCGCCCTGCTGCTGCATTTTGGAACTGCGAAAGCAGTCAGCCGCGCCGCAATGTCGGATCTGAGGGCGGTCGAAGGCGTTTCAGAGGCAGTCGCCAAGGTGATTTACGATCATTTTCACGAGAAATGATGAAACACACACTATGTAAGCACTGGTAATGCGGCACGCCGCGATTGACGAATTCCTCGTCCGCACATCATCAAGCGGACATGAAGCCTGTTGGATATAATGGCAAAACGCGCTTTCAACCTTCCGAATATGCTGACTTACGCGCGCATCCTGGCGGTGCCGCTCATCGTCCTTTGCTTTTTTCTTGAGGGACGGTTGCAATCGAGCGATTTCGCCCGGTGGTCCGCCTTGGTGATATTCGTCGTCGCCAGCATCACCGACTACCTTGACGGCTACTTGGCCCGGGCCTGGAAGCAGACGTCAAATATCGGCCGCATGTTGGACCCGATTGCCGACAAACTGCTTGTGGCAACGAGCCTCTTGCTTCTGGCAGCTGACACGGATCGCACGATCGCGGGATGGACGCTATGGGCCGCGATCATCATATTGTGCCGTGAAATTCTCGTATCGGGCCTGAGAGAGTATCTCGCCGCGCTCAAAGTCAGCGTGCCGGTGACACAACTGGCGAAATGGAAAACAGCCATCCAGATGATTTCAATCGCCGTGCTGCTCGCTGGCCCTGCACTGGACAAGATCGTTTCCTATGCGACCGAGACCGGCATTGTGCTGTTGTGGATATCGGCAATCGTCACGCTCTACACCGGCTATGACTATTTCAGAGCCGGATTGAAGCATATCGTCGACGAATAGCAGGGCGGGAGCGGTATGAAGCTCATCTATTTTGCGTGGGTGCGGGAGCGGATCGGAAAATCCGAGGAAGACATCGACCTGCCATCCAGTATTCGCACCGTCGGCGATCTGCTTGGGTGGTTGAAATCGCGCGGGGAAGGCTACGAACAGGCTCTGCAAGTCCCGCAAGCCATTCGTGTTGCGATCAATCAGGAGCATGTTCAGCACAACGAACCAGTGGCAGGAGCACGCGAGATCGCGCTGTTTCCGCCCATGACCGGGGGCTGAATTGGCGCCGGTCGCTCCATTCGTCAGGGTACAGGCCGAAGATTTCGAGCTTTCGGCGGAAGTTGAGCGGCTGGCAGCCGGGCGCAGCGACATCGGCGCCATCGTGACGTTTTCAGGTCTGTGTCGCGATGAGGGCGGGACATTATCCGCGCTTGAACTCGAACACTATCCCGGCATGGCGGAAGCGGAAATGACGCAGATCGCCAATGAAGCTCTGGTCCGCTGGCCCCTCCAGGGACTGTCCGTTATCCACCGTTTCGGCAAGATTGCACCGGGCGAAAACATTGTTCTTGTGATTGCGGCTTCGTCGCACAGGCAAGCCGCTTTCGAAGCAGCGTCTTTCGTGATGGATTACCTCAAGTCGCGTGCGCCTTTCTGGAAGAAGGAGCACCTGTTGGACGGATCTGCAGGCGGGTGGGTGGATGCCCGTGAAAGCGACGATCAGGCTGCGGCGCGCTGGCAGCCGAAATAGACCTCGGGCCCCGTCTGAATCACATTGCCGTTATTGGCTTCAAACGTCCCATCTTCAACCATAATCGGATCGCCCTCTGCTCGACGGAGGACGCACCTATGGTCATCGGAAAGCTCGCGGAATTGTTGGTCTTTGGCGTGACCCCACTGATGCTGGGTATCGCCGCGTTACCCATGCGGGCAGATAGCAAGGCATGGCGAGTGTCGGGAGACCTGACCTACCGGGAACGAATGTCCCTCCCCCCGGATGCTGTGGCAACAATCGAGATCAACCATATCTCTTCATGCAGCGGCAGGATCGCGTCGATCAGCCGGCAGAGAATCCGCAATCCCGGCCAAGTACCAATTGCGTTCGACCTTTCGGTCGAGCCAGATCACATCCCCAAGACCGGCACCTTTGTCGTAAGAGCCGAAATATCGGTCAGCGAGCGGACGCTGTTCGCCACGGAATTCGCCCATGACCTCGAAGCCGGACAAAACTCTCCACTGCATTTGATACTCAATAGGGTATCCTGATGCGAGCGATGGAGCCCCGCCCCGCTTCAGAAGCAACTTCTAGATGCATCATTTTACACGTTCAGGTTAGCGGTTTCGCAATGCGTGGATGATAGGAGGCATCAGGATCACTCTTTCGCGATACGGATGGCAGACTTCATCAACCTCCTCCTTTCTATGGACGCGACAGTGCTCGCTATCCTGGGCGGCGTCTGCCTGTGCTTGTTGCTGACGGGCGCACTGTTGCGCTATCGCCGCCTTTATCGGCGCGCTTCCAAACAAGAGCAGAACTACGCGACGCTTGTCGAGAACCTCTCTGAAGGCATCTATCGCTCGCGGCCGGATGGCCGTCAGATCAGCGCAAACCGCGCCCTCGTCAAACTCAATGGATACGAGACAGAAAAGGAACTGCTCGCCGCCGTTAAAGACATCGGCGGAGAGTGGTACGTGAAACCTACAAGACGTCAGGAGTTTCGCGAACTGCTTCAGCGGCATGGTCGCGTGGAAGATTTCGTATCGGAAGTCTATCGTCACAAGACCCGCGAGCGCATCTGGATTTCGGAATCAGCCCGTCTGGTGCGAGATAGTAAGGGAAACCCGCTGTTCTACGAGGGCTCCGTTCGAGAGATAACCGACACAGTGCGGCGTCTTGCTGCGGAAGCTCAGCTCCAGCGCTTGAGCAATCAGCTTCCCGGCGCCCTTTTCCAGTTCACGATGGATGCTGGTCAGATCAAAGAATTTCACTATCTCAGTGCCGGCGCGACATCGATCGCCGGTGTAACCGGTGCTGAAATGTCCGCAAACCCGCAGCTGTTTGTGGCAATGGTCGCCGAAGAGGATCGCCCAGCCTATATGAAATCGCTGAATGCGGCAGCAGAAAGCTTGCTGGCATGGGATCACGAATTCCGCATCATTGCCCGCGATGGAGCTGAAAAATGGGTGCATCTTCTGGCGCATCCCGAACTGGTTCCTGCGGGCATCAAGTGGCACGGCTACCTTGCCGATATCTCCGTGCGGAAGCGCCAGGAACTGGAGATTGAGGAACTTGCCTTCTTCGACCCTCTGACGCGCCTGCCCAATCGACGCAGATTCTTCCAGAGGATGTCCGAATCGCTTGCGCGTTGCGCCGAGCGAAAGGAATACGGCGCGCTGCTCTTCATCGACCTTGATAATTTCAAGACGCTGAACGACGCGCGGGGCCATGATGTTGGCGATCGTTACCTGATCGAAGTCGCCGCGAGACTGCTGGACTGCGTAGGCCCCAATGATATGGTCGCCCGCATCGGCGGCGACGAATTTGTGGTGATCTTGGAAGACGCCGGATCGAGCGCCGCGGAGATGAAGCGCAATGCGATCGTCATCGCTAACCGCGCCCTTGCCGCGCTCCGAAAGGAGTTCACGCTTGGGGAACTACATCATGTGAGTTCGGCCAGCATCGGAATTTTGGCTTTTGATGGGGAAGAGCGTCGCGTCGAGCAATTGCTCAAATGCGCTGACATCGCAATGTATCAAGCGAAGTCAGCAGGTCGAAATGGTACTGCGCTCTTTGACCCCAAGGCGATGGAGCGCGAACTGGAAAGTTACCAGCTTCTCAATGAGTTGCGCGCCGCGCTAGGTGCCCGTCAGCTCGAGTTGCATTTCCAGCCACAATTCGATCACAACCGGAAGCTCACAGGCGCTGAAGCACTCATACGCTGGAACCATCCCGGACGGGGACCTGTCGGGCCTGACATTATCATGCCACTGGTTTCGCGCTACGGACTCGGATCTGAGCTTGCCACTTTCGTCCTCGATCGCGGTCTGGAGACGCTTAGCGGCTGGCAAGCCGTGCCGGAGTGCGCTCATCTGCGCCTCGCACTCAATATGAATCTTCAGACCATCGGCAGCCAGGACTTCATAAATGACCTTGGCAAACGTTTGGACGGTGTTGGTTTCGACCCGAGGAAGCTCACATTCGAACTTGTCGAACATATCGATGCAGGCGATCAGCAACGTACCGCTACGCTCATGCAACAGATCAAGAGCTTTGGCATTCGGCTCTCACTCGACGACTTCGGTACAGGTTATTCATCCCTCACCTATTTGAAGAACCTGCCCTTCGATGAAGTGAAGATCGACGGAAGCTTTGTGGCCGATATCGAAAAGGCTGACGCGGACCGGGCTCTCGTCAAGACAATGCTATCGCTGGGCAGCAATCTTGGGCGTATCGTGGTCGCCGAACATGTCGAAAACGTTCGGCAGGAAGCCTATCTGCGCGCTTTCGGGTGTGACTTCTTCCAGGGCTTTCTCTACTCGAAACCCATGAGGGATGAAGATTTCAGGGCTTTCGCGAAGGCTACCGGCATGCCCTCGTCAAAAGCCTTAAATCTAGCCGCGCCTCAAGCATCATAGTTTTCGAAAGAAAAACGGCCGGGCGTTGCGGCCCGGCCGTCCATCGATTGAAGGTTCAAGACCTCCTGGTTCAAATCGTCAGCCGACGATCTCGGTGTCGGAGAACCAGTAGCGAATTTCCTGCGCGGCGGTTTCCGGAGCGTCCGAGCCGTGTACGGAATTCTCGCCGATCGAAAGAGCATGCACCTTGCGGATGGTGCCCTCGTCTGCGTTCGCGGGGTTGGTTGCACCCATCACTTCGCGGTTCTTTGCGATAGCGTTGTCACCCTCGAGAACCTGAACGACCGTGGGGCCCGACGACATGGACTCGACCAGTTCACCGAAGAACGGGCGTTCCTTGTGGACTGCGTAAAAGCCTTCCGCGTCGCGGCGGCTCATCCATACGCGGCGGGATGCCACGACGCGCAAGCCGGCATCTTCCAGCATTTTGGTGATGGCGCCGGTCAGATTGCGGCGGGTTGCGTCGGGCTTGATCATCGAGAAGGTGCGTTCGATCGCCATGTGTGTCCCTGTCTGGTCTATTGGCCTGAAGTGGCGGGCTCTATACGCGGAGCGACGGGCCTTGCCAAGTGCGGCGCACCAGCCCGCTTCAAGCCGCGGCCGGAATTTTCCTTGCCAGTCCTCCACGGAGATCAAGACAGCGCTCGAACCAGTCAAGGATCGGGTCCCCGGAAGGCAGATATGCAAATGGCGACATGATGCGAACCCATTGGAAGGCGCCAAATACGATGTAATCCGCAAAGAGCGGATCATTTCCGCCAAGGAATGGCTGCATCGAGAGCGTATTGCGCAGCGGTTCCAGCTTCTTCAGAAACTCCGGATGTCGCTGTTCCCGCTCGGAAGACACGGCTTCCAAAGTCCGTCCATTGTTACGCTTCTCGCGGCTCTCCCGAAAATAGACCTGATCCTCGGGCGAAAGCCGATCGTAGATATCGAGCATCGCTGCCGCGCCCATGAACGGGTGCACCATGGTCTGTGACCAGCGCTCGATGAACCGGCACATGGCTTCACCGCCGGCACCGCCGAAGAGGCTGGGGCGATCCGGATAGGCGCGGTCGAGATAGAGCGCGATGTCAAAGGAATCGCGTACCAGTTTGTCTCCGTCCCGAATGACGGGAACGGTTGGGGAAAAGCCGCCCTCCACCACAGGAACCTTCGTAAACGGTGTCGGCACGCTCTCAAACGGCAATCCCTTGTGTGCAAGAGACATCGTGACTTTCCAGCAATGCGGGCTGAATGGACGGTTTTCGTCAGCACCTACCAAGTCATAGAGCAGAATTGTCATAGGCGAGTTCCTTTCCCAGGCGACCGTCTGCTAGAACCCATGCGGTCAGCATGCGGGAGACGGCCATGAAGCGACATTACATGATGATGGCTGCATACAATGCATGGGCCAACGCAAGGTTGTTTGATGCGGCAGCCCAGCTTAGCTCAGACGAGTGGGAGCGCGATACTGGAGTCGTCTTTGGTTCGATGATGGGGACGCTCAACCATCTTCTGGTCACCGATCGGATCTGGCTTAAACGTATGAGCGGCACAGGTGACGCGCCCAACAGTCTCGACGCGATTATTCACAGGGATTTTGCCAAGCTACGGGCAGCACGAATCAACGAAGATCAACGCATCATTGATTGGATAGCTGCATTCGATGATGCCGGCATCAGGGGGCGTTTCAGTTACCTGACAGTCAGCGACCTCCGCACCGTGTCGCAGCGCCTTGCCCCCGCCCTGGCCCATCTATTCAATCATCAGACGCATCATCGCGGTCAGGCTCACGCCATACTGACCATACTCGGCAAGCCCAGCATTGTGATCGATCTGATCTACTTCCAGCGTACGCCGGAAGGCCTTCCCTACGCCTGACCCCAGGCAAGCGACGACTCGCCAAAATAGGTACTCACCTCGCCGTCCGTCCGTGAGCGAGCTTGCGCGCGTGCGAGCGATAGCAAATCGCTGCCGTTCAAGATGCCGGGGCCATTGCTGGAAAGGGTTCGCGAGATCTCAAGCCAATCATCAGAATGTGATGCAAGCCCCGATCTTAAACGCCGGACCCCCTTCCTCCATTCGCTTACGCACAAGAAAGTTTGTACACAGACCGCCCCGTACCGACTCCGTTTCGCCTTATGGATCCCCCGCGAATCTTTCTGATTCTTTTGCGTTATTCCTCTCCGAGATATTTTTATAAGAACTCAAATATTTAAGATTCTAATGTTCCTCTGAATTGCGCTGTAACTATCCCTCTATTGTCGTATGAACTTTACGATTCTTTTCACGTTCTTATCGTGTGATCTACTCACTTCTTAAATCTTGGAAGTTGTAGATTTTTGAATCAAAGGGAGTGTCTCATGGCGAGAGTACTAGAGAAGTTTTCTATCGGGCTCGCATCTGGCGTAGTCGTTCTAAGCTTGGCATTGGCGGCGTCCGCCCAGGAACGAGGTGGCTCACGAGGCGGTGGGCTCGGTGGACTGGGCGGAGGCCTGGGAGGATTGGGCGACGCTCTAGGAGGCGTTGTGGACGTGGATACCAGCGGTGGGGGCCTCGGCGTATCGGTCGGCGGCGCTAACGGCGTCAACGCAAGCATTGGAAGCGGCAGCAATGGCGGTTTGGGCGTCGGTGCATCCGTTGGCGGAAGCAGCGGCGTGAATGCCGGCGTCGATGTTGGCGGACGCAGTAATGGCGGCCTGGGTGCGAATGTGGACGCCAGCGTCGGAGGTAGCCGTGGCATCGACACCGGAGTGAGCGCAAGCATTGGCGGCTCAGGCATCGATGCCGGTGTCGACGCATCAATTGGCGGCAGTGGAGGTGTCACCGCAGGCATTGGCGCATCCGTCGGCGGAAATGGTGTCGATGTCGATGTTGATGTTGGCATAGGCGGCGGTGGTGGCACCGGCGGTGGTGGCACCGGCGGCGGCGGCGGTGGTGGCAGCGGCGGCGGTGGCGGCGGGGG
>JAMLJA010000024.1 GCA_023953905.1 Rhizobiaceae bacterium | reverse complement strand
TTGACCACGCCCTCGACCACCTGACCCTCTTCGAGGTTCTGGACGATCTCGGAACGCTGCTCGGCACGGCTCTCTTCGAGAACGGTGCGGCGCGACACGACGATGTTGCCGCGACGACGATCCATCTTGAGGATTTCGAAGGGCTGCGGGTTGTGCATCAGCGGGGTCACGTCGCGGATCGGACGAATGTCGACCTGAGAACGCGGCAGGAAGGCGACCGCGCCATCCAGATCGACGGTGAAGCCACCCTTGACCTGGTTGAAGATGATGCCTTCGACGCGCTCGCCCTTGGCGAACTTCTCTTCGAGCTTGCCCCAGCTCTCTTCGCGGCGTGCCTTGTCACGCGACAGCATGGCTTCGCCGAGGGCATTCTCGATGCGCTCGACATAAACCTCGACGGTGTCGCCTGGCTTCAAGCCGCCTTCCTTGCCCTTGGCGCCGAATTCCTTCAGCGGCACGCGGCCTTCCACCTTAAGGCCGACGTCGATGACGGCCATGTCCTTCTCGATCGCCGTGACCGTGCCGCGCACGACCTGACCTTCGCCCGAATGGCCATCGGAAAACGACTCTTCGAGAAGCGCGGCGAAATCGTCGCGCGAGGGATTGAATTCTGACATTTGATCTCCTGGAGGCTCCAACCAGTCTTCTGACGGAGCGGCGCCGTGGGTTAGCGTTACGTTTGCCTACCTTGCATTCCGGGTCTTTCGACCCTTGTCTTCCGCTCTATATTGGCGGTGACGGCGCAAAAGAATGCGGGCAGGCGGTTCTGTGCTTCCAACATCATATGGGTTGCCGAACCGCCAGATGCGATGCGCGACCTTCCGATGTCAGATGTCGTTCCGTTTGGCCAATGTCTCGTCAACGAGCTTCCGGGCCGCCTGAAACGCGGCTTCTATAGACATTTTACTCGTGTCGAGCAAGTGCGCATCGACGGCCGGCCTCAATGGCGAGTCCGAACGGCCTGTATCGCGTTCGTCGCGCTTTCTGATGTCTGATAATATTTCGTCGAATTCCGCGGTGCCGCCGCGCGATTCAATGTCGCGCAAGCGCCGCGCTGCACGCACTTCCGCGCTGGCCGTGACGTAGAGCTTCACATCGGCATCCGGACAGACGACCGTACCGATGTCGCGTCCGTCCAGCACCGCTCCGGCCGGGCGACCTGCAAACTCCCGCTGCTTCTCGACAAGGATTCGGCGCAGTTCGGGAATAACGGCCACGCGGGAGGCCGCCTCGCCCACGTGATGTGCAGACAACGCATGCTTGTCGAGGTTGGCCAGATCGACGCTTCGGGCCGCTTCGATGGCCTTCTCCACGTCGTCGAGTGGCGCACCCCTGGCGATCAGCGCATAGGCTACCGCGCGATAGGACAGCCCCGTGTCCAGATGCGGCAGATGATAATAGTCGGCCAAGCGGCGTGCGAGCGTGCCTTTGCCCGAGGCCGCAGGACCATCAATCGAAATGACCAATTGTTCTGACATTGCCCGCTTCAAGCCGAGAATGAAGGTGTTTGCAACATCCAAGGGATCGAACAGCCACGATCCGCTGCTAGCGCCAGAACGGTTTTGCCTGCTTCAGTTCCTGCCACTGGCGCTTTGCGCCCGCCCAGCCTGTTTCGGCGCGCGCCTCGTTTGCGCCGAGGATCCACCCCACCGCTCGCTGCATCGCAACGTCGTCGGAGGGTATTAGGTCTTTCCGGCTTAGCAGGCTCCGGACCATTGCCACGTCATTCAGCGACCCGAATACATTCTGCAGCGACTTGAGCTTGGCCACCATCACCGCCACCCGCTTGCCTGGATATAGCGGCGAGAAGAATTCGATGGTGTAGCGCAGCTTCTTCAGTTCCTTTCGCAACTCATGCCGCTGCTCGATATCGAGCGACGCGATCCCGCGTGCATGACGGGCGACTTTCTTCCATCTCTTTTCCAGCGCCTCGCGCGACAGTTCCGTCAGCGGTGCGGCAAGACGGGCCGTCTGTTCAAGCTCGCCCAAAACCAGCCAGCCACGCGTTTCGACGAAACACACGAGGTCGAGCAGCAGTGTCCGCGCCCGCGATCCACCCAGAACGGCGCGAACCTCGGTCCGTTGCCGCGCGGCATCCGCCTCAAGGCACTTTGCAAGCACCTGAAGGCTCGTCTCGTCGGGATGCAAGGCAATCTCATCGCCGACGATTTCGCCACCGGCCACGTCGAGATCGCGTAGCGCACCGACCTCACGCGCCAGCCAGGCCACCTCCTTGTCAAGCCGTTCCAGTTCCGGGCTTCTGGCCACAGGCGCGAAGATGGACATCGCACTGCGTAATCTCCGCAGTCCGACACGCAATTGATGCGGACCTTCCGGCACATCGAGCCGTTCCACGACCTCCACATTCGGCAGGATCTGCGCAACGCATTCACGCAATATGTCACGCATGCCTTCCTCGGCGGTCAGCTCGCTGCGCAGGGCAACGGGCTCTGCGTTTCGGGGCGCGACATCCGGCTCGATGCGACCGGTCTCAGCCAGCATGTAGCCGCGCGCCGACTTGGAAAGCGTCGAAAATCGGGCGCTTCCGGAGGGAAACAGAACCCGCGCAATGTCGAACAGGTCGCGCGGCTCTCCTCGCACAAGCTCGATCTCGACTTCACGCAATTCCGCTGAATGATTGCCTGCCTGAATGGCCCCGACGTCGACGGCGATCTCGGCGACAGTGCCGGACCCGACGGCCACCTCGAAGGTGGTTCGCCTGATCACCGTTTCGCATATCGGCTTCAGCGGCATTCCATCAATGTGCTGGCGCAACTGGTCGCGAACCGCCTCATCGGGAATTGCGTCCAGCGCCAGCTTTCCGCCGGGCGCTGCGATCTCGATCTCTCCAACCTGGGATAGGCCGATACTGGCCAGACGCTTCAGTTTGACAGTCTGAACCCAGCGCCGGCCATCGCGGCGTATCCGAAGCGCGATTCCAGCTTTCTTCAGCGTATGCCCTTCGGTATCGAAATAGACGCTTCGCACGGTTCTGGACTTTTCCCCGTCACCGGCCGACGCGAGTGTCCTGGCGCGCGACGAGATGTCGGCGACAGGTTCGTCAAAAAGAAATTTGAGTTCGACCTCGTACATGCAGATCCTGCGCCGAGTTACCTGAGCGGGCGAGCACCACCAATGACATCTTGTCGGGAGATCGTCAAAGTGATCGTCCGCGTTACTGAAGCCGGCTAAATAATATTCGATTTGAATTCGTTTGAGATTGCTGAAGTGCCAATCGAATGCTTGCCCGCTCAACCCAAACCGGACCTTGCCGTTAGCAAGATACTCTGCCTCCCAAAATGGTTACCGGTCCACATGACAGGCATCAAGCGGGCGTCGTGCCGCAGCCAATGACCAAACATCACCTTTGCCTCGCGGCGAAAACGCACTAAGAAGCGGAGAAGCAGTCGCCAGACGTATTTTTGCGAGCAGCCATGACCGAAATCCTGGAAACCCCTAAACTCGTCACCGTATTCGGCGCCTCGGGCTTTGTCGGACGCCATGTCGTGAGAGCGCTGGCGCGGCGCGGCTATCGGGTTCGCGCAGCCGTTCGCCGACCTGACCTGGCCGGTCATCTCCAGCCGCTGGGCAATGTCGGTCAGATCCAGGCGATCCAGGCCAATCTGCGCGTGCGCTGGTCCGTCGACCGGGCCGTAGAGGGCGCCGATCACGTCATCAATCTCGTCGGGCTTCTGCATGAAGGCGGGCGCCAGACATTCAACGCGGTTCATGCATTCGGAGCGCGCGCGGTCGCCGAAGCGGCGCGGGCTGCGGGTGTGCCCCTGACCCACATGTCCGCTCTTGGCGTCGCCGATGACAGCGAAGCCGACTATGCGCGCACCAAGGCTGCTGGCGAGCGTGCCGTTTTCGAGACGGTCCCGCAGGCGGTCATCGTGCGCCCGTCGATCATCTTCGGACCAGAGGACAGCTTCTTCAACCGCTTTGCCAACATGGCAAGGCTGTCGCCGTTCCTGCCGCTGATCGGCGGCGGTGAAACACGCTTTCAGCCGGTGTTCGTCGGAGACGTCGCCGAGGCGATCGCCCTGTCCGTCGACGGCAAGGTGGCCGGCGGTAGGATCTATGAACTTGGCGGACCCGAAGTCTCGACGTTCCGCGAATTGATGCAAGAGGTGCTTGACGTCATCGAACGCAAGCGCCTTCTCGTGCCCATTCCCTGGTTTCTGGCCGAGATACAGGGTTCCGTGCTTGGCATGCTGCCAAATCCGCTGCTGACACGCGATCAGGTGACGCTGCTGAAAAGCGACAATGTCGTGTCGGAGGCCGCAATCAAGGAAGGCCGCACGCTTCCCGGACTCGGCATCAAGCCGCAATCCACCGAAGTCATCCTGCCAAGCTATCTGTGGCGCTTCAGGCCGTCCGGTCAGTTCGCTCAGAAAAGCGAGGCTTGACCGGACTGGACGCCGTAGCAGCATTTCTGCCTGATGGAATTACTCCGGCGATCGCTGGCCTGCTTGTTGTTGCAAGCTTCTTCACATCCGCATTGACGGCCTCATTCGGCGTGGGCGGAGGCATTGCGATGCTGGCGCTCATGGGAATTTTCATCCCTGTCGCGTCCCTGATACCGGTGCATGGCGCGGTCCAGCTCGGCTCCAATAGCGGACGCGCCTGGCATCAACGCTCCAACATCCGGATGGACATCGCGCTGCCCTTCATGCTGGGCAGTGTTGCCGGAGCCGCTATTGGGGCTTTTATCGTCGTGCAACTGCCGGACGCTGTGCTCAAGATCGTGCTTGGCGTCTTCATCATCCTCATTACCTGGATTGCCATTCCCGGCGTTGGACGGCTCGGCCGTGGCGGCCTGGCGGTTGTCAGTTCCGGCGTAGCGATACTTGGAATGATGGTCGGGGCGACTGGTCCCGTCATCGCGTCCATCCTGTCGCAGCTTCTTGCCGGGGATCGAAAGGCTTTTGTCGCGACCTCGGCCATCACGCTTGTGTCGCAGCACGCGCTCAAGATCCTTGTTTTCGGCGCTCTTGGCTTCACCTTCTGGCCCTGGCTGCCACTGATAGCTGCCATGGTCGCGAGCGGCTTTCTCGGCACGGTCTACGGGACCAGACTTCTCGACCGTCTCGACGAGACGACGTTCCGAAAGCTCTTCCGGATCGGCATTACGGTGCTTGCGCTCGATCTGCTGCGCCGGGGCGTTGCAGGCATTCTCTGAAGGCACAATCTGCAAAGGTGGGACCCGAACGCAGGCCGGCCAGCGCTATCGCTATCCCCAGACCAGCAGCCCAATCAAGCCGACCGCGCCGACAACCAGACGCCACCAGCCGAACAGCGCATAACCGTGGCGCGATACGTAATCGAGCAGATAACGCACTACGAATACCGCCGCGATAAAGGCGGCGATGAAGCCGGTCGCGATGATCGGCAGATCGGCAGCCGAAAGAACGTCCCGGTTCTTGTACAGGTCGAAGACAAAAGCTCCGGCCATTGTGGGCATGGCGAGAAAGAAGGAGAATTCCGCCGCCGCGCGCTTGTCGACACCCATCAGCAAGGAACCGACGATGGTCGAGCCGGACCGCGACGTTCCCGGTATCAAGGCAAGACATTGGAACAGGCCGATGCCCAGATAGACGGCAAATGGAAACTCCTTGATGTCGCGGTAGCGCGGCTCCAGAGGCATGCGGTCGACGACCAACAGCACCACCCCGCCGATGATCAGCATGATGCAGATCAGCATCGGCGTCTCGAACAACACCGTCTTGATGAAGTCGTGCATGAGTGCGCCGAGAAAGGCGGCGGGCAGAAAGGCAATGAGGACGCCAAGCACGAAGCGCTTCGAGCGGCGGCTGTGCGGCAGCTTGATGAATATGGTCCAGAGGCGGCGGAAAAATACCCCGACCACCGCCAGGATCGCGCCGAGCTGAATCAGCACCTCGAATGCCTTGCCCGTCGATTCGAACCCCAGAAAATGGCCTGCAAGCAGGATATGGCCGGTCGATGAGACGGGAATGAACTCGGTCAGGCCTTCAAGGAGACCGAGAAGAAGGGCTTCGACGATGGTCTGGCTTTCCATGGGGACTTCCGGAAGGACGAGGGGCTTTGCTTGTCAGAGCGACCAAGTGACCCTATAGGTCGAAGCGCTTGCGCGGGGGAATCAGGCTGATTGAGAATTACAGGCGCGGGTGCCATTTGACCAGCGTCGTCATATTCATTGCGGGACCATGCTGACCCTTTTCCACCATCCCATGTTTGCTGCCTGCCGCTTCGTTCGACTCGCTTTTGGTGAGTATGGCGAAGAGCTTGCGTTGATCGAAGAAAAACCCTGGCTGCGGCGCAAGGAGTTTCTGGCGCTCAATCCCGCGTGCACGCTCCCCGTCCTTCTGGCTGAAGGGGATTTTCCGATCGTCGGCGCATCGGTGATCGCGGAGTATCTCGACGAAACACGCGGCGTGCTGAAGCGCGATAAGCGCCTGTTCGCAGAGAACTCGTTCGAACGTGCGGAAATCCGTCGCATCTGCGATTGGTACCTGACCAAGACCGAAAGCGAGGTCACGCGCCACATCGTGCGCGAACGGGTCCTGAAGCCGCATATGCCGGCTGAAAATGGTGGTGGATCGCCCGATTCCGCTGCGATCCGCGCCGCCCGCGCCAACATCAAACAGCATATGAAATACACGAACTGGCTCGCCGGCACCCGCAACTGGTTGGCGGGAACGCGCCTGACCTATGCCGACCTCGCGGCTGCCGCGACCCTGTCGGCGCTCGACTATCTCGGCGAGATCGACTGGCGGGACTATCCAGCTGCGCGCGAATGGTACACGCGCGTGAAATCCCGTCCGGCATTCCGCCCCCTGCTGACAGACAGAATCAGGGGGCTTGCGCCTGTGTCCCATTATGCGGATCTCGACTTCTGAGGCGCCAGGGAATGCGCAGGGGCTGCGCACGCTGATCCAGCGTGAGGCCGCCGCCGCCGGCTTCGCCGCTGTCGCCGTCACCTCACCCGATGCCATTCCCGAAGCACCTGCCCGGCTCGCGCAGTTTGTCGCGGCCGGTATGCACGGGTCCATGGACTGGATGGCCGAAACTCTGTCGCGCCGGGGCGATCCGCGCGTGTTGTGGCCACAGGTGCGCTCCATCGTGGTGCTGGGAATGAATTACGGTCCTGAGCACGACCCGCGCGATATTCTCGAGCAACCGGATAAGGCAGCAATCTCCGTCTATGCGCAGAACCGCGACTATCACGACGTGGTCAAGGGCAAGCTGAAGGGTGTCGCCGGCAGGCTCGTTGCGCGCAGCGGCGGCGATGTGAAGGTGTTCGTGGACACCGCGCCAGTGATGGAGAAGCCGCTGGCGCAGGCGGCGGGCATTGGCTGGCAGGGCAAACATACGAACCTGGTCAGCCGGGAATTCGGCTCGTGGCTGTTTCTCGGAACCATATTCACCACGGCCGAGATCGCTCCCGATGCGCCCGAACGCGACCATTGCGGTTCATGCCGGGCGTGCCTGGACGCCTGCCCGACACACGCCTTTCCGGCCCCGTACCGGATCGACGCCCGGCGCTGCATTTCCTATCTCACCATCGAGAACAAGGGTCCGATTCCAGAGGAATTCCGCAGCAAGATCGGAAACCGCATCTATGGATGCGACGATTGTCTGGCGGCATGTCCGTGGAACAAGTTCGCGGAGGCTGCGTCGGAGGCGAAGCTTGCAGCGCGCGATGATATGCGCGCGCCCGCGCTCGCCGAATTCCTGGGGCTTGACGACGCGGGTTTCCGGTCCCGCTTCTCGGGGTCTCCCATCAAGCGGATAGGTCGCGATCGGTTCCTCCGAAACGTTCTGATCGCTGCCGGCAACTCCAGAGCCTGTGAGCTTGTCCCTTCGTGCCGAGAGCTGCTCTTCGATGCGTCGCCGCTGGTGCGCGGCGCCGCCGTCTGGGCGCTGGGGCAACTGTTAGACCGTACCGCCATGCTTGAGATGCACAGCGCCGTAGGCCCAGATGAAACCGACGGATACGTCCTGTCGGAGTGGCGAATGGCGACCGCCTAGGCGGCTCGTGGCGCGAAGATGGCCCGCGCCGGGTCCACATCGTAGCCGGACGCGAGAGTGGGCGCGTCTTTCGCCAGTTCCTCAATGGAACGAAGGATGTAGTCGACCTTGTCGTCCGTCATCAGCACGCTGAGATTGAAGCGGATAAAGCCGGGTTTCTCAAGCTCTTCTCCTGCCAGGATCGCCGCGCGCATCGCAGCCGACTGTTCGGCGCCTATATCGAGTAGTCTGTGCGCATAGGGACCGGCGCAGGCGCATCCGCCACGCGCCTGAATACCGAAACGGTCGCTCAGCATGCGTGTGACAAGTTGCTGGTGAACATAGCCGCCGCGACCGTCCTTCATGCGGAACGAGAATATGGGCAGACGTGACGCTGTCAGCGATCCCAGCACCTCGATCCCCGACATGGTGGAAAGACGCATCATGGCGTGCGACGCCAGCCATTCATTGCGGCTCGCCGCGTAGTCCGCTCCGATCGCATCCTTTACGAGAAAAGCCAGCGCTGCCCTTATGTCGCCAATGACATTTGGTGTGCCGGCTTCTTCCCGTGCTTCGAGACTAGTGCTGTAGTCGTGCGCGGACGTCGAAACGAAGGACACCGTGCCGCCGCCCGGCCAGGTCGGCTTGCATGTTGTTACGGCATCGCGCCGTACGATCAGCACGCCCGATGATCCCGGCCCGCCCACGAATTTATGTGGCGAGACCACGGTCGCATCGATCGCGCAGTCAGGGGCCGGCGTCATGTCGATAGGCAGGTAGGGGCCGGCGCCCGCGTAGTCCCAGACCATTTTCGCGCCAGCGGCCTTCGCCCGTCGTGTGACCTCGACAACGTTGCTGACGATGCCGGTCACGTTGGAGGCCGCCGAGAAGGAACAGATGGTCAGGCGCGGCGCGTCGGTTTCTGCGAGAAGAGCCTCAAGCCTTTCGAGATCAGGACCGCCTTGCGCGGACTCGCCAACCTCGACGACCTCCGCACCGCTTTCGCGCCAGGGCAGCAGATTGGAATGGTGCTCATAGGGGCCGACGATGATCCTTGCGCGTTCGCCAGCCGCTATTTCCGCGTGTACGCCGAGCAGGCTGACGAGCCGGTTTATGCCCGCCGTGGCGCCACTCCCCGCAAATATCACGGCGTGCTCAGAACCTGCGTTGCAGCATGAAGCGATGGCTGCACGGGCCTCGCGCCGCAAGCGCGTCATGAAGCCTCCGCAATAGGACGCTTCGGTGTGGCTGTTGGCGTAATAGGGCAGGACCCTTTCGAGAATGAACTGTTCGACCTGCATCAAGGCCCTGCCCGACGCCACATAGTCGGCATAGACAAGCGGCTTTTCGCCAAAAGGCCCGCTTACTCGAGCGTTGTCGCCGATCAAGCCTGTGCGCAGTTCGGCGATGACAGGTCCGGTCGAAATCGACGCTACAAATTGCTGGAGAAGCGGCTCGGATGCGCTTTGGGGGCAGGCGTGCATTTGATCGTGATCCCGGCGGTATGATACATCGATCATAATTCTAATCGGTCGAGAGAACTTCGCTCATTTTCATCCCGGAACTTAGAGAAATGGGTCATATGAACGCTTATTCCTCAAAGATCGATCAAATTGATATGCGCATTGTTCGCGAGCTCCAGCGCGATGCCACGCTGTCTCAACGCGATCTGGCGGAGAAGGTCGGACTGTCGCAGAACGCATGCTGGCGACGCCTGCAACGCCTGAGATCAGAGGGAATATTGCGCGGAGCCCATGCGGACGTGGACTTGCCCGCGCTCGGTCTCGATCTGACGGTGTTCGTCATGGTGCGTACCCGCCACCACTCGGTCGAATGGGCCGACAAGTTTCGCGCACATGTCGAGCGACTGCCGGAAGTAACCGGGTTATACAGGATTGGCGGTGATTGGGATTATCTCATCAAGGTCGTGACATCCGGGATGAGAGGATACGACGCGTTTTACCGCAAGGTCACGACCGATTTCGATCTCGCAACCGTAACCGGCTTCTTCGCCATGGAGGCGATTATCGACGATCGTCCGGTCGACATATCGGTAGCCCGCCCGAGGACGGGTCGCTAGCGAGAGGTCAGACCGGCATGATCGGATGTGCGCGGACCCTGATCCCGCCAAGGATCAGGGTCGCTACGCTGATCAATACTGGTTGTCGCAGGGAGCCGTGTAGGTGCGGCCATAACGGTCGCGATAGCGGCAGAGATCGCCGTCACGCGAGCCCGCAGGCGTGGAAGCACTACCGACCGCAGCGCCAATTACGGTACCTGCAGCCGCGCCAATCACTGTGCTTTTCGTGTCGCGACCGATCGCCTGTCCCAGAAGGGCGCCGCTTGCGCCGCCGATCACTGCACCTGTCCCGGTACGCTGCTGCTGCTCTGTAGCCGAACATCCAGCCAGCAGGGCCAGCATTCCGACGATGATAAGTTGACGCATCATAGACCTCGTGTTCTTTGGCCCGAATTGGACCGACATTGCGGCTTAAAGTAGGCATGCCCGCCAAAGTCCAGCACCATGCTTTCCAGAACGTGTCTTCACGCGGACGGATTGCTGGGAGGCGTTGATTTTGCGCTTGGCAGCGACGCGCGCGAACCTACAGACTGGCGCTATGATTCGCACCGTCTTCATCCTTCTGGCCATGACGCTTCCGGCGACAGCGTCCGACATGGCGATGTTTATCAAGAACCAATATTCGCGCGGCGTGGCCCTTGAGTTTTTCGGACAGGAGACGGGCACGCGCTGGCCGGGGAACGACAAGGTCTATTTCCTCGACCGGGGCGAACGGAAGTCGATACCGATCACCTGCCAGGAAGGCGAACGCATCTGCTACGGCGCCTGGGTCAACGGAAACGACAAGGTGTTCTGGGGCGTCGGTCCTGACAACAATCGCAGCTGTGAAACCTGCTGTACCGTTTGCGTGGAAAAGTCCACGGAAGCCATCGTCATCGAATGATCCGGTGACAAATATGCGCGCGCGCCGACTGCATGGTTGACGTGCGAGCGGGGTTGTCCGATAGCCTCGCGCCTATGGAAAAGACCGCTCCCCTCATTGGCCTCGTTCGCCTGCCGCATAGTTCCGGCCTGCCTCTGCCCGCCTATGAAACGGACGGATCAGCCGGCATGGATCTCAGGGCCGCTCTGCCCGAGGACCGCCAGATCGTCATCTTGCCCGGGCGGCGCGCACTGGTGCCGACCGGACTTGTGATGGAGATTCCGGAAGGCTTCGAGGGACAGATCAGGCCCCGTTCGGGCCTCGCGTTCAAGCACGGAATTACCTGCCTCAATACACCCGGCACAATCGACAGCGATTATCGCGGCGAGGTGCAGGTTTTGCTGATCAATCTGGGCGACCAGGATTTTCGTGTATCGCGCGGCATGCGCATTGCACAGATCGTCATTGCGCCGGTGACGCGGGCGACAGTCGAGGAGCGCAGCATTGCCGCCGATACGATACGCGGCACAGGCGGCTTCGGCTCGACCGGTACAGCCTGATGCGGCCGTCTCTGGTCATCTTCGACTGCGACGGCGTGCTCGTCGATACCGAAGGCATGAGCAATATGCGCCTGTCGCAATGGCTGACCGAAGCGGGATATCCGATCGACTACGAGACCTGCCGTAGGCGCTATGAAGGCCGCAGCATGATGTCGGTCAAGTCGGAGGTCGAGGCGGCGGGGATCGTGCTCGGGGATGATTTCGTCGAGCGCTGGAACCTCGAGCTACCTGATCTTTTCGCCAATGGCGTGAATGAGGTGCCCAATGTGCGCACGCTCGTCCATGCGCTGCGCGATGCCGAGATCCCCTATTGCGTGGCATCCTCGGCGCGGGTGTCGAAGATGCATCTGACGCTCGGAACCACGGGCCTTCTGCCGCTTTTCGAGCACGCAATGTTCTCCTCGACCATGGTGGCGCGCGGAAAGCCGTTTCCCGATCTTTTTCTGCACGCCGCAGCGACCATGGGGTTTGCGCCCGAAGGCTGCGTGGTCATCGAGGATAGCGTGGCCGGCACCAAAGCCGGGCGTGCAGCCGGAATGACGGTTTATTCCTATGCGGGGGATCCCTTCGCGCACCGTGACAGCCTTGCCGACGCAGGCGGCATCGTCGTGGACGACATGCGCGCGATTCATCCCATGATCGGTCTGGCCTGATCGGTTTTCATTGCCGGCCAATCGGGCAGCGACTAGATTCCGTGCGCTTCCTTAAGGAGGAACGACATGGACAGGAACACCCTCTTCCGCGAACTGCATAACGGTCCCGAGATTCTTGTCATGCCCAATCCGTGGGATCCCGGCTCGGCGAAGATGCTCGCGCATTGCGGCTTCAAGGCACTCGCCACATCCAGCGCAGGATTTGCCTGGTCGCGCGGCCTTCAGGATGGCGAGGTCGGCTTCGAAGCCATGATTGCCCATTGCCGGGAGATGGCGGCGGCAGTGACTATTCCCGTGTCTGGCGATCTCGAGAAAGGCAAGGGCGACAGCCCCGACAGTGCGGCCGAGACGATTTTCGCGGCCGACGCCGCGGGCCTTTCCGGTTGCTCCATCGAGGATCATACAGGTGATCCACAAAATCCCATTTTCGATTTCTCGCTGGCGGTCGAACGGGTGGCGGCGGCAGCCGAAGCCGCTCGGGCACTGAAACACGATTTTCTCTTTACGGCGCGCGCAGAGAACTTCCTCTGGAATCGACTGGATCTGGACGACACAATCCGTCGACTCCAAGCATTCGAAAAAGCTGGTGCCGATGTGCTCTACGCGCCGGGTATCTCGAACATCGAGCATGTCCGTCAGATTTGTGCCTCCGTGAGCAAGCCCGTCAATGTTCTGGCCAGCAGCCCGAATTTCACAGTTGCAAGCCTTGCAGATGCAGGCGTCCGGCGCATTTCGCTCGGCTCGCGTCTGAGCAGCGCCGCGCTTAGTTCACTGGATCGCGCGGCTCGGGAGATTCTCGAGCATGGAACCTTCGGCTTTATGAGCGATGTCATGTCGTCGGCACGGATTTCCGAGGCGCTCAGCGGTCGACGCGGATAGCCTATGGTTCGGAACTCTGCTGCCGCTGGCCCAAACCGCCGCAGCCGAAACCTGTTCAACTCGACGCAACGATGCTCTAGGGTGCCGCTTCCCAAGGAAAGGCATCCAAACAAATGGCAGCACTCGCCCCTGTCCTCGACGCGCTCGACAAGAATCTCGACGAAAGTCTCGACCGGCTGTTCGATCTCGTTCGAATTAAGTCCATCTCGACCGATCCGGCTTTCAAGGATGAGTGCCGCAAGGCTGCCGAGTGGCTGGTAGAGGACCTGAAAGGCATCGGTTTCGAGGCGTCGCTGCGCGAGACGCCGGGCCATCCAATGGTCGTTGCCCACCACGACGGACCCGCCGGATCGCCGCATGTTCTGTTCTACGGTCATTACGACGTTCAGCCGGTCGATCCGCTGGAACTTTGGCACGACGATCCCTTTACACCGGCGATCAAGACAGGCGAGACGGGCAGCAAGATCATTACCGGTCGCGGGACAGCCGACGACAAGGGTCAGCTTATGACCTTCGTGGAGGCCTGCCGCGCCTATAAGCAGGTACATGGAGCGCTGCCGTGCAGGGTTTCGATTCTCTTCGAAGGGGAGGAAGAGTCCGGCTCGCCATCGCTCAAGCCATTTCTCGACGCCAACGCCGATGAACTGAAGGCAGATTTCGCAATGGTCTGCGACACCGGGATGTGGGATGCCGAAACACCGGCGATCTGCGTCGGCCTGCGCGGTCTGGTGGGTCAGGAAGTGACGATCCACGCGGCAAATCGCGACCTGCACTCGGGCGAATTCGGTGGCGCCGCTGCAAATCCGATCCGCATCCTTGCAAGGGTTCTGGCCGACATCCACGACGAGAACGGCCGCATCACCATTCCTGGCTTCTATGACGGGGTTGAAGAGACGCCTTCCCAGATCCTCAAATCCTGGGAGGGTCTCGGCGAGACTGCGGAGACGTTCCTGGGGCCGATCGGCCTGTCGTTACCGGCTGGCGAGAAGGGCCGGTCGGTTCTCGAAATGGTGTGGGCGCGTCCTACCGCGGAGTTCAACGGCATTTCGGGCGGGTATGAGGGCAAGGGATTCAAGACGGTGATCGCCGCACAGGCTTCAGCCAAGGTATCGTTCCGCCTTGTCCACAAGCAGGACCCCAAAAAGATCGAAGCGGCGTTCCAGGAGTTCGTCCGGGCCCGCATCCCCGCCGACTGTTCGGCCGAGTTCCATCCACATGGCGGTTCTCCTGCGATCCAGCTCTCCTATGACTCCCCGTTCCTGATCAAGGCCAAGGCGGCGCTGACGGACGAGTGGAACAAGGATGCGCTGACGCTCGCCATGGGAGGCTCGATCCCGATCGTCGGTGATTTTCAGAAGTTTCTCGGCATGGAATCGCTGATGATCGGCTTTGGCCTTTCGGACGATCGTATCCATTCGCCAAACGAGAAGTATGAGCTGTCATCCTTTCACAAGGGACAACGTTCATGGGCGCGCGTGCTGGACGCGCTGACGAAGTAAGGAAGAACAGCTTTCAATGACCATTCGCGCCCACAAACACGACCTGCCCGGCCTGTCACGCTACAATGTCGAGGCCATCGCGATCGATACTGAAACGCTCGGCCTCAATCCGCACCGCGACAGGCTGTGCGTGGTCCAGATCTCGCCCGGCGACGGATCCGCCGACGTGATCCAGATCGCACCCGGACAAAAGGAAGCGCCGAACCTGACCGCTCTCCTGTCGGACCCTGCGATCACCAAGATCTTCCACTATGGCCGGTTTGATCTGGCAGTCCTGTATCATGCGTTCGGAGTGATGACGGTCCCGGTGTTCTGCACCAAGATCGCCTCGCGACTGGTGCGGACCTATACTGACCGCCATGGCCTGAAAGACCTGACGCAAGAGATGATCGGCATATCTCTTTCCAAGGCGCAGCAGTCATCCGACTGGGGCGCTGACGAGCTGACACCGGAGCAGCTGGAATATGCGGCCTCCGATGTGCTCCATCTTCACAAGCTGCGTGCCGCCTTGCGCAAGCGGCTGGACCGTGACGGTCGTGCGGAGGAAGCGGCCGCTTGCTTCGAGTTTTTGCCGACGCGGGCCAAGCTGGACCTGATGGGGTGGGACGAGCAGGATATCTTTGCGCATAGCTGAGGCATATGCGTCATCAATGGAGGAAAACATGCCCCAGCCGATCGCAACAGCGCCAAAGGACGGCACGAAGATCACGGTTCACTGGACGGATCGTGACGGCGTCGAAAACACGTCCATCGCACAGTATCGCGCTCCCGAGCATCTCAAGGCATTCGCGGACTGGAACGAAGGAGATGTTGGCTGGTGGGCCTATATCGAAAGCGATATTCAGCAGAGGATAGATCCGCACAGCTGGTCATCACGAGACGAGGTGGAAGAAGACGAAGGATAATTCTCTTCAATTCTTCAATCGGATCGAATCATGATCGATCTTCGCGTCAACAGGTCATAAATCTTTTCCGATCTATGCTGCCCCTCTACTCTCGGCATCTTCAAGAATGCGGTTTGGGAGACGTGACATGGAAGACATGATCCAGGAACTCAAGATCAATGAAAGTGCCGACGCGCTCGTTCGCGCGATCGTTGCCGGCAATCCTATCGGAGCTCAGCGCGCCATCATGACACTGGCCGGATATTGCGCGGAAACACGGGAAATGATCTCAGCGGAATCCGAACTTCTGACGGAACTGCCCGAACTGCTGGGCCGCCAACAGGAATTCGTAGAAGGCAAAGTGGCAGTTCTGCGTGAGGCTGCCCTCTCCGCATCGCTTACAACCTCCCGCCTCATGCATTAGGCGGTGTGGCGCAATTTTGGCGTTGAACCTTTTTAAACCATGAGCGTTTACTTTCCGACCACAGTGATGGAGGAAGAGATGCTCGGGTTGTTGATCATTATCTCACTCGCCTCGGCCGGATATGGCTTGGCACTTTGCCTTGGCAAGGAAAGCTGAAGTCGAGTTCGCAGGCTGAATTTTTCAGCTGCGCCGTCGATGCGACATCTCAAAGTGAAACCGTTCGCGCGAACCTTACAAGTCTAGCGCTTTAACTCCTGCATATAGCGTTGCAGCACCTCAACGGCTCGAGAGACGCCATCTTCAGCGCGAATCTCCAAGCCCTTGCTTGAAGCTCTCTCCCTCATTTCCGCCTCTCCTGTCGCTTGCGCAATCAGCGCGGACAAGCGCTTGGCGTCCAATCGCCTGAGGGAAGGTCCGCGCAATCCGACGCCCAGCTTTTCGATCTGATGAGCCCATGCGAACTGGTCGATTGCGTGCGGCAAGATGATACCCGGCACGCCCGCGCGCAGCACAGCGGCTGTTGTCCCGGCGCCGCCATGGTGGATCACTGCCGCCATTCTCGGAAAGAGCCAATGAAACGGCAAGCTCTCCGCGAAAAACACCGTGTCTGGAGCGTCGACACGGGTCAGTGCCCCGCCACCACCTGTCATGACAAGGCCACGCTGCCCAGTCGCGCCAAGCGCTTCCAGAACCGCTCGTGTACGCTGCTCAGGATCGCGCAGCGGCATGCTTCCGAAGCCGACACATACCGGCGCCGGCCCGCTCTCAAGAAAATCCTGGAGTGCTTTGTCGGGGGTCCATGTCGCCGCGGGTTCCAGAAATGAATATCCGGTCACATGTTCCGTTCTATCCCAGTCATGCGGCCTGGGGACGACGGCGGGACTGTGAAGGTTGAGGGTTGGCACACCACGTTCCCTGATTTCCGCCGAGATTTCCCGGTGCGAGTTCCAGGGGCGCAGGCCCAGACGTGAGGTCCGCCACTTGTTGAGTGGAGGTCCGTAGGATCGCCATGTCAGCCTTGATGCCAATCGCTCGGTCCAGCGGTTGTGGGCCCCCCCAAGCGAAGCGCGAAACGGCACCAGAAATGAGGGAAAATCACGTGTGGGCGAGAGCGGAATGGGACGTGCGATCACTGCGGGCACGCCGCGCGCTGCGGCGATGTCCAGTGCGCCCAAAGCCGATCCCGGAGCAATCACCAGATCGGCATCGCCACTCGCGTCCAGAAAATCGTCGAGGGTGTTGGTCAAGCCTTCGAAAAAGGTGCGCCGCATCCGGGACAGACGCTTGATCGGATTGGTCCCGCGTGCCGCCTCATCCTCGAGCTCTCTGACAAACTGCCCCAGATCGAATCGGGCGAGCCGAGGGGTAACGCCAAACGACGCGATCCACTCATGGTAGGACCAGGGGGCCACCAGGTTGATCTCATGGCCTTCCCGCCGAAGGCCGGCTGCGAGCGCGAGATAGGGTTCTACGTCCCCTCTGGAGCCAAATGTAAGAATAGTAGCGTTCATTGTTCATTCGGCGAGTGAGCGAATACATAACGCAAACTCGCAGGCCGACCCAGTTTTCAAATCGATTATCTTCGAACAGCTTAAAAGAGCCGCGATTCTCCCATTAACGACCATAATATTGTCTTGTCGATGGACATGATTTCAATTGCGCGTGGTCAAGTCGTCGCAGCGACGTCGTCTGACAGACCGGGCGGCTTGCGCACCGCAACATGCCGTACCTTAACCCGCCCTTAAACCGACATACCTAGTCTGCACCCAGGCGCCGGGACAGCGCTGGGACAGCAACGGGACACATGGCCAAGCGAGCGAACAACCGGCGCATCGAGCCGACCTTCGACGCGCCGTCGCAGGGCGGCGGCTTCGGTCTATCCGTGAGCGAGGAGGACCGCGCATTGCCCCAACGTCGCAAAACCCCCGCAAAGCGCAAAACCGCCTCCCGGAAGGCTGGATCGACTACGCGTCGCCGGCGGTCGAGTGGTTGGGTTCGCGGCTTCGGAAGGCTGTTCTACTGGGTATGCGTGCTATGCATCTGGGCAGGCATCGGAGGGGCGGGGCTCGTTGCCTATTATGGCGCCAAAATGCCGAGCGCCACGACATGGGCCATTCCGGATCGCTCGCCCAACATCAAGATCGTCTCCGTCAGCGGTTCGCTCATCGCAAATCGCGGCATGACCGGCGGTGAGGCGGTGGGGCTGCACGAGATGTCGCCCTACATACCCGAGGCGGTCATTGCCATCGAGGACCGCCGCTTCTACTCGCATTTTGGCATTGATCCGATCGGGCTAGCTCGCGCGATGTTCGAGAACGTGACCACTGGTCGCTTCTCGCAAGGCGGTTCGACGCTGACGCAGCAGCTCGCCAAGAACCTTTTTCTGCAGCCGGACCGGACGCTGGAGCGAAAAGTGCAGGAAGTGCTGCTCGCGCTTTGGCTCGAGCAAAAGCATACCAAGAACCAGATCCTCGAAATGTATCTCAACCGGGTCTATTTCGGCTCGGGTTCCTACGGTGTCGAAGCCGCCTCCCGCAGATATTTCGGAAAGTCGGCGCGTGACGTGACGCTGGCCGAGGCGGCGCTGCTGGCTGGCCTTCTGAAGGCGCCGTCGCGTCTTTCCCCGGCGCGCGACCCCAAGGCGGCTGATCAGCGCGCCCAGCTGGTGCTTGCCGCCATGCGCGATGAGAACATGATCGGTGACAAGGAACTGCGGACGGCCATGAGTATGCCGGCCAAGCGCGCGCCGTCCTACTGGACCGGTTCGGAGAACTATGTCGCCGACCGGATCATGGAAGAGGTGCCCCAGCTGATCGGCGAAGTGCGCACCGACATTGTTGTCGATACGACGGTGGACCTGACATTGCAGCGGCTGGCCGAGAAATCCATCCGCACGCTGATTGCAGAGCAGGGCTCCAAACTCAATGTCAGCCAGGGAGCGCTGGTGTCGATCGACAATTCAGGCGCCGTGCGCGCCATGGTGGGCGGCGTGAATTATGCTGACAGCCAGTTCGACCGCGCCTCCGAGGCGCGCCGCCAGCCCGGATCTGCGTTCAAGCCCTTCGTGTTTCTTGCCGCGTTGGAGCAGGGACGCACGCCCGATTCGGTGCGCAATGACGCCCCTGTGAAGATCGGCAAATGGACGCCCGAAAACTACAACGGCAAGTATTACGGCAAGGTCACGCTGACGACGGCGCTGGCGAAGTCCCTGAATTCGGTGGCCGCACAGCTGGCGATGGAAGTGGGGCCGAAAGCCGTGGTCGAGGCGGCCCATCGCATGGGCATCGAATCCGACCTACAGGCCAATACGTCACTCGCGCTCGGCACATCGGAAGTGACGCCGCTGGAGCTGACCGCAGCCTATGTGCCATTCGCCAATGGCGGATATCGCCCCGAAGTTCACTTCATTCGTCGCATCACGACGGTGAAGGGAAAAGTGCTTTACGAACGCGCGAGTGGCAACGTCACGCGCGTCCTCAGCCCGGCAGTGGTGGGCATGATGAACGCCATGATGACCGAGACGCTCGCGGCAGGCACCGCCC
The DNA here is from genome assembly GCA_023953905.1 of Rhizobiaceae bacterium. GTDB lineage: Bacteria > Pseudomonadota > Alphaproteobacteria > Rhizobiales > Rhizobiaceae > Arvimicrobium. The sequence goes on along the minus strand of JAMLJA010000024.1, from coordinate 44,084 downwards.
GCAAGGCCGCCTTTGCGTGGCCCGCGGCAGGCAAGACCGGCACCAGCCAGAATTCGCGTGACGCCTGGTTCATTGGCTATACCTCCAACCTCACGACGGGCGTCTGGTTCGGAAATGACGACGGAAAGCCGATGAAGCATGTCACCGGAGGGGCGCTGCCGGCGCTCGCATGGCATGAGTTCATGGTTGCCGCCCATGATGGCGTGCCCGTCGCCAGATTGCCGGGCGGCTGGAGCGGTGGCGCGGGTGTCGAGGTGCCACCCACACCTGCGGTTGCGGTGGGGAGCGAGAACTCAGCCAGCCAAACCACGGCCCGACGGCCGAAAGCGGACGTTAAGAACGCCTCCTCACCGCGCAACTCGGACCCGACCGAAACATCCTCGATCAAGCGTCCATCGGTTGGCGTCGGCGCCAGCGCGAAGAAGGATGTCTCGATCCTGGACATCATTCTCGGCGAAAGGGAATAGGGTCGACCTTCATCCAAAGCTGACGTCTCCGCTCCGCATTTCATCTCGCAACTTGTACGTGGAATCGCTACATACGCGGGCAGGAGACCTTACATGGCCAAGCCCGACAGCAGGAAGACGATCGTATTGACCGGAGCCAGCCGCGGCATCGGTCACGCAACGGTCAAGCGCTTCTCGCGGGAGGGATGGCGCGTCATCACCTGCTCGCGCTATGCGTTCGCCGACAATTGCCCCTGGCCTGCCGGCCCGGAAGATCACATCAAGGTCGATCTTTCCAATCAGGAGGATGTCGGCATGGCGGTCTCGGAGATCCGCCATCGGCTCGAGGACAATGGCGGTCAGTTGCACGCTCTCGTCAACAATGCCGCGATCTCGCCGAAGCTCGACGGAGGCGGTCGCATGAACTCCATCGAAACACCGATGAATGCCTGGCGCGACGTGTTTCAGGTCAACTTCTTCGCGCCGATCATGTTGGCGCGCGGACTTTTCAAGGAACTCGCCGAGGCGAAAGGCTCGATCGTGAACGTCACCTCGATCGTCGGCAGCCGCGTGCATCCCTTCGCCGGAACCGCCTACGCAACGTCCAAGGCGGCATTGTCATCATTGACTCGTGAGATGGCCGCGGATTTCGGGCCGCATGGAATACGCGTCAATGCGATTGCACCGGGCGAGATCGACACGGCCATCCTGTCGCCGGGGACCGAAAAGCTGGTGGAGACCATACCTCTGCGGCGGCTTGGTCAGACGTCCGAGGTGGCAGACACGATCTTTTTCCTGTGCTCGAACCAGTCGAGCTACGTTACGGGCTCTGAAATTCACATCAATGGCGGTCAACACGTCTAGCAACCGCTCCTGATGGCGATTGCAAATTGTTCTAGCCAATCGTTTGCGCCGACTGTTGCGGCAACGATTTTTGGTGTTAGCTTGTAGCTGCGGCATCGACACGGATCTGGGAGGATCGGAAAGTCGAGGCGCAGGGAGATCACGTCCGTCGAACCTGTCGGCGGATGTGGACCGGTGGAGGCCGGTCCGGCTTGCAGACATTATCGGACAACATTGGCAGGGAGGAATTTGCCATGAAGACCACACGTCGTACCGTATTGCAGCTTGCAGGCGGGGCAGCCGTCGCGCTCGCCGCACCAGCCATCATCACTACACGCGCCAGAGCGGCAGACAAACGTATCGCCCTGATCGTCAAGAATCTCGGCAACAGCTATTTTGACGCCTGCGCCAATGGCGCCAAGGAAGCCGCCGCTGAGATCGGCGGAATCGAGATCATCTATACGGCATCCGCCAAGCCGACCGCGGAAGAGCAGATCGCCGTGATCGATGCACAGATCGCGCAGAAGGTGGACGGCATCATCGTGTCGGCCAATGATGCCGACGCACTCGTCCCAGTCGGCAAGAAAGCCGCCGACCGTGGCATCAAGGTGATGAGCTTCGACTCCGCTATCGCTCCTGCCGGCCGCACGGTCCATCTGTCCGCATCCTCGACGCCGCTTATTGGCGCCAAGCAGGTGCAGATGATTGCCAAGACGCTCGGCGGCAAGGGCGAGGTTGCGATCCTGTCCGCCGCATCGACGATGACCAATCAGAATTCATGGATCGAAGCCATGAAGGAAGAGTGGAAAAAGCCAGAATACAAGGACATGCCGCTCGTCGCGACCGTGTATGGCGATGATCAGGACGACAAGAGCTACCGCGAAATGCAGGGTCTCGTGAAGGCCCATCCAAACCTGAAGGGCGTCATCTCGCCGACGACCATCGGCATCCGTTCGGGCGCCAAGGCCATCGTCGATGGCGGGCTTGTGGGCAAGGTCTTCATCACCGGCCTGGGCCTGCCCTCCGAAATGAAGGACTATGTGCTTGCGGGCGCCTGCGACACCTTCGCGATCTGGAACCCCGTCGAGTACGGATATTCCTCCACGATGATCATGGCCGACATTCTCAACGGCGCCGACACGTCGGAAGGTGCGAAGCTCTCCATGGGCAAGAAGGGCGAGACGACTGTCGGACCGGATGGCGAATGCATCATGGGCGAGCCCTTCGAATTCAACAAAACGAATGTCGAGGAATTCGCCAAGATCTTCTGATCCGCGAAACAACGCTGCTTCACGTCATGGCCGGCACGGCTCGGCCATGACATTCATTGCAATTCACAGCGCGCCGGGCGACCGTGTCTGAACCCATCCTTACCCTTTCAGGTGTCTCAAAGAGCTTTCCCGGCGTCAGGGCACTCCATGACATCAGCCTGTCTCTGCGGCCGGGGCGCGTGACTGCGCTGCTGGGCGAGAACGGTGCGGGCAAATCGACCATCGTCAAGATCCTCACCGGGATTTATCGCCCCGATCAGGGCGAGATTCGTGTGTCGGGACAGCCGTGTCATTTCTCTTCACCCCGTGATTCATGGGCCGCGGGAATTGCCGCGATCCATCAGGAAACGGTGATGTTCGACGAACTTTCCGTCGCCGAGAATATCTTTATGGGCCACATGCCGATCGGGTCTACGCATCTTGTCGACTGGAGCGAGATGCGCGCCAAGGCAAAGGAACTGTTGGACCGGATCGATGCCGAGATCCCGGTAGACTTCAAGCTGAAGCGCCTCTCCGTCGCGCAGAAGCATCTGGTCGAGATCGCAAGAGCGCTCTCCCACGATGCGCAGGTCGTCATCATGGACGAGCCGACGGCCGCACTTTCGGCCAATGAGATCGACGATCTGTTTCGCATCGTCGAGCAGCTCAAGAGCGAAGGCCATGCCATCGTCTTCATCAGTCACAAGTTCGACGAGATTTTCCGGATCGCCGACGATTTCGTCTGTCTGCGAGACGGCGAGAAGGTGGGCGAAGGCGAAATAGCGGCCACCACGGAGGCGGAGCTGGTGCGCATGATGGTCGGCAGGCCCGTCGATCAGGTTTTCCCCAAGCGGGACGTGCCGATCGGCGACGTCATCCTTTCGGTCAAGGATCTGTCCAATGCGACCGAATATGCCGACATTTCCTTCGATCTGCGCAAGGGCGAGATTCTCGGTCTTTACGGACTGGTCGGCGCAGGGCGCACCGAGGCCATGCAGGGCCTTTTCGGTATCACCCCGGTCACCCACGGAACGGTGACGCTGGAAGGCAGGCCACTCAAGGTTGGCGCCCCGTCGGATGCCATCGCATCGGGTATCTCCTACGTTCCCGAGGATCGGCAGGATCAGGGCGTGATCCTGTCGCTTGGCATCCGCGAGAACGTTACGCTTGCAAATCTCTTCACCCATGTGCGCGGCCTTTTTCTGTCGCGGCTGTCTGAACAGGCCGAAACGCGGCGGCTTGGCAGGCGTCTTGCCGTGAAGGCGGCGAGTTGGGAGCAGCGGCTGGGTGAATTGTCCGGCGGCAACCAGCAGAAGGTTGTCATCGCCAAATGGCTCGCGACCCGTCCGAAGGTGATCATTCTGGACGAGCCGACCAAGGGTATCGATGTCGGCTCCAAGGCCGCAGTGCATGATTTCATCGGCGAATTGGCGGGCGAGGGGTTGGCCGTCGTGCTGATCAGTTCGGAACTTCCCGAAGTGATGGGACTGGCTGACAGAATCCTGGTGTTGAAGGAGGGCCGCATCGTCGACGAGTTCAGGCGTGGTCAATGGAGCGCCGAAAAGATTGTGAGTGCAGCAACCGGCGCGAGCCGAGAGGCGGCATGATGAATGCGGTGACATTGCGGGAGCGCAACAAGGCCGTGATCTATGTGACCAGCGGGGATCATCTTCTGGTCTTTCGGGAACCAGACTATCCGGAAGTCGGGGTGCAGCCGCCCGGAGGGACAATAAGTCCCGGAGAATCGATCGAGGCCGGCGCCGTCCGGGAGCTTTCGGAAGAAACCGGCATTGCGATACCCGAGCAGGCATTGGTGCGGCTTGGCGATCATGTCCATGAATATGCGAGCGGCGACACGCTCCACCGTCACCATCGATATTTCTTTCACTGCATGGTGGACGAGGATACGCGCCGGACGTGGCGGCGCGTTGAAACCAATCCGGACGGTGCCGATCACGAAATCATTTTCGCTCTCTACTGGGCGTCGCTGAGAGATAGGCTCGATCTATCTGCGGGTTTGGGGCGCTATCTTCCTGCGGTTCGCGAAAGGTTGGGCATCACGCCATGAGCAGGCTAATGAGCTACCGTGAACTCGTTCTGGCCGCCATTCTGCTCCTCGGCTTGTTGGCCATCGGTGCCTATCAACCCGTATTCCTAGCCTGGGACAACATCAGCGACATGCTGACGGAGACGTCGGTGCTGTTCATGATGGCGCTGGCACAGATGGTGGTCATCCTGACGCGCGGCATCGACCTCTCGGTGGCGGCGAACCTTGCCTTGTCCGGCATGATCGCCGCGCTTGTGAGCCAGTACTTCCCCGAGACACCGCTGGTTCTGATGATTTTCGCCGGCGTGGTGACCGGGCTTGCGCTCGGCATGATCAACGGCGCCTTCGTGGCCTTTCTCTCCATTCCGCCAATCGTCATGACGCTGGGCACGCTTGCCGTGTTTCGCGGCTTGATCATCATTATCGCTGGTGGCGACCAAGTGAATGCATCGGAAATGGGCGCGACCTTCCAGGCGTTTCCCAAGGAAGTGATCCTGGGGCTTACCACGCCGGTGTGGATCGCCATCGTGGTGTCGATCCTGTTCTTCGTCTTCCTGAATTTCACGCGTGCGGGCAGGGGACTTTTCGCCGTTGGCGGCAATCCCGTCGCGGCGCGCTATTGCGGCATCGATCAGCGCAAGCAGGAATTGCTTGCCTATTCCATCACAGGAGCAGTTTCGGGACTGTGCGGCTATCTCTGGGTCGCACGCTACGGCGTGGCCTATTCCGAGATTGCCAGTGGATATGAGCTTACCGTTATCGCCGCCTGCGTGATCGGCGGCGTGTCGATCGGTGGCGGCGTGGGTTCTGTTGCCGGTACGCTGCTTGGCGCACTGTTTCTTGGCATCGTGATGACCGCTCTGCCCGTCCTGCAGATTTCACCTTTCTGGCAGATGGCAATTTCGGGCGCCGTCATTTTGGCCGCGGTCGTCATCAATGCACGGGCCGAGCGCCGCCCGGACAAGCTCATCCTGCCCGAAGCCCGTCGCCTGAGGAGGGTGTGACCATGAATGCGCCCCTCGCACAGCAGGAAGACCGCTACGCCGTTCTGGACGCGCCGCCGCGCCGTGTGCGCGATTTCCTCCTGCGCTGGGAGGTGATCCTCGTCATCCTCCTCTTGCTGACGATCGTGGTGAACACGCTTGTGTCGCCATATTTCCTTGATGTCTTCAATCTGGCCGACGCCACCTTCAACTTCTCCGAAAAGGCCATTATCGCGCTCGGAATGGCATTGCTGATCCTCGTCCGCGAGATCGATCTTTCGGTCGCGGCGATTGTGGCGCTGGCGGCCATGGGCATCGGTTATGCCGCAGAGGCAGGTTTCGGACCGACCGGGCTGTTCGCCGTCGGAATCGGCATCGGCATACTCTGCGGTCTGTTCAATGGTGCGCTGGTCACCTGGTTCAGCCTGCCATCCATCGTCGTCACGATCGGCACGATGTCGCTGTTTCGCGGGCTGACGCAGGTCATCCTAGGCGATCAGGCCAAAACCAAGTACCCCCAGGAGTTTCTGGATCTTGGCCAGAGCTATTTCATCAAGATGAAGGAGACCGACATCTGGTGGCTGTTTCTGCCGCCTGTGCCTCTCTCCTTCCTGATTTTTCTCATACTCACCGTGATATTCGGGCTGTTTCTTCACAAGACGGCGGTGGGACGCCAGCTTTTCGCCATGGGCTCCAATCCGGTCGCGGCACGCTTCTCGGGCATTCCCGTCAACCGCCTGCGCTTCATACTGTTTGCCGTGTCGGGCATGCTTTCGGGCCTCGCCGCGGCTCTTTTGACAGCGCGGCTGGGCTCGATGCGCTCGAATATCGGCATTGGATGGGAGCTCGATATCGTCACAATGGTCATTCTGGGCGGCGTCTCGATCGCCGGCGGGGTGGGATCGATCCTCGGCGTGTTCCTGGCGGTTCTGGTTCTGGGCCTTGTCACATTCGGCATGTCTCTGAACAACATTCCCGGACAGGTCGTCAGCGTCTATATCGGCGCGTTGCTGATCGCGGTCATCGCGATCCCGCGTCTCGTGGACAAGCTCGGATTGCGCAAACCAGCGCCCTGAAGATCGGCGTTGCAAGCGCGCGCGCTTGCAGCAGGTTGCAAGTCGCGCGACTGACGCATAAAAAGCGCCGGCAAGCTTAGCAAGCGGGTAACCGCTGCGGCCAACTCGGATTTGGCGTGCATGATCTCAGTCGTAGTTCCCGTTCTCAACGAAGCCGATAATGTCCAGGCTCTCATCAACGAGATTGTCGCTGCTTCCGCGACGGCTCCCATTCGCGAAATCGTCTATGTCGATGACGGCAGTACGGACAATACGCTGACGCTGTTGAAGGAGATAAAGCGGACGGTTCCGATGTTGCGGATCGTGCATCATGATCGGGCTATGGGTCAGTCGGCTGCATTTCTTTCAGGAGCGCGTGTCGCCAGTCAGGAACTTCTGGCCTTCATGGATGGCGATCTGCAGAATGATCCTACCGATGTCGCGCTCTTGTTCAAACGCTACGAGACCGAGCGGGCAAGCACGCCCAAGCTGGCGATCCTTGGACAACGCGCCGTCAGAAACGACAATACGGTCAGAAAGATTTCGTCGCGGCTGGCCAACCGGATCAGAGCGGCAGTGCTCGATGACGGGACGCGCGATACGGGTTGCAGCCTCAAGCTTATCCGGCGCGAGGATTTTCTGGGCCTGCCTTATTTCGACCACATGCACAGGTTTCTCCCCGCGATGCTCCTGCGCAACGGTGTAAGGCTCGCCCATGTTCAGGTGTCGCATCGCGCGCGCGTTCACGGCCAGTCGAAATACGGTTTCTGGAACCGTGCCCTGGTCGGCGCCACCGATTTGATGGGGGCTGCCTGGCTCGCGCGCAGACGCCTTCCGGCCGATTATGAGCCCAGGGAAATCAAGGCAGACGCCCCATGAGTGAGAATACGATGGCGACCATCTGGCTCGGCATAGGTTTTCTAGGCCAGGCGTTGTTTTTCATGCGCTTTTTCGTGCAATGGATCGCCTCCGAAAAGAGCAAGCGCAGCGTCATACCGAACGCCTTCTGGTACTTCAGTCTTGCCGGGGGTCTGGTGTTGCTGAGCTACGCCATCTATCGGCGCGATCCGGTTTTCATGCTCGGGCAGTTCACCGGGCTCTTCATCTATATCCGCAACCTCATGCTGTTGCGCAATCAGAACAAAGCGGTCAACGAACAACCTTCCTGACTCAGGAGCACGATATTCGCCGTTGTCTTGTAGCTGTCACATTGACTTCCTATATAGGTGACAGCGGTTGTAGCGGCAGCGTGGGTCCCTTCAGATTGATGGTGAGGTACGCTCAACGCTTCAACTGCACCGATTTCGATTGATCGTTCGATTGCCGTGGATGTATCGGCGCGGACTGGATCTCGGGATCATCAGGGAAGCGGGCGAATGCCCGCTTTTTTGCTATCTGCCGTCGGCTTGAACCGAAATGGTCTCGGCGTCATGTCGCCCCGAATGCCTGCGACAATCATGCGGCCCGCAACCGCTGCGACGCCGACAGCGCAATGAAAACATGAGGATAGTAGTTTAGAATAATTCTAAGTTATTGATTTCTTGATGTTTTCTATCTTCGCGGCATTGACATGGGCCGTCGAGCGGCTTTTAACAGAGCAATAATCAACCTTTGATGTCGGGGCCTTGAACCCTTTCGATTGGAGGAAAGAGTGTTTCGAAGACTCCGCCACGACGCCGGAGAACAAGGTTCGTCTTGCAGGCTCACGTCTGCCCGCAGGACCATAAGCCCGCTGCAATCGCGGGCGCTCGGCATTGCGCCGCACCATTCATTTCGTCGGACTAGCCCTGCGTTTTCGCTGGCGGCAGTCGTCATCGCTATTTCGTGAGGGAGAATATTATGACACGGCATTACCTGTTGACGCGCATGAAGACGCGCCTGGCTGCGGCAACGGCGGCGGGCGTCCTGACTGCGGCAGCCTTTGTACTGCCGGCCAAGGCGGCGACTGATCCCAGCGCAGTGATCAAGACCTATGCCGATATTGCGCTGGCGGAATATGAGGACGCATTGTCGACGGCGCAGGCGCTGGATTCCGCAGTTAAGGCGCTGATCGCGAAACCTTCGCAGGAGACGCTGACCGCCGCCCGCGAAGCCTGGAAAGCGGCTCGCATTCCCTATCAGCAGACCGAGGCCTATCGCTTCGGCAACCCGATCGTTGACGATTGGGAGGGCCGTGTGAATGCCTGGCCCCTTGATGAAGGCCTGATCGACTATGTCGACGCATCCTATGGCACGGAGTCCGACGAGAACGCACTCTATACGGCCAATGTGATCGCCAACACGTCTATCGAGATCGACGGCGAAAAGATCGACGCCTCCAACATCACACCGGATTTCCTGCAGAACACGCTGCAGGAGGCGGGCGACATCGAGGCGAATGTGGCGACCGGCTATCATGCCATCGAGTTCCTGCTCTGGGGACAGGATCTGAACGGCACCGGCCCTGGTGCGGGAAATCGGCCCTTCACTGACTTCGATACGGCCAATTGCACCGGTGGCAATTGCGACCGCCGCGGCGCGTTTCTTGAATCGGCATCGACGCTGCTCGTGTCGGACCTTCAGGAGATGGTCGACAACTGGAAGGAAGGCGGCGATGCACGAGCGGAAATCTCGCAGGAAGAACCAGCCGTCGCCATTGGCACGATCCTGACCGGCATGGGCTCGCTGTCCTACGGCGAACTGGCTGGCGAGCGCATGAAGCTCGGCCTGCTGCTGCACGATCCGGAAGAGGAGCATGACTGCTTCTCCGACAATACCCACATTTCCCACCTCTATGACGCTGTCGGCATCCGCAATGTCTATCATGGGAGCTACAAGCGGGTGGACGGATCGGTCGTCGAGGGTCCTTCGGTCAGCGATCTCGTCAAGGAAGTCGATGCCGCAGTCGACGCCGAACTTTCGACAAAGCTCGATGCCACTGTGGCGCGCATGGAGGCCATCCAGGCGCGTGCCGTCGCTGGCGAAGCCTATGACCAGCAGATCGGTGAAGGCAACGCGGAAGGCAATGCGACGGTCCAGGCGGCGATCGACGCTCTCGTCGACCAGACCAAGTCGATCGAACGCGCGGTCGCGGCTCTCAAGCTCGACGCGATCGAATTTGAAGGGTCCGACAGCCTGGACTCACCCGACAAGGTTTTCGAATAGGCGCCCTGTTACCGCAAGCCAGCCACGTGGTGCAAAAAGGGCACCGCTGAGCCAGTCAGAGATCAAGATGTTAGTCTGTCACTGCAACATCATCACGGAAATGGAGATCGAACAGACGATCATTTCCCTGCTCGATGAGGATCCCTGGAACCTCATCGTGCCAGCCAAGGTGTACCACAGGCTCAGAAAGCGTGGTCGCTGTTGCGGCTGCTTCCCAAATGTGGTCGAAACGATCATTCGGGTAACCGAAAGCTATCATGCCCGCTCGCAAGCGAGCGGCGCAGATGTCGTTTCACACCTAGATCGAGTCCGTGAACTGCGATCTCAGTACGGGAGCAGACCCAATGAAGGGCGAACAACAAGTCATCGAGCGGCTTAACGAAGCGCTTTTTCTAGAGCTCGGAGCCGTCAATCAGTACTGGCTTCATTACCGGCTGCTGGAGGACTGGGGATACACCAAGCTTGCAAAGAAGGAGCGGGCAGAATCGATCGAGGAAATGCACCATGCCGACAAGCTGGTCGCTCGAATCATCTTTCTCGAAGGTCATCCGAACCTGCAGTCGGTGTCGCCACTGCGAATCGGACAGAACGTCAAGGAGGTTCTGGAATCCGACCTTGCGGGCGAATACGACGCCCGGACTTCGTACAAGCGGTCACGCGAGATCTGCAACGAACTCGGCGACTATGTGACGATGAAGCTCTTTGAAGAACTGCTCATGGATGAGGAAGGTCATATCGACTTCCTCGAGACGCAACTCGATCTTCTCGCCTCACTCGGCGAAGAAAAATACGGCCTGCTGAACGCGGACGCCTCGAACGAAGCGGAATAGGAATATGTGGACATGCGGCACGACCTGACCGACACGCCGTGCCGCGTGTCCCGAAAATCTCGCGCCGAAAGCGCTTTGCAGTGGGTTTTGGCTGCAACTGTTGCCCTTTCGCTTTCGGGCGTTGCGGCCATCGCCGCAAGTGATTTTCATTTCCCGAAAGTCCGAGACGACCTTTCGAAGGCCGATCTCGAGCGGGTGCGCGGTGTCACAGCGCCGACCGCGGATTTTTCAAAGCCGGAAGCTTTCGAGAAGATGCAAGGCGGCGGCGCTACGTCGCTCAAGCGGGTCAATCAGGACTCGTTCTCCCAATCGTCAGCCAACATCACTTTTGAAGAGGAAGGCACATTCAAGCTGGGAAACGGGCTGTTCAGGAAGAACTGGGTGTCCTCGCCCTCCTCGACCCAGGCTTCAGACGGGCTCGGCCCGCTGTTCAATGCACGCGCCTGCCAGAGTTGCCATCTGAAGGATGGGCGCGGGCATCCACCTGAAAACGCCGCGGACGCCACCTCCATGTTGATCCGGTTGGCGCGGGCAGCCGAGAGTGCTGAGGAAAGACAGTCCATCGCCAGCAAAGCGGTCCTGAATTTCCCGGATCCGGTGTATGGCGGGCAGCTTCAGGACCTCGCTGTTCCCGGGCTCAAGACGGAAGGCAAGATCCATATCAGCTATGACGAACTGCCCGTCACAATCGCGGATGGCACGACGGTTTCGCTGCGCAAGCCTTTCTATTCGATCGATGATCTGGCGCATGGACCGCTCCACGCCGGTGTGACGCTGTCGCCACGCATCGCGCCTCCAATGATCGGCCTCGGTCTTGTGGAGCAGATTCACCCAGCGGACATTCTCGCAAACGCGGACCCCGATGATGCCAATGGTGATGGCATTTCGGGTCGACCGCAAATCGTCCGTGCGCCAAAGGGCGACGGATTGATGCTCGGGCGTTTCGGCTGGAAGGCCCAGGCCGCCACGATCCGACAGCAGTCGGCCGACGCATTCGCCAACGATATGGGTATTTCATCCCCCGACATGCCGCGCCATTGGGGTGACTGTACCGAGGCCGAGGCGGATTGTCTCGCAATGCCAACCGGCGTGCAGGCGCGCCTCGGTGACACCGAGGCGCCGGACCCTGTCCTCGATCTCGTCACGTTCTATTCCCAGAACCTGGCTGTTCCGGCGCGGCGGGACTATGGCAAGCGCAAGATCCTCGCAGGCAAACAGATCTTCTACGATCTTGGCTGCACGGGATGCCACACGCCGAAATTCGTGACACGCCGTGATGCGCCCAACAAGGCGCAGAGCTTCCAGCTCATCTGGCCTTATTCGGACTTTCTCCTGCACGATATGGGCGAAGGACTTGCCGATGGTCAGCAGGTGGGCGAGGCGTCAGGCACCGAATGGCGGACACCCCCGCTATGGGGGATAGGCCTGACCAAGCGCGTCAACGGTCACACCTATTTCCTGCATGACGGTCGCGCGCGAAACTTCACAGAGGCGATCCTCTGGCATGGCGGAGAAGCCGAGACATCGCGCAACGGCTTCGCTGCGCTCAGCAAGCAGGATCGCGACGCGCTGGTCGAATTTCTGGAGTCCTTGTGATGAAGCTGACGAGCGCAACACTCATTTTGACCCTTTTCGCAGGCATTCTTCCTTCCAATGCCAGCAATGCGGTGGCATCACATGCCATCGACGGTTTCGTCCGGCCGGGCTATGCCGCATTCCACAAGGCAACCGGTTCGCTGCGCGACGACATGGCGGAGCTTTGCAGCACCCCCGACGAGCCGTCACGGTCTTCCGCTCAAGCTGCATTTATAAACACCGTGGAAGCCTGGGCGCGTGTGGAGAACATTCGATTCGGACCCGTTACGGAACACAACCGGCATGATCGGATCCTGTTCTGGCCTGATCGCAGGAGCATTGGCCTGAAGCAGGTTCAGGCCGCACTGGCTGAAGAAGATGAAACCGCAGCAGAACCCGGTCCACTCGCCGGAAAGAGCGTTGCGATGCAGGGACTGGGCGCCCTGGAATTCGTCCTCTTCGGCACCGGTTCGGATGAACTGACGTCAAAAGAGAACGGGTATCGCTGCCGATATGGGCTCGCGATAGCCTCCAATCTTGATGCGATCGCGGGCGAGATCGAGGCTGAGTGGCGCGCGCCCAATGGGATTGCTTCGCTCTGGGCCAATCCGGGGAGCGACAATCCTCTCTACCGAGATGATACGGAAGCGGTGACGGAGGTTTTCAACGTCTTCGTTCACGGCCTCGAAATGATCCGCGACGTCAGGTTTAACGGGTTTCTCGGAGATACTGCCGAGGAAGACAAACCCAAGCTCGCCATATTCTGGCGCAGTGGCGCCACGGCGGCGTCGATCCGCGCCGATCTTGCGGGGCTCGCCGATCTCTACGACGCAACAACGCTTTCGGCTTCATTGTCGGACGACCAGAAGTGGATTGCCGATTCGATCCGCTTCGAGTTTGCCAATGCTGATGGCGCGCTCAGGACCGTCGAGGAGCCGATAGACTCCGTGCTGAAAGACCCGGCAAAGCGAAAGAAACTGGACTACGCACGACTCGTGACGTCGAGCCTGTCAGACCTCTTTGGGGACAGACTTGCCGGCGCGCTTGGCCTGACCGCGGGCTTTTCCTCGCTTGATGGAGACTAAGCGATGAAGCCGCCGCTGCTCGACCGCCGCGCCTTCCTCAGGGCTGCGGGCGCAACCTTCGTTGCGTCGCTCCCGGCCCCCGCATTGGCCGCCACCCTTGAGACGGATGCGGTCTATGCAACCGCCTTTCAACGGCGCGACGGAGCCTATGGCGCGGCCATACTTTCTGAAGACGGCCGCATTCTGCATCATGTCGATCTTCCTGCTCGCGGTCACGACGTCACCTTTGATCCCATCTCACGAAGGTCTGTCGTCTTTGCGCGGCAACCCGGCACCTTCGCCACGGTGTTCGATCATACCGGGCGCACCCAGCCGACGACCATCACAAGCGTGGAAGGTCGCCACTTCTACGGACACGGCGTGTTCTCGACCGATGGAAAGCTGCTCTACGCGACAGAAAACGACTTCGACAACGCAGCCGGCATGGTCGGCATCTACGATGCGACGGACGGGTTTGCCCGGATCGGCGAGTTTCCGACCTATGGGGTGGGACCGCATGAGCTGCTGCTCATGAATGACGGGCGGACGCTCGTCATCGCCAATGGCGGTATCGAGACCCATCCAGACTATGGTCGCGCCAAACTCAACATAGCCACGATGAAACCGTCGCTGGTTTTCGTCGAGCGCGAAACCGGCGAACTCCTTGAAAGGCACGAACTGGCAGCGGAGCTGCACAAGCTCTCGATCCGTCACATGGACGCCGATGAAAGGGGAACCGTATGGTTTGGTTGCCAGCATGAGGGCCCCGCCACGGAAAGACCGCTATTGGTGGGCTCGGCGACACGAGGCCGGGATCTGACATTGCTCGACATGCCAATTGAGACGCTTGGAGAGTTCCGCAATTACATTGGCTCCGTGGCCGCCAACCATGCCTCCGGAACTCTTGCCGTCTCCTCACCACAAGGCAATTCATTCGCGATCATCGATACCGCAAGCGGCCGGATAATCAGCTCCCAATCGGTCACGGAAGTCTGCGGATTGGCGCCGGACCGGGAAAGTTTTCTGGCAACCACCGGCACAGGTAACGTCATCGGGCCCAATGGCGCCGAGTGTTCGAAACCGGATTATGTCTGGGACAATCACCTGTTGCGAATCAGCTGAGGCGACGCGTCGGTACGGCCCCGCCGGACATCAGCATTGCCCCGCCCTCTCCGCACCGGCTCCGCGATCTGTCGCTCGCCAGTTGGAGATCCGAACAACCGGTATCGCAGGACTGTAAACGGCGCGCCGGGTTCGCGCTCGACAAACACTGAAACTCCGTTGACCAGAACGGGGGCACCCAACAGGGACGAGAACACTTCTTCAAGCGCATTCTGGACGCGTTGCGCTTCCGATGCAGGCACCCTGCCGGTCAGAGGCATGTGGAAGCGATAGGCCTCAAGCACATACGGATATCCCCATTGCACGAGATTGCGAACCTCAGCCGGGGTCAATGCTCCGGGATTGCGGCGAGCAATTTCCACGTCGCTCAGCGGCGCGCGGAATCTCTCGAAGGATCGGACGACATCGCCGGCGAACGCGCTCAGTTCAGGAACGGGAAAGACTGGGACCAGGGCGAAGAGGCCGGCGATCCGGGCAATGCCCAAGCTTGGAATATGGAAGCTGCTCGCACGAACGGCGAAACTGTCGAGAGCGCGCATCAACGACAGCTCGGTCTCGTGCTCGGAAAGGCTGAAAGGTGCCTTCAGCGTGGCATGGAACCCATACCGCCGGGCAGCAGCCGTATGATATGAGATTTCCTCCGGGTTCATCGTCGCCAGACGCGGCGCGGGCAGGCGTTCGTCTGTGAAAGCGTCCCGGCCAAGCCACGCAGACGCGGCCGAGGTCAACGGCGCGTCGCGCGCCGGTGTGAAATTGATTGCATATCGCATCCCGCTTCCTCGCCAAGACGCGCATGCCTACGCGATTTGCGTGACAGCTTCGCGACTCGCGCGGGAACGGGTTGCCGGTGTCAGGCCTTCAGCAGCCACTCATGCTCGGCTGCGTTGTGGAACTTCCACGTTCGCGTCGGTCCGGCCATGACGTTCAGGTAATAGAGGTCGTAACCGTGACAGGTCGCGCAGGGATGATATCCTTTTGGCACCATGACCACGTCGCCATCCTCGATCGCCATGGCCTCGTCGAGTGACCTGTCGTCGGTGTAGACGCGTTGGAAACCGAAACCCTGCGGCGGATTGAACCGATGATAGTAGGTTTCCTCCAGATAGGATTCGGACGGAAGATCGTCCTGGTCATGCTTGTGGGGCGGATAGCTGGACGTGTTGCCGGCCGGGGTGATCACTTCGACCACGAGCAATGAATCGGCAGGCTCACCCTCAGGCAGGATGTTGGTAACGTGACGCGTGTTGGACCCCTTTCCACGCACCTCCTGAGCAACATCGTTGGGTCCAATGACGCGGACCGGCAGACCGCCTCCCAGACCGGGTGCTGAGCAGACTGCAAGCTCCACCGCGCTCTCGGCGCGTACCGACCAGCTTGACCCCTGAGGAACATAGACCGACCACGGCTTGCCCTCGAAAGGCGTGCTTCTGTCGCCCAGCACTCCAAGCTCCTGACCGCCGGCCGTCACCGCGCCTTTGCCCGTCACGAAAACCAGACACACTTCTCGTTCGCCGGTTTCGCCAGATGCGACCTCGCCCGCCGGAAGCTTCCAGAGATCGAAGCCAACATAGGTCCAGCCTGCACTTTCAGGCGTCACGTGGGCGACACGCCCCGACTTGCTTGAGGGCCTGACCAGTAGTTTCGACATCGATTACTCCTTTGGTCCATCCGCGGGCGGCTTGTAATTGATCAGGAACTGCCAGATCGCGTAGCCGCTAAATGCCAGCGCAATGAAGCCCCATGTCTGCGCATTTGACGCAAATTCGAGAATTGCCCAGCCAATACAGACGGCGACAATGGCGATTCGGCGCCATAGCGGCCGAAAGAACGGGTGTTCATTGTCGCGCATAGGCGTATCCTCAATCTCCGACGCGTTGTGCCAGCACTGCCTTTTCATAGGCCTTGCGCGCCGCATTCACTTCTTCGCGCGGGCTGACTTCAGGCACCGCTACATCCCACCAATGGCCGCCCGCCTCCGTCGATGCAAGCGGATCGGTATCGATCACGATAACCGTCGTCCGATCGTTGATTGCAGCCTTAGCAAGCGCGCTTTCCAGCTCTGCGATTGAACCCGCTTTTTCGGCGATCGCGCCCATGCTTGCCGCGTGGGCGACGAAGTCGATCTCCGGCATGATCTCGTGCCGCGCATCCTTCAGCAGATTGTTGAAGTTGGCGCTGCCCGTGGCCATCTGCAACCGGTTGATGCAGCCAAAGCCGCGATTGTCGAGCAGGACCACGATGAGCTTCTGACCCAGCATGACCGAGGTGGCAATCTCGGAATTCAACATAAGATAAGAGCCGTCGCCGACCATGACGACGACCTCGCGTTCGGGTCGCGCCATTTTCGCGCCCAAACCTCCGGCGATTTCGTAGCCCATGGTCGAAAAGCCGTATTCACCATGATACGAACCCGGCTCACCCGCCTGCCAAAGCTTGTGGAGTTCTCCGGGTAGACCTCCCGATGCATTGACCAGCGTCACCCCGGATCCGAGCGCGCGCTGCACTGCGCCAATCACCTGTGCATCTGACGGAAGCGTTGCGTTCGTCGCCGCTGTCACCTTGGTGGCCGCCTCGCGCCATGTCGCCTTGCCTGCTTTGGCGTCTTTGGTCCAGGGCGCTGGTGCGCGCCAACCGGTGATCGCCTGTGCAAGCTCCGTCAGACCCTCGCGTGCGTCCGCGACCAGCGGCAGCGCGCGATGCTTTCCGGCGTCGAAAGGCTGCACATTGAGGCCGATAACGGTCTTGCCGTCCTTCTTGAACAGCGCCCATGAGCCGGTCGTGAAATCCTGAAGGCGGGTGCCGACCGCCAGGATGACGTCGGCGTCTTCGGCGAGCCGGTTGGCGGCAGACGTACCGGTGACGCCGACTGCGCCCATATTGAGATCGGCGGCATCCGGCAATGAGGACTTGCCACCCTGGGTTTCACAGACGGGAATACCTGTCGCCTCCACGAATGCTCGCAATGCGTCCGAGGCCTGCGAAAAGAGCACTCCACCACCGGCGATGATGACCGGCTTCTTGGCATTGCGAAGCACATCGGCCGCGCGTTTCAACTCTTGCACATCGGGCCGTGTCCGCCGCTGCGTCCAGATCCGCTCCTCGAAGAAGCTCACCGGATAATCATAGGCTTCGGCCTGCACATCCTGACACAGCGAGAGGGTAACAGGGCCGCACTCTGCCGGATCGGTCAGAACCTGCATGGCACGCGCCAGCGCGGGTATGATCTGCTCCGGCCTCGTGATGCGGTCGAAGTAGCGCGAGACGGGGCGAAAGCAGTCATTGGCCGACATTGTGCCATCGCCGAAGTTCTCGACCTGCTGCAAGACGGGATCGGGGATACGGTTGGCAAACACATCACCGGGCAGCAACAGAACCGGCAGGCGGTTGACATGCGCGAGCGCGGCGGCCGTCACCATGTTGAGCGCTCCGGGTCCGATCGAAGTAGTCGCCACCATCATTCGCCGCCGGAAGTTCGCCTTGCCAAAGCCGATGGCGGCGTGTGCCATGGCCTGCTCATTGTGCGCGCGGAACGTCGGGAGTTCGTCGCGGACCTGATACAGCGCCTCACCAATGGCAGCCACATTGCCATGACCGAATATCGCCCAAACGCCACCGAACAACGGCAACTTCTCGCCGTCGATCTCGGTAAACTGCCGCGTAAGGTAGCGCGTCAGCGCCTGCGCCATTGTCAGGCGTATGGTGTTGGTCATGTCTGCTCCTCCCAGCCAAACTATGCCGTCCCAAGTCGAGCCGGACAACATACCGTCGTCCTGCCTAATTCATCTGTCTATCTAATCGCAGTCTCGACCCACAGCACCCATTTACGCATTTCCGAACGATGATCGAGGATCACGCGGATCGTCCGCGCGTCGACAACCAGGCGTCCGTCAGTTTCTCGAAACGTGCCGCCATCTCATTGATGGCCGTCTCGTCGTCCATTCGCCCGGCAAGCCATTCGGCGGCCGTCTCGGCAAAGATCGTGCGGCCCACCGCAAATCCCTTGACGATAGGCGCCTTGGCCGTTGCGGCAAAGGCGGCCTCCAGTTCGGATTGCGGAGCATCAAGTCCAAGCAGAACGACCCCGCGACACCATGGATCGTTTGCTGCGATGGTCGCTTCTATACCGGCCCAGGCGGCAGCAGAGGCCTGAGGTTCGAGTTTCCACCAGTCCGGCTTGATTCCAAGATCGTAAAGCTCCTGCATAGCACGCGAGATGGTATCGTCAGCAAGCTCGCCATTCTTGCCCGCGATGATCTCGACCAGCAGTTCACGACCCACCTTGCGCGCTGCCTCGAACAGGGCGCGCAACTTTTCCTGCTGCTCCTGCTTCAACTCCGCCGGATCATCCGGGTGGTAGAAGCACAGGCACTTGATGCAATGATCGACGGGCCATTCGACAAGCTGCGAGCCGATGTCCTGGCTGAACTCGAAACGCAACGGGCGCGAGCCGGGGAGTTCGACCGGGCGTCCAAGCCATGAGAATGGATGACGCGCATACTCGAACATGGCGTCACGGCCATGCTTCTCGTCAATCAGCATGCCGTAACCCGGGCGCCCTTTCGCGACCTGCGCCGCGGCCTTGACTGCCAGAACCTTGAAGGGAGCGATGCGCTCTTCGTCCGCGCCTACCCTTGCGGCGATTTCTTCGAGCTGAACCCGATGGTCAATCGCGAACGCCATCAATGTAGGAATGTCGCGGCGACGCGTGGTTGCCCAATGGATGTGATTGATGGCCTCATCCTTGCGCAGCGCATGCTGCGTGCTGCCATTCTTCAGAAAGAACTGAAGTTCCTCGAAAGTGGGGTATTCGGGCGCGCACAACAAGCGGGACACGGCAAACGCTCCGCCTGCATTGGCCCACGTCGCAGTGGTCTTCAGGCTTTCGCCACCGAGCCAGCCGCGCAGAAAACCTGACATGAACGCGTCGCCGGCGCCAAGCACGTTGTAGACTTCGATGGGGAAGCCGTCGCCGACGATGCCGTCTTCGAGATCGTCGCTGATGGGGCCGTCATAGACGATGCAGCCCATGGCGCCGCGCTTGAGCACGATCGTCGCGTCTGACACATCGCGAATGGCCTTCAACGCGCCCAGCACGTCGTCGGCTCCCGAAGCGATGCGAATTTCCTCTTCCGTCCCCACGATCAGATCGCAGTCGGCAAGAACCGGGCGAATCTTGGACGTGACGATGTCCGACTTTACATAACGCTCGAAGCCCTCCGCATGGCCGGCAAGACCCCAGAGATTCGGCCGATAATCGATATCGAACACGATCTTGCCGCCAGACGCCTTCGCCGCCTTGATGGCTTTGAGCTGCGCGGCCTCAGCATTGGGACGAGAAAAATGGGTGCCGGTGATGACGACCGCGCGCGCCGAGGCGATGAAGTCCTCATCGACATCCTCGGGCGCCAGCGCCATGTCGGCGCAATCGGTCCGCACAAAGATCATGGGCGAGACGCCCTCCTCCTGCACGGCCAGAAGCACGAGCGCGGTCAGCCTTTGCTTGTCCACCACGATGGCCTCGGTTGACACCCCTTCGCGCGACAGCTGTTCGGTGATGAAACGGCCCATCTGCTCGTCACCGACACGCGTCAGAAGCGCCGACTTCAGACCGAGCCGCGCGGTTCCGATCGCGATGTTTGCAGGGCAACCACCCACCGACTTCGCAAACGATGCGATATCCTCCAGTCGCGAACCGATCTGCTGGCCGTACAAATCCACCGAGGCACGGCCCACAGTGATGACATCCAGTGTTTTCGATCGATCCATTGTGAAACCTCGCAACTCGACCGCAGGCTGCAAACTCAACGTTCCCGCGGATCATTCATTCTGCCGGATGAAACGAAAATTCCATTGACAAGTCAATATGGAATACTCATTCTGTTTCGTGGAAGGCTCTTAGTTCCGGGAGGAGGAACCTGATGATTTCCATTGCACTGCTTGGCGCGGGGCGCATCGGCCAGATTCATGGCCGCAACATAGCCGGTTCCAAGCGCGCGCGGCTTGCGGGGATCGCAGACCCGCTTCCCGACGGCGCAAATGCGCTCTCGCAGGCGACCGGCGCGCCGGTGCGGTCAGCTGACGAACTGATCGACGACAAGTCGATCGATGCGGTGCTGATCGGAACGCCGACGGACACTCACGCGGACTATATCGATCGCGCGGCGGCGGCGGGGAAGGCGGTACTTTGCGAAAAGCCGGTCGACCTCAGTTCGGCTCGCATCGTGGAGACCCTGGAACGCGTCAGGAAAGCCGGTGTGCCGCTTATGATCGGCTTCAACAGGCGCTATGATCCCAATTTCGCCGCGCTGAAAAAACGCATTGCAGACGGGGTGGTCGGCGAAGTGGAACTAGTATCGATCCTGTCCCGCGACCCCGCACCGCCGCCGATCTCCTATATCGAGCGCTCAGGCGGGCTGTTCCGCGACATGATGATCCATGATTTCGACATGGCGCGATTTCTTCTTGGCGAAGATCCGGTTGAAGTGCACGCGATGGGCTCTTCGCTGGTCGATCCGGCAATCGGCGAGGCTGGCGATGTCGACACGGCCGCTGTCCTGCTCAAGACAAGTTCAGGCAAGATCTGCCAGATTTCCTGTTCGCGACGCGCGACCTATGGCTACGACCAGCGGGTCGAAGTGCATGGATCCAAGGGACTCCTGTCCGCGGGCAACATCCACGAAACGACGGTCATGTTTGCCGGTCAGGGTGGCTTCACCACCGATCCGGCACAGCATTTCTTCCTGGAACGCTACGCCGCCGCCTATCGCAACGAAGTCGAAGCGTTCATCGACGCGGTCACGACAGGCAAAGCCCCATCTCCGAGTGGTCATGACGGTCTGAAGGCTCAGCAGTTGGCCGATGCGGCACAGCAATCGCTGGACAGCGGCAAACCGGTGAAGGTGAATTGAGATGGCTGACAAGGATACGTTCAGAAATCTCTCGCTTGACGGAAAAGTCGCCATCGTCACGGGCTCAACCCAGGGACTTGGCGAGGCAACGGCTCATCTCTTTGCCGACCGCGGGATTGCGGGACTGACGATCACCGGACGCAACCAGGAGCGCGGCGCTAAGGTTAAGGCTGCGCTGGAGGCAAAAGGGGTCAAGACGCTCTTTGTGCCCGCCGATCTCGGCAATCAGGACGATGTGGCGAGGATCGTGCCGGAAACCGACAAGGCGTTCGGTCGGGTGGATGTGCTCGTCAATTCCGCCGGAATAACCGACCGGGGCACCATATGGGATACCAGCCCGGCGCTTTTCGACGCCATGTTCGCGGTGAACGTTCGCGCCCCCTTCTTCCTGATGCAGGATGCCCTCAAGGTCATGAAGCGCGAGAAGATCAAGGGGTCGGTGGTCAATATCATTTCCATGTCAGGCCATGGCGGACAAAGTTTCATCACCGCCTATTGCGCCTCAAAGGGTGCCCTGATCACGCTCACGCGAAATGTGGCTTACAGTGTGATGAGCTACAATATCAGGGTGAACGGACTGACCATCGGCCACATGAACACGCCCGGCGAAGACCGCATAATGAAGACCTATCATGGCGCCGAGGAAGGCTGGCTTGACGATGCGGAGAAAACAAAGCCGTTCGGTCGCCTGCTGGAAACGGACGAAGTCTCGCGCGCCATCGCCTATCTTGCGAGTGCGGAGAGCGGCATGATGACGGGATCGATCATCGATTTCGACCAGCAGGTTCGCGGTGCGGGTGATTCACCATGGCCGCCGCCTCCGGTGGAGTGATCCGGTGGGCGTTTACCGCTATTCTTCCCGACCGCCGAGGAACGGCAGCGTCAGGGAAGCGCGCAGGCCGAGAGACTCCACGTTATCGACAGTGCGGTCTCTGGAACGCTGATCCTCGAGATAATACCAGTCCACCTTGTCGGGCAGGAAATGACCATAGGCCTGACGCGACCAGAGCGGCGTGTTGTGATCGCCCACCACGAGTATATCGGTCGGCGGAAGGTCGGGGTCCCCGGCAATCGCGGCGACCTTGTCGAAGACCTCAGACCAGATTTCCGCGAGCTGGCACGGAACCAGCGCCGGAATCGCCGGCGCGGCGCTCTCGCAGCCGAAGCGGTTGTCCTCCATCGGCTGATACGGAATGTGTGAATTCAGCGTGAGCCAATAGTAGAGGCCTGCACGCCCGTCTGCTTTGAGCAGATCGCGCCGTATAATGTCGCCGAGATCGCTGTCACACATTCCCAGAAAGACAGAGCCGCAATTCTTTCCGATTTCTCCCGGCCGCTGCCGCTCAATATCCTCGTAGAAATTCGTCTCCTGGATTCCAACGTGCGGATACCAGTTTTTGCGCGAGAACAGATCGCTGCCGGATGCATGATAGCTGACGGTTCGATACCCGCGATCCGCGAGCTGCTGTGGAAGACAGCCGTTTATCTCCCCACGCAGAAAATTGACATACGTTCCCCATGCGCCGCACAATTCGCGCGCTTCGGCACCCGTCGTCGAGCCATAGTATCTGCTGGTGCCCGAGCGTAAGATGAATCTGTCTTTCGCCGCATCATTCAACCGGCCTGAAAGAAGTGCACGCTCCTGTGGATTGGCAAAGGCACCCATCCCCTCGACAATCACCAGGAGCAAATTGTGATTGCGCGCGACGATCGTGTCGGCGGTCAGGTGGTTCTGGCCCATCGCGCTCTCGAATTCCGGGCGGCTGACGGGTTTGTAGCCGTTCAGGTTGAAATCGGCGAAGCTGATGCCAACTGCAATCATCGTCGCCAATATCGGTGAGGCTCGACGCAGGGCGGCTCTGTTGCGCCTCGTAAGATAGGTCAGGAGACATATCAGAATGACGAAGTATGCCCCGGCGCCGATGTAGAGAGCGGATGCCTGAATCTTGATTTCACCAGCGTATCGTATCGCCTGAAGCGTCGTTTCAACCGGCATGTCGAAAAGATAGGCGACGATGAAGAAGGCATCCGCCGAGGCCGCAAGCGCGAAAACCAGAAAACCGATAGGCACGGGAAGCCATACGGCGATCATTCCGGCCACGACATAGATCACCGGTGAGATCATGCGCCGGAGCAGAAACCACGGTGCGAGGCACGCGAACAGGATATTCGGCAGGACGGCAAGTACCACCGCCATGAGCACGGCATCTCTGTTACCGAGGCGCAAAAGACCGTATTGCGGCAGCGCCTCGGGAATACGCTGTTCGACAACAGACATGACGGTGCCATCCATCCTAAACCCGGCGGCAACCTACCGAGGATTCCATAAGAATCTGTTTCGAGTTCAAGAGGAGGCGGAAGTTCGCGCCTGCATTCTCAGATTTTTCGCAACGCGACTTCCTGGATGAGGTGATCGGCACCTTTGCGCAGAATGAGGTCCGCGCGTGGCCGTGTCGGAAGGATATTTTCCCGCAGGTTCTTGAGATTGATATTTGCCCACAGCCCTTCCGCGATCGCCTTGGCGGCTTCTTCGGAAAGTTGCGAATATCGATGGAAGAAGGATTGCGGATCCCGGAATGCTGTCTGCCGCAGGCGCATGAAGCGTGTAATATACCACTCATGTATCAGCGCTTCGTCGGCATCCAGATAGATCGAAAAATCGAAGAAATCTGAAATGAACGGCACGAACTTGCCATCTTTGGGCAGTTCACGCGGTTGCAACACGTTCAAACCCTCGAAAATCAGGATGTCGGGGCGATCGACCGTCACCATCTGCCCCGGCATCACATCGTAAGTCAGATGCGAATAGACCGGCGCGCTGGCGTTTGTCTGTCCGGATTTAATGCTCGACAGGAAACGAAGCATCGCGCCGACGTCATAGCTTTCCGGAAAGCCCTTGCGCTCCATCAGGTTGCGCTCGCGCAGCGTCTGGTTCGAATAGAGAAATCCATCCGTGGTGATCAGATCAACCTTGGGGCTCGCCGGCCAGCGACGCAGCAGCTCCTTGAGGATGCGGGCTGTCGTCGATTTTCCGACCCCCACGGACCCGGCGATTCCGATGATGAAAGGCGTCTTGGTCACGTCATCGGATTGAAAGAAGCGCTGACGCTGGGCAAACAGGAGCTTGCTGGTCTCGACATGGGCGGACAAGAGACGAGACAGCGACAGGTAGATGCGGCGGACCTCGTCCAGGTCGATCGGATCGTTGAGGGAGCCCAGTCGCCGGACTTCCTCCTCGGACAGGGTCAGGGGCGTATCCGCTCGAAAGCCTGCCCATTCTGCTGCCGTGAAGAACCGGTAGGGAGAATACTTCTCGGTCGGCGCCAGCTGGTCAATCGCCGAATCAGGCATTTCGTGACGCCTTTTCCGCGACACCAGACTGCCCAGTCCGGCGCTCGAGTTCTTCCATAACCTCAGACAGCGCCACGCCTGCCAGGTGCAGAACAACCAGCCAGTGATAGAGCAGGTCGGCGCTCTCTGACACGACGCCCTGCCTGTCAGTTGCGACAGCGGCGATAACCGTCTCGACCGCCTCTTCGCCAAGCTTTTGGGCGGCCTTGGGCATACCCTTGGCGACCAGCTTCGCCGTCCAGGATTCAGAATCGCCCGACGATGCGCGGGCGGCGACGATCCGTTCCAGATCGGACAGGGAGAATGTGGTCATCCGTCCTCGGCAGAGTTGTTGCAGTCAGGCTTCAAGCCGTCCGGTCAAGCCGCATCGGCAAGCCGGCTTTTGCCATGTGAGTCTTGGCTTCGGCAATGGTGAAGGTTCCGAAATGGAAGATCGAGGCCGCGAGAACCGCCGTCGCATGTCCATCGCGAATGCCATCGACAAGATGATCTAGCGTGCCCACACCACCCGATGCGATCACCGGCGAGCGCACGGCATCGGCTACCGCGCGGGTTAAGGGGATGTCGTATCCGGCCTTGGTACCGTCCCGGTCCATCGATGTCAGCAGGATCTCGCCTGCGCCAAGATCAACCACCTTGCAGGCGAATTCGATGGCGTCGATCCCGGTCGCGTTGCGGCCGCCATGGGTGAAGATCTCCCAGCGATCACTCTCACCGGGTTTCGATACCTTCTTGGCGTCGATGGCCACGACGATGCATTGATTTCCGAACTTGTCCGCGGCTTCAGCCACAAAGCTCGGATTGTTCACCGCGGCCGTATTGATCGATACCTTGTCGGCACCGGCGAGCAAGAGCTTTCGGATATCGGCTATCTGGCGAACACCACCACCGACCGTCAGCGGCATGAAGCATTGTTCGGCGGTTCGGGCCACGACATCGAAGATGGTCTCGCGATTGTCCGACGACGCCGTGATGTCGAGGAAGCAGAGTTCGTCGGCGCCCGCCGCGTCGTATGCCTTGGCGGCCTCGACCGGGTCGCCGGCATCGATCAGATCGACAAAGTTGACGCCCTTGACGACACGGCCGTCCTTGACGTCGAGGCAGGGAATGACACGGGCTTTAAGGGTCAATGAGGTGATAATCCGGGATCAGGCCAGTATCAGAACTTGGCATATATAGGGATCAGGGCGGAGAATAAAGAAACGTGGCACGCTCTGGCAGACCTCATGTGGGCAGCGGCGCAGCAGCGAGCGAATCGCCGCGCAGAATGGCCAGCGCCTCTTCAGGATCGATGCGGCCATCATAAAGCGCCCTGCCAGAAATCGCGCCTTCCAATTTTCGTGCATCGGGCATGGTCATGCGGCGAATGTCCTCGATCGAGGCCAGCCCCCCTGATGCGATGACCGGAATCGACACCGCGTCAGCCAGTTTGATGGTCGAATCCCAGTTGATGCCTGCCAGAACGCCATCGCGGTCTATGTCGGTGTAGATAATAGCCGAGACGCCCGCGCCCTCGAATTTCCGAGCGAGTTCTATAACGCCGAGCGACGACGCTTCCGCCCAGCCCTCGACCGCGACATGACCGCCCTTGGCATCGATCCCGACCGCAATCCTTCCGGGAAAACGGCGACAGGCTTGCCTGACCAGATCCGGATCGCGCACCGCGACCGTTCCGAGAATGACGCGCGCCAAACCCTTGTCGAGCCACGCCTCGATATGCTCCAGCGTGCGGATACCGCCCCCGAGTTGAACCGGGTTAGTGGTCGCCTTGAGGATTTTTTCGACGGCGCTTCCATTCATCGACTTGCCCGCGAAGGCGCCGTTCAGGTCTACGACGTGCAGCCATTGGAAGCCCTGGCGCTCGAATGTTTGCGCCTGTGCGGCCGGATCTGCGTTATAGATTGTCGCCTGTTCCATATCGCCCAGTTTCAGGCGAACGCAGACACCATCCTTTAGATCGATGGCCGGAAACAGGATCACTTTCAGACTCCCTCTACGATAGCAACATGTGCGACCGAACAGACTTTGCGCAGCAGAAGCGCGGCTTGATATTCGGGCGAATGGAAGCAATCGAGCGCGGTCTGATACGAATCGAACTCGATCACGACCAGACGGGACGCTTGAGGTCCTTCAAGAACCTCACCGCGCCCGCCACGCACGATGAATTTCGCACCGTATTTTTCCAACGGGGCTTTGTTCGCCGCCATATATTTCGAATAGGCCTCCGCATCGGCGACATCGACCATCGCCATCCAGTAGCCACGTTTTGGACTGTCGGTCATAAGTTCCTCCTCAGGGCTTCCAGTTAAGGAAGTTGGTGATCAGCGCCAGACCAAAAACCTGGCTCTTCTCCGGATGAAACTGGGTACCGACGAGGTTGTCGCGGGCAACGATGGCGGTCACGGGTCCGCCATAGTCTGTGACCGCGACGAGCTGTTCGGAATTGGTCGCATCCAGATGGTATGAATGCACGAAATAGGCGTGAAGTCCGTCCGGTCCAGTCTGGATGCCGGCAAGAATCGGATGGCGCTGTTTCACGTGAATCGTGTTCCACCCTATCTGTGGGATTTTGAGTGTTGAGTCCGACGGCGTGATTTCCTTCACGTCTCCGGAAATCCAGCCAAACCCGTCGGTCGTCGTCTTCTCCAGTCCACGATCCGACATCAGTTGCATCCCGACGCAAATACCCAGAAACGGACGGGCATTGCGAATTGCGGCCTCTTGGATCGCCTCCACCATTCCCTCGACCGCATCGAGACCAGCGCGACAATCGGCATAGGCGCCGACTCCGGGCAAAACGATCCGGTCTGCCGTGCGGACGCGTTCGGCGTCGGCGGTCAGATCAATCTCGGTATCGATGCCATGCTCACGCGCGGCACGCTCGAACGCCTTTGTCGCCGAGCGCAGATTGCCGGAGCCGTAGTCAATGATTGCGACGCGCATCAGACCTTTCCTGGATAAGGCACAAGCCCGATCCCGTTGGCCGACGCCAGCGGACGCGGCGAAAGGGCGGGAGTCCGGGACGGGGTAACGTCGACAGGGGAAGTGTCCGTTTCGTCGATGTCATCGGTGCCGGCGAAATAGATGAGTTCGGCATCCGTCAGGTTGGACGCCTGCACGGCAGCCCGTTCCTGCCAGCCGCGCCGGGTGAGCGCGCGGATCCTTAGTGCCGCCCCTTCAAGTCCGAAGTAGAGCGAGACCAGCAGACCCAATGCCGATCCATAGAAGGCCGAACCGAACCACTCGCCCACCGCCGAGAACAGCAGTGTCACGGCCAGGGCGAGACCGGCTTCGATCCAGAGCCTGTGCCAGAGCAGCCAGACCAGTGGCAGGAGGAACGCGAACCAGTGAAAACCGTCGCGGACGAAAACAACATTACTAGGCGCTGCACCCGCAGCGTCTGGCTGTTCCATGACGACATAGGTGACCATCGCCTAGCCTTTCAGGCTGCCCTTTGTGGACGGCACGGCGTCCGGCTGACGTGGATCACGTTCCAGCGCTGCGCGCAACACACGCGCCACCGCCTTGAAGCAGGTTTCAGCGATGTGATGATTGTTGGCGCCGTAGTGGTTGGTGATGTGAAGCGTGATGCCGGCGTTCTGGGCAAGCGCCTGGAAGAATTCCCGCACGAGCTCCGTGTCGAAGGTGCCGATCTTCGGCGCGGAGAATGCGACGTCCCAGACAAGAAACGGCCTGCCCGACACATCCACCGCCGCACGCGTCAGCGTTTCGTCCATCGCAAGGTCCAGCGAGGCATAGCGCATGATGCCGCGTCGCTCGGCCAACGCTTCGGCGATGGCGCGACCAATCGCAATGCCCGTATCCTCTACCGTGTGGTGGTCGTCGATATGCAGATCGCCCTTGGCCTCCACATCCATGTCGATGAGCGAATGGCGCGACAGCTGATCGAGCATATGATCGAAAAAGCCAACGCCTGTGCTGATGGTGGACTTGCCGCTGCCATCGAGGTCCACGGAGACTGAAATCTCCGTTTCCTTCGTCTTACGGCTCG
The DNA here is from genome assembly GCA_023953905.1 of Rhizobiaceae bacterium. Lineage (GTDB taxonomy): Bacteria > Pseudomonadota > Alphaproteobacteria > Rhizobiales > Rhizobiaceae > Arvimicrobium. Next base: position 15,454 of record JAMLJA010000024.1, on the reverse strand, counting down.
CGGATGCCTTGCGCGAACTCATCTCAAACCCCGCAAATGCTGAAATCGCGAGCCTTCTATCAGCGCATCGTCGCGATTACCAGTTGGTCGGCTTACACCAATTTGCAAAGCGCGCTTGTCGGCATACATAGAGCGCAACCATCTCGTACCGCGCGGATCGCTTTCGAGGATCGCGCGCATCGGAGCAGAAGCAAATGTCCAATGAAATTATCATGCACGGCACGACCATCGTGACGGTGCGCAAGGGCGGCAAGGTCGTCATTGCCGGCGACGGCCAGGTCAGCCTTGGCCAGACGATCATGAAAGGCAACGCCAAGAAGGTCAGGCGCATCGGAAAGGCTGGGAGCGTCATTGCCGGCTTCGCGGGCGCGACGGCGGATGCCTTTACGCTTCTGGAGCGCCTGGAAGGCAAGCTGGAGCAATATCCGGATCAGTTGACCCGGGCCTGCGTGGAACTGGCCAAGGACTGGCGCACCGATCGCTACCTGCGCCGGCTGGAGGCAATGATGCTGGTCGCCGACAAAAACGTATCACTTGCCCTGACGGGTACGGGCGACGTTCTCGAGCCGGAGCATGGTGTCATGGCCATCGGCTCTGGCGGCAATTATGCATTGGCCGCCGCACGTGCACTGATCGACACGGAGGCTGACGCGGAGGAAATCGCACGCAAGGCGATGAATATCGCGGCCGATATCTGCGTCTACACAAACCACAGCATCCTGGTCGAGACCATCGATGGCGCAGCCTAGACCGGCGCGCTACGTCTTTCGCGAGGTCGAGGAAGACGATTTCCCGATGATCGCCACTTGGCTCGCCGAGCCGCATGTCGCGCAATGGTGGGGAGATCCAGATACCGAGATCGCGCAGATTCGCGATCACATGGACAGCATTTCCGTTGAACCATTGATTGTGGAACTGCGGGGAGAGCCGATCGCCTATCTGCAATCCTACGATCCGCATCTCGAAGACGATCATCCCTATCAGGACCAGCCCTTCGGGACGGTTGGTATCGACATTATGATCGGCCCCGCGGAGATGATCGGTCTCGGCCACGGATCTGCTGTCCTGCGTCAGTTCGTCGACGAGCTTTTCGCTGAAGGAACGCTGCGCGTGATCACTGATCCGGACCCCGCCAATGCACGGGCCATTCGCGCCTATGAAAAAGCCGGCTTTGAGGCTTTCGACTCGCGAATCTCCGTTTATGGTCCAGCGCTGTTGATGGCGCTCGACGCGGAGGAATGAGCATGGCTTCAAACGCCCGACCGGAACCCAAAGACAGTCCATGGAGGTGGGGTCTGGCCCTGGCGCTCGGGGTCATCGTCATTCAGGCATTCGCGCTCTACTGGCAGGGCCATCCGGCCATTTGCAAGTGCGGGACCGTGAAGCTCTGGCATGGCGTGGTGCAGAGCTCGGAGAACTCGCAGCACATCAGCGACTGGTACACCTTCTCCCATGTCATACACGGTTTTCTCTTCTATGCTCTTCTTTGGTTCCTTTTCCGCAGGCTCAACTGGTCATGGCGTCTTGCCATGGCCACGATCATAGAAGCCGGCTGGGAAATCCTGGAAAACAGTCCCATCATCATCAACCGCTATCGCGAGGCGACCATATCGCTCGACTATTTCGGCGACTCCATTCTCAACTCGGTGTCGGACACGCTGTGGATGGCGCTGGGATTTGTATTGGCTTCCCGCCTCCCCATATGGATGACAATTCTGCTTGGCGTCGCGTTCGAAATCGTGGTCGGCGCCATCATCCGTGACAACCTTACGCTCAACGTGATCATGCTGCTCTATCCGTTCGAGTTCATCAAAGAGTGGCAAAGTGGTGCGTAACAGATGACTACTTTTTATCCCCGTGAGATCGTTTCCGAGCTCGATCGCTTCATCATCGGCCAGAAGGATGCCAAGCGCGCGGTTGCCATCGCGTTGCGCAACAGGTGGCGCCGACAGCAGCTCGAAGGCCAGATGCGCGAAGAGGTGATGCCCAAGAACATTCTGATGATCGGGCCAACCGGCGTCGGCAAGACCGAAATCTCGCGGCGACTTGCCAAGCTCGCCGGTGCGCCTTTCGTCAAGGTCGAGGCAACCAAGTTTACCGAGGTCGGCTATGTGGGTCGTGATGTCGAACAGATCATTCGCGATCTTGTCGAGATCTCGATTGGACTGGTGCGCGAGAAGATGCGCGAAGATGTGAAGGCGCGCGCGCATCTCAATGCCGAGGAACGCGTTCTGGAAGCGCTTGTCGGAAAGACGGCCTCGCCGGCAACGCGCGATTCTTTCCGCAAGAAGCTTCGCGACGGCGAGCTGGACGACAAGGAAATCGAGATCGAGGTCGCCGATACGGGAACGGGCGGCATGCCGAGTTTTGAGGTTCCGGGGATGCCGGGCGCCAATATCGGTGTGATGAACATCAACGACATGCTGCAGAAGGCGATGGGCGGCCAGCGCACCAAGACCCGCAAGACATCGGTCAAGGAAAGCTACGCCCTGCTGATCAATGACGAATCCGACAAGCTGCTCGATCAGGAAGAGGTGGTGCGCCGCGCCATGGAGTCGGCCGAAAACGACGGCATCGTCTTCCTGGACGAGATCGACAAGATCGCGGCGCGCAGCGATGTGTCCGGCGGGCCTTCTCGCGAAGGCGTGCAACGCGATCTGTTGCCGCTGGTGGAAGGCACGACCGTCGCGACGAAATACGGTCCGGTCAAGACAGACCATATCCTGTTTATCGCCTCGGGCGCCTTCCATGTTGCCAAGCCGTCGGACCTTTTGCCGGAGCTGCAGGGTCGTCTTCCTATCCGGGTCGAACTGCGCGCCCTTGAGAAGGAGGATTTCGTCCGCATCCTGACAGAAACGGAGGCGAGCCTCATCAAGCAGTATATCGCGTTGATGAAGACGGAGGGGGTTGAGCTCTCTTTCAGCGAGGACGCCATCGACGCTCTGGCGGGGATCGCGGTCGACCTGAATGCCAGTGTCGAGAACATCGGCGCGCGGCGACTGCAGACCGTGATGGAGCGTGTGCTGGACGAGATTTCGTTCCATGCGCCAGACCGTTCAGGCAGCGAGGTCGTTGTCGATGCCGATTATGTGAAGACGCATGTCGGCGATCTGGCGAAGAACACAGATTTGTCGCGTTTTATCCTCTAAGAGCCGATAGCGCGACATTTTTGCTGCACCGTGTGGGACTTTTGATTTCCGGCGTGCGGCGCTTGGATATCTGGCCCTCGACTCGTTCGGGGGCCTTCACCTAGTGTCGCGGCACGCTTTGGGCAGGGTGCGGCGTCTATGAAAATTCTCTCTTTTCTCGTGGGCGGCGTGCTCCTGGCAATGAGCGCCATAGGCGGGCACGCGGCAACCGTCGTTCCGCCCGGCAATCGAAATGCCGAGCAACCACCGATTCCCGGCGCCTCGGCGAAGCGAACGCAGGCGCTTCGCACGACCTATGAAGCGAAATATCGCAAGGTCTATCGTCTCCTCAAGAACGACGCCAAACTGCGCAAGAAGATCGTCCAGATTTCCGCGAAATACGGGATCGATCCCATGCACATGGTGGGCGCGATCGTGGGCGAGCACACCTACAATGTGGATGCCTATGATCGCCTGCAGACCTATTATGTGAAGGCTGCGTCCTATCTGACGAATAGACTGACCTTTGCCTATGACGGCGAAGACATTTCGGACTTCGTGAAGCGTCCGCAATTTGCCGAGTGCAATGGCGGCAACGACAGCTACCCGATTTGGACCTGTCGCGAGCGAGTGTGGAACCGATCCTTTCGCGGCAAGCAGGTTGGCGGAACGTCCTTTCCCGATGGTCGTTTCTCGGCGGTTTTCTTCCAGCCGCTCTATGCCGGCCAGACCTTTGGCATAGGCCAGTTGAATCCGCTCACGGCGCTCCAGATGAGCGACACGGTGGCCAGGGTCTCAGGCCTGCCGCGGCTTTCCGCCTCGGAACCGAACAAGGTCTACGAGACGATCATGGATCCCGACCTCACCCTGCCCTATGTCGCGGCGACCCTGAAGAAATCCATCGACTCCTATCGCTCGATCGCCGGTTTCGACATTTCGCAGAATCCCGGCGTGACGGCGACGCTCTACAATATCGGAAATCCCGATCAGAGGGCGGCCTCCCTCAAGCAGGAGAATGCAGCCCGCGCCGCCAAGGGCGAACCGCCCAAACTCCCTGAAGAAAACTACTATGGTTGGCTGGTCAACGAGAAGCTGCCCGAATTGCAGGCGCTGTTCTGATCAACGTCGCCAGGGGAAGATCGCGGGACACGGGGGCTCGCGGAACGTGACGACGACGCGTGCCATCACCGTGCGACAGATAGGCTCAGCTTTTCTTTGCGGCTTCGATGGCCTCCGTCAGAGATCGGAGCGTCTCCGCATCAAGAGTACCGATGTCCCGGGCCAACGTGTTGGCCAGCCTTGTCGCGTCCGGTGACAGACCGGAGGTGTCGATCGTGACGCGAGGATCAGACGTCCAGACGAGATTCTGAAGCTCTTCGGCGTCATCCCAGATGATATTGAAGTAGCCGATCACTTTCTGGACAAACGCCCAGCTGGGCTGGCCGCGATGACCATGTTCGAGGGCCGAGAGATAGGCGGGGCTCACCCCCAAAGCCTTGGCCATGTCCTTCTGGGCAACGCCTCGCTGCTTTCTCAGTTCGCGCAATCGTTCCCCAAATGGCGTCACGAGCGCGCTCCTGACAGCCGCCGCAGCCGGATATAGAGCGCTCCCGACCCGCCATGATGACGGGCGGCATTGTCGTGACTTCCGACAACCGAGCGGAAGGCTGGTGTCGCGAGCCATTCCGGGACGACGCGGCGCAGGACGCCGTCCCCCTTGGCCGTGGAGCCTTTGCCGGTGACGACTAGAACATGACGCAGACCAGAGGCATGCGCGCGATGCAGGAAGGACAGCAGCAGTCCATGTGCCTCATGCTGGGTCAAACCGTGAAGATCGACCTTGGCGTCGATGTCCAGTCTGCCCTTTGCGAGCTTGGTGTGGGTGGGACGGTCAAGCGACCGCGCGACCTTGTGTTCCTTGCGCACGAGGGGTGGCGGGGCAATGTCGGAAAAGAGAGCGGACGAAACGAGGGGCGGCTCCGGCTCGATAGACGCAGGCTCGGGAAACAGCGGGGCCGTCCCCTTCAGGGGCACTGTACTGCGCGCCACCTTGTTCCACAGAATGCGATCATCGTCAGAAAGTGTCTTGTCCCTGCGATTCGTCATCGGCTTTGGGCCTCGACGAGCGGACGCGGCAGCAGAGCGTAGAAGCTTGCCTGATTGCGAACGACGCCGGCGATTTCTCCAGCCGCGTCTCCCGAGCCGGCAAAGAGGTCGCCACGCGCGGCTCCGGTGATGGCCGAACCCGTATCCTGAGCGATCATCAGCCGCCGAAACGGCAAACCATCGAACGCGGTAAGCTTCGGGGCATCGATATAGAATGGCGTGCCGAATGTGTGCAGCAGCCGATCGACCGCGATGGAGCGTCCCGGGGTCAGCGGCACCTTCGCCGCAGCCACCGGGCCAAGCGTGGGGTTCTCGACAGGCGCTTCCCTGAAGAAGATGTAGGAGCGGTTCTGCCAAAGGATCTCATCGACGCGGCTCGGATTGGCCTTCAACCAGGCGCGAATCGACTGCATCGTCACTTCAGCGAGCGGAATTTCACCGATGTCAGCGAGCACTTTGCCGATGCCCGTGAAGCGATGCCCTGCCTTTGCGGCATAAGTCACCCGACGCAAGCGCCCATCTGTCATGCGCAGCCGAGCCGCGCCCTGAACGTGAATGAAGAAGGCGTCGACCGGATCAGCCAGCCACGCAATCTCGAGGCCCCTTCCCGCCAGCGCTCCCTGATCGATCTCGCCGCGGTCAAAATAGGGAACCAGACCTTCGGAAGTGTCGCGGGCAAATGCGAGATAAGGGTCCATTCCCTTCGGTCGATTCGTTTCATCGATATCCACGAGATCCTGCGGTCGGGACAATAAGGGAACCGTGAACCGTCCAACCTGCATCGGGGAAGCATCGACCTCAGGTTCGTAGAAGCCGGTCACGATGCCCCGACCATTCTCGGGAACAATGAGGGCTGGAAGGAAATGCCGCTCGAAGAACGACTTCGCGGCGCTGTCGGAAAGCTGGCCGGCAGAACGCGCCTCGGCACAGGCCGGTTCAAGGCTCTCTGAAGTGATCCCAAGTGAACCCGAGCGATAGGGTTTCACGTGAATCCGACAAGCCGAGCGCTGGAACGCGGCGAAGGCGTCCGCCTGTCGATCCTCTTTCCAACCGAGCAGATCTTTGAATGACACCGTCTGAAAGCAGGAAGACAGCGGCATGACGGCCGATCCCTAGCCGTCTGAAATCAATCTTCGGCTTCGGTCGCGACCAGCTTCCAGTTTGGATCGCGCGAGCGCAAATCGCGGGCAAAAGTCCAGACGTCCTTGACCTCGGCCACGGTCTCCGGATCGCCGTCAATCACCTCTCCGGATTTGTCACGGGTCGCGGATATAAGCTCGGAAATGATGCGCAGGGTGATATGCGCCTCGGATCCTTTCAACTCGGCCGCCACGATGTCGGCCTTGTTGATGCCGACGAATGAGGACTGGATCTTCTCGGAACGCTGTTCGCGGTCGCCAATGGCGCTGACGAAGCCGTCATAGACTTCACGCGACAGGAGGTTCTTCAACGTTTTGCGATCGCCATCGGCATATGCCATCACGATCATTTCATACGCCATCTTGGCGCCGTCGACGAATGTCTTCGGCTCGAAGCTCGGATCTGCATCCTTGATCGCGCGCAACCCCTTGTTGAGATCCGTGTCCGGCTTGGCCATCGCATCGATGGACGCATAATTGTTTTCGCCTTCGACCGGCTTTTTGCGGCCGGGAAGAGACACGACATTATCCGATGCCTCGGCTTCCTCGGGCTTCTTGCGGCCAGCGGTGTAAGGGTCGAAAGGCGGGCGTTCACTGCCAGTACGCCTGCCAAGGACATTGCGCAACTGTATGAAGATCACTACCGCGACCACCAGAAAGAAGATTGTACCGAAGTCGAGATATTCCATGTCGTTCGCCAACCAATCTCCTGCCGCCGCCGCGTACACCGGCCTGCCGCATCGCTCGCGCGGCAAACCTTTGATATAGATCGCTACCGCCGATCATTCAAATAATGGTCTTCCTTACCTATGTATGACGTTGTACGCCAGTCGCTGCACTGGTCCATTCGTCACAATCACAATTGGATCGAACAGTTTTGATCGCACTCCTTCTCCTGGCGTTTCCTCTCATCGAGATCGCGATGTTCGTGATCGTCGGTCAGGCGATCGGCGTTTTTCCAACCATTGGACTGGTTCTCGCGAGCTTCGTTCTAGGGGTCGTGCTTCTGCGTACGCAGGGGATCGGCGCTCTGGCGCGTGCCCAGGCCGAATTGCAGGCCGGGCGAGACCCTGGGGCGCACATGGTTGGCGCGGTGATGACCGTGGTCGCCGCCATACTGTTGATCATACCCGGTTTCGTGACCGATATTTTCGCCCTGCTCCTGATGATCCCGGGCGTTCGTCAACTCGTGTGGCACAGGCTTCGCTCACGCATCGCCGTTTCCGGCAGCTTTGCAGGTTTCAGGGGGGCGACGGGCTCGACACGGTGGTCCGGGAACAGATCGCGGGCCAGAGGTCCGGTGGTCGATCTCGACGAGTCTGATTACTCCAGAAAGCCTGACCCGAGCGGAAAGCCGGACCCCAATTCTCCCTGGCGGCTCGGCAAGGATAGCTGACGCATTCTCAAAACCTTGTAAGGCTTCGCCCGCCATGCTAGCCAACCGCAGCTTTTAAAGGGGCAGCCCGCCCGCCAATGGAACGAGGATCTGGGCCGATGGCCAATGAGGACGTGAATGGCAATGGCAAGGCGCCGGCGCTCAATGTGCTGGCGCAGTATGTGAAGGATCTGTCCTTCGAGAGCCCCGGCGCTCCGAATTCGCTGCGCGGACGCGAAACAGCCCCCGGCATTGCCATCAATGTGAACGTGGCCGCCAACCCGATCAGCGACAAGGATTTCGACGTTAATCTGACGCTGAACGCCAAGGCCTCGCACGACAAGGACGTCCTGTTCAATGTCGAGCTGATCTATGGCGGCGTGTTTCGCGTCGAGGGTTTCCCGCAGGAGCATATGCTGCCGCTGCTGTTCATCGAGTGCCCGCGGTTGCTGTTTCCCTTTGCACGCCAGATCATCGCGGATGCCACACGCAACGGCGGGTTCCCGCCACTGATGCTGGACCCGATTGATTTCGCACAGATGTTCCAGCAGAAAATCGCGGAAGACAAGGCGAAGTCCAACGTTCAGGTCAGCTGATACGGCAGGATTCGCCGTTTACGGTATCGAAACAAGCCCGGCGCTTCTGAACTGACCCCCGAAAGTTGGACACAACCTTCGGGGGTTTTGCATGTCCAAACACAGTGCGCGTTTCAAGCGCTCGGTTGTCGATAGCTATTTGTGCGGGGATGAAAGCTACGCGAGTGCTGGGTGGAAGCGCGGAGTTGACGCGGCGACCGTGCGCAAGTGGGTTGCTTTGTACCAGTCGCATGGCGATGCGGGGCTGTCGGGCAAATACGGTCGTTACGACGCGGCGTTCAAGCTGTCGGTGCTTGAGCGGATGTTGGGAGAAGGCCTGTCGTATCGGCAGACGGCGGCGCTGTTCAATATCCGCAATGCCAGTTGCGTTGCGGGCTGGGAGAAGCGCTATGATGCGGGCGGGATAGAGGCGCTCGGCCCACGTCCCAGAGGACGCCCCATGTCGAAGCCGCCGACCCCCGCAGTGCCTGTTGCAGCCAGTGATGAGGCCAAAAGCCGTGAAGAACTGTTGGCCGAACTGAAGCAATTGCGGATGGAGAACGCCTACCTAAAAAAACTGAAGGCCTTAACGCAGGAACAAGCGCCCAAAAAGCGCAAGCTGTCCAGGCGTTAAGGCCGTTGCACCCGCTTGAAGGCTTGCTGGAACTGGCGAAGCTGCCGCGCAGCACGTTCTATTACAGACAAAAGGCCGCCTCGCGCCCGGACCGCCATGCGGCGCTGAAGGAGGCGATCAAGGCCGTCTTCGACAGCCACAAGGGCCGCTACGGCTATCGCCGGGTGACCGCGCAACTGCGCCAGTCGGGCCGGCGCGTCAACCACAAGACCGTCCAGAGCCTGATGGCCGGGATGGGATTGAAGTCGCTGGTCAGGCCGAAGAAGTATCGTTCCTACAGAGGCGAGGTTGGGCGGACCGCTCCCGATCTGTTGCAGCGCAAGTTCAGCGCAGAGCGCGCCAACCGCAAATGGGTGACCGACGTGACGGAGTTCAGCGTGGCCGGCGACAAACTCTACCTGTCTCCCGTCATGGATCTCTACAATGGCGAGATCCTCGCGTTCGAAACCTCACGAAGGCCGCTGTTCAAGCTGGTGGACAATATGCTGACCAAAGCCTTCGCCAGGCTCGATGAGGACGAACGGCCGATCCTGCATTCCGATCAGGGATGGCAATACCAGATGCCGGCATTCCAGCGCAGGCTGGAAGCCAGAGGCCTTGCACAGAGCATGTCACGCAAAGGCAATTGCCTCGACAACGCACCGATGGAGAGCTTCTTTGCCACGCTCAAGTCCGAGCTCTTCCATCCCGAACGGTTCGAAACCATCCAAAGCCTCGATACGGCCATCGTGCGCTACATCGACTACTACAACCAACGCCGCATCAAATTGAAACTGAAAGGGCTGAGCCCCGTGCAATACAGGACCCAGCCCTTAAATCTACCAGATCAATGAACCGTCCAACTTTATGGGGTCAGTTCAAAATGCCGGGCTTTTTCATTCGGCGGCTTCGATCTGAGGCATCCGGTTCCACAAGGCGCCATCGCCGAGCGCCGCGACGAGCTTAGCGTGGGCAGCACGTTCCACGTCGGTCAGTCGAGGTGCCAGCGGAACCGGACGCGCAAGGACCATGGTGGTGATGGCGATTTGTGAATCGCCGCCCCGCGATCGGCTGTTGACCGATTCCAGCGTCAATGCCGCCTGCTTGCCGCCGATAAGCTCAATATAGACTTCCGCGAGCAGTTCCGAATCAAGCAATGCGCCGTGCTTGGTCCGGCGGCTGTTGTCGATACCGTAGCGTTTGCACAACGCGTCCAGCGAGTTAGGCCCCATCGGGTGCTTGCGGCGCGCGAGCGCAAGGGAGTCGATGACCTTGTCATTCTCGACCGGCGGCAATCCGATGCGCGCAAACTCCGCATTGATGAAGCCCATGTCGAAGTTGGCGTTATGGGCGATAAGTTTTGCGCCTTCGATGAAGTTCACGAACTCATCGGCGATCGCGGCAAAAACCGGCTTATCCGCTAGCGCCTCCATGCTGATGCCATGAACCGCCTGCGCATCCGGATGAATCTGGCGGCCACCCGAATTGATATAGTGGTGAAAGGTCCGGCCGCTTGGAAAGCGGTTCACCAGCTCGATGGCGCCAATTTCGATGACACGATCTTCCTTGGAATCCAGGCCGGTGGTTTCAGTGTCGAAAATGATCTCACGCATCGAATCGCTCCTGCCCCAAGTGGCGCCCCACGACGTCGAATTTCAAGAGACGCGTGTCAGGATTGCGAACAGTCCACGAGACTTTCAATCAGTTCGGCAACAGCCTGTCGCGCTGGCTCCATCCCGCTCCCTGTCTCGATGACGAAATCGGCCCGCTGGCGCTTCTGATCATCAGGCAGTTGCTTGTCGCGTATCGCCTGGAACTTCTCTTCCGTCATTCCGGGCCGGGCAAGCACCCGCTCGCGCTGTACCGTGGCGGGAGCCGTGACCACAACGATCTTGTCCACCCTGCCTTCGCCGCCTGTTTCAAAAAGCAGCGGAATATCCAGAACGACGACTGGCGTTCCAGCCTCGCGATGCGACTTCAGAAATGCTGTCGCATCCGCTCGCACAAGCGGATGCACGATGCCCTCCAGCACTTTCAATGCTTCTGGATTTCCCAGGACCTGCTTTGCAAGTTCATCGCGATTGACGCGCCCGTCGCGGATAGTGCCGGGAAACGCGGCTTCGACGAGAGGTGCCGCCTCGCCTGCATACAGTCGGTGGACCGCCTCGTCCGAATCATGCACCGGCACACCAAGTTCGCGAAACATCTGCGCGGTTGTCGACTTGCCCATGCCGATTGAGCCGGTAAGTCCCAGCACGATCATTTCTTGAGTCCCAGATCCGCAACAATAAGATCCCGCAGTTCGGTCGTGACGTCAGGGCGCACCCCAAACCAGCGCTCGAATCCCGGTACTGCCTGGTGGAGCAGCATGCCAAGCCCGTCGACCGTTTTCAGTCCCCGCTTAGCAGCCGCCGCAAGAAAGGGCGTCACCAGCGGCACATAAACGATGTCAGCCACCACGGCATCATCGCGCATGAGTTCGGGATCGGCAGGCAGATCGCCAACGCCCTTCATGCCAAGCGATGTCGTGTTGACGACAAGCCCTGCATCAGAAAGCAGCTCCGGAATTGCATCCGTGGAATGGGCGCTGACGCCTTCGCCGAAATGATGCTTCAGTTCATTTGCACGGTCGATCGTGCGGTTTGCGATCCGAATGTCTCGCACACCGCGCGACTTCAGCGCATGGACGATGGCGCGCGAGGAGCCGCCCGCGCCAAGCACGACTGCCGCCGCGCCAGAATTGCGCCATTGCGGCGCACGCTCATCGAGATTGGCCGCAAACCCGTAAGCGTCCGTGTTGCTGGCATGCAGCTGTCCATCTTGCAGCCAAAGCGTGTTGGCAGCGCCGATTTGCGTGGCTGCCTCATCGCGCGAATCAGCCAGACCAAAGGCGGCCTCCTTGTGGGGAATCGTAACGTTACCTCCCCGGAAACCGGCCTGGGAGAGCGAACGGAGAAACGCTCCGAAAGCTTCCGGTGCCACATCGACCGCGGTGTAGCTTCCCGCGATCGCGTATTTTTCGAGCCAATATCCGTGGATCCGGGGTGAGCGGGAATGGGCGATCGGATGCCCGCAGACAAATGCCCTGGGCAGTTCAGCCATCGATAGCACCAAGCTCCCGGAGTTTGGCCAGCAGCGGAAGCAGCGGCAATCCGACGATGCTGAAATAGCTCCCGTCTATCTTTTCGAAGAGCTGGATGCCTTGGGATTCGATCTGATACGCGCCGACGCTGCTCAACGCCGTGTCGCCAACCTGTGCAAGATGGCGACCGATGAAGCCTGGTTCCAGCTTGCGCATGGTCATGTGCACAACATCCATATGCCGCCAGATCGTCTCACCGTCTCGGGCGATTGCCAGTGCGCTGTTGAGCTCATGCGTTCGGCCCGAAAGAGCCAGCAACTGCCGCCGGGCGCCTTCCATGTCTTTCGGCTTATGAAACATCTCGTTTTGCAGTGACAGAGTCTGGTCAGAACCGATAACCAGGGCGCCAGGATGGCGCTCGGACACGTCCATCGCTTTTGCTTCTGCGAGAACCTGCGCGATGTCTTCAGGAGTTGCGCCACTCGATCTGAGGGGCGCCTCGACTGCTCGTTCGTCGATTTCCGGGCGCTCGACCGAAAAGGACACGCCGGCGTTTCTCAGCAACTGTCGGCGAAACGGGCTCCCGGAGGCAAGGATAAGAGGTGTGGTCATGGCCAGAGCTCCGTGATGGGTCGCATTGGGAATTGGGATAACTGGAAACCCGGATGAGAGATCCCTGAAGTCACTATCCCCTTGTATTTCAACGAATGCTGACGCGCAGGATGCACAAGTCGGATTGTCCGATCTGATCTAGCGCGCCTTGCCGCGCAGAGCAACGATCGCAGCGGCCGTCTCCTCTATGGAGCGGCGCGACACATCTATCATTGGCCAGCCATGGCGCGTGCAGAGTTGTCTGGCGTAGGTGAGCTCCGCGGAGATCGTGGAGCGGTCGACATATTCGGAAGGATCATGACCCGCGCCCAGCAGACGGTTCTGGCGCACCTGAGAAATGCGCTCGGCTGTGGCCACCAGCCCCACAACCAACGGTCGTTTCGCTTCGATAAGGCTCTGCGGCATTGGAACGCCCAATACGATGGGAATGTTCGCTGTCTTGATGCCGCGATTGGCGAGATAGATGCTCGTCGGCGTTTTTGACGTGCGCGAAATGCCAACGAGGACAATGTCGGCTTCATCTATATCTGTCGGCAATTGCCCGTCATCGTGCTCCATCGTGAAGTTGAGGGCGTCGATACGTCGAAAATACTCCGCATCCAGAACATGTTGCGCACCGACACGACGCCCGGCTGGGGTTCCGAGATAGGACTGGAACACCGTCAAGACCGGTTCCAGCACAGACACACACGGCAATCCCATCTGGTGACAGCGGTCATCAATCGTGCGCGCGAGTGACTGATCGACAACCGTGTAGAGGATGATACCGGGCTCGTTTTCAATCTCCTCAAACACTTTCTGCAGCTGACGTTCCGTACGGATCAACGGATAGATATGTTCGATTGCGCGGGCATCCTTGTACTGGGCAGATGCAGCACGCCCGGCCGCCAGCAGCGTTTCGCCCGTCGCGTCCGAAATCAAATGGAGATGAAAGAAGCTCTGACGTTTGTTCACGTTCTCAGGCGCCTGGCTGTGGATGACTGTGGATGAAGCCGCGCAGTAGCGAGCCTGTTCGGATGGGAGTGTATCACGGGGCGACTTGTCCACAATTCGATCGGTAGGGAGAGGCGAAACTGGTGTGTGGAAAAAACCGTGGAGGAGATGGATGTTTCAGCCAACGATCGCGAGATTAACTCTTTCTTTACGCGGTAGGTTGTTGAATTTCCGATACTTTTCGTGTTTTCCCCGTTATTGACAGTCGCTTGTGCGCAAGAATGCTACTGGTCATGACATCTGACAGCCGTGGATGAGGCGTGACTATTTGCCTAATCCCGATTCCAACAGAGTCATAGAATCAGAAGAGTCCTTTAGAAAGATTCTTTAAATTTATTAGAGGAGCTGAAACGCTTGGCGAAGAGACGGATCGTAAAGGATGTGCTGAAGGGGGAACGCACCCAGCCAGCTCCGATATGGATGATGCGTCAGGCCGGGCGGTATTTGCCCGAATACAAGCGAACGCGCGCGCAGGCTGGAAGCTTCCTCGACCTTTGCTACAATCCCGATCTGGCGGTTGAAGTCACTTTGCAGCCCATACGCCGCTTCGGCTTTGATGCATCGATCCTGTTTTCAGATATTCTGGTCGTTCCTCATGCTCTCGGTCGGGACTTGCGTTTTGAAGAGGGGCGAGGACCGCTCTTGACGCCGATCGATCCCGACGAGATCAAGCATCTGTCAGTCGAAGGGTTCCACGAGCATCTCGAGCCGGTCTACGAGACGGTGAAACGTCTGCGCAGGGAATTGCCGGATGAGACAACCTTGATAGGGTTTTGCGGGGCTCCGTGGACGGTGGCGACCTACATGATCGCGGGTCATGGCACGCCGGATCAGGCGCCGGCGAGGCTCTTTGCGTATCGGTCGCCCGAAGCAATGAGGGAGTTGCTCGAGACACTCGCGGATTGCTCGGCCGAGTATCTCAAACGCCAGATCGCCGAGGGCGCCGACGTTGTCCAGATTTTCGACAGCTGGGCAGGCGTGCTCGACGAAGCCTCGTTCGAGGCGTTCTGTATCGAACCGGTGAAGCGAATCGTGGCGAAGGTGCGCACGGTTTATCCCGATGTGCCGATCATCGGATTTCCGCGCGGCGCGGGAACGAGATACCGCGACTATCGGGGAAAGACGGGTGTTACAGCGCTTGGACTCGACTGGGGCGTTCCGCTGTCTTTTGCGAAGGCGTTGCAGCAAGAGGGTGCCGTGCAGGGCAATCTGGACCCTATGCGTCTCGTTGCGGGTGGAGAGGCCCTCGACAGAGGTGTGGACGCCATTCTGGAACAGCTCGGTTCTGGGCCCCTTGTTTTCAATCTTGGGCACGGCATCACGCCGGAAACTCCGATCGAGAATGTCGAGCGCATGGTCAAACGTGTGCGTGACTGGCAGGGTGGGAACTGATGGAGGCTCGAGAACACGATTCCGTCGACGGCAGAAAGGCCATGAAGCGGGCGGCTGTGGCGTTGATGGTCTTCGTGGCTTTTGCAGCCCTGCTGTTATGGCTTGCACCTGCGGAGCTCTACAGCTGGATCAAGGCGCTGCATGTAATCGCTGTGATCGCGTGGATGGCTGGTATGCTTTATCTGCCGCGCCTGTTTGTCTATCACGCAGACAGCGAAGTAGGTTCGCCGCAATCCGAGACTTTCAAGATAATGGAACGTCGCCTGCTGCGTGGGATTACCAATCCCGCCATGGTGATTTCATGGGCCCTTGGGCTTTGGCTCGCATGGCACGGTTTCGGGTTTCAGGGCGGTTGGTTGCACGCCAAGATCGCCGCCGTGATCGCGCTTTCGGGCTGCCACGGTTATCTGTCTGCGGCGACGCGAAAATTTGCTGCTGA
>JAMLJA010000023.1 GCA_023953905.1 Rhizobiaceae bacterium | reverse complement strand
GGCGCCCCCGACTGCACGACGGCAAGCGCCAATGCCAACACGAGAGAAAAATGTCCGATCTCAACCATGGTCAGTTGGGCTGCCAGACGCCCTTCTCCTTGAGACTCTCGGCGACTTCGCGCGGCATGTAGCTTTCGTCATGCTTGGCCAGCACGCTGTCGGCAACGAATTTTCCGTCTGACGCGAATGTTCCCTCGGTGATAACGCCCTGCTCCTCGCGAAAGAGGTCGGGCAGAATGCCAGTGTAGGTCACTTCCACGGACTTTTCGCCATCGGTGACAGAGAATGACACATTCGTTCCCTGCCCGCGAACGATCGTGCCCTTTTCGACGAGACCACCCAGCCGGATACGCTCGCCAGGAGCGACAGACGCCGTCGTCAGGTCCGCCGGCATGTAAAAATAGGATGCCTTTTGCCCGAGCGCGAAAAGAGTCAAACCGGCAGCTGCACCGATGAACACCAGCGCCGCTGCGATAACCGACAGACGTTTCTGTTTACGGGTCATGGTCACTCCGTCACCGGCAGACCGAGCGAGGTGGCAAACGCCTCAAGCTCGTCGGCCTTGCCTGATGGTTTCAGCGCTTCACGTCCGCGCGCTAGCGCATCGCGCGCCTGGTCCGGCTTCCCAAGCACCACATAGGAACGCACCAGACGCTTCCAGCCTTCGAAATCATCCGGATTGGCACGGAGTTTTTCATCGAGTGACGCAACCATGGCTGCGATCATGCTGCTGCGACCCTCATCCGACATGTCCTTGGCTGCGGCCACATCAGTTTCGGTTGGACCAGGCGCATTTGCGGCTGAAACCTGGCGTTGTCTGGCTATGTCGATGGCTTGCGCGGCTGCCTGCCGCCATTCCGAGTCCTCAGGGAGGTCTTTCACCATCCTTGACCAGCCCGTGATAGCCTCCTCGAAGCGCCCTTCCTGTGCGGCAGCGACATTTAGAAAGAAATGCGCCTTTGCGAATTGCGGGTCCAGCGCCAAGGCTCGCTCGAATGCCGCGTGAGCATCTGCCGACATCGTGCCACCGGCGACATCGCTCAGTGCCACGCCCAGCCCTGTTTCCCTCTCAGCGCTGGCGCCCAGCAACCGGATCGCGTTCCGATATGCAAAGACGGCTTCATTGGCGCGCCCGAGCCGCTGATAGATCGGTGCCAGCACGTCCCAGCCACGTCCATCATCCGGATTCTGCCTCAAGGCGCTCTCGGCGCGCGCCACCAATTCGTCTGGCGTGCTTTCTGACGGCAGTTTGGAAAGACGTTCTTGCAGCGGCTGTGACGGGATGTCCGGCGACCCGATGACAACGTATGTCCCCCAGCTTAGCAACGGAATCGCCAATACCGCCGCACCCCCGACCAAAGATGCAATGCTTCTGGAAGACGGGCGCGTAGACCCTGCGCCGCCTCCCAGCCTCAACATGCGTCGGCTGATTTCCGCCTTTGCCTGGTCCGCCTCCGATGTGCTGATGAGATTGCGCTGAATGTCGCGATCGACTTCGGCCAGTTGATCACGATAGACCTCGAGATCGTTGTCGAAATTTCGTGCCGCTGGAGCGCGGACACGACTGAGGGGCACGAGCACGGTCAGGCTCGCGGCAAGCGTCAGCAGTGCTGCGACAATCCAGAAAAGCATCGGCATCCAATAGCCGCCGTAAACGAAAGAGCCAATCCGGCATCACTGCGGCCATTTGACGACGTGCGCCCTGCTGCACTCTTCAGGTGAGAGGCGTCCAACTGCCGTCGGGGTTGCGACAGGCGGCCCCTCTCGCGGATCGCGCTTGTCCGTTCATGTAGACGGTGTGGGTGTATTGACGGCAATCCTGCGATCCGACGCGATAAGGTTGGCCGCCTGTCACTTCGCCATAAACTTCCGACGAAGAGCCTTTCCAGGTCACGGGTCGACCGCTCTGGGTGTACTCAAGCGCCCGATATTCCGCCTCCAAGGCGGCCGCTCGGTCGCGCTCACCAAGGCCGGAACCGATTCTGCCGCCAACGAGGCCGCCATTCATCGCAGCTATGATAGCGGCAGCAGTCTTGCCACTATTGGTCTTGCCAGGACTTCCGACACCCGGCAGGGATGGGGTGCTGATTCCGGTCGTCGTGCAACCGGAGAGCGCAATCAACCCAACAGCAAGAATAGCTCTAAACTTCATCGTCTTCACCGGCATTTGAACGCCACGTGATAGCGACGCAAGATGTATCTACCCCCGAAATCCGCGTGAATACCATATGCTTTGTCATTCGACCGCAGAAAGCTCGAGAGTGACTTTCAATCCTCCCATAACGGATTGACCCAGCGAAATGTTGCCTCCGTATTCCTTTGCGAGTTCGGCCACGATCGCAAGACCCAGTCCCGTTCCGGGTTTGGATTCATCCAGGCGCGCGCCCCGACGTAAGACGTCTCCGAGCTTTTCCTCTGGTATACCCGGCCCGTTATCTTCAATCAGAATCTGAAGCAGTTTTTCCGCCCTCTCGCCGGGTGCGAGGACCGAAAGCCGTATCTGGTCGCGGCTCCATTTGGAGGCGTTCTCCAGTAGATTGCCTATCATCTCCTCCAGATCGGCTCGTTCCCCGCCAAACAGGATATCTTGATCGGGTTTGACGAACCCGATCTTCATGTCGGGATTCAGCTTCTGAAATACCCGCACCATAGGGATGAGCGTCTCAACCACAGGAGTTCGGTAAACCACGCTTTCTCGCTGAGCGGCGATGCGCGCACGCTGCAGATAGTGCTCTACCTGCTGCTGCATGGATGTTGCCTGCTCCGTAAAAAGACGCCCCTTTTCGCCTCCCATCGACCGCGCCTCGTTGAGCATGACAGCCAGCGGGGTCTTGAGTGAATGCGCCAAATTTCCGACCTGAGTGCGTGAACGTTCAACGATGCGACGGTTATTGTCGATCAACGCATTGGTTTCGCTGGCTAGAGGCGCGATTTCGGACGGGAACGAACCGGTCAGACGTTTTGCGGTGCCTTCCCGAACCTGCGCCAAAGCTTCACTGACCCGTCGAAGGGGCTGTAGCCCGATCAAAATGGCAAGCGCATTTATGACAATCATGCCGAAACCGAAGATCGCAAGATAGAAGAACAGACTCTGTTCGAAGCCCGAGATTTCGTTCTCTAGTTCGGTGCGATTGCCCATCACCCTGAAGCGGGCAACGCGGTTCGCGCTATCGAGCACGAATTCGCTCTCGAATACCTCAAGCTTCTGGCCGCCAACTCCAGTCGTAATGTAATTGCGTTGAAAGGTGGCGTTGAAAGGCACTTCATCCGCTGTGGGCGACGGCAAATCCCGGGTCATCGACAAGGATTTCAGCTTGCCGCTCAAATTCCCTGAAACAGGTTCGACCGACCAATACCAACCCGATCCGGGTTCCGAGAACCGGAGATCCCCGAGATCCGGGCTGCCGGTCAGGGCGCCTGTGTCGGACACGCCGACTGATCCGATCAGATTGAAAAGATGGGCCGAAAGAACGCTGTTGAAGCCGCGCTCGCTTGATGATCGATAGAGAGTCGTGATGACCGTCGAGATCACCACAAGTGCTAGAATCGCCCAGACGGTCGAGAAAGCGATCACGCGCAGCGTGAGTGAACGCAGGCCTATGGTGCGGATCCATCGCCCTGTGAGGGAATTGGGGCGGTCAGGCAGCGGCGTCACGCATCCGGCTCTCGCATACGATATCCCATTCCCCTGACGGTCTCGATCATATCCACGCCCATCTTTTTGCGCAGACGGCCGACAAACACCTCTATCGTGTTCGAATCTCTGTCGAAATCCTGATCGTACAAATGCTCGACCAATTCCGTGCGCGATACGACCTCGCCCATGTGATGCATGAGATAGGCAAGCAGACGAAACTCATGGGACGTCAATTTGAGCGTCGTCCCATTGACGTCGGCCTTGGAAGCCTTGGTATCGAGACGCAACGGCCCGCAAGTCAATTCCGAAGAGGCGTGCCCTGCCGCGCGCCGGATCAAGGCGCGCACGCGCGCCAGCACTTCCTCGACATGGAAAGGCTTTGTCACGTAGTCGTCCGCTCCCGCGTCGATACCCGCGACCTTGTCGCTCCAACGATCGCGGGCGGTCAGGATCAGCACAGGCATCTTGCGGCCTTCGCGTCTCCACTTCTCCACAACACTGATACCGTCCATTTGCGGCAGGCCAATATCGAGCACGACCGCATCGTAAGGCTCCGTGTCCCCCAGGAAATGACCCTCCTCGCCGTCATAGGCGCGGTCCACGACGTAACCCGCCTCGACAAGCGCCTCGGCAAGCTGACGGTTCAGATCCTTGTCATCCTCGACAACCAATATGCGCATTTATCTAGATACCCGCCAACTCGCTTGCTGAAATCCTGATTGAACCCATACGCGGCAACGCGACGTCAATTCGCCGGCACTACAACCTCGGTTCGACGGGGGCGTTCGCCGTTCTTTCCCGGGACAAGCACCACGATGACACAAACCTGCTGTCCGCCGCGATTGGCGGACGAGGCTTTGGCCAGTGTGCCGCCATTCTGGGCAGCAACCTGCTGTCCAATGGCGTAACAATCCGACTGGGCGACCTGCAACGCCCCGGACAGCGAGCCCGCCTGCGTCGCTGGCGCGACCGCGAACATAAGAAGCGCCGCACTCAAAGCGGCGCACCAAACGCGAACTGAAGTGAATTTCTTGCCCATGTGTCGACTAGTAACAACTATCGGCTGAACACGGCATGAATGGACTCCTTGAGAAAGGGGGCTCGCAGGACAATAGCGTCCGAGTTTGCGCCTGTCACCCGATCCTGTCCCTGGCACCGAGCCTGCCGAGGATTGCGACAAGACCGGACAGGGCAGTCACTGCCTGTAGTAACGTATCGGTAAGTGCGGAATTGTCGAGACCATCGACGGGAAGTCCGGTCAGCCCTGCCGCGGCAGTTACAATCGTTATCAGGGACGCCCATATCGTCCGCGACAGATACCAAGGCTTTGCACTGGTCATGGCATGGTTCCTCTTTCTGCAGTTGAATTCAAGCGAGCGTGAATCGACGCGATGCCGGGATTCCCCAGCCCGCCGTAATGCTGCACTGGCGTATTGTTATGTCGATCTCAACGGGCAGCACGGCGAAGTCGACTGCGATCTCCGCGGCTCCATAGAGCCAGTTGGCTGTCGCGGTTGTGGCCGTGCGTATCGTCGATCCACCGGCTGGCGCGATCTCTACCTGATATTCTTCGATTTGCTCGCCCAATGGCACCTCGGACTGTTGCCAGTCGTCGCCACCGATCCGCGTTCTGCGAACCCATGTGATCAAGAGATCGCCGGAACCATTCCGTGAAGCTTGCAGATGCACGGGCGAGAGCGGCAAACGGGAGCGCACACCTCCGGTCATCGTCGCCTCAACGAAGTTGGCTTCGGTGATCTCGAATCCGGAAGGCCCTATCCGCCAATTCCGTTCAAGGCCGACCTCCATGGCAGAGAGCCCGGCGGGCGTAACGGCCTGATCGATCAGGACGAACACCGCCCCTGCATTCGCGCCCGCCAAAGCAGCATCGATGGTGCCTAACTGACCGCGCAAGAGAGTACTGAGTTGCCAGGTGTCGGCATCGATCTCCTCGGCGCTTTCGAACTGGATCAGTTCCCAGTTCCCTGCACTGGATTTTATCGCAACGGTGTTTGCGCCAGCGAGCAGCTCCAATCGTCCCACGCTGGAGAGTTCGCCTGATGACAGCTTGACGAAGATCCTGTTGGCGCGGTCGATCCTGCCTTCGAACGCGTCAGCCGAGAGCGGCGCCGTCAGCCTCCCGACAACGGCCGGCAGGGTTGAAATTCCACGAAGTGTGAAGCCGCTCGAGCCCGCGGCGGCATACACGGATTGGCTTCGCCATGGCTTCTGCCAGACGGCCACACAGAAGCGGTTTTCTGGGGCAACATCCTCCACGGCCATGGGAAGATCGAGCAGATGAGCGTCCGGCCTGCCCGCAAGAATGGGAAGAACAGGGGTGACGGCCGCGAATCCCAATCCTCGCCATGGCGCCGGAGCCACACGCGATATCTGCTTCGCGGTGACATTTCGCGTCAGTCCTTGTTCGACCTTGGTCACGACAAGATCGGAGACCAGGCCGGCGGAAGGAAGCCGGATGAAATCGCCAGGTTCGACGTGAATATCAGCTGGCGCGAGGGAGAACGTGACCTGCTCGCGCCCGGTCCATTGTCGCTGCATCCAGTCATCGAGCAACGATTGCGCCTGACCGAACTCGATCGTGCCGGGAAAGTTGATCGACTGCTGTCTGTTGCCGACGACACCGAGACGACGGCTGCGCGGGGTCGTCGTCTGGAACTCGAGAAACAATTCGCGCAGGTTTAGAACCGCCTCACGTGGAAGTTCGTGGTCAGGTTGGCGCGCGATCTCGAAGATGGTTTCCTGCGACAGCGCTACGTCGTCGATGATCGTGGCGGCGGATGCGCCAGCGCCTTCGAGCCGAAACACAAGCTGCTCGGGCTCATCGGATGCTACGATGCCGAACAACTCGACAAGCGGCTCTAGCGCGGCGCGGGCCGTCGAAGGATCAAGCAGAACGTAGCCCTGTACCGTCCCCTCTGCGTGGATCGTATTGGCAACCGCCGCGCCATGGTCGATCAGAATGCTGTTGATGAGGTCGCTGCAACTCGACGCGTCAAGTCGCCCGTTGAGCCAATGACCGAGATGCCAGTTGCCGCCGTCACGCCATTCGTCCTCGCGAAGCGGAAACGCCGGAAATGGCCGCGCATCCCAAGCCCAAAGCAGAGACCGGGTGTGATCGAGCATCCGCCAACCGCCAGGTGCGACTGGATTGCGGATGTCTTCAAAGCCATCCGCATCAGGGTCCCAGTAGCGCTGATGAGCCTCGACGAAGTTTCGCTGGGCTATGTCGGATCGCCCGCCACTCGAAAAATACGGGGAAGCGCTCTCCGACGACTTCGGATCAGGGAAGACGTTTGGCTGGTTCGGTCCCTTGTCAACGGCCGGACAGCCGAGTTCGGTGAACCAGATCGGCTTCGAGCGGGGTAGCCAGGGAGTCGGCGACGCGGACTCTACACCTCCAATGCGATTGTAGTGGGGGTTGGACCACCAGTTCACGAGATCCTTGTACCGATAGACCCAGGGTTTACCCAACCCGTCGGTGATGGGAGAGCGTTCCCGTGCCGACCGAGCCTCCGTATCCGGATAGAACCAGTCGAAACCCTCCCCGCCGGCAATTGCGGACATCATGCCATCGATATCATATGGGGTGTGAAATCCGTCCGGGTTCCCGCCGCCATAGTCGGCGTCGCGCCAGTCGGAGAGCGGCATGTAATTGTCGATGCCGATCGCCTTTATATCGGGATGCGACCAGAGCGCATCGAGATGAAAAAGAACGTCGCCACTGCCATCTTGAGGTTGGTGCCCGAAATATTCGCTCCAGTCTGCTCCATAGGTGAGATTCACCGAAGGGCCGAGAATTGCGCGCACGTCATCGGCCAGTTCGCAAAGCGCCTCAACAAATGGAAACGCCTGGGTCTCGTCGCGAAGCGTTGTGAGACCCCGCAATTCGGTGCCTATCAGAAAGGTGTCGAC
This sequence comes from Rhizobiaceae bacterium, assembly GCA_023953905.1. GTDB lineage: Bacteria > Pseudomonadota > Alphaproteobacteria > Rhizobiales > Rhizobiaceae > Arvimicrobium. The sequence goes on along the minus strand of JAMLJA010000023.1, from coordinate 61,911 downwards.
ACCCCCGGCCGCCGCTGCCAGATGGGCAAAGTGCAGCAGAAAGCGACGATAACTCCATTCTTCGGCGGCACCCGAAAACGCGATCGTTGGCGGTGCGCCCTCCTCCGCCAGGACGGCAAAATCCGTTCTTGATGCGTCTCCGCAAAATGCCGCGACCTGAGCGCAGGCCGCCGCCGTCTTGTCGGCGGTGCCGGGCTGCATCGGGCCGGGGTAGCACGAAATTCTGCCCCGCCATGGATAGGGAGCCTGTACATCGCCACCGTGCGGGTCCGGCAAGTTGTTCTCCGGCGGAATATCCATCATGACGAACGGATAGAGTGTAACCTTGAGACCGCGTTCCCTGATCTCCGTAATGGCGTCAATGACCGTCTTGTCAGATGGGGTTCCTCCATAGGCCGCGCCATCGTCGAAGTATGACACCTTATAGGCGTTTTCCCGCGTCAAGCCGGACACCACCCACGGCAAGGAAAATCCCGTCGACGTGTTGTCAGTGACCATGGGCTTGATCTTGCAATCGCCCGCGCGAAGGTCATCGCCGAACCATGACGCGACCAGCGCGATATGCTCGAGGTTCGGGCACAGCATCTGCAATTCGTCGAGCGCGGCGGAGATGTTCGATTTGCCATGGAGCACGTGGCGATTGAGAGCGATTGTTTCGCCGGCCTGCTTTTCGCGCGTCACTGGCACTGGCGACAGTCCGTACTCGGTCGCGCCGGGTATCAGTGCAACGCCGCGCACCCGCTTGTGGAACTCCCCTACCGGTCGCAACACCTCGAACTGCAATTGAGGGATTCTGTTGCCATAGTCGGCAAGGGGAAAGCGCTCGAAGACGACATAGGCGGTACCGAGATAAGCGGGCGCATTTCCCTCGCCCTGCTTGGCCTCGATCAAAGGGTCCGGCTCCTGCGTTTCGGACCCGGTGTGGACCCGGATCTCGTGCAGTGTCTGGTCGAGTTCCTTGCCATCCGCCCAGATACGCCGAACACCGGCAATCTCGCCTTCGCAGAGCGCGAAAGCCACGTTCGCGTAGTAGGCATATTCTGTCAGACGCGGACCTTTCATCCCCTGCCGTGACGTTTCGCGCGCCTCCTCGAAGCGCGTGGCCCAGATTATCAGACCTCCCATCCTCGCCGCCCCGTAGACGCGGGGAATAGCGACGCCCTCTTCCGCCGAAAACGGTCGCGCGCCAGTCAGCCTTGGCCCGTCTATGCGCTGCATTCCGTTGAGGATGGCAGTGTCGATCGCGTAGCCGGCAAATGCGCCGATGGCGGAGCCGACCGCCGATCCTATGGGGCCGAGCGCACCGCCCAGCGCAGCGCCCGCCGCCTGCAAAAGAACTGTCGCCATTCAAACTCTCTCAAAATTCGTTCGGGGTGGGAGGGAAGGCGAACACACCGGCGATGCGGCGACGCCATTGCGGCACCATTGCGGACGCCACGACCGCCTTGCCCTGATAGGCATGGACGAGGCGGCCGTGCTGATCGAGAATGCCGACATGCTTGACGCACAGACCGGAGCGCCATCGGAAGGCGAGCACATCGCCGGGCAAAGGCTCTTTGCCGGTCGTTTCGATAAAGTGCCGCTTCAGCCCCTCCAGCAGTGGTTCACCGGGCCCCGCCTCTGCCCAATCAGGCAGATAGACGCCAATGGGCTCCGGTTCCGCGCCATAAAGAGCCCGCCACACGCCGCGTACCAGACCGATGCAGTCGCACCCTATTCCCTTGCGGCTTGCGAGATGCCTGTAGGGCGTCCCCAACCAGGTGCGGGTCTCAGCCAACACCCGCCCGCGTATAGGGTCAATCACGGAACCAGCGGCTCGCCATCAAAGACAAGACCGTCGCTCACATAGGCATAGGCGGAATCGTTACCCGGCAAGTGCGGGAAGCCTCGGAAGCGCGTCTGATTGGTGAACTTCTGCCTGCAACTTGCGAAGCTCTTGTCGCACCCGGCAAGAATGCTGAACGTATCGCCCGGCTCCGGCTGAACTCCCTCGACCGGCACAAGGTAGAGCAACGCATCCTCGCCCTGCCTGCGATGGTCGGCAATGCGTTCCACCCGCCCGTTGCGCGGACCGCTGGTCCAGGTCAGAACACCATGCGTAAACCAGTCAGCTTCAAATCCGCCCAGCCCGCTCACGCGATAGGCATCCGGCGCGATCTCGCCAACGACCTCGCCAGCCCCTGCAAAGCCTGATGTCTCAACGTCGAATCCGCAACGGGAATCGCCGAGCTCAGCACCGCAAGCCCGGGTCAGGTATCGCGCATTCGGCTGATCAAGCGTATGCATGCGGCTCTTCAGCTCTGCGATAAAAGCACCGTCGCGCAACGTGATCGTTCCGATCGTCGTCTTGCGGACGAGAGCGAAGTCGCCCGGACTGCGCCAGTTCACAAGGAACATCTCGACAATCGCGTCATCCAACAGGCCCGCTTCTATCTCCTCCTCGACCAGCCCTGCGGATGAAAGCGCACCTTCAATGTCGAGCGTATCGATGCCGAAACCCAACGATTTCTGCGCCTCGCTTCCGGTGAAGCCGGAACCGGGCTCGCAAATCGTTCCGTCGATCTCGAGAGCGAGATCGTGGTCGGTGTAGCCCGAAATATTGCCATCGCGCCGCGTCAGTCGCCAGGCGTGACAAACGGTGGTGCAGTCGCGGAGAAGATGCGCCTTCAGCGGCGATGGATAGTCCGTCACGGCAACAGCACCTCGATCAGCGGAATGGTTGGAATCTGACCGGCGCGGAAGGATGTCAGGTTCACTGACATTCGCTCGGCATCGAAACGCACAGGCACGTCAAAGCGAAATCCCGCGGTGACATGCGCACCAGCTGCCGGAGCCGTCGTGAATATGATTTCTCCGGTCGAATCGTCGAAAACAAAGGCGTCCGGTGTTTCCTGCGACTCACCGTCAATAGCCAAAAGAAGGCTCGGCAGAACAGGTTTTCGGATCGGTCGAGAGTAGGCGTCGCTGCCCTCCCCATAGCTCTTGATCAGGGAAAATCGCGTCCGGGAGCCGTCTCCAATGCCAAGCAGTTGATCGTGTGCGCCCGGCGTCTGTTCGGGGCGGCATGACATGTTGTCGAACGGATCACGGAAGCGGAAGGCGTGAAACGATCCGCGCCGCGCCTCGAAAAAGGCCAGCACATCATACACATCCTGGATGGATTTCACTCCGGTGCCGGCATCATAGCTTCGGCGCGAATGTGCCGTGCGAAGATTCCGTCGCTCCCGTCCGGACGTCATAAGCACTATCTCGTTCCGGCGTTCGGGCCCGCCACTTGCTCCGAAGGAAACGTTGGGCGGGAACAGAGCGTCATGGAAGCTCGCGAGTTCGGTCATTATGGCCTCCTCTCAAAGTGTCCGTGTTCCGCGCGACACCGCACGTGCCAACATGCCCGTGACCTGTGCTTCGGATTTGCGGAAAGATCCTGCATCCGTCGCGGTGACATTGAAGACGACATTGACCGAACCGCCACCATTCGACGCAACGCCGAGGCGACCATCCGGGCCGCGTTGCAAGGGCAGGATGGCCTCCGGCCCCGCCTCCCCCATCATTCCGAGACTGCCACTCATCGGGAAATAGCTCGGTGCGGACACCACGCCGCCATTCGCAAAGGGTGTCACGTGGCCAGGCACACCGCCCTTCGCAAACGGCATCGCTCCTGACAGACCGCCAAGCAGTCCCGAGAACATTGAGCCCGCCAGCGACTGCAGTGGTTTAAGCCCCTGTTGCAGTGCCATGCCGGCAAGATTCACTCCGATGCGCCGCAGCACATCGTCTAGGCTCTTGCCGCTGATGGCTGCATTCTTGAACGCCCCGGTCAGTTGTGAACCGAAGCTCTGCGAAAGCCGCTCGAGGTTTTCCAGGGCAGACACAAACGGCTCCGTGTCGGCATAGATGCCGACCCGCATATCCTGCGTCATGCAGTTCTCCTATCTGTCGGGAAACGCCGTCATCAGACGGCCAAGAACATCTCGCGTAGGTGCAATTCCACGCGCCGACCCACCGCGGTTCATCGCGCGTTCGATCTCTATAGGCGTCATTGCCCAGAATTCACGCGGGGGAAGCCGCAGCACACCGAGGCCGAACGCCATCACCTCGTCCCAAGGGAAGGCATTGCCGGGCGCTGCTGCGGCCTCTAGGGGTTTGCGGGTGAGCGCTCCCAGTCCGCATTTGGCTCCGTCGCACCGAAGGTCACGGTCAGCAGTTCGGCCGCTATTGCTGCAAAGCCCGCCGCCCCGTTCTCCACCTGCATGCGGCCCACATCCTCATCGGAGACGTCCTGGCCAGCACCGCGCAGGCCTGCCCCGATTATCCGCATCAGATCAAGTGCCGAGAGCCGCCCTCCGGAAAAGCGGGCGACCAGCGCCGTGAGATCATCTGCAGCGTAGGCCGCCTCCAGTTGCGCCAGCGCTCCAAGCGTCAGGCAGAGCGTCCGTTCACAGCCGTCAAGTATTGCGTCAATCTCGCCTCGTCGACGGTTCACCATCAGGCCACCGTGAAGCTGAGAGCACCGGCGGATTCCAGCGACATTTCGAACGTGACCTCGGCATCGTGATTTCCCGCATATTCAAGCGAGGTGATCTGAAACGGCCCTTCGATCGTGCCGAAATCGGGAACGATGACCTGCCAGTTCATGATCTCGCCGGCAAAGAAGCGCGCCCGCACATTGGCGTCCGACGCCTGATCCTTGAAAATTCCCGACCCGCCGACCGAAGCGCGTTGTACACCGCTTCCTGCAAGCAGCTCGCGCCACCGTCCGACAGAACCTGAACACGTGACGTCCACGGTTTCACTGTTGAATGCGATACGCCTCGATCGCAGTCCCGCGACCGTCACATAGTTTCCCAGCCCGTCCCCATCTATTTTGAGGAGCAAGTCCTTGCCCTTTTGAGCGACCATCAATCCGTCCTGTCTTTGAATGTATCCGCGGTTCAACCGCTGAGAATTTGCACCCCCCGCCATCTTGCCGGAGGGCCTATTGCTTACGCGGGCTCGGTGACGGCCCGGAAGCGCAGCAGGCCGTGATAGACGGCCAGATCCTCGTCAAAGCGGGCCTCGGCAAGCTCCATCCGGCAGTTGACCAGCGCCTGGCTCTCCAACGTAAATGGCTGATCGTGCAGCAGAGCCCGCGCGCGTTCCATGATGTCGAGCGTTTCCTGCTTGCCTTTGGCCTTTGACCAGACATGCAGTGTGAAAAGCTGCTCGGAGCCGTTTTCGGTTCCCGTGCTCCAGTCATAAATACTGGTGCGACCGAAGGTCAGATAGGGAAACGCCACATTGGCGGGCGCATGATCGAATATCTTTGCCCCGCCAAGTGCCGCGGTCAGCGACGTGTCACCGCTCAAAACCGCAAAAATCGCCGTCTGCAGTTCATTCGCCGATGCGGTCATTGCCGTTCTCCTCGCCCTGTCGAACCCGTCGAACGGATGACCTTGCCAGCAGGTCGTCCGACGCGCCGCCTGCAACGTATCCCTGCTCCACCTCCTCCGCCATCAAATGCCCGCGCCACCGGAGAGCCCGGAGCATCCCATCAAGCGTGAGTTTGACATAGACCCTCACAGACCCACCTCCCTCGTTCGGCATATTAGATATCTGCCGCTTTCGTCAGGATCGTGAACGGTCTCGATATCGAAGATTCTGCTACCCTTGCGAAAGCGCATGCCGCTGACCAGATTCGGGTGGGCGCGCAGCGAAACGCGATGGGTCACGCTCTCGAGCGTCTGGTCGGCACCGAACACACCCGTCGCGTTGATGGGTTCAATCTGCGCGAACACCGTCGCGACCTCGTTCCATGTTTCCTTGTGGCCGCCCTGTCCGTCGCTCGTAAGGGTCACCTTTTCCAGCACAAGTTCCGAACGGAATCTTCCCGGATCCATGAAGACTGACCGCATCAGAGCCTCCGCGCGCGATAGCCGGCGATCATCCGATGATAGCCGAGCGGAAAAGCGACCGGCTGCTCGTCTGGCCCGAATGCGGCTCGAAATTCGAACCAATGCGCGACAAGCACCTGGATGGCGCGCCTCAGAAGATCCGGCACGTCAGTTCCCGCCTCGCCGTAGCCGGCCAGGAAATCGATCTCGATCCCGTTCCTTGCACGAAGCGGCGCGGTCTCCGACGAGAGATGCAGCCGCGCTGGGCGGGACATCGCGTCGAGTTGATACGATCCCGGTGCCAGAACGCTCGCTTCGCCGTCCGGCCCGTAGGTCGTTACCGAAAGCACCTGCTTCACGGGGTGCTTTGCAATCAAGGCACAGCCATTCCGAGGCCATCGGTCGAGCGCCAAACGCCAGCTCTGGTCTATCAATGCCAATCCGGTCGACTTCTCGACCTCATCGCGAGCGGCGCGGATAAGCCCCGTGAGCAGCGTGTCCTCGCTATCGTGATCCAGCCGCAGATTGGCTTTGACATCGACGAGCGTGACCGGTTCGACCGATGGGTCGACGGTTCGAAAAAGCGTCATGCGCGCTCCAGATTGTTGATTGAAATTGGATCGCCCCGCGTCACAGACAGCCGGGCGGCGGGTTCGCGGCGGCAGCCCGTTGCTGCCGTCGCGCCCGATCAGAGTTGGCGTCAGCTCGCCGCGAACTTGAGGAGCTTGATCGCGGCGAAATCCTGAACGCCGCCGCCGACGCGCTTGGTGGTATAGAAAAGCACGTAGGGCTTTGCCGAATAGGGATCGCGCAGCACGCGAACGCCTGCGCGGTCGACGATCATGTATCCCCGCGCGAAGTCGCCGAACGCCATCGAAAACGCGTCCTCGGCGATATCCGGCATATCCTCGGCTTCCACCAGAGGAAAGCCCATCAACATCGCACGCGCGCCAGGAGTGGCGGGTGGCTGCCACAGATAGTTGCCGTCGGCATCCTTGAACTTGCGGATTGCCGCCTGCGTTTTGCGGTTCACGACCCAGTTCGCGTTCTGGCGATAGCCCGCCTTCAGGGCATAGATCGTGTCGATCAGCGTGTCAGAGGGATTGCTTGCGGCGAAGGCGCCGTCAGCTCCCGTGGCGATATAGCCGATCTTGCCCCATGCCCAACTGTCCTCGTCGATCGTATCGTAGTCGAGGAAGCCTTTCGGCTTGTTGGTGCCATCACCAGTGATGAAAGCCGCTCCTTCCTGCTCGGCAAAAGCGACCTCGACCTCGCTCGACAGCCACTGGTCAAGATCGACCACCGCGTCTTCCAGCAAGGTCGCGGTTGCCGCCGGCATGGCGTAGAGTTCCATGGTCGGGAATGACAGTTCCGCAAGTGTCGGCGTGTTGGTCTGCGGTCGAGCCGCCGTCTCGGCGACCCAGCCGGTGGCCGGTCCGGTGATCGCAAAGGGCTTCTTCAGCACTGCGGCCGAGACCTTCCGAACCGAAGCGATGGAGCGGATCGGCGACAGCGTGGCGAGCCGTTTGCCGATCTCGGTTTCCGTCTCGTCGGGTACCAGATAGCCGCCGTCCTGACCCGAGCCATAGGACATGGACTTGGTATCGAGTGCGCGCAGCTGGCGGTCGTCGCCATTGCGCACATATTCCTCGAAGGCCTGCTTGTGTTCGCTGGGCATGGGCAGTCCGGCACTTGCAAGGCCGGGACGCAGCTTCTTCAGCGTCAATCGATCGAGCGCGCGTTTCTGCTCATCAAGTGCGCGGGAGATGCGATCAACCTTGTCGGCGGTCACCACATCGGCGGATTTCGACTCGATCTCGGCCAGTCTGCGATCATTGTCGTCCTTGAACGCCTCGAAGGTCGACATGAACTCGTGAAACGCGTCCTGCACATCGCCACCGGCGCCGGCCGATTTCACCTCGGGCGCGCATTTCGTCATTGCTTCCGTCATTAACGAGCATCCTTCTGCTTCATCAGGCGCGTTGCCGCGCGAATGGTCCCGGCAAGATCGCCGGATTGTTTTTCTGCGGCGTCCCGCTCGCGGGTCAGGTTTGCGAAGCCCTTGGCGATCACCATTCGGGCGTCGCTTCGCGTCAGGCCCGCTTCCCGCGTCAGCCAGCGTTCGAATTCGCGGACGGTCGGCAACCGCCCCTTGACCTGCGCCACCCGTGCCTCAAGGAGCATCGGGAAGGTCACGATGGAGATTTCCCACAGGTCGGCCTCGATGATCCGGCGCACGCCCTTTGCCGTGTCAGGCTTTGCGCGCACCGTGCGAAAGCCGATGGACAGGCCGTCGAGCGCCTTTGCGCGCATCAGCGACAGCACCTCGCGCGCCCGTCCCACATCTTTTGCCAGCCTTCCCCGCACGAAGAGACCGCGCGCATCCTCGCGGATTTCGCTCCACGTTCCGATCGGCTCGTTCGGATCGTGCTGGAAGAGCATGCGGATGCTGTCCGCGCCGCGCCGTTTCAGCGATTGTGCAAAGGCGCCGCGTTCCATCACATCCTTCGCCAGGTCGACCTTGCCAAACAGGCTGGCATAGCCCGAGAACGAGCCGTCCTCTTCGACCTTGCTGAGACCGAGCTCGGCAAATTTGCGTTCGCCCATCATGCGCATGTCGTCACCGGCCATAATTGTCCTCTCGCTGTCCCGATATTCCGCGCTCAAAACCGCGCATGAGAAAGCCCAGCGCCCACCAGGCACACACGCTCGCGGCGCCCGACCCCATCATCAGGATCTCGCTTGAGGTGAGCACGCTTTCGATGCCCAGTTCCTTGGCGATCTTCACGCCCGCCGTGCCGCCGAAGATCAGCCCGCAGACTACACCCACCGCAAAGCGCACGGCCGCCTCGCGCCGTCCCTGCGGCAGGAGATAGGCGAGCGAGATGGCCGAGCCGGCGATCGCGCCCGCGCCCTTGGCCGCCCACAGCCACGCCGTCTCGTTGATGTCGCTCATGCCGCGCTCTTCCGGCTCCCATAGCCGACGGCTTCGCGTTTCTCGTCGTCGGTGAGGAAGTCTGCGGCCCCGACCCGCGCCCAAAGCGCATCGCGCTCGCCCGTCAGGCCGGCGACCTGATCGGCGTCGAACCAGAGCCTGACGGCATCGTCGTGGAGCGTTGCCAGCCATGCGGAGAGTTCCCTTGCCGTGCGCGTCACCAGAGGCAGCACCGTCAGGCGATAGAAGGCGCGGTTGGCCTCCTGATAATTGGCGTAGGTGTTGTCGCCGGGGATGCCGAGCAGCATGGGCGGGACGCCGAAGGCAAGCGCGATGTCGCGGGCAGCGCCATTCTTTGCCTCCTGGAAATCCATGTCCTTGGGCGTCAATGCCATGGCTTTCCAGTCGAGCCCGCCCTCCAGGAGCAGAGGGCGTCCCGCCCGCGTCGTGCCGGAATAGCCCTCGTCCAGTTCCGTCTTCAGTCGCTCATATTGCTCGTCGGTAAGGTTGCCGCCTTCCTTCGGCGCATAGACCAGCGCGCCGGACGGACGTGCGGAATTGTCCAGCAGCGCCTTGTTCCAGCGCCCAGCCGCATTGTGAATGTCGAGCGCCATCAGTGCCGCCTCCAGCGGCGGAAACCCGTAATGGTCGTCCAGCGGATGAAACAGCTTGAGATGCAGCGCCCCGCCCTCGCTTGCCGGGCCAAGCCCTATGCGTTGGCGCCTTCCATTCTCGCGGTGATCGATGGCCACCGGCCAACCGCTGGCGTCCGTTGCGACGGTGACGCCATCGGGACGCAACAAATGCAGTTCGCGCGCATCCTGCCCGCTGTCGATCAGTTGCACATAGGCATTGCCCGAAATCAGCAGATAACCATAGAGCGCCTCCATGAAGGCCGCGCCCGCCTGCCCCGGATTGGGCCGTTCGAGCAGGTCGATGAGCGGATGGGCCGCCAGGTCCTGCGTGCCCTCATAGACCATCCAGGGCATGGAGGCCGCGGCTTCCGAGATCATGCGCACGGCCCGATGCGCGACCGGATTGCGCATGAAACCCTCGCGCGCCAGACCGGCAAAGTCGCGCCGCGTCCACCTTGCCTCCCCCTCCATGTGAAGCGCGACAAAGCCATAGGCAGCGGCCTTGCTTTCCGGCACGACGCCAGCGGCCGCCGGCTTTCGCCACGGAAATCGAAATGCCATTTTGGTATCCTTTTGTTTGTTGCGCCGGCCGGCTTTCAACCCGAACCGCGTTCAACCCAGCCCGCGCACACGCGGCTCGGCGTCGCGTTCGCCCGTCAGTTCCGTCACCGCCCAGACCAGCGCGTCCACGCGGTCCGGCGAGCGTCCGTTCGACAGCCCGTTCGGGCCGAAGTCGCACATTTCGTCCTCAAGTTCGGCAAAGCGCCCGGCATGCCTGACCCGGCCCTGCGCGTAGAGGAGCGCCACCGGCTCGGCCCGTGTCCACTTGCCCCGCCTTGCCCTGACGGCCCGCACCGGCACCGTTCCGTCCACGCTGCGAATGACGCTCGTCACCATGTCGCCGCCCTGGTTCACCTCGGCCACGAGGCAATCTGCCTGCAGCCGGTGATAGAGCGACACGGCCGCTCCGGCCCAGGCGTGGGGCTGCGCGGCGCGCATCGACGCGTCAGCCAACACCACGATCTGGCCGTCTTCGGTCAGTCCGGCCGCCACGATCCCGCAGGCATCCGATGTCTTGCGAGACGTCGCGGGCGGGTCCACCGCCACGACGATTCGCTTCATCTCGGGCACATCGCCCGCGAAGGCCGCTTCCAGCGAAGTCCGCGTCCACAACGCGTCTTCCCGGTCCTCGATCAGCTCGCCGTCGAGTTCCTGACGGCCAAGCCGCGTGCCCGCATAGCGCCGCTCGACGGCATCAACGAAACCCGACGCCAGGTTTGCCGCGTTGTCGCGCGTGGCCATCCGGGTGACGACCACGCTTGGATCGGCAAGCAGGCGTCGCATCAGCGGCGTTGCGCGCGGCGTCGTCGTCACCACCTGACGCGGCCTGCGGCTGCCCAGCCTCAACCCGAACTGCAACATGTCGAAACAGGCCTCGGCATGTTTCCACTTGCCCGCCTCGTCGCACCATGCCGCATCGAATTGCGGCCCGCGCAGGCTCTCCGGATCTTCTGAAGAGAAGATCTGCGCCACCGCCCCGTTGGCCCAGACCAGCCGTCTGCGGCCGAGTTCGAAGCGCGGCCGGTCATGCCGCGAGATCGTCGCAATGCCCGATGGCCCGTCGATCATCACCTCGCGGACGTCGGCCAGCGTCTCGCCAACCAGCGCGATCAGACCGTGGCGCACCCCGTTCGCGAAAGTCGGCAGCCCACGCACCATGGCGTTGACCCATTCGGCGCCGACCCGCGTCTTTCCCGCGCCGCGCCCGCCAAGCACCAGCCAGATGTCTGGAAACCTCCGGAAGCAATATTGTTCGGGTCGCGCATGCCGGATCCACTCATCCGCGACCAGCGCCACCTTCCTCGCGTCCCTGCGAATGTCCTGCCAGCTCGCATGCGTAGCTTCTGGCGATGAGGTCGATCTGCTTTTCGATGCTTTCGAGAATTCTGGCGATTTCGGCATCTCGCTCTTCTTGTTCCTTCCGCGCGTTTTCCGCGTCTTCTTGTTTGTGCGCCGCGCCTGCGCGGGCGCGTTCGGCTTCATCGCGTTCGGCGAGCCGTGCGCGCTCTGCCTGCTGGCGTGCCAGCGTCGACGCACGCTCCGTATCCAGAAGCTTTTCCACGATCTTCAGCGCCGACGCCGCCGTCTCCATGCGCGTCTTGTCGAATCCCTTGCCCTGCCGCGCCTCCATCGATGCGTCGACTTCGGCGAGCGCGATCTCCTGCAGGCCGCGAATTCGCCCGAAGCGGGCCGCGTCGCCATCTTCCGGCGACGTCCAACCCTCCTGCGCAGACCGCCGTTCGATCCGTTTGGCCGTCAGACCGGAGATGATCGCCAGCCTTTCGCAGTTGGCCGCGCCGCCCTCATAGAGCGCGCGGATTTCCAACCACCGGTTCTCAGCGGTCATCGTCACGTCAGCATCTCCATGAATTTTTTCCAACTCTGCCGCCGGCTCCTGCCCGCACCCGCAGCGCCCACGCCATGAAGCGACAGCGCACCGGCGCCCGGTTCGCGTCACACTCTTCAGGACTTGTGAAATCTCTTCGCAGGCAGGGGCCCCAGCCGCTTGCTCTCAGCCACCGAAGCGGTGCCAACCGTGTCAGCCACACTTTTCCGACTGTAGCCAGAACCTATCAAACCACCGTCACGCCGTCAAGGACTATTTTCCTAGTTATACGTGGCGCAGCCGAATCGGTGTGGTACAAATAGCCTGAACGACAGGCGGAAACACTGAGAACGATGAGCCAGGAAGGCTCCTATTATTAATGATGACGCCGAGATTAGGGTGACACCGGGAACGATAGAGGCAGGAATGAACGCGGCCCCGTTCTATAATGAGAGGCTCGAGTCGCCTAATGCACAACGGGTGGGAATTTATCGGTGTATGTTTCGTGTTAGCCGTTGAAATTCAGTTAAGTCTATTTCTTGTTATAGAGGGGATTGAGAGGGTTTGACGGATCTCGAATACTGTCACGAAAGTTCGATAAACCATCAATCTTCTTTCTTATTTCTCTTACCTTCGATTCCCAAATTGATTGCGATTTGGTTTGGATGGTCAACACCAAATCAAGGCATCTCAGAATGAATTTTTCTCTGTGAGAGGACGCGTTGGGACTGGCGTACCCTGCCTCTACAGACAGCTTGTTGCATTCGAGGGCGATTAGATCGTGGGTAAATTCAATCGGACGGGGAGAATGAGCGAAAGCATTCCGAATTCGGCGTATTGCGTGAAGGTCTCCCCGCTCCTTCGACCCAAAATGTGCTAGAGCAAAAGCGACGTCTATTTTACCGGATAGGGAAGAGAGTGGCGCTTGTGGCTTAGAGAAAACCTCATTTGCGTCATTCGGCTCGAAGTCGGCCCTGAAGTAAGACTTGATCGCCGTTTGAAGTACATGATCGAGATACGCAGCTGCCACAAGCGCACACGCTCGATCGGTGCCGGAACTCAATTCTTGCTTCCAGAGTTCTAGTTCCTCAATCGTCAGTTCGCTTCGAGAAAGGTCACTTAACGATGGTTTTTGCTTTCCCCGAGAACCGCCACGAGACATCCGACCTCTCCCCATTAAGATACCGCGCGTCGTCGCGATCAGGCCCTTCGCCAGGCTCTCTCGTTTCCATCGAATCCTAAACAGGAACCGGTGATGGCGAAAGAGCCGAAAAGCGAGAAGGGTCGTTCAAAGAAGCGCTAGAAGCTGTGCTTCGTTCGACATCGTATGAACGCCATCCACTTCTGCGTAGGCGCGACCGGCTTCACCAATCCGCCTATAGGTCAGGCCCTTTACGTTGGCCAAGCGCAACAGGTCTAACGCGCCCTCTGCATTGGTGATCTCGAGCGCGATGCGGCCAATTACACTTTTCTCCCATGCGTAATGGCTCCGCGCGACCCGCTCACGAGCCTGTCATCTGGCGCCTGTTTAGAGCTTCGTCACCTCTTGAATGATTTGGGTGACACCGTCCGCCTCACCTATCGACAGTGCCCATCATCACCTTGTTGTAGCGCTCGCCCTTGACGCGTCCGGGCGCCATTGCCGCGTCGAGTGATGCCATGTCGTCGGCGCTCAGCCGGATGGCGGCAGCGGCGACGTTTTCCTCAAGATAGGCGCGGCGCTTGGTGCCTGGGATCGGCACGATGTCGTCGCCCTTGTGCAGGATCCATGCAATGGCGATCTGGCCGGGCTTGGCGCCCTTGACTTCGGCAATATCGCGGACGGTCGCGGCGGCGGCGACATTGGCCGTGAAATTCTCGCCCTGATAGCGCGGGTCGATGCGGCGATAATCGCCTTCGGGATAGTCTTCCGCAGCCTTTGCGGCACCGGTCAGGAAGCCGCGCCCCAGCGGCGAGAACGGCACCAGCCCGATACCGAGTTCGCGCAGAACAGGGATGATCTCCTCTTCCAGATTGCGCTCCCAAAGCGAATATTCGCTCTGCAGCGCGGAGACCGGCTGCACCGCATGCGCGCGGCGAATGTTCTTCACGCCCGCTTCCGAGAGGCCGAAGAAGCGCACCTTTCCGGCGTCGATGAGATCGCGAACGGCTCCCGCCACATCCTCGATCGGCACGTCGGGATCGACACGGTGCTGGTAGAGAAGGTCGATATGATCGGTCTGCAGGCGTTTGAGCGACGCCTCGACGACCTCACGGATGTGTGCGGGCCGGCTGTCCTGCTTGCCAAAGATCTGCTTGCCGTTTTCGATGCCGAAGCCGAATTTCGTGGCGATGGTGACCTTGTCCCGGCGGTCGCGGAACGCGCGCCCGAGCAGTTCCTCATTGGTGAAGGGGCCGTAGATCTCGGCCGTGTCGAAGAAATCGCAGCCAAGTTCGATGGCATGGTGAAGGGTGGCGATGGATTCGGCCTCGTCGGCCGGTCCGTAGGACTGGCTCATGCCCATGCAGCCAAGGCCGATTGCCGACACGTCGAGTCCCTGACTTCCGAGTTTGCGTCTGCTGAGGCTCATGATCCATGTCCCTTTGATGTCTGCGTCGCGTCGCCACTTTCGGGCCACGCTCCGCCTTATTGTCTCGCAGTGACCCGCACCAGGCTCCCTCGCCGGCACCGGGCCCGCTCGGCGAGCATCAACGATGCCGCATGGTCACATGTTCGTGTAGATAGGTACGCTTGCCGTGTTTCGCCACGCTGGGTCCGGCCAAAAACAACGGATCGCGCGATAATGTCGGTGCCAATGGGCCAGCCCCTTTTTCCTTGCTCCAATTGACGTAATCCGCCACATGTCCAGTGAGAGGGAGGCCACGGCTCGCCCTGAAAGCGCCTTCATGGCAGATCAGGGTTGGACGTTGACGACGGGTGGGACGGCTGACGGATGAATAGTCCGTTGAAAGGCGGCAAATCGAGAGGAGCCTTTGCATCGCGCATGCTGGCGCTTGATGCCTGGATCGATTCGTCCGTCTGGAACGCAGGCTTCTGGTTTTCCCAGTTATGGGAATCGATGACCATCTTCTTCCGGCGCTTCCGCCTGACGGGTTTTCGCCGCTGGGTGGTGGAGCTTCTTTCGGAAGGTTTTACGCTCGGCACCGTCGGTTGCGTGCTGATGCTCGCGCTGGCCATGCCTGCCTTCGAGGCGACCAAGGGCGACTGGCGGACACAAGGCGATTTCGCCGTCACCTTCCTAGACCGCTATGGGAACGAGATTGGACGGCGCGGTGTGTTTCAGCTCGATTCCGTACCCGTCGACGAGATGCCAGAAAATGTCATCAACGCCGTGCTTGCGACAGAGGATCGGCGCTTCTTTCAGCATTACGGCATAGATTTCTTCGGGCTCGCGCGTGCGATCACTGAGAATCTGCGGGCGAATTCCGTGGTTCAGGGCGGCTCGACGCTGTCTCAGCAGCTCGCCAAGAACCTCTTCCTGTCCAGCGAGCGCACCGTCGAACGCAAGATCAAGGAAGCCTTCCTGTCCGTCTGGCTGGAGATGAACCTCTCCAAGAAGGAGATCTTGCAGCTTTACCTCGACCGCGCCTATATGGGCGGTGGCACCTTCGGCATCGCGGCCGCAGCGGATTTCTATTTCAGCAAGAACGTCAAGGATGTCAGTCTGGCGGAGGCGGCGATGCTGGCGGGCCTGTTCAAGGCCCCTGCCCGCTATGCGCCGCACATCAACCTGCCCGCCGCGCGCGCCCGTGCCAACGAGGTGCTGACCAATATGGTGCAGGGTGGTTTCCTGACCGAGGGACAGGTGCTCTCGGCGCGCCTGCATCCCGCCGATGTCGTGGATCGCGGCACGACCAAGAGCCCTGACTATTTCCTCGATTGGGCTTTCGAGCAGGCCAAGGAAATCGGACAGAAGAAGGGCGCCCGAACCATGGTCGCCCGCACCACCATCGACCTTGGCCTGCAGCGCGCCGCCGAGGAAACGCTGGAATATCACCTCAGGACCTATGGCAGCCAGTATGGCGTCAGCGAAGGCGCCATCGTGCTGATCGAGACCAATGGCGCAGTGCGCGCGATTGTGGGAGGGCGCGACTATGGCCAGAGCCAGTTCAACCGCGCCACGCAAGCGCTGCGGCAGGCGGGCTCGTCCTTCAAACCCTATGTGTATGCGACGGCGATGGAGGCCGGCTTCACGCCCGATTCCGTTATTTCCGACGGACCGATCAACTGGAACGGCTGGCAGCCCAAGAATTACGGGCGCAGCTATTCAGGCCGCATGACGCTGACGACCGCCCTGGTGAAATCCGTCAACACTGTTCCGGTACGCCTTGCCAAGGATCATCTCTCGATCCCTCCCATCAAGGCGATGGCCGAGGCAATGGGTGTGGAATCGGCTCTTGAATCGCACAAGACCATGGTGCTCGGCACCTCCGGCATGACAGTCATGGATCAGGCGACGGGCTACAGCGTGTTCGCCAATGGCGGATATGCGGGCCAGCGCTACGGCATATCCCAGGTCATGACCCATGGTGGACAGGTGATCTGGGAGCATGACCGCGATGCGACGCCACCGCATCGGGTTCTGTCGGAGAAATCCGTAGCCGAAATGAACTCCATGCTGGTGCAGGTTCCCGAATGGGGCACGGCGCGCCGCGCCGCGCTTGACGGCATCCGCTCGGCTGGCAAGACCGGAACGACGCAATCCTATCGCGATGCCTGGTATGTCGGGTTCACCGGAAATTTCACGGCGGCTGTCTGGCTTGGCAACGACGATTTTTCAACGACACGGAACATGACGGGAGGCTCGCTTCCCGCGATGGCCTGGCAACGTATGATGACCTACGCGCATCAGAACATCGAATTGAAGCCGATCCCCGGCGTGGATGATACGCCTGGCAAAAAGCCCGCGGCGATCGCGAAAGCCGGTTCACAAGATGGAGCTGACGGGAATACCGCCGAATCCGAACGCCCTCAGGTTCTTTCAGCGGCAATGACACGCCTGCTTCGACAGATGAGCAAGGCGTTTGGCAACGCTCCCGTCATTGACGCACCACCACCGACGCAAAGACTGTCGCGCCTCTAGGCGCGCCTGTCGTTACCCGCCTGCCCTTGCCCTCCCGGCAAGGCAAAACCGAGAACTCACGACCGGTAACCGGCCAGAGCATGTTCACCACGATTGTTTCCGCCATACTTGCCATTGCCATCGCGATCTTCGGTGGTGCGGCGAGCGTATGGTATGCGCTGGATGTCGAGCACGGGTTCGGCAGCCAGACGGTCGGTGTCTGGACCAGTTATCCCGATCTCGGCAGCGCAGAGTCCGATCCCTACTCAAAGGCGCGGGTGGCACGCGAGGGAATTCTGGTCCTTGGCCGGGCGGAAGGTCTGACCTTCACGGCCTCCACTGATTCCTCCGGAGAGGGCCTGCGCCGCGAGTGCACCTATGTGATCGAGGGCACGATACCTCAGGCGCGTTTCTGGACCCTTTTTGCTGCTGACGCGGCGCTGGCACCGATCACCAATCCGTTCGTGCGGCCCGCAGCCGTGCAGTCGCAGGCAGTTTTGCGGCTGCCCGGCAATGGGGTCTCCATCACCGTCAGTCCGCATGCCAGCCCAGGAAACTGGCTTGAAACATCCGGAAAAGGCGAAGCGGTCATCGTGCTCACCCTGTATGACACGTCGCTGACTGGCGGAAAGAACTTTTCGGATATCGAGTTGCCGCAGGTTCTCCGGAAAGACTGCGATGCATAAGCTGCTCTACGCGCTTGCGCTTGGCGTCGTCGGCGCCGGAATTGTCCACATTGCGATCCTGCTGCTTCTGCCCGATTTTTCGGAGCGTGATGCGTGGTCTCGCCTTGAAGGCTCGGTTGACATGTTCAATATGACGCGCATCGACAACACGCGGGTCGCCAACGTGCTTCATCGGTCCGCCGACCCTTTCTTTCAGGTCGCCGCCTGTCGTTTCAATCTTGAAGATGGGTATGCGCACATAACCGCCAAGGGCGACGTGCCGTTCTGGTCAGTCTCGGTCTATGATCGCAGCGGACAGAATATCTACAGCTTCAACGACCGCATCTCGACGCAACGTGCGCTTGATTTCGTCGTGGTCACACCAGAGCAAATGATCGACGTGCGCAAGGAGCTTCCCGAAACGCTCACCTCATCGGTTTTTGTCGAGGCGGACATGGATGAAGGCATTGCACTTGTCCGGGCGTTTGTGCCCGAGTCCAGTTGGGAGCCAGCCATCACGTCCTATATCGGCAGCCTCAACTGCCGTCAGGAATAGGCCGGTCCTTCATCGCGCCGGTGCGTTCGGCCTCAAACCACGATCCATTGCCTTTGCCATCGCACCGCGTGCGTCGGCTGATGGCATTCGCTCGTATCTGACGCCTGGAAAAATCACGACTGAAGCGTCTCCGCCGGAGACGATACGTTTGGTAGATTGCCGCTTGAGCGGCGGGAATGACAACACCATGCCCATGTCACGTTGACCCCTCTCGGTTCCCCGGAGATTTGTACGCAACGCCTCCGTCTCCATGAGGCCGCCCATGCCTTAATGAATGGTTTACGTGACCAGATTCTTTTGCGGAAAATGCCGATTTTTCAACGTGGGAGCCAAGTCCGGATCGGCACTTGACCCTTACCCCAATAATTCATCGAATGCGCGCAATCGCTTTAACACACTGTTAACGTTCCGCTAACCGGTCACGGGTACGTTGTCAGCACGCGCGAGCACTGTCCGCTCGCGTCAGTTGTGTGGCGTAAGGCGTAGTGTTTTGTCATCTGCCGATTTCAGGGATATTGCGACCAGGAGCAAGGTGCATAAGTCCGAGCGCCTGTTTCGCGCGGCGGTGTCGGCATTCTGTGCGCTCACCCGGCCCACACGCAACGAGATCGCGCAGTTCGAAGAACTGACCCAAAGACTTTACGACAAGCAATCCAGGGAAGCGAAACGCTTCGCCGCCGCGGCCTTATCGGATTCGGCAGAAGCGCCAAACGCTCTGATTCACCGGCTGTGCGAGGAAAGCGTCGACATCGCTGCCCCGCTGCTTATACGATCGCGGACATTGTCCGACATTGATCTCCTTGGCCTCATTGGCCGCCACGGCCTGCCCCACGCAAAGGCAATCGCACGACGCACGAACCTGCATCCCACGATTGCAAATCTCATTCGCGCGCTTGTCGCGCAGAAGGCCCAGACCCAGCCAGAAATCTCGGAGACACCGATGTCGCCAGAGCCTCGCCTTGCGCGCCCTACCCTTGAGCTTGTGTCATCCTCCGACGCTCCCGCTTCTCCTCCCGTTGAGGCACCCGAGACCAAACTGCCCGGACCCTCGGGAATGGCTGCCGAGCGCATGCGGGATCGGCTGCGAGGTTTTATGATGCCGGCCGCTCCGCTTCCCGGTCCGAGCCCTTCCGAAAGCGACCGCCGCGCCATGTTGTTTGCGCGGCTCAAGATGACGGCCCTCACCGGCAACCCCGCGTTCTTCCAGACCGCTCTTGCAGATGCACTGGACATCGAATTTGCCATCGCCCGCGACATCACGATGAGCGGCGGCTACACCAGCCTTATAGCGGCGCTGAAGTCGGTCGGATTGAACAGTGAGCAGGGCTTTCTCATCACCTCGGCAATCTTCCCGCAAATCTTCACACATGCCGAGGCAATAAGGCTGTTTATCGAGCGTTATCAACTCATGCACCATGAGGCGGCACTCGAAATGCTGCGTGGATGGCGGGCAGAAACCGCTGCCAGGAATTTTCTACGGGTCCAGCCGCCTGCTGCGGTGAATTCCGACGAGAAGACGGATAGCCCCGACCACCTCAGGGCATCCTAGCCGCACATCAGTTGGCGACGACGTTGAGAAGCTCTGAGATCTTGCGCTCTCCGGGCTCGAGTTCGATCACCCATATGTCGGAATCGAACTTGGCCTCTCGCGCGAGTTTCTGTTCGATAGCCTCCATCTCCCCTTCATAGATCAGCAGCGCGAACAATCGGTCGTCGACTTCGCCCTCTTCGTAGCTGCCCTGAAGTGCTGGACCGTAAAGCGTTACCTGACCCAGGCGGTCGCGGACGGTGATGAAAACGGCGCCAGCCTCCGTGGCGCCACGTTTGATCACGGCAGCGAAGCCACCCGCGTTGAAGACGGTGCGGATAAGTGCGGAGACCCAGAAGTCGGTGGTGAGACGCATCGCCCTGTTTCGGCCGATCCTGCGCGAGTTGCAAGCCGCAGGAGCGCGCTGCGACTATTCGATAAGGCCCTTCTGGCGCATTTTTGCAAACACGGCGTCGTCGGCGTTACCGGTTTCAGGCAACCCATACTTCTTCTGAAATTCGACGAGGGCTGCTCGCGTTCGCGCTCCGAAAAGCCCGTCAATGTCGATATCGGCGCGGCCGGACTTCCTGAGTCCTGCCTGAAGGTTGCGTATCCTCGAGGCCGGTGAATTGTCACCACTCTCATAACGCGCCGGCGTTGGCTGCGCGATAATGGATTCGATCGATTGGGTACGCGCGGGCTTCGGCTTCGGCTGCGGCGTGATTCCAGCGGTCGGATTGGTGTCCAACTGAGACAGAAGCGTCTCGTCGATTGCACCTGTCACCTCAAGTCCCACCAAACGCTGATAGGCCTCGACAGCCTTGCGCGTGTTTGGACCACTCAGGCCATCGACTTCTCCATCGTAGAGATCGAGCTGCTTGAGCATGAGCTGCACAGACTTGGTCACAACATCGCCCTCGGCTGCCGCCGATGCCGGCTCCGGGCGTTCAATTCGTATGGTCGTTTCGCTTTGCGTTGGCAAAGCTTCGCCATGATCGATGATGCGCGTCGAGAAAAATGCCTTTGGATGCTCGAAGGGCTGATACCATAAGGCGTTCGCGGAGACGTAGGACATCGCCACGAGGAAAGCCGTTGTGCCGCCGACAAGCGCGGGATTGCGCGAAATCGCAGCCCCGACCGCCGTAACGGCAGCCTTGGCAGGATGCGGCCGCACTGGCTTTGGATCAGGCCGTTTTGCGGAGCGTGCCATGAGTCACCTCTGGGGATGCAGGCAGCAGATCGGATCTGCTGTCGTCGCCTGCCTTATGCAAACCGTCGACCGGGAGGCTGATCGCCACCTTCGTCCCCTCCCCAGGAGCGCTTTCGATCGACATCGTACCATTGTGCAACGCAACCAGTCCCTTGACCAGAGAGAGACCGAGACCAGTGCCCTCGAACTGGCGTGTGTAGTCGTTTCGGACCTGCATGAACGGGCGTCCGATACGATCGAGGTCCTCATTGGCGATGCCAATGCCTGTATCTGATACCCAGAAATGCAGTCTGGAACCAAGGCGCTGGGCGCCAACGACGACCGCCCCCTTCTCGGGCGTAAACTTCACCGCGTTCGAAACGAGATTGATAAGGATCTGCTGCACGGCGCGGCGATCTGCCACCAGATCCCCGACAGATCGCGCGATCTGCGTTTGTAGTTCAACACCTTTCTTCTCCGCCTGAAGTGACATCATCGACGTTGCCATATCGACAGCATCGCTGAATGTGAAGGCTTCGGGGTGGATGGTATAGGAGCCGGACTCGATCTTGGAAACGTCGAGTATGGAATTAACGATGGCAAGCAGATGGTGGCCCGAATCCTTGATCAATTCGGTGTATTCGCGCTGCCGCTTGTCTGTGAAGCCGCCGAACATCTCATGCAGAAGAATATCGGAGAACCCGATGATGGCATTGAGAGGCGTGCGCAACTCGTGACTCACAGCCGCAAGGAATCGCCCCTTCGCAACGTCGAGTGCATCTGTCTCTTCTGCCGCAGTATGCGCGGCTGTGCGCAAGCCCTCGATTTCCGATCTATCCCTCAGGACCGCGCGAAAGCGGCTCTGGCGGGACGAAGCGAGGAAATCGATTTCGAACGGGCGGAAATCGTCAGGACCGGTGCTGCCGGAAGACCTTGGCAGTCGCAGTCTAACCGACGCATGCGCGCGTTCCTTGCCATCACGCAAATCACTCAAGGCGCACATATAGCCGACGCGATCGGCAACATGGATGCGGTCGAACAGGCCCGATCCGTGCAACAGTTCCGGTGAAAGGTTCAGCAGGTCCCGGCATTGGTCACTGGCGCAAACCAATTCACCGTTGCGGTTCATCTCGATCAGCACGCCGTCGATCAGCTCTTTCCAGCCCCCTTCTTCGTCCGGCCGGATCGCGTCTGTCTCGTCGACTTGCCGCGAGGCAAGGCGTGGCCAAAGCGTTACAGCGTAGACAAGAGGAAGCAGCCATTGCCATGCCGCCACCTCGCCCGTCAGGTCCGGGCGAACGTACTCGGCAAGAATTGCCACGCCGATCGCGGTCCCAGCAGCGGCAGTTCCAAGCTGGAGCGAGGCGCGGTTGCGGGCGATCCAATAGGCTTCCATCGGCAGGGCCGCCAGCAACAGTGCTACAGGTGAAGCGAGACCACCCCCTGCCAGCACGAGCATTGCCGACAGGGGAATGGCGGCGATCAGCGCCACCGGCTCGAGCGATCTCGCGCGCCGCATTCCGGCCGCGCCCAGCACACTCATCCAGCTGAGTGCGCACAAGAAGAGTATCGTGGCAAGGGTCGCGGAAGCGCCGAACTTGCCAGCGACCAGAGGCATCGCGGATACCGCGACCATAAGGGGCGCGAACAACATCGTTCCGACGAAGCGGCGCACACGTGAGCGGTCCTGTTCATTCTCTACCGAGGGATGAACAAACCGATCACAGGCCGAGACGACAGCCCTAGATACATCGTCGTATCTGTCGTGGAAAAGGCTCAACTCAACGCACTCGCGACTCGCCCGCTTGCCGGGTCCTCTTGGTTAATTTGAACCTCGCATCCAGCTTTTAAAGAATGGATAAGGCTCGTCGATTTGACGCTCGTAAGGGTGCGAATATTGGGTCTGGACGGCTCGGCCACACATGCTTTTCCGCGCATGGTAAACAGCGCGTTAGGCTGTCCTGTGCCGGTCATTGCCAGCGGATGCCAATCCCCCCGGCAAGAAGCGACATGTTTTCAATTAGATGGATGGTTAAATTTATGTTGCGTTGGGAGATCGAATGCAATGTGCATTTGACGCCAGTTCGACTGGATAAAATTTGAGGAAAACTCTCGAAAAATCTGCACGAAGGCTGAAAACCGTTGTTCGCTTCCCATATGCAACTGTGTGTTGAGGGACAAAGCCACGATCTGCTCCGGAGTGGGGCAAGGACACACAGGATGAGTTTTCTGATCCGCACCGCCTTCTGGTTCTCTTTGGTGCTGCTTGCGTTGCCTTTGGGCGGCCCGGGCGACACCGATGGACAGCGTTCGGTCAATGCCTTCGAGGCAGTGGTGGCCGCAGGCGAAGCCGTAAGCGACATTGCTGGTATGTGTGAGCGCAAGCCCGCAGTGTGCGAAACCGGCCGTTCGGCCATTTCAACGATTGGGGTTCGTGCACGAGAAGTGTCGCGGATTGCTTATGAAGCGCTCGAGCAGCAACCGGGCCTGTCCGAAGCAGATACCGATCCATCGGCAACTGTTGAAACCGGCCTAGTGAATATGGACAGCATCGCGACAGGCAGCGTTCCCATCCCGACCGCCCGGGTTGAACCCTCAGGCGCGACTTTGCGCTGAAGCCGTTTCACGACGCCAGCCCAGGGCGCTTTTTTGGTGACGCTGGCGCTTTGCCCAACTATACCCAAGCTGCAATGCAGACGATTGATGCCATCCGTGACGACTTCGCGCTCCTCGACGATTGGGAGGACCGTTACCGGTATGTCATCGAATTGGGACAGGATCTGACGCCGTTTCCGGATGACGCGAGAGATGAAGCACACAGAGTACCTGGCTGCGTCAGCCAAGTCTGGTTGAACACCAGCTATGGAGACGGAAGCGATCCGAAACTCTCCTTCGAAGGAGACGCTGACGCACACATCGTTAGAGGTCTGGTTGCGATCCTGCTTGCCCTTTATTCGGGTCGGCGCGCCAGCGAGATCCTGGCGACCGATGCCGAGAAAACGCTGCGCGACCTTGGCCTGGACGACCATTTGACGCCACAGCGCTCGAACGGACTTCGATCCATGGTCAAGCGCATCAGACGCGACGCTCAGCTTGCTCTCGGCAAAGTCGCCTGAGCACCAATCGGGCCCTTGCGGGTCAGCCATTCATGCTCGGCCGAAAATCTTCCGATCCCCAGTGTAGCGTGCGCGCCTTCGCGTGGCGCCCCGCAGATGGATTGTAATGCCGGTTCAACACGCCAAGCGCTGACTTGAGCACGACCTTTGCAGAGCGCGCCGGCCAGCCCCGTTCCGCCTCGACCCGCTCCATCCCCTTGAGGTAGCAACAGACATCCAGCAGAACGCCCGACAATTCCGGGCCGACTGCCGCTATTGCCTTTTCGACGCGTTGGCGAGCAGCCAGAGACGCCTCGGTGAGTTCCACGCCACCGCCGGCGCCTGAACGGCGGCCCGAAGCGACCGCGGCGACCCAGTTGGCCGAGAGGCGCGGCATAATCTGCCCCCTCGTGTAGTCTGAACGCAAACGCTCTCCGGCATTGACCTCACCGGCCTCAAGAAACGGCCTGCCGTCACGGGTTCGATGGCGGGCGACCTGCGCAAGCGGCGACTCTGAAAGATCAACGAGCGCCCGCTCGGGCCGATCGGGTCCGCGAACCGAGATCATCGCAAGCTCCCCAATTCCCTCCGGCACAACATCCGCCGTTCGCCTTGCCTTGCCGAGCGCCCGCCCTTTGACCGTCAGCGACAGGAAGCCGTCTACCCGCTCGACCAGCCCGGCCTTCGTGATCGCCACGAGCAGCGACTTGGGAATTGCAATCGCACCGCGTTCTTCACTGCACAGAAGCAGTTTGCCCCCACCCACAGCCTCTTCCACCTCCACGCGACCCAGCCCGATGAACCGGAGGGCCCTCAGGATCTTCCGGTCAGTTCCAGTATCGTCTTTCATGGATCACCTTTCGACGCGATTGCGGAGCAGGATGGCTGAGACACGTTCGGCCTGAGCGACAATGCGATCGATCTCGGGGTCTTCGCGCATGTCCTCCACCACATGGCATGCATACTGAACCGTCTTGCGATCTCGGCCAAAACCGCGGCCAACCTCAGACATGATCAGGCCCAGCGTGACATGAGCGACATACATCGCGATCTGACGCACCCGCGCGATCGGAAGCGAGCCACGTCGGGTACTGCGGATCTCCTTGCTCGACACATTGAATAGCGCCGCCGCTACATCGATCACGCTCTCGCACAGCTCCATCGCGATTTCGTCGCGACGCGACAGTATCTCATCCTCACTCACATCCGCAGGCAGGGTGGCGGTAGGCTCATCCGCTGCCTTTACTGCTGCTATCCGAGATGCCTGCGCCAATGCCCTGCCCCATTCTAGGAATTTCTTCTTATATGGCAGGTGCCGGCCAATGGGAACAAATCATAAACATAAATAGCTCGACCCATTCCCTAACTCACTGTTTTAATTATCTTTATTAATTCTCATTCCTGTTTCTTCGTCGATAGTTATCCCCGCTCGCGGGAATGGCCTCATCATAATCGCACGCAACTGATGAGAGCCCGAGATGAAGCCACTGCTGGAAGAGATTTTGACATTCAGGCGCCGCAAAACGGCTGAAGGTCGCGAGGCTCAGTCTCGCGCTGCCTTGCGTCTGTCATGCGGTATAGATCTGCCAGAACTTGGCCACACACCCAGATCCGCTCTTTCGGACATGCTGAGCCGCGTGATGCGGGCGATCCAACGTGAGCGGTTAAAAGGGCTTCAAAAACACTGGAGCTATGATCTCAACCGTCACATCGCACTTAAGCAAGCCCGCGACGACATCCGACTTGCGCTGGGAATGTCAGCCCAGCGCGATGGAGAACCGCAAGATGATGGCGCGGAAAACACAAGCGGCGCCCGAAGGCGCCGCCAGAAGTTGATATGAGGACGATGATTGGCTACCGGCCGCGCCGTTTACGACCAAGGCCCATCTTCTTGGCCAATTGCGAGCGGGCGGCTGCGTAGTTAGGCGCAACCATCGGATAATTCGGATCGAGACCCCATTTCTCTCGGTACTGTTCCGGCGTGAGATCATAGTGCGTCATGAGATGACGCTTGAGCGACTTGAACTTCTTCCCGTCTTCAAGACAGACGATATAGTCGTCGTGCACTGAACGTTTCGGATTTACCGCCGGTTTCTGCTTCTCGGCAACCGGTTGCTCAGGCCCTCCGCCAACGCGACCCAACGCCGCATGAACGTCGGCAATGAGGTTCGGTAGCTCGCCTATCGGTACGGGATTGTTACTCACATAGGCAGCAACTACATCTGCCGTGAGTTCGATTAACATGTCCGAATTTCTTTCGGACAGTTCTGACATTTCCATATTCGTCTGGCCCCAATGTAGAAAAGTTTCATTCACCCCTCAATGGTGTGGGGTCGCGAAGGCTGCACGATTGATTAAGTGTGCGAGTCACGGCGCGCACCACTAAATGGAGTGCAGCCACCGTCAAGTCAATTCTGAAACAACCGCTTTTGTGGTCACAACTCAGTTTATTGGCCGGTGATTAAATATAATTTGCGAAGGAATTTCGATCTGTTGCAAAAGGAACACCACAAACTCGGGATGAGCTTCTGCAACGCGTTAACGTTATACATCCGCTTCGCCTGCAGGCAGTAACTACCGTTGATTTCTGTATTTTATTCCCGCGCAAACAATTCGCGTTGGAACGCTGACCAGCCTTCCAAGCGCATATTTTTGGCGGGATTGTGAAATTTTCCTACTATCACTTTAACGCGGTTAGGCGGCTAGAGGCGCCCTGGTCTGGACAACGCTAGAATACGCTAGGAAGCATCGAACGTTGCATCGTGCATGTTCTCAAATGTGGAGCCGCATGCCCAGAACATTGAGGTCAACGCGGCGAATTCAATATGCATATTATTGCAAGGAAGCTAATCTTGAAATGATGAATTCCATCGAGCGTTTCATGAATCCTAGTAAAGTTTTGAAACTCGCAAGCACGGCGGCGGTCGGTCGTCAGCGTGCGTTCTTTGTAAGAAGTGCTGTTGCGACTATCTAAAGACGCCGTAGACCTTTAGATATTCGTCTCACATCACGCCTCCATGTCAGGGCAGAGCGCTCCCATTCATCCGCAACGATTCGTATCAACGGCAGGAACAGATGGCCGACCGACAAAACTTTGCACATCACCAGGCTCCAGTCACAGAGCGCCGATTTTTCGAGGAGGAGCGCCACGGCATCGTCCGCACAGATGACTATGCCTGGCTGCGTGCTGGCAATTGGCAGGAAGTCTTTCGCGATCCAGCTCTGCTTTCTCAGGACATCCGTGATCATCTGGAGGCTGAGAACTCCTATCAGTCGGCGTTAATGGCCGACACTGCCGATCTTCAGCAGGAGCTTTTTCAGGAAATGAAGGGCCGTATCAAGGAAGACGATACGTCCGTTCCGATGAAGGACGGACCTTTCGCATACGGCACGTCCTTCAAGCTGGGTGGGCAACAGCCACGCTTCTTCCGCACGGATCGCGAGGGTGGCGAGCAAGTGATCATTCTGGACGGCGATGCAGAGGCCGAGGGGCATCCCTATTTCCGCCTCGGAGCGGTGGAGCATTCGGGCGATCACGCGCGTCTCCTCTGGAGTTTCGACGACAAGGGTTCGGAGTTCTTCACGCTTCGCGTTCGTGATCTCTCCACGGGGCTCGATGACGAGGATCGGGTGCCCGATACGGGCGGGGACGGAGTGTGGACAGCGGACAACCGCGCGTTCGTCTACACCCGCCTCGATGAGAACCACAGGCCGTCAAAGGTTCTCCTTCATCGTATCGGTACGCCGGCGTCCGAAGATCAACTGATCTTCGAGGAGGCCGATCCGGGCTTCTTCGTTGGCGTCAGCGGCTCACGCGATGGACGTTGGATCTTCATTTCGGTTCATGATCACGAGACATCGGAATACCGCGTCATCCCGGCGGACGATCCATTGGCGGAACCGAAAATTGTGTCACCTCGGCAGACTGGGCGCCAGTATGAGCTGGAGGAAGGTGGCGACGTCTTTTTCATCCTGACCAATTCGGATGGCGCGACTGATTTCAAGATCATGACCACACCGGTCTCTGCCCCGGAGCCGGAAAATTGGACCGAACTCGTGCCACACGAACCCGGCCGCCTGATTCTCTCGGTCCTGGGCTTCAAGGACTTCATGGTGCGCCTCGAGCGAAAGGATGGCCTTCCGCGAATCGTCATCCACGACCGTTCGACGGGCGTTGAGCATCCGATCGCTTTCGATGAGGAAGCGTTCTCGCTCGGCCTGGGCGGCTCCTACGAATATGATACCGACACTATCCGTTTTTCCTATTCTTCGATGACCACGCCGTCGCAGCTTTTCGACTACAATATGCGTACACGCGAGCGGACCCTCTTGAAGACTCAAGAAGTGCCGTCAGGTCATGATCCGGAACATTACGTCACGCGTCGTCTGATGGCGCCGGCCGAAGATGGCGAACTGGTGCCGATTTCGATCGTCTATCATCGCGATACGCCGCTCGACGGGTCCGCGCCTGCGCTTTTGTATGGCTATGGCTCCTACGGCTCATCCATCCCCGCGTCATTCAACAGCAACATTCTGTCGCTGGTCGACCGGGGCCTTGTCTACGCGATCGCTCACATTCGCGGCGGCAAGGACAAGGGATACGCCTGGTACGAAGACGGCAAACGGGCAAAAAAGGTAAATACCTTTAAGGATTTCATTGCTGCCGCGCGCCACCTCGTGGCGGAGGATTTCACGTCGCACGATCGCATCATCGCGCAGGGCGGTTCGGCGGGTGGAATGCTGATGGGGGCAGTTGTCAACATGGCGCCCGAGGCTTTTGGCGGTATCATCGCCGAGGTGCCGTTTGTCGACGTCTTGAACACGATGCTCGATGCGTCCCTGCCACTGACACCGCCAGAATGGCCCGAATGGGGCAATCCGATCATGTCCATCGAAGACTATCAGACGATCGCCGCCTATTCGCCCTACGACAATGTCTCGGCACAGGCATACCCGCCGATCCTGGCCGTTGCCGGGCTTACCGATCCGCGCGTCACCTATTGGGAGCCCGCAAAATGGGCCGCGAAACTTCGTGCGATGAAGACCGACGACAACCCAGTGCTCTTCAAGATCAACATGGACTCAGGGCACGCCGGCGCATCGGGGCGATTTTCACGCCTTGAGGAGATCGCCTACAACTACGCTTTCGCGTTGAAGGTCGTGGGCAAGGTCGAACGCGCTTAGGTGCGTCCGACCGGCAAACGCGTCAGTAGCCTTTGGGGTGCGGCGGAACAGCTTTCAGATAGGCCGCGATCGCTTCGCGGTCTTCAGCTGTTATCTTGGCCATGTTGCGCTGGACGGCTGCCATGGAACCGCCGACGGAATCGAAGTCCGGCGTGAAGCCACTTTCCAACATGTAGGCAATATCGCTCTGCGACCAGTCTCCCAGTCCACCCTCGCCGGAGGTGATGTTAGGCACCTTGCCTTCACCTTCGGCAGCGACGGCGCCTGCTAGCCAGCGGCTCTTGTCCACCCCGCCAAGAATACCCCTTGGTGTGTGGCATTCGCCGCAGTGGCCAGGCCCCTCGGTAAGATAGCGCCCGAGTTTGACTTGCTCCGATGCATCGGCGGGAAGCGCGATCACGGGCTCATCGCTGAGATAGAGCAGTTTCCACAATCCAAGTCCGCGCCGAATGTTGAAGGGGAAACTCAGGCGATGATCCGGCGCAGCGCCTGACACGGCCGGAAGTGTCTTCATGAACGCGTAAAGGTCACCAATATCCGACGGGTTCATGCGTGCGTAAGACGCGTAAGGAAATGCCGGATAGTAGTGCCTGCCATCCGGCGACACACCGTGAAGCATGGCATTCGCCAGATCCTCTACGGACCAGCTTCCAATCCCATCCGCCGGATCACTCGAAATGTTGGGAGCGATAAAGGTGCCAAAAGGCGTCGCAAGCTCGAGGCCACCCGCCAGCTTGAGAACATCATCTCCAGACGCGGCTGGTGCCGCGTGACAGGACGTACATCCACCGGCGTAGAAGATGCGCTCTCCCCGCGTCGCGTCGCCCTGGCCGAGTTCCGACACCTGCTGCGCGTTCAAGGACTGCGGCATTGTCAGAAACCAGAATACACCTGCCCCGGCCACCGCCAAAGCGGCAGCCGCGGTTGCAAGCTTTGCGATCAGCCTCATTCGCGCATGCTATTTCTTGATACGGTACAATTCGTGACAGCCGCCGCAGTTTGCTCCGATTGCACCCATTTGCTTGCCAAGTGCTGCCTGATCGGCAGGGGCGGCAGCCACCGCCGTCGATACGTCGGCCTTGAATTTGTCAGCATGGGCCTGAAAGTCGGAGAAATTCTCCCAGATTTTTGGGGATGCAGCCTCTCCAGTCACGCCTTCGGGGAACAGCGCGACGACATCCAGCTTCTTCGCATTCTCGTCCAAAGTGGTCAAAGCCGCCAGAACGGCCGATGCGTCATAAGCCTTCTCGCCCTTCGCATAGGGTGCCAGCTGCCCCATCGACTTGCCGAATGATTTCATCAAGTTTTCCCGGTCCATTGCGGGATCGGCGATTGCGACCCCTGTTCCGAGCGCGAGGATCGACACGATGACTGCAAATTTTTTCACGAAAGGACCTCCGGTTGCAAAAGCTGCCTCGCACACTGAACGTGGCTGGTCGCCATTTCATTCCCGCATCTGGCTTCACGCTTGTGTTATCTGGCACAAAAAAGCCCCGCCAAAGCGGGGCTTCTTCAGAAAACCGCCTACCAATCAGGCAGCTTTCTCGTACATTTCAAGGACGTAGTCCCAGTTGATCAGGCTATCCACGAAAGCCTCGAGATATTTCGGGCGCGCATTGCGATAGTCGATGTAATAGGAGTGCTCCCAAACGTCGACGCCGAGAATTGGCGAAGCGCCGTGCACGAGTGGATTCTCCCCGTTGGGTGTCTTGGAGATTTCGAGCTTGCCGCCCTTCACCGACAGCCAGGCCCAACCCGAGCCGAACTGAGTGGTGCCGGCAGCAATGAAATCGGCCTTGAACTTGTCATAGCCGCCCAGATCCGAGGCGATTGCGCTTTCCAGCTTACCCGGAAGCTTGCTTCCGCCGCCACCCTTCTTCATCCACTTCCAGAAATGAATGTGATTGTAGTGCTGGGCAGCGTTATTGAAGAGGCCGGGGTTCTTGCCGAAGGATTGCTTGACTACCTCCTCGACAGACAAGTCACCCATGCCGGCGTCGGCGGCAAGCTTGTTGCCGTTGTCGACATACGCCTTGTGATGCTTGTCGTGATGATACTCCAGCGTCTCTTTCGACATATAAGGCTGGAGCGCCTCGTAATCGTAGGGCAATGGGGGCAGTTCAAAAGCCATGGAATGTACTCCCTCTTCGGTAGATGTGGGCTTCAGTATCACTTTTACATAGGCTCATGCGCGGCTGGGACAACCTTGCCTGTCAATGGAATCGCTTCAATTGACACCGCCGGCATGGGCAAATTCCCAGTAAAGGTCGCGCGTCTTTTTGGCGACCGGACCCGGCTGTAGATCGCGAGTCTCAATTCTTGTAACGGGCACAACCTTAGAGTGGTTCCCTGTTGAGAAAATCTCGTCCGCTTCCAGAAAGTCGCGGACGGAAAGAGATTTCTCGATCGTGGCCATGCCCTCCGAGGCAAGCAGAGAAATCGTCCGTGCCCGCGTGATGCCGGAGAGAAACGTGCCGTTGGCGACGGGCGTCATCACCTGCCCGTCTTTGACCAGAAAGATGTTTGACGATGCGGTTTCGGCAACGTTTCCCAGCATGTCAAGCACAAGCGCATTGTCGAAGCCGCGCATGCGGGCATCCACGATGGCCCGTCCATTGTTCGGGTAAAGACACCCTGCCTTCGCA
Organism: Rhizobiaceae bacterium; assembly: GCA_023953905.1. Lineage (GTDB taxonomy): Bacteria > Pseudomonadota > Alphaproteobacteria > Rhizobiales > Rhizobiaceae > Arvimicrobium. Next base: position 30,160 of record JAMLJA010000023.1, on the reverse strand, counting down.
TTGGTCGGCATTGTCTCGAGGCTCGGCCGACGGAATGGAGACACTGTCAACGAGAAGCCGGCGGGCGCGATCATCGGCGCTTCGTAAAGACAAAGACAAAAGCGCGTCGATTCCGGATCCGATGGCACGCCCATGTAGCCGCCATGCTCTGCCCAGTACATCGGCCGTATGTAGACCGCCGTCTCGCCGTCGAATTTCTTCAACCCATCCCAGGTCAATCCAACGATCTCCTCAGCCGACATGGTCGGCTTCAGACCGAGCGCTATTGCGGATTTATTGACGCGTTCAGCGTGAAGATCGAGATCAGGCGCCACCCCCTCGAACCAGCGCGCTCCGTCAAACACGCTGGAAGCCAGCCACATGGTGTGGCTTCGCGGCCCGATCAGCGCGACATTGCCTTCGTGCCAGTCGCCGTCGACATAGGTCCAGGTTTTGCTCTGCGCAGGTACAGCCAGGCTCATGTGTCCTCCAGCATGTTTTGACGGGGTATGGAAAATACCTTTGGCCGCGACGCGTCAACCGCTACGGCGGAAGATTCATTGGCGCAGTCGGACGACATTGCCGGACGGGCTTGACCCGCCCGCGCTGGTCGGTTGAACTTAACGTGAAGGAAATCTGGTGATATGCGTCACGCAGCTTATGTTTTTGATGCTTACGGCACGCTTTTTGACGTGCATGCAGCCGTGCGGCGGCATGCTGGTGAAACCGGACCTGACGGCGCGCGGCTTTCGGAATTGTGGCGCGCGAAGCAACTCGAATACTCCTGGGTTCGCAGTCTCTCCGACACCTACCTCGATTTCTGGCAGTTGACGGAACAGTCGCTCGATTTCGCCCTGAAGAAAATTCCTACCGTAGATCCTGCCGTCCGTTCGAAGCTTCTCGAGGCATATTGGAGCCTGGATTGCTACCCGGAGGTTCCGGCAATACTCAAGTCGCTCAAGGCAAGCGGAGCACGCCTCGCCATATTGTCCAACGGCTCGCCGGATATGCTTGCCTCTGCCGTCAAATCGGCAGCGCTCGACCAGGTGCTCGATGACGTCTTTTCGGTCGACCAGCTGAAGCGCTTCAAGACCGACCCGAATGTCTATGATCTCGTGACGACAAGCTGGCGCCTTTATCCGTCTGCCGTCTCGTTTCAATCCTCGAATCGCTGGGATATCGCCGGCGCGACGAAATTCGGATTTCGCACGGTCTGGATAAATCGAACCGATCAGCCGGACGAGTATCACGATCTCGCCCCAGCTCTCATTTTCCCCTCACTGGAAGGGCTTCTCACCGTCGAGTGAGCGGTGCGTGATAGCTGTGGCACGTCGGCAACACTGACTATCCGGCCACATGTTTGCCTTTCTTTATCCACTCTGAGGTCAGATTTGGAACCACCTATGCCCCAAGATCCTTTTGGGAGGGGTTCGCAATCCCAATGGTGCCAGTGCACCCCAACAGAAGAACTGGATATGCCCGTATAATGTCTCTTTTCCCCCCCGACATCTCACGCCGCCGTTTCCTCAGCGGAGCGAGTTCAGTGGCAGCCGGTCTGGCACTCACCGCTTGCACCACCGCCCGAAGTGATACCCCTCCACAGCAACCTCGGACCCCGCGACCTGAGGTCGGCGCTGATTACGCCATGATGTATGGCGCAGTGCAGGACAATGGCTATGACGTTCCGGCTGTTCCAGTCGCGAAAATCCCTCCCCAATTCCTCAGGCAGGTTGTCGACGATCCGACGGGCGAGCGCCCAGGAACGATCGTCGTCGATACGTCTGCCCATTTCCTCTACCTGGTGCGCGAGGGCGGTTACGCCATCCGCTACGGTGTCGGTCTTGGAAGGGCTGGGTTTGAATGGGCGGGCCGTGCTGAAATTCGCTGGAAGCAGAAGTGGCCGAAATGGACTCCTCCGGACGAAATGATCCAGCGTGATCCTTCGCTCGCGAAATGGAGCGCAGACAATGGCGGCATGCCTCCTGGCCTGAACAATCCACTTGGCGCGCGTGCGCTTTACATATTCCAGGGCGACGAGGACACGCTCTATCGCGTTCACGGTTCGCCGGAATGGTGGTCGATCGGAAAGTCCGTGTCTTCCGGCTGCGTACGAATGATCAACCAGGATGTGATGGATCTCTATGATCGTGTGCCGCAGCAGAGCCCGATCATGGTCACAAGCAACGTAACGTCACCTATGGTCTCAGGCCCCCTCAACCAGGGAGTGCCGATAGATTCAGGCGTGCCACTCGGGTCAGTGCTGCTCGGAAGAGCCTAGGATCACCTAGCGCTTCGAAAGGCTTCCGAGGATGCCTCTCACCAGGGCGCGCCCTAGCTGGGAGCCGACCGAGCGGACCACCGATTTGATGGCCGCTTCGGTAACTGTCTGACGGCTGGAGCCGCGTGGCGCGCGGCTCGATGGCTCGCGCGTGGTGCGCGTTTGCCCGCTCCTCGATGTCGACCCGTTGCCAAAGTCCGGCAGCGACCAGCGTCCACCTTCGCTGTTTCCGTCGCTTGTCTGCCGCGCATCATCTTCGGTCGGGCGGGCAGCCTGCTCCGCCTTTTTCTGCAGCATCTCGAACGCCGACTCTCGATCGATCGTTTTGTCATACTGGCCCGCCACCGGGCTCTCGTTCATGATCTGCTGCCGCTCCTGATCCGTGATCGGCCCCAGACGCGAAGCGGGTGGGCGAATGAGGGTGCGCTGAACGATCGACGGCGCGCCCTTCTCCTGCAACGTCGATACCAGCGCTTCGCCAGTTCCCAACTGGGTGATTGCCGTCGCACAATCGAAGTCAGGGTTTGGTCGGAACGTCTCAGCGGCGGTCTTCACGGCCTTCTGTTCGCGCGGCGTATAGGCGCGCAGCGCGTGCTGGATGCGATTGCCGAGCTGAGCCAGCACGGTTTCAGGCACATCGAGGGGATTCTGAGTAACGAAATAGACGCCGACACCTTTCGAGCGAATCAGACGCACGACCTGCTCGACGCGCTCCACGAGGGCACGCGGCGCGTCATTGAAGAGCAGATGCGCCTCGTCGAAGAAAAATACGAGTCTCGGCCTGTCCGGGTCGCCTACCTCGGGCAGTTCCTCGAACATTTCCGACATCAGCCAGAGCAGAAACGTTGCATACAGGCGGGGGTTCATCATGAGCTTGTCAGCAGCCAGCACATTGATTGCGCCGCGGCCATCGCGGGTTGTGCGCATGATGTCGGCGATGCGAAGTGCCGGCTCTCCGAAGAAGTTCGTCGCGCCCTGCTGCTCCAGAATGAGCAGAGAACGCTGAATCGCGCCGACAGAAGGCTTCGTCACATTGCCATAGCGGGAGCCGATCTCGTCGGCCCGCTCAGCTATATTTGCAAGAAGAGCCTGCAGATCCTTGAGATCGAGCAGCAGAAGGCCCTCGTCATCCGCGATGCGGAAGGCGATGTTCATGATGCCTTCCTGTGCGTCCGTCAGATTCATCAGACGGGACAGAAGCAGCGGCCCCATCTCGGAAACGGTAGCGCGGATCGGATGCCCCTGCTTGCCGAAAAGGTCCCAGAAAATGACGGGAAATTCCTGAAACTCGTAAGGGTCGAGCTTGATCGCCTCGGCCCGCTTGATCAGGAAGTCCTTCGCCTCTCCCATCATGGCGATACCCGACAGATCGCCTTTGATATCCGCGCAGAAGACGGGCACTCCGGCATTGGAAAAGCCCTCCGCCAGAATCTGGAGGGTCACTGTCTTGCCGGTTCCTGTCGCACCGGTCACGAGGCCGTGGCGATTGCCATATTTGAGAAGCAGGCTCTCCGGCTCCTGGTAGGAATCATCTGGTTTGCGGCTGGCGCCGAGAAAGATCCTGTCGTCCTGCGCCATTCGAACCTCTTAAGCCAGTGCGTCAATATCGTGCCAGTCGAGATATAGAGCACCCCATGGCATGCCGACAATGCCACTGACGCATTGCGGCTGTCATCGCAAGGCCATACAGTCGTCCGGTATCGAGCATATGTTGAGTTTGTAAGGACGCTTGATGAATATCGCGCAAGACAGCGACGTGAACGCTCCCGCAGGTTCCGGGCGCGAAAAATCGCTACCGCAAGGCAAGACTGTAGCAAGCGAGGACGCTCGCTTGGCCGAGTTCCGCCTTCCCGGGCCGCGTAGTTGGAGCATCGTGCAGCGCGCCGACGATCCGGATATCGAGCGCGCAAAAGCCCAGCTCCATGAGGACATCGACAATGGCGCGACGGGCATAACTCTTATCTTTTCAGGCGCGCCGAACGCATTTGGCTACGGGCTTGCGCCGACTCAGGAGGCCATGACCACGCTGCTCGGCGACCTGCCGCCGGGCAAAATTCATCTGAGGATCGACGCCCATCCGGCAAGCAGGACGACGGCTGAAATGCTCGCCGTACTGCTTGCGCGCAAACGGGCGGACATGTCGAAGCTCAGCATCTCTTTCGGCATCGATCCGGCGGCGATTTTTGCCGGAACCGGAGCATTGCGCATGTCGATTGCGGCCGTCGAGGCCTCAATGCCGCAATCGCTCGGTCATTTCTTCGCGTTAGGTGCGCCCGGCATCCTCCTGGAGGCCAACGGTCGCGTATTTCACAATGCGGGTGCGAACGCGGCTCAGGAACTGGGAGTCATGATCGCCTCCACAGCGCTTTATCTGCGCATGTTTACGGAGGCCCGCCAGCCTCTCGTCTATGCCGTCCCTCATATCGGATTCTCACTCAGTGTGGATCAGGATCAACTTCGCTCGATCGCCAAGATTCGAGCCCTGAGAAAACTCTGGAACAAGGTTCAGGAAGGCCACGGGCTGACGCCGAGCCGCGCCGCGATACATGCTGAAACGTCATATCGGATGATGACTCTGCGCGATCCAGATTCCAATATTCTGCGCTCAACGATCGCCGCCTCGGCGGCTGCGATGGGAGGGGCAGACACCATCTGCATCCTTCCGCATACAATTCCGCTTGGACTTGCTGACAGCGATGCCCGCCGCATGGCGCGAAATACGCAGCTTATCATGGCTGACGAGAGTCATATCGTACTGGACGACCCGACCGGCTCTGCACCCGTCGACACCATGACCGAAGAGCTGTTTTCCGGAGCGTGGGCGGAGTTCAAGAGAATCGAGGCCGAAGGCGGCGTTCTGCAAAGCCTTTCCGACGGCAAGATACAGTCACGGATTGCGGCGGCACGGGATCTGCGCGGCAGGCTGTACCGCGAGGCACGACGCGTGATCGTTGGAACGACAGACTATAAGAGGGAGGCTGGGCAGGCTAGCGTCATCCTCGATGCCAAGCGGCCCACGCCAGCTCCGGACGCTGCCGTGACCTGCGATCCCCTCCCCGCCTTGAGGATCGACGAACTTCTTTAGCCGAGTTCCGCAGACACGCTAGGCCTTCAGGGCAACGATCTCCCATTCCTTGCCATTGACGGTCGCCACTTCACCGGCGGCTTTTCCGAACAGGGCGATCGCCATTGGCGAAACATGGCTGATCCTGCCCTTGGCTGCATCTGCCTCGTCTTCGCCGACAATGGTCCAGGTTTGGGATTTTCCATCCTCGCTTTCAATCTCGATGCTCATCCCGAAACGAACCACTTTGCTGTCCCGTTCCGGCACAGAAAGCTCAGCCGTCTCACGGCGAGAGGCCCAGTAACGAAGATCACGCGAGATCAATGCGATCTTCTCCCGGTCGCCGTCCTGCTCTGCCTTGGCAAGCTGCTCGCGCAGGTGCGCAAGTTCGGAATCGATCTTCGATAGACCCGTTTCCGTCACGAGATTGCGGTGCTGGCTCACCGGACGCTCGCCAATATCGGCGAGTGCGCCCTGGGTGTCGTCCTCGCGGGTGAAAGCTCTGCTCATGCGACTCAATCTAGGTTTTCGTGCCTCTTCTGCAAGCTTGTCAGGAGGCGAATCGGAATTGGCACGCTTCATGCTGAGACGTAGGCAACGAAACCCGGAACTGTGCCTATGTGGAACAGACGCCGACTTCTTGCTTCTCTTGCCGCCGCGCCGCTCTTTGCGACCGCGGCGGCACGCGCTTCCGCCGGGGGGCGAAGCCGCGTCGATTTGGCTGCCTTGCGTGGCTCGATCGACGCGGTGGACTTTCGCGTTCGGCCTGCGCTTTCCGACGACCAGAGCCGCCGGTTCGAGGAAATGCTGCAAGCCTCCTCCGATGCCGATCTGCCCGTGGTGCTCCCGGCCGGAACTTATGTCGTCTCAAACATCAAGCTGCCGCCGCGCGTCCGTCTCGCTGGAGTGCCTGGCGCCACTCGCATCATTTATCGTGGCGAGGGACACCTGTTCCTGTCGGAGGTGGCCGAGCGTGTGGAACTCTCCGGACTGGTCATCGATGGCGCGAACCAATGGCTGGGCGATCACACGCAAGCGCTGGTCGACCTGCGAAACGTGTCTCATGTCGTCATCGACAATTGCGAGATCATCGGCTCCGGAAAGAACGGCATCACGCTGGAACGCTGCGGCGGACGCATCGAGCGGAGCATGATCTCGGGTGCGGCCGACATCGGCATCCGTGCCGTCGAAAGCCAGGACCTGACGATCAACGGCAACAGGGTCATGGATTGCGGCAATGGCGGCATCGAGGTGCATCGCTGGCAGGCGGCCTCTGATGGAACGCTCATCTCGAACAACAGGATCGAGCGCATTGCGGCGCGCAATGGCGGCAGCGGACAGTATGGCAACGGCATCAGTGTCTTCCGTGCCGGCGGCGCCATCGTCTCGGGCAACACCATTGCGGATTGTGCGTTTTCGGCAGTCCGGGCCAATAGTGCCAACAATCTGCAGATCAACGGGAACACGTGCCTTCGCTCGGGGGAAACCGCACTGCGTGTTGAATACGCCTCCGAAGGCGCGGTGATAAACGGCAACATTGTCGACGGAGCCGCCAACGGCATCGCACTTGTCGATTTCAACCAGGGCGGCAGGATGGGCATCTGTTCGGCCAACATCGTCCGCAACCTCTCTGACAGCGGTCCCTATTCCGCAGAGTCACCGGGACTCGGGGTGGGAATCAGCGTCGAAGCCGACACGTCGATCACGGGCAATGTCATCGAGGGCGCTCCGCTGTTCGGCATGAAGATCGGCTGGGGGGCATTCATGCGCAATGTGGTGGCCACCGGCAATGTGGTGCGCCATGCCCCGACCGGCATTGCGGTATCAGTCGTACGCGGCACGGGATCGGCCGTCATTTCCGACAATGTTTTCGAGGACACGGAGTTCGGCGCCATCGTCGGTCACGAATGGGACAACCCCGTCACCGGCGACCTAGCGCTTGAGGGTGTCGGAAAGTCGGCCACACTCGTCATCGAGCGCAATCGCGTAAGCTGACGTGTATAGCTCAGGCCAGCGCCGCCGACGGGCGAAGCATACCGACCTCTGTGCCGTTCCAGTTGGTCAGCGTTGCTGCGGACAATGAAGTGAGTTTGCCCGCGACTTCGACATCATCAGCAAACAGCTTCGCCAGAATGGCCGCCACGATGACTTCGGCACCCCTTGTGGCACCGTCGAGGCACTTGACGGCGACACCAAGCCCAAGCTCTGGAGCTGCGGCACAATAGACGCCTTCGGCGCCCGTTTTAACAAAGATTCGGCCCTGTGCTGCTTGCATCAGTTTCAAGTCCATCATGTCCTGACCCGAAACCATCAACGGTTCGGCCATGCAGGCGTCCATAAGGCGCTTGGCGGCCCTGGCGCGCTCAAGTCCCAGCCCCTGGCCACTCGTCATCCTTGCAAAACCGCGCGCGAGGCTCTTCAGCGGCACGGCATAGGTTGGAATGGCACACCCATCAGTCCCGCGGTTTTCCTCGCCATGGGGCGCTCCAGTCACCGCCTCCAGGACACCGCGAATCGTCTCCTGAAGCCAGTGATCGGCTTTCACGTAGCCATTGTGGTCAACACCTGAATGACAACACAGGCACACGAAACCCGCATGCTTGCCTGAACAATTGTTGTGAAGGGCGAGAGGTGCGCCGCCCGAACGCGCGAGATCCAGCATGGCCTGCCTGCTAGAGGGCCAGTGCGCGCCGCATTCCAAAGTGCCATTGTCGAGACCAACCTTTGACAGGATGCCCTTCGCCATCTCGACGTGAACCGGTTCGCCGGAGTGCGAGGCGCAGGCTAGGGCGAGTTCCTTGGCTGAGAACCCCAAGGCGTCAGCGGCACCACTTTCGACGAGGGGCAGCGCCTGAATGGATTTGACGGCAGATCGCGGGAAGACTGGCCGATCGATATCGCCAAACGACATCACGATCTTTCCCAACGCATCGCAAACAACCGCGGCACCGCGATGCGCGCTCTCGACATTGTGTCCACGGGTCACTTCGACCAGTACCGGATCGGTCATGCTTTAACCAAATTGACTTAGCTGATGAGGCGTGCCCCTAAACTTACTTCGCGCATCTGGCAAAGGATTTTGATTGCTCAAGCTCATACTGCGCGTTCTCCTGGCGGCTTTCATTGTCTTCATCCTCCCGGCATTGGCGACGGCGGCATGGTGGATGACGGTCGAACGGCCGGGAAACTGGCGATCGGCCGACTGGTCGTCGAGTGGATTGTTGCCTACGCCGGACGGCGACACAGAGGCAGCCGTCTATGTGTTGGGTGCACGAACCGGTGGTCTCAAGGGCGCGTTTTCGCTCCACACATGGATCGTCCTGAAACGCGCGGGCGCCGGCTATGACCGCTACGACAAGGTGGGATGGGGATCCCCGATCCGCAAGAATACTCGCCCAGCCGACGGGTTCTGGTATTCAAATGCGCCATTCGTCATTCAGTCACTGCGCGGTCAGGCAGCCGAGGACCTGATACCGAAGGTCGAGCAGGCGATAACGACCTATCCGTTTTCGCAACCAGGCGCCTATCGTGTGTGGCCCGGACCTAACTCCAACAGCTTTGTGGCATATGTGATCGACGCCGTTCCCGAGTTGGGCGCACGCCTGCCCTCCAACGCTGTCGGACGGGACTTTCCGGTCGGGCTGTGGCGGCTGGAGTGGCAAGATCAGAGCAAGGATCTACGCGGTTCGATAGCCGGACTGGTCGGATTTAGCCTCGGTCGAAGTGGTATCGAGTTCCAGTTTCTTGGTCTTGTCGCCGGCGTGGATTTCATTCACCCCGCACTGCTGGTTCCGGCGTTCGGCCGCGTCGGGCTCTGGCCCTTCTAGCAACTGACGATCAAGACATCACTCCTCGATGCCAAAATCCTGACCTACCGTTTCGAGCGCGCTTCGAAGGCTCTCATCGAATCCGTTCACGCCGTAGAACACGTCATCGATCAGCAGCTTGCCGTCGACTCGTTCGAGTTTTACGCGATCCGTCCAGTTCGCGAGCGGATCGTCGAACTGGTACTCGATATCCACCTCGGTGTTGTCGGCCATCGCCGGTCCCGCGACGCATTTTTCGGGAGAATCCGGGTAAGACTGGAAAGGCACACCATCACCAAGCGGCGGTTTCTCGCCGGGATGAGTGGCTTCCCACACGTCATTCTTCTTCGTCGCCTCATCCATGGCTGCAAGCAGCGATGGCGTCAGCAGTTTCATCGTCGCCTGCTCGGCTTCAGCCGTTCCGGGCAGATGCGTGTCGCAGAAATTCTGCGCCGCAGCGATTGCCTCTTCTGATGTAATCGCGGCCGCAGATACGGGTGCCTGCTCCGTTGGCGCGGGGTCTGTCTGCGCGAACGCGCCAAGCGGCACTGCGACAAGCGCGACTGCCGCTGCAAGAAGCCGTATCGATGTCATATTTTGGAAACTCCTGCCGTGCCTCGAATGCGTGCTCTCAGTCATTCAAATCGAGGCGCACGGCAAGAGTGTGACTGGTCACAAAAGCGCCAGTTGGGATCCGCGATCTATTTAATTCGTTCGAGGATAGACACGTAGTTGGCGACAGCCGCGCCACCCATGTTGAAGATGCCGCCAAGCTTCGCGTCGGGAACCTGGATTCCACCAGCCTCACCCGTCAATTGCATCGCGGTCAACGCATGCATGGAAACGCCCGTCGCGCCGATTGGATGACCTTTGGCCTTCAGCCCGCCCGATGGATTGACGGGCAACCTGCCGCCCTTCTGGGTCTGGCCCTCTACAGCCACCTTGCCGCCTTCGCCGCGCTTGGCAAGCCCCATGGCCTCATACTCGATCAGTTCCGCGATCGTGAAGCAATCGTGGGTTTCGACGAAGGAGAGGTCATCCAGTTTCACGCCGGCATTCTTGAACGCGCGTGCCCAGGCCTCTTCGCAGCCCTCGAAAAGCAGAATGTCGCGTTTCGACATTGGTAGGAAGTCCTGCACATGCTCGTTTGCGCGGAAGGCAACCGCGCGGCGCATGCCGAGCGCTGTTTCCACGTCCGCAAGCACGATTGCCGCAGCGCCATCCGAAACAAGCGAACAGTCTGTGCGCTTCAGCGGACCCGCAACGAAGGGGTTCTTTTCGCTCTCCTGCCTGCAGAAATCGTATCCGAGATCCTTACGCATATGCGCGAAGGGGTTCTCCGTCCCATTCTTGTGGTTCTTGGACGCAATGGCGGCCAGGGCATCGGACTGATCACCATGGCGCTGGAAGTATGCCGCCGCGATCTTGCCAAACTGGCCCGCGAACCCCGCAGGGATGTCGCCCTCCTCCTTCATGTAGGAAGCACGAATGAGATTCCTCTGGACGTCGGCTGCAGGCACCGCCGTCATCTGCTCGACGCCCACAACCAGAACCACGCGCGCGGCTTTCGCCTCGATAGCGCGGATGCCCTGTCTCACCGCCGCGGAACCGGTGGCGCAGGCGTTCTCGACGCGCGTTGCCGGCGTGAAGCGCAATCTGTCGTCGGCCTGGAGAACGAGGCTTGCGGTGAAATCCTGTTCGGAAAAGCCGCCATTGAAGTGTCCAAGGACGATCTCGTCTACATCCTCCGGTCCGATGCCGGCATGCTCCAATGCGTCGACTGCTGCTTTGGTAATCAGGCTTTCCACCGTTTCGCCTTCAAGCTTGCCAAAGCGTGAATGTGCCCAACCGACGATACATGCAGTCATCGTTCTCTCCCTGACGGCACCGCCGCCCACAATGCTTGATATCCAATGCCGTTAATATCGTGACGGGTAAACCAAAATCAAATCCAGGCTGTGCTGCTGCAGCATTTTTTTTGCAATGCGATGATTGATTGACGAGTCAATTAAAAATAGTCTTGATCGTCGGAGGTGCAGCATGCCGAAAGTTGGAATGGAGCCGGTACGACGTCGCGCGCTGATCGACGCGACCATTGCCGCCATCGGAGAACGCGGATCGCTTAATGTCACCATGGCGGAAATCGCCGGACGGGCTGGCGTCTCGTCGGCGCTTGCGCATCACTATTTCGGCGGCAAGGACGATCTGATTCAGGCGACGATGCGCAAGCTGCTGTCTGATCTGGGGCACGACGCTGTGCGCGCACTCAGGCGTGCGCCCACCCCGCGCGCGCGCATTTCAGCTGTCATTGCCGTCAATTTCTCGGCCGAGCAGTTCAGAGCCGAAATCGTCCACGCATGGCTGGCCTTCTACGTGGAGGCTCAGAAGTCGCGCGAATTACGACGTTTGCTGCGTGTTTACGCACGGCGGCTCAACTCGGATCTGATGAGCGGCCTGACGCCGCTGATGAAGCGCGTCGATGCCCTGCACATGGCCGAAGCCATCGCTGCGATGATCGACGGGCTCTATATTCGCCGTGCCCTGCGTGACGGTCTTCCAAACCCGGCAAGCGCGGCGGCGCTGGTTGAGGATTATGTCGAGACGAAGTTGCGGCGGATGCAGGCCGCCAATGATGAAAATGGTGCTCCGGCAAGGGGTGTTGCTGCCTCTCCGGCTGACAGTGAGGAGAAGAAGAGATGATTACAGTCTGGGGCCGGGCAACGTCCGGCAATGTGCAGATGGTGATGTGGGCCATCGCAGAGCTTAAACTCGAGCACAAGCGGCTTGATGTGGGCGGCGCCTTTGGCGGCAACGACACGGCCGAGTTCAAAGCGATGAACCCGAACGGCCTCGTTCCGGTCGTCAGAGATGGCGACGGGCCTTTCCTGTGGGAAAGCGCGGCGATCGTACGCTATCTGGCGGCAAGTTACGGCGACGCGCAGTTCTGGCCAACGTCTCCCGTCGCGCGTGCGCAGGTGGACATGTGGGCCGAGTGGATCAAGACCAGTTTCGCACCCGTGCTTCTGCCCAACCTGTTCTGGCCGATTATTGGCGTGACGCCGGACAAGCGTGACCACGCCGCGATTGCGGCGGCGGCGGCGCGCATGAAACCGCTCGCCCTGATGCTCGATCAGCGCCTTTCCGAAGGCGACTATATCGGCGGAAAGGACATATGCTTCGCCGACATCATCGTCGGCACCCTGCTCTACCGATATTTCACGCTGGAATTCGATCGTGCCGAGACGCCGCATCTGCGCGCCTATTACGACCGTTTGTCGGCACGCCCCGCCTATGCCGAACATGCGATGGTGTCATACGAGAGCTTGCGAGCGAAATGACCCGCCGCCTGCCCCTTAGGATCGCGCTCGATGCTTGAAGCGGACTATGTCGTCATAGGCTCCGGCTCGGCGGGGTCGGCGTTGGCCTACCGGCTGTCTGAGGATGGGCATCATTCCGTCATCGTCATAGAGTATGGGGGGACCGACTACGGGCCATTGATCCAGATGCCTTCGGCCCTTTCGATCCCCATGAACATGCGACGCTACGATTGGGGTTTTTCCAGCGAACCGGAACCCCATCTCGGCGGTCGACGACTTGCGACGCCGCGCGGCAAGGTGCTCGGCGGTTCATCCTCCATCAACGGCATGGTCTATGTGCGGGGCCATGCCCGCGACTTCGATCACTGGAGCGAACAAGGCGCGACCGGATGGGGTTTTGCGGATGTCCTCCCCTATTTCAAGCGCATGGAGAACACGGCAGATCCGGAAGATGGCTGGCGGGGTACGGATGGCCCACTCTTCGTTCAGAGAGGAAAGCGCTCCAATCCCCTCTATGACGCCTTCATCGAGGCAGGCCGGCAAGCGGGTTTCGAAACGACGGTCGACTACAACGGCTCCAAGCAGGAAGGCTTCGGAGCGATGGAACAGACTATCCACAATGGCCGCCGCTGGTCTGTCGCGAATGCCTATCTGCGCCCTGCACTGAAGCGCAAAAATGTGAGTCTTCACAGTGCGTTCGCGCGGCGGGTGGTGATCGAGAATCAACGCGCGACTGGCGTGGAGATCGAAGCTCACAAAAAGATTCAGATCGTTAAGGCAAGGCGCGAAGTTGTCATTGCGGCCTCCTCTATCAATTCGCCGAAGCTCTTGATGCTGTCGGGTATTGGACCTGGTGAGCATTTGGCCTCCCACGGCATCGAAATCATCGCGGATCGGCGTGGCGTCGGCCAAAACCTGCAGGATCATCTGGAACTCTATATTCAGCAGGAATCGCTGAAACCGATCACGTTGAATTCGGTTCTGAACCCGTTTTCAAAGGCATTGATCGGTGCGCGCTGGCTGCTGTTCAAGACTGGGCTCGGAGCGACCAACCACTTTGAGGCGGCTGCCTTTGTGCGCTCGGCACCCGGCGTCGACTATCCCGACATCCAGTATCATTTCATTCCCGCAGCAGTCCGGTACGATGGCCGGGCGGCCTCGAAGTCTCACGGGTTTCAGGCACATGTCGGACCGATGCGATCCAAATCACGCGGATCGGTCTCATTGCGTTCGTCAGACCCGTGGCACAATCCCGAAATTCGCTTCAACTACATGTCGCATCCCGACGACTGGTCCGATTTCCGGTACTGCATCCGGCTGACGCGCGAAATCTTTGGCCAACAGGCGTTCGATTCATATCGTGGCAAGGAAATTTCGCCTGGCGCTGAGGTGACTAGCGACGATGCGCTTGACGCGTTCATAAGGTCCCATGCCGAGAGCGCGTATCATCCGTGCGGTACGTGCCGGATGGGAAGCGCCGACGACGCGATGGCGGTGGTCGATGCAGAATGCCGCGTGATTGGGGTCGATGGTCTGCGCGTGGCCGATTCCTCGATCTTCCCGCGCATCACCAACGGCAATCTGAACGCGCCCTCCATCATGACCGGCGAGAAGGCTGCCGACCACATTCTTGGCAGGTCGCCCCTGCCCCGATCCAATGAAGAGCCGTGGATCAATCCGCGATGGCGCGAAAGCGACCGGTGACGTCTTCAGATAAGTGCTATGTTGTGACGTCAGACGAACTGGAATGACGGTATGAAAGCGCAGCCCGCCGCCTCGCATTATGTCAACGGTCGCTTCCTCGACGACGAGCATGGGGCGGAGCTCACCAGCATATATCCGGCCACCGGCGAGACAATCGCATCGTTGCACGCGGCGACATCGAATGTCGTGGAGCTTGCGATGGAAGCGGCGCGTGCCGCCCAGCCCGCATGGGCGCGGCTGAAGCCGGTTGAACGTGGCCGCATCCTGCGGCGCGCCTCCGACATCATGCGTGCGCGAAACGAGGAGCTTTCGAGGCTCGAAACACTCGACACCGGCAAGCCCTATCAAGAAACGACCGTCGCCGACGCCGCCTCGGGTGCCGATGCGCTGGAGTTCTTCGCGGGCGCCGTTGCGACCTTTAATGGCGAAGCCGTCGATCTCGGCGGACCCTTCGGCTATACGCGGCGCGAAGCACTAGGTGTGTGCGTCGGGATCGGCGCGTGGAACTATCCCATCCAGATTGCGACCTGGAAGTCTGCGCCCGCGCTCGCGATGGGCAATGCCATGGTTTTCAAACCCTCGGAAAACACACCCCTGTCCGCGCTCGCCTTGGCTGAAATCTATTCGGAGGCTGGTCTTCCGGACGGGCTTTTCAACGTGGTGCAGGGCTATGGCGACATCGGCGCTGCACTCGTCTCGCACCCCATTACCGCAAAAGTCTCTGTTACCGGATCAGTCCCCACCGGTCGCAAGGTGATGGGACTTGCCGGATCGCTGATGAAACACGCGACCATGGAGCTGGGCGGCAAATCACCGCTGATCGTGTTCGACGATGCGAATGTCGAGAACGCCATTGGCGGGGCCATGCTTGGTAACTTCTATTCGGCGGGTCAGGTTTGCTCCAATGGAACCCGCGTATTCGTGCAGCGGAATGTGTATGAACATTTTCTGACGCGGCTGGTCGAGCGTACAAGAAACATACGTCTCGGAGACCCGCTCGATCCGGACACCCAGATGGGGCCGTTGATCAACAAGGCGCAGCACGAAAAGGTGCTCGAATACATCCGCATCGGACAGGCCGAAGGCGCTCGATTGATGACTGGTGGCGGCACGCCTTCATTGCAGGGCTTGGGGGGCGGTTTCTTCATCGAACCGACCGTGTTCTCTGACGTGACTGACCGGATGCGGATTGCCCGCGAAGAGATTTTCGGCCCCGTTGTGACCGTTCTTGCTTTCGATGATGAAGACGAAGTGATTGCGCGTGCCAACGATACGGAATTTGGTTTGGCGGCAGGGGTCTTCACCCGTGATCTGGTACGGGCCCATCGCGTGATCTCGCAGCTCCAGGCAGGCACCTGCTGGATCAACGCCTATAATCTGACACCGGTAGAGCTGCCTTTCGGCGGCTACAAGCAATCCGGCATCGGTCGCGAAAATGGTATCGAGGCGCTCGTCCACTATTCTCAGGTCAAGTCGGTCTATGTCGAAACAGGCGACGTCGAGAGCCCCTATTGACGGTCAGCTTCGGCTAACGGGCTCGGCAGGTTCCGTTTCATCAAGATACTGCGTGAGCGCACAGACAAGGTGGTAGAAGATACTCGCGGGCACCTCCTGTGCCTGGCTCCTGCCGCGTTCATCGATACGATCGATCCAGAGACCGGTTGGCGCCGGATCGATATGCCATCTGAAAAGGCGTGCCACGCGCGCTTCGATCTCTGGCTTCAGATCGGGCCCGCCCGTTCCATCCAGCGCGGTCGCGGCCTTGATTGCCTCCGTCTGGGGCCAGCTTCGGGATATCGTATCGAGGGGCAGACCCTGCCGGGTCACCGCTCCATAGGCCAGTCCGGTCGCGCGATTCAGGCCGTTTGCCACTGCCGATGAATAGAGCTTTCGCGCGAACACAAGGAGGTCCTTCTGGCCGCTGGCGGTGGCGAAATCGACAAGCAGTGACGCCCATTCGAAGTGATGGCCGGGTTCCGTCCAGTCGCCCTTTTCCCCCTCCACCGGCTTCCAGTCGTCATCGAAATACTCGCCGAGAGTCCAGGTATCGGAATCGAACAGGCTTGTGCGGAACAGATCGATGATGCGGGCCGCGCGGCGAAGATACGACCGTTCACCCGTGACGTGATACCAGGCGAGAAACGCCTCCAGCATATGCATGTGCGGGTTTGAGCGGCGTATGCCCTCGCCTTCCGCTGTTTCCAGAAATCCTGTCAAACGGTGGTCTTCGAGATAGTCATCGAGGAAGGCGAACGTCTCCTTGCCAAGCCTCAATGCATCCGGATTGCCGCTCAAATGCGCATGGGCCAGCGCCAGCAGCACGCAGGAATGGTCGTAGGCGTCCTCGACCGGATCGGCGACGGAGCCGTCGACGTTCAACGTACGGACCCAGCCGCCTCTCTCGGTTCGCCCATTGCGCGCAATAAAGTCGATGCCATGCGCAATCAGCGCGCCTGCGTCGCCCGTCCAGCCGCGCTCCTTGGCGACAGCGAAGGCATAAATCTGCCGCGCCATGGTACGCATGCGTTTCGGCTTGCGGATTGGCCTTCCCGCAAAATCCAGCGCCTCGAAGAACCCACCGTTCTCATGGTCCACGCCTGCCGTCGACCAGAGCGGCAATGTTTCATCGAAGAGCCAGTGATAGACCCTCTTGCGCCAAGCACCCGGCACCATCACGCGCCCGTCCGAAGGCGTGAACTTGGTTTCGAGGCGTCCGCTCTTTTCGAGTTGTTCGACGATCTTCTTGACGTGCTGGCTGCGATCCACCGGCGCCACAAAAGTAGCATCGGCGGTCGAGACGATCGCCATGTCGCGCAGGCCGATGGCCGACAACAGTCGACCTTCGCTACGAATGTAGGAGTTCTCGCATTCGATGGCGACGACATCGCCGACAATGACATTGCCTTTGTCGTCAGACGGGCTGACATCCAGCAGGGACTGCCAAGACCCCAGATCACTCCATCGGAACGCCGCCGGAACCATGACGATTCCTTCGGCCCGCTCCATCACGGCATAGTCGATGGAATCGGAAGGAATGGCTTCATAAAGCTCGAGTGGCATGTAGACACCCGAGAGGTCCTTGCTGGCAGCGGAATACGCAGCTTCCGCAGCCGCCCAGATTTCCGGCTGAAACCTCAGGAAAGCCTCGCGCATCGCATTCGCGCCAAACAGGAAAATGCCTGCGTTCCAGTAGAAATTTCCCGCCTCTACATAAGCCTGCGCGGTTTCCAGATCAGGCTTTTCGACGAAGCGTTTGACGTCGCTGACATCACCGGTCTGCGCACCGGCCTCGATATAACCATAACCGGTTTCGGGCTGGGTCGGCTTGATCCCGAAAACCACCAGCCGTCCGTCACGCGCGGCAGGGACGCCCTGCTCCACGCTTCGCCAGAAATCATCGACGGTGGTAATCTCATGATCCGAGGGAACGACCAAAACCAGCGAATCGCCAAACTGTTTCAATGTCTGAAGCGTTGCGACCGCCACGGCGGCAGCGGTGTTGCGTCCTACGGGCTCAAAGATTGCGCCACCACCGGAAAAATCGATGTCGGCAATGTCGGAGCGCACGCGGTCTGCATGTCGCTCCGAGGCAATCAGGAAGATCGGGGTCTCGCCGTCGCGCCTGCCGGCCAGCCTGCGGAGCGTCTTCACCAGCATTGAGCCGTCACCGGCAAGGTCATGAAACTGCTTGGGATTGTCCTCGCGCGACAAAGGCCACAAACGCGACCCCACACCACCGCTCATCACGAAACTGACGATGCGTTCACTCATATCGGTAAGCCGCCTCAAAAAGTCTGATTGTACGCGCCGACTTCAGGATTTCTTCGAAGCACGCCATCGACTGCTTCGAACATCTCCCGCCGGCGCTCCGACGAAACGGGGCTCTCGACCACGACCACAAGCTCGGGCTTGTTGGAAGACGCGCGCACGAGCCCCCACGTTCCGTCTTCGGCAACGACGCGAACGCCATTGACGGTAATGAGATCGACAATCTTCTGACCCGCGAAGGCCTCGCCTTTGTCACGGATCTCCGTAAAATCAGCCACAACACGCTCGACCACGCCATATTTCACGGTGTCCCCGCAATGAGGAGACATGGTTGGCGTGCCATAAGTCAGAGGCAGATCGCGATAGATGTCCGCCATCGACTTGCCGGGGTTGCGATCGAGCATCTCGCAGACAGCAACCGCCGTGATCAATCCGTCATCATAGCCGCGGCCGATCGGCGGATTGAAGAAGAAGTGGCCAGACTTCTCAAAGCCCGCAATGGCGTCCAGCTCGGCCACCCGACGCTTGATATAGGAATGGCCGGTTTTCCAGTAGTCGGTGACCGCGCCCTGGCGCTTGAGCACCTCGTCAGTGTGAAACAGTCCGGTCGATTTCACGTCGACGACGAATTTTGCTCCATGATGAAGCGCCGAGATGTCACGCGCCAGCATCACACCGACCTTGTCGGCGAAGATTTCGTTGCCCTCATTGTCGACCACGCCGCATCTGTCTCCATCGCCGTCGAAGCCCAGTCCGACATCCGCGCCGGTTTCCAAAACCTTGTCGCGGATGGCATGGAGCATCTCCATATCCTCCGGATTGGGATTGTAGCGGGGAAACGTGTGATCCAATTCAACGTCGAGCGGAATGACCTCGCAGCCGATCCGCTCCAGCGCCTCGGGCGCGAATGCGCCGGCCGTGCCATTCCCGCACGCGACCACGACACGGAGCTTGCGTGCGATCTTCTTCCCCTTTGTCACGTCATCGAGATAGACCTTACGGAAGCCAGCGACATATTCGTATGAACCACCGCCTCTGAGATCGAAGTCACCGGATAGAACGATCTCCTTCAGGGCTGTCATCTCATCCGGCCCAAATGTGAGCGGACGTTGCGCGCCCATCTTCACGCCGGTCCAGCCATTTTCATTATGAGACGCCGTCACCATGGCGACCGACGGCGTATCGAGGGCGAATTGCGAGAAATAGGCCATTGGCGATAGCGCGAGACCAATGTCCTTCACATCCGCGCCCGCAGCCTGCAGACCAGATGCGAGCGCAAGCTTGATACCCATGGAATAGGAGCGGAAATCGTGCCCAATCACGATCTTGGGTCCGACGCCAAGGCGATGAATCAGAGTAGCGAGGCCCATACCGAGCGCTTGCACGCCCATCAGATTGAGCTCGGGCTCTTTCGTCGAACCGGGGTGGCCGAACCACCAGCGCGCGTCATATTCCCGAAAACCGGTCGGGCTCACCAATGCCTCGGTTTCGAACTCGAAGGTATTGGGTGTCGCTTGACCGACTGGTTTGAGAGTCAAAATGGGTCTCCGAACTGGCTTTGGTTCAAAACGCGTGGATAATATGCTTTATATCCGCCTCCGGGTCTGCCTTGTGAACGGCTTCGCTCACGCGGTCAATGCTTTGCGCGATGACGATCTTTCTGGAATGGCGCGTTGAAGTGCTTGCGTGATCATGGGCTGGCGGTTATATCACCGCCGACTGGTTACGGAGTGTAGCGCAGCCTGGTAGCGCACCTCGTTCGGGACGAGGGGGTCGGAGGTTCGAATCCTCTCACTCCGACCAGAAAAATCAAAGACTTAGCTACCACCCCATCGGGCCTGCGCACAGAAACGCGCGCTGAAACGGTTCGAATTCAAGACGCGACCCCGCGCCTTGTTGTTTGCGTCCCCGGTCGTTTTCAAGGGCTTTCCATCTGTGCCGAACGAGGCGGAATCAACAAGCCCGCCCCATTTCTGGAGCGGGCCTCAAATGTCACCACTTCAGCGCGGCTTGATCAAACCGCTGGGGCTGAAGCTAGTTACATTGTCCCAGTAGGCGCAACGCGTGGTATGCATATGAGTCTCCTCGTAAAGGTATCGACAGCCGACATACTGACAACCTACGACATAGTGTCAAGCAAGTCGGCCACTATCTACTAGGACAGTTGACACTACTGGCGCCCGGTTTGGCTCTTTAGCTGGCCACTGGCAACGCCACCCCAAGGGGCACGGGCTCAGAGCGACGCCCCAAACGCAGCAGCATCGCGATGGTTTGCGAAAGGCGATGCTGCATAGGTACTTCATTCTGACGCTGACCGCCGACCTTTCACAAATGTTCGATGACATTCATCATTTGTCGTAATTTTCGATTTGCTTAGAGAATTACATACATACTCCGACAATCGACGTATTTTGATCGAATTTTTGATTGCGAAAGTCTCGTGATACACTGGCTATATTTCACACGGTCGTGATGCACACCATGGAACATCACAATGTCCGAACAGTTTTGAAACGTGACTCCAAGAAGAGACGTTCCAATGCCCATACAACATTCATCAATGTCGACCGTGCATGCCGCTCGGCACCCTGCAGCGCTTGTTCTTGCCGTTGCAGGCGCTATTGCGCTTATTTTGACTGCCTATCGCTACATCACCCCGCTTTCGGGGATCACCGGTACCGGCGGGGCACTTCTTGCCATGTTCGGGGAAGCTGCACTTGTGGTTGCCGGTATTGTCTTGTGGCGGACCGATCGCGGCCCGGTGCGGGGAGCCTTCATTGCACTCAGCTGGCTCGGCGCGCTCCTTACACTATTCGCCGTGCTGCTTTTGCACGGGTGGTTGGCGTCGATCGCATTAGGGCTGGGAATAATCGCACTTGCCGTTGAAACCTTTGCGCCGCGTCGGCGGATCACAGACGCGGCGCTGACAGGCGCGGCACTGGTAACGGTCTTATCCGGAGTTTTGTTTGTTGCGCTCAAGCCCACACCGTCACTGGCGCAGGATGTTTCAACTGGAGGGTATCAAACCCCCGCGCCAACTTTGTCGAGAGGAACGACACTTCCGGCAAATGTGACTGTGCCCGAACCAGACGGCGGCAAGTGGGCCACATTCCACGGCCAGCTCAGCGCGCAGAAATACTCGCCCCTGACACAGATCAACGCGAACAATGCGAGCAATCTGGAAAAGGTCTGGGAGTATCACACCGGGGACAAATCCGATGGCAAAGGCAAACTACCGGAATCAGTTTGGTCGGCCACGCCAATCTTTGCCAACGATACGCTTTATATCGGGACACCGTTCTACCGGATCGTCGCGCTTGACCCTGCCTCCGGCAAGGAGAAGTGGGTTTTCGACACAAAGTCCAGGCTTGAAGCGCTGACCCAGCCAGCGCTCAAGTCGCGTGGCGTCGCCTATTGGGAGGCCGCGCAACCTGAACCCGGCCAGGTTTGTCAGAAGATCGTCTATCTTGGAACGATGGACGCGCATCTGTTTGCCGTCGATGCCGATACCGGAAAAGCCTGCGAAGACTTCGGGCAAAATGGTGTTCTGGACGTCAATCAGTGGAATACAGAAAACGCCAAGTGGCCGCTGTCTCTGCTGCAGCCGCCAACCGTGGTTGGCGATCATCTCATCCTTGGCCGGGCCGGAAAGGACTGGGCCTATGAAAAGGCCCCTCCCGGTTCCCTCTTCTCCCTGAACGCACGCACGGGCGCGCTCGAATGGACTTTCAAGCCAATTCCCGATGATGTCGCTGCTGCAACCGGAACCGCCAATATCTGGACGGGCGTATCCTACGACGCGAAACTCAATCTGCTCTATATTCCCGTCTCTTCGCCCTCCCCGAACTATTGGGGTGGAAACAGGACGGCGGCGATCCCCCTCGCCACCTCCACCACCGCATTGAACCTCGACACCGGAAAGGTCGTCTGGTCGCGCCAATGGGTTCATCACGACATCTGGGACTACGATATCAATTCGGCGCCGACCTTGATGGACATAACGGTGGACGGCAAGAATGTGCCTGCTCTGATGCAGGCCTCCAAGATGGGTTTCCTCTTCGTCGTCAACCGCGCCACAGGCGAGGATGTATGGCCTATCGAAGAGCGTCCTGTTCCCAAGGGCGATGTCGCGGGCGAAGTCTACGCACCAACCCAGCCCTTCCCGACGAAGCCCGCGCCTTTGCTCGATCAGTCGAAGAAGCCACCGATCTGGCGCATTGCCGACATTGTGGGCCTCGGCCAGTGCTCGCGTCTCTGGGATGAACTCAACTATGAGGGCATGTACACCCCACCAACGACGACACGCCAGGGCACGCTGACTTATCCAGACAGCGCCGGCGGCGTGCAATGGGGCGGAGTGGCCTATGATCCAAATAGCCAGACAGCCGTCGTGAATACGTCTCATATCGTTCAGACGCTCAAGCTCTGGGACCGAGCGAGCTACGAGAAGGCCGCCAATGCCAAGGGCAATGAAAGCGGATTCTCGCCGCAGGAAGGCGCTCCCTTCGGCATGTCCCTGTTCACTGCCATGAATTGGGCGGGAATGCCGTGCTGGGCTCCGCCCTTCGGCGAACTGGTCGCCATCGACATGCACACCGGCGATGTGAAGTGGCGGCGACCGATAGGTGCTTCCCAGCAATACGGTTTTTACATGCCCGACAGCATGGGTTCTCCGACCATCGGAGGGCCGGCCGTGACGGCAGGCGGCGTTATCTTCATCGGCGCTTCCATGGATTCCAAGGTGCGGGCCTATGCGCTCGATACCGGCAAGGAGTTGTGGTCCGACGTCGTCGAGGCGCCAGCGGTCGCCAATCCCGCGGTCTATCAATACAAGGGCCGCGAATATGTAGCCTTCGTCGCGGGCGGCAATTCCATTCTCAAGGAACAGGTCGGCGACGAGGTCGTCGTCTACGCGCTACCGCAATAGCCATCCTCATCGCAGCATCGCCCTCGCAATCCGATGGCGATGCTGCGGCAAGAGCGTGCCCAAGCGGCGACCTTGCGTGTCAAGGTGCGTCGTGCCCGCGCGATTATATTATGCAACAAAATCAAAACAGCCTCGAATTTTACCACGTAAATCAACATGACTTTTGAACCTGACGCCTGTCGATTGCTGCAGCGCGCAAGACGACTTATCTCTCGGTTCATCCCCATAATCTCACAGAAAATTTTAAGATAATCCCGATCATCGTGTTCATCGTCCAATATCAGTTTACCTTTATATCTTACTTTACGTGGAAACTGTCGGATACTTACGACTGCTTTCCATTGCGAGGTGGTTATGCTCAGGGCGTGCTTGGGTTCAAGATCATATAAAGAACGTACACTGCGGAAAGCCACACGTTGCGATGCGGGCACCGCGGCGATTGAGTTCGCGATCATCGCTCCAATCTTTCTGTTCATGGTGATTGGCATGATCGCCTATGGCATCTACTTTGGTGCCAGTCATTCAATCGCCCAGATCTCTGCAGACGCAGCGCGCGTGGCTTTAGCCGGGCTCGACGAGACCGAACGCCAGCAACTCGTCAACGACTTCATTCAACGCAATGCCAACGACTACGTTTTCGTCGACGTGGCCAATCTTCTTGTGAACGCCCACGACAACGTTCAGGACGGCACGCAGTTCGTGGTTTCGGTTTCGTACCAGGCTGCCGACCTGCCGATCTGGAACCTGCTATCGGGTCTGCCGCTTCCCCAGACGACCATCTTGCGCCAATCAACCATCAGAGTGGGCGGCATATGAGAGGCACAGCGCAAAAGCCGCTGACGTATCTTCGTCGTTTTTTCGCCGACCGAACGGGAAATTTCGCGGTAATGGCTGGGCTCATGCTGCCGGTGGGCGTGATCCTTGCTGCATTCGCGGTGGATCAGGGTTCGCTCTATACCGACAGGCGTGATCTGCAATCGTTGAATGACCTTGCCGCTCTTACAGCAGCAGCAAATCTGGACAGGGCTACAGAGGCGGCAGCTCTCGTCATTCAGGACAATCGCAGCGGAGCCGTCAGCATTTCGCAAGCCGATCTGACCTACAACCCGGTGGGTCAGGACCCGGATCAGATAGACCTTGTGGTCGAGAAAGGCCGCTACACCGGCAAGTCCAGTGTTGCGGTCGATCAGCGCTTCCAGGTAGGCGTCACACCCTTCAATGCCGTGCGTGTGAGCATGCGTAAGGGTGGCGACCTCTATTTCGGCAAATCGCTGATCGACACACCGCTGATCTCCACCAATTCGGTAGCGTATGTGCCGTCGGAAGCCGCATTTTCCGTCGGGTCGAGATTGGCGAGCCTGAATGGCGGGATCGTCAATCAGATCCTCAACAAGCTTCTCGGCACCAATCTTTCCTTGTCCTTGATGGATTATCAGGCCCTGGCAAATGTCGACATCAACGCGCTGGATTTCCTCGGCGCACTTGCGACAGACCTGGACCTGGAGGCCGGCACGTATAATGACGTCCTCGACTCCAGTGTGTCGGTCGGACAGATCGCGACGGCGCTGGCCTCGCTGTCAGGCTCAAATCAGACCGCGCAACTCGCGTTGCAAACACTCGGCCTCAACGCACTCAACCAATCAGTGCCACTGCGGCAGTTGATCGATCTTGGCAATGTCGGACGGCTGGGTATCGGCGAGAAGCCCCAGGGTCTGAATGTCGGCGCCAATGTCATGGATCTGTTGCAGGCGACGGCGGCCTTGGCGAATGGAGGACATCAGGTAGAGGTCGGCTCGGGTCTTAATCTGCCGGGTCTCGTCAGCATCTCCGTCAAACTGGCAATCGGAGAACCTCCGCAGAATTCGCCCTTCTATGCGGTTGGCGAAACTGGAACCATTGTGCGCACGGCCCAGACGCGGCTCTATATCTCCGCGAAGATCGGAGGCAGCACACAACAGGCGTCAGGGGGTCTGCTGGGATTGCTCAACGTGAAGATACTCTCAATCGAGGTACCGCTTTACACAGAAGTTGCCTATGCGGAGGCTCGGCTAACTGGAATCAGTTGCCCGACCGGGCGCGCCGCCAGCATTCGGGTCGACATCGCCGCAAGACCGGGAGTCGCCGACGCATATGTGGGAGCCATAGACGAGAGCCAGCTTGCGAATTTTACCAGTTCGCTCCCCGTGAGCCCCGCGAAAGTGGCGGACGTTACGATAAGTGCGGTACTCGGAGGCGCAAACCTGTCAGTGCTGCAGGTATTGGCTTCGGCTCATGCAAACATCACCAATAATCTTGAGTCGACCTTGACCTTCAACAAGGGTGAAATCGACAACAAGACGATAAAGACGGTCTCAACGCGAAATCCTTCGCAGACGCTTGTTCAAAGCCTGGCGAGTGATCTGAATGTCACCGTCAACGTTCTGAATAGCAGTCTGCTGGCGGTGATTCTGAACCCCATACTTGGAGCGGTGAAGACAACCGTGAAATCAACACTGGTAACCACTTTGACCGGAACCCTGGACTCGATTGTCTACGAAACGCTGTCGGCGGTTGGCGTGCGGATCGGCGAGGCCGACATCAAGGTTTTTGGTGCGACCTGTGGACGACCGTTGCTGGTCCAGTAGCTATTGCTCCCCCTGAACCCTGAGGAACACCGCGCCGAGCGGCGGCACAATGACGGTCGCGCCCTCCGACAAGGCCCCATTGGCAATCGGTCCGACGAGTGAAGCGCCCGCGAAATCTTCCGGCAGGCCCCATTCCAGGTCGGCGTCACCGAAATTGAAGACACACAGCATGGCGTCGTTCGGCGTCTCCCGAACAAACGCCAGCAGCGTCTCATCAGATTCGATAAAGCGGATTGCGCCCTGCGTCAGAAGCGGTTGGGACTTTCGGAACGCCAGTGCGCGCCGATAATGGCTCAGCACCGACGCGTCGTCGTCCTCCTGAACGTCCGCTGAAGCTTTCCGATGGCTATCGGGGATAGGCAGCCAGGGCTGACCATAGGTGAAGCCTGAGTACACCGCGTCCGCTTCCCATGGCATCGGCGTGCGGCATCCGTCGCGTCCCTTGAATCCCGGCCAGAAGCGGATCCCGTACGGGTCGCGCAATTGTTCGAAGGTCAATTGGGCTTCCTGCAGGCCCAGTTCCTCACCCTGATAAAGACAGATGGACCCGCGCAGGGCGATCAGCAGTGAAAACGCAAATCTGGCAACGTCAGCCGGCGCCTGACCGGGGCGCGTGAAGCGCGATACGTGGCGCACGACATCGTGGTTCGAAAAGGCCCAGCAGATCCAGCCGCCGGCCACCTGATGCTCGGCCGCCATGACGCGTGAGCGTATATGCTCCGGTGAGAACTCCGGCCCCAACAGATCGAATGTGTAGCACATGTGTAGCCGGGCGCCGCCTTCGGTATAGGCCGCGACCGTTGCGAGGGACCGGTCCTCATCACCCACTTCGCCAACCGAGGTTCTGTCGGGATATTCGTCAAGCAGCGACCTGAACTCTTCCAGAAAGCCCAGGTTTTCAGGCTGCGTCTTGTCGAAGAGATGCCACTGGTAGAGGTACGGGTTGGTATCCTGCGCCAGACCTGAGACGCGGTGCGTCGTCGGCGGGTTGTCGCGCAGGAAGCGGTCGTGAAAATAGTAGTTCACGGTGTCGAGACGAAATCCGTCAACGCCGCGTTCGAGCCAGAAACGAGCAGCTTCCAGAAGCTCCGCACGGACTGCCGGGTTGTGGAAGTTCAAATCGGGCTGGGAGGCGAGGAAATTGTGCAGATAATACTGCCTGCGGGTTGAATCCCACTCCCATGAAGGACCCCCGAATACAGACAGCCAGTTTGTCGGCGCGGTGCCGTCGGGCTTTGCTTCGGCCCAGACGTACCAGTCAGCCTTGTCATTGTCTCGCGAGCTTCGGCTCTCTGCAAACCAGGGATGCTTGTCCGAAGTGTGCGAAATGACCATGTCCATGATGATCTTGAGGCCCAGATCATGGGCCGTGGCGACCAACTCGTCAAAATGCTCCAGCGTTCCGAACATGGGATCGACGTCGCGATAGTCCGACACGTCGTAACCCATGTCTGCCATCGGCGATTTGCAGAATGGCGAGAGCCAGATCGCATCGACACCCAGCGACGCAATGTGATCCAGCCGGCGGGTGATTCCCTTGAGGTCACCCAGCCCATCGCCCGTCGTGTCCTGAAAAGACCGCGGATAGACCTGATAGATCGAACAGCCACGCCACCATTCCGAACCGATCCCACCGCTCACATTAGGCTCCTTGAAGATACTGACGGCTTCTCTTCGAGAAACAGCACCGACCTTTGCGGCACGAGAAAGGCACCATCGTCAGGCACACGCATCACGCTTTCAGATGGCGCAAGAGCAATCTGCCACTCATAACCATCGCGAGCGGGGAGCTTGAACGCGCTGTCCCGTCCATCTCCATTGATGGCAACTGCGATCCGCGCCCTTGCTCTGGGGGCTGGGGTTGCAAGTACCATCGTTAAGCGCCTGCGCTGGCTATCCTCCCATTCGGTCTGGCCCATCACGTGACCGGCCTCGGTTATCCACTCGACGTCATGAAGACCATCGCCCGAGGCGGGCTCGCCTGTCAGGAAGTCAAGCTTAGATAGAGCCGCAAAGCGCTGTCTCAAGCGCGCCAGATCCCCAACATAGTCTTCGAGCACGATGTCGCGCTGTTCCCAATCCAACCACGTCGTGGCGTTGTCCTGCGCGTAGGCATTGTTGTTGCCGCGCTGGGTACGACCAAACTCGTCACCAGCGGTCAGCATCACCGACCCTCGCGATGCGAAAAGGGTGGCGAGCAGCGCCTGAATATCCCGGCGGCGTGCCTCTCCGATCGCCCGGTCCCCGGACGGGCCTTCGGATCCGTTGTTCCAGGAAAAGTTCTCGTTGTGACCGTCGCGATTGTCCTCGCCATTGGCATCGTTGTGCTTGCGTTCATACGAAACCATATCAGCGAGCGAAAAGCCGTCATGAGCGGCAACGAAGTTGACGCTGCGCGTGATCGCGGCCTCGTCTTTCCCGAACACATCGGACGAACCGGCGAGCCGCGTGGCAAGATCGCCCGTTGTGCCCGCATCACCCCTCCAGAACCGCCTGACGTCGTCGCGATAGCGGTCGTTCCACTCGAGAAATGGCGGTCGGAACCTGCCAAGCTGATAGCCACCAGCGCCGATATCCCAGGGTTCGGCGATCATCACACGATCCGCCAGAACATTGTCCTCGCGGATAGCTTTCAACAAGGGCGCATCCGCGTCGAATCCATGACCGGTGCGGCCCAGGATTGGCGCCAGATCGAAGCGAAATCCATCGACGCCCGCATTCGTCACGAAGTGACGCAGACTATCGAGCACCATTCTTTGGGTCGTGGGATGATCGCAGGCGACTGTGTTGCCGGTGCCCGTATCATTGACCAGATGGCCGTCGAAATGCCGGAAATAGGCACGCGCATCGAGCCCGCGCAGCGAAAGGGTCGGCCCGAAGCGATCGCTCTCACCCGTGTGGTTGAATACCAGATCGAGGATCGTTCCGATGCCAGCCTTGCGAAGTGCCGACACAGTCGCCTGAAGTTCCGCGAGGCCGCCCGGCACCAGTCGCGGATCGAGCGCCATGAAGGTCACGG
This sequence comes from Rhizobiaceae bacterium, assembly GCA_023953905.1. Lineage (GTDB taxonomy): Bacteria > Pseudomonadota > Alphaproteobacteria > Rhizobiales > Rhizobiaceae > Arvimicrobium. The sequence goes on along the minus strand of JAMLJA010000023.1, from coordinate 1,674 downwards.
GATTGTATCCCCATGCATTGGTGAGGCCGAGTGGCGCGAGATGCCGTTCATCGATCCACGCGGTGATCGGCATCAGTTCGATGGCAGACACTCCAAGCTTGTGCAGGTGCTCAATGATTGCGGGATGCGCGAGCGCGCCCACCGTTCCGCGCAGGCTCTCGGGAACTTCCGGGTGCAGCATGGTAAAACCACGAACGTTCACTTCATAGATGAAGCCACCCGGCCGAAAGACAGGTTTTGAACGGCGAACGGCCGTTGGCGCGCAGACAATGGCTTTCGGCATGAGGCGAGCGGTGTCGCCGCCCTCCCCGCGTGATGCACCAAGCACGCTATCGTAGACGTATGGCCGATCCAATTCTATGGCATATGGATCAACGAGAAGCTTGTCGGGGTCGAACCACAATCCGCCATCCGGCTGATAGGGACCATCTGCGCGAAACCCATAGCGCGCGCCCGGTTTCAGGCCCGAGACAGACCGGGAAAACACATCCCTCTCGCCGCGCGACATATCGAGACGCGCTGTCTCCGCCTCGCCCTTTTCATCAAAAAGGCAGAGCCAGACGCGTTCGGCATGTGCGGACCAAACCGCGAAGCGCACGCCAGTCCTGGAGGCAACAGCGCCGAGCTGAACGGAGTCTGTCATGAGATGGAGGCGTCTCCGGTTCGCGCGACAGGCGTCTTTCCTGTCACGTGATGACCGTCGGCTTGTCGCGTCCCGTATGTTTCCTGATGCCGGCAAGGTCGTCTGCCGCGCCAATCAGATCGGCGAGCGCCACCTGTGTGTCGATGTCATGCTTGTCCGTATCGGGCTCGTATCGCTCGACATAGAGCCGGATCGTGGCGCCCGACGTTCCCGTTCCCGACAGGCGCAGAACGACCCTTGAACCGCCTTCGAACATGATGCGGACGCCCTGATGCCTGGAAACCGAGCCGTCGACGGGATCGTGATACTCGAAATCGTCAGCTTTGGCGATCGTCAGGCCCCTAACTTTCGTGCCGGGAAGCGTGTCCAGTTTCGCCCGCAGTTCGGAAATGAGTGCGTTCGCCTTTTCGCTCGCGACCTCCTCGTAATCATGACGGGAATAGTAGTTTCGCCCATAGGTCGCCCAGTGACTCTCGACGATGGCTTTCACACTTTCGCCGCGCGCTGCGATAATGTTCAGCCAGAAGAGCACTGCCCAAAGCCCGTCCTTTTCGCGGACGTGATTTGATCCGGTACCGAAACTCTCCTCCCCGCACACAGTGACCTTTCCGGCATCAAGCAGATTGCCGAAGAACTTCCACCCTGTCGGCGTTTCATACATGCCGAGACCCAGCTTCTCTGCCACACGGTCGGCAGCCGCACTCGTCGGCATCGACCGCGCAATTCCAGCAAGTCCTGCGGCATAGCCTGGAGCAACGGTGGCGTTCGCGGCGATGATTGCCAGACTGTCGGACGGGGTAACGAACATGCCCTTGCCGACGACCATGTTGCGGTCGCCGTCCCCGTCGGAGGCCGCGCCGAAGTCCGGGCCCTGCGGGCTCATCACATCGTCATACAGTTGCTTGGCATGAACGAGGTTCGGATCGGGATGGTGCCCGCCGAAATCTTCAAGCGGGACGAAATTCCGTGCAGTCCCATCCGGAGCGCCGAGACGGTTTTCGAGGATTTCCTTGCCATAGGGACCAGTCAAC